>JBBSEX010000018.1:0-111034 GCA_038239345.1 Bryobacterales bacterium
CGGCAGATCTGCCGGGGAATTTTGGTGGTGGACGTCGAAGCCAAGCGAGTGGCCCCGCTTCAATGAGGCCCCGGCAGATCTGCCGGGGAAATATCCGTCCTGCTATCTATTCTATTATCAATGACCTGTGCTCTGAGTCGCGAGCGGCCCGCGCGTAACTCCGAAAACAACCCAAGTTCGACGAGCTTCATAAAAACTAGACCAATCCAATCAGTGACTTACATGAGGCGAGCGGCCCCCGGCTTTTTCGCGTCGCCCCGGCGCTCGCGAACGCTCTATCGAGTCACGAAGACCGGATACGCTGCTATTTCCCCCTCAATGACCCGCGCCAGCAATCGCGCCTGGATTTCCAACATTCGCCGGTAGCTCACTCTATAATCGAACAGCGGGTGAGTAACGAGCGTATCCATTCGCGATTCATACGCGCGAAAGAAGCCCTTCCGTCCCGCCGCAGTCAGCGCAACGGCGCCACCTGCCCGGACAAAATCTCTCTCCGTCACCATCCGCGTATTGACTGCGCTCAGCACCGCCGAATCCGCGATCAGCGGCCGGAACGGCTCCATCAAATCCAGAGCCAGCGCCGGCCTCCCATGCCGCAATTGATGATAGAAGCCCATGTACGGATCGAACCCCACCGCATAGCATGCAATCGTCAAATCCTTGGCGAGCATGCTATATGCCAGCGACAAAAGCGCATTCACCGGATCTCGCGGAGGCCGTCGGTTCCGCCCCGCGAAATCGAACGTGAAACCCTTCGAGACCGCGTTGTCAGTCTCGTCCTCCCCGATCTTGATCATCCCCGCGAAGTCTTCGAAATACACCCGCGCCGCCGACCCCTCAATCCCCAGCAACACCTCGAGACTCTCGGCGCGCTCCGCCCGCTCCGCGGCCGCCTTCATCGCACCGAGCGCCAATTTTCGAGGTTCCACGTGATTTCGCTGCATCATCGTCCGCTGATTGCGGATCTTGCCCGATACCAGTTTCCGCGCCAACTCCAACGCGAACCGCTCTGAATCCGCCAGTCGGAACTGACTCCTCCGGAGCGCCACGTTCTTCGTGTTCAGCCCCGTCGTGATCCCGTAAAAATAACCGCCCATCGAGAAGTACGTCACCGGCACACCGGATTCGCAAAGCGACTGCACGGCCTGCGTTGAAATCTGAATATTCCCCATCAGATTCACCTGGCACACTTCGCCGATGCGCACCTCTTGCACAGTCTTGTCCTTCTCTTTCACCTGGAGAACCTCGCCCGATTTCCCCACCCTCAACCCCTGCGTGTTCAAGTACAGCGGTTTCAAGTCGTCTCTTGGCGTCATCAACTGGCGGATCGGCTTGGTAAGGCCTTCGCTAACTGGCGGCTTCCGTACTACCTCGCCGTCCAGTGCTTCGAACAGGCCCATCTGTGCTGCCCCGCTTAGGTCGAACTCCGTCAGCTGATTCGTCTCATCCGGCAAACAGATCGTGTTTAAAGAACAGCCGACGCACTTTGGTGAGTCCACCAGCGGCGGCGGAATCATCCCGTATTCCGCCAGGTCCCACGCTCGGGCTACTGCCTCTTCCGCCTCCGAAATCAGAGCCGCATCAACAGGCACACGCACTCGCTGCCGTGTCTTCTGGTAGAACACAATGACCTCATCGCATTCATAACCGTTCTCGCGCAGCACGATTGCCTGGAGCGCCAGTTGCACCCGATCCGCTGGCCACATTTCCAGCGCCCCGTCTTTGCCAGTTTCACGCGGAGCACCATGCTTATAGTCCACCGGAGTCGCGGCGAACCCCTCCGCCTCTACCAGATCGAGCTTCGCGATCACTTTCAGCCGTTCGCTCGAAAGCGTCACGGACTGCGCATGAAGTTTCTCTTCCGACCCGCCAGCCTCCGGCAGCGCGGCGGGACGTGCGTCCACGCGCTTGTGCTGTGCCGATCCCTCCACCGTGTCCGCACTCTCCCGGAATAACGCGTCCACCCACATATAAAAATAGAGCCGCGGACAGTAGACGAACTCATTTACCATTCGTGCTGGAAGGTAGTCAGGAAGTTCGCCCCTCGGCACGCGAGGCGTCGATTGCGGGAAGATGGGGAACGGGACAGGTAGCGCGCTCATATTAGTTCTTTTTCCTTGGATTGGCCAGCTGGTTTTTTCTCATACGATAAAGCACGGCGCATCCACCGCTACGTAAGGCTGCCCAAGCGCAGTGATAACCCTATCCCCCCGGCCTTCCGCCGGGCCCAAGTGAACGAACAACACCTGGTCTTCATCATGGTGAATGATTCGCGCCAGCGCCGCCCGGCATCGGATCAGATCGCTCGCGGTGAACTGGCATTCGAATACGGAGTACTGCAAATGGTCGCCGTAACCGCGCATGGTCCTGAAGACCTTACGAAGGCGCTTGTCGTCAGAAATGTCGTAACAGACCAGATATGATTGCCGCATTGGATTTTACTCACCTGTCGCGCGAAATTGTCCTAATCCGAAATGAGATCCATACCCGATTGCGAACGGGGCAGCAACGTCCTTATCGAAAGTCAGTCTCAGCGCGTAACCGGGGCGAACTGGATCGTCCTTCCGATTCCGCCGGTACTCCACCTCGTGAAACAAACCGGGTAGCCGCTCCATCGGCTCGACCTTCACCCCGGCGTCGATTCGATGATTGCGGCACTCACGTCGAACCTCCTCCACTAGAAACTCGATGAAATCGCGGCCCTTGCGCCAGTGACGCGGAAGCACAAAAGGCGTCGCACTCTCTGCAACTCGTGTCAGCTTGCACTCCTTGAACTGATCAAACCGTCCCTGCCACGTGACCACGCACTGAACCTCGCCGCGATCGTTCCGCTGCCATAACTTCCTCACACCTCGCACAGCATCCAGTTCGTCTTCGCGGAAGGGACGCAAAGGACTCGTTATCAGTATCCTGTCGATCCGCCCATGGCCGTTGCCGAGAGGAAGTATATAAACGTGCCCGTGATCAAGGCGTTTCTGCCCATCCGCGGCTTTACCGCTGAAGAGGTCAGAGACCTCCAATTCGCTATTCATTCGTCGCTTGTGCGCTCCCATTAGCCGGACGCGAATTTGCTCGGACACCTCCAGCGTAGTCGTTACCAGAGGCAGAACCGCCGCGTCGAGGCTAAGTAATACCGATTCAACCTCCGATGCCCTGCGACGGCTTTCCTGTGGAGGGTCTGTTTCGATCGCACTCTCGGAGCGAATGTAGGTCAACTGGCGCAGCAGGGGCGGACTGCTGGCCTTATCTTTCAGTAGATTCGATGTGGAGTAAGTAAGCGCATCCATCCACGATATTTTCCCTGTGTATTCGGAACCAGGAACCGCGCAGGTTACTCGCGTCAGTTCGCCTTCGAACGGAGCGGCGACAGCGGGAGCGCAGTTGAACGGCACTTCCATCGCACCGTCCCATAGCTCGGCTTCAATCCACGATTCCGAGCGGCCGAGGTAATTAAGGTGACGCAGAAGTCGAGCGAGGGTCGCTCGTGACTGTGCTGGCAGGTCAATCTCAGGCCATGAAAGGTAACAGATGTGTTCTTTATTAAAGACGAGAAAGGAATCGAATACGAGGCTCTTGTCGGTCGGGTCCGGCGAGTTGGCGCTCAGGTACGACCGGGTATGAGTGGCGACGGCGCGAGGGAGGCCAAAGTTTGGAGGGGCCGTCGCAAGCGACTGGAGCACGGTCTCCACGTCTTCGCGCGGCAGATCAAAACACTTACGCTGCCAGACATCGTACAACGCGCGAAGCAGACGGTAAGGGGAGGGTGGCCACTCAGGAACGCCTTCATTCACGTGACGGCCCCAGGGTGTCGCATGGTATCTTCCCGACGCGAACCTGAGCCGGATCGTTATCACCGCGTGCTACCCTCAGTGGCTTTTTCGGTTACTTTCACTTTCGTCTTCAGACGGGTAACGGACGGATTCGCGAAGAGCGCGGCGCAAGCCTTGATCCCCGTCTGCACTTCGGCAAGTAATTCCGCTTCCGATGGGAGGATGAAATCCGTGGGAGCTTTAGCTCGCACTTCGCCGGTGAGTTCCAAATCGCAGGCAGTACGAAGCCGTAGGCTCGAATCCAGGAATCGCCGGACCTTGAGGAGCGACAGCGCGATCATAAGGCGAGTGGCGTCAACCCCGAGCCGGTAGCCGCGAATGAGCGCCAGATCCAGATTAAAATACGCGCGTATCTCCTTCGCCACATACTCCACCCGCGAATAGGGGACGTTGCTGTAGACACCACCCTCGCTGACCTTCGCGCCAGGTGCGGGATCCGTAACCTGAGTCTTTCCGGTTGGATCGACAGGGCTGTTCTTGACGCCTCCGGACACGACCCTGACCACATCGCTCGCCTCAATGAAACCGGTGATCGCTCGCGGCGCCCGTACACGCCCGCCTTCGAGCAAAGAGAGAAAGACACCGTGCACGAGGCTGTTGGCATCGTAGCGGAACAGAGTGGCATAGATTGCCTTCCAGTCCAACGGCTGTTTGGGATTGTAAGCCATTTCCTTCACAAGCGTTGCGTTGAAATCTTTGTTCAGCACAATGTAGGGCGAGGCGATTCGATGAGCCTCGACGAGAGAACTCGTGCTTTTCCCAATGCCATCGAGTTCCACGACCACATAAGACAGCCCTTCGAGAGCGGGGTCAATCAACGGCCCGTCTCCGTCGAGGCACGTTTTCTCCAACCGGTTCGCGACCGACTGCGCGCTCTCCACAAGCAACATCAGCCTCTTGTCCGGCAGTCTGTATTCGGCGGCCCCGAGGTCCGCAAATCCCGTGGGCTGGAAGCGATCTCCGGCGACTGGCCGCAAATCCGCCTCCAGCAGTAGGCGGGGCATGTTATCTAGCGAGTTCAGGTTCATCAGTTTCCCTTTCTTCTATCTTGAAAATTCCCTCCGCCAAAGCACCCAGGGACCGAACGGGGATCAGCAATGCTCCGGCCAGCCGCTGTGCATCCACTCCACCCTCATAATCGACTTCAAGGGGACGCAGGCCGGCAACGCGCAGTCTGAATACGGCTACCGCAGCGGCTTCATCTGTCTTGTTCGCACTGAGCAGGGCGAGTATCCGCGAGTCGTGAAGAATCGGTTCGGGTTCATCGCCCTTTCGGACTTTGCGGGGCAGAAAAAGATGTTTCAGGACCGCGTACGTTGGCAGGGTCTCGCGAGCCGGGTAGGTCAGAATGTTTGCATCGAACCCATGCCAGTCCAGCGTCAGGAACGCGTAGAGCAGGTCTTCGATAGCATCTTCATCAACGGAGCCTTCAATAAACGATGTTGCGTCGCCTGGGTGAATTTGGCACTTGCCGCGAAGCGGATTCGAGAACTCGTCTGCCGTCCCGCTTTGCAGCCGACGCTCCAGCACCGTGGCCAGGCGATCCGGAAGAGCAAGGCCGGCCCACGAAAAGCCCTTGCGCGCGCGCGAAAGATTTTCGGTGAGGCCTGGTGAGTCTAACGATGCCAGAGCGGCGGCTATCCGGACTTCCGCTTCGTCTCCGAAGCCACAGGCAATCAGCCAGTCGTCCGCCTTCAGGCGTCCCCAGGGCGCCCATGTATCCGAGGTTGTCGCTCCTCGCCGGACCATGCGGCCCAGAGCTCGCATGAGTTCCCTGATGAGCGCCGGTCCGCCAACTAGAAGTGTCTGGAACATCGCCGCGTCCACGCCGCGCCTCAACTCCTCCGCCCCGCTGGGCAGATCACTGCGGCTGAAGTCTTCAAAAAACTTCCGAAAATGCCGGATTCGGTCGGCTTCGCTTCGGTACCCCGCCGCGAAGGTGCCGGTCGGCAACGCGACATAGCTGTCGCCCCGCCGCTTCAACAGGCTGTAACGGACAAACCGATCAATCCCCCGGTCCACCCCGAGCGAGCGGACAGCTTCTGCGAACTCAAGAGCGGTTGTAGCTGCTCGCCCGTCCACGGTCGCTCTCCCTTCGCGCAAGAGAGTCTTGAGCTCCGCATAACGGATAGGTCGGACCCAAAGCGGTGCCCAGACCTCGGCCCGGGCGTCATCTTTCTCCGACGCCGAGCCGTATCCCACCTTCGTGGCCTTCACCGTAAATGGACTGCTGAGAATGGTGCGGTAACTCGACCCTTGCCGCCGGTAAATTCCGCTAGCCCACGCGACGGCGCCTTCCAGAGTAAGCACCAGATCCCAGGGATTGGTCGTCGAATCATGTGCGATCCCAGGCCCCTGATTCGCCCCTCCTGCCCGGCCCGGATCGAACTGGCCGGCCGCGCCGGACTGAAGCGCCATAGTTCGGCGAGCGAACAGGGCGTTCGCGAGCAGTTCACCTGCTGGCAAAGACGAGTCAGGCTCGATCAGCAAAGCCGCGATCCGCGACATGAAATTGTTGGTGTAATCCAGCCGTCCTTCATTACCGCCGGTGCCCAGAACGGGTGCGAACGAACGGGAGCCATCGACCGCGATGCCCACCGCGGCATCCAGCCACTCGACGGCATCGTCGGGCAGGCTGTTCCGACAACGACGCAGAATAGCGGTTCGGCGTTCGTCTTCGTCCGCGCCCTTACCCGCCGCTACTTCGTCCATTTCGCGGCAGATCGCGATCGATTCCCGATAACCGGCGAATCGCAGGTCCGCCGAAGCTGCAATGGCAGTAATGCCGTCTTTATTGTCTTTGGGATAAAAACCACTGCCCCCGTTCCAGGGCGCGAGAATCGGCGTAGGCCTGTATTTCTCCAGGAAAAACGCTGCGATTCCCTCTTCGTCCAGCGAGGACTCTATGGTGAACGTCTCTCCTTCCCACCAGCCGCGCGCCTCGGAGTCAGTCTGATCGCTAACCAGTCTCAGAACACCCAATGCCTTGAGGTAGCTTCCAAACGGAGTGACGGTACAGCCAGGAAAGGTTACTTTATGCACACCGCTCCAATTCCGGAAATGCGCTCGCGCGTTCGTCCGCTGCCCGCAGCAGCATCTCGATATAAGCCAGCCGAAAGGGGCCCATGTCATCTCTCAGCCGAAGTACGCGGTCGGTCCAGGAGCCGCCTTCCGCTCCCAGTTCCATAGTTGAAAGCGAAAGCGGTATGGCCAGAACCGTGATACCCGGCGCCAACTCGCACGCTGGTAGAGAATCGCCGTCCTCGATTCCGCGAGCCCGTCGCCGTTGTTCCTGTTCGATCTCGCCAGGCATCGACCGGATGCTCATGCGAATTCGACCGTGATGGGCTGCTACCAGGTAAACGGCCAGTTCGGGGTCCCCGCTCGCCAGCATCGCTAGCGCGCTCGCGAGTTCATGCCGGAAGTGGCGGCGTTCATGGCCGGCGCCGCCCCATACTTGCTTTGCAAGTAATTCCTTCGAATCGTCGTGCCTGTGCAGGGTTGTTTGAAATACGCTGTGTGCCTTGCCCCAGTCATGTCTTGCAGCGGCCAGCCGCAGCGCTGCTGTGTGCTGTTCATTCAGCTTCTGGCTCGCAAGTAACATCTCCAGTTCTTCCATCACGCGCTGCGTGTGACCGGATAGGCTCTGCCGGTAAGTTTTGAAAGTGTCCGGATCGCTAGAATCCCCTTCGCCTTCTGCGTTGAGCGGTGCCAGAACTTGCACGTTGCCCTTGCTTTCCGGCGACCAGCCTTCGACAGCCGTATAACCTCCCTCCGCAAAGCGCGTTACAGCGACCATTCCCGCATGGAGCTTTTCTGTGTCAATCTCGCCCCATTTTTCCGTGGCGAAATTCCACGTGTACACGCGGTGCTTTTTCTTTGCGAAATCACGAAGCTCTCCGATGGGAACTGGACACAACTCTCCATCGGCCACGTCAGGAAGCGAAGGGGGAGGTTCGGCATCTCCTTCCCAGTCACGCCAGGCCAGATACGCATCTCTGTCTTCCGACGCACGAATGAACCGCGAGACATCCATCGCATTTCCGGAGAGGTCCGGCGTAGTGTCGAACAAGTCGAGCAGATCGCTTCTCCGCAGCACATAGCGCCATGGCTCGGGTCCGTCCTCGGGGGGCAGGTCGCAAGGTGCGGCTGAGCTCAGAAGCTTTATGCGTTCAATGGCCCGCGCGATGTCGGGACTCTCGTACGGCGCAAAGGGGTTTTTCTGCTTGGCCTGGGATGCGGGTCGGTCAACCCACCAGATCTCAGCTTCGGCATCGCCCCCGTATCTATTCACCCGTCCGAATCGCTGGACCATGCTGCCCCACGGCGCAATATCGGTTACAAGAAGTCGCGCCGTGATGTCAACGCCGGCCTCCAGCACCTGTGTAGACACGACGATCTGGCCTGCATCCGGGATATTCCCGAGCAAACCTTCCGCAGCCTGTTTCTTGTCCTCAGGCCGAAATCGGGAATGCAGCAAAATGACATCTCCAAACCCGGCGCGAACCGCTTTGAATATCTCCCGCGCCCGAGAAACAGTATTCACGATCACCAGCGTTCGCGTACCCGGGCGGTGATTAGCGAGTACGAACTCCGCGCAACCAACTGCTTCGCGACAAATCTCAGGCGCAGGGGCAAGCTTCTTGCTGGCGTTTACCCGGGCCAGGACTACCGGCTCGCTTAAATCCTCCTCTTGAAGCCGAATCTCCTGAGGAAGTTCCGCGAAATCTACTGTCTTCAGCCAGGCTGGATTCACCGTCGCCGACATCCATACCGAGGGCGCCATGCCATACGTTCCGTATTGCTTACGGAACGACGCGAGTTGCGTTGACGTTGCGAGCGCATCGGACATAAGCTGAATTTCGTCATAAACGATCAGGCAATCCTGGTTATATAGCGCAAAATCTATGGGCCAGCGCGGAGCCTTTCGCGCATAACCCCGATTCAGCGCTCTGCTGATGTATAAATCCTGAGTCGAGACGATAATCGCCGGCTCGTCCGGGCGGAGATCGCTATCCTCGTTGTCCTTGCTCCCCGCCATCAGCTCCAGAATTTTCACTTTACCTTCGAGTCCTGCGGCCCTCACTCGTTCCCGCGCATTCTTCGCTGTTTGCACCGTCAGATTCTGCCTTGGTAAAACGATAATCAATCGTGTAGGTGCTGGGTCTTCACCGCAAACCTGCGCGAACAACCAAGGGACGAGAACCGCATCGGTCTTGCCTAGACCGGTCGGTACCACGAGCAAAGTTGATGAAAACGGATTTTGCCCATACCGTTGCTGGTAAGGAAGAATCTTGTTTCCGGTCACTCTGCGGAAAAATTCAGCGTAGGCTTCTCGCATATTTGTGCGTGTTTCCGATGATAGTAAACAATCTGTTGGGCGAAAAAGAGCCAACTCAGCGGTAACTCCAGTCGTCCGCTCGGCACACAACAACCCGCCCGCAGCCAATATCTCGCAATTTCAGGGCGAGCGAATCCGCTGTCCCAGTCCAATACACAAGCCAACAGGATGAGTGAAAAGGTTTGCCGCCGATTTCACGGACGGCGGAGACTAAAGCATTGGAGGCCGATGTATCGGCCGAAATAAGGTAGTGCATCGTCGTTTGCGCCTTTCATCTTCGAGACGCCGCCGATGGTAGACTGAGGTTGTGAGAACAGTGCTGGCCATCGGTCGGCGCTTACTTTAATGAACGGGGTCACGGCAAATGACCCCGTTCTGGTTTTGTAGAGCACTTTCGATACTACGCCTGACCGCCGCGAAATGCAAGAGATTTCGAGCCTAGTAAGTTGCATTCTTATCGGTGCCAATGCTACGATTCTAGTCGTCTCATTGAAGCCTAGGCTCGAAATCTCTCCGAACCGCATCCGGCAACATCTCCGGGACTGATCAGTCCCGGCCTCATTAAAGTCATCGGTCAGGCCGGTGACAACAGGTCGAGAGAGATTTGCGTCGTAAACTACGGTGCAGTTGAGGCAGATGTGACGCTCGCGCGTAATCGCAATGCCTCGTAGAGTTGCGCCGGGCCCAGAAGAATGTCCCGCAGTCCGCTACGCACTCGTTCGGATTCCAGCGCCTGCTTGCTCATCGTATTGTGAGCCGCGAGCGCGTCCATGATTGCGTTCAGCAGTTCATTCGAGAGATCCGGTGAGTTGGCGAACTGCTCCTTTGTGTTGTTGGCCGCCTGCTGCATCAGGATCACGGATTCGAGCAGTTTGCCTCTGATCACGTTATTCACATAGACAAGCCGGTCGTCCTCGGTCAACTCGCCTTCAAACAGATCGTTTACCCTGGTGATGATCTCGGCGAGGCGCGCCTTCTCTTTTTCCTGAACCGAGCCGCCGCCGGATTCCGTCAACGGATTCAGTTTTGGGCTTTCTCCGTCGCTGAGCGGGACCTGCCGTTTGCCCTGGCTCCTCAGGTTGTGGTGCGTGAGAATCACCTGCGAAAGGTCGATCCCTTCGCGTTCGCGCCCGAATTCCAGAAGCGGCAACAGGCGCTTGTAGAAGATGAAGCGCTTCTCGATGGCAGTATTACCGTAGTCGAAGATCTGCGAAAGAAACGCGTACATCCGCTGGAAGACGGTCATGTCGTGCTTGAACAGCACGAGGCCATTTAATTCGTTCCTGGCGTCATCCCCACCTTTCGCGTCATTCCGGGCACCGGCTGCCCTCGCCCGCTCCTGTGCCGCTTTGTATCTGACGAGCAGGCGCGAGGCCACCGGTTCCAGTGCGGCGGCGAGATCGCTTTGCTTCGATTTCGGATTCAACTCCACTTCGACGACACGATTGACCTCGAACTCGTCGTAGAAGCCCGCCGCATCGAGCTTCATGCGCAGGTCATAGACAAGGTGGGGGTCGGTAACACTGGAAAGCTCTGCTGTCTCGTAGTAGGTTTTGAACGCGGTGAGGATTTCCTGGGGATCGTTCACGAAGTCCACAACGTAGGTCGTGTCTTTCCCAGGATAGGCGCGATTGAGCCGCGACAAGGTCTGTACCGCAGTGATGCCCGCGAGCCGCTTGTCGACATACATGCCGCAGAGAAGCGGCTGGTCAAAGCCCGTCTGGAACTTGTTCGCCACCAGCAGGATTTGATACTCATCGGTATTGAAGGCTTCGCGTATCTCTCGCCCTTTGAGGTTGGGGTTGAGCGACCTGCTGGTCTCTGAGAAGGGATCAGGGCCGGATTCGGAATCATTAATTTCCCCGGAGAAGGCGACCAACGTGGCGAATTTGTAGCCCTGATTCCTGATGTATTTGTCGATGGCGAGTTGCCAGCGCACGGCCTCCAGACGGCTGGCCACTACGACCATGGCCTTGGCTTTGCCGTTCAACATCGGCGTTACATTCTCACGGAAGTGTTCGACAACCACTTGGACCTTCTGAGAGATGTTGTACGGGTGCAGACGAACCCAGCGCATAATCCCTTTCAAGGCTTCGCTGCGCTCGACTTCCTTTTCGTTGATTTCTTTTCCGTTATGGGCGAGTTTGAACGCCAGCTTGTAGGGTGTGTAGTTCTGCAGAACGTCGAGGATGAAGCCCTCCTCAATCGCCTGGCGCATCGAATACACGTGGAATGGGGTTGGCACGTTAGTGGCGCTCGCCGGTAACTCCGGCCTCGGGCGCGTTCCGAACAACTCCAGTGTCTTGGCCTTCGGTGTCGCGGTGAACGCGACATAGGTGATACCGCCTTCGGCAGAGCGCGCGGTCATCTGGGCCGCGAGGATGTCTTCGCTGCTGACCTGCCCGCCGTCAGCAAGTTCCTGTAGTTCCTCCACCGACAACACGGCTTTCAGCTTCGCGGCAGCCTCGCCGGTTTGCGAGGAGTGCGCCTCATCCGCGATCACTGCGAACCGCTTGCCCTGCGTGGCGGCGAGTTCCTGAACTGCCTTCAATGCGAAAGGAAACGTCTGGATGGTGCAGACGACGATTTTCTTCCCCCCGGCGAGAGCATCGGCCAATTCGCCGCTCTTGCTGGCGGACTCGCCTTTGATTGTCGCGACCACTCCCGTCGTGCGGCCAAAATCGAAGACGGCATCCGCCAGTTGGGAATCGAGAACGGTTCGGTCCGAGACAACCAAAACCGTATCGAACATCTTCTGGTGTTCTGCATTGTGCAGATCTGCGAGGAAGTGTGCGGACCAGGCGATGGAATTGGTTTTACCGGAGCCCGCCGAATGCTGGATCAGGTATTTCCCGCCAGCGCCTTCGGCCAACACCGCCGCCTGTAGTTTCCGCGTAGCGTCGAGCTGGTGATAGCGCGGAAAGATGATTTTGGTAATCTGCTTCTTCGTGTCCTTCTGGGCAACGATGTATCGTCCCAGGATTTCGAGCCAGCTTTCGCGCGCCCAGACTTCCTCCCACAGGTAAGCGGTGCGGTGACCACCCTTTTCGTTGGGAGGATTGCCCGCTGCTCCATGGTCGCCTCGATTGAACGGCAGGAACTTCGTCGCGGTGCCGTTCAGTTGCGTAACCATCATGGCCTCGCTGTTACTGATGGCGAAATGCACGAGCGCACCGTTGGGGAAACCAAGCAGGGGCTCCGGTTTGCTTTGACCTCTGGGGCGCGGATCACGGTCGAAGCGGTACTGATCGACGGCGTCCTCCACAGACTGCGTGAAGTCGCTTTTCAGTTCGCAGGTGGCGACCGGGATGCCATTGAGGAACAGGGCAAGATCGAGGGCGTTTTCGTTGTGAACGGAATACCGGACCTGGCGGACAACGCGCAGACGGTTAGCGCCGTAGCGCGCGAGGATCTCGGGGTTCATCGCCAGCGCGGGCTTGAACTGTGCGAGCGAGAGTGGTTGGCGCAGGCCGAGCAGTTCGATGCCGTGGCGGAGGACGTCGAGGGTGCCACGCTGATTGATCGTCTCGCGCAGACGAGTGAGGACGACGCTGACGGCCTGCTGGGGGCCATGGTTCTTGCAGAGCTGCGCCCACGACTGGTGCTGAGTGGCCTCCAGCCACGCGACGACATCGATAGGAAACAATGCCAGTTCGCGGTCATAGCCAGCCGAGCCGTCCGGAGCGCAGAGCCAGTCGTGGTCCGCGAGGTATTCGCAGATTTCGTCTTCGAGGTGAATTTCTTTATGTAAACTGCTCACGCGGCGGCTTCCTCTTCGCGGGCGGAAGCCTGGAGGCCGCGCACGTCGATTTTGCCGGTGACGGCGGCGGATATGAGGGCGGTGCGACGTTCCTGAAGGAGTACGATTGCAGTGTTGGATTCGGCGATCAACTCATCTATTTCTCGTGTCCTCTTCGTGATGGCGTCCGCGATACTTCGCTGCTCGTCCGCGGTGGGGAAAAACAGTGAGAGGGATAGGAAGGCATCAGGCTCAAGACGCCATTGCGCCAATCTAATGCCGTTGGAAATGGATAAGTATGTGCTTACCACGGGTTGCGAACGCAACAACAAATGGAGGTAGAGAGGGAAGTCCTCGTGGATGGGGGAAAATACAACGTAGTCGGGGCTTGTGATTCCCTCGAGGTCGCTTATGCCAAGGGAGCCTTGCCAGGCCTTCATTTTGTTAACCACGAGATCGCCCGGTTCTACGAGTTGATAATTCGTCAAGTCGTCTGGTGTTTTGTTGTAGTTATCAGTCCTGGAATCCTTCCGAATAACGCCGTAATCGCGATAAACAGAAAGCACTTCTTTGCTTTGAAAACCTTGGCGTTTTTGTTGCCTAAACAGCCGGCCTAGTCGTTTGGGCACCCAATGCTGCGGTACCATCCCAAGCCATTCTATGCCCGAATCCTTCATCGCAGCAAATTTGTTAAGGCCCTTAGTGACGGCGTGGGAGACGACTGCCTTGCTCTTCTCCTTAAGAAGGTCTATCAGTCGGTGCTGCTCGGCGATCAACGCATCTAATTTTGCAGCCTCTCGGTCGAGGAACGCAGCGATGTCAGCCTGTTCAGGCTCTGGGGGAAGCGGTATTGCAAGGTTGTCCAAAGCGTACTGACTCAGCCCTACGCGGGTTAGACCATTCGCCTCGGTTTCAAGACGGGATCGGACATAGGATGAATCGAACAGCCACTTGACAAACGCCCCGCACGTGCCCGTATACGATCGAACGACAGCCAAATGGTAGCCGCAGATTACTCCTGGTAAGTCATCAGGGACGTAGGCTGCGATTCCAATGTCGTCGGCTGTTTCCGAGTCCTTCGTAACCAACGTGTCGCCCGCTCGCAAGCTAAACTTCTCAATCTGAGCGGGCGATGCCGTAGCTTCCATGAAGGCGATGTCCGCGGTAATTCGGTCCCTGTAATACACGTCTGTGTAGTTACACAGACGCACAAGTGTCTCACCCTCGTAAGCTTTCTTGTCGACGTTGCTTGGAAAGACATCGCCGACGCGTTTCAGGGGTTTGACATCCCAATGAACCGGAATCAGACCGAGCCTTTCCGCTGCGCTCTCTTTATAGCTCTCATAAGGTCGCAGGCTCATGCCGAGAGGCCCTCAATCATTGCCTTGATGCGGTCGGTAGATGCCTTCAGATCCGCGTCAATCGCGCTCAATTCACGCGGCGGTTCGAAAACGTAGTAATGTCGGTTGAATGGAATCTCGTAGCCGACTTTGGTCTTTTCCTGATCGATCCACGCGTCCGGCGCGTGCGGCAGGACCTCACGCTTGAAGTAATCGGCCACCTCCTCCGATAGCGGTACATTTTCCGTATCGCGCAGGTTGGAGTCAGGCTGGGGTTTGCCCTTTGTCTTACCCTTCTCGGCTAGGATGGTCTTGCCCTTCGCATCCCGGAGAGGTCGTTCCACGGTGATGGTGCGGTAGCCAAACTCCGTGTTGTGGAAAATCCGTGAAATCGGCTTTCTGTCATCGTTCTTCTCCAAGAAGCCGCCGAAAAGCCGCGTGATTTCTTCGATGTGCTCGTCCGACAATTCCTTGCGCTTGCTGCCCAGGGTCTTTCGCATCTTTTGCCAGAATGCACTCGCGTCGATGAGTTGCAACTTGCCCTTGCGCTGTTCCGGCTTCCGATTGCTCAGAATCCAGACGTAAGTAGAGATACCTGTGTTGTAAAACATGTCGGTTGGCAGGCCAATGATCGCCTCCACCAGATCGTTCTCCAGCACGTAGCGCCGGATTTCGCTTTCACCCGAGCCAGCCCCTCCGGTGAAAAGCGGCGAGCCGTTCAGCACGATCCCAAACCGGCTGCCACCCTCGACCGCTGGGCGCATCTTGCTCAGAAGATGCAGCAGGAAGAGCAAGGAGCCATCGGAGACGCGGGGCAGTCCCGGTCCAAAACGGCCATTGAATCCCTGCGTCTCATGCTCTTTGCGGATTTCCTTCTCGACTTTTTTCCACTCAACTCCGAAGGGCGGATTCGAGAGCATGTAGTCGAACTTCTTATGGGCATGACCATCATCCGAAAACGTGTTGCCGAAGACGATGTTCGCGACATCCTGCCCCTTGATTAACATGTCGGCCTTGCAGATCGCGTAGGACTCCGGGTTGAGTTCCTGGCCGAACATCGTCAACCGAGCTTTTGGGTTGTGCTCCGCGAGATATTCGCCGGCAACAGAGAGCATACCGCCCGTCCCTGCGGTCGGGTCATAGATCGTGCGAACGATTCCAGGCTTTGCCAACACGTCATCGTCTTCGATGAAGAGCAGATTGACCATGAGCCGGATCACTTCGCGAGGGGTGAAATGCTCCCCGGCTGTTTCGTTCGAGATCTCGGCGAATTTGCGGATCAGCTCTTCAAAGACCAACCCCATCTGGCTGTTGCTGACTTTTCCGGGATGGAGATCGACCTGGGCAAAGCGCTCGGTGACGAGATAGAGCAGGCCACCTTTGGCGAGGCGCTCGATCTGGCCGTAGAACTCAAAGCGTTCAAAGATGTCGCGCACCGCCGGCGCAAAGGCCTGGATATAGCTGAAGAGGTTCTCGCGAATGTGGTCCTGGTCGCCCATGAGTTTCTTCATGTCAAGGGGCGAGGTGTTGTAGAAGCTTTGGCCGGCTTTGCGGAGGAGGAAGGGCTCAGGCGCGAGATCCTGCTTTTGTTTGGCGGCAAGTTCGGCGAGGACTGTGGCCTTAGTAGATTCGAGGACGCAGTCGAGTCGGCGGAGGACGGTGAACGGGAGGATGACCTTGCCGTATTCGGACTGTTTGTAGTCGCCACGCAGGAGGTCCGCGACCGACCAGATGAAAGAGGACAGAGATTGTTGAGTCATGAGGTCCGGTTTATAGAGCCGATAAACAATGCCTTCACAAGAGCTTAGCTAATGTCGTAATCGTGGGAAGCGCCGCGTCGAAATCGATTGGCCGGTCGTACACCATGTCGCGCAGAAAATCCGTGTACCGCTTGGCGAAGCCTGCATCCGTCGCCATGATCTGCACGGCCCGGATCGTCTCTCTGACGGGGTCCTCACGGTAGGCAGGAAACTGATGGCCGTAGACTTCGACATCCCCCAGCATGATCCGCCGCGCCAATTCGGCAGCTTCGACGGGATTGTAGTGTTCGCGGAACGCGTGCAAGTCATACATGTGGCGCACGAGAGTGGCATCACGTGGCCCACCTGCCGCAGCGAACTCGGCACCGGCGCGCCGCGTGAGCGCCACGAATTTCTCTGCGGCCGTCTCGACAAGGGAAACGCACGAGATCGCGGCCACTTCGGAAGGGCGCTTGAGAGCTTCGGAAATAAATGAGATGACAGGTAATCTAACCGGCGCAGTTCGCAGGGGCCACACAGCAGTTTCGATCTGGATCTCCGGCCGTAAACTGCCGGTCCCTTCGGACACCGGCGCGTAGGGCAGGCGATATAGGGTGTACCGGCTGGCGTTGCCCGACTCGCGTTGGGCAGGATTTTTCGGATCGAAGACGAAACCCGCTGCCTGCAGAGCGTTTGTAATTACGTCACGGAGCTGACGAAGCGCCGGACGGGTGGGCGCATCATGAGAGATGATTTTCAGATCAATGTCTTCGGACATACGCCGAATGAGACGGTGCGCACGGCTTAGGGCGGTACCGCCTCCGAAAACCAACCGGAACGGCGAGGTAGCCGCGGAGTTGATCGCCGCAAGCGCCCTGACCACGTACCAATCCTTTTCAACGAGTGCAGGACTCGGCAGTCCAAAATATTCCTGGACTTCGATCAAATCCCGAAGAGAGGGTTTGTTGTTGCCGGAATCATTTGGCAAGGACGAGTTCCCGTTTACCATCGGAGAGCCTCCGGGAGAACCGTCCCTTGACGCGCACAACCGGGTTGACCGGCACCTGTGTTGAACGCCCTTCGTTATAAGCCCGCTCTGCTTCCGTCGGCTCCCACCTCACCCCGAGTTTAGTGAGCGCCTGGCGCGCTGCCCCAGGGAATCCGTTTTGAGCGAAGAGAACGGGGTTGCCTGAAAGATTCGATACGACAGCGCGACCGTAGACGCCGTAGCCCAGGCGCACTAGGCGATTGTCCTGCACGAGAGCGCGAAGGACACGGAGGACCTGATCCTCGCCGCCAAGATCGCGGAACTCGCGCGGCAAGAACACATCCTCGCCGGACTTCCTGGCGATTCGTGCCTCAATCTTTCCCCGCAATGTCTTTCGTTCGCGCATGTCCCTTTGCCGTGCAAAAACCCGACACTCATAGTATACAAAAACCCGACAGGCGCAGCGTGAATTCGCCGGGTGAATTTCGGGCGCTCGCTTGCGGAGCTGGGTCTGCCATGCCTAAACTCGGATTGTGGCCACGAGGCCGGTAGTGAACACTCCATTATGCTTCCGCCCCCCGAGCAGAGACTGCAACGGTTTTGCAACGGTCCTCGGGAAAACCGGTGAAAAGCAGGGAAACAGCATCGTTGTGATTTCAACAACATGCACGTCCGGGATACACCAGGAAACCCTGTCAAGTGCTTTGAGGTGCTAGCGCCGCAAGGCATAGGGGTTCAAGTCCCCTCCTCCGCACCATATCAAAAGCCGGTGTATCAGATCGATACATCGGCTTTTATCATTTTTCGGCAGGTTTTGGTTGCTTTGCATTCTCGGTCCGGCCAAGCCTCAGTTCTGATCTAGACCTCGCGATGGGAACCGGAAATACATTACTGGTTAGCCGGACGCACGCGCGTTTTCCAAGACCGAACAGCACCTATGCTGACAAGGCCGCCTTCTCAATCTGCTTTAGCTTTTCCGTCAGCAATTCCTGCTCCCGCAGGTTTTGAGTCATCGTGATTGCTCGTTGGATCTCCTCACGTGCCTCGGTGAACCTCCCCATTTTCGTGAGGAGGTCTCCGCGAACACTGTGAAGCAGATGATAGCCAGTCAGCACAGAGTCAGCAGGGAGCGTGGCTATGGCATCGAGTGCATCAAGCCCAGCGGCCGGGCCTTGCGCCATACCCACAGCGACTGCTCGATTCAGTGCCACGATGGGAGATGGCGTGGTATGCATCAGAGCGTCGTAGAGAAGAACGATCCGTTCCCAGTCAGTCTCTGCGGCTGTGCGAGCTCGCATATGACAGGCGGTAATGGCTGCCTGCAAGGCATACTTTTCAGCGCCACCACCGAGTCTTTGGGCTTGTTCGAGTGCGGACATTCCTCGCTCAATCTGCGCGTCGTCCCACAAAGAGCGATCCTGATCCGGCAATAAAACCGCCTCACCGTTATTTCCCCGGCGAGCCGAAGTGCGCGACGCATTGAGCTCCATCAGAGCCAGAAGTGCGTGCACTTCAGACTCGCCGGGAAGAAGTTGTACCAGCATGCGTCCGAGCCGCCGCGCGTCATCGCAGAGTGCGGCCCGCATCCATTCCTCTCCTGAGGTCGCGGTATATCCCTCATTGAAGATCAGATAGACCACGGAAATTACTGACTGCATCCTGCGGCGTAACTCGTCCCCGCGCGGCGTCTCAAAGGGTACATGAGCTTCCGAGAGAGTCTTCTTGGCGCGAGAGATCCGCTGTCCCATCGTTTTTTCAGGCACAAGAAAGGCGCGGGCGATCTCCGCCGTAGTGAGGCCGCCGATCAAACGCAAGGTAAGCGCGATGCGTCCTTCCACTGCAAGCACCGGATGGCACGCGGTAAAGATAAGGCGCAGCACGTCATCGTCGATCACCCGATCTAGTGCCTGGTCCATAGCCTCTCCCAGCCGCTGCTGTTGCACTTCAAGCTCCCGGGCAATTTCTTGGTGCTTTTGTACAAGCATCTGTCCACGGCGCAAAGAATCGAGAGCGCGCCGCTTCGCCGCCGTCATCAGCCAAGCAGCAGGATTGTTGGGGATACCTTCCTCTGGCCACACCTCGAGGGCAGTCACTAAAGCGTCCTGGGCTAGTTCTTCTGCAATCCCGATATCGCCGGTGACGCGGGCGATCGCGGCGATGAGGCGTGTGGACTCGATCTTCCACACGGCCTCAATCGTCTTGCGAATGTCGGTCATGCCTTGATAACTCTTCCGTTACCGCTCAGGGGCTTCCTTCGGCGCTGGCTGAAAGAAGATCTCTCGCACCTCGACCTGCCCCCGGGTGGCGACGACGCCTTTGCGCGCCCATGCCACCGCCTGGTCCATGTCAGCGGTCTCCAATATCCAAAAGCCGCCTATGTGCTCCTTGGCCTCAAGATAGGGCCCGTCGGTGATGAGGACTCCGCCATCGGGCTGCGGACGCAGCGACTTCGCCTTGCCCAGACCGCAAGCGTAGATCCTAACGCCGGCAGCAATCATCTCTTTGTTGAGCGCGTGGATGTCGCGGCCCGTCGCTTCGTCCATTAGGGACGGGTCGAAGTCGTCGGGGAGGTAACCGGCAACCAAATATTGTGGCATTGTTTTCTCCTGGAATGGTCTTCGAGGGGGGCGATTTACCCCGCCTTCACTATAACGACGAACGGCGGAACTGGACTTCTACAAATGATCAGGAAATTTTGGTTCTAACCGACTGTAGAGAATTCGCCGCACGCATCTTGGAAGTAACTAAGGAGCTCTAGGGGCCATCTTCGTATACGTTGTCACCGCATTTTGCGACCACGCTGGATGCTTCGCAGCGAGCCCAAGAAACAGTGCGAGGCTCCTGACTGCGATTGTGTTGCTCGTTTGTTTCAGCACTGCCGTTTCGTTGCCTAGTCGGGCGGCATTTCGAGAAACGCTCGCACTTCGACCGGCACCCGGCAGGCGACGGTAGCCTTGCGACCCCACGCTAGCGCCTCGTCCATGTCGGCACACTTCAGCAACCATAGGCCGCCGACGTGTTCCTTGGCCTCCAGGTATGGTCCGTCGGTGATGAGTACGTCACCATTGGGCTGCGCCCGCAGCGACTTCGCACTGCTTGCCGCCGAAAGGCCGCCAGCGAAAATCCGGACGCCAGCCGCCTCCATCTGTTCGTTGAGAGCGTCGATATCGCGCATCATCGCTTCGCCCTCCAGAGATCCGTCGTAGCGCTCGGGATGTTGAATGGCAACTAAATATTGGGGCATGCTTTCTCCTTAATGGTCTTCAGGCAGGTTAGTTGCCCCGCCTTCACTATAACGACGAACGGCGGAACCGGAATCCTACAAATCGTCCAGGAAGTTTTAGGGTTCTTTTTTCGGAGGGAGGAGTCGCACTCCACAATATCTCTTGTCTCCAGCCGCAACGCCGCTCTGTGCAAATTCGGGAATGCGGCCGCTTCCGGATTGCCGACGACCCTGGCTGTTAGGCGAACGGAAGCGCGTTTCTGAGGACTCGTGTCCAGAGCATCTACTGCTGTCCTGATTCCAGATGCTCTGCTAAAAAGGGCAGGACCTCTTTGGTCATCCGGGAGCTCTTACCCCAGTAGGCGTCACCCACACCGTTGAACTCGTCGGCTTCATGTTCGATCCCGTATTCATTCAACAGATGCGTCAACGCTTGGTTGGAAAAGACGTGGTCAAAGATGGAATCGTTGCGTGACCAATCGATCTTGAGTGCCCGGAGATGTTTGATCTGTTCTAAATATTGTGGGACGAGCTCAGCGATGAAAAAGCGCGAACGCAGCTGCGCGATCCGCTCTGCATTGACCGGAAAGTTGCCGGACGTTTCTTCCACCGGCAGATCCACATAGAGTGGCGCCTTCGCTGTATTTGGCAGAAAGGCCTGAAACATGGAGAGAAAGAGCGTCGAGAAGCCCGCATTCTGCACCTGGGCTAAAGAGCTCGCATGCTCGAGCAGAGCCCAGTCAGGCCTGGATGTGAATACCTGCACGCCAGATCCCGTGCCCACTGGCTGCATCGCATAGACGGTGCCAAACACGTCCGGATGCAGGATCCCCAGCCGGAGTGCGCCATAGGCGCCGATGAAGTTACCGGGAGGGGCAATCGTCTCGCTTCAAGTTCAGCTCCTCTCTAGCTCCGGGTGTAAGCTTTCGGCTGGCATGGCGACTCGGAAGAAAAACAGCCCCCCTAGCCATTTAATGCCGTTGCTTCGCCGATGCAGAGTCCCGAACGATCTCTAAAGCTTGCCGTTCCATTTATCGGTCGGCAGTATCACAGTCGCTTCGGTGTGCGATCAACGGAGTGCATCGGCACCAGGAGAGCAGATTTGAAAGATGTTGCCCTCAGGATCGATCGCGTCGCAAGCTTCCCCCGGCTGTTGCCAGTCGCGCCGCAACATTTTGATCCCGAGTGATTCCAGCCGCACTCGCTCCGATTCGACGTCCTTCACTTCGAAGATGAGTTTCACCGGTTCCATTTCGCGGGGGGACGGCGGGGACGTGGTCTCGATATGCATCGCGAGTTCGGCAGGAATCGCATGCAAGGCTAATCGCGCACCGCCCGTATCGAAGGTCGCCCAGACGTCAGTCCAATCTTGATTGGTCGCCCTGACGCCGAGCATGTCGCCATAAAACTGCTTCATACGTTCCAGATCTTTAACGTAAAGCATCGCGCTACGTAGCCGCATACACGCGAGCATACCGCAGACGGCCTCTTCAAGGCGCTGGCGCGTGAAATAGAGAAATACGTGAAATAGGGTCGGTTGTCCGACCCCATTCTTCTGCGTATATTCGAATATGCGAATATAGACATAGGCGCATGCCAGATACACTTCGTCGCTTCAAGGCCGATATTTTCCAGGCATTAGGACATCCGACCCGGATTGCCATTGTCGAACTGTTGCGAGGCAAAGAACTTTCAACCGGCAGGCTGATTGAACTGCTTGGCATCGAACAGGCGAATACCTCGCAGCATCTGGCGGTGCTTCGCGCAAAGCATATCGTGGTCAATCGCAAGGAAGGCAACCAAGTCTTTTACAGCCTGCGCGACCCCATCTTGAGTGACGTGCTGGATCTCATGCGGCGTTACTTTCAATCCCACATCAAAGCAACAATGGCAACGCTGGGGGAGATGAAACAGCGGCAGAAGGGGAATCGATGATTGCCTTGCCTCAAAACTCTTCCGAACGATGGTTTCCGAAGCTGGTGCTCTGTCTCCGCCAGTACAGTTTGCCGGTCTTCATCGCGGACTTGACTGCCGGACTGACCGTGGGACTCGTTGCCCTGCCATTGGCGATGGCTTTCGGGATTGCTTCTGGCGTGACGCCACAAGCCGGAATCTATACGGCCATCATTGCGGGTTTCTTGATTTCCGCCCTGGGCGGTTCTCGTGTTCAAATCGGGGGTCCGACCGGGGCCTTTGTCGTGATAGTGGCGGGCATTGTCGCGAAGTTCGGTCTCTCCGGCTTATTGATGGTCACAATGATGTCGGGCGTAATCCTGATTGTGATGGGGACGACCGGGCTGGGGACGGCAGTGAAGTTCATTCCCCGTCCGGTGACGATAGGATTTACCAACGGCATTGCGGTCTTGATAGCTTCGACGCAAATCCGTGATTTCCTGGGCCTGAAGACCGGTGCGATTCCGAGCGAGTTTTTTGGCCGGATGAAGGTTTTGTTTTTGCATCTTGGCACTGTGGACCCGGCAACGGCATTGGTGGGGTGTGGTTCATTGGCGATTATTCTCGGATGGCCTCTCGTCACGAAAAAGCTTCCGGGGTCGATTGTCGCCCTCTTTGCGGGAACAGCCGCCGTGATGTTGTTTCAATTGCCGATCGATACGATCGGCTCAAAGTTTGGCGGGATTCCCGCGGGCTTTCCAGCCCTTCACTTGCCCGAGTTCCGGGCGGACTTGATTTTGCCATTATTGCCCTCGGCGCTTACCGTGGCGTTGCTGGCGGCAGTGGAGAGCCTGCTTTCGGCAGTGGTGGCGGATGGAATGAGTGGCGACAAACACAATTCAAATGTTGAGTTGATCGCGCAGGGAGTGGCGAATCTAGCGACGCCGCTGTTCGGCGGTATCCCAGCCACCGGAGCCATCGCCCGCACGGCCACGAATATCCGGTCAGGGGCCAAAACGCCCGTGGCGGGCATTGTCCATGCGTTAACTTTGGTCGGCATCCTTTTGGTTGCCGCACCCTTGGCGAACTCTATTCCGCTGGCCACTTTGGCCGCGGTACTGTTTGTCGTCGCCTACAACATGGGTGAATGGCGGGAGATCGGCACGATTCTCAAGCTCAGCCGGGCGGACCAGGCGGTGTGGGGCGCCACCTTTTCGCTGACAGTCGTGGCCGATTTAACAATAGCGGTGGAAGTCGGAATCTCACTCGCGGCGCTGCTTTACATCTACCGTGTTTCGCAAACCACCACGGTCGCCACAGTGACACCCGAATACATCGAAAGCGGGCGGGCTCACAGTCTGCAGGATAAGGACGTGCCGCCCTACGTGACCATCCTGCGGATTCATGGGCCATTCCTTTTCGGGACGACGGACAAGCTTGCGGAGGAAACTGAAGATCTGAAGAAGTTCAGCTCGGTGGTAATTCTTCGGGTCCGGAATATGACGGCAATCGACGCGACGGGACTTCACGCCCTCGAAGTCTTTTCTGATCGACTGCAGAGAGCAGGGCGGACGCTGCTGCTCTGCGGGGCGCGTGAGCAACCAGCCCAAATGCTGGAGCAGGCTCCATTCGTTCGACATATTGGAAAAGAGAATATTCTTTCGAATGTGGAGGAGGCTTTGAGCCGGGCGCGGGAAGTGAAGCTGAACTTTGAAGGAATCGGCTCCGAGATTGCGACGGATTTGAAAGACGCGCCGCTGTAGGTAGGTCAGGAGCTCTTGGCTTCGTTTAGCATTCGGAACTTCGGCTTCGTTCAGCGAATCCGTCAGTCCGGTTGTGGCTGGACCTCAGTTCTGAATGGCGATCACCAGGTTCTGCGTTCCCTTGACGCCGTCCAGTGTAAAGGTGACGGGGACGCTATTGCTTGCCGCCACGTTCGGTACGACGACGTTGAACTGGTAAAGACCGACGTATTGGGGCGCGAGGCCCGCGTAAGTCACGTTGGCCGGGACCCCTGCGAACGAGATCTGCAGTTGCGATTGCAGAGCATTTTGCTGCTGGACGATCAAGCCGGCCGGTGTATCCGGAGTTACCAAGCCAAAGCCGATGCCGTAGAAGGTAATTGTATCGCCAGTCCGCGCGCGTGAAGTCACAACGCCGGGAACGTTGATCGGGAGAACATACGTCAGGGTGTTCGAGAAGAGTGCGACCACATTCTGAACGCCATTGAGGATGAAGCTGGGCGGCGCCAACAAGCCCGGTTGCGTCGCGTTGACCGTGATGGAGTAGGGGGTACTGCTGCCACCGGCGGTAGTGACCACGATGGGCTGCGTTCCGGTAGGTACGCCCGAAGGCACCTGCACATCCACTTGTCCGGGGCTGACGTAGTAGACGAATGCCGGCTTCCCGGCGACGGTCACCGTGGTGCCGCCGAGCGCCGTGGGCGCGTTATTGCCGATGAAGTCCGCGCCACCCCAGGTCTGGGACAGCGTCGTGGCCAGATTGAAGCCGAAGATCTCGATCCAGGTGGATGGCGCGATCGCAGGAGATCCGCCGTAGTTGCCAGCAGTGACGATCCCTGAGGGTGAGATGGTGGGGGTAGGATCGAAGTTACCAGTGATCGGACCTGCGATCGTCGCGTTGGGAGCCGCGCCCACTCCCGAGACAGTACACGCAGGTGGGTTTCCAGTACACGTGGGATCCGAGAAAAGAAAATTGAAGTTGGCAAAACTGTAGAACGACGTGACGTTGCCGCCAGCCTCGGTCAAGTTAATGACGAAGTTGTAATTCCTCACCGCTTGCGCGAAAAACAGATTGCTGCCCGGGTTATTGACGGCAATTAGCGGGAACGCTCCATTACCGGGATAGGAAACAACGAAGCTATAGGCGCCGTCTTTGCCAAAGCCCGTGAACGGGCCTGAGAGCGTACACGTCGTAGTGGTGCCGTCAAAAACACAATTGCCCCAAGTGATCGCGCTCTGTCCCTGGCCTGTCGAGTTTGGACCGATGCCAGTTAGCTTGAAAATCTCGTTACTGACACCCATCGTCACCACGGCCGAAGCAGGTGCGCACGAAAGCAAGGCCAATACTGCCAGGGAAGGGAATTTCGAACTTTGAAAGCGCGACATTTTGATTCATTGTACCTGTCGCCGCGCACTCCGATACCAGAGGTGCGCAATCTAAGATGACCCGTTTCGCCGCGACCGCCCATACTGGTTGGAGCGTTGCACCCCCATTTGCAAGTACTCGCAGGAATCGTTCGGCTCCAGAGTTGGTATACCTCAAGCTGCCCTGAACGGGACGTCATCGTCGGTCCGCTCTTGATTCTCGGGTCGATCCGAATATTTGAATAGGGAGGACAACCTTGTCGGTTGTCTATCGCATTGGCATGTCACCGCGGCGAAGTTTCTGATTGACTGCAGAGAGCAGGCGGACGCTGCTGCTCTGCGGGGAGCGAGAGCAACCAGCTCAAATGTTGGAGCAGGCTCCATTCGTTCGAGATAGTTCTTTCGAATGTGGAGGAGGCTTTGAGCCGGGCGCGGGAAGTGAAGCTGAACTTTGAAGGAATCGGCTCCGAGATTGCCACGGATTTGAAAGACGCGCCGCTGTAGAAGGTTGAGGTTGCGCTGCGGTCTGGCGGGGATGTTCACGTCGGACAAGACCGCACTGCCGGCAGAGCCTGCTATGGCGCTCACGGCGCGTTCCTGAAAGGCAAAACTAAACTCAGTAATCTTCCGGGGTCTGTCCGTAAATGAAATCGCCGCTATTCGCAAAGAAGCGAGGAAGATCTTGGGATGCGTGCTTGCCGTCGTAACGGAGTAGGTTTACTAAGGGCATCAGGGTGTCTTAGGACCTCGCCTTCTTCGAAGGTTTCGATTTGCCAGAACCGTTAAGCGCGACCGCGTGGCGAACCAGCGCAACGAAAGCGGACTTGTTAACTTCTTCTTCTTCGTGGATGTCGATCGCGCGGCGAACATTTCCGTCGAGGCTCGAGTTGAAGAGACCGGCAGGATCCTTGAGGAACGCGCCCTTGGCGAAGGTCAGCTTCACCACCTTCTTGTAGGATTCGCCAGTGCAGATGATGCCTTCGTGCGACCAAACCGGAGTGCCCATCCACTTCCACTCCTCGACGACGTCCGGGTCTGCTTCCTTGATCAGCTTGCGCATTCTGGCGAGGGTTTCCCCGCGCCAGTCCCCAAGGTCGGCGATTCTTTTCGAGATGAGCTCCGATGCCGGCTGGCCGTGGTTCGCGCCCGTTTTTTTCATGTTCTCATCCTCCCGGCTAGATCGTGGCCGCGCCGGCCTGTAGCCGACGGAAGAAGAAGTACGACGCGCCCCAGAGAACCCCGGTCCCTACCGCCCAGCCCCACGCCTTGACCCCATCGCCGACGGCGAGGTGGGCGATCAGTGCCGAGACGAGCGTGATGGCGAAGCCTGCGTAGGCCCACTCCTTGAGCCGCGCGGGGACCATGGGGATGAGTAGTGCGGCCACGCCGGCAAGTTTAGCCCACGAGAGCTCGAGGCGAAAAAAGTCAGGAAAGCCGAGGTGGACGAAGGCCTCGGCCACCTGCGGGATCCGCATCTGGGCGTAGGCAGTGAAGCTTATTTGGAGCGCGAAGAGAGCCGTGGAGATCCAGAAAGCGGCAGCCAACTTCTTGGAGGCCTTCATTGCAAGCCCCCGCCCAGCACCCGCTCCAGACCCGCGAGGAAGTGCTGCCAGCCGTATTTTGCACCCTGATAAGCGGACTGCTGATCGGGACTGAAGCCGGAGTGCTCCATGCGAAGGTGGGTGCCACCTTCCACTGGAGTCAACGTCCAGAGCACAACGGAGTCAAGCCCCAAGGCACTCCAGCTATAGGAGAGCCGTTTTAAATGATCGACCGCCAGCACCTTGCAGTCGATAAGGCCATCCCACTTCGGCACGGGTTCAGAGCGGAATTGGAAACTCCGCCCGACCACCGGTTCGAAGTCATTTTTCATCAGCCATTGCGCGATGAGCGGCGTCTCGGTGAGAGCGCGCCACA
Organism: Bryobacterales bacterium; assembly: GCA_038239345.1. Lineage (GTDB taxonomy): Bacteria > Acidobacteriota > Terriglobia > Bryobacterales > Bryobacteraceae > JBBSEX01. The sequence goes on from JBBSEX010000018.1 coordinate 27,118, forward strand.
GCTTTTCTGGCGGGTATGAGAAGACCCTCTCAATCACAAGGGTACGAGTACTCTCTGCTGGATTACTCATTATTCCATCCTTTCCAAAAGTGCTTCCAGACGGTCAAACCGGTCGCTCCAGAATGCACCGTAGTGACGCAGCCAATCCACCATCGGCGCCAGCGCATCGGGTTGCGCGCGATAGTGAGTTTCGCGTCCCCTGCGGCGATGCCGTACCAGCTTGGCCCTCTTCAGCACCGTCAAGTGTTTGGAGACGGCAGGCTGAGACACGCCCGCATAGCGAGTCAACGCGTGGACGGTCTGTTCGCCCTGCCGGGTTAACTCTTCGAAAATGGCCCTTCGAGTCGGATCGACAAGAGCGCGGAAAACGTGATTGGCACTGGCCGGTTTCACTTACATAACCATAACCGTCTGGCTATGGTTTGTCAAGAAAAACATAACACAATTGCACTCACAAAAAGCCGATCCCCAGGGCACCCGAACGGAAGTGCAGCGCCGTTTTTGCGCGAGTTTGACGCGATGACCGGGGCGACGATACGCTATTCCTGGTGCGGGATACGATAACGGAACAGCTTGAACGCCGCTCGAGTCGGCCTCAGCGGGAGGAAGCATGTCGAGCGCAGCGAAATCAAAGGTAACGCTCCACGTAGTTGCAAGCCTTGATGGCTTCATAGCCAGGAAGGACAACAGTGGTTCGTGGATGGACAGTGCTGGCGACGTCTACGAAAGAGGGGTGACCGAAGATGGCGCCGCCGTCATCGAGTCAATCGATTGCTACGTGGTGGGTTCCCGCACCTACGAGCACGCGCTGCAACTGGGCTGGCCCTATGGCGACACTCCGACGGTCGTGGTAACGAATAGAAAACTGCCGTCCACGAGGGAGAGCGTAGAGTTCTATTCAGGCGATCCCCGGAGATTGGTGGATGAGATACTCGCGCCTCGATATGGAAACATTTGGCTGGTGGGAGGGGCGATGTTAGGCCAGAAGTTTCTTAGGCTCGGCCTGGTGGATGAAGTCAGCTTGATGATAGCGCCCGTCACATTGGGTGATGGACTGCGCCTGTTCGGCGATTCCGATATCGAGCGGAAGTGGCGTCTGAAGAACGTAGTCGCCTACAGGAATGGGTATGTTGAGTTATCGTACGGGCGCTAACCAACCGGCTCCCGGCCCGCGGGACGACGGGATCATCGGCGTAGCGGATCACGGCGGTTGGGCGGTGCTGGTGACGGTCGCCTGCGATGGGACGCTTCTTGATCGCCGGCGCGTCGAACTTGTGGACGAGGACCTGCCGAAGATTCCGCACCATAGCGAAGGGCAGAAGCTTCCGCTTCATGAGGCAGTGGCGCTGGTCGAGCGCGTGCGAGGGTCGGCCGAACGGCACGCGAAGCTCGCTCTGAACGCCGTCGCGACGACGGTACCGGGGCGCATCCTCGGCATCGCGCTTCGCCATTGCCCAGAGCTGCCGGCAACCATTGCCGAGCGGATCAAGGACTACCGCGCGCAGAACGTCGCCGACTGGGTGATGTACCGCAAGGCCCTGGCGGCCGCGGCCGAGGCGCGTGGTTGGACGTCCACTGGTACGACGCGAAGAAGGTGTTTGACGCGGCGGGCGAAGCACTGCACATGGAGAACCTCGACGCCCAGTTCGTCCAACTGAGGAGATCTATCGGGCCGCCCTGGGGGAAGGATCACAAGGTCGCGATGGCAGCGGCGATCGTCGCTGCCAGGGCACATTCGAAGCAGGCGGCAGGCTCGATAGAAACGACCGGCGCGTAACGCGGCATGGATTTACCGATCTACCCGGTTGGCAAGCTCAGAAAGTATATCGCCATGACAGGCCTCCGGCGCACACCAGCAACCCAGCACCTTGCCCTTCAGCTCGGACAGCCGTTCCAGAAGATCGCAATCCGCCAACAGCCAAGTGCGGTATTTCACCATCACTTCCTCCCGTGTTCCATCCTTGCCAATCACGAATGGATTGCCCCAGACGGATGCCTTCAGACCGCTTCGCGGGACGGCTCTTCCGATGTAAACGTCGTACTCTGCTTTCTTGCAATGGACTACGAATGGAGACATTAGGAAATGACCGCCAGCTTGGGCAGTTCATCCCACGTCCGGCCTTCCAGCTCCCGGCCCGTCTTTTTCTTCTGGACGCCGCCCCATTGCTTGAAGAAAAACGCTACGCCCGCATGGACGCACTGATCGCGGATATCGGTGACCCACGCCGGGTTGACCCGGCGCGCTCCAGGACCCGATTCCCCGCCTACAATTGCCCAATCGATTCCGCGCAGATTGAGTTCGTGGAGCGGGCCCAGAAGCGGTTCGAGCGAAAGGAACTTCACCGCGGCTCCCGTCTTGCGCAAGTCATCGATGCGGTGAACGTAATTCTTATTCTCAACGCTTACGCCCATCCAAATTCGCGGAGTCCATTCCAGTTCAGGACTCAGTGCAAGGAGTCTCTCGGATCGCTTGGTCAGCACTTGGTACTGGTGCCAGTCGGCGCGGCGCATCACGGAGAAAACTTCCTGGATATAGGAGAGAGGCACATCGACATGGAAAAGATCGCTCATCGAATTGACGAAAATTCTTTTCGGCGTCTTCCATTTCAATGGCAGCTCCAGCATGTGCGGTTGCAGGGTGAGTTCAAAGCCCTGCCGGTAATTTGCTTGCCCCATCAACAGGAGGCGCGCTGCCATGCGCTCGGCATAGCAGTGCTTGCAGCCGGGACTTATCTTGGTGCAGCCGGTCACCGGGTTCCACGTCGCATCCGTCCATTCGATACTTGAGGTCGCCATTATCGTCTTTAGCGGGGAATATCACGTTGTTGGCGTGAGTTCATTTCACATCTAAAAGTTCGCAATGAAGCGGATGGCGGTAATGCTTGGAAGGAAAGTATAGGCCGAGCCGCGAGTTGTTACCAGATGCGGCAGCGAAATCACGAGTGGCTTGGCATTCTCACGAGGAATGGTAAACGTGTTTCCTTCCGGATGAGAGTTTCCAAGGATTGGGTCGGTAGTCCCGAAAATACCGGGCGCGAACGAACTGCCGTTGATCCATTCAGACATTAGAAACTCGAATTGATCTTTGATGCTAACGCCGATGAAGAGGCCCATTAGTCCACGCTTGATGCCGTCGTTTGGATTCGCTGGATCGTATGGTGGCCCATAGGGTACGCCTCGCCGGACGATGCGATGACGGGAACCGCCATTACCGGCAATCGTAGCTCCGCGAGGATTACCGCGGCGCATATGGGAGCCAATGGGACAACGGAACCCGCGGCGGTCGTTGAAGGCATCGGGGTTCGCCTCCGTCGGGGCATAGTCATACTGATTCAGCGCCGAATCCGCTAGCGGCGGGGTCAGCGAATCGGACTCGGGAGAAAGAGTAAGCGGTGTGCCGTTTCGCCAACGCCCGACCATTTTTGCCGCCAGCAGTTCGCCGTCTATTCCGTAGCGCTGCACCGCTTGACCAATTAGATTGTCGAACGCGGCGCAGTCTTGTTCCAGAATCCGCAGCACCATAAAGCTTCCATTGCGGCCGAGTTCGTCGGGGTGCGGAACGAGATAAGTAAGTTGGTCAAATTGACTGGGGTAACCGAGTAGGAATTCACCGGGAGGCGCAGATGGCTGCTTGTCGGGAACAGGATTTCCAAGCCCGCAATCAATGGTTGGTTGCGAGAAGCCGTCGCGATATCCGAAATGGGCTTTTCCCTCGGGCAGAACGTCGCCCGGAAGCACAACGATCTCCGACCAGGCGCCATCGGCGAATAGCTTCTGGCGCAGGAAGACGGTTTGAGCGTCGCGGATTTCGGCTGTCTGGGCGAATAGCAGGACGATGGCGTGCAGTCCCCCTTCGCCTAATCCGTAATCCCAATTTTCCGTTGAACAGGAACCAATATCGCCGACTTCAGCGCAACGCCGAAAGGCACCCGAAGCGAATTCTTCCGGAAACGAATCGAGTGATGAGGGCGGAACACCCAAGGCCGTTAGACCATCGAAAGTGAGCCCAACATTCAGGCAGAAAGATGGTTTATCGGTCCACGGCGCGCCGGTGGTGACGGGCAGAGCCCCGAGGATTCGACGGGCGGCTACCGGCTTCTCAACTCGAAGCAGGAAGAAGGACGCCGAATCCATCCCATAGCTTCGGAGAATGAAGCCCTGCACATCGGACAAGGGCACCATGAACTATTCCGGTTCTAAGGCGTCGAGGATCGCGATCACCGAGGCTTGCGGATAGGCGCTGTAAAACGGCTCAATTCCCCGTAGATCGTTTTTTCGGACATAGTCCAGAAACGCGGTGCGGTTCTGTTGGACGGGGAGAGGCGGCGCGTCGCTCATGTGAGCGAGCAAAGCATTGAAGACGTCTCCAATCTCTTCGATAAAGTCATTGATGTACTTGTCGAATGAGCCATCGTACGTTGTGATGACGGCCAATTGGGTATTGTTGGCCAAGAAGACGAACCTGGCGAAGTGAACCGTCTTCAGTTTCGTGAGCGCAATCCAAATGGGATTGGCTTCGGGGGGAGCACTCTGAATTTTGGCGAGCAAACCACTTAGCAGAGCGAAATCTTCGGGCGATCTGATGCTCATAACAAGCGTAAGCGGACTTTGGGCTGTGATCATATCTGCTCCTAATGTCGAGACCGGAACCAAGGCAAACGATGTTAGCAAATTTGTATAACAGCGAAGCCGCGTTGTCCAAGCGCGGCGTGTTCACCACTCGAGTCCTGCTGGCGTCCGGGATGGTAGCGTAGAAGAATCTAATGTCCTTGGGATTGCTGCGAGCTTTACTGATCACCGATCCTTTAGTGATTCTTTCCACCATTTTCTTTGGCACTATTAACTTGATTGTGTCGTTGTTCGATCAATCGGGAAATACTCAGGTGGCGATCGCCCGAGTATGGTCGAAATCGCTTCTACTACTGGCGGGCGTGAAGATGGACGTGGATGGAGTGGAGAACATTTCCAGCAACGGGAGCTACCTGATCGCCTCCAACCACCTGAGCTATATGGATACGCCGGTGGTGCTTGCGCATATCCCGGTTCAGTTTCGATTTCTCGCCAAAAAGGGCCTGTTCAGTATCCCATTTCTGGGTTATCACTTGAAGCGCGCCGGACACATTCCGGTGCCTCGCGACGATCCACGGGGGGCGGTAAGAACGATGCAGAAGGCGGCTGAAGTAATTCGTGCTCGCGGTATCTCCATCCTTGTATTCCCGGAAGGGGGTCGAACCCGAGACGGTGTTTTGCAGCCATTTAAGGAGGGCGCGGCGCATATCGCAATTCAGGCGGGGGTGCCTATCGTGCCCGTTGCATTAGTGGGTACGCGCGAAGTGCTGCCGATGGGCTCGTTGAATATACGGCCTGGCCGTGTGACGCTGCGAATCGGGAAGCCGATTGAGACAAAGAATCTGACGGCTCGCGATCGCAAGCAATTGACGGAAGAAGTGCGGGAACAGATTGCCGGGTTATTGGAAGGACACAAATGAGATTTCGTTTCGCCGCGGCTGCCTTTTGCGCGGGCGTATTCGTGCAAGCGGCGACCGCACAGAAGATGACTATTGAGGAGTACGAGCCCAAGTCGACATTGGTCGTGCCCGGGCATTCGATTACTCGCGCGAAGTATCCGTTCATCGACGTCCACAATCATCAGAACCCCAGTTCACCGGACGTTGTGGACAAGCTGGTGAAGGACATGGATTCGATCAACCTGCAAACAATGGTGAACTTGAGCGGCGGTTACGGCGACCGGTTGAAGCAGACCGTGACGGCGATGAAGGGCCGCTATCCAAAACGATTTGTAGTTTTCGCGAACATCGATTTTAGCGATTTGGATCGCGCCGATTATCCGCAGCGGGCCGCGAAACAGTTGGAAGAAGATGTTCGCAACGGGGCGCAGGGGTTGAAGATCTTCAAGAATTTCGGCATGGATTTAAAAGATGGCAAAGGGCAGCGAGTACACGTGGACGATCCACGGTTCGATGTTCTGTTTGAAACTTGCGGGAGGCTGAAGATTCCTGTCTTGATTCACACCGCGGAGCCGAAATCGTTTTTCGAGCCGATCGACAAGAACAATGAACGCTGGCTGGAGCTGAAGCAATTTCCCAATCGAGCACGCCCGGCGGACCGTTATCCGAGTTGGGAAACGCTGATGGCGGAACAGCAAAATATGTTCGCTAGGCATCCGCGAACGACCTTCATCAACGCGCACCTTGGATGGTTGGGTGGGAACCTGGCGGAACTGGGGCGCCAACTGGACAAGCTGCCGAACATGAATACGGAAATTGCGGCGGTGCTGGCGGAACTGGGCCGGCAGCCAAATTTCGCGCGAGAGTTCTTCATCAAGTATCAGGACCGGATCATGTTCGGTAAGGACATCTGGGAACCAGCGGAATATCACACATACTTCCGCGTGTTGGAAACGGCGGACGAATATTTTCCGTATTACCGCAAACGGCATGCGTTCTGGAGCATGTACGGAATGAACTTGCCGGATGAAGTGTTAAAGAAGTTGTACTACAAGAACGCGCTGCGGATCATCCCCGGTTTGGATGCGGGCGCCTTTCCGAAATAGTTCCTAGCGCAGGTTCTTCGACTTCAGATAAGCGATTAAAGCACCAGGGTCGTCGCTGATGATGGCGTCCACTTGCGCTTCGATCAGTTTGTCCCATTCCTCGGGCTCATTCGCGGTCCAGGCGACCACCTGTAGCCCGGCATCGTGCGCGGCCTTCACGTTCTCTGGAGTAACCAGATGAAATTCCGGTGAGATGATCCCGGCGCCTGCCGATTTCGCCAGCTCGACGAAATCATGCGGTTCGCCAAAATAGAGAGCGGAGAGGCGGATTTCCGGCGCCAGTTTTTTCATTGCCACTAACGTTCGGAAATCGAAGGACTGGAGGATTACTCGTTTTTCCAGTTTGAATTTGCGGATTTTTTCCAGCACCAGGGCGGCGAATTCTTCGGGAGAGGGCGTGTACTCCGGTTTGTCTGGAAAGATCTTGGTCTCAATGTTGTAATCGAACTTGCCAGTCTTCGACAGCTCAAAAACGTCGTCAAGCGTGGGCATTTTTGTTCCGGCGATAGCCTTCTGCGCCGGGTAATGCGGGTTCTGCACCTTTCCGCAATCCCACTGTTGCACTTGCTCCAAGGTCAGGTGATGGATGATGGCGCTGGCCTGGGGCCCGTTGCAAACCGGCGGGCGAAGAACAGGATCGTGCGAAATAACGACGATGCCGTCCTTGGTGACGGCCATGTCCAACTCCAGGGCATCGACACCTTGCTCAATAGCGTACTGGAAGGCCGGAATTGTATTTTCCGGGAACCTGGCTCGCGCCCCACGATGCCCATGCACAAGAATCGGGGTAGCGGCGTTTAACACGGAGGAAGCCAGAACGAGCAAGGGAAGTAGGCGCATGCTGAACTATTGTAACGGCGCGCCGCAATCACTCGGCGGACGATTCGGTTAGTTCGGAGATCGTGTATTCAAAATCGTAAAAATGGCCCCCGTCGATTCTGATAACCATCGTACCGGCGATCCCGGTTAGCTGATCGGTTCCAGAGTCGGGTACGACGGTGATCTTTAATTCGTGAGCGCTGCGATTCGCTGTGCCGCTGTGTTGGAGCACGAAGCTGCCTTTCCGCCCGCTGAGGGTTCCGCTAACTCGTTCCATTGCGACGTATCCGGCCGAGCCCTTCACCGGACTACTAAAGGCCAGCATCTGCCCCTGGCTGGCGGCCTCAAGATCGCCATGAAATTGCTTATCGAGCGACATCCTGCCGATGCTTGCTTCCCCGCCGGCATCCGGCGCCTGCGGTATCAGCTTTACGTCAAACGTTCCACTAATGCGATTCATAACGTATTCCTTCGTGCCGTCAATTTACACGGGCGCATTTTTGCAGCATCTCCAGCGTCACCACTTCCAATGCTTTCTCATGCGTCGCTTCCAGGCGGATGGGGGCGATGATGCCGGCGTCAAAGGAACGCTTCCATGGCCCGATGCAGACGCACCATCCATCGCCCGGCTTCAAACCTGGAAAGCCATACTCCGGACGTGGAGTGATCAAGTCATTTCCAATCGACTGTTGGTGGCGCAGAAACTCGTCGTTAACCAGCACGCACACTGTGTGCTCGCCGTGATCGTCGGGGCCGGTGTTACATTTGCCGTCGCGATAGAAACCGGTTAGCGGGTCTGTACAGCACGTCTGGAGGACCCCTCCCAAAACATTCTTCACCATGTATATCCAGACTACCGCGCTAGTAGTGGCAATGGCTCAAACCGCGCTTCTGCAAATATTGTTGATGGTATTCCTCGGCCCGCCAGAAGTCGGTCGCGGGCGAGATTTCCGTCGTGATGGGCCGGCGAAATTTGCCCGATTTATCTAGCCGTTCCTTCGATGCGCGGGCGGTGGCTTCCTGCTCCGGTGAATGAAAAAAGATCGCCGAACGATACTGTGTACCGACGTCGGGCCCTTGCCGGTTTAGCGTAGTCGGGTCATGGTTGGCCCAGAAGACATTCAGAAGATCGTCGTAGGAAAGTAATGCCGGGTCAAACTGCACTTCCAGGACTTCAGCATGCCCGGTGCTGCCGGTACAGACGTCTTTGTAAGTCGGATTTTTCATGGCACCCCCGGCATAACCGACGGCGGCGTCCGTCACGCCCGGGAGTGCTCGAAAGGTTGATTCCACGCCCCAAAAACATCCCGCTCCAAATGTGGCTTTCTCCATACTCTAATGGTACTGCGATATTGGCGAGGACGAGTTTCAGTGGTAGCGTGATACATACAAGAACGATGATGCATAGAAGCCCGCCTCGACCGAAGCCGGAGAGTTGGGAAGAGCGGCGTAAGCAAATCTCCTCTCCCTGGGTTGGATTTTTCCAACGTTTCAATTGGTATTCGGAATGGGTTTCCTGGGCGCTGGGCAATTGGGTGTTTCTGGAAGTTCTGGAACATCTAGGCGTGTTCTCCGTATTGATCGCGGTCATTTTTTATTTCGCCGACAGCGGGAATCGAGTAAAGCAAAAGCACTATCAGGCGTGGCAGGTAATCAACACAGCGCAGGGAAAAGGGGGAAGCGGGGGACGGATCGAAGCTCTGCGCGATCTGAATCGCGATCGTGTTCCGCTGATCGGAATCGATCTTGGCGGGGCCTTCCTACAAGGCCTGCGGCTGGATGAAGCGCGGCTGGCGAGAAGCGATTTACGCAACGCCGACCTTCGCGAAAGCAGCTTTCAGCATGCCGATCTAACCACTGCGAATCTCCGCGGAGCAAATTTTCGCTGGAGCAATTTACGGCGGACCATCCTCCGCAATGCCACGCTGGACGAAGCGGATTTATCGAATGCCGATCTAGGTGGAGCGGATATCTCTTGGACGGATTTCCGGGGCGCCGATCTGCGTTATGCCGATTTGAGCAATGTTCGAGCGGACGGCATGGGAACGTTTCGCTTGGCGAATGTTTTTGGGGCCCGCAACGCCAGTCCGGAATTCCTCAGAGCGATTCTAGGTGCGGGCGCGGTATCTATCGAGTCCGATGAAGTCTGGAATAAACGTTTAGAAGCCGCGATACCAGACCCTTAGGACTTCTTGAGCAGTTCCAAGGCACCGCAGCGGGCTGCGCCACGGAGAGCCGTTTTCTCATTCAGAATCACATGCACCGGAATGCGCTCCATCAACGGACGCAGGCGGCCTTTCGCGCGGAAAGCTTCCATGAACACGCCGGATTTCAACTTTTCGATGATCTTTGGAGCGATGCCGCCGCCGACATACATTCCATTCACGGCCATTACCTGCAAAGCGATATTGCCTGCCTCAGCCCCGTAACACGCGGTGAAGATGTCCAGGGCAAGCCGGCAAATATCGCTCGTTTTTTCGAGCGCGGCATGAGAGATTACGGCTGACGGATCAGATTGGCGCATTAGCTCGGCGAGCTGCGGACTTTCGACGCCGAGGTTGGTGTCGCGCAGAAACTCATAAACATTCACCAGACCGCGGCCGGAAAGAACTCGCTCCCAACTGACGCGCCCGTCAAAGCGTGTAAGCAAATGGTCCAGCATGGCGGCTTCGCGGGGAGTACGTGCGGCGAAATCGCTGTGTCCACCTTCCGATCCGAAAGGGCGATGTATTTTGCCATCCCAAAAAAGACCAGCCTCGCCCAGACCAGTGCCAGCCGCGATCACGCCGGCGTTTCCTTCCTGGCCGCCGACTCCTTCCTGCAGCGTCACCATATCCTCGGGGCCCAAGGTAGCCACTCCATAGGCGTTTGCCACCAGATCGTTAATCAGCAAAACCGGCATTCCAATCAAGGTGGAGATCTGCTTAGCGTCCACTTCCCAGGGGAGATTCGTGGGACGGGCACGGCCTTTCTCAACAGGTCCGGCAATGCCAAAGCAGCAAATCTCGGCGCTGGCTGAATGCTCATCCAGGAATTGCCGGGCCACCGCGCCAAGCCCGGGGTAGGCGCTGCTGTTGTATTCAGCCGAAGCTGTCTGGCGAATATTCGCGTGCTCGTCGGTTTCAAAAATACCAAGGCGGGCATGAGTGCCGCCTACATCGCCAGCGATAATCATTACGGGTTCCTTCGGAAATTATTCTCGAAAACTATTCGATCTTGCGCCAGTGGCGGCCTTCGCGCGTAAGCAACTCGTCGGCGGCTTGCGGACCCCAGCTACCGGCCTCATAGTTGGGCAATTCCGGCGCAGGCACGCCGTACCACGCCTTCTGCAGCGGGGTGACAACGCCCCATCCGGACTCCACCATGTCGGCCCGTTGGAACAGCGTGGGATCGTTAATCATGACATCGTAGAGCAGCGTTTCATAGCCGGTGCGCGCTTCCTTGCCGAAGTAATCGGAATAGGCGAATTTCAATCCTACTTCGCCAAGACGCATGACAGGTCCGGGAATCTTCGCTTCAAACCCAAGACTGATGCCCTCATCGGGTTGGATGTGGAGCACCAGGACATTGCGCCGCAGACGATCGACATCGGTTTGACGGAAGACGGAAAACGGAGCGCGCTTGAAGTGGATGGCGATCTCGGTTACTCGCTTGGGAAGGCGCTTGCCGGTGCGTAGATAAAACGGAACGTCGGCCCAGCGCCAGTTGTCCACCAGCAGTTTCGCGGCGACAAAAGTTTCCGTAATCGACTGCGGCGAGACCCGCGATTCAGATCGATAGGCCGGCATTTTGCCATCGCTGGAACTCCCATATTGGCCGCGCACCGCGTTGCTGGAAACATCCTCGGCCTTCATCGGCCGGATAGCCTGCAGTACCTTTACTTGCTCATTCCGCACCGGATCGGCCGCGAACGAAATAGGCGGTTCCATGGCCGTGAGGGAGATCAATTGCAGAATGTGATTGGGCACCATGTCGCGCAGAGCGCCGGCAGTATCGTAGTATCCGCCTCGCGTTTCGACGCCCACTGTCTCCGCCACCGTGATCTGGACATGATCGATATAGCGGCGATTCCAGATGGGCTCAAAGATGCCGTTGGCGAAGCGCAGCGCCAGAATATTCTGGACCGTTTCCTTACCCAGGTAATGATCGATGCGAAAGATCTGATCTTCGCGCAACAAGTCCGCCAGATCGTGATTCAGCTGGCGCGCGCTTTCCCAATCATGGCCGAAGGGCTTTTCCACAACCAGCCTACGCCAACAACCATCGCATTGCTGAAAGAGTCCTACTTTATTGATGTGCTGCGTGGCTTCTAAAAAGAACTCCGGCGCGGTAGCCAAATAGAACGAGTAATTGCCTTTGGTTTGGTGAGTCTTGTCACATTCTTCCAGTTTTTGTTTCAAACGCCGATAGCCATCTTCGTCATGGAACTCGGCTTTAATGTAATACAAGCGCTCCATCAACCAGGAAATTACCGAAGTATCGGCGTCGGCGCCGACGAATTTCTTGACGTCCTCCTCCATCCGCTCGCGAAATTCTTCCTCGCTCAAAGCGGTTCTTGCGAAGCCCACGATGGCGAACTCATCCGGCACCAGCTTTTGTTTTCTCAGGTTGTATAGAGAGGGAATCAAGAGCCGCTTCGTCAGATCGCCAGCCGCGCCAAAGATCGCCATCACCGACGGTCCCGCTGGCTTGATTTCTTTTGTCTCCGCCATTCTCGGTATTTTCTCCTGTTTTTATCGCAATGCCTGGCGAACTGCTTCTTCTAATTTCGTAAGACCGGCGTCGATGTTGGCGGGCAGATGAACGCGTAAAGCGCGGCGTCCGCGATCGGCCAGGACCTGAAAATCGCCGCGAGCCTGGGCCGCCTTCACGGTGCCGAATGTGTACTTCTGCTCGGGTACGGGAAGATCTTCGGCGACATCGGCCGTCACCTGCAGAAAAACTCCGCTATTCGGTCCACCCTTGTAGGCTTGCCCGGTGGAATGCAGAAATCTTGGGCCGAAACCCACACAAGTGGCGACGTGCTTCCGGTCGCGAACCGCCTGCCGAAGATCGGTCAACGTCTTCTCGTGCGAGGCATTCATCTGGATGTAGGCAAGCGCTGCGAAGTAATCGCCATCATGAACGCGATCCAGATGCGCTTTGATGTAGCCCGCCAGTGTCCGGTTGCTACCGGCCGCTTGGGCGAGAGCCGCGGCGTTGCGGTCATCGGAGAATAATTGAATGTCGCCATCGGTCAGAATGGGAACCTCCGGGGGAAGCGAGCCCGTCTTTTCGTAGGCCGTAGTCAGTTCGCGCGTGGCGATCTTGCTGGCCTCGACGTCAGGTTGATTGAAAGCGTTGATCCCGATGATCGCGCCGGCTACCGCTGTCGCGATTTCCCAACGGAAGAATTCTTTCCCGACATCGTAGACATCGCCGACCTCGATTCGAACCACAGGTTGCCCGGCAGATTCGAGCGCCATGATCGCCGCTTCCTGCGCCGCATCGGGCGAAGAGGTGAAGCGCAAATAGGCGAAGACACGGTCGCTTCCGTATACCGCGGGGGCGCCCAGCGGCTCTCGATCTACCGGTATCAAACCCTTACCGATTTTGCCGGTGGATTCCGCCAGCAGTTGTTCCATCCAAGCTCCCAGATCGGCGATCGCAGGCGATGCGATGAGCGTCACTTTGTCGCGTCCGTGATTGGCCAGCACGCCCAGAATCGTTCCTAAAACCAGTCCTGGGTTTTCCTCGGCCGGAACTGTATCGGCGCAGGCGCGAACCATTTCTTCGGCCCGATCCAGCAACTTCTTCACATCGATACCAGCGGCCGCCGAAGGGACCATCCCGAAATTAGAGAGAGCCGAATAGCGACCGCCGATGCCAGGCACGCCGTGGAAGATATTTCTGAATCCGCGCTCCTGGGCGACTTTATCCATCTTCGATCCAGGGTCGGTTACGGCCACGAATTGGCGACCCGTCTTATCGCCTTTCAATTGCTTCAGGCGATCGAAGAAGTACTGCATGTAAATGTTCGGCTCGAGTGTGCTGCCGGATTTGCTGGAGACGATGAACAGCGTTTTCGCGAGATCGATTTTGCTTTCCACTTCGCGGATCTGCGCCGGGTCGGTCGAGTCAAGGACGTGCAGGGCAGGGTATCCGCTCTGTTTGCCGAAGGTCAATTCCATCACTTCGACGCAGAGACTGGAACCACCCATGCCAAGCAGCAGGATGTGCTCGAAATTTTCCGCTTTGATCTCCGCCGCGAACTTCGTCAGACTTCCGATGTTGGCCAATTGGTCATCGACGATGGTCAGCCAGTCCAGCCATTTGCCTTCGTCATCGCCGGTCCAGAGTGTGGCATCGCGAGTCCAGAGCTTGTTCATTTTCGCCTTGGACTGCCAATCGGCGAGCGATGCCTTGACCGCGTCCGCCAGATCGGGGCGCAGCGAGTAGGTCATTGTTCGAGGGGAACTCACGATGCTTTCTCACTCTTCCGCTCCACTGCCGCAAGCAATTTTTCAAACGCTTCGGCAAAGAGCTCTAAACCATCCGCCAACAGTTTTTCCGTTACTTCCTTCATCGATATGCCAGCCTGAGCCAAGCCGTCCATCACTTCCTGGGCGGCGGGAACGTTCTCTACCAGGCTGTAGCGCGGCTTGCCGTGAGCGCGATAGGCATCGAGCGTGGCGGGCGGCATCGTATTGACGGTATCGGTGCCGATCAATTCCTCGACGTACATTACGTCGCGATATTTAGAGTTTTTCGTGCTGGTGCTGGCCCACAAAAGTCGTTGCGGCTGCGCGTCTTTCTCGAGTAGTTTATGCCAGCGCGCGGAAGTGTACAACGACTCAAAACGGGCGTAAGTCAGCTTGGCATTAGCGATGGCCACTTTGCCTTCCACTTTGTCGATCGCCAATTTTTCGTCGTCAGTCAGGGCGGTTTTGCGGCGCGCTTCCAGCATCGAATCGATTAATGAATCGATCCGGCTGATGAAGAAACTAGCGACACCGGCCACCGTTCGAGGGTCGCCACCGGCGGCTACCAATCTTTCCAGGCCCGACATATAAGCGCCGGCAACTTGCTCATATGCTTCCTGAGAAAACAGGAGTGTGACGTTGATATTGATGCCTTCGCTGGTTAGCTGTTCAATAGCCGGGACGCCTTCCGCGGTACCGGGCACCTTAATCATCACGTTGGGACGATCGACGGCCTTCCACAAGCGGCGGGCTTCCTCAATTGTGCCTTGCATATCGCGCGCCAGCGCCGGCGAAACCTCCAGACTGACGAACCCGTCGGTTTGCCGGGACGTGTCGTAGACTCCGCGCAAAACATCGGCGGCGTCCTGAATGTCGCGGATGGCAAGATGTTCGAAGATTGCTTTCGCGTCGAGCTTCGCGTCTTTCTGAAGTTCCTCTAACGCCGCCGTATAGTCGCCGCTGCCGGTAATCGCTTTTTCGAAGATCGCCGGATTCGAAGTCATCCCGCGCAAGCCGTCTTCGTCGACGAAGCGTTTCAATTCCCCGCTATCGATGAGGGAGCGGCGGATATAATCGAGCCAAACGGACTGGCCGTAATCGTGAAGCTCCTGGACGGCATTCAATTTCGTGGTAGCTGGAGTGGTCATGCTGCTGTTGCCTCTCTAGTAAGTTCTTGAATAGCGCGCCTCGATAGCCTTGACTTTATCGAGACGCCGTTGGTGGCGTTCTTCGTGAGTAAATTTCGCGCCGAGAAAGGCTCGCACCAGATCGCGGGACAATTCCGACCCGACGATGCGCGCGCCCAAAACCAGAACGTTCATATCGTCATGTTCGACGCCTTGATGAGCGGAGTAAGTGTCGTGACACAGACCGGCGCGGATCCCGGGAATTTTGTTCGCGGCGACCGACACTCCTACTCCGCTGCCGCAAATCAGGATGCCCCGATCCACTTGGCCATCGAGCACCAGAGGCGCGAGTTTCTCGGCGTAATCGGGATAATCGTCCGGCTCGGCAGAGCCGTACGCGCCGACATCGACTATCTCGTGGCCCAAGCCAATCAGGTACTCCGCCAGCGAGCTTTTCAAATCGAAGCCCGCATGGTCACCACCCATTACGATTTTCATATCGGCGTTTCCGGATCGAAGCCTTTACTTGCCCAATTGCTTTTTCGCGGCGGTATAAACATGATCCGCCGTAAATCCAAATTTCTTCAGGAGTTCTTTTAGAGGAGCGGATGCGCCAAAAGAAGACATTCCGATGGTGATGCCGGTGGATCCGACATAGCGGGCCCACCCGAAGGAAGCAGCTTGTTCGACTGAAACGCGAGCCGTGACGTTTTGCGGCAAGACGCTTTCCCGATATTCCGGACTCTGTTCTTCGAACAGTTCCCACGAAGGCATGCTCACAACGCGGGCGGCAATCCCCTCAGCCAACAATTTTTCGTACGCTTCGATGCACAGCGATACTTCGCTTCCCGTACCCATCAGAAGTACTTCGGGCTTCCCGTTAGGGGCGTCGGCGAGAATGTAGGCTCCCTTCTGTAGACCTTCCGCCGCTCCGTATTTACTACGATCGAACGTGGGTAAATTTTGACGGCTGAGGATCAACGCCGCTGGATGATGGCGTAACTGAAGGACAAACCGCCACGCCTCCACCACTTCATTCGCATCCGCCGGACGAATGGCATAAAGGCCCGGTATGGAGCGCATGGCGGCAAGCTGTTCGATAGGCTGGTGCGTCGGACCGTCCTCGCCGACGCCAATGGAATCGTGCGTGAAGATGAAAATGACCGGAATTTCCATTAGGGCACTAAGGCGCATAGATGGCTTCAGATAATCGCTAAAAATAAGGAAGCCTGAACCGAAGGAGCGAACTTTAGAAAGCGACATGCCGTTAATTGCCGCTGCCATTGCATGCTCACGGATGCCGAAATGAAAATTGCGGCCGGCATAGTTAGTGGCTTCAAAATCGCCGGCGCCTTCGAAGGTAAGGCGAGTTTTAGTGGAAGGAGCCAGGTCGGCCGCGCCGCCAATCAACCAGGGGATATTCTGCGCCAGAATGTTCAACACTTTGCCCGACGAATCGCGGCTGGCGATGCCTTTAGGGTCGGCCGGGAAGACGGGAAGGCCCTTGTCCCAACCATCGGGAAGCTGGCGATGCTCCATCCGATACAGATGATCGCCCAGGTCTGGATGAGCCGTCTTATATTCCTCGAATCGCTTATGCCATTCAGCTTGCAGCTTCGCGCCGCGGGCACCCACTTTTTCCTGAAAGCGTTCGCGAACACCGTCGGGCACCAGGAACTTTGCGTCCTCCGGCCAGCCATAGGCTTTCTTTGTGAGCCGGACTTCTTCTTCGCCCAAGGGTTCGCCGTGCGCTTCCTTAGTGTCCTGTTTGTGCGGAGCGCCAAAGGCGATATGGCTATGGATGATGATCATCGTCGGCCGGTCCGTCGTGCTGTTGAAACTTTCCAGCGCGGCGCTCAACGCCTCCAGATCGTTAGCATCGGAGACATGCAGCACATGCCAGCCATAACCCTGGAAACGCGCTCCGACATCCTCGCTAAAAGCTAAGTCGGTTGAGCCTTCAATGGTGATGCGGTTGCTATCGTAAATCCAGCAGAGATTGGAAAGCTTCAGATGGGCCGCCAGCGACGCCGCTTCACTGGAGACGCCTTCCATCATGTCGCCGTCCCCGCATAGCGAATAGACTTTGTAATTGAAGAGATCGAAACCGTCGCGATTGAAATACGTGGCCTTCCAGCGTTCGGCGATTGCCATGCCAACGCTGGTGGCCACACCCTGACCCAGGGGACCGGTTGTTGTTTCCACACCCGACGTCAGCCGGTATTCGGGATGACCCGGACACTTACTATCGAGCTGGCGGAAATGTTTAATGTCGTCGAGCGTCACGGCAAGATCGCCGAGCGTTTCGTATTTCGGATTAACCGACTTTGTGCCGGTCAGATGCAGCATCGAATAGAGCAGCATCGATGCATGGCCAGCCGAAAGCACGAACCGGTCGCGATTGGGCCAGATGGGGTCGTTCGGATCGAAGCGAAGGAAGTCCTGCCAGAGGGTATACACGACCGGGGCCATTGCCATGGGAGTGCCGGGATGGCCGGAATTGGCCTGCTGAACCGCATCCATGGATAGGGTACGAATCGTGTTTATCGCTAACCAGTCGAGTTGTAGGTCGGAAGCGGGGGTCGCGGCTTGCATCAAGTATTCTCCTAAGATGTCACTGTTGGCCGCACTCTACGAAGGCGTTGGCCAAACAGGCGGCAGTCGAGCGGCCTGATTCTTCGCTCCCACCAGTATCTATATTACGACTGCCGGTTCACCCCTCCTGTGAAAGGTTAATGAATCTTTAGATGCGGCGGAGCGCAAAAAGCCTCACCCAACCCCCATGTGGGGACTGGCAATCACTACATCGTACTAGCATTACCGTTTGAAAATTTCAGTACCAATGCTTTATTGTCTAAAAGGGCAAGGCGCTTTAAAGTAGTTCAGGGCTGATTGAATATCCAAAACAATCGCTCTGAGACCCAATGAAAATGCCTAGTCCAAAGAGAAGGAAAGGTCAGCGTGGCCATACCATGCTGGAATCTTTATTGTTCCTTTTTGGCTCGGCGATGCTCATTGGCGGGGTGATTGAACTTTCGCGTATCGCTTATGCTTATAACACTGTTTCCCAAATTTCCCGCAGTGCGACGAGATATGCCAGCTCGCACCTGAAGGCAAGTTCGGAAGAAGTGGTTCGTTTTGCAGTGAGCGAAGCCGCAAATCTAGATCCTAAGCAATTGATGGTAAGCACTACCTGGAATCCGCCGGATAAATCGCCAGGGAGCGTAGTTACCGTTGAGGTGAACTATATCCAGTTTCCCTTAATGGATTTTGTGGTTCCAAACAATATTCAACTGAGTAGCAAATGTCAGATGGTGGTTACGCCTTGATCTGACGGGGTAACTTAGCGCCGTAATTTAACGCGATACCCGGCGGTTGGCCAGTTCTTCGTCGATACAAGCACTTTCTACCAACGTGGACTGCAGCGCCTCAATCGTTCGCTCGAGTTCCTTTTGCGTCGTGATATCGAGCGTGAAACAGTAATGCCCAATGATCCGATTACTCCGGTCCTGTGCGGGCGTTAACAACAACTCCGCATCCCAAACAACCTGATCGGGCCGCAAACATTGCACTTGCAAATTGACGGGGCCGCCCAGGAGCATGCGGGAATAGCCGCTCTCCACATTTTCCAGGGACATCGGGTGTATGAAGCTGCGCCAATCGCGCTTCAACAACAATTCCTGCGTGCTGCCGGCAGACTCGGCGAACTTTCTGTTCACAGAGACGAAAACACCATCTAAATTCACCCGCGCAATCCCCGATAATGCGTGATCGAAAGCAAAAAGCGCATCTGCCATCCGAGCGGTTAGCTCGTCCTGTTTTCGTCGTGAGGACAAAAACAGATATAAGACAAATGAACTCGCTACGATCGCCGCAAAAAGCCCCAAAACTATAATTTGCATAATTTGAGAGAACACTGGCCGGGGCCTCCGAAGGTCCCTGCTATATAAGACTCTTCGGATAGAATCGGGGTTTCGCTAGCTAAAATTAACGTATTGTTACACAGCTCGCGCTTTGCGTGCCGCCGGAAGCGTTTCCGTGCGAGCCGGTTTCTTCGGCGACGACTCTAACCGCCGGACCTGATCGGTGACGCAAACCAGGAACATCGGTTGCCGGGCGTTTTTAAAGATGTCGATGATCCGCTCATTTTGGTCTTCCAAGTAGATCACTTTGCCGTCCGTGACCAGGTACAAATCCGAGGCGGCACCGAGCACATCGCTCAGGCGGCGATCCATTTCCCGTTGCAGAAATCGGAGAACGCGGCGAATTTTCTGCAGTGAGAAGCCTTTGCGCCGAAGCTCCGCAATCACTGTAATCTCGATTACTTCTTCCGGATGGTAAACGCGGCGATGCCCCTCATGCCTCGGGGAAACAACCTTGCGCTCATCCCACCATTGCAACTGGCGTAAGCTAACGCCAGCGATCAGCGCAACTTCACTACTTGTGTAGGTTTTCGCAGCGGCCGCCACATCAGGCCGAGATTTCTTTGTTTTGAACATCATTGACCGCTCACGTTTTGAATTTTGGAAGACATCCAAATTGTACTCGACCTGGAAGGAGAGTCAATAGACTACCTGTGGACCGAAATCGGCTACCTATCGCAACCGGTTGGCAATCGGGACGTCGATCAGAGCAAATTCGAAATTCGGATCGTTCGACAGTGGAGGAAGTAGGCGGCTGACTGTTCCAGCGCCTTTCGCGGAACGAAGCCAACCAGTTCGCTTTCTTCAATCCCGATTCCCAGCCGCCTGGCCTCAGTTTGAACCGCTTCAAACGCGACGTGCAGCGGAGTGACCCGATAGTCGGTTAGGTTCATCGAGACTTGTACCAAGTTGCGCGATTCCAAGCGGACGCCCATCGCCTTGAGGTGGGGGAGTCCTCCGGAGGATTGGCGTATTTTTCGGGCGATTTCCTTGGCTGCCTCTAAATCCTGGCTCTTCAGATTCACGTTGAAGGCAATCAGAATCTGACGGGCTCCCACGGCGATCGCGCCGGCTGTCGGGTGCAGGCCGGGTCCGCCGATATCCGGACGGCGGGTGCTATCCAGCAGCGCCTGTTCGCGTAGTGCTTCAAAGCCGCCCCGGCGAATAATTTCCAGGCCCGCGCGTTTAGGATCGTCCGCTGCAGCCTCGTAAAAGTAGACCGGAATCTGCGTATGCCGCCAGATTTCCTCGCCAACGTGTCTGGCCAGGGCCGCGCATTCCCCCATCGTGATGCCCTCAAGCGGGATGAATGGAAGTACATCAATCGCGCCGATGCGAGGATGTACGCCGGTGTGACGATTCAGATCGATCAGCTCAGCCGCTTTCCGCACGCCTTCCAGCGCTGCTTCGCCGACGGCCGCAGGTTCGCCGGTGAACGTGACGACGGAACGATTGTGATCGAAGTCCGACTCCTGGCCAAGTAATTCAACCCCGGCAATAGCGCGGATGGTGGCGACGATTGCGTCCACTTTCCAAAGATCGCGGCCTTCCGAAAAGTTGGGCACGCACTCTACTAATTGCCGCGTCACTCGGGCTGGCTTTCTTCGGCCACGATACGCCCGAGCTTGATTGTGGTGCGCACCAAATTATGACCGAAGGTGTAGCAGAGCTCGCGATAGTCGCCTACTTTCAGAATCAAAACATCGGCCTGTTTACCGGGTTCAAGCGATCCGAGTGTGCGCCCTAGCCCGAGCGCGTGGGCGCCATTGATGGTTGCGGCCGCAATGGTCTCGGCAGGCATCATCCGCAATTCACGACTGGCCAAGGCGAGCACCATTTGCATATTCGCGGTGGGGCAAGTAACCCGATGGTAGCCGCTGGCGAGTGCAACGGCGGCGCCGGCATCAATCAATTTTCGCGCTGGGGCGTAGGGTCCGACGCCTAGATGGAATGTCGCTGCCGGTGTCAATGTAGCTATCGTAGCCGACCCGGCAAGCAGGTCTACGTCCTCTTCGGTGGCATGATCCAAACGGTCGACGCTGAGAGCGCCACTCTCGATGGCTTGGGCTACCCCGAGCAATTGTCCAAATTGTCCGGTCTGCATTTTCGTTCGCAAGCCCAGTCGCTTGACGGCTTCCAGATAACGTGCCGACTGCGCGGGCGTGAATCCGCCGGAGTCGCAACAGACGTCGGCGATGGTGGCCAGTTTGCGCCGCGCTACAACGGGTAGAAGATCGCCGATCAGAAAGTCGAGGTAGTCGTCTGGCCGGCCTGCAAACTCCGGAGGCGTCGTGTTGGCGGCGAAGAAAGTGGGTATCAGATCGACAGACGCGTTCTTCGCGGCGGCAAGTACCCGTAGTAGCTTTAGCTCGCCGGCTGCATCCAAGGCCGATCCCGTTTTGGATTCGAGAGCAGTAGTTCCATGGCGCAGGGCATCCTGAATCACCCGCGCCGCGCGAATTCGCAAGGACGCGGCCGATGCGCTTCGGACCGCGGAAATATTTCCCAGCGCGATGCTTGCATCGATGGGAACGGGCGCGTCGATGTGCCGCTCAAATTGCGCGAATGCCGGAGGGCCACTGACCAGGTGGGTATGACTATCGACGAAGCCCGGCATCACGACGCGTCCTTCGGCGGCGATCACTTTGGCTCCCCGAGCCGACGCCAGGTTTTCAATTCTGCGAGTCTGTCCGGCCTCTATAATGATGCCGTTCGCCAACAGTAGCGAACCATCCTCGATGATGCTGAGATTGTTAAGCGCGGTACCACGGCGTGGGCCACTGGGGCCTCGCAGCGTAAGAAGCTGGCGAGCTCCCCGTACCATGACGATGTCGGACAGGCCATCCTCCTGATCGGCGGGCCGAACCGCTGGACAATTACCAGACGGAGCGGCAATCGGCGACTATGGGACAATCTGTAGTTTGCCCGTCAATCTTCATCACATATGAAAGCGCGCTATCAGGATCTACGTTCCGGCGTGGAGTCAAAGCGTACTCTGGTGGTTCATTTTAGGATTAAAAATCAGTCGTCAACTGCCTGGCATAGCGACGGCGGATTGCTGCTGGGGTGGCAGATCTACGATCCTGTTGGCGGAACATTTATTTTCGAAGGCGAATGGACCGCGCTCCCAGCGGACTTGAACCCTGGCGAATCCACCGACGTAAATCTTCGCATTGAATTGCCCGCCGAGAATGGGCCGTACCGCGTGTACGTATCGCCAATTCACCCCACATCCGGTTGGTTCTACGCGAACGGTACACCCTTCGTTCTTATCGACGCAACCGTCACCGCGGGGGTCGCGACGATCGAGGATACATCTGTAACGACGTTGCGCGCGCTTGGTTGGAAGAATTTTCTGCGGTCGATTCCCAAAGCTTTCGAATATCCGGTAAAAAGTATTTGGCGAAACCGCAAGCTGATCCGCTCAATGGTGCGCAGAGATATTCTGGCGCGCTATCGTGGATCCTTCGGCGATGTCCTGTGGACGGTGATCAATCCGATTCTGCTGATGTCGACGTACTTTTTCGTTTTCGGCGTCGTTCAAAAAACGCAGTTCGCGGCCGATCCGAGCCGAACCGGATTTACGCTATATTTCCTTGCCGGCATGCTGCCCTGGCTGGCGTTTAGTGAACCGATAGGCCGCGCGCCTTCGGTGATTTTAGAGTATCGAAGCTTCGTAAAGAAATTCGTATTTCCGCTGGAGACGCTGCCGGTGAATCAGGTGATTTCCGGATTCGTCACCGAAATTTTCGGCTTGGGAATCTTTATCGCCTTCCTGCTGATCGCCCGCGGATCCATTCCTCTATCGGTGCTGTGGCTGCCACTCTTGATCGTCCCGCAGGTACTGTTTACGCTTGGGCTCTGCTGGTTCCTGGCGGCCTTGGGGGCGTTTATGAGGGACTTGGGGCAACTCATCGGATTTGTGCTGACCCTGTGGTTTTTCACGACGCCAATTTGCTATCCGGAAATCAGCTTGCCAAAGGAATATTTATGGATTCTGGGAAAGAATCCGATGTTCACCCTGGTGCGTTCCTATCGCGCGGTGCTGCTGGAAGGGCATGCTCCGGAGTTTGGCCCGATGTTGAAATTCTGGGTGCTGTCGATTGTCTTCTGCGTTCTCGGCTATGCCTGGTTTCACAAGGTGCGGAAGAGTTTTGCCGATGTCATCTAACAGCGAACGATCCTGGCTGCGAAATATTTTCACCCCTTCCCTGTGCGATGTATTTTTCCTCGCGGTAATTGCCTGGTCGTTCATGACGGCGGAGACTGGCTGGAGCCGGCTGCTTTGGGACGGTGACGCCGCCCTTCACACGGCCGTCGGAAAATGGGTGCTGGAGCACGGACAGGTACCGGTAACCGACCCTTTTTCTTTTACGCTTCCCGGGGCGCCCTGGTTGGCGGTGGAATGGGGGACGGGCGTCGTCTTCGCCGCGCTCGATCACGCGTTTGGCCTGAAAGGTATTGTCTTTCTGTGCGGCTGCCTGATCGCCGCGCTGATCACGGTTCTGCTGCGAACAATGCTCGCTTCCCGAGCCGATACGCTCTTCGCCTTGCTGTTGGCGCTGCTGGCATCCAACGCGATTTCCATTCACTACCACGCGCGGCCACATCTGTTTACGTTGCTCTTTCTTTCGATCGCCGCCTGGATAATCACAAGGGATCGCGACCCCGGCAAAACGCCGACGCGATGGATTTGGTTACTGCCGCCATTAACTGTGTTGTGGGTAAATCTGCATCCCGGATTTGCGATCCTCTTCGCATACCTCGGGGTTGTAGTTGCGGGAAGCGCGCTCGAATGGGCAGCCGGAAAAGGTTCTCTGCGGGCGACATTACGCTATGTGGGTCTCAGCGCTGCTTGCGCCGCCGCAACCTTTGTGAATCCTTTTGGATGGAAACTGCACACGGAGATTCTCTCTTATTTTCAGGCAACGGGAATGACCGATCTCATTCAGGAATTCCAAGCTCCTACGTTTCGCTCGTCCCCGCAACTTTACTTCATGGGCTTTCTCTTGGCGGGACTCGCCCTTTGCGGACTGTTCATTGCGCAAAGAAGATTCGTGGAGCCGCTACTAATTCTGGGTCTTGCCTATGCTTCACTCACCTCGGTGCGCCATAGCACGGTCTTCGTGGCGATCGTTGCGCCGATCGTCGCGGTTCAGCTATCCATCTACTGGCGCGCGTTTGCAGTGCGACAGCCGCGTCAATCCGTTGTACGAATACTGGATGATCTTTCCGAAGGCATGCGTCCGGGGTTTTCGCGAAACAGCCTGTGGGCCCTGGCGGGCCTGGCCGCTATCTTCGTGCTGGCGCCACGCGAGCAGTGGCCGGCCGACTTTGACGACAAAATGTTTCCGGTAGCGATGGCCGCGCGCCATCCTGAGTTAGCAACGGCCCGGCTGTTCACAACCGAGCAATGGGCCGACTATCTTTTATTTCGCAATTATCCACGGCAGCGTGTCTTTTACGATGATCGATCGTTTTACGGGGCGAAGATGTTCCAGCGGGTGCAAGTGCTGCTGAACGGCGGTCCTGGATGGAAAGCAACTCTCGACGATTACCAAACGGACATGGTAATGATCGAACCCGGCTCGTTGTTGGCCGATCGCCTGCGGGAAGCGCCCGTCTGGAAACTAATCGATAACGACAAGACCGCACTCTTATTCGCCCGGCGGTGAACAACGATCGCCCGGTGAATTAGCCCAGTAGTGCCGCGAGAATTCGTTGGGCTGCTTCCTTGCCGCGGTCGCCAATTTCACCCACTGGCCCTACGCAGCTGGGGCATCCCGATTCGCACTTGCAGGCGTTCAGCATATCGGAGGCGTAGCGCAGCAGCTTCGGCGTAAGGCGGTATAACGGCGCGCTGAGCCCGATTCCGCCGGGATAGTTATCATAGAGGAACAAATCCGGCTCAAACAGTTTCAGACCCTTCGAAATATCTTCGGTCAATGCTACGCCTAGATCGCGGCCATCGCACATCAGCATCAGCGAACCAATGGCGCGCAACGCATTACCGAGTCCACTTAACCCATTTTGCTTATCGGTGGGACTCAAGTCCGGAAACTGCGCCAGAAATTTCTCCGGGAAGTGCAGCCAGAATGCCGTCGTATGCATCTCCTGTTCGGGGATGGAGAGGCGCCCGGCGCCCACATTTTCCAGCGTATAAAACTTGACCTTCTTGAAGCCCACCACTTGCGTGTTCACGCGCACTTCGCCATGCGCCGCCTTGGCCATCGCAACGGGCGTGGAGTCGAATTCCTCCAACTCTTTTACTTGGGTGTAATCGATGGCATCGGTGAAGTAATCGCAATCGACGCGGCGCACGTACGCTTTACGGCCATCGTAATCGAAGCGCTCCACCTGATACTGGCGTGCCTCGTGAAGATAGATGGCTTTCTCATGCAGAGTAACCAGGGCGGTGGGGAACGAGACTTCGGCGATCACGTTGTGTTCACCGGTAATGTCGACGACGACGAAATTGTCGCTCGTGACAGCGCGCAGGCTGACGGCGTCGGCTGGGTAAGTATCGGAAGTCCAGTGCCACGACCCGGCCGAGTGATGCAGCAATTTTAGTTCTTCCAGAAATTGGCACATGTCCGCTGTGTCATGCGGCCCGAACTTCTCGCCATCGCGAATTGGCAATTCAAACGCGGCGCATTTCAAGTGATCGATCAGAATTTCAAGATTGTCGGAATTGATGTGGGCGTGTTCCGGTGAACGATCGAAGAAGTATTCCGGATGTTCGACGATGTATTGATCAAGCGGCGCGCTGGATGCCACCAACACGGCCATGGAAGCGGTTTGGCGGCGTCCCGCGCGTCCCGCACGTTGCCATGTTGACGCCACGGTTCCCGGATAACCGGCCATGACAACGGCATCCAGCGAGCCGATATCAATGCCCAGTTCCAGGGCATTGGTGGCGACAACAGCGCGGATTTCGCCATCGCGTAGCTTGCGTTCAATCTCACGGCGTTCCCGCGGAAGATAGCCGCCACGATATCCGCGAACCGATTCGGCGGAGACAGGCCCTTTGGCGCAGGCGTCTTTCAGATACTTGAGAAGAATCTCGGTAGCCAGCCGGTTATTGGCGAACACCAGAGTCTGTTGCTTGCGTTCCATGAACTCGAGCGCGATGCGCCGCGTCTCATGCAGATAGCTGCGGCGGATCCCCAACTGCCGGTTGACCACGGGCGGATTATAGAAGACAAAATATTTTTCTCCCGACGGCGCGCCGTTGCGCTCGACAAGCTCGAAAGGCAATTCCGTCAATGCCTCGGCCAGTTCTTTGGGATTGGCGATAGTAGCGGAACAGCAAATGAATTGCGGCTTCGATCCATAAAATTCGCAGATGCGCTTCACACGGCGAATCAGATTGCCCAGATGACTGCCGTATACTCCGCGATAATAGTGCAATTCGTCGATCACGAAGTAACGCAGGTTCTCAAAACATTTAGCCCACTTCGTGTGATGCGGCAGAATCCCGCTATGAAGCATGTCGGGATTGGTGAGGATGACGTTAGCTCGCTCGCGTATCGCCTTACGGGCATCCTGCGGAGTATCGCCATCGTAAGTGAATGCCCGGATGTCCGAGCCCATTTCGTCGACCGCGGCCTGGAATTCATGAAGCTGATCTTCGGCCAGGGCCTTGGTTGGGAAAAGATATATCGCCCTGGCGCCCGGTTCCTGGATGATGCGATTCAGAACCGGCAAGTTATAACAGAGAGTCTTCCCGCTGGCGGTGGGCGTGACGATTACAACATTTTTGCCGTCGTTTGTGTAGTCGAAAGAGTCGCGTTGATGCGTGTAGAGTTGCGCGATTCCCCGGCTCTGCAGAGCGCGCTGCAAGTTGGCCGCGACGGTGTCCGGGATGGCGGCGAATTCACCGGGCCGGGCTGGCACATGGCGGATCGCGCGAACCGGCGATTCGGGATCCTGCATCCACTGCTGGAAGCGGACAATGGCGCCCTCAAGGCCACCCTTGCGGCTGAGGGCGAGCTCAGGACTAAATTCGGGAAACCCGAGTGTGAGGTTCATGGTTTCGCTTTTTCTT
This sequence comes from Bryobacterales bacterium, assembly GCA_038239345.1. Taxonomy (GTDB): domain Bacteria; phylum Acidobacteriota; class Terriglobia; order Bryobacterales; family Bryobacteraceae; genus JBBSEX01. The sequence continues at coordinate 54,069 of JBBSEX010000018.1, forward strand.
CTCTAGGGTAGCCGAACCCGGACTGGGGCGCTACTCCCACTTGGAAGAGGCGGGTGGCGTGTAGGAGCGGATGCGATCAAGCAGTACACGGGGATCGTTCCCGGTAATCAACATTGCCCGATGCGTTTGCTGCAAGAACCCTTCCCGTACGAGATGGTCAAGAAAGCCCGAGAGCCCATCGTAGAAGCCGCCGGCGTTCAACAGCGCGCAGGGCTTTTGATGATATCCAAGTTGCGCCCACGTCCAAACTTCAAACATTTCTTCCAGCGTGCCGATGCCGCCGGGCAGGGCAATGAACCCATCGGAGAGTTCGGCCATCAGTGCCTTGCGTTCATGCATGGTTCGAACGATGCGCAGATCGCTAAGACCTTTGTGAGCGATCTCTTTATCGACCAGCGGCTGGGGAATGACTCCTATCACTTCGCCCCCACGCGCCAAGGCGGCGTCAGCAACGGCGCCCATCAGGCCCACGGACGCCCCGCCGTAGACGAGGCCGATGCCTTGCTCGGCAAGTAAGCCGCCGAGTGTTTTCGCGGCCTCGAGATATTCCGCACGGCGGCCGGGACGCGAGCCGGAAAATACACAGAGACGCATATCGAAAAGTATCACGGTGGCGGCCCACTGGCTGTTACACTGCGACGTGTGAATTCACTCCTTGCTTCCTTTCTGATCCTGATAGGCACTCTGACCTTGGAAGCAGGATCGCTCCGGCACGCGCAGTTGCGGCGTGATCTTAAAACACTCGCGGCCGGCTTCGCTGGGCGCGTGGGGATCTGCGTGGCCGACTCCGCTGGCGCGTCATGCATCAACGGCGATCGACGATTCTCCCTGCAAAGCGTGATGAAACTGGTGGCCGCTCTGGCCGTTATGGACGCGGTGGACAGCCAGCGATGGCGGCTGGAAGAATCGATTCTGATACAGCGGCAGGACCTGAGTCTTTTCGTTCAACCTCTTGCCGCTCTGGTGGGAAAAGATGGCTATCGGACAACCGTTGGCGATCTGGTTCGGCGGGCCATAGTGGACAGCGATAGCGCGGCGGTGGACATCCTCATCCGTAAGCTTGGTGGACCGATGGAAGTACAATCTTTCCTGGAACGAAAGGGTATTCACGGTGTGCGGCTAGACCGTGACGAACGCCATCTGCAAACTGAAATCGACGGTCTTACGTGGCGGCCGGAGTACGTCGATCCAGAAACGCTGGAGCGGGCGATTCAGGCCGTACCGGCGACGCGACGCACGGCCGCCTATCGACGGTACCAAAGAGATGTGCGCGATACCGCAACGCCGCGCGGGATGGCTTCGTTACTTCAGGAACTTGCCGGCGGTATGCTACTCAATCCGGCGTCCACCCGCTATGTGCTGAATATTATGGAGCAAACGGCGACCTTCCCCAACCGCTTAAAAGCCGGTGTGCCCAAGGGCTGGAAGATCGGCCATAAGACCGGCTCTAGCGGGTCATGGCTGGGTATTACCGCCGCGACGAACGACGTGGGAATCTTAACCGCGCCGGATGAAGGATTGTTATCGGTGGTTGTATTTATTGGCGACTCCCGTGCCTCGCCGGACGCCTCAGCCGCTCTGATGGCGAAGATAGCAGCGCTTGCCGCCGCTGACTACCAATAACGCTTCTTTATCGTTAAAGGATGGTGATATCATGCTTGCCGAGGATAGCTATGCATAGAGTGTTTGGCGCGCTGATGCTATGCGTTTCCGCTTTCGCGGCGCAAAACGTAACCGTCTATAAAGAAGCGGGACGCTTCGGCGGATGGCCCGCTAATAACGGGATATGGGTGTGGGGCGACGAGATTGTCGTGGGATTTATACAAGGTTATTTCAAGGTTAATGAACACGGACATTCCATCGACGGCCAGAAGCCCGAAGTGTTGCGATTCGCGCGAAGTACCGATGGCGGGGTGACGTGGAAAATTGAAGTGCCTTCATTCCTGGATGCCGCCGGGAAGGAACGGGAAGGAACTGAATGTCCCGGCGGGCTGGACTTCAAGGCTCCTAACTCAGCCGTCTCGCTGCGCATGGTTTCCAGCAGCAAGGGTTTCTCTCGTTTCTACTATTCCAAGGATCGCGCGAAGACGTGGGAGGGGCCCTATAAGCTGCCGACGTTCGACCGGAAAGGAATCGCCGCGCGAACCGACTACATTGTTGACGGCAAGCATGAACTGACGGCGTTTATCACGGCATCCAAAGAAAACGGCCGGGAAGGACGGGTGTTTTGCACGCGAACGAGAGATGGCGGAAAGACATGGGATTTCCTGTCCTGGCTGGGCGATGAGCCAAAGGGATTTTCCATCATGCCCTCATCCGTACGGCTTACATCAAAGCGCATTCTAACCACTGTTCGCCGCGAGGAAGGAGACGATCACTTCATCGATTCGTGGGTAACCAACGATAACGGCAGAACGTTTAGGTTCCTCAATCGTGCCGTGGAAAGCACCGGCGGATCCGTGGGAAATCCGCCAAGTATGATCAAGCTGAAAGACGGTCGCCTTGTCATCACCTATGGCTACCGTTCGGCGCCCTACGGGATGCGGGCAAGGATCAGTGCCGATGGTGGCATTACCTGGGGACAGGAAATCATTTTGCGTGACGATGCCGGGACGTGGGATTTGGGATATCCCCGCACCGTGCAACGCGCCGATGGAAAGATTGTATCGGTGTACTACTACAACGATCAAAAAGAAACGGAGCGCTACATCGCGGCGACGATATGGGATGCCCGATAGAATTATTCGCGAGCGAGGGCGAGCGCACCATAGAGAACTGCATCATCCCCTAATTGCGCGGGAACGACGTCGATTCTCGCGCGCGACCATGCCGTGATCTGGCGCCGGAGTTCTGCCCGCAGCGGCACGAAAAGTACGTCGCCGGCCTTGCTGATTCCGCCGCCGATGACGATCCTGGCGGGATTCAGCAGCATAATAGCGGCTTTCAAGCCCAGCGCCAAATCGACTACGTAGCGATTGACGAAGGCCGGGTCGGCAATCATGTCCTTTGCCGGTTTTCCGTAATCTTTTTCAATCCACAAGCCGCAGCACATGCGCTCGAAGCAGCCTTGGGAGCCACAAAGGCAATCCGGGCCACCGGGCCGAATGGTGAGATGGCCGATTTCACCGGCGTACGAATCGGCTCCGCGATAGATGCTCTCGTCGACAATGATGCCACCGCCGATACCGGTGGAGAGCGTCATGTAAAACAGTGGGCGATAGCCGATGCCCGCTCCAAAGCGAGCCTCTCCGAGCGCGCCGGCGTTCGCATCGTTGTCCATTACGACGGGAATCTTATATAGCTCGCGAAAATATTCCGATAGCGAGAAATCTTGCCAGCCGCCAACGTGCGTGGAGAGCGCGATGCACTGGCGTTCAAAATCGACTGGGCCTCCGAAGCCAACGCCACAGCGATCGAAGCCGAGCTCCCTCTTCCAAGGAGTGGCCAGGGCTTCGATTTGAGCCAGCATCCATTCGCGCCCCCCCTCACGATCGGTCGGCGTGGATTCGCGGCGCACCATGCGGTCATCTTTATCAAAGAGGGCGACGGTGAATTTTGTGCCGCCAATATCGATTGCCAGCGTGTTCATTGGATGGCGAGTAATTCTTCTGGAGTAGCGACGCCGGTGCCCGGTTTCATGACGGTGATGGAGGCGACCAGATTTCCGAAGGCAACGGCTTCGGCAGGAGATTTGCTGGCGATCAAGGCAAGAGCGGATCCCGCGGAAAAGCTGTCGCCCGCTCCACAGACATCGACTGGTTCGCCGACGGAGCGCCCCGGGACCAAAGTCTCGCCGGCGTCGTCGATGACGAGTGCTCCTTCGCCTCCGCAAGTCACAATCAACAATTTAGATTGCGTGTACTCCCGCAGGCGCTTGTAATCGATTGCGCCGAACGCCCGCAGACACGCCGCATCCGCTTCATCGCGATTGGGTTTCAAGATCACCCGGCGAAAATGTTCAGGACGCCGCCGCGAATCAACCCAGATCAATTTCTCCGGCTGTTCCTCTGCAATCCTGGCGAGTGTTTGGCGAATCAGCGGCGTGACAACTCCGCCGGCTTCGGTCTCGGCTTGATCGGAGACGAAGATGACATCAAAGTGACTGGAAAACATTCGCAACGATGCGGAGACTTGTTGTTCGACGGCTGAAGGCAGCGCGTGCGAATAGATATAGTCGACGCGCGGCAGATCCTCTTTGCCGGTTTCGTTATTGATCAGCTTCGTGTAGGTGAACGTTGGAATTAGAGAAGAGCGCACGATGAGCTCGGTGGAGATTTCACTGCCACCGAGAGCCCGCATTAATTCGTAGCCATGGCCGTCCTCGCCGACAATCCCCAGCAAGGCTACGCCGCCGATTCCCAGCGCGCAGAGATTCTTGGCTACGGTTCCGGCGGCCCCAGGCGTGACTTGGGTGGAAACAACGCCGATCCGGCGGATACCCGTTTCGCGAGACTCTTCGCTGGCCGCGGGATCGTAACGGCACCAGCGATCAAGACAAACATCGCCGACAACCAACGCGTTCAAACGGGGAAATGCGTCCAGTATTTGGGAGGTAGTCATGGTACGGTGCAGACTCCCTTCACAGTATGCGCCACAGCGCGGGGAAAGTGGCGCGATGATCGCCTTGAAAATAGAAGCTCTCTCCACCGTCGGCTATTGTGCGGACGAGGATGGTTTTGTGCGGACGAAAGTAATAGCCGGGATCCGACTTCGGAAGCTCGCGGCGGAAGTCACCGTGGATGGGCACAAGATCAAACACGGCGGTGGTGAAGTTACGGATGACGCGGGAATTCTGGTGCGCGACGTTCCGTGACATGGCCAGTGCTTTTAGGTAAACTTCCGGCGCCATAATGGCCGAGCCGAAAGCCAGCAGAACACCGCCTTCGAGATTTTCCACTGCGCTGGCGAAGATCAGGAAATCGCGGTAGCTTGCGTCCCCCAGAGCCGCGCCATCGCAATTGGGATGTTCGTGAAGGATATCGTAGCCGACGCCAACATGGACCGTTACCGGCACCGAAAGGCGGTAGGCAGCCGCGAGAACGCTCAGGTCGCGATGCGGATAGCCACTTTCTTCGATGCGGCGGCCCATGTTTTCGCCGAGACCCAATTGGAGCGCGGAAGCTTCGCGGATCCAGTCGTTCAACTCACCGGTTTCCCGCCACAAACCAAACTCCCCGCTACGGATGTAGCGATCGACACTTTCCGTGGTGGCGCCGATGCGAGCCAATTCGTAATCGTGGATGACGCCGGCCCCGTTCATGGCTATGTGCGTAAGGAGTCCGCGTTCCATCAAATCGATGATGTGGCGGTTAACGCCAGCCCGGAGAAGATGCGCGCCCATCATCAGGATCCGCGCCGGGCCAGTCTTTTTCGCGCGTTGCAGGCGAGCCGCAACCTGGGCGAGATCGGGATGAGTGAAGGCGGGTGTTTCTTCGTCGAGGCGCAGCCAACGAGACAGTTGTAGATCGTGTGTGCGTTCGGCTAGTGGTTTGATCAACAGGCGAGAGCGATCAAAAATCGTATATTTGGAAGGCATTTCAGATTTTGTAATTGGATCCTAATACGGTTGCGGCCCACATTTCCATATGGAGAAAGTTTGGAAGAAGGATATCCGCGCCGCAAGCGGCAAGGCGATCGCATTTCCAAGGATCCATTTCGAGACACTCAGGTTCAAGGCCGGCAATGCCAACCGTGGTCGCACCCGCTGCGTGCACGCTCTCCGTTTCCGCGGGACCATCGCCGAAGCTGACCAAATGTTGGGCTTCGAACCCGATTGCATGGGTGATCCGGTGGATGATTTGCAGCTTGGAAAATCCGTTAGCGGAAGGCTTGGCGCCGTAGATGCGGCCCTCGAAGAAGGAATCCAGCGCAAGAAGCGTCATCTCTTCGCGAACGGCCGACTCGTCAGTGCCGCTGGCAAGGTATAGTTGCAAGCCCCGGCTGTAAAGGAACTCGATGAACGCTCGCGCTCCGGGCATTAGACATTTTTCGGGGAGTCCTGCGCCCTGGCGGAGTTCTTCAACTCTCGCGCCAGCGGTTTTCGCCAGGCGTAGGGCGAAAACTTCCAGGTAGGCTTGGGGCTGCTTGGCGACGCCGTTCCGCTCCCGCACCAGATCGGCAAGAGCGCTCATTTGAAGAATCGTATCCTTGCCGGTCAGGCGCCAGATGACGTCTTCCACGGTGAGGAGCAGCAAGGCCCGGTCCTCGCCCGTGCGCAAGGCAATCAACTCTTCCATCATCATGGCGGACATCAGTTGCATCCAGCCGGAACGGATGAGGGAGAGCGTTCCATCGAAATCAAAGAGGACAATGCGGACGTCGCGCGACGGCGCGGGCGAATTTAGAATTTGCATGTGATGGGCGAATTACAGCCAGAACTCCCAGTGTTTGGTGACCAGGACATAGCTGGCGAGCGCGCCGTTGGTTACGGCATGCGCGAGGATCAAGTCCCCCAGACTCCTGGTGCGAACCATCCACCAATTGTAGACGACGCCCGCGAGCAACCCGACCTCCCAGTAAGGTCCATGTTCAGCGGCGAAAAGAAAGGCGCTGATCCAGAAAGCTTGGGCCGTGTAGGAGCCTAACGGTACCTTCTGAAAATCCGGGTTGATGAGCCAGCGCATAAGCCATCCCCGCCAGAATAATTCTTCGATGATAGGAACGAATAACGCTGCCCTGACGACTCGCAGGCAGAGAACCAGGGGATTGCCGAGAGCGTTACTGGAGAGGGTTGTACGAACTGAACCGGTGATGGCGTTCTGAAATAACCAGTGCTGACGGTAGCCGGGGAACAGTGTATCGGGTCCGATCCAGATGAGGAAAACGAGAAGGCCGATGCCCACGGTTGTAAGCGGCCGGCTGACATGAAAATCGATGACCTTCCTCGAGAGGAACCACAGCGCAGCTGCAAGGACGGTGAGGCGTATCGGAAAATCGAGCGTTTCCGGGATGCTGACGATGCTTTGAAGCCCCAGGAAAAACAGGAACAGGGCAAACGGAAAAACGTAAGGGACAGCCGGATGCTTCGTCAAGCAGGCGTTATTGAACCTTTTGCATAAGATCTTTGATTTTGCCGCTCACGTCTTGCGACGGGCCATTCCGCGCCGCCTCTTCCAATTCGCGCTTAGCGGTCGGCTTATCGCCTTTTTGGTATAAAGCCATGGCGAGATGGTAGCGATACGTTGGATTCTTCGGGTCTTTTTCGACGAGACCTTTGAAGATGCGAACCGCTTCATCGCTCAAGTTTTTCTTGATATAGATCCAGCCCAGCGTATCGGCAATATCGCTGGAGTTCGGCACTTTCTGGCGGGCCCGTTGGGCCAATGTGAGCGCCTGATCGAGATCGATTCCTTCCTCGGCTTTCATATAGGCCAGGTTATTGAGAGCCGGAGCGTTGTCGGGCTGAATGCGAAGAATCTGTTCGTAGATCGGCCGCGCCTGATCTCGTTTGCCGGTACCCTCCAGCAACAGGGCGAGCAACTGCAGGGGATTGGGATCATTTGGCGCAAGTTGATTCGCCTTGCGGAAGGAATCGATGGCGGCATTGAGGTCGCCCTTACGGCGATAGGTTTCCCCTATTTTCAGGTACAGGTCGGAGCTCTTCGGATTCAAATCGATCAGGGTTTTATATTCCTTGATGGCGGGGTCGTATTGCTCGCCGCGAACCATGATGTTGGCTAAAGCCAGACGATAGTCGTTGCGCTTGGGATCTTTCTGCAGTTCGCTTTGCATGGTGCGAATCGCCTGTGAATAATCCTTTTGCGCGACCTCAGTCTCGACGATTCCGATCAGCCCGCGCGAATCGCCTGGATGATCGTCGTGCACCTGTTTGAAAGCTACGGCGGCTTGCTGATATTTGCCGTCCATGAAATCGAGGTAGCCCATCTGATAACGAGCGTCGGCGGAGTCCGGTTTGGCGGCCAGAACCTGCTGTAACTCGAGCCGCGCCTTTTCTTTTTCCCCCAGCCCGAGCAGGCTATTGGAGTGCACCAGATGGGCTTGCATATTATTCGGATCGGCGTTCAGCACATCGGTTGAAAACTGCAAGGATTTGCTGAAATCCCGCTTCGTCAGAGCCGCTTGCGAGAGCAACATCTTCGCCGGAGTAAAGTCGGGCCTGAGCTTGATCGAATCCTGGAATTGCAAGATGGCCGGATCGATATCGCCTTTGGTGAGCAGTGCGCGGCCGAGATTATAGTGCAGCAGGTGATTGTCCGGCATGCGCTGCACCAGTGCCTGCAGGTCGTTCACGGCCATCTGGATCTGTTCCCGGTTTCCAGTCTGGAGCAGCAATGCGGCTCGCATTCCGATACCGTCGACGTCTTTAGGGTCTTCCTTGAGGATTGCCTCGACGGCCTGATTGGCTTCGGAGTTCTTACCTTGGACCGCGTAGAGTTCCACAAGCCGTTTTTGATACGGCAGCTTTTCCTTACCTTGGGCGGTTCTGGTTCCGTCCTGATAGAACTGCTCCGCTCGAGGGAATTCGCGGACGCGGAAGAAGAAGTCGCCGGCTAGAATTTTCCCGCCGGGAAAGTTAGCCGAATCGGTAGACAGCTTTTCGATGACCTTCTCCATATCGGCGCGGCGATTGGCGGCATAATAAAAGGCGGCCAACTGGAGCAGATAGCCGCCTTGTTTGGGATTATTATCTACTTTCAGGCGAAGAATCTTCTCCGCATCTTCCATTCTTTTCTGACTGATGTAGGTGCGATAGACTACGTCGTAAATCGGCGCGAAGGTTTTTTCCTTGGCGATTAGACCCTTGGCGAGGGTGTCCGCTTCCTCGACATTGTTATTGGCGACCAGGGCCTGATATAAAGCCAGGACAAGCTCCGGCTGCAGGGGACGGATCTGATTGGCGGCGCGGAATTTCTCAACAGAGTCCGGGATGTCGCGGCGAGCGAGGGCCAAATAGCCGCCCAGGCGCAAGCCATCGTAGGATTTCGGGTCGCGCTTCAGAAGTGTGTCGGTTAAATCCTGTACTTCCTTTAAGATCGCCTTGGGCTGTTTCGGGTCGGACAAATAGGCGGCGAGATAGATATCGGCAAGCTTGGAAGAAGCGTCGTTGTTGTCAGGCTGAAGTTCCACAGCCCGGCGTAGGGCGCGGATAGCCTCCACATACTGCACTAACTTCAATTCGGTAAGGCCTAAACGGTAATAAGCTTCCCCGTAGCGCGGGTTCTTTTGCAAGGCCCGGCGATACATAATGGAGGCTTCCTTAAACTTGCCCTTGGAAAAGAATTTATTTCCATTCTCAACGTACTTCTTATCCTGATCCTTGCCACAAGACACCAGGAGAAGAACGAGCAGGGTACACAGGACAATACCGACGCGTTTCATAAACTTCCTTTTTCGCTGCATGTAACTTATTTACTTCATCATACTTTCGGCAGCGATGGCAATAAACAAGAGGTACCGCCCGCCTGGGGTACTGGCGAGCTATCGCGCTCCGGCGCGCTTAGGGGTGGACGGCGATGGTTATCCCAGTTTGCGCCGCCGTTCCCCCAAATGACGCGGAAATGGGGATCGCCGGACCGGTTGCGCTACCCGTGGGAATGACCAGATTGATCTGCAGCAAGCCGAGAATCGAACCGACGACCGGACCGGCGTAGGCGAGCGTGGCCGGAGCTCCGCCAACCATGATGACGGGTAACGGACTTACTTGCGGCAGGGGAGACAGGGTTGCCGGAACGATCAGACCCGTGCGCGCAGGAATGCCGGTAGCAAAATCCCCTTCGCCCGTAAGATAGATCACAATCGTGTCGCCGATGTGCGCTGGATTAGCTTGACCGTTCAACGAGTACGCAGTGGTGACGCTGTTATAGTTCAGCGCCGCCGCCTGGCCGAGTCCGCTGCCATCGACGGAAAAGATACCGGGGGCGCTGGCGACGATGTCGACGCTACCCGTGGCGGTGATCGCGCCATTGACGATCGCGATGCTCTTCCCGACACCTTGTGTGACTTCGTAGGGTACCTGGACCGTAATCTGGTTTTGGCTTATATAGATGATCGGCGCCGGTTGTCCGTCGATGTTGACGGTGACGGATCCGGAAGTTGTGGCGACAAAACCGTTCACTACAATCATTGCTGCCGGTGTCGCCGGACCGATCGAAGCTCCGAATAGCGTGACCAGTTCTCCGGGGCTGATTCCAGGGCCGCCGTAGCTGGCGACATTGACGGTAGCCTGCACAATCGGACTCGCCGATACGACGAAACCAGACGGCGGCGAATCTCCGCCGGGCGCTGGATTCGACACTACGACATTCAGCGTCGCGGCGGCTGTCAGCAACGCCGCTGGAATTACCGCTTGCATAATCGTCGGACTCAGAACCGTGGTCTTCAGCGCTGTTGCCGAGCCCGCGACTTTCACAAGTGTCGAGGTGTAGAAATTGGAGCCGCGCACGGTGATCGTCGTATCGGGCGAACCGATCTGTACTCCCGCCGGCCAGATGCTGGCGATCGCCGGGGCGACGGTTGCAACCGTCAAGGCGACTGCCACGCTCTGCGTTTTATTGGCGGTGGGTACACCACTGGCGACGATGGTGACCTTTGAGGTGAAGGGCGCGGGCTGCGGGTTCAACGAAGAAGCATCTGCTGTGAGGGTCAAAGTAACAGGACTCCCCGGCAAAACGATGCCAACGGCGGGCGATACCGTAAGCCACGTGGCGCCGCCGGCGGCGGTAAAAGCGATCGGTCCACTGCTGGTACTCAATTGCACAGTCTGCGATACCGGTACGCCGGGCGTCGTACTGAAACTCGCGGTTAAAGCACTAACGCTCAGCGTCGGAAGGGGCGACGATACCACCAGGCTGACCGGGATATTTAAAGGAAGCGTTCCGCCGGGGACGGTGATTGCAACCGCGGCCGTATAAGTCCCTACCGCCAGACTGGTGGGATTGACGCGCACGCTCAAGCTTGCCGGCATCTTACCGCTATCGGGGGTTGCGGTAAGCCAAAGAGCGTTTACTCCGATGATGGATACGGTGTAATTGGGCGTACCGGCGCTAATCCGCACGGCGATGGTTTGCGCGGCCGGCAAGGCAGTCCCGATTTGCCAGGAGAAGTTCAGACTGGCGGGAGTAGGCGTCAGAGTCGGTGCCGGTTGCGCGGTCAGCACGGCGGCGGCGAGGAGTTGGAGAATAAATAGCTTCACGAGGGTCTTATCGACCGCCCTCAAGGGAGTATTAGCGATTGCTCCGACCGCCGTGTCGGGCAGGTGTCAGGCAGCAGGTAGTGACAGACGAGCTTCGCAGCCGGGGCCCGGGTACCAGTTTTTCAACGTCAGATTTCCGCCATGGGCTTCGGCAATTTGCCTGCTGAGCACCAAGCCGATTCCCGATCCACCAGGTTTCGTGGTGAAAAAGGGCACAAACAGGTTCGCCGTATTCGCCAATCCATGACCGCCGTCCTGCACCCAAACCTCAAGCTGCCCGCCGCTTCTGGTCCAGCCCACCTTCACTCCGCCGCCCGTCTCCAGAGCTGCGTCCACGCCGTTGCGGACTACGTTAATCAACAACTGCTCCAACTGATCGCGATCGCCCTGAATAACGATATCGGGCCCCGGCACCAGTTCCAGGGCGAGACGCGTTTCGAGCCTCACAACATGCTGCACCAACGCGCTGACGCTGACTTCGGCGAGTTGCGGGCGGGGCAGCTTCGCCAGGCGGGCATACGCGCCCATGAAGCGGCTCAAGGCTTCCGACCGAGTGGCGATCACCGATAAACCGCGGCGCATATCATCTTCCCAATCGTCAGGACGAGGCGCGCGAATCAGCAGCGATTCCAAACTGCCGGCGATGGATTTAATCGGCGTGAGCGAGTTATTCAGCTCATGGCCCAAGACGCGGACCAGCCTCTGCCAAGCCAGCAATTCCTCTTCGCGCAGGGCCCGCGTCAGATCGGTCACAACCAGGAGTTGGTGCGGCAGCCCCCCTTCGCGGAAAGAACTGCGATGTATATTCCAGCGGCCCGCGGCGCCTGGAAAGGTGGTTTGCATCACCTGTGTAACGTCGCCTTCCAGCCATTCCGCCAGCCCCACTAAATCGGCGGGAGCGTCCATTATGCGCTCCATCGGCTGCCCTAGCAGGCGCTCTCCGGCGCGATTCACCAGTTTCAAGCGGCGCTGGGAATCAAAGGCGAAAACCGCGACGTCGATCTCCTCCATCACTTTGCGTAACAGCGTCGTCGCTTCCAAGGCGCCCAGCCTTTGCGCCCGCAGCGTGGCACCCATGGCGTTCACCTGCAGCATCACCTCGGCCAGCGCGTCTTCATCGTCGGCTCCACGGGCGCGAATGGAATAATCGCCTTCGCGCATCGCTTCCAATAGATTTGCCAGTGTCCGCAGGGGCGATGCTACGCGTTCGCGGACGGCGAAGCTGAAGCCCCACCATAGGCCGAGAAGGACGATAGTGAAAGTCCACTGAACCTTTGGCGAGTAATCCCCGGTCCAGAGAATAACCAGCGAGACAAGCGATCCGGGTAAACCCGCGGCGAGGGCTAACATCAAGACGCGCTGTTCGTGAACCAGTCGCATTAGGGCTCTTTCGGGGACGGCGGCGATTACGGTCTAGAGACCATACCGTTGCAAGCGTCGATAGAGCGCGCTGCGGCTCAGCCCGAGTGCATTGGCGGCGTGACTGACATTGCCGCTGTAGCGGGCCAACGCTTTCTTAATCAGGAACGCTTCGACATCTTCGAGGCTCATATCTTCCATCCGCGGCGCGCCTTGAAATCCAGACCGCAGCGCCAGATCGCCGGCGCGAATCATGTTGTCCTGGGCCATCAGCACGGCCCGTTCCACGACATGGTTCAGTTCGCGTACGTTGCCCTGCCAGGAGTTTTCCAGCAGGGCCTGCATCGCGCCGTTGTCGAATCCATGCAGAGCCTTGCGATAGCGCTTGGCGTGGATGCCCAGAAAATGCGTGGCCAGCACGGGAATATCTTCGCGGCGCTCACGCAGAGCCGGGATGTGGATCTCAATCGTGTTCAGGCGAAACAACAGGTCCTGGCGAAAGCGGCCGGCGGCGACCTCTTCGGGCAACAGCGCGTTGGTGGCGGAGATCACCCGGACATCGACGCGCCGCGTCTTGGACGATCCCACGCGTTCCATCTCGCCGACTTCCAGAACGCGCAACATCTTGGCCTGGAGATTCATCGGCACGTTGGCGATTTCATCCAGAAAGAGCGTGCCGCCATCGGCAAGTTCGAAGCGTCCCACACGATCCATTTTGGCGTCGGTGAATGCGCCCTTGACATGACCGAACAGTTCGCTTTCGAAGATACCTTCGGCCAGTCCACCGGCGTTTACGGTCACCATGGGCCGCGTGGCGCGCAGGGAAATCGCGTGCAGTGTAAGGGCCACCACTTCCTTGCCCACCCCCGGTTCGCCCGTAACCAGCACGTTGGCATCCGATGGCCCGACACGGGAAATCAACTGCAACACCGGTTGCATGGAGGCCGATTCGGCGATCAATGTCGGCCGTCCATCGGCGCGCAGTAGACGATTCTCCGCTTCCAAGCGCTGCCCACGGCGAAGCGCATCGCTCAGTTCTACCTGCGTCTTGATAATGGTTAGCAGGCGAGCGTTATCCCACGGCTTCTGGATAAAATCGCGAGCTCCGCGGCGGATGGCTTCGACTGCCAATTCGACGCTCCCCCAAGCTGTCATAACAACGATAGGAAGTATGCCGTCGATCGATTGAATCCGCGAGAGCAGATCAAGACCTTCCTGCCCCGAAGTCGTATCGCGGGTGTAATTCAGGTCCATTAGAAGTACGTCGAAGTCACGGGCTTCGAGCGCGGTCAGGATCGCCATCGGAGAGGCGGCGGATTCGATCTGATAACCCTCGCCCTTAAGCAGCAGGCGCAGTGCTTCCAGCACGTCGGGCTGGTCGTCGGCGATTAATACTCGGGTCTGGTTATGGATCTTCATCGACAAAAGATTACATTCCGCGGACGCGCTTCAAGTCTTTTCGGGCAACTTCAAAATCAGGTTGAATCTGGATAGCGGATTGCAATTCAGTGGCCGCGTCGGACGGCCGTCCTTCCTTCTCTAAAACCAGCCCCAGGCTCCAACGGGCCTCGGCTGTCGTGGGCTCGCGGCCTTCGGGTTCGAGCGAAGCATACTTGCGCAGGTAGATTTCGGCTCGATGAAGGTCCTTCCCGTGTTCCAGCAACTCCCGGCCGGCGGCGTAATAAGGAGCGGGATCGTCGGGGACGTTCCGGTCCGCCAATAAGAGCGTGCTTTCCAGATCCGGATAACGTTCCTGGGCGGCGTAAACATGGGCCAGGACGACATACGCGGTGGCCCGACCCGGATCCAATTTTATAGCTTCTCGAGCCCATTTCTCGGCCAGATCATAGCGCTTGTTCTTACTCACACAGCAATAAAATGTGGCCAGCAGCGATCGCATTTTATAATTTTGCGGTAGAACTTGCGTTCCCTGTACCAGCGCCCGCTCGGCTGCTATGTCATCCTGCGTATCCTGCGCCAGCCGGGCCTGGGCCAGATAACCCCAGTTAGGATTAATAGACACCAGTCGATCGGCGATGTTACGCGCTTTTTTCTTATCGCCGCCGGCCAGGAATGGCGCTTTCCAGGCGAACATCATCTCTACTAAAAGCGCGTCGTTCTGATTCGGATCGATGGCATACGTAGCCGCCAACTCCCGCTTCATCTGGCGAATGTAGCCGTATTGCTTTGTCATCGGCGGCTTTTCGGCCATATAGGCGCACATTTGCGCTAACTGAGCGTGAAATTCAGCGTTGTGCTCCTCGGCGGTAACGGCCTTTTGGGCCAATGCAATCGCCGCTGGCTGGTCACCAAACGTCGACTTGATTAGAGACATCAAAAACGCGCCGTGAGCGTCGTTCGGTTCCGCTTTCAGGCGGGCCTCGACCATCGTGCGCGCTCTTTTCCAATGGTCGGCATCAATCAGACTTTCGGCGGAGGTTCCACTCCCAATTGTCTGAGCCGTCGCGATAAGAGTGAAAAATAGGAAAAAGGGGAAAAGAACCACCCAGGCAGAACGTGAAAACATTATCCCGATTGTAACAGTAGCTATTTGGTGTTCGATATTGGGACACTACTGTCCACGAAGGGTCTGCCGCCGGAGCCAGCGCGCGACGCCGGCGGCATAAGTTTAGAAACGGAGGATTGCGGCTAACGGTGATTGTCCAGGCATTTTTTCCTGGGGAGTAACCAGCACCTGCCCGCCGTGGAGGATGGTCTGCGCCGCGGCATCGTTTAGCAGATCTTCCTGATCGGGGGAATCTTCCTTGCGGATTTTCACGCTGTGCGTGGCCTCATCGATGGTGCCCGTTTGTTCCTGGCCACTGGCGGAAATCAGCAGCACACGGACCCGCCCGTCATGCGCCGCTAATACCGTATCGGCGACCGTATTCGTCAACAGTTGCTGGCCGCTTCGCTCGTATTCATGCAGAACTTCGTCGAGTTTCTTGGCCCGCCTTCGATCCAATACTTCTGAAGCTTTCGTCACCATCTCCCCCAGCTTCAGGCTACCCGCCGCTCCGTGAATCCCTTCCTCCACCAAATTGGTATAGGTACTGTGGACCCGATAGAGAGCCATTTCATACTCGACGCCCATTAGTACAACCGGCTCCGAGTGCTGCTTCAAGTGCTCCTTCAGACCGTTATCCACCTGTTTGAAGAAGTGATTCATGTGTTCGGGCTTGTCTTCCGAACCGCTTGCAGTGCCGAAAAGAACGCCCTTGCTATTGCCCGACGACGGCCCGGCGCTCGATCGATTTTCCAGCAGATGGTCAGGCTGAGCCAGGTTCAGATACTGGTCGAAACTGGTGGGAACTCCTTTACCGAGTTCCACGGGCGTTGCGCCCTCCGCCGTGCAGCGCAGCAGCCGGGTATCCTTCTGGCTCAGCGCCAGGATATAGAACACGTGATCTTTCTCCAGCACCGGCAGCAGCGGACGGATGTAGAAATGCGGGGCAGCGACGGCTTGCCATTCTATCTTGTCTTCCAGATAGACGCGTTGGAATATATCTTTTGAGCGAAACACCGCCAAGCTCTTGCCATGCGCCTCGTCTGGCTGATAGGTGTGTTCCCAGTCGGAGATCTCAGAAATCAGCTCCAGCGCGGGGGAGTTATGCTTCGTCAGGGAGCTTTCCAGTTCCTTGATGCCGGACTTCCAACGCACGGCATAGAGGTGCCGTTCCGAAGGCTCTGTAGGGATCGGCGAATAGATACTCAAGCACGGCCCTGTGCAGGACAGAAGCGTTTTCCAATCCGGTATTCCACGTATTCCCGGTGAAGTTCTAGTATTCATACGCTCAGGAGGACGAGTTTCGCGCCGGAAAGTTACGGAACAACATAACAAGGGAAGGAAACTTTACAGATTTGGGCGAGTCTGTTTAAGCATGAATAATCAAAACGCGATAGCGGATCCGGCCCAGCCTCCACGCGCTGAGGATTCGAGTCCCGTTGGCGAAGAGATTGCCAAGATTGAAGAGACTGACAAGCCCATTCCTGGCGACGATAAGCCTGGGAAGCACACCTCGGCAACACACGATTCCGATGGCCGATCCGGCGGAAGCGCCGTAGGGAGCGAAGTCTAACTTAGCATGGCAAAAACAGTAGTAGCGATTACCGGTGCGTCTAGCGGCATAGGTGCGGAGTTCGCCCGAAGACTGGCGATGGGACATGATTTGCTGCTGATCGCCCGGCGCAAGGATCGTTTGGAAGCTCTTGCCAGCGAGTTGACCCGCACTTACGGATCCGCGGTTGAGGTGCTACAGGCCGACCTCGCGCTCGAACGCGATGTGGAGATGGTAGCGGAACACCTGGCTAGCGAGCCGCGCTTAGGATTGCTGATTAACGGCGCGGGATTCGGCAGCAAAGGGCTATTCTGGGAGGCATCGCTGGAAAGCCAGGATCAGATGCACAAGCTGCATGTCATGGCGCCGATGCGATTGACCCACGCGGCTCTGCGGAACATGGTGCCGCGCGATTTCGGTGGGGTGATCAACATCTCCTCCGTAGCGGCGTATGTCCGAATGCCCGGCGCGACGAGTTATGCGGCAACCAAAACCTGGATGAATACTTTTACCGAGGGGCTGTATCTGGAGTTGCGATCATTACGGTCAAACGTCACGGTGCAGGCGCTGTGCCCTGGATACACGTATTCCGAATTCCACGACACCATGGAAGTAAGCCGGGAAAAGCTGGCTCCGTCTTCTTTTTGGATGTCGGCCGAAGAAGTGGTGGAGGCATCGCTTAATGGATTGCGCGATCGCAGGTTGTTCGTCGTGCCCGGTTGGCGAAACCGGCTCCTGACCTCGATTGCATCGAAGCTCCCCACCGCTCTGCGGCTGCAAGTGGAGGCGCTCGGCGGGCGGCGCATGCGGAGAGAACTCGTCGCGTCGAAAGACTTGAAACGAGTAGGAGGCAAATAAAATATGCCGTCCTCTGTCTGGAAAGGTTATCTCAGCTTCGGGCTCGTTTCGTTCCCCATCCGCCTATTTGCGGCCGCCCGGCCGGAGACCATTCACTTCCACATGCTCCACAAGAAGGACATGTCGCGCATCAAGGAAGTATGGTTCTGCGCCGAGGAAGACATGCCTGTCGAGCGTAGTGAAATCGTCAAAGGATACGAGACCGAGAAGGGCGAATATGTGGTGGTGGAAGACGCCGATTTGAAGAGCATCGCGCCGCCAACGGCGCAATCGATGGAAATCCTGCAATTCGTGAAAGCCGCCGAGGTGGATCCGATATTCCTGGAGAAATCTTACTATGTCGCGCCGGAAGAGGCGGTCAGCAAGCCCTATCTATTACTGCTTCAGGCGATGAGAGAAACCAAGTATGAAGCGGTTGCCAAGGTAGCGATGCACGGCCGGGAGCACATCGTGGTCATCCGCGCAACGGACGATGGAATGGTCCTTCATACGATGTATTTCGTCGACGAATTACATAAGAAAAACGCTGCCGGGCGGGGAGACAAGAAGAAATTCGACTCGAAGGAAATGGATCTGGCGAAGAAGCTGATCGACGCTCTGGCGTCACCCTTCAAACCGGAACAGTACGAAGATGAATACCGGAAGAACGTGGCGAAGATGATCGAGCAGAAATCGAAGGGCCAGAAGGTAACCGCGGTGAAGGCCCCGAAGGTCGCACCGGTGGTGGACATTCTGCAGGCGTTGCAAAAGAGTCTGGCGCAGAACGCGAAAGCGGATAAAACTAAAAAAGTTGCCAAGAACCGGGCACGCTCAGCGGCATAATGCCGGTGTTTGCCAGACCTTGAAGCCGCCACTCAAAGCGGGGCGCTTCCGTGGTGCATGGCCCACCAAACGCGAATAGAATAAGTGGCGTCAACCAAAACAATCGTCCGCGACGAGCCCTATCCACAGCGTCACTGCAAATGGCGTCAGTGCAAACGGGGGTCAGACACCTCTGCCACTTAAATCAATTCGTATCGATCTCTGCCAGAAACTTGGCGATTTCTTCCCAGGTCCATTCAATCGTTCGCGATTCCGCCAGTTCGGCTGGGGGCGTCGATTTATCCGCCTTGTTGATGTATACGCCAAGCATCGGAATTGCCGCCTCACGCGCGCATTCCAGTTCCCACGGCACGCCTTCCGCATTCTTACTTCGCGTGCTCAACAACGCCACCAATCCGTGACAGCCGCGGATCACCGTGCGGCACTTGCCTTTCCACATCGGAATCCACGGTTGCTTGTTCGGCATGAACACAAATTCGAAGGGACTTCTAGCGGCTTTCGCCTGTGCAATCAGCGTGTCGCGAGACGGATGATCCTCGAGAGCGAAGCTGATGAAAATCTTGGCCATGGTGGCGATCATATCATCATTTCCGGGCCGCAATTTTGACGATCAGGTCACAAACGGGGGCAAGTCCCGAGTACGTTAGTACGCCTTGGCTACCACCACGCGCCGATCCACCGTTTCGCCGCTCAGAATGCACTTCCCTGGGCCGTCATACTCGTCGATCAACGGCACATTCCGGATACTCGCCTTGAATTCCTTGATCCGCGCATCGTTCGCCGGATCGTCCTTCATATGCACCATTACGAACTTGCCGCCGCCTTTCTCCGCAGTTACGCCGCTGTTCAAAATCGACTCAACTTCTTCTATCGAATTCGCCAGCACCGTGTTCGCCTGCAAGCGCTCTTTTGCCCGGGCCAGCAGATCCTTCTGCATCCCCTCCAGCGTCGCGGCTAACTTCTCCACCACCGCGGATTGCGAAATCACTTCTTTGGTGCCGGTATCGCGCCTCTTGATCACGATATTCCCGCTTGCCACATCCCGCGGTCCCAGCTCAAACACCACCGGCACACCCAGCCGTTCCCAGTGGAAGAACTTCGCTCCCGGGCTCTGGCCCTCCCGGAGATCCACATGCGCGCCGATTTCCTTGGCGATCTTCGCCGCTACTTCCAATACCTCCGCCTTCTCTTCCTCCTTGCGGAAAATCGGTACGATCACGGCCTTTTTCGGCGCCAGCTTGGGCGGCAGCACTAGCCCTTTATCGTCGGAATGAGTCATAATCAGGCCCCCGATCAAGCGGGTACTGACGCCCCAACTGGTCTGCCATACATAATCGAGCTTGCCTTCCTTGCTCTGGAACTTCACGTCGAACGCCTTGCCGAAGTTCTGACCCAGATCGTGGCTGGTTCCGGCCTGCAGCGCGAGCCCGTTCTGCATCATCGCTTCGATGGAATAAGAGCGCAGCGCGCCGGCGAACTTCTCGGCCCGTGTCTTCACACCCTTTATTACCGGCATCGCCATCACGCTTTCGGCCACCTCCGCGTAAATGTCCAGGATGCGCAGCACTTCCTCCAACGCCTCCTCGTGACTGGAGTGCGCGGTGTGCCCTTCCTGCCACAGAAATTCGGTTGTGCGAAGGAACATGCGCGTCCTCAATTCCCAGCGGACCACGTTGGCCCATTGATTTACCAGGATCGGCAGATCGCGATAGCTCTGGATCCATTTGGCGAAAAAATGTCCCACAATGGTTTCCGAAGTGGGGCGGATCACATACGGCTCTTCCAATTCCTTTCCACCGGCTATCGTGACTACGGCCAGTTCCGGCGCAAAGCCTTCCACATGCTCAGCCTCTTTCTTTAGAAAGCTCTGGGGAATCAGCAGCGGCATGTAGATATTCTGATGGCCGGTTTCCTTAAACCGCGTGTCGAGCTCTCGCTGCAGGTGCTCCCAAACGGCGTATCCATTTGGTTTGATCACCATACAGCCCTTAACTACTTCAGCCGGCTCGGCCATGTCGCCCTGTAAAACGACATCCTGGTACCATGTGGCGAAATCCTGCGAACGGGGTGTGATCATACTCTTCCGGAGTTCCAGAATACGACATCCTCAGCACCCGCTGCGCCGCTCCCAGGTACACTATTCGGTAGTGTTCTCTCCCAAAAACGATATCTAGTACTAAATTCGCCAGAGTTCTACTCCATCAACCTCCTGTATTTTCAAGGAGTGCCGATTACAACATCGTGGAGCCTGGCGTGCACAGAGAATTCCAGGGGTAGCCCATAGCTACGCGTGTCCCTGATCGACGTCCCGGAGAAAAGAGCTTGAAAGAGCTGAAAGATCAACTCGTTAGCGCGCTCCTGGTGATTCTCACCGTGGCTGCGGCTATCTCCGCCGGAATTAATTTTCAGCAGCAAAGCCGTTTCCATCTGGTGGAGGATGGCGTCACCTGGCTGGACGAATCGGGCAAGGTGGAGGCGATCCATATCGTGCCCGGGAGCCAGGCCGAAAAAGCCGGTTTACGGACGCACGACATTCTGGTGTCTATCAGCGGGAAGCGGGTTGACCGGGCCATTGAAGCAACCGAGATTCTGACGCGGCTCGGCGCCTGGACAAACACCGAATACCGGGTTGTGCGCGATGGCGTGGAAATCAAAGCTAACGTTATCGTGGGCGAAGGCAATCGCGATTCCACGGTCTATTATCAATACGCTGTCGGGGCGGCCTATCTCGCTATTGGATTATTTGTTTACTTTCGCCGGGGCGCGGCGCCGAAGTCGGTTCATTTCTACATCCTCTGCTTGGCTTCGTTCGTACTTTCCTGTTTCCACTATTCGGGAAAGCTCAACAATTTCGATAAGGTCATCTACTGGGGCAATGTCACGGCGGGGATTCTGGCGCCGACTATCTTTCTGCATTTCTGCCTGACTTTCGCCCCAAGTCGTAAGTGGTTTCGCCGCCGCCTGGCGATCGCCGGACTGTATCTGCCGGCGATTCTGTTCCTTGCCGCTTATGCCGGCGTGGCCACGGGAATTATTCGTACCAACGCGCCGCTGCTCGAAGTACGCTGGCTGCTGGACCGCGCCTGGCTCGTGTTCCTCTGTACTCTTTACTTGTTTGGCGGCCTGGTGCTGGCCCTGCAATATCGCCGCGAAGAAGATCCCGTGGTTCGCCAGCAACTGAAATGGCTGCGCAATGGCGCGCTGGTTGCCGCGGTCCCGTTTACGTTCTTCTACGCCGTCCCGTTTCTGATGGGCGCCGTGCCCTCACACCTGATGAAGGTGGCCGTGCTTTCGCTGGCGTTTATGCCCCTTTCCTGGGCTTACGCCATTCTCCGGCACCGCCTGATGGATGTCGATCTGATCTTCCAGCAAGGCTATGTTTACACCCTGGCGACTCTTTGCATTCTCGGCATCTTCTACGGCCTCCTGTTCGCCTTAAGTAAAGCCAGCGACATCAGTGGTACGGCGATGGTCGCTTTAGTGCTGATCGCTACTTTCGTCTTCCAGCCAATCCGCAAGTGGATCCAGGAGCTTCTAGACCGTTATGTCTTCTATAAAGACCGCTACGACTATCGCCTGACGCTCAGCGAATTCGCTCGCGATTTGAGTTCGCAGACGGATCTGGACGCCATGCTTGCCCTTGTCGGCGAGCGGCTGGTGCGCACGCTGCAGATACAACATGTCGCTTTCTTCTTGTACGACGAAGAGAAAGAACGCTTCCAGTTACAGATGGCCACGCGCAAGACGGCCACCCGCTACCCATACGATCTGAGTTTTTTGAGTCCCGATCCAGGCAAGCCGTTTCTGTTTTTCGAGCGCACGCGATTTCCCTTTGACGTTGTGTCTCACGATACTCCCGCCTCGGTCCGCCATACAATCGCCGAACTCGATCTGACGTATTACTTGCCCTGTTCCCTGCGTGGGCGCACCATCGCTTACCTTGGAGTGAGCCGCACGGATAAAGGCGATTTTCTCTCGAGCGAAGATGTCGACCTGCTTGGAACCATGGCTGGATCGGTCGGGATCGCCATGGAGAATGCCCGGCTTTATTCTTCCCTCCAACGCAAAGTGGAGGAGTACGAACGGCTCAAGGAATTCAGCGAGAACATCGTCGAATCGATCAATGTAGGCATACTCGCCGCCGATCTCGAAGATCGTGTCGAGAGCTGGAATACGCAGATTGAACGCCTCACCGGTATCCCCCGCGATGCAGCTGTGGGCCAACGCCTGTCCGATCTTTTTCCGCTTGATCTGTGCGATAAGTTTCAGGAAGTGCGGGGCCAGACCGGCGTTCACAACATATATAAGTTCCAACTACGGCCGGAAATCGACGGTGTCTCGAATCAACTCGCCAAGATGCCGGTTCGCGAGGCAACTTTGAACGTAGCCATCGCGCCGTTGATCTCCAAGGATTTCGAACAGATCGGCCGGTTGATTATTTTCGACGACGTAACCGACCGTGCCGAACTGGAGCAGCGCCTGGTGCAAGCCGATAAGCTCAGTTCTATCGGGCTCCTCGCGGCCGGGGTGGCGCACGAGGTGAACACGCCGCTGGCCGTAATCTCCACATACGCCCAGATGTTGGCCAAGCAGGTTTCGGGCGATGAACAGAAATCGAAACTGCTGGAAAAGATCGCCCGACAGACTTTCCGGGCCAGCGAAATCGTCAATTCGCTACTAAACTTTTCCCGGACATCCCCCACGGAGTTCGATGCCGTCGATCTAAACAAGGTCATTCGCGAAACCGCCGGCTTGATCGAACATCAATTGCAGACCTCTGCCGTTAGCGTGACACTGAGCCTGGATGAGCGGCTCCCCAGCATTCAGGGCAACGCCGGCAAGCTACAGCAAGTGTTTCTGAATTTGTTCCTGAACGCCCGCGATGCAATGGACGGCGGCGGATTGCTGGCGATCAAGACCTGGGCCGATGAAGGCCTGGTACGGGTGGATGTCGCCGATAGCGGCTCGGGGATCGCGCCTGAGAATCTATCGAAGATCTACGATCCGTTCTTTACCACCAAAGGCGCGAAAAAAGGTACCGGACTCGGGCTTTCCGTGACGTATGGTATCGTGCGAGAGCATGCGGGCGACATCGAAGTCGAGAGCCAACAAGGCACGGGCACGAAATTCCACCTGGAGTTTCCGCACGCCGCCAATGCCCAAAAGTCTACGGCGCCAGCGCGGGGCGCGATCGAACTCCCCATGCAGCGAATGACGGGTTGACGGCATCCAATTGAACGATGAGTGATCGATCCAGGTCCGTACTCCAGAACTTTCCCCCGGAACCAAAGCCCACCAAGGGCAGCAAGGGACGCGTCCTTGTCATCGACGACGAGATAGATATTCGCGAAAGTCTGGAAGCGCTGCTGACTAGCGAAAATTTCCAGGTAGAGCTGGCCGTCAACGCGACGGAGGGTATGAAAAAGCTGGAAGCGTCCAGCTACGATCTTGTCCTGCTGGACTTGATGATGCCCGATTATTCCGGCATGGAAGTGCTCGGCATGGTCCGCCAGCGCGACACCGAGACCCCCATTTTTCTGATCACCGCGTATGGCTCCATCGACGTTGCCGTGCAAGCCTTGAAAGCCGGCGCGAACGATTATTTCGCCAAGCCCTGGGATAACGAAAAGCTGCTGATTGAGATCGAGCTGATGATCTCCAAAGGCCGCCTGGAGCGCGAAAATACGCAGCTCAAGCGAGCCCTGAAGCAACGCTACAGCTTTCCCAATATCATCGGCAAGGGTGAGCGCATGTTGCGGATTCTGGACCTCGTCTCGCAAGTTGCGCCCAGCCGCGCCACCATCCTCATCACCGGCGAAACGGGCACTGGTAAAGAACTGATCGCCAATGCCATCCATGCCCATTCCTCGCGAGCCGATCAGGCCTTTGTTCCGGTAAATAGCGGATCGGTCCCGGCCGATCTGCTGGAATCCGCGATGTTCGGGCATATCAAAGGCGCGTTCACCGGCGCATTCGCGACCCGCAAGGGATATTTCGAAATTGCCGATCGCGGAACGATTTTCTTCGATGAAATCGGTACCGTGAACCTTGAGACGCAAGCGAAATTATTGCGTGTAATTCAAGAGCGCGAGTTCATGCCTGTCGGTTCCACAGAGCGTATCCATGTCGACGTCCGGATTGTCGCCGCCACCAACATCGATCTTCGCCGGGCCGTCGATGAGGGTAAATTTCGCGAAGATCTTTACTATCGCCTGAATGTGATTAATCTGGTGATGCCCGCGCTGCGCGATCGGCGCGAAGACATCCCGCTGCTGATCGAGCATTTCTTCAACAAGTACAGCCAGGAAAACGAGAAATTTCTCGACGCCAACGGCCGGTCTACTTTACGCTTCGAACCGGATGCGATGCAAATCCTGATGGATCACGCCTGGCCCGGCAACGTCCGCGAACTGGAGAATGCCGTCGAGCGCGCCGTGGTTCTGGCTTCCTCAAATTCCGTTCCCGTCCACGCGCTTCCCGATCAACTTCTGCAAGCCGGCGGAATCCGTATCAATCGCGATGAGAGCGGCCATCTTCCCCCCGATGCATCGCTCTTTGAAATCGTCGCCGACTACGAACGCCGCAAAATTATCGAGTCACTCGAAACGTGCAACTGGAGCCAGACGGAAGCCGCCGAAGCACTACGCATTCCCTTGTCGACGCTAAATCAAAAGATTAAACGGTTGGCTATCGATATCCGAAGGAAGTAACGCGGGTGCGCTCTCTCAAAATCGGCATCACCTGCTATCCCACCTATGGCGGCAGCGGTATCGTCGCCACCGAACTGGGGCTCGAACTTGCCAGCCGCGGCCATGAGGTTCACTTCATCAGTTACGCGAATCCGATCCGCTTGGATCCTGGCACGCCGCGGATTCACTATCACGAAGTGGAAGTCTCGAACTATCCGCTATTTCAATTTCCACCATATTGTCTCGCCTTGGCTTCGCGCATGGCCGAGGTGGCCGCCTGCTACGATCTGGACCTGCTGCATGTTCATTACGCGATTCCCCACTCCATTTCCGCGCTGCTCGCAAAGCAGATGACCGCTACCCGCCGCCTGCCGTTCATTACCACCTTGCATGGCACCGACATCACGCTTGTTGGCATGGACCGTTCTTACTTTCCAATAACGAAATTCTCGATCGAACAATCCGACGGCATCACCACCATCAGCAAGTATCTGGAGCAGCAGACCGTAGAAGTATTTGGGGTAACGAATGAGATCCGCGTCATCCACAATTTCGTGAATTGCGATCTGTACCGGCCTGATCCCGAGCGCCGCCCGAAGAAGAAGCGCTTGATGCATCTCTCCAACTTCCGGCCGGTGAAGCGCGTGCTCGATTGCATTCGCATCCTCGCCGAAGTGCGCCGTGAAGTGGATGCCGAACTTGTGATGGCCGGCGATGGGCCTGAGCGCGGACCCGCCGAGTCTCTCGCTCGCCAGTTAGGGGTGTCGCCTCATGTGCAGTTCCTCGGCAAGCAGGATCACGTGGAGCGCTTGCTTCCCACCACGCACGTGCTGTTGTTGCCCAGTGAAATGGAGGCGTTTGGATTGGCGGCTTTAGAGGCCATGGCCTGCGGCGTTCCGCCCATCGCCACCCGTGTAGGCGGCGTCTCAGAGTTGGTTACCAGCGGCGTCGACGGTTACCTGGAAGAAGTGGGGGACACCAAAGCGCAAGCCGCTCGCGCCATTGCCCTGCTTACCGATGAACCGCTTTACGAAAGTATAGCGGCAGCGGCGCGCAACACCGCCGAGACACGATTCGCGACATCGCTAGTGATCCCGCGGTATGAGCGGTATTACGAAGACGTGTGTGGATAAGGGCGGATTAACGACCGAAATACTCTGCGTTCTTCGCGGCGAAATCGGACCACTTCTCCGGCAGATCGTCCAGGGCAAAAATAGCCGACACGGGGCATACAGGGACGCAAGCTCCACAGTCGATACATTCCACCGGATCGATATAGATCAGTTCGACATCGGCAAACTTCGGATCTTCTTTCTTCGGATGAATGCAATCCACCGGGCACGCATCGACACATGCGGCGTCCTTCGTTCCAATACACGGTTCTGCAATAACGTAAGCCATATCGTCTCCTCTGTGGTTCTGGCCCGACAGGTAGGTGAGGTAAATTATAGTTGTAGCACACCCCTGGCGGTCCCACAAACGAGGCTCAGCGAACGGCGATTCTATTCATTCCGCAGGGCAATTAGCGGGTCGACTTTAGACGCCCGTCTTGCCGGCAGGTAACTGGCTAGCATCGCTACTGCTAAAAGAAGCAGCGCGGTGCCGGCGAAAGTCACAGGGTCGGTCGCGCTTACTCCGAAAAGCAGCGCCGATATCGAGCGAGTCAGCATGTAGGACGCAGCCAACCCAGCGAGCAGGCCCGGAATTACCAGGTAGAGTCCCTGACTTAGGATCAACTTCGAAACGTCGTCCGGACTCGCCCCCAACGCCATGCGGATCCCGATCTCGCTGGTTCGTTGCGAGACGGAATAAGCGATGACGCCATGCAAACCGATTGCCGATAAAGCGAGCGCCAGGAAACCGAAGACGCCCAGCAGCGCCGCCCCCATCCGCGGAGCCCAAAGACTCTTATCCACCAGATCGCTAGCCGTCGATACGTTAGTCAAAGGGATGTTCGGGTCAATCGATTGCACTTCGCGGCGCACGGTGCCCAAAAGCGAAATCGGATCGCCCACCACCCGGACATGGAGCCCCATGGGTGCGGCATAATTTTGATCCAGCGGGATGTACACGCAGGCAAGGGGATCCTCTCCGATATTGAAATATTTGCTGTCGCGGGCAACACCGACGATTTCGTGCGGGTGCTCGTCCCCAAAGAAGTGGAAGCGCTTACCCAGTGGATTCTGACCAGGCCATAACTTCGCCGCCATCGTTTCATTCACGATGGCGGTTAACGTTGCCCCTTCGCGGTCGGCCGAACTGAAATCGCGTCCACGTAGAAGCGTAATGCCGGCCGTTTCGAAGTAGCGGTTGGCAACGGTGTTAGTTAGAACCAGCGGCCCTTGGTCGGCCGGCCCGGACGTTTGCCCATCCACTAAGATGGTGCGCTGAAACCCGCCGCCGCCAAAACCCATCGGTAGATTTGCCGCAAGGCTAGCGCTGCGCACCCCAGGAATCCCTGAAACCCGCTGCAGAGCCTGGCGATAATATTCTTCCGCTTGCTTTTGCTGGTAGCCCTGGCCGCCGGGGTCAAACTCCAAAACCAGTAGATGGCCGCGATCGAATCCCGGATCTGTCTTCTGCGCATTGCGCAAACTGGTTAGCAGCAACCCCGCGCCCACTAGCGAAACCAGTGACAATGCCACCTGCCCGACCACCAGCAGGTTACGAAGATTCAGCCAATGTCCGCCGTGCCGAATCTGGTTCGTCCGTTCCTTCAATTCGATGGTCAGGTTCGGGCGCGATATCTGAAACGCCGGCGCGAGACCAAATAAAACGCCCGTTAACAGCGAAAGCCCGAGCGTGAACATAAGGATCCGCGGATTCAGCGAGAGATCGAGATCGCTGTTAGCCAGGAAAAATGGGCGGAATTTCCAGAGTAGATCGCGGCCCCAGATTCCAATCGCCAAACCGGCAACGCCGCCCATTAGCCCCAGTGTCAACGATTCCGCTAACAGTTGCCGCACCAGTCGCCAGGCACTCGCGCCCATGGAAAGGCGGATCGCCACTTCCTTGCGCCGGCCCGATGCCCGCACCAGTAGCAGATTCGCGATGTTCGCGCAAGCGATCAGCAAGACCACCCCAACCACCACCATCATCATCTGCCCAGCCAGTAGGAAATTGCCTTGTCCATTCGGGTTGATGCGGGTCTCATTCAACAGCATTAATTTCATGCCGCGACCCTTGTTGGGGATCGGATATTCACTCGCCAACTGGCTTCCCAGTGTCTGAATATTGGCCCCGGCCTGCTTCAAATCGATTCCCGGCTTCAGGCGTCCGCCAGCGGTGAACAGCAGCGCGCGGCGTTCGTTGTAATGCTGATCGAACGGGAATAACTCGCGATGCATCATCGACGGAACCCAGAAGTCATCTCCGCCCAGAGCGGCAGTCCCCTTAAAGTCCTGGGGCGCGATTCCGATCACCGTAAATGCCCGCCCATTCAATTTAATGTCTTTGCCTAACAGAGCCCGGTCGCCGCCAAAGCGCCGCTGCCACAGTCCATGGCTCAAAATGACGACAGGTTTCGCGCTTGGAACCTGGTCCTCATCCAGTGCGAAACCACGCCCGATTTTCGGCTGGATTCCCAGTACGTCAAAATAGTTGCCGGTTACCATTTCCCCGAAGATCTGAACGGCCTCGCCGTTGCCGGCAAGGTTCGCGGCAATGGGCGACTCCCAGTACATCGCCGAGAAGACTTGATTCTTAGCTTGAATGTCCTCGAAGTTGGGGCGGGACAGCGGGAGTTGGCCGGGGTTGCGCGTGTCGGTCGTTAGAACGGTTGCCAGACGCGACGGTTCAAACACCGGCAGGGGACGAAGGAAAATTGCGTCCATCACCGTAAAGATCGCTGTATTGGCCCCAATTCCAAGGGCAAGGGAAAGCACCGCGACGATAGTAAACGCCGGGGTCTTCAATAAAGTCCGCAGGGCATAGCGGAAATCAGCAGTCACTTGTGGGTTGCCTCCTGAAGAAAATGGATCAGCGCCGGCGGTGGACGAGGGCTCGGCAAACGCTCGCCACGGCCGTCGATAAACGAGACCCGTGGTGAGGTGAATACACCGCCGGGCGCATCCGGAATGGGGCGCTGTGGCGGGCCTCGGAAAAGCTAACCAGGAACAGTCCGATCAGAAGTAACGCGAGCACTTCCGGATGGCGGCCGCTTGGTTGAAAAGGTTCGCGGTTCGACATTAAGCCGCCTCGGAATGCTCCTCGACGATGCGCCCGTCGAACAGCTTAATGGATCGATCGGCGTACTCGGCATATCGCGGGTCGTGAGTCACCATGCAGATGGTGGCGCCGCCGCGGTGTAGTTCGCGCAGCAGACCCATGACGGCTTCGCCGTTGGCCGAATCGAGATTTCCCGTAGGCTCGTCCGCCAGCAGGATAGCGGGATCGCCAGCCAGAGCTCGGGCCACCGCGACACGCTGTTGTTGACCGCCTGAAAGCTGCGAAGGATAGTGCTTCACACGATGCGACATCCCCACTCGTTCCAAAGCGTCGTGAACGCGCTTCTTTCGTTCCGCGCCCGGCATGCCGCGATACGTTAGCGGCAATTCGACGTTCTCGTACACGGTTAAATCGCCAATCAAGTTGAAGGCCTGAAAGATAAACCCGATCTCACGATTCCGGATCCGCGCGCGCTCCGATAGCTTCAGGCCCTGCACTGGCTTGCCGTTCAATACGTATGTTCCGTCGGTGGGCGAATCCAGCAGCCCAAGAATGGCCAGCAAGGTCGATTTACCGCAACCGGAAGGTCCGGCGATCGAGAGATATTCTCCCTTCTTCAGGTCGAAGTGAATTCCCGCAAGGGCGTGCGTCTCCACTTCATCGGTGACAAAAACCTTCGTTACGCCTTCCAGCTTGATCATCGATTCGGCGTTGGGGTTAACAGCCATCTGGCAATCTCCTTCGGTTGGTTTAACAGATCTAATTTAAGCGGATTCTATTCTGGTTGTCCCAGGCCGACATATCGGACAGCACTACCTGATCGCCGACCTTTAGCCCATCCACGATTTCGATCGTGTTGACGGAACTCTTTCCAAGGTTCACTGCAACGCGAGTGGCGCCCTTTCCGTCCTCGTCCACTTTAAACAGAGTCACCTTGCTATTCGGTTGGCCGAAGACGGGCCGGCCGACGAAGGTAACGTTCGCCAGACGCTCCAGTTCCACCGTGCCGTCGACACTTAAATCCGGCACCGCGCCCGATGGCAGCGGCCCATCCAGTTTCACGTCGACGGTTCGGGTGCCATTCAACACAGAGGGATCAATGCGAATCACGTGCCCGGGAATCACTCCATTCCGCGTGTCTATTTCCGCCTTTTGCCCGAGCATGATGTCTTTCGCCTGCGTTTCGGCGATCTTCAATTCAGCCTTCAATTTCCAAGGTTGAGCCACCTTCGCCAGAACGGTACCGGGCGCCACGCGTTGCCCGACCTGTAGCGGCATTTCCTGCAACACGCCCTCTGTTCCTGCGCGGATAATCAATTGCGAGACCTGTTTCTTCTTCAATTCGTAGGCGGCTTGCAGCTTTTCGATCTGGACTTTTTGGGCGTCCAACTGAGCCTGGACAGATTCCGTGAACATGCCGATGCGCGTCTTCTCAATGTCGTAGATCTGCTTTAACTCGTCCGATTTCGCCACCGAAAGTCTCAGATCCAGATCCGATTTAAGATTAAGCTTAGCCAGTTGTTCGTCGCGGTCGCGGGTCATCTTGGCTTGCACGTAATCGGACTCCGCCTTGGCCGCCGCTGACCGCTGATCCAGCTTCTGGCCTTCCAATTTCACCTTCAGATCGGTGTAGGTGGCCTTCGCCGCTTTGATCTGCCATTCCAAATCGCCCGCCGCCAGATCCATATCGGGATTGCTAAGAACCATCAAAACGGTGTTGGCCTGAACTTTGACGCCGGGGCGCAGCATGATCTTATCGACGCGGCTATCGAAATCCGCCGGAATCCAGAGAATCTCTTCGGGAGTAAGCGAGCCGAGTCCACGCACCTGGCGGAGCATCGGACCGCGCTTCACGCTATCGATCCAGACAGTCGCCCGCTCAACGGTAGGGGCCGCCGGCTTCAATCGCATCAGGCCGAAAGTGATGCCCGCGCAGGCCAGCAGGAACACAGTGATATAAATAACCCGCCGGATAACCCGCTTCTTACCGGCCCCTTCTCGCTTAATGTCCATGAATGACTCCGGCATTAGCTTCGCAACTCCACGGCCAGATGGCATTGTATTGCAAAGAGAGGGGTTATAGACACTCCCAAGCGGTAGCTTGTTCGTTTGTGGGACGGCTTTGTACGGAGCGGGGACGCTAAGGGGGAGCGGCTTCCCACGAATTGGCCTCGAACGCCGGAGATTAGTTGGCGATTCGATGGTGGGCCACGAGGTTCTTAAGAACCCCAGGGTCACTTCTTCCTGACGGCCTCGTCCAGCGCGCGGCGCAGCGCGCCCTTGTCCGCCCGCATCTCCTCGTACTGACACTCCGCTTCCTATTCCGCTTGTCCTCTTCCTGAACCAAGTGGGCAAATCGATCAAAGTCGAACGAACAACTCGCGATGAAAGGTCCACGTCTGCGTATGTTCGACGAAATCCACTTCGCGCACACACACGTAGCCCTTGCTGGAAGCAACCGTCACAAGGTAGCTGCCAGGGTCTGGTTCGGTGATCGCAGCTTCGTTTGTCCCCGGCGCGAAACAGTCCGTGTAGTCGTTGCCGTTATACAGCCCGACGAAACGGATCCACCAGGTTTCATCAGCCGAGGCGGGGGTGTCCAGGTGAATGGCAAGTTTGGGTTTCAGGTATCGCTGATCCATTGTCGTCACTAGGGGTATGTTGCCGCCGGCTTAGACGGTATTCTTTAGCTGCGGGGTGGAGTGCCAATCGGGTGCTTATCCCATCGTGCCCGGGCAGGGCCTTTGGTGGGTAAAGATCAGTGTTTGTCCAGCGTAACTAGACCTTTTAGGATCGTGGTGAGCATCTCATGACCCTCGCCAGCAATGCCCTCAAACAGCGACGGTTTACTCTGCTGAATTTCGCCATAGAAGGCGAGGAGATCGTTCTCCGTTTGCTTTTCCGGTGGACGCTCCAGCCAGAGCTTTCGCAGTTCTGCTATGTTTTTCGCATTCCGCGGTCTGCCATATTCCTGCATGCGTGATCCAAGCTGTCCTCCCTTTCCGAACTGCTCTTCACTTGGTATGCCTTTGGATTCAATAATGGCAAGTGTCGCATTCATCTGACCGGCCAAGTGTAGGAATACCGGCATTAAATCGGCCAATATTTTTTTCGTTGGATCTAGTTCCAGTCTTTGTCGTGCGCCCTCTCGTGCGAGTTGAAGCAACTCTTCTAGAATCTCGATTTCAGTTCGAGCCTTTGGATGCTCTTCCGGGTCAACGTTCAAAATCTCGTTGAACCGAGATTCAAGATCAGGCCACATCCTTTCAAACGTTTTGTCTACAAAAGAGCCGTTCGATTCGCGGTCTACGGCGGTATGAATTGTACGTATCAATTTACGAACGTCACCTTTTTCAAAACCAGTATTTTGGAACCGTCCCAAAGGCTGCGGAATATCCGAACCCTTCAACTCGCCCAGGCGAAAAATGCAGACCCTTGCATTGTGAACGGTCTTCGACAATGCGCCAGCTTCGAAGTTCAACCAAGGCTCTTCGAGATTTTCGGGAGTAACAAAGACCACGCCAGTACGAAGATCTCGCAGACTAACGGCTAATTCCTCGGACCAATGTTTACCTTTCTCGATATCTTCAGTTGAAATCCACGGCTTCGCAGCCTGGACCACCGACGGTAACCAGTCGTAGAATGCGTGCGCAGCCAAGCTGCTTCGTTTCTTTGACCAGCTTATGAAGACGTTGTAATCAGGTGACATGACAATTATCGATCTACTTTCTCAACGTCGATCACTTCGTCATCGAGTTTGCGGCGGTCCTGGCAAGCTGGCAGCTGAATGACGATATTGGTTCCTTTGCTCGGCTTGTCAGGATCCATAACGCCGATCGGCTGAAAGGATTCGCCAGCCAACATCCTAACCAGGGCTGCCCTAGGGATCCTCCAGCCTCCGCCGACCTTGACGCCGGGAAGCTTCTTTTGGCGTAACAACCTTCTAACACTATCCACATGCATTTTCAAGAAGCGCGGCGGATTCTTCCGGGGTAAGTAGATCGTTTTCCATCTGTCGTGTAGTGACCCGAGATGAATTCCATTGTAAACATAAACCGCCTTCTGTAATATTCCCTTAAATGACACAGTGAAAAACGGAAATGTATGTCAAGACACGACAAAATGGGACTTGGTCCCTGTCGAAGCGAGAAGGAGAACTCGTGGCGCAAGTCAAGGTAAAAATCGCGGCTCGCGGCGAAGAGATCGAGTCTGGCCGGGTGAATTAACCGACAACTCGTTAAAGAGATTGGTGAGCGCGGTAGGAATCGAACCTACAACCTAATGATTAAGAGTCATTTGCTCTGCCAGTTGAGCTACGCGCCCGCAGTCAAGAAAGTGAAAATACAGCAGCAGAGTGCCGACGTTTTTGCGTCGACATTCCAAACTATAGCACACCGCCTTTGATCGCCTGGAGTCACACGGTTTACACCAGCATCGACGCGACATCCACGGTAGAATGATGGCCCTCCACCACAACAATTCCACTATCGGTCACATGAAAATTCGGACGTTTCCGATCGGCGTCCAGATCATAGCCGATACTGTCGCCTTCGGCGATCCTGACATTCTTATCGAGGATCGCTCGCTTCACCTTGGCATGCCGCCCGATATCGCAGTTGTCGAAAATCACCGAGTCTTCCACGTGCGCCCCCGTATGCACGCGCACACCACGGCCCAACACAGAGCACTTCACCAAACCGCCGGAAAGAATACTGCCCCCGGCGACAATCGAATCGAGTGCTTGTCCGCGGCGGCCTTCCTGATCGAAGATGAACTTCGCCGGCGCGTCCGAATAGCCTGCCGTGCGCAGCGGCCACTGGCGATTGTAGAGGTTCAGTTCCGGACTTACCGACCGCAAATCCATGCTGGCGTCGTAATAAGCATCGATGGTTCCCACATCGCGCCAATACACCGACTGTCCCGCCGGATCGCCGGGAATCCGGTTGGTCTGAAAATCGTAAGCATAGATCGATGAGCGCCCGATCATCGACGGTAAAATATCCTTGCCGAAATCGTGCGAGCTCTTCTCGTTCTTACCGTCGGCGTGCAATTCCTTTAGCAATTGATCGGTGGAGAAGATGTAATTTCCCATCGACGCATAGACGCGAGTTGGGTCCCCCGGCATGGTCGGGGCGTCGGCGCGCTTTTCATGAAACCCTTTAATCTGCCCGTTTTCAGCCGTCTCAATCACTCCAAACTCAGTGGCGTATTGCTTGTCGACGGGAATCGCGGCCACGGTCGCCTGGGCCCGCTTGGCGACATGAAACTCGATCATCTCCCGAATATTCATGCGGTAGATATGATCGGCGCCGAAGATCGCCACCAGATCGGGACTCGCCTGTTCCACCAGGTTGATGTTTTGAAAGATGGCATCGGCCGTTCCCCGGTACCAATCCTCGTCGGGTGAACGCATCTGGGCCGGTACGGGAATAATAAAATGACTCTTCAGTAATCCACTTGCTTCCCAACCGTCGCGCAGGTGTTGCAGCAGCGATTGGCTTTTGAATTGAATCAGGACGTAGGTTGAGTAAACGCCGGAGTTAAGCAAATTACTCAGAACGAAATCGATAATCCTGTAGCGGCCCCCGAATGGAACCGCGGGTTTTGCCCGCTCCTTAGTTAGGGGAAACAGACGAGTCCCTTTTCCGCCCGCAAGGACAAACGCCAGGACGCGCAGCTGCATGAATTGAGCTCCTCGGAAATCAGGCCGGGCCTTCAGGCACAAACATTCCAGCCCCATTGTGCAACAAACCCGCCCGCCTTGCGCAACCGAACGATAAACCCTGGCTGGCAACATAATCGTAAAGGCGTCGTTCGCCCCTGCGCGATTGAAAATCACCACTAAACCTTCACAATCTTCCACTCGA
Source organism: Bryobacterales bacterium (assembly GCA_038239345.1). GTDB lineage: Bacteria > Acidobacteriota > Terriglobia > Bryobacterales > Bryobacteraceae > JBBSEX01. The sequence continues at coordinate 89,041 of JBBSEX010000018.1, forward strand.
CGCATCTTGCAAGGTGCTTTTAGTACCGTATGTGACAATGAAAGGTTCACGATGGCAGACCACCGCAAACCGCCTCCCGCGCCCATGGAGACAGCTCCATGGCAAGGCGAATTGCCCGCCCAGTTGGCTCGCGAGTTCGGGCCGGGGATCAGCGAGTTTGCCAGTTATCTTGACCAGAACTTTTTAGTGGCCGATCCGGAAATCGTGATCCCCCTCATCGAGTTCTTAAAACTGGAAGCCGACTTCGATTATCTTGTCGATATCACCGCCGTCGATCGTCCCGAACGGGAGCGGCGCTTCGAGTTGATTTACATTCTGTACAGCTTCTCGCGCAATGAACGAATTCGCTTGAAGACTCACATCGCCGATGGCCAGAAACCACTCTCCGCCGTGGCCGCATTCCCTGGCGCGGATTGGTTCGAGCGCGAAGTTTTCGACCTGTTCGGAATCGAGTTCGCCGGGCATCCAAACATGAAGCGCATCCTGCTTCCCGAGGAATGGGAAGGCCACCCATTGCGCCGCGATCATTCCATCACCGGAATGGATCAGCGCTGGGTGCGCGAAAATCTCGGCATTGAGAGCGGACAGTAGCAAAGCATGGCGGAATCTATTCTCGACTCGTCGGAACTGGTGCTCAACATGGGTCCCCAGCACCCATCCACGCACGGCGTTTTGCGCGTCATCTTGAAGTTGGAAGGCGAACGCGTGATCGATACCGAATGCGTGATCGGTTACCTCCATCGCGGCGTGGAAAAGATCGCCGAGAATCGCACCTACGCGATGTTCGCGCCCTACGTCGACCGCATGGATTATATTTCAGCGGTCTCTAACGGACTCGGTTATGTACTCGCCGTCGAGAAGCTGCTGAAAGCCGAAGCTACCCCTAGAGCGCAGGCCATACGCGTCATTCTTACGGAACTAAATAGGATCGCCAGCCATCTGATTTGGCTTGGCACGCACGCCCTCGATCTCGGCGCCATCACGCCGCTGTTCTACACCATGCGCGAGCGCGAAGAGGTCCTCAAGATTTTTGAGAACTACTGCGGCGCCCGCTTAACCACCCACGCCTTCCGTATTGGTGGCTTGCAGTATGAGTTATACGACGGCTTCGAAGAACAGGTGAAGCAATTTTGCGCGATGTTTCCGGCGCGCGTGGATGAATATGAAGAATTGCTCAGCGGCAATCGTATTTGGATTGAGCGACTCACCGGCGTCGGTATTCTTACGGCCGAACAGTGCAAGCAATATGGCGTTACGGGTCCGGTTCTGCGGGCGGCGGGGGTGAAGTGGGATTTGCGGAAGGCGCAACCCTATTCCGGTTACGATCAATACGATTTCGATATTCCCACGCGGCAGAATGGCGACTCGTTTGACCGCTACATCGTGCGCCTGCAGGAAATGCGCCAGTCTGTCCGCATCATCAACCAGGCTGTGAATCGAATTCCGATTGGTCCCATCATGGCGAAGGTGCCAAAGGTGATCAAGCCGCTGGTTGGCGAGGCGTACGTATCTATCGAAGCGCCCAAAGGCGAACTGGGTTATTACATCGTCAGCGATGGCACTCTCAATCCCTATCGCGTTCGCGTGCGGCCGCCATCGTTCGCCAATTTGCAGGCGTTGCGGATGATGGCCAAGGGCGCGTTGATCGCCGACGTGGTGGCCATTATCGGAACCATCGACATCGTGCTGGGGGAAGTGGACCGGTGATCAAATTCCTCCGTACATTTTTGCTGATCGACTTGTTGCAAGGGCTCTGGGTGACGTTTCGAAATCAGAATCCGAACAAGATTTATACCGAGCAGTATCCGCTGGAACGGCCGGCGGTTTCCGAACGATTCCGCGGCGCGCCCCGGCTGAACATCAATCCCGAAAATGGCGAGACGCTGTGCATCTCCTGCGATCTATGCGCCATCGCCTGTCCGGAAAATCTGATCGTCGTCACCAGCGTCCGGAATCCGCAAACACGGCGTAAGGATCTCACGGATTTTACTTATGATCTCTCGCGCTGCATGTTTTGCGGGCTGTGCGAAGATGCTTGTCCGGTTGACGCCCTGGAATTGACGCAGGATTTTGAACTCGCGAGCTACTCCCGCGAAGGCGCCATCTGGGATCGGCAGATGCTGGAAGAAGGGCCGCATCCGAAGCGGTATCTGGAATAAAAGAGTGGATACGAATCTCTTAGACGCGCTGTTTTTCTATGCCTTCGCGCTGCTGACGCTTACCGGAGCGGTCTTCACGATTACCCGTAACAGCGCCGTGCGCAGCGCCATCTGGCTGATCGTCTCGCTGCTTGGCGTCGCCGGTCTGTTTCTGCTGGCGAAAGCGGAATTCCTTTTCACAGTCCAGATCATCCTCTATATCGGCGGCATCATGCTGCTGTTCCTGTTCGTCATCATGCTGGTGAATCTGGATCAGGCATCGAAGCAACGGCAGTTCCTGAAGCAGTGGCCGGCGGCTGTGCTATCGGCCATCGCCGTGGGCGCGGAGATTTTCTATATCGTGCGGAAAGGCTCCGCGAAGTTCCCCTTGCCACTGGCGGTTCGCGCGACGAAGAGCATCGGGAATACGGAAAGAATCGGCGCGGTTCTATTTCACGATTATCTTCTGCCGTTTGAAATCGCCAGCATTCTATTGTTGGTTGCCGTAGTCGGATCGGTCGTGATGGCGAAGGATCGGGCGTAATGTTTTATCCCATTACCACCGGACATTACGTGGCGCTTAGCACGGCGCTCCTGCTCATCGGCTCGATCGGCGTGCTGACGCGCCGCAACATCGTAATCATTCTAATGTCCATTGAGCTTATCCTCAACGCCGTTAACCTGAATCTGATTGCGTTTTCCCACCATTTTGATAACGTCAATGGACAGATCTTCGCGATCTTTGTGATCGCCGTCGCCGTTGCCGAAGCCGCCGTGGGGCTGGGCATCCTGATCGCTGTGTTCCGCAATCGCGGGACTGTGTTGGCCGACGAGATCGACCTGATGAAATGGTGAATCTCGCAATCATCCCCCTGCTGCCCCTGTTGGGAGCTGTGCTGATGCTGCTTGCCGGCCGCCGGTTGCCGCGGGCCGCCGTAAGTATCGTCTGTTCCGGCGTAATATTGGCTTCGTTTTGTTACGCCGCCTTCGCAACCTCTAACCTGCAAGGCGGATCTGCCGAAACGATTGTCGCCCCATGGTTGCCCAACTTCCAGATCGAGTGGGGCTTCCTGCTGGATCGTCTAAGCGCGGTGATGGTTCTGATCGTCACTGGAGTGGGATTCCTGATTCACGTCTATTCCATCGGCTACATGCGCCAGGAAGACGGCTATTATCGCTACTTCGGCTATCTCAATCTCTTCGTATTTTTCATGCTCCTGCTGGTGCTGGCGAACAACTACGTTCTGCTCTTCGTGGGATGGGAAGGCGTCGGTTTGTGCAGTTATCTGCTCATCGGGTTCGACTTCAAACGCAAGTCCGCCACCAACGCTGGAATGAAAGCATTTCTTGTGAATCGCCTGGGCGATGCGGCCTTCCTTCTCGGAATGCTTTTATTAAGCAGTTACGGAGCGCTCCATTTCACCGATCCTCATCGGGCATTACCGGCGCTAGCTGGTTTGCTGCTGTTCATCGGAGCCGTGGGGAAGTCGGCGCAATTTCCTTTGCACGTGTGGTTGCCGGACGCGATGGAAGGGCCCACGCCCGTCTCCGCCCTGATTCACGCCGCCACTATGGTGACTGCCGGCGTCTACGTCATGGTGCGATCCGCCGCGCTGCTCACGCCGGATGTCGCCTCCCTAATTGCCGTCAGCGGAGCCTTTACCGCGATCTTTGCGGCCTCCATCGCCATCGTTCAGAACGATATCAAACGCGTCCTCGCTTACTCCACCATCAGCCAGCTGGGATTCATGTTCATGGCAGTCGGAGTTGGCGCATACAACGCCGCCATCTTTCATCTGTTCACCCATGCCTTCTTCAAAGCGCTTCTCTTCCTGGCGGCGGGCAGCGTGATACACGCCCTATCCGGGGAACAGGATTTGCGCAACATGGGCGGACTCAAAGCGAAGCTCCCCATCACCCACTGGACCATGCTGATCGGCACGCTGGCCATCGCCGGAGTGCCCGGATTCGCTGGCTTCTTTTCCAAGGACGAAATTCTCGTGCAGGCCTACGGTGGGTCCACGGCTCTCTATGTAACCGGCGTGATCACGTCGCTAATGACTTGCTTCTACATGTTCCGCATGCTGTATCTGGCCTTCTATGGCGAGCCTCGCGCCGATATCGGCAAAGCCCATGAGTCCCCCGCCAGCATGACGGCGCCGTTAGGAATACTTGCCCTCGCCAGCATTTTCGCCGGCTGGATTGGGATACCGGGATCCTGGACGTTTTTCGGTGACGGCTTTCGCGCCTTCCATACGTGGCTGGGACCTGGATTCAACGTTCCCGCCGGAAGCGAAGCTGGTACCGAATGGCTTCTGATCCTGATCCCAGCGGCGATGATTCTGCCCGGCTGGTTGCTCGCCCGTCGCTTCTATCTCGCCGAAGGTTCCGGCCCGCTCTATCGCGCGCTAATTAACAAGTGGTACGTCGATCAAATCTATAACGCGGTATTTGTTCGCGGATTCGCGCTCGGTGGCGGCGCCGCGCTATCGCTCTTCGACCAAAAAGTTGTCGACGGCGGCGTCAACGGCGCGGCCTGGTTCACGCGCTTCACGTCGAAGCTGTCCATCTGGTGGGACATTTGGATCGTCGACGGCGTGGTTAACCTTACCGCCGCGACCGTGAAACTGGCCAGCTATCCCGCAAGATTTTTGCAGACCGGACACGTGCAATCCTACGCCCTTGTTTTCGTGGTCGGCGTCCTTACGGTGTTCGGATATTACCTGGTCCACTAGACGATGCCCGGCCACTTACTCAGTCTCGTTCTGTTCACGCCGCTGGCCGGTATGCTGCTTCTTCTGGCCATTCCCGGCAGTCAAAAGAAGCTCATCCGCCTCTTTGCCAATCTCGTTACGCTAGCCGGATTCCTGATATCCCTTCCGCTCTGGTTCCACTACGACGCCGGCGCAACGGCCTTCCAATTTGTCGATCATTTGCCCTGGATTCCTTCTATCGGCGCGGAATATTTTATCGGTGTCGATGGCATCAGTCTGTTGCTCGTTCTTCTTACGACGCTCTTCGGATTTCTTGCCACGCTCTGTTCCTGGAACTCGGTGGACGAACGTCACAAAGAATATTACGCGATGTTCCTGCTTCTGCAAACAGGCATGATCGGCGTCTTCGTATCACTCGATTTCTTCCTCTTCTACGTCTTCTGGGAACTCGTGCTGATTCCGATGTACTTCATCATCGGCATCTGGGGCGGCACGCGCAAGCTGTACGCCGCCATCAAGTTTTTCCTTTACACCGCGGCCGGCAGTGTCCTGATGCTGCTTGGAATTCTGGCGCTCTACTTCCAATATCACCAGCAGTTCGGCGCTTACACGTTCGACGTGACGAAGCTCGCCAGCCTGCACATGACGCCCGGCGTCGAGCAATGGATTTTCTGGGCGTTGTTTCTTGGCTTCGCCATCAAAGTGCCGATGTTCCCCTTTCACACGTGGTTGCCCGACGCCCACGTGGAGGCTCCCACCGCCGGCTCCGTGATCCTCGCCGCGGTCATGTTAAAGATGGGGACTTACGGCTTCATCCGCTTTTCCCTTCCTCTGCTGCCCCATGCCTCCAGCGAGCCGTGGATCGTCCAAACCATGGCCGTCCTGTCCATCGTCGCCATCATCTATGGAGCGCTGGTCAGCCTGATGCAGAAAGATTGGAAGAAGCTCATCGCCTATTCTTCCGTCAGCCACATGGGATTCTGCACACTCGGCATCTTCGCCCTAAATCACGATGGCATCGCCGGCAGCGTCATCCAGCAGTTGAATCACGGCATTTCTACCGGGCTCCTCTTTCTCCTGATTGGCGTCATCTATGAACGCCGTCACAGCCGTGAGATTTCGGCATACGGCGGCATCGCTAGCGTCATGCCAAACTATGCCGTCGTCTTTGCCATTGCCATGCTCAGCTCCGCCGGCTTGCCACTGTTGAACGGCTTCATCGGCGAGTTCACTATTCTCTCGGGCGCGTTTCAGGTGAATCGAATCTGGGCCGCCTGTGCCGTTCTGGGCATCGTTCTTGGCGCGGCCTATCTGCTGTGGCTCTATCAACGCACGATGCTTGGCGAAATTACTAACGAAAAGAATCGCTCGCTCACTGACCTCAGCCTGCGCGAATGGGCGATATTCCTGCCGCTGCTGGCGCTCATTTTTTGGATCGGAATCTATCCCAAGCCTTTCTTCGACATTCTCGATAAACCGGTCGGCGCTATCGTCGAACGCGTGCACCCGAAATGAACGAGTATTACCGCCCATCCGATCATTTCGCGTTGCTGCCCGCGCTGATGCTGGCTTTATTCGGATGCGCCATCCTTCTGTTGGAATTCCTACTCGCGGAGCGGCCGAAACAGAAGCGCTGGTTGCTCGGCGTCGCGATGGTGGGCCTGGGCTTCACGGGGCGCGCTCTGTGGATGCAGCACCAGCGCCTTGCCGCCGGTATCGATATGATTGTCGCCTTCGATGGCGCCCTCACTATTGACGGCTTCGCATTGTTCTTCAACTGGCTGTTCCTGATCACCTCGGCGATTGTGATGCTCATCTCCTATCGCTATCTGGAAATTGAGAACGAACATCACGGCGAATACTACGGTCTGATTCTGCTTGCCCAATGCGGCATGTTTTTTCTCGCCGCCGGAACCGACTTGATCACCATCTTCACCGGTCTGGAGCTGATGTCGCTCAGCTTTTATGTGCTGGTCGGCTTCCTCCGTCATGAACGGCGATCCAACGAAGCGGCGATGAAATATTTCCTGCTTGGCGGATTCTCCAGCGGATTTCTTCTCTTCGGATTTTCGCTGCTCTATGGACTCTCCGGTTCTACTAACCTGGCCCAGATCGCCGGCGCTATCTCGTCGCGCCAATCGGGCGATGCGCTAACGTTCCTCGCGCTGGCCATGACCGCCATTGGACTGTTCTTCAAGATCTCCGCCGCACCCTTCCACAGCTGGGCCCCCGATACGTACGAAGGCGCGCCCACTGCCATCACCGCCTTTCTTTCCGTGGGTTCTAAAACGGCTTCCTTCGCGCTTCTAATGCGCTTGTTCCTTGATCCGTTCCGCTCGGCCGAGCCCGTCTGGCAGGGACTGTTAATCGCCGCCGCGCTGGCCAGCCTTACCATCGGCAATCTTGGCGCCATCACCCAAACGAACATCAAGCGGCTACTGGCCTACAGCTCCATCTCCCATGCCGGCTACATTTTGCTGGGGCTGGTCTCCGGCAACCGCACAGGACTCGAAGGCGTCGCGGTCTATCTGCTGGTTTATACGTTCACCAATCTCGGCGTGTTCCTGGTCATCGTCGGCATGCGCCGCCGTGGTTTTCTTGGTGAGAATATAGAAGACCTTTCGGGCCTGATGCGAACGCATCCCGCTTATGCCGTGTGCATGCTGATCTTCCTGGTCTCGCTTGCCGGTCTTCCGCCCACCGCCGGATTTCTGGGCAAATACTACATCTTCCTTTCGCTGATTGAGACCGGCCATTATGTCCTCGCGGTTATCGGCACGCTCTACGTCGCCGTATCGCTCTATTACTATTTCCGAATCGTGAAAAGCATGTTCGCCGGCGTGTCCGATACACCCGCCCAAATCTCATTCAGCTTCGGCTTACGGCTCGCCCTGGGCATCACCGGAGTGCTCACGCTCGGCATCGGAATTTATCCCGAGCCGTTTCTGCGCTTCGCCGCCACATCGCTACTCAAATGACGGCGATCTTCTCCAATCCGTGGTTTGTGCCGGTGCTGCTGACGCTAGCGATCATCCTCGTCTTTCCGCTCGTAGCGGGCTATCTGGTCCTGCTGGAACGCAAAGTTCTGGCCGATTTCCAGGTCCGCCTCGGACCGATGCGCGTAGGTCCACACGGCTTGCTCCAACCCATCGCCGATGCGCTCAAGCTGCTGCTGAAGGAGGATGTCATCCCGCTTGAGGCCGATCGCGCGGTCTTCTGGTTTGCCCCGATGATTTCCACCATTACCGCGCTGACGGCTTTCGCTGTGCTCCCGTTTAGCGCCACTCTTTTCGTGGCCGATGTCAATGTCGGTTTGCTGGTGATCTCTGCCACGTCGTCTGTCGGCATTCTCGGCATCATCCTTGGCGGTTGGGCGTCGAACAGCCATTACCCGCTGCTGGGCGCTCTGCGCAGCGCGGCCCAACTGATCAGCTATGAGGTGGCCTTATCGCTGGCGTTACTCTCGGCCGTGATGTCGGCCGGAACGCTCAGCATGGTTCGTATCGTGGAAACGCAACAGGTCCGCCATATCTGGATCGTCTTCGACAATTACGGCTTCATGATTCTGCCTTTCATGCTATATCTGATCGCCGCTGTCGCCGAAACCAATCGCATCCCCTTTGATTTGCCGGAAGCCGAGTCCGAACTGGTCGCCGGTTTCCACACCGAATACAGCGGGTTCCGTTGGGCGCTATTCTTCCTCGCCGAATACGCCAATATTTTCGTCGTGGCGGCAGTGGTGGTCGTGGTGTTCTGGGGCGGCTGGCTGCGGCCCTTTCCGAACTCCGCCTGGCTCGGCTGGCTTGACTTGGCGATTCCGCTGCTAACGCTCGCCGGTTCGGGGTTGGGGTGCGTCCCACTCGCGCTGAAGCTGCGAAATCCCCTCCAGAAGATCACGCTGATCCTTGTAGCCGTTGTATTGATCGCCCTTGGCGGGATGTTCCTCATTCCCCCAATCGGTAAGATCCTCATCGGGCCTTATTGGTTCTTCTTGAAAGTATCGGTAATTGTCTACCTGATGATCTGGCTGCGCGGGACATTCCCCCGCTTTCGCTACGATCAGCTCATGAATATCGGGTGGAAATGGCTAATCCCCCTGTCGATTGGGGCGATCCTTGTAAACGCCGTTTTGGGGATGCTTTAGGAGCGGGAAATTCGCCGCGCCCGAAGGAACGCCGAAATTCCGTAAATGCCCAATAGCAAGCCGAATCCGCCGCACGACACCAGCAGTACAACGGCTCCGAAGTCTTCCTGCAGGTTGCCCGCCCGGCGTACCGTGGCCCCGATGATGAACACCGCCAGCACCACGAACAGGAATCCAATCATCTGGTTCCAAAGGATGCGCATCGGCCGCGCGACCCCCGGAATCACGTGCTTCATGAATTTGCCCGCGACGTCCTTCACGCTTCCCATGGTAACAACCCTTGGCAGGCAATGCGGATTTTAGTAGAATCGCTGGCAAGTGCAAACATCGTCCGTACTTACTGAAACTAACGCGCCGCCGCTGACATCTCTCAGAACAGGGAATGTTATGCTGAAACTGGCCCGAAAGAAGGGGGCGTAATTTTGGAAGATCGACTGAAGGAGTTAATGCAAGAACTAGGAAACGCGATCAATGAATCGCTTTCCGACTCCGACCGGATCGCCGCCGCCATCGGGGACATTAAGAGCGCCGGTTACGACGTGTTCTTGGTGCTTGAGGCCACGATCGGCTTCAATAAACGCGAGGATGGGGAAGACGGCGAGGCCGAAGAAGGCGAAATCGAAACTGTTGAATCCTCGGATTCCACGCCACCGAAGCGCCGCTTTGAATCTACTGGCAAAATTAAGCTCACCAGTCAGGACCAGAAGTTCCTGCGGGCCCTGAAGATCGCCATCGACGAAGAGAAGTAGATCCTCGAATTCCCTTTGCTAGCGCAGTAATTCCTGGTACACGGTCCACGTTTCGCTAACCGCGCGATCCCACGAAAATTCTTGAGCCCGCAGCTTGCCCCGGCTACAAAGCGCCTCCCGTAAGGCTAAATCGGCCGTTAAACTGACAAGCCCCTCGGCTATCGCGTCCGTGTTCCTGGGATCCACCAGAAGAGCCGCGCCCCCGGCAATTTCCGGCAGCGCCGAACAATTCGACGTCAGCACCGGAATACCCTGCGCCATCGCTTCTAAGACCGGCATCCCAAAACCTTCATCCAGGGAAGGGAAGGCGAACACACTCGCTCGCGAATACAGCGCCCGTAATTCCTGGTCACTGACATAGCCCGGCATGCAAATTCGATCTCTCACCGGACTGCGATCCATCGCCCGCCTGGCATCCTCGGCGCCATATCCAGCGCTCCCCGCCAATACCAGTTTCCAGGGAGCGGGAACCGTCGCGAAGGCCTCAACGAGCCGCGCCGAGTTCTTCCGGCGTTGCACGGCGCCCACTGCTAAGACGATCGGCTGGCGATCATTTTCAGGGGTTGTCTGCGGTGTAGGAAAGCGGATTCCGTGGTGCACCACACGAATGCGAGAGCGTTCGACACCCAGCAGATCGCTGATCTGGCTCGCCGTAAAAGCGGAAACCGCGATGATCAAATCCGATCGCTTCACCGCCTCGCGAGCCTGCTTGGCGAAACGGGCGCGGAAATCCGCACTCGAATAGTCGCTGCTGAGGACGAAAAGATCGTGGAAAGTAGAGACGGCGCGCCGGTAATGCCGGGCGTCCAACCGTTGATTCAAACCGTGAAAGAGATCGGCTCGCGAGGGGAGCGCCGCTAGAAGCAGACGCCGGTGGGCGTTGGGTGGCAGCTTTCTGGAGAAGGATTTGCCGAACCGGTGCGAGCGGAAGGCGTAGGTAAAATTCGTATCGGGATGTGCCTTGGCCAGCCCCAGCAGGATCTCCTGCGAGTAGATGCCGACTCCGGAAAGATTGTCGCCAACACTATAGGTGGCATCGAGCGCGATCCGCACTGAGCGCTTATTGTCGCATAGGGGCGGCGATCAACCGTTGACGGCGCGGGGCAGAGAATCGAAGCGGGGGATCGGGAAGACGGACATCCGGACGCGCGCTTCATTCGCCAGGCACTCCACGGTTACGGGAGTTTTGGGATCGAAGATCACGGTTCCGATGGCTAACCTTTGACGCATCGCCGCCAGCGGTAGCTTCAGCCCGCAATCGGGAATCAGAGCGCCAAACTGATCGCCGCTCAAACGCCCGAGCAATGCGTCTTCGCCCGTCCGGCGCAGTACTTCGGCCACTTCCATCAGCAGCAGGTCGCGTTCTTCCTCGCCGTGTAACACGATCAGCTCCGCGGTTTCCGCTGCTTCCATCACCAGCAGCGTCATGCGCCGGTTCCAGCGCGCGGCCAATCGCAGCTCCCGCCCAGCGGAATCGAAAAAGCTGCGCTCATTCAATAATCCGGTCAATGGATCGTGGCAGGATTCGCGCTGTAACGCGTCCACCAATTTGTGCCGGGCAATGGCTCGAGAAATGGTTGTGGCAAGCACGTCGCAATCCAGCGCCGAACGGAAGCAGACATCCTGCGCGCCGTGCCGCAGCAGTCTCGCCACGGAGGATTCGTCTTGTTCATCGCTGATCACCACAATCGGTACGTCCGGTGCCTCGGCCCGTACTCTGACTATCGTGCGCAAGCCTTTGCTATCCGGTAGGTCGGGGTTCAGCAGAACGATATCCTGCCCCCCGGCCCGCAACACATCCAGCGCGTCATCCAGGCGGTCGATCCAGAATACGTCCACGCCTTGCCAGGTGCGCCACAGGGGACGCTCGCGGATTTCGGCCAACGCTTCTTGAACGAATTCGGCCTCTCTAATACTGGATTCCACCAGCAGGGCTCGGATGGGTTGCACGAGTAATAGTGGGCGGAATCGCCGGTTTTTCTCTAATCGGCGACGTCGTATTCTTTCAACTTGCGATACAGCGTGGTGCGCCCGATGCCGAGCAGATGCGCCGCCACCGCTCGATCGCCTTTCGTGTAGTCCAGCGCGCCGAGAATGGTCTCCCGCTCAATTTCCGCGAGCGGCCGTACCGGGGAATGGGGTTCGCAAGCCGCGGGCGCGATCGGCGGAAGAGCGGTTGGAATTGAGATCGCCTGCCCCCCGCTTGCTGCCGCCGCTACAGTAAAAGTGCCCCGTTGGATGGCCAAATGATTCTGTACGGCAGACGGCAGATCGGGAACCTGAAGCAGCGGCCCGGAGTTCACCGCCACCATATGTTGAATGCAATTTTCCAGCTCCCGAACGTTGCCCGGCCAATCGTAGGCCAGGATGGCTTGGAGGGTTTCCTGAGTCATGCTGTGATTCTGGCCGTGCCGCGTCAGGAAATGAGCGATCAGCACACCCAGGTCTTCCTTGCGATCGCGAAGCGCCGGAAGCCGCAGCGTGACGACATTTAAGCGATAGAAGAGATCGCGGCGAAAAGTGCCTTTCTCAACTTCCTTGGCCAGGTCGCGATTGGTTGCGGCAATGATTCGGAAATCGGATTTCCTCTGCTGCAGCGATCCCACGGGCCGGAATTCTTTTTCTTGCAGAACACGCAAAAGTTTGGCTTGCAGATCGAGTGGCAATTCACCGATTTCGTCAAGGAAGGCCGTACCGCCATTGGCCGCCTCCAGCAATCCCAGCTTGCTTGTCGCCGCGCCGGTGAAGGCGCCCTTGACGTGGCCGAAGAGTTCGCTCTCCATCAACGGACCAACCAGTGAAGAGCAATCGACCGTGACGAAGGGGCCTACAGGATTTCCGCTATGAATCGCCCGGGCGATTACTTCCTTGCCCGTACCTGTTTCGCCCAGTAATAAGACAGGCCAGCGGCTTCGGCCCAGCTTCTCCGCCATCCGCGCAATCTGTCGCAGGCGGGTAGTTTGCCCTATCAGAACATGTCGCGGTCCTTCGAAGTTGGAAGTCATTGGTGCTGGCAGTGTAGTGCGCTCAAGTTGAGCAAATTCTCAATGGAAATAAGATGTCATTTGGCGCATAGGCTATTCTTAAGCATCGCCCTTTCCACGGTCGAACCATGACTTCAGAAACCCTTGCGCTCGGCCTTCTCCGCTATGTTGTATTCCTGTTTTCAACGGTTTGTCATGAGGCTGCCCATGCGCTAGTGGCGAAATGGGGCGGCGATTTGACGGCCTTTCACGGCGGGCAGGTGACGCTGAATCCCGTGCCTCACATCCGCCGCGAGCTATTTGGAATGGTCGTGGTTCCCCTGTTGACCATCGCCACGGGAAGCGGGATGATCGGCTGGGCTAGCGCTCCATATGATCCGCGTTGGCAGGTGCGCTATCCCCATCGAGCGGGATGGATGTCGCTTGCCGGGCCCGCGGCTAATTTCACCCTAGCCATCGTGGCGATCGTACTCATGCGAATTGGGATCGCGGCGGGGTACTTTATAGTCCCGGACTACGTAAATGCCAGCACGCTAGTGAAGGCCGCGAGTTCCTCCGGAATCTCCGAGGGAATCGCTACTTTTGTAAGCATTTTGTTCTCTTTAAACGTCCTGCTCGGAACCCTCAACCTGTTTCCGGTGCCCCCATTGGACGGTCTCGGGGCCATTGCGCTATTGATGCCAAATTCCCTGGCCGAACGCTTCGTTCTATGGAGCTTTTCGGTGCGGGCCTATTCTTTCATCGGAATCCTAATTGTTTGGCAGCTTTTCGGCAAACTGTACACGCCCCTATTCGTCGCATCGTTACGAGTTCTCTACCTCGGACTAGGCGTCCATTAAATTCTGATGAATATCGCGAAATCGCCTCTCAGTGGGTGATTTTAGCCGATAAGTTCACTGGGGAAGAAACTTTCCTGGCGTACAATGTGTTCAGATAACTATCCGTGTCGGGGAAGTGTTTGGGTGAGCCAACCTATGTGTCTAAAGATTGCATCAGCCGTGATTTTTGCGGCTTCCGGACTCCTGCTGGCTCAGTCGCCAGAACAGGCTCCCGCGAATTTTGCGGTTGAACAGAATCAGGCCCTTCAGGTCGAACATGCCGATTGTGCATTTTTCGGACCGGAGAAAGAGAAGTTTCTAACCGGCTTGGCCGTTCCACGTGATCGCTTTTTGCTCAGCAACCTGACGGGACAAGTGACCGGCATGTTGGGAGGCGCTCCAGCCGCAGCCAATGGGTCCGCATCTTTGCCGATCGTCCCGGGCGGCAGTCGCACCAATGCCGACCAAAAAACCATACCAGCAAATCTGATTGACAAATATCTGTTCGCCGCGATGAGCGCAGCCGGCGTTACGCCAGCCGCGAAAACAACGGATTTCGAATTTATCCGCCGCGTGACTTTGGATTTGACGGGCCGCATCCCGGCTCCGGATCGTGTGATTAGCTTCGTGAGCGATCCAAATCCAACCAAGCGCGCCGTGCTGATTGAAGAACTGCTGGCTAAGCCCGAGTTCATCGATAAGTGGACGGTCTATTTAGGCGATAAGCTCAAGAACGCGCAGAACCTGCCGTCGAGTGGCGTCAGCCGCTATTCCGAAGGCCGCAACGCATTCTACACATATATTAAGGACGCGGTGGCCACCAATAAGCCATACGATCAGATCGCCCGGGAAGTGATCTCCTCCCAAGGCGACAACAGCTTCGATCCAGCCCAGGGACAGATCAACTGGTACCCCGGTGGGATCGTAAACGGCGGCCCGGTGCAAGACGTCTTTGATCAGCAAACCGCGAACATCGGCGAGACGTTTCTCGGGTTGGGCAATCTGAATTGTGTGCTCTGCCACAACGGCCGGGGGCATCTGGACCAGCTAAATTTATGGGGCGCCCACACTACCCGGTATCAAGCATGGCAAATGGCTTCGTTTGTTTCGCACACCTGGACGCGATCGGTTCCTTACCTGGTAAACGGAGTAGCTGTACCGAATTATCGCTATTACACCGTTACGGACGACACGAACTATAAGAACGATTACGCGCTGAATACAACTACGGGAAATCGACCTGCCCGGCAGCCTGTCAGCCCGAGCGAGAAGGCCATCGCTCCTGCTTATATCTTTAGCGGGCATACGCCGGCGAAGGGCCAGAACTATCGGACTTTTCTCGCCAACGAAGTCACCGCCGATCCGCAGTTTGCCCGCGCCGCCGTCAATTATCTCTGGAAAGAATTCTTTGGCCGGGGCATTGTCACGCCGGAGAATCAATTCGATCTGGCCCGCCTGGATCCGAAAAATCCACCACCCGCGCCGTGGACGTTGCAGCCTTCGAATCCCGAATTGCTGGATGCGCTTGCCCAGGACTTCGCTGCCAATGGCTTCGACATGAAACATCTGATGAAGCTGATCGCCAGCTCCAACGCCTATCAGCTTTCCTCGCGCTACAACGGGACTTGGAAGGCCGAGTGGGAACCGCTCTTTGCCCGCAAGCTGGTCAGGCGGCTGTGGGCTGAAGAAATTGTCGACAATATCGCCCAGTCCAGCAATATTCCCACCAGCTACAACGTGAACGGTTTCGGAAAATTCGCCTGGGCCATGCAGGCCCCCGAGCCGAACGTGATCGCCAACTCCTTCATTTCTGCCTTCCTCCCGGGCAATCGCGACGACCAGGAACGGCGCTCGGAAGGTGCGGTACAGCAGGCGCTAAATCTGATGAACGACAACACGGTGATGAGCCGGGTGAAATCCACCGCCGCCACCGGTTTGCTTGGCCGCGCCCTGGCTGGCACCACCGATGAACAGCTCATTAGTACTCTATTCTTGAACGTGCTCTCCCGCTATCCAACCGATGCTGAAAAGTCCGCCGCCCTGGCGAACCTGAAGTCCGGCGACCGAACGCAGAAATCCATCGACCTGCTGTGGTCGCTGTACAACAAAGTGGACTTCATCTTTAATTACTAGGAGCCAGCCATGACGGGACAAGATAAATTCAATCGCTTCGCGGACACCAATCCGCACCATCACAAGACGTTCTTCAATCGCCCTCATTGGACTCGGCGTCACTTCTTCGAGTTGCTCGGCGCCGGCGTCACCGCCTCGTTCCTGCCCGCCGTGGCACCGGCGGCGGAGACGGCACCGGCTGCCTCGGTCACCACCATCAATCAAGCGAAGAACGTTATCTTTGTTCTCCTCGCCGGCGCTCCTAGCCACACCGACACATTCGATTTCAAGATGGTGAATGGCGTGACTCCGTCAGCCGTCAATCCCGAAATGGTAAACGGTATTCTCTGGCCCACCGCCATCCTGCCCAAACTTGGAAGCACGCTTTCCGACGTCTCGATTGTGCGCTCCATGCGCGCTTGGGCTTTGGTTCATAGCCTCGCCCAGACCTGGACCCAGATTGGTCGAAACCCGGCTGCCGCCCTTGGCAATATCGCCCCCAACATCGGCAGCGTTGTTGCCTTGGAGATGACGCCGCAGCGCCTCCCCTCGCATGTCTTCCCAACGTTTCTTGCGCTGAATTCGAACGGCGCCGCCGGACCAGGCTACTTCCAGTCGCAATACGCTCCGTTCAAAACGTCGCCCTCTACCACCGGCCTCCCGAACACCACGAACACCGACGGCTCGGCCCGCGTCGACACCCGCTGGAGCTTGTTACATGAAATCGACGACCCGCTGCGCGTCAACTCGCCGATGGGCAAAGATTTTCAGGACATGGACCTGTTTTACTCGGCCGCCAAAGGGCTGATGTACAACCCGCAGGTAGATAAAGCGTTCAAGTACACGCCCACCGATAGCATGCGTTACGGGAACACCAGCTTCGGTAATGCCTGTCTGGTTGCCTCTCAGGTTTTGGCCGCGGACAACGGAACGCGCTTCGTGCAAATCACCCTCGGTGGCTGGGATATGCACCAGAACATTTACGGCGTCAATGGCGATCCTAAGATGGGCAACAACATTTTCACGCTGGGCAACACGCTCGATAACGGACTGGCTGCCTTGATTGCCGACCTGAAAGCCACCGGTCAATTCGATAACACTTTGATCGTCGCGGTGGGTGAGTTCGGACGCACGGTAGGTAAGCTTTCGGCGGCCGCCGGCCGCGATCACTTCTCCCAGCAATTTGCGCTATTCGCCGGAGGCGGAGTGAAAGGTGGTCAGGTTATCGGCAGCACGAAGGCTGATGGATCGGCCACCGTCGATCCGGGCTGGTCCCGTCAGCGGGACATCAAGCCGGAAGATATCGAGGCCACTATTTACTCGGCGCTCGGGATCAATTGGACCACCGTCCGCAAGGACGACCCCTTCGGCCGCGGCTTCGAGTATGTCCCGAGCTCGGCTCAGGATATTTACGGACCCATCAACGAGCTCTGGGCGTAATCGAAAAAGCCGGGCCTTCGAAAAGCCCGGCTACCCACGCTGTTGTTGCAGCGCTCACGAACTACTACCGATCCAGCCTCATCTCATCAATCGAAAAATCGAACAACCTCGGCGCCGTCCCCGCGCAGAATACAAATCCCAGAACATCGCGCCCATCGATTCCATCGAACGCCGCCAGCGGGAAGGAAACTTGTTTCCAGTCCGGCCCGGCCACAAACGTTTTCGTAATGGGCGAAAATCCTCTGTTCTGCGTGAAAATCATCAAGCGATAAGTCTTTCCATCGCCCTTGGCCCAAAAGGAGACCGATTTCTTACCAGAAAGATTCGCCGGCGTCATCGGTCCAGGACCGGGCGAGAACATCACCCCGCCCCACGCGAATGCCGTTCCCGCCACCACCTCGCCAGTTACCTGCAACGCCTGCTTCGTTCCATTCGCGCCACCAGGTATGATTTTCATCTCGGCTTTGGATTTGCCGCCCATAATCGAATCCGTCGAGATCACCCATCCCGCGCCAAACTGCGCCGTCGGCGTTGCGCCCTCAAAATCACTCACCAAGCCCGATTCTGAACCCGCCGGAGCCGGCTTTTGTCGATCCTTCGCCGCCTGTTCCCGCCCCTTCTCAAGCGAGGCGAGAAACCCCTTTCGATTCGCCTCTTGACCCACTTTCCAAACGCTCACGATGTCCCGCGTGGCGTAGATATCCGTAGTGGGATCGCCGTTCACTAGAAGCAAATCCGCCCGCTGCCCGACGGCGATACGCCCTCTGTCATCCAGATGAAAGGCCTTCGCCGGCGCCGACGTCGCGGCCACCAGTGCCTCCATCGGAGTCAGCCCAATCCGGACAAACTGCGCCAGCTCGCCATGTATCGTCGCTCCTTGGCTGGTGCCAGGATTTGGCACATCCGACCCCGCCAGCATCGGAACATGGGCCGCCTTCAACTGCAGTATCGCTTCCTCGGCGCCCTTACAGGAATGCGGTAGTGAGGGTTCCAGCGGAAAACTCGCCCGCAGATTAGCCGCCTCCGGTTCCGAAAGATACGGCGCCAGCCTGGGGTCCGTTGCCAGCTTAGGGTTATCCGTTCCACCACAAATACTTTCCACCACCGAATACGTGGGTACAACAAAAACATGATGCGCCGCGGCCAGCTTGCCGAAGTTGGGTTCACTGTGTTCGCCCGCAAACAGATGCGCCAGTCCGTCCGCGCCCGCGTTGATCGCGTCCTCCGCGCCCTGCAAAGATCCGATGTGGATCACAGCCAGCTTGCCCCGATTGTGGGCCGCCGTGCACAGCGCCGCCATCGTTTCCTTGCTGATCGTGGGAATCGGCTTCGTGAAATAAGTGAGGCCGTCGTCATAGACAATCTTGATATAGTCGGAGCCCTCGGCGATTCGGGCATCCACCCAAGCCTGCGCTTCCCCAGGCGACGAAATCGTTGGCACCGGCATCCCGTATTCCGTACCATGCCCGCCCGGCGCAGTCGCCAGATAACCCGCCGAACGCAGGTCGGCGCTATCTTTCATCTTGCCTTCGGCCTGCTGTTTCTTGATGTTCGCCGCCGTTTTCGGATCGGTGAACATGTCCAGTTCCGTCGTAACGCCGAAGATCAGGCCCTGCTTCAATACGTTGCCGAAAACGTGTACGTGGGCATCAATCAGGCCAGGCAGCAGAGTCTTGCCTGTTCCATCGATAACGCCCGCGCCGTCAGTGGTAATGTTGCCTAGCCCAGTGATCTTTCCGTTTTGAAAGGATATGCTGGTCTGCCCCAGCACCTTTTCGCCGTCGAATATCCGGACATTTTGAATCACCACCGGCTTTTCCTGCGCCAGAGCGCAGCATGCTACCAACCCAATAAAAAATCGCATACTTGCATCGTAACGCAAGCATGCGATCTTTCCAGCTTTCAGTTGGGCCTAATGGCTAGTTCATTGCCACGACAGCTTTTTCAGCCGGAACTGTGTAGGTGAACCAACCGATCATCATCTCTTGCCAGGTCTGATCGCCCCACCTGACGTCTTTATTTGGGTCGGGGTTGGCAGCGTTGTTCACCGAGTTATCGTAATGCGCCACGCAGTCGATCTTCGTCCCCTTGCTCAGCGTCATCGGCGTCTTCAATTCATAGCCAAGCTGCCAATTGAAGTCGTATTTCGGCACGTCGAGAATTACTTCCTGGCGTCCATCGGGATACGTCACCGTATATTTGAAATCCTTCCCGCGTACATGCATGTGCGGCATCAGAGCTACCAACGTCACGTCGTCCTTGGCGGTCCACGATGACTTCACTTCGTAGTTCGGATCGTTTGCCGGAATCTTAAATCCAAAGTTCAAAGCGTTACCAGTCCTCGCCTCCACTTTGGGCGGCTGCTTGGCAAATCGGAGGCCGACGTACGATCGGTCCGTATAGGCGGTTCCGTTCGGCGTGTAGTGAACCTGAAAAACGAAAGTAGATCCCGCCTTTACCAGCTTCGCCATGCCCGGTTCGAACCGTAGCGGTTGTTCGCCGGGGGCATATCCGGTGAGCAATGTACCCGCTTCTCCAAAGGATTTCTTCGAACCCGGCTCTTGGATAAATACGATGATGTGGTGAACCGCTTTCCGGTTGCTGGGGCGAATCTCGGCCGCTTCCACCCACTTATCTTCCGTGAAGCCCGACGCTATACGGAAATATTTGTAGGCTACGGTGCCGCTCGCTGGAACCGAAACGTCCTCACCAATATCGATAACTTTATCAGGCTTGCCGATGTTCCAGCCCACTTCAAACTTCGGTGCCGGCGGCAGATCGGCTTTATCGCCTTCCGGTGCTCCGGCGCTCACCCAATTCGCGATGGTGTCGATCTCGGCCTGCGGCAGGCGGCGATCGTTCTTAAAATCTCCATGCTTTCCGTCGGCCAGCCACACAGGCATTTTGCGCGTCACCACAGCTTCCTTGATCGCCTTCGCCCACGGCCGGACTTCCTGATAATTGCTGAACGACATCGGACCAATTTCCCCCGTTCGATGGCATTCCACACAGCGATTGTTGAGGATTGGCGCGACATCTTTGGTAAAAGTCGGCTTGGGCGTATTCACGCTAGCCGCCAAAGCGCACGAGGCCAGGGCAAAGAAGGAAATGGAAACGTGGGTCATAACGTAGCTCGACTCTATCACGCCAAGTTAGCGAAAACAATGAGTTTCGCGTAAATATCCGTAAGGTTAACACGATTGGAACACTCGCCTGAAGCCGTTCTTCTATGATGGATTGATGCCCCGCTATGCCGCTATTGACATTGGGAGCAATTCCTTAAGAATGCAAGTCGCCGAGGTGACACCCGGCGCCGCCACCAAGATCCTCAGCTCGGAACGTCAGGTTACGCGCCTGGGTGAAAGCGTATTTCGCTCCGGCCGGATCGATCCCGCCTCCATCAACAATGTCTGCGTCACCCTGGCTCGTATGGCGCAAATTTATAAAAAATTGGAAGTCGGATCGCTGCGCGTCGTCGCCACCAGCGCCGTTCGCGATGCCAGTAACCAGCGCGAGTTTCTGGATCGTACCTCACTCGCCATCGGCGCGCCAGTGGAAATCATCTCCGGCCAGGAAGAGGCGCGCCTCATCCATTTGGGAGTGCAAAGCCGCTGGCCGCACTTGAAGGAACGGCTCCTTATGGTGGACGTCGGCGGGGGAAGCGCGGAATTAATTCTCAGCGAACAAGGGCTTATGGTGGAGGCATTCTCGAAGCCCCTGGGTGCCGTGCGACTCACGGAAGTGTTCCTCAAGAACGATCCTCCCCTGCCCGAAGAACTGCACCGGATGGACAAATATATAGAGGAGAAATTGCTCGCGCCGCTCGAGCGTATCGGTAATGGACCATACGACCGGGTTATCGCCACGTCGGCCACGGCCGCCGCCATCGTCTGCGCCATTAATAAGGTCCCGCGCATCCGCCGCGACGAAGCCGATCGTTTGCGAGCGAGCACCGCCCAGGTCCGGCAGTTCTACCGGGAGATCTGTTCGGCCCCGCTGGCCGGCCGCCGCAAAATCGCCGGCATCGGTCCACGCCGCGCGGAAATTATCATCGGAGGCACCGCCGTTTTCCTCCGGATCCTCGAAGCCTTCAAACAAAGCTCGCTCTCTTATTCAGCCGCCGGTGTCCGCGACGGAATCATCGCCGATCTTGTCTCGCGTGGCCGCGAATTGTCGCGCTTAAGCCGGGAACAACGCCGCCTCGTGGAACAGATGTCGCGCCGCTACGGCGTGTCGCTTCCCCACGCCAGAAAAGTAGCGAGTCTGGCCCACGATCTTTTCGAATCGCTGCAGCCACTGCACAAACTTTCGCCGGCCTTTGGGAAAATTCTGGAGGCCGCCGCCTACCTCCACGACTCGGGTCACTATGTCAGCGATTCAGGCCATCACAAGCATTCTTATTATCTGGTCGCCAACTCCGACATGCCCGGCTTCACCGATGCCGAGCGTCACCTGATCGCCATGCTCTGCCGCTATCACCGCAAAGCCATGCCCGCGCCGAGGCACACCGCATTTCAGATATTGCCGCTCGAAACCCGCCGGGCCTTGGCCTTCATGGTCCCCCTGCTGCGCATAGCCGACAGCCTCGATCGCGGGCATGAGCAGACCATCGAAAGCGTCAACGGCATGGCCCGCAATGGCGGCGTAGTCATCACCGTACAGCCCAAAGGCGACGCCGACCTGGAACTTTGGGCCGCCGAGCGAGTCGCCGATTCCTTCCGCGAAGTCTACGGCCTACCTGTATCGCTGGTGAAGGGGAAGCTGTAGTTTTAAAGGGAAGAAAGGGGGACGTCCTGTGAACTGCACCCCTCACCTGAGACAAAAGAACTAGGGACAGTTCCACTCGTCGATTGATTGTATGCCGGGGAGGGGGGTGTGGGGCGAGGGGGCCGGCC
>JBBSEX010000019.1:0-99424 GCA_038239345.1 Bryobacterales bacterium
CATGGCAGGCCCGTTTTTTGGTGTGGATTGCGTATCTTGGAATGAGGCCCAATATTTAGAAGTGCGCGGCGCGTTCCGTTGCATACCGACCGCGCCGCGAAGCCTTAGAAGTGATATTTCAAAGCGAACTGCAGGTTGCGCGAACCAACTGATGAATTAACAACACCAGTGGGAATGCCCGAGGTGTAAGACGGATCGCTTCCATACTTGCTCTTGTCAATGCCGCCGCCGGGGAATACGTCCGTGGCGTATCCGGCAACAGCGAAGATAGGAGTATTGAAGGTGTTGATTGCGTCGAAACGAAATTCCAGAGATTGCCGCTCGGTAATCTTGAAGACCTTTGAGAGGCTCATGTCTACCTGCTTCAAGCCGGGTCCGCGCTCACTGGATATCGGACAGTTACCAAGCTTTCCGGCCGCTGGAATCGCCATGGTAGTTGGGTCGAACCAGACGTAGCCACCACCGGCGAAGTTCTTGTACGGAGTGGCGACCGAGGGCGAAATACAGTCGGGACGGGGCTGGAAGTACGCACCCGTGGGATCGTTGCCGAACTGGATCATCGAGATCGGTAGGCCCCCATGCACCGTCGCGATCGTGTCGAAGTGCCAGCCGCCGGCTACCGCTTCGACAATCTTCGGCGCGTTCTTGCCAAACATACGATCATGTCCAAACGGCAGATCGTAGTTCAGATAGCCACTGAAAACGTTGGTGACGTCGGCGTCGCAATAACCGTAATCGAGCTTGAGGTTATATACGTACGATTGAAATGCCACGTCGGCGGTGGTCTGCGCGGGAGCGGCGTTACCGTAGCGCCCGTAGTATCCCTGATTGTTCGTCAAACACTTCGCCCAGGAGTAATTGAACTGGAAGACCAGACCGCGGCTCAGTTGCTGCCGAGCCACAAGTTGCAGTCCATCGTAATTCTGAATCGCGCTGGACACGTTCAACCGTTGTTGACCCGTACCGACATTTTTCAGCGCTGGGTTACCCGCCAGATAAGGGCCGGGAACACTATAGGGACCGCCAGCGGGCGGGTTATCGAGAAGAACATTTTGCCCGATGTTGTAAATCGCGGCCATATGGTCGCTATGCTGACCGACGTAGCCGGCCTGGGCGGTGAACGATCTTCCAATCTGGCGCTGCACCGTGAGGTTCCACTGGTTGGAAACCGCAGGCCGATAATTCGGATCGGTCGCGTGGATGCGGACCCCCTTAAAGCACGAGGCAGGCGCGGAGGTCACTGTAGCAACCGTGCAGCCAGTGGTGGCGCCCAATGCGCCGAAACCCTGGTCGAGCGTGACCTGATTTCCAGGTATCGCGCCGCTGGTATTGGTGGCGCCCCACTGCCCTACCAGGTCGACATTCCACGGAGCGTTAGTGGCTAAGCGGTTGAACTCGCCGGTGCCTTCCTGGAAACTCGTGCGCGAAAAAGCAGCGCGGATCACTGTCTTTTCGTCGGGGCTCCAGGCGAGACCAAGGCGTGGCAGGAAATTCGCAATTCCGTTGTACTGGTTATACAGAGCTCGGCTGTTTCCATTCTGTCCGGCCAGTTGAATCTGACCGCTGTATTCGCCGAAGTTGGTCATACGGTCGTGCACTTCATAGATCGGCGTGAAGAGCTGCCAGCGGAGGCCAATGTTTACCGTCAAGTGCCGTGTAACACGCCAGTCGTCTTGGGCGAAGGCGCCCATCGCGCTGTTCCGTTGGCCCACGGTTCCCGCGAAGCCGAGCCCATAGCCCATATAGGAGGGCAGACCAAGGAAGAAGTCCGCTTCCGAGTTGCCGGTGTAGGTCCCGTTGAATCCGATCTGGCCGGCGGCTCCATCGCTGCTGGTAGCCGGCACATAATTGTTGCGATAACGATTAAACTGAAATCCCATGCGGACGGTGTGCGCGCCCTTGCTCCAGATAGCCGTATCCGAGGCTTGAATCGATGTCTGATGGAAAATCTCCGGGCCGTCGGTGGTCCCGAATGCAAACGGGCCGTTCAGCTGCCCGCCGATTTTTGAGCTGGCGAACGATAATCCTGGCAAATACTGCGTTGGCTGACCGGGTATCAGGCCCGCGCCCGCCGTCGTGGTCAGTGCCTGAATATTGGCCTCCGCTGGAAAGTAATTCATGCCGGCGCGAAACTCGTTCACCAGCGATGCACTGATGGTGCGGGTGTAATCGAGCACAGCCTGCTGCAGCGGGAAGACGTTGCTTCCGCTACCGCTGTATTGAAACACCTCGCTATTAACGACGGGATTCTCAATGTGCTGTTGGGAGTAACGGGCAAAGAAACGATCCTTTTCACTGGGAATCCAATCCACCTTGATGTCGCCTTGATTGCCGTGTGTATAGTTCTGAACGGAATTATCCAGGTTGTTGATGGTGCCGTTCGCCTGGCCGGGAAGGTTCGGCTTCGGCAATGCGCTGGCGATTTTCAAGGCCGTTGCACTCAAGCCATTGATGCAGGGATTGACGCCCATCCGCTGGCCCGCGCCGCAGATCGTCGCCTTTGTTAGATCGGACGGCATCTGGATTCGATTTCCGCTGGCATCTACCGCACCGGGATAGTAAAGAGGGATGCCGAGGTCTGTTAGATTGCCCGCGAGGTTCGCCGCGGTGAACGTAGTTTTGGGGTTGGGGCTTGCTGGAAGATCGAAGCGCGATCCCTGATAATCGGCAAAGAAAAACAGCTTGTTCTTCTTGATCGGCCCACCCAGGGTACCTCCGTACTCATTCCAACGCTGGCGCGGCGTGGGAAGGTTATTGAAATTATTCGACCATTCGTTGGCGTTGAAGAAATCGTTCCGCAGATATTCAAACAGCACACCGTGATACTGGTTGGTTCCGGACTTGATGCTGACGTTGATCACGCCGCCCAGAAACTGCCCAAACTCCGCGCTGGGATTATTAGTGATCACGTTAAATTGTTGAATGGCGTCGATACTGGGCGAGAAAGCCACGTTATTATCGACGAATTCCGTGTTCTCCATCCCATCTAATAAATAATAATTAGCCTGCTCACGGTTGCCGTTGAGGTTCGGGCGAGCGGCGTTGAAGGTCTTCAGTCCGGTATTGAAGGAGGCCGGACTGATGGTCACAGCGCCCGGTACCAGCAATGCCAGCTGGTTGTAATTTCGCGTTTCCAGAGGCAGACTGGCGATTGCCGAAGCGTCCATCACCGTACCGACTTCGGTGGTCTGGGTTTGCAGCACCGGCGCGGCGCTGGACACCTCGACTTGCTGCGAAATCTGGCCAATGGTCATCACGAAATCCACGCGGGCCGCTTGATTCAATACAAGGTCAAAGGGCGGCCGGACCGCTGTCTGGAAGCCTTGCACCTCTACCCGGACCTCATACTTACCAATGGGCAGCCGGGTAAAGTTGTAAGCTCCGTCGGCGTTCGTTTCCGCCTTGGAGCTGGTTCCGCGCGCCGAGTCGGTGGCCGTTACTAATGCCCCGGGAAGAACCGCGCCGGAAGGGTCTGTTACTCGTCCCGTGATGGACGCGGTGACTTCCTGGCCCCAGGTGGAAGATGGGGCGAGCAGAGCCACAATTGCGAGGGCAGCAGTTACCCACGCGCTACGACAGCGAATTAATCGATTTATTCTCATAATTACCCCTTATCTCCTTTGAGATTGATCCTAGCCCCTCAATCATTAGACGTATTTCTTCGATCGGCTAAGGCTTGCAGCAGTTGCCGAACCGGGCGCACTGCCGCCAACCTAACCTCTACTTGCGGATCCTGCATTCGATCCATACTCTGTATCTGCCCGGCCACCCAACCCTCCGGCGGAGCATGTCCGCTGCGAAGATATTCCAGCGCCTGAAGGCCTACGGAGCCCAGCGCCGCCAGATTCCTGGATATCGGCCCCAGGTAACCGGACGGCCGGAGAAGGTCGTCGTTCTTCGACCATTCGGTGAGCCTCACTTGAATTTCCGCCGAATCGCGGGAAGGGTCTGCGATCAGCTTGCGAACCGCGATCTCCATCTGGCGGACGCCCTCACTTTCCGGCCGCACCGCGTCCACGAAGCGATTCAAAAGTACCTGGCTCGTGTACTTGTGGATATCACGGCGGCCCTCAATTCCCAGCGCCTCCGAAGCATCCGCCAGAACACGAAGCGGCTCGGGCGGGGCGTCCCCCCTCAAGCGATCGAGCATTGGCTGATAGTTCGACCGATGCTGAATCCCCACCCACTGGAGCTGGCGGCTGACCGCTTCCAGCCGCTGATACATGGAGTCCGCATCGTTGACGCTAGCAGCTGACCAAAGCCGTTCCGCAATGGCTGCCGCGCGCGGCCAGATTCGCGAATCCACCGTTTCTTCGCTGACATATTCCGTCCACATACAGGCCTCCCCGCCAAGGATCTGCGCGGTCTGCTGAGGGTCGGGATCGACTGCGTAATGAAAGCTCGCCGGCTTTAAATGATCCAGATAATAGCCAAACGATAAAATTCCGCGATAGCCTTTACTTCCAGCGTCGGCGAGGGAAGCTTGTCCGCGCCAGGACTGTATCACGGTGTCCTTGGCAAGGCCGGGGGCAAGAATCTCATCCCAACCAACCATCGTTTTGCCGTGCTTCTTCATCATGTCCTGCAAGCGGCGATTGAAATAGGCATGCAGCGCAACGCTGCCGGCCAGATGATTCTCTCTTTCAAACGTTTGGATCGAGTTTGAAGTTTTCCATTGCGCGTCGTCCACCTCATCCCCGCCGATGTGAAAAAAGCGATCCGGAAAAAGGCCCGTCATCTCAGCCAGAAACTCATCGATGAACGTATAAGTTTCTTCGCGAGCTGGATCCAAGGTTGGCTGAAAGACTCCCCATTTCCGCTCGATCGTATAGGGGCCCGGGGCGCTGGCGAGTTCTGGATATCCGGCGAACCAGCTTGTCGTATGGCCGGGAATATCGAACTCGGGAATCACGCGAATGCCCCGGTCGCGCGCGTAATTCACAACGTCGCGAACTTGCGCCTGGGTATAGAACTTTCCATCGGAACCCAGCTGATGAAGCTTGGGAAATCGCTTGCTCTCCACTCGAAAACCCTGATCGTCGGATAGGTGCCAGTGGAAAACGTTGAGCTTCACCGCCGCCATCGCGTCGAGGTTGCGTTCAATGACGGGCACGGACATCCAGTGGCGAGAAACATCCAGCATCAAACCGCGCCAGGGGAACCGCGGACGATCTTCAATGTGCGCGCCTGGTAGGTAAAACGTGTTGGATTCCGGCGAGATCAATTGGATGAAAGTTTCAAGTCCCCGCAGCGCTCCGGTTACGGTGGAGGCATTCAGCTTGGCGCCATCGCTCGCGATGTCCAGCGTATAGGATTCATCCTCACCCAAAGCCGGGTATTCGGGGCCCGACTCTTTGCAGGAGACGACCAGCGTGGGCTTCCCGCCGCGGTTGTAAATGGGGATGCCAGTTTGACGAGATATGCGCCCCGTAGCGCGGACAAACGCGGCTTCCATACGCGCGTCACCAACAGACGTGGTAACAATGCGGAAATTCGAGTCGATAATCAGTTTGCCCGGAGCGGCGACATATTTGAGCGGCAGAGGCATCAAGCCAGCACTAAGAATTGGCGCCACCATCGACAGTAGCAACGCCCCTAGCAAACGGTTTGAAATCGTATCCATTCGTATCATCCGCATCAGTGTGGGAAAATCTCGTCCAGCTCTTCCGACGACACCTTTCTCCCGTATTCGCAAATCTCAAACGCTTCGGCGTAACGAACGTTGCGTGCGCGGTCCGGACCGTATCTGCGCGTTAGAGCGGCGCGGGTACAGGCGTCGATCGCCCGAGTCCACGTATTACTCAGCCATTCGCGGCGGCCTACGGGATCGCTGGGAACCGTAACGCCCTCCACCCACGGAAGCCATTCGTAAAACTGCGAGGCATGAGCATCCAGGGCATCCAGCTTTCTGTTCCAGACGTCCTCAATGTCCATTGCGATATGAGGTGTAAACGGAGCCGGCTGGTGGAACGAATCCTGCAGGTAAAGAAAGATCGGATTTCGCGCAAGCGGCGGCGTGCCAGGGCAGATATTGGGAACAATCACCAAATAAGCCGCGTCCTGGACAAGCTGGCTGGTGTAGCGATGATCGGGATGGTAATCCCACGGGCGATGTGTAAGTACGACATCGGCACGCCAATCCCGAATCTGCCGCACGATCTCCTGGCGGGCATCGAGCGTGGGCAGCAGTGCACCGTCGATGTAGTGAAGGACTTCTGCCTCGGCGATTCCCAGCCGGCTGGCCGCTTCCCGCGACTCGTCTTTACGAATGGCGACGATCGCGTCGGCTACATGTACATGGTGGCCGGCCTGCCCGTTGGTGACGCTCAGAAATTTGACGGCGTGTCCGGCCAAGGCCAGCACGCACGCCGTGCCTCCAAAACCGATTTCGCAGTCATCGGGATGTGCGCCGATGCAGATGACGTTCACGTTTCAAGCATCGTGGGCTTTGTCGCCCGGAGTGTCCAGTTCAGAACGGTTGCACCGGTGTTACGTTCCTGTTAAGTACGCAATCGAACGTTCCTGTTTTCAGGTTGTTGGAGATCCTATCCAGTCATGTTAAGATCGGAACCAAAGAAATCCGCAGGGGGTATATTTCATGGCCCAGGGACCGCTTCCCGGGGTTCCGCAGGCCGGTGGACGCATTCCAGCCGACACGATCCGAGAAGAGCTTGCTCGCGTTTTAAGCAGCCACGAGTTCCGGACCAGTAAACGTAGTCAGGATTTTCTACGCTACGTGGTGGAGACCACGCTCAACGGGCACGCCGACCTTTTGAAAGAGCGCACTATCGGCATCGAGGTGTTCGGCAGATCCACCAGTTATGAGCCGAGCGACGATGCCACCGTACGCGTAAAAGCTGGCGATGTGCGGAAGCGGCTGGGCCTTTATTATTCCGCGCACGGCGCGCACAATCCGCTGCGGATCGACCTTCCGGCTGGGACCTATGTGCCGGAATTCCGCGCCGAGACCGCACCGGCGCAGCTCGTTTCTATCGTAGAACCACCTCGCATTTCCGTCGATCCACCTCCAAAAAGTCGTCGCCTTCTTGCCGCCGGAATCATAGCCCTACTCTGCCTCGGTATCGCCTCAATTGTCTGGTGGAGGACGCGGCCCGCCACACTCCTGGATCAATTTTGGGCGCCCGTTCTGAGCAGCAATTCGCCCGTATCGATGTGCGTGGCCTTTGTGCCTGTGTATGGTTTGAATCGCGACCCGGCTGCGACTGCTCCCATCCGGCTAGAGGATTTCATTTCCCTCACCGACCAGTTTGTCGGCGGCGGCGATCTGATCGCCACTTCGCGGCTATCGGCAATGCTCACGCGAATGGAACGTCCCTATCGTTTGCGGATCGGCAGTGATGTGTCCTTCCACGATTTGCGTTCGGCGCCGGCTATCCTGGTGGGCTACTCCTATACGCGCTGGAAAGAAATCAGCAGCCAAATGCGCTTCTTCATTGATGGTTCGCACTCGCCGGTTATGATTACCGACTCCGGCAAGCCAACCCAATTCGCTCTTCCGAATCTGCCTCCCGACCGGCGGACGAACGAAGATTACGCCATCGTCTCCCGAGTCTTTCATCCCGATACGCACGCCATGATGGTGGAGCTGGCGGGCATCACGCAATATGGCACCGATGCCGCGGCGGATCTGGTAACAAATCCCGATTTGATGGCTGAGGCACTGCGCGGAGCGCCTCCCGATTGGCGCAATAAGAATCTCCAGCTCGTGCTGCACGTGAAAGTGATATCGGGAACTCCCAGTTCGCCGAAAGTGGTAGCAACCCATTTTTGGTGAGTTCTTAGTAACGCCCCGGCGACAAATCCTCAACCACTCGATCGACGCTCGCTGAATCCGCACTGAAGCCATAGAGGCTAGTTCGCATGCCCTTCGCATTGACTACGAAGTTTGTTGGCAGCCCCGTGTAGGGAAAAATCTTGCCGGCCAAATCGGGCGCGTGAATCACCGGAAAAGTGTAGGCATACTCTTTTATATAGTCCGTCACTGAGGCCAAGCCGTCGTCGAGGGCGATGGTCAACACCTGTATCTCATCGCGGCCCTTCATCCGCCGATACAATTCCTCGATTGCCGGGTGCTCGGCGCGACACGGTGCACACCAGGTAGCCCAGAAATTCACGAAGGTGGTCTTCCCCTTCAAATCGCGCAACTCCCAGGTTTTTCCCGCAACGTCCTTGACCAGGAATTCCGGCACCGCAATGACGAATGCAAGCGGCTTTCGATCCGGTAGCGGGAGGTCTTTGCTTCCGTTTGTGGCCCAGTCCGGCCACTTCTCTTCGGACCCGCTATGCGCCAGATAATACCGTTTGACCGCGGCCCATGCCTGTTGCATTTCTGGCGTGGCGAGGCCCCTCTTGCTGAGGCCGGACATCGAGGCTTGGTAGTGGATTAAAGCATCTTCGACTAGGCCTGCCTGCGAGTCCGCATCGCCAAGCCGCCGAAACCATACTGCGCGATGGAATAGAGTCCGGCTTGGAGGTTCTGCCTCCGCATTCAATTTCCGCAAAGCCTGCTCAATCAGAGTTCGGGCATCAGCGGGTCGATTGCCGGCCAGCAGATAATCCACGCGGATCATCTCCACTTGTTCGCTTGTAGCCGTCAACCAATCATTCCTATTGCCGCGCATTTCGGCGGGCGCCAGTTCTTCGCTCAATTCGTACTTCGTCTGCTTTCGGATTTTCAACATGGCGGAGCCGAGTAGGTCCGGAACTCGAATCAGCCGCACCTTGGCGGCGACATAGATCCGTGCGATCGCAGCTTCGAGTGGAGGAAAACTCCCGCTCGCGTCGGGCGACATCTCTCGCATCCGAAGCGCCTGATCGATAAAAGTAAGATCCGCGGAGGAAAGCGAAACCGGTTCGCCCTGGAGGGCCCGTGCGTTCCACTCGTCGATTATTGTTATTTGCTGCGGTAGGGATGGACATCGCCCAAGCCATAGGCGAATCGCCACTAATTCTTCTTCCTGCCGCTTGCGCCACGCAGATGGCGGAGCGTTGCGGTCTGGCGCGGGATTCGCTTTATTCCAATCGGCCTACACGAATGACATTGCCAACAGGGAGTCTGGCGCGTCGTGCTCCACCTTCACTCGCAGCGAACTCACCACGCCAGGATCTTTCAAAATGCGCGCCGCTTCCCTGTAGACTCGAAATAGTTCCGGGTCTGCCCGAAACGGCCAAGCCTCCATGCGTTTCAAGTCCGCTCGTAAACAGGTGGGCAGTTCCTTCGAAGTTGTTCCCGTATTTTCCTCGGCTATCCACAGCGCCAGCCACGTCTGCAGTTCCAAAGGCGTGTTCCGCCGTTGCAACGCGCGCCTGGTGGTGTCCGGGTTCACGACCATTGGCACCGCAAACGCCTCGGGACATGCCTTCTGGAATTCGTTCCCATGAGAAACGAGTTCTGGGTCGTCACGTCTGCCGGGCAGGATTCGCCAATCGCTGATATCCAGGTGCGGCCAGGCAAAGTTCGGATTTGTGTGTAGCAGGTTTTCAAACACCCACTTTGCGCGCAGTGGTTCGTGCCACATCAGCAGACGAGCTTCCCAATATAATGCCAGGGGATCGGAGGATCGTTCGCGATACATCGCAAGCGCCCTATCGTATTCATCCGCTGGTTCGAAATGTTTTCGGAATGAGTCTTGGTAGGCACGTCGAGTAACTCCTGAAAGAGATACCTCCACCCAGCGATAGCGGGTCCGGCGATGAAAGTCAGCAAGGCATCGTGCAGTTCATCGGCATTCCGCAGGTCGGGCCAGACCTCGACCGTAATCTGATCGATCGCCTCTACATCGAGTATCCCCGCTGCATCGACGGATCCATAGCCTCGCAATTGAACAGTGCGGGCACGGCGCTCTTCGAGTGGCGCACCGTCCAGAAACGCATACGGATTTGCGTTTAGAATTTCATGCGAGAACACCGATGGCTTCGGATGTCGATGGCCACGCGGCCAATCGTCCCCTGCTCCAGACCCCGCAGCACTTCGCGCAAACCATCCAGATCCATCGCCTCATGAAGGCAGTTGGCGATTGTTTCATTCACCAATGGATGATCGGGGATGCGGATGGGTCCCGTGAGGTTTTCGGCGCATGCCACCTGGTCGGGAAACACCGCTGCCAGCAGGTCGTCGGCGCGCATTCGCAGTATAGCCGGGGGCACTCGCGCCCCGCCGCGAAAACGTGGAATCGTCAGCGCTCGTGTGGCATTCCAGCGCCAGCGTGTACCGAACATTGGAGCGGTTAGCAAGGCCTCGCGAAGCACTTCTTCCACGGAGTGCGAATGTAGGAATTCAAATACCGATTCCAGCGGGAACGCATGCTGATCGCTCAAAGAAATGACGATGCCATTGTCGGTGGCGGCGGCTTGTAACTCGAAGTTGAAGGTCCGGCAGAAACGCTTTCGCAGCGCCAGGCCCCACGCCCGGTTGACGCGCGATCCGAATGGCGCATGCAGGATTAACTGCATTCCGCCAGATTCGTCGAAGAAACGTTCGGCCACAACGGTGTGAATGGACGGCAATGCGCCTAACGATGCGACGCCGGCCGACAGATAAGCGATGGCCTGCTTGGCGCCGGCATCATTCAATCCACACTCTAGTGCAAGAAACGCGGCCGGCTCGGGGTCGGCGATCGTTCGCCTGGTCATGCGGGAAATAGCGGCAGATAATTCCACGGATCGGCCGGGAGCTTCGCCTAACCAAAAAGGGATCGAAGGATTCGCGCCGTGGGCATCCTCCACACGAACCTTTCCTTGGCCGACATGCCGAATTCGCCACGAATGCGTACCCAGCAGGAACACATCGCCAGTAAGACTCTCCATGGCGAAATCTTCGTCCAGCGTACCGACGGTCTTTCCTTCGGGCTCGGCGATTACGGCGTAAGCGGCGTTATCGGGAATTGCTCCGCCAGACATGATTGCGGCAAGCCTGGCGCCACGACGTCCTCGAACGCGATGGTTCACCTGATCCCTATGAAGCAGAGCGCCACTGCGGCCACGCGAAGTGGATACTCCGTCGGACAGCATGGCGATCACGGATTCGAATTTCTCGTTCGACAAATCGCGATAGGGGTAGGCGGAGCGTATGAGGCCCAGCAAGTCCTGCTCAGCCCAGGCATCGGACGCGGCCTCGGCGACAATTTGCTGGGCAAGAATATCGAGTGCTTCGCGAGGGATGGTGATGCGCTCCAGGTCGCCGCTTCGAATGGCATGGATGACGCCCGCGCACTCAATCAATTCATCGCGTGTGGTGGGAAAGAGAATGCCTCGGGGCTTTGCGCCAACCCAATGCCCGGAGCGGCCGATCCTTTGCAGGGCCACGGCGATTGAGCGCGGCGAACCGATCTGAATCGCCAAATCCACGGTGCCGATGTCGATGCCCAGTTCCAGCGAGGCCGTCGCTACGGCAGCTTTCAGCTCGCCATTCTTCAAACGCAATTCGGCTTCATGGCGCAAGGCTCGAGACATGCTGCCGTGATGCGGTAGAACGACAGACGGGCCCAGGCGGATACTGAGGGCGTGGGCAATCCGCTCCGACAGGCGCCTGGTGTTGACGAATACAATTGTGGTTCTCTCCCGGCGAATGTGGGCCGCCAGCCGGTCGTAGATCTCGTCCCACATTTCGCTGGTGGCCACGGCCCCAAGTTCATCGTTCGGCACTTCGACTGCAAGATCCATATCGCGCCGATGACCGACGTCGATGATGGTGGTTTCCGGCGACAGAAATTCCGCCACATCCTCGATCGGCCGCACCGTAGCCGAGAGGCCAATCCGTTGTGGGGTCATGCCGGTAAGCGCCTGCAGCCGGGCCAGTGTCAAGGCAAGGTGAGATCCTCGCTTATCGGAAGCGACGGCGTGAATCTCATCGACAATCAGGGTACGCACGGTGCGCAGCATTTGCCGCGACTTCCCGGCGGTCACCAGGATGAACAGCGATTCCGGCGTCGTGACCAGGATGTGCGGCGGCTCTTTTAGCATCCGTTGCCGTTCCCAGGCCGGAGTGTCGCCGGTCCGGACAGCTGTATGGATCGGGGCGAGTGGAATCCCTTTCCGGGCGGCCAGCGCGGCGATCTCGGCGAGTGGCGCTTCCAGATTACGCTGAACGTCATTGGAGAGAGCTTTCAACGGCGAAACGTAGACTACATGCGTCTCGGCGGCGAGAGTATGATTGCGAGCGGCGCGCACCAGACGGTCAAGGCAGATAAGAAACGCAGCCAGAGTTTTGCCGGAACCAGTGGGAGCGGAAATCAGGACATTTCGGCCTTGCGCGATCTCATGCCAGCCGGCGATTTGCGGCTCCGTAGGAGACCCGAAACGGCTGGTGAACCACTCGGCTACAAGAGGATCGAAATGAGACAGCGGCATACGGCGCGAACCTTCGGGGGACCCCTTCATTGTCCGGCGGCTCAGAGCGATTGTCTAGCTCGCTAAAGCGCTCGCGTCTAAAAAAACGGCAAGCTGATCGCCTGTGCTACGCTGCATCCGTATTCGCCGCAAAAAGCAGCCAAGCGGAATAGGGAGAGGTCATGAAGAAGACTTTGCTGGTTCTGGGATTGATGGGTAGCACATTAGCGTTTGCAGAGGAGGCAAGCGTCTCGCCGCTTCTTTCAAAAGATCTGGTCGGCATTGCGGGAAAAGAAGCGACGATGATGACCGTAACTTACGCCCCGGGTGCGTCCAGTCCCAGCCATCGGCACAACGCGCAGGTATTCGTGTATGTGCTTGAGGGCAGCATCATCATGCAGGTGCGCGGCCAACAGCCCGTCACTCTTCATCCTGGCCAAACCTTCTATGAAGGCCCCGACGACGTTCACGTGATGGGGCGAAATGCCAGCACGACGGAGTCCGCGAAGTTCCTGGTTTTCTTCGTCAAAGACAAAGGGGCGCCCGTTCTGATTCCTGAAAAGTAATGGGGGAACCGAGCAGGAGGAATCGAATGCCCAGCAACAGCGAACCAAGACGCTTTTCGCGAGCGAAAGAAATCTATATTGCTTCTCTCGTTCTACGTGTAGCACTCGCAGCAGGATTGCTTTCCGCCGTTGCGGACAGGTTTGGCCTATGGGGCCCGCCAGGCAAGCCGCTGGTCGCATGGGGCACTTTCAGCGCTTTTCTAGCCTACACGGCGCGCCTTAATCCGTGGTGCCCTGGGCAGTTTATACCCGCGCTTGGTTGGACTGCCACAATCGCCGAAATCGTTCTGGGAATTGCGCTGCTTGCCGGATACAAGCTGCGCCTCACCGCGGCTCTGACCGCAGCCCTCATAATGGTCTTCGGCCTTGCGATGACCTTCACGTTGGGCATTGAAGCGCCGCTCAATTACGCCGTGTTCTCTTTCGCTGCCGGAGCATATTTGCTGTCATGCCTTCCGCAGGAATTCGTTAGCGCGAGCCGATATGGCTCTAGCTATTAATGTCTGGTCAACGTCCGTTTCGGCAGGTGCCCCAACGGCGTCGAATCTTCCCCGCATAGTTTCAAAGGCGCTACACTCGCTCCCGCAACCTGTAGCGTTTCAACCACACCGCAACTTTATCAAGTCGTTTGGTATCAACTTACTACACATCTTGGGCGATGGCTGGTACAATTATAAATTGATCTACGGTCAGCCCACAGCGGAGGCGCGATTTGCGATTTGAGACGACGGTCCAACGACCGGTGGAAGCTACCGGTATTGGCCTTCACAGCGGCGTTCCAGTAAATCTTCGGATCCTTCCAGCCCCCCCTTCCACCGGTATCGTTTTCCTCAGAA
Organism: Bryobacterales bacterium; assembly: GCA_038239345.1. Lineage (GTDB taxonomy): Bacteria > Acidobacteriota > Terriglobia > Bryobacterales > Bryobacteraceae > JBBSEX01. The sequence goes on from JBBSEX010000019.1 coordinate 13,751, forward strand.
CCGATCTTGACCGCTTCCCGATTCCGGCGAGTTGGCGCTACGTCGCCCGCGTCAGTTATGCCACCAGCTTGATGCGCCAAGGTGTCTTCCTCTCCACCACGGAGCACCTGCTGAGCGTCTTTTACAGCATGGGCGTGGACAATGCCTACATTGAAATCGACAATCTCGAAGTACCGATTCTCGATGGCAGTGGATTGCCGTTTGTCAATTTAATCCGCCAGGCGGGTTTGCGCACTTACCGCAGACGCCGGCGCTATTTGCGGATTCGCCGGGCGGTTTCGATAGAAGGTGGCGGCAAACGTATTTCGATTATTCCCTGCGATCGTTTCCTGCTCACGTGCGACGTGTTTTGGGATCATCCCTTGGTGGGGCATCAGACGCTCGACATGGAAGTAACCCCCGATCGTTATGCCGCCGAAATTGCGCCAGCTCGCACCTTCGGCTTCAAACACGAGCTCGACCAGATGAGTAACATGGGTCTGATCCGCGGAGCGTCGCTTGAAAACGCCGTCTGTTTCGACCCCACCAGTGTGTTGAATCCCGAGGGATTGCGCTTCCCCGATGAGTGCTGCCGCCACAAGGCGCTAGATCTGATTGGCGACCTCGCCTTGATCGGCAAGCCCCTGTTAGGTCACGTGATTGCCGAACGCGCCGGACATGCGATGCACGCCGCGCTTGTGGCGAAAATAATGTCCGATCCCACGCTCTACGAAATTTTAAGTTTCGATCAGTTGGCAACGCGAGTTGTACACGCTCTGGTATCCTGACGGGTGTTTCGTCAGCTCCCGAACATCCTCAGTTTCGCCCGGGTCGTGCTCACTCCGGTAATTGTTTGGGCGATCGTTGGGAATCAATTCCGGCTCGCGCTGGCCCTCGTTTTTTTCTGTGGCATCACCGACACGCTGGATGGCCTAACCGCGCGCTGGCTTAAAACACAATCGCGTTTTGGCGCCTACATCGACCCTATTGCCGATAAATTCCTGATGAGCGGCGTCTATCTCGCGCTGGGCTATGTGAACGCCATCCCATGGTGGTTGGTGGCCTTAATTATCGGCCGCGATGTCATGCTGCTGGTCTCCATCGCCTGGGCCTTGCGCAATACAACCTTTCGCAGTTTCCCGCCCACTATCTGGGGCAAGCTCAGTACTCTGATACAAATCGTATATTCGCTGGTGATACTGGCGGCCGTCTCGCGCGATGCCGAAGTGCTATGCAAATGGGCGACTGCGCTCGCCACCGGGTGGAGCGGCATCCATTACATCTGGTTAGGTCTGGCGATGCTGCGTCGGCGCGAGCCGCGGGCAGTGTAATACTATCTAGACAATGACTGCTAGTCTGGCTGACTTCCAGGCAGCCACGGGTGCCCTGGAAGCCTTCTTTGTTCCACAAGATCAGTGGCTCGGCTTCATGGCCGAAACCAAGGAATTAACGGAAACACTGGGGCTGCTGGACTTCAAAACCGTGCTGATTGAAGGCCCCGAGCGCAGTCTTTATATCGCCGCCACCACTCCCGGGATCTTGCTTGCCGTCATCTTCGATAAAGCTATCCCTATTGGGCGCATTCGCTATGAAGCCGCGAAATTAACGGTCGCGCCCGAAGACGTTTCGCTTCCTCAATTCCGGGAATTCGCCCGCGGATTGCTCGATCAGGTATTCGGAACCTGAATCGGTTTACAGTAGTACGGTATGCCAAATCTCAAACAGTTATTAGCCGAACTCGCCGCGGTGGAAGGCGTCTCCGCGGTAGTCGTAGTAAGCCATGACGGCTTCGTCATCGACGGCGTGGCCAACAAGAACGATATCGATCATGAAGCCGTGGGCGCGGTAGTCTCTTCCTGCCGCTCGGCGGCCGAGTCTTTGGGCCGTGAATTGAAGATCGGCGAAGCCACGCAGAGTATGGTGGAATGTCCCAACGGATTTGTGGTTATCAGCAGCTTGGGCGGCGCGGGCGTGCTTGCCGTAGTAGCGGATACCAAAGCGAATCTGGGTAGCATCCGTTACCACACTAAGAAGCGCGCTGGCGAGATCGAAGCATCGCTTTAATCCGGACCGCGGGTGGGTCTTCTCTACAGCAGCGGCTTACCCATCCTCCGCGTGCGCGGTTTCATCTCCTAACAAACATCAATGACCCGTATCGATCGTGAAGTTTGCCGCGACTACACACAGTCTTCCAGGCTGGAATGGGTTCAACCCAACGGGACCGGCGCGTTCGCCATGGGTACAGTATCGGGCGCGAATACGCGCCGGTATCACGGCTTGTTGGTGGCTTCGCTGCGGCCGCCGGCGGAACGCCTCGTGCTGCTATCGAAGGTAGACGAAACCGTCATCGTTAGTGGAGAAGAGCTGGAACTAAGCACCAACGCATATCCTGGCCTGCTACACCCGCGCGGCTTCGAATCGCTCGAAGAGTTCCGCTTAGACCCGCTCCCGCATTGGACGCATCTGGCGTTGGGAGTTCGTATTTCCAAGCGCGTCTATCTGGTGCCCGGTAAGCAGACAGTGGTGATCCAATACCGGGTGGATCGCCCCTGTTCGCTGCAGGTACGGCCATTGCTGGCTTTTCGCGATTATCACTCGTTGACGCACGCCAATGGAAACTGCAATCTACGAATTGCAGAGGGCAGCATGCGCATCTCATTGCGGCCCTACTCGCATCTTCCGGCAATCTGTCTGCACCACAATGGCGCCCGGTTTGAAGGCGATGCGAAGTGGTATTTCAACTTTGAATATCAGGAAGAAATTGAGCGCGGACTCGACTCGCGCGAGGATCTGTTCACACCCGGAACTTTCCGTTTCGAGATGCGACCCGGGGATAGCACCTGGTTCGCGGCAACCATCGAACAGGAAACGACGCTCGATCTTTCCGAGCCGGTTCGGGAAAAAAATCTTCCCGTGGTGGCTCATGCAGCGGCCGCCGATTCATTTCGCGTCAGGCGCGTGAGTGGCCAGCCAACCATCGTCGCCGGTTATCCCTGGTTCACCGATTGGGGCCGCGATACGATGATTAGCCTCGATGGTCTATTGATCCGCCGAGGGCTTCTCTCCGATGCGTGGCGTATCATCGAAGGATTTCTTGAGCATCTGGATCACGGCCTGATCCCCAATCGCTTTCCCGATGAGGGCGAGACGCCCGAGTACAACACCGTCGACGCGACGCTATGGATGTTTCAGGCCGTACACGCGTATTTGAGAGCCGGCGGAGATGCCGCTGCGGTGCGGGACTCCTTTTATCCGCGGATTCGAGAGATCGTCGGCTTCCATGAAGCTGGGACATTTTTTGGTATTCACGTGGATCCCGCCGACGGGTTGCTGATCGCCGGAGACCCTGGCACGCAGCTTACCTGGATGGACGCCAAAGTGGACGGCGTCGTGGTGACGCCACGTCACGGGAAGCCGGTGGAAATCAACGCTCTTTGGTATAACGCGCTGCGCATGGCCGCGAACTGGGCGAAACTTTTTGGCGATGCCGCCTCCGCCATCGAGTATGGCGAAAAAGCAGATCGGGTAGCGAAGGTTTTTCGAAGTGCATTCTGGAATGCCGATCGAAATTGCCTGTATGACGTTCTGCAGGAGCAGCCGGTAACCACATTACGGCCGAATCAGATCTTCGCCGTCAGTCTTCCCTTCCCCCTGCTCAGTACGGCCGATCGGCAAAGCGTCGTCAATATCGTGCAGTTGGAATTATTGACGCCGTATGGGCTGCGCACTCTGGAGCGCGGCGATCCGAATTATCATGGCCGCTATGAAGGCGACCCGCGTGCCCGTGACAACGCCTATCATCAAGGGCCTGTCTGGCCATGGTTGTTAGGACATTTCATCGATGCGTATTGGAACGCTTTTGGGAGAACCGCCGAGACCATCGCCTACGCCGCTCGGCTACTGCAGCCGCTGGAGCGAGACATGGAAGAGCGCGGATGTCTTGGCTCGCTAAGTGAAATCTATGACGGCGATGCACCGCATCGGCCACGCGGTTGTCCCGCGCAAGCGTGGAGCGTTGCGGAATATTTACGCATTCGCGACGAACTTGCTCGCGAAATTCCGCCATACTAATTGAGTGACACTCCGCCGGCCAAATCCGCTGCTTGTCTTTCTGACATTCGCCTTTACAGTAAATGTCGCCGTCGTTCTGATGATGCGCTACCACGCGAATCGGGCGCTGCTGGCGGGCGCTTGCCTAGATTTGCTAATCACTATTCCCGTCGCTTACTATTTCCTGGTAGTGCGATCCGGTGCGCATTCCATGCCGACGATTGCGCCTGTCTTTGTCTTAAGCATGCTTCGCGCGTCATTTCTTATTCCGATGGCGGGCAATCTGAAAACGTTCATCGGTGTCGTCTGCGAAGTGGCTCTCATCGGCTTCGTGGCAATGCGCGTTTATGGAACAATCCGCACACGCTCTCGTCCACAAGAAGATACACTGCAACCCCACGATGTCACGGATATGCTCTATCGTGGCGTATCTGAGCTGATCCCGATCCCGGCCATGGCCCGCATTCTCGCTTCCGAGCTTGCCGTTTTCTATTACGCGTTTTTCTCCTGGCGGTCACGCCCCGTCAGCGGTGGATTTTCGATGCATAAAGAAAGCGGGATCGCGGCGTTATTCGGTCTGCTGGCGGGAGTTAGCGTGGTGGAAGCTGCACTCGTCCACTTGGTTGTCCAGCGCTGGAGCGTAACGGTGGCGTGGATTTTGACCGCGGCCAGTATCTACGGGGCGGTGCTGTTGACGGGCCTGGCGCGAGCGTTCATCGTGCGGTCCACCATTCTGACGCCGGACACAGTGGAGCTTCGCTGTGGATTGCTATGGAAAATCAGCGTACCGCGGACGGCGATTTCGGCGTTCACGGTTGCCGCCGGCCCACAACACCCGGCGAACTATGTATCCCTTGCAAAGCTAGCCGACCCGCAGTATATCCTGGAACTCCAGGAGAGTGTGATCGCCGAGGGCCTGTACGGCCGAAGCAGGAAGGTAACGCGCATCGGTATGGCGATGGACGATAGCCGCAAGTTTGAGCAGGCTCTACGCAGCTGGTTAGCGGCTTAACCAGTGCCTAACCACTCAACCAGTGCGCCGCGCCACCGAAGCGCTGATGCACTTGCTTTGCCGCTTCACGAAAAGTACGTTCGATCTTCGGATAAGCCGCGATCGAGTGCAGTTCGGCGCGTAGCATTGCGTCATTGCCCCGCGAAATTGGACCATTGAAGGCCTTCCTTCCTGACCGCGCGTAGGAACGAACCGTGGCATGCATCCACGTTTCCAGCACGCTGGACGCCAGCGCATGGGGCATTCCCGTGCTACGTAATGATTCGGCCGCCGCCGATATCACAGGCAGCATCAGGTCGGTGGATAATGTCAGGCTGGCAAAGTATCGGGCCTTCGATGCCGGCGGTATCACGGTAAAGCGCGAACTGGGCATCGTGGTCAGGCGTTTGATCTCGCGCAGAGCCCGCGCCTCGCCTTCCATCACAAAACGCGGTTCGGTAAGGCCGGGTATGACGTTCCAGCTGGCTACGGCTGCTCCGCGCGCCTGAAATTCCGCCAGTACGTGGCTATTCTGCCAGGAATCGCAGAGGACTATACACTTGCCCTTCCAGTTCACCGTTGAGGCAACCGCGGCCTTCGTCATGGACTCTAGAACTTTATCCGGCATCCACAAAAAGATGGACGCCGTGTCCCGCAAATCTTCGAACGTCTTGACGGGCGTGCCCGCGCGAAGACGGTTCGAAATGCGGCTGGCAACGCGATAGGATGTCGATTTCACCGGCCCCAGCGCGTCGAGAAACTCCGGGATGCGAGCAAGAAATGAATCGCTCATCATGCCCGCGACCATCAAACCAATAGGCGGCTGCTCTATCATTTAAGCCAACCTCTTCACCATCTACGCCAACATCCTCAACATCGTGTCGGAACGAAGTGCCTTGATCTTATCGCGGAACTGCGCTGCTTTCTCGAACTCGAACTTCTTCGCCGCCTCGCGCATCCGCTCCTCCAGTTCAATCACAAACTTCTGTTTTTGTTCCGGCGTCATTAAGTCGATCTCATCTTCCGATTCGAGCGGCACCGTTACATAATCCGCTTCCGCCACACCCAGCAGGCACATATCTATGGGCTTCAAAATACTCTGCGGCGTGATGTTGTGCTCGATGTTGTAATTCCTCTGAATCTGGCGGCGGCGGTCCGTTTCACTCAGCGCCCGCTTCATGCTGTCCGTAATTACATCCGCGTAGAGGATCGCCCGCCCCTCGACATTTCGCGCCGCCCTACCGATCGTTTGAATCAACGATCCGGCTGATCGCAGAAACCCTTCCTTATCGGCGTCCAGAATAGCCACCAGAGAAACCTCCGGCAGGTCCAACCCTTCGCGCAGTAAGTTGACGCCGATGAGCGCATCGTATTCGCCCCGCCGCAGGTCGCGCAGAATCTTGATCCGGTCGAGTGTGCTTACCTCGGAATGCAAGTATGCACACTTCACACCAACCTCTGTGTAATATTCCGCCAGGTCTTCCGACATTCGTTTCGTGAGCGTCGTCACCAGCACCCGCTCATTCCGTTCGGTGCGCTTGCGGATCTCGTTCAGCAGATCGTCCACCTGACCCTTAATCGGCCGGATATCAACTTCCGGATCAACCAGACCCGTCGGCCGGATGATCTGCTCCACCACAACTCCCGCGGCTTTGGTTAGCTCATACGGGCCAGGGGTAGCCGAAACATAGACCACTTGACTCACGCGATTTTCGAATTCCTCAAACGTCAATGGCCGGTTGTCCATCGCGCTGGGAAGACGGAAGCCAAAATTAACCAGCGTTTCCTTGCGTGACCGGTCGCCGTGATACATGCCCCCAATTTGCGGTACGGTTTGATGGCTTTCATCGAGAAAGATCAGTGCGTCATGCGGCAGGTAATCCAGCAGCGTTGGCGGCGCTTCGCCAGGAAGGCGACCGGAGAAATGCCGCGAGTAATTCTCGATTCCATGGCAATAGCCTATCTGCTTGATCATTTCCAGATCGAACATCGTGCGTTGATAGAGCCGCTGGGCTTCAATCAGTTTGCCGCTGTCCTCCAGTTCCTTCTTCCACCAGCCAAGTTCGTTTTCAATACTCCGCATGGCGTCGGCTTTGGTCTCAGGGCGCAGGACATAGTGCGTCTTCGGATAGACTGGCAACCGCAGATAGGTCTGTTTTACCTGACCTAGGAGCGGGTCGATCTGGCTGAGCGACTCAATTTCATCGCCCCATAGTTCAATCCGGTACGCATACTCGTCGTAAGTGGGAAAAACCTCAATGACATCGCCGCGAACGCGGAATGTCCCGCGGCGAAAATCGTTGTCATTGCGCTCATAAAGGATTTCCACCAATCGGGCCACGATCTCCTGACGCGAAATCTTCTGCCCTTTTTCCAACATCATCAGCATGCCGTAATAAGCTTCGGGCGAACCCAGGCCATAGATACAGCTCACGCTGGCGATGATCACGCAATCGCGGCGTTCAAAAAGTGACCGTGTTGCCGATAAGCGCAGGCGATCCAATTCATCGTTGATGGTGGATTCTTTTTCGATGTAAACGTCGCCTGAAGGGATATACGCTTCGGGCTGATAGTAGTCGTAATAGCTGACGAAATACTCAACGGCATTCTGCGGGAAAAATGTTTTGAACTCGTGATAGAGCTGGGCGGCGAGTGTTTTGTTATGAGCCAGAACCAGGGCTGGACGGTCAAACTTCTCAATCAGTTTGGCCATCGTGAAGGTCTTGCCGGAACCAGTGACGCCGAGAAGGACCTGATGACGCTCGCCTTCGTTGATTCCACGTGAGAGCTGCAGAATCGCTTGTTCCTGGTCGCCGCGGGGACGGTAATCGACCCCAAGATGAAAGGGCATACTATATAGTTTAACGTTTGCCTCTGGCGCCGCGCCTTCCTCGTACCCACAGATGCGTTTTGAATTCTCTCGAATCGTACTTCACTTCCGGGCCGTGTCCACGATTCAATTTCCCGAAGGTCGCGCCGGGAATGTACTGCGCGGGGCGCTCGGCTGGATTCTGCGCGACACGCCCGATTATGAAAAGCTGTTCGCGCCAATTGCCAGTGGTCCCAGCGGACTTCGAAATCCGCCCCGGCCATTTGTATTCCGGGCCGCAAATCTGAATGGCGGGACCGTGGCTCCTGGCGAGCGGTTCCAATTCCAGATCAATGTCTTTTCTAACGCGGGTGCAAGCTTTGTCGGTGCCTTCGCCAAGTGGAGCGGCCGTGCGCAGTTATTGGACGCTATTACCGAGTTCGTCTCCATCGATCTCGCGCCGGGCGATCCGATCCAGGAAATTACAGTTTCGTTCGTCACGCCGACGGAGCTCAAATCGGCCAACGAACTCGCGCCCGAGCCGCTTTTCTCCATCTTGCTGGCACGCGCTCAAGACCGCGTCAGCACTCTGTCCGCTCTCTACGGACCTGGGCCGCTGCCGATCGATTTCGCTTCGATGCGCGAACGCGCGGCAAACATTTCCATCACCCGCCGTGAAATTGCCAGCGCCTCCCGCCTCCGGCGCAGCAGTCGCACTGGACAAGTCCACCCGCTTGGCGGCTTTACGGGCATCGTTCATTACGCGGGCGATCTAACGGAATTTCTGCCTGTCTTGACGGCCGCCCAACATACCGGAGTGGGTCGCCAGACGGTTTGGGGTAACGGCGAAATTTGTCTCGTCTAATAACGCGACTTGGCTTCGGATATCAATCGCGGGTAGGCCCGTAAATGTTCCGACTTCAGCGCCACCCAGGCCGCCATCTCCACGATTTCGGCGCGTGCCTTGACGATTTCCGCGGTCGTAGTCTCCACCGCCGGGCCACCGGGAATCGTGCGAATCGCTACAAAATGCCGGGCATCCAGAGCGGTCCGCAAAATGGATTCGGACACAGTGAGGCTACGCCCGATCATTTCGGGCGCCAGCTTCTGAATCTCCGCAACCATCCGATCCAGATCATACTCGCCGATCGCCACTACCGCTGCATGAACAAGCCGGTGCGCCAAACGAAAGCTCAGTTTATCCTCCCGGACAAGCGTATCGGCAAGCTCGGTTACGGTAAGGAAATCGCCTTGCGCGCGGCGTGCCATATGTTCGCGATTCACCTGGCAGTTGCGCATCACGCCGGCAAACAGCCGCAACGCCCGGTCGGCATCGGTAAGCATGTTGAAAACCAGGGGCTGCAAATCGTCTTCGCTGTCCACGATATCGCCAAAGGGCGTATTGTGGGCGCAGGATAAGACAGCCTGGGCCTGTGAAAATGAGCGGCTGGCGATAATGCGCGTGTGTTCCAGCGCCACCGGATTGCGCTTTTGCGGCATGATGCTGCTGGTCTGGACGTAAGCGTCGGCCAGACGCAGGAAGCCGAACTCCACCGTGCACCAGAGTAAGAGATCCTGCACATGCTTTCCGAGACTAACCATGCACACGGCCACGGCACTGGCTGCTTCAGTGACATAATCCACCGACGCGATCGCTCCATAGGAGTTCACTTGCAGACCCTCAAACCCCAGCAACTCCGACGTGTAATAGCGATCAATTGGAAAGCCGGTGGTGGTGATCGCGCAAGCTCCCAGCGGATTGCGATTGATGGTTGACCAGGCTGCCTGCAGCCGCAGGAAATCCCTCCCCAGAAACTCGATGGCGGCCAGCAGGTAATGGGCAAAAGTGGAAGGCTGCGCTGGCTGCGTGTGCGTGTAGAACGGCATCAAGCTGTTTACGTTCGCCTCCGCAAGATCCAGCAATGCATTACGCGCGTCCAGTACAGCGGCGGCGATCTTCAACACCTCAGCGCGTATAGCCATGCGATAGAAAGTTAGATCGATGTCGTTTCGGCTACGCGCAGTGTGAATCTTACCGGCGACGTCGATACCAATACTCGCAGCCAGTTTTTCTTCGATAAAGAAAAAGAGATCTTCGCTCGATCCATCGTACTTCGCGGCTTCAATTTCCCGCATGTCGAGTGCGTCAATCGCGCCCAGACATAGCCTGGCTTCTTCCGCCGAAATTATCTTCTGCCGCGCCAGCATCAACGTGTGGGCGTAATGAATTTCGATAAGGGCTTTCAGGAAGTAGCGCTTGGCATCTTCGAAGTTCGCCGTCAGTACCGTGTCGCTATAAACCGGAGCTGGAAACTTTCCCGCGCTAACCGATCCTTCCCAGGCGCTTTGCTTAATAGACATTCTTCGCCGCTAACTCAAGCTGGGGGCAACGAAACGATGTTCAGCCAGAAAGACTCGATGGACGACATCACGTGGAAGAACCCGTCGGCGTCGATCGGCTTTCTGACATAGCAGTTGGAGCCCAGACGGTAAGCCAATTGAATATCTTTTGGCGCGGAGGAACTTGTATAGATCACTACTGGAATCTCGCGCAATGCCGGATCACCCTTAATCTCACGAAGAACTTCATGCCCATCCTTACCGGGAATATTCAGGTCTAACAAAACGATATCCGGCCGCGGTGCTTCGGAGTGCGATCCCTGCCGCCGCAAAAAATCGATGGCGCTTAAGCCGTCCTCCACCACGCTGGTGCGGATCGAATTGACTGAACTTCTAAATGCTCGTTGAATCAAATACGCATCGGCGGGATTGTCTTCGACCACAAGGATTTCGATTGGATGGGAGTTCATCATCTTGTAAGATTCTACGACGTTCCGCGAGCTTGACTCTCATTTAGAGTGGAATCTGAATCCATCGCGATGGGAACAGTGAAGTAAAAGGTAGAGCCGTTTTCGAGCTCCGAAGCAACCCAAATCGTGCCCCCGTAGCGCTCCACCACCTTCTGGCAAATTGCCAAACCGATTCCAGTGCCGGGAATCGTTCTACCGTGCAGGCGCTTGAACACGCCAAAAATCTTCTGATGATAAACGGTAGCGATACCCAGTCCGTTATCTTCAACCGAGATCGTCCACTCCTTGTCGCCGCGGCTCGCTCGGATCTGAATCAACGGTGGCTTGGCGCCGCGGTATTTGATTGCGTTCTCAATCAGGTTCTGAAATAGCTGTACGTAGTGCACTTCATGGCCCCGTACGGCGGGTAGAGTATCGGCTCCAATAGAGGCGTGGCTATTCTCCATCACCGCTGAGAGATTGCCGCATGTTTTCCGCAGAACAACGTTCAAGTCGACAAGCTCTAACGGTTGGTCGCGTTCCGATCCGACACTGGTGTAAGTAAGCAGGTCGGAAAGCAATTCGCGCATGCGCTGCGTCCCTTCGACGATGTAGGTGACGAACAGTGGCGCATCGGGATCGAGAGGGCCCGGCAAATCTTTCACCAGCATTTGTGTATAGCTGGTGATCATACGTAGCGGCTCCTGTAAATCATGGCTTGCGGCGAACGCGAAATAGTTCAGGTCCTCGTTCGCCCGGCGAAGCTCGTTCTCCGTTTCCTTCTGATCGTTGATATCGGTACACGTGCCGAACCACTGCACAATTTCCCCACGATGGTCGTAAACGGCAGTGCCGCGCCCCAGGAACCATCGATAATTCCCATCCTTGGCCGCGCGCAGGCGATACTCGATTTCGTAAGGCTGGCCCGTTTTCAAGGAACGTTGCCACTCCTCGGTGCATCGCGCGGTATCATCCGGATGCAGGGCTCGCATCCAGCCTTCGTTTTGGGCTTCGTCCACGGAGATCCCGGTGTAACTCACCCATCGCCGATTGAAGTAAGCGAACACGCCATCCGCATCGTTAATCCAAACCAACTGCGGCATCGCATCGGCCAGCTGCCGGAATTGCGATTCGCTTTGTCGCAGAGCCTCGCGAACATGGCGTAGTTCCTCCACATCCGTATTGGTTCCGAACCAGCGCGTGATCTTTCCGGTTTCATCTCGAACAGGAGCGGCACGGGTCAGGAACCAGCGAAAGTTTCCGTCGGCGCCGCGCAGTGGAAACTCCATGTCGAACGGCTCGCCGGAGAGAAGACAATGCTCCCATCGCTCCAAAACTTGCGGCAGCATCGCCGCATCGTGAACAGACTGCCATTGCCCTCCGCTCATGTCGTTCGCGATACTGCCTGTATATTCGTACCAGCGCCGGTTGAACCAAAATATCTGCCCGGCGGGGTCGGAAATCCAGGCCAACTGATCGATCCCGTCGGCCAGAGTCCTGAACCGTTCTTCACTTTCGCGCATCGCCGACTCGATCCGCTTGTGATCGTCAATATCGATGCAGCTGCCTATATAACCGTCAAACAATCCTTCGGAACTATAACGCGGAACGCCTGAATCCAGGAGCCAGCGATACTCGCCATCATGACGCCGCAGCCGGTATTCCATGCGAAATGATTCGCGAGCATCGAAGGCCTCGATGTACGTCTTCAGGCACTGATCGAAATCTTCCGCGTGGACTCCCTCGGCCCAACCATTGCCGTACTCCTGCTCCATGGAACGTCCCGTAAATTCCAGCCAGACCTTGTTGAACCAATAGCAAAGCTTGTCGGTACCAGCCACCCAGATCAGAACCGGGGCGGCGTCGGCCATGGTGCGAAAACGGATTTCACTAGCGCGCAACGCATCTTCGGCCAGCTTTTGCTCACTACTGCCGTGTTCGGCGCTGCTCGATACTTTTCGAACCGCTCCACTCTCCACGACAGCACTTACCTGCCGCGCCAAAAGCTCAAAAAACGTCCGGTAGTCTCGATCCAGCCGCTTATAAGGATTGATGCCCGCAACAAGATAACCCCGAAACAAGCCGCTGTCGGAGCGGCAAATCGGTAGATAAATTGCCTCTTCAACCCACGGGTTGGCCGCTGGTCCGCGCCTGTCGCCGGCAAGGTGAAGCCCCGTCACGGGTAACACCACGGCCTCGGCGGGCAGCGTCGACGGAAGGCTTATTCCGGCAAACTCGTCCGCGCTGATTCCAGCCCATCCGGCTAGCGATGGTTCGGAAAGCCCCTCGTCTCCAGCAAGATAAATCGCCACAAAGGGAATATCCAAGGAATTCTTGCTCATCACGCCGGCTGCGATCCGGCTCGCCGCAGCGGCATCCGTCGACTCCGCGCCAAGGCCGGCAAGTTCACTCAAGGTACGCAAACGTCGATCGGCGATTACTCTCGCGGTAGTCTCTTGCAGCGTCGTGAACACACCCGCCACGGCGCCTGCTTCTTCGCGCATCGGGCTATACGAGAATCTGAAATACGACTCCTCGGAATAGCCATCCCCCTCCAGAAATAAGGGCACATCGTCTGACCACGCCGGTTCACCGGTGCTCATCGTCCGCTCTATCATCGGACCGATTACGCCCCAAATTTCGGGCCATATCTCACTGCCCGGCTTGCCCAGCGAACCATGGACGGGCATTGCGCTTAACCGCGAAACGTCATAGATGGCAGTAAAGTCTTTACCCCACCAGAGAACCGTCAAAAACTCCGAACGTAAGCAGATGCCGATCGCAGCGAGAAGGCTGGGCGGCCAAGTCTCGACCGCACCGAGCGAAGTCCGCGACCAATCGAGAGCCCGCATGAGCTCCCCGATTTCTCCGCTGCCTGCCAGGTTCTTTTCCGCAACTGACAAATTGCTCTGCCCAGGCACAGTCACTCCTAGAACTCCTCCCGTGGAACGATTCTCCTATATCTTATCCATCCCGAATGCCGAGCGATCTTCGAAGAATCGTACATCGTGATTCGTCCCACGCGCGAATCAATCGAATCCCGGAAATGAACAGGATCGCTTGCGGGTTCCTTAATTCTGCGGCTCCTTTTCGTGGTATTTCAAGTGCACTGGTTCGTGGCCATGGACTTCCAGTTCGCCCTCCGATCGCTGCGCAAGAACGCCGCCTTCACGATTCTTGCGGTGCTCATTCTCGGCTTGGGAATCGGAGCCAACACAGCCATCTTCAGTGTGGTAAACGGAATCCTACTGCGGCCCCTGCCATACCATCAAGCCGAACGGATAGTGGCCGTCTCCACGCTTTGGAAGAAGAGTGGACATCATGGAACCATATCGGCGCCGGATTTTAACGACTGGCATGATCAAAGTACCGTATTCGAATCGCTCGCCTACTACGCCGCCGGAGAAAATAGCGTGTCGGTGGGAAAGAATACCGAGTATGCCGGCTCAGCCCTCGTAAGCCCGGAGTTCTTTCGCGTAATGGGTTCAGAGCCGATTATCGGCCGCACGTTTGCCAAAGATTCGTACCGCGAGGCGCTGATTGGCTATTCGTTCTGGAAACGTCAATTCGCCGGCAATCCCAAAGCCATCGGTCAGACAGTTCGGTTTGACGGCAAGATCTATACCGTTGTGGGCATCGCGCCCGATGGATTTCGTTTCCCCGAACAGACCGATGTGTGGGCACCCGCGGATCCGGCCGAAGAAACGAAGTCCCGAACCGCGCACAATTACGTGGGAATCGGGCGATTGAAGAGCGGAGTTACGGTCGCCGAAGCACAGACCCAGATGACCACCATCGGAAGCCGCTTGGAAGCCCAGTACCCGGAGAATAAGAACAAAGGCATTTCGGTAATCTCGATGAAAGATGAGATGACCGGCGATGTCCGGCGTACTCTCTTTCTGCTACTGGGCGCCGTGGCGGTCGTTCTGTTGATTGCCTGCGCGAACGTCGCGAACCTCCTGCTGGCCAAGGCCACTTCGCGTACCCGGGAGATGGCGATTCGAGCAGCCATCGGTGCCAGCCGCGGCCGCTTGATTCGGCAACTGATCTCGGAAAGTCTGGTGCTGGCGATCCTCTCGGGAATCGTCGGCGTCTTCATAGCCGTGTGGGGTGTCGACGCCTTGCTCGCCGTGGCGCCGCATGATCTGCCGCGCCTGGCTGAGGTAAACGTCGACGCATCCGTTCTGGCATTCACGCTCGGGCTGTCGCTGCTTTCCAGTATTCTGTTCGGCCTTGCACCAGCCTGGCAGGCATCGCGAATCGATCTGAACGAATCCTTGAAACAGGGCGGCACCCGTACCGTAATCGGCGGCGGTGCTGGAAAGATTCGGGCCGCTTTAGTGATTGGGGAAGTGGCGCTGTCGGTCGTGCTGGTCGCTGGCGCGGGACTGCTGATCCGAAGTTTCGTGGCCCTGAATCAGGTCGATCGCGGCTTCCGTTCTGAAAAACTTCTAGTTCTGGAAACGGCGGTCGGATCAGCCGATTTGGAAGCCGCGAAACGTGCTACTACCTTCTATCGCGATCTTCTTCCGCGCCTGGCATCCGTACCGGGAGTATCGGCCGTTGCCGGGACTAACGCGCTACCTAGCGGCGATGTCCATTCGAACGGCGCTTACATCCTAGAGGGGCAGCCGATGAATGAAGCCACCTTTTCAGCAGCTCCGCAGGCGCTCTTTACCGTCATCACGCCCGATTATTTCGCGGCTTTGGGCATCCCTATCCGCCATGGCCGCGACTTCAACCCGGGCGACCAGTACGACGCGCCCTTCGTGGCCATCGTCAACGAATCGCTGGCTCGTCGTACGTTTTCCAATGAAGATCCAATCGGAAAGAAAATTTTGTGCGGACTGGACTCTCCCAACGCGATGACCATCGTCGGCGTCGTAAAAGACATTCGCTCCGATTCACCATCCCGGGCACCGGCTCCGGAACTCTTCATGCCTTATCGGCAGCATCCGTTTCCGGCGACAGCCATGCGACTGCTAGTGAAGACTTCAGCAGAGCCCGCGACCCTGGCGGAAACCATGCGCCGCAAGATTCGCGAATTGAATCCCGATGTGCCAGTCAAGTGGAGCACGATGGAAATGAAACTGTCCGACTCCGTGGCCACGCCCCGTTTCCGCACCATCCTACTGGGTTCGTTTGCCTTATTAGCGCTCGGCCTGGCGATGGCCGGTGTCTACGGCATCATGAGCTACATGGTGAGCCAGCGTTCCGCCGAGATCGGTTTGCGAATGGCTCTGGGTGCGACGCCCGGCGACGTCCTGGCCTTAGTGCTGTCATATGGGATGAAGCTGGTTGGTATCGGGTTAGTTCTTGGCATGGCGGGCGCGATCGCCGCCACCAGACTTTTGCAATCGGTGCTCTATGAAGTCAAGCCGACCGACCCGCTTACTTATGCCGGTGTGGCGCTGGTACTGGCGGCATCGGCCCTTGTTGCCAGCTACATTCCGGCGGCCCGGGCAACCCGTGTGGACCCCCTGGACGCGCTTCGAACCGAATAGTCCCGCTGTTTACAAGCGTTCGCCATGCACGCGAGAATACAAATGAATGATCACGCTGAAAGATATTGAAGCTGCCCGGGAGCGAATTCGAGATTCCATTTTTCTAACCCCTTGCACTTACTCGGAAGCGTTCTCGCAGTTAACCGGCAGCAGGATATTTTTCAAGCTGGAAAACCTGCAGATGACCGGATCGTTCAAAGAGCGCGGCGCGTTGAACAAGATTCTGACGCTGACGGAAGAAGAGCGGCGTAGCGGAGTAATTGCCGCATCGGCCGGAAATCACGCGCAAAGCGTGGCCTATCATGCCACCAAGCAAGGAATCAGATCGAAGATCTGTATGCCGATTACAGCGCCGCTGGTGAAGTTGACAGCAACAAAGCGCTACGGGGCGGAAGTGGTTCTATACGGCAACAGTTTCGATGAAGCGGGCGAGGAAGCGCGCCGGTTGTGCGACCTGGAACATCTCACTTTCATTCACGCCTTCAACGACGAAGCTGTGATTGCCGGACAAGGTACCGCTGGGCTTGAGCTTTTAGAGCAAAACGCATTCCTCGAAGCCGTCGTCGTTCCGGTCGGCGGCGGTGGCTTGATCGGCGGCATGGCTTGCGCGATTAAAGAGATCAATCCGCGGATTAAAGTGATTGGTGTGCAAACGGCGAAAGTCCCGTCAATGCAGGTGGCCTTGGCCGAGCATCACCCGGTTTCATTGCCTGCGGCCACTACTATCGGCGACGGGATCGCAGTACGCCGCGCAGGCGACCTGACACTACCACTGGTTGAAAAATACGTCGATGAAATTGTCACTGTGGACGACGAAGAAATAGCCAATGCGATCTTGCTCTTGCTTGAAAAAGAGAAGACGGTGGCGGAGGGCGCGGGTGCGGCAGGTTTGGCGGCGGTGCTGCACGACAAGGTTTCTTTGCGCGGCAAGAAAGTGGCGGTAGTGATCTCTGGGGGCAACATCGACGTGATGTTCCTTTCGCGGATTATTGAGCGCGGACTGGTCAAGGATGGGCGGTTGGTGCGTTTGCGGCTGCGTGTACCCGATCACGCCGGATCGCTGGCGGGAATTACGTCGGTAATCGCTCATGGTCGCGGCAACGTAATCGACGTGCAGCACGAGCGGGCTTACTTCGGCGCCAACCTGGGTGAAACCACGATCGACATCACGCTGGAAACGCGGGGTCCGGAACACATCGACGAGCTGACATCGGCCTTGACGGCGGCCGGATACCACTTCGAGCGCGTTCTCTGAAATGGCGTTCTCTGAAATGGGGGTCACACCTCTGCCACTTTTAAGTCTGAAATGGGGGTCAGACACCTCTGCCACTTTTAATGAGAGCTTTGCGCCCGTTTCGCTACTACCAGTTACATGCCGCGGCCAAACCGAATCGTCGTCCCTGGAGTTCCTCACCACATCATGCAGCGAGGCAACTACCAGCAGAAAGTGTTTCATCGTGACGAAGATCGGAACCTCTATCTCGATCTGCTAACCGAGTATTCACATCACTACGGCGTCACAATTGAAGCTTATTGCCTAATGAGTAACCACGTTCATCTGATTGCCGTACCGCATACTCCAACGTCATTTGCTCGCGCATTTCAAAGAATTCACGGCGACTACGCACGGGCTCTGCACCTGCGTATGCGTCGAGTTGGACACCTATGGCAGGGCCGATACAACTCCGTAGCGATGGACGAAGAACATTTCCGGGCCGGAATGATCTACGTGGAGCAAAATCCCGTTCGTGCAGGTTTGGTCAGCCAACCCTGGAATTGGAAGTGGTCCAGCGCTTTAACCCATGTAACCAGCGTCAAAAACCCTCTTCTCGACACAGTACGATGGCGCGCGCGGTACACGCCTGAAGGGTGGAAAGATGCGCTTTCATTGGGGATTCAGGCGGCGGACCTCCAGGAGCGCATCCGCGAGGGCACTCAAAAGGGCTGGCCCTTGGGTGGCGCCGAGTTCGTCGAGCAAATCGAAGCGGATCGTGGCGCGCGCGCGCATCCGGTTCCCCAGGGAAGAAAGAAAGCGTCCTCGGCTCATTTAGAATCTGAGACTTACGAAGCTCTGGCCAGCTGAATTGGGTATCGGAGGTCTTTGACCCCCGCCCGGGATCCCCTACTTCCCCTCATCAACCGCCTGATCCACCTTCACTGCGATCTCCGCCGTCATCTTATGCAAACGGGCGAATTCCTTCTGTAGCTTCTCCAAATCATCGTCCGATAAATTCTCCAACTGCACCAGCTCAGTCCTGGCCGCGGTCACCGCTCGAATCAATTCGTCGAGCTTCAAATGCATCACGCGCGCATCGCGATTCTGCGTGTTCTGAATTAGGAACACCATCAGAAACGTGATGATGGTCGTGCCAGTATTGATCACCAGTTGCCACGTGTCCGAGTAATGAAAAACGGGTCCCGTGATGCCCCAGAGAAAAACGACCAGAACCCCCGCCAGGAAAGCCCATGAGGAACCAACCGCCTCTGCCGCTCTGTGCGAGAAAATACGAAATCGCTCTTTCATGCTGAGTGTCACGGTAACGTCCGAAACACCCGCCTGTCAACTATCTTTATGCCTTGGGAGCCGGCCGCTCAATAAGCAGCTTCTTCAAGATATCGTCCGATGAAAGTCGGTCCGATTCAGCGTGAAAGTTCAGCAAAATGCGATGTCGCAACACGGGCCGAACCAGCGCCGCGATGTCCTCATAAGTCACGTGATAGCGGCGATGCATCAAGGCCCGCGCTTTCGCCGCCAGCACCAGGAATTGCGCGCCGCGCACGCTGCCCCCAAAGTTCACATACTTTTTCACGAAGTCGGGCGCCGTCGGGTCTGTCGCGCGAGTCGCCCGCACAATGTCCACGGCATAACGCGCCACGGAATCGGCGATCGGCACCATCCGCACCAGTTGCTGGAAGCCGACGATTTCTTCAGCGGTCGTAACCGGATCGGCATGCGCGATATGAGTTGTAGTAGTCGCGCCGACAACCTGCATCTCCTGCTCAACCGGCAAATAATCCAACAGCGTGTTGAACAGAAATCGATCGAGCTGGGCTTCCGGGAGCGGATACGTCCCCTCAAGTTCAATCGGATTCTGCGTCGCCAGCACAAAGAATGGTGGCGCGATTTTATAATGGTTTCCGCGGACCGTACAAGAGAACTCCTGCATCGCCTCCAGCAACGCCGATTGCGTTTTCGGCGGTGTACGATTGATCTCGTCGGCCAACAGCACGTTCGCGAAAATAGGCCCCGGCACGAACGTCCACGTACGTCGCCCCGTCGTTGGATCTTCCTCAATAATATCCGTGCCCGTGATATCCGATGGCATCAGATCGGGCGTGAATTGTATGCGCCGGAATACCAAGCCGAGCGTCTGCGCCATCGTGCGCACCAGCAGCGTCTTCGCTGTTCCCGGTAGACCCGTAATCAAGCAATGACCGCCAACAAACAGCGCAATCATGACCTGCTCCAGGACTTCCTCCTGGCCGATAATCACCCGCCTTACCTGCGTGCGAATGTCTTCTTCAGCCTGCTGAAAGCGGGCGATCCTGGTGCGAAGTTCGGCCGAATCCAGCGCCGTCACGTTCGAAATGGTAGACATGGTCCGTTGGCCTGTATGCCAGTTCCTTTCATTTTCCGTCGAGTTCCAACAGCAGCCGTTGCGCTGCTTTAAATCCTGGAGCCGCTTCCAGCGCGAGCAGCACTTCGTCTTTCGCCTGGTCCTTCTGGTTCGTTAATCGATACACCCGCGCGAGTTCATAGTGCGCCGCCGCCACGTCCAGCGGCTTCGATGCCAGCACCGCCTGATACTCCCGAATCGCGCCCGGGTATTGCTGCAAGTCCGCTAGCAGGTCGCCCAGTTTGCGATGTAATTCCTCATCTTGCGGATAGATGTAATTCAAGCGCTCAAGCGTTGCCGCGGCGTCCTTCTTCTGTCCAGCATCCACCTGCATCGCCGCCAATTTCTTGATCGTCGCGGGTTCGCGCCCGCCCGTCTCGCTATATGCTTTCAAGTTTTCCAGAGCGCGCGGTTTATCGCCCTTCTCCAGATAGGCATCGGCCAGCAATCCGTACACGTTGCCCGATTCCACATAGTCGGGATAAAGCCCCCGCAGCACCACGCCTTCCTTGATCACTTCGTCGTACTTCTTGTCCCGTGCAGCCGCCGCCAGCACTTTCATCCGCTTTTTCCAATCGTCGAAATTCGCCACCGTGGTTTTCGTCCGTTCGTCCAACCACGCTAGAAACAGCTTGTCGAATTCTTCCGGCTTCACACCCAGATTCTGCTCGATGGCTTGCGGCGTTGTCTTATTTTCGGCATAAGAATGGATCATTCCGTTAAGCTTTGCAAAGCCCCACTTTTCCGTGATGTAGTCGCAGATCCGCCCCGCTTGAAAATAGGAGACGATCACCTGCATCGGGTAACTGGGCCGTATAAATCCGCTATCCAGATCGGCCACCGGAAGCAGCTTTTTCTCCTTGATCGCCTTGATCGCCTCTGGATCCAGCCGGTCGCCCCAGTCTTTGTGAATCGCCGTTTCTTCGTGTACCGCCAAACCTTCGGTAAACCACCGCGGCACCCGATGCTGTGTTGCACTCAGCACATAAACGTGACTCAACTCATGCCACAGCGTACTCGCCCAATGGAAGCTTCCGGGCTTCCGGGCCGACGGACTATCCATCGCCACGACATAGCCAAACGTCACCCCCAAAGCACCCAGACCGGGCATACCCATCGTCCGAACCGCGAAGTCTTCGTGGTTGGGATACACTTCCACCCGCACCGGCCGCTGCAGTTTGAATCCATATTTCTTTTCGTAAGTTGCCAGCGCCAGGTCCATCTCCGTCTGGAAATAAGGGCGAAGCAGCGCATCTTCCTTCTTGTCCATCCGCAGTTCCGTATGGGGAGTCAGATCCGTCTTGAACCGCGAATAACTATCCAGCAAACGAAGCGAATTCACCACTTCCGGGCTCTTGTAACCGGCCTCAAAGCATTCCGTTAAATTGCGCCGCCCTTCGCTATCCTCACCCAGGCGCATCAGGTTCACGCCTAATTCCGCTCTCGCCAGCCATAGCCGCGGATCCACTTCCAAAGCTTTCCGGTAATAGCGAATTCCATCTTCGTAACGTCGATTGATCACCAGAAAGTATCCGGCGGTGGCGTAAGCCTGGCCATACTTCGGGTTCGTCTTGAAAACTTTATTGAACCATTCATCTGCAGGCTTGTTGGCAAGCAAGTTCACCACGGCGCGAATCGTCTCCGCATCCAGGCCGCCTGCCGTAATAGCGAAGGGCCTGTCTGCTTCTATCGGCGAGCTAAGTCCTTCGGCCATGATCTCAATTGCCTTATTGGCTTCCGTAATCGCCAACTCAGGCTTGCTGTCCTCAAGAGCTAACCGCGCCAGAAGCGCATGTGCTTCAGTCGACTTCGGATCCAGCGTAACGGCGTTCTGCGCAAACTCCACTGCCTTCTTCTCGAAGCCATTCGATGCCAACAGCGCCATACCAAGCAGCGCGCCGACGTGATCTTGTTTCATTTTCAACGCTTCTTCAAACAGGGCACCGGCGTCGGCTCGCTGAAATCGCTCTAAGAACAGCCGGCCCCAGCGAACGCGAATATCAGGATTGCCAGAATGTTGCGCCACCGCCGCGCGGAACGAATCGTTGGCTTCTGAAAATCGCCCGTTGCCCCACAGTCCTTCGGCCCGGATAAACGCATCTTGCGATCGCGCGAGGGTCGCGTAACAAGCCTGCGAATCTACTCCACGCATCTTTAACGCCTCGCACGATCGCGGCGTTTCGGCCCAGACCGCGACACAGAGGAACAACCCGCCGATCCCGCGGAAAATCATTTGTCGATTTCCCCTTGCGTCTTCGCCAGATCCAGCAACAACGCCCGCAGCTGCGTCTGATACACCTCGGTGGGCATCGCCGCCTTCTTGTATTTCAACGCGTCAATCTGCTGTTCCAGATCTTCCTTCTTGCGCAATAGCGCCTGTTTCGCCGGGTCCCGCATTGGCGATTGTGCTCCACCAATTCGCACCAGATTAAAGCGCCCCGCAAGCAGACCCTGTCCATTGTCGGCCGATGGCGCGCGCACCGCCTCGCCTTTCGCCGTGTCTTCCATCATCGCGTGCTCTGTCGCCAGCCGTGTTTGCTTCTCGTAAAATTGCACGGTCTTCTGGTCGGCATAGCGATAGGCTTCCAGTGCGGTGATGGTCTCGTTCTTATCCACATCGGCATTCGGATCGCGCAGCGCCTCCACCCAATAACGGGCGAAGATCGTGGCATTTTTTTCCGATCCGGCCTTCGTCGCCGTAATCACCACCCGGTTGTCCCGCTGTAATGCCGAAAGCGACGCGCCGCTGGCGCTGGTCATATTTACTACCAGTTGCCGGGCCGCTACGCGATCCAACAACGAGGCCAATTCCAGGGCCGATATGTCGGGTCCCGGCAAGTTGATCTTGTAATCGGCGCCATCGAATGTTCCGTGCCCGATCAGCGTCAGCACCAGGGCATCCTCTGCCTTTGCCTGACCGCCGATCTCTCGCAGCACCGCTTCCAACTTCGCCCGGGTTGCCGCCGGACCGTACAGCGTCTCCACCTTCGCATCCCCCGACGCCCTCACGATCTTGTCGATATCCTTCGCCCAATTCGTAAAGCGCTGCTCGTACTCCGGCTCACCGCCAAGTCCGGCCACTGTCACGTAAAACGTGGTGGCGCCGCAGGGCAATGCCAATAACCCAGCCAGGATAATAATGGACCTCATATCACTCCCCATCGCCGCCGCAAAAACCACTCGCTGCCGCGCAGCAGTAGCGCCAGTAGAAAGAGGAGCGGCATATCCCACAGATCTTTCGTTTCACGGACCGTGATTCCAGCTTCCGAGTAAGACACATCATCGCCCAGTTTCTGCGCATCCCGCGCCTTGTAATAACGGCCGCCCGTTTCAGTGGCTAGCTTCTCCAGTAACTCCCGATTCTGTTCGGCATGAAAATTCTCCGCTACTCCATCTTCACGGCGGAACGTAAAGACATCGCGGCCCACCTCTTCTTTATCGCGCTTCGCCGATACTTCCACCACATAAGAACCAGCCTTGTCGGCGCCCCACTCGCCCACATAGATTCCCGCCTCTAGCGGATCGGGATGCAGATCGGCGGTGGCATTCAATCCGTCCGGCCCGATAATGTGGGCCTCTACCCGGGCATCGGTCGCCGGAAGGTAGGAATGATCGCGAACTTCAGCTCGCAAATGCAGGCGCGTGTCGTCGGCCAGCACCGGTTTCGGCGTTGATGCCACGACGTGTTCGTGCGTTTCCGAGACCATCCAGCGCATCATCTGCCGCCAAAATGTCTCGTGGCTCATGTCGTTTAGCGGTTGCAACATCTGCCATCGCCAGCTTCCCGCCGTGGCGAACACCGCCGTCCGTCCGCGGCCGTAATTTTGTGTAATCAACAGCGGCAGACGGGCCTTATTTTCCAGAATCGAATTCGCCAGCACCACCGCGCCGGGCTTCGGCTGCCCCGGATCCTGATAGTTCATCATGTAAGGCAGCTTCGCCCAGCGCTGCACATTTCTATCGGGATTCTCCTCGATCCGGCACAGCAGGCTATTCCGCCCGGCGGGTGTAAGCTCGGCATACGCCGGCTCGCGAAAGAAGCTTGGTTTTCGCGCGGGCAATGTCACGGGCAGCAAATCCGCGAACGGTTCCTTGCCGTACCCGCCGTCCCCCAACGATTCGCGGCCACCCAGGAACAGCACCCCGCCCCCCCGGCGATCCACAAACTGCTTGATTAGCTCCTGCTGAGTCGGCGTCAGATAATCCGCCGTCAAACTTCCAATGATGATGCCTTGAAATCCGAAAATTTCTTCCACCTTCGTTGGAAACCCCTCGGCCAGTTCTTCGGGCGACTTCACGCCTTGGCGATAAATCTTGTTCTGTGTGGTGCGCAGCATCGTCACCAGATCCAGGCTCTTGTCGTCCTCCACCGCGCGCCGGATGAACTTGAATTCCCACCGCGGTTCGCCCTCTATATAAAGGATGCGTGGCTTGGATGCGTCCACGTTCACCACGCGCGTCACCTGGTTATTGTTGACGTTCTCTTCCCCATCCAGCGGATCGATCGCGATAACGAAATTCTTCGCGCCCGTCGGGCCCGCGCTAAACAACAGCGATTCTGTTTGCAGCTTGCCGTCGGCCGCCAGAATCACCTCTTCGCTCGCCAGCGTTTTTCCGCCTTCGCGCAATGTAAGTCGCGCCTTGCGTCCAGAATATCCGCGCTGATGAAAGGTTACGTCGGCGCTCAACCGGGCATTCGCAAGTGCCCGCGCCGGCATCGTGGCATCGTTGATCTCGATATCGTGAGCGAACTGCTCCCGTCCAAATCCGATGGTATGGACGGGGATGTGTTGGCGGCGGATCTCCGAAATGGTGTCCAGATCGATACCGCCGGAATTATCGGCTCCATCGCTCAGCAAAACCACCGCTCCAATCGGCAAATTCGAAGACTCCGCAACCACCTGTTTCAGGTCCTCCCCAATCCGAGTGGCGGGGGCGCTAACATTCAGTTGATCCAGCTTGGCGATCCGTTCCAGATTCCCACCCATCCGGTACAGACGCACTTGAAACTTCTTCTGCAGCGCGGTTAACAAGCCCGCATTTAACGTTTGAATCGCCTGATCGTGCCGGCTTGACCCGTCCTCGCGGAGCGCCATACTGCGAGAATCGTCCACCACCACGGCCACGATATTCTGCTGCGGCTTCAGTGTCGCGATGCTCAGCGCCGGACGCCAGATCATCAGGAAAATCAACGCCACCAGGACGGTTTGCAATAGCCAGACGCTTGCCGGCCGGAATCCCCGTAAATCGCCCGCATGCGTTTTTCGGCCCCGCCAAATAAGCCACCCGAGCCCGGCCGCCGCCGCGATGATTCCGCCGAATAGCAGCCACAGCGGCCACGTCCCGAGCAGAACGAAGTTACCTTTTGAGAAGACCGCAGCCGGATACTTGAATAAAAACTCAAACATTGTCGAGGTGGGCGGCGTCGCGCGGAAGACGGTTCATAATGTCCGACGGCGGCATCCTATCTCCAGTTTCCACCAAAACGCTCCTCAGCGGTAAGGACGCTTCAGATGGCACTGGGTTTTGGCTAAACTATACTTGATTCGTTTGATTGCACTCACCCGATTTGACTCGCCGCATGCCCGAACCGACTAAGCCTCCCGCCAGGCGTCACCTCCATCTTCTTTATTGGGTGGTTTCCCTGGCCACCGCTGCCGTTCTTCTTTACTACTCACTGCGGGGCATTGAATGGAACCAGGTCTGGATCGTCGTTCGATCCGCTCGTCCAGCCGGTGTCGCGCTGGCGCTGGTTCTAATGTCTGTTGTGCTGTTCGTCCGGGCCTATCGCTGGCGCGTCCTGCTGACCGCCGAAACTCCCGTGCCGATGCCGTTGGCCTTTTGGGCGACCGCCGCCGGATATCTAGGAAATAACGTGCTACCCATGCGCGCCGGAGAGCTGATCCGGACCGTGATGATCAGCCGCCGCCTGCATATCGGTAAAACATTCGTGCTCACCACCGCTCTGTCGGAACGCATGGTGGACGCCATCGCCCTCATCACAATCAGCGCGTCGGTACTTCTCACCATGCCCGAACGGCCGGGTTGGTTAGCGAAAGCTGCCATGCCTTTCGCCATCCTCGGATTGCTCGGCGTCGCGGCGATCGCCCTGCTTCCTGCTCTTGAGCCGTTCTGGTTCCGCTGCCTGGCCATGATCCCGATTCCCGCCGGGCCGCGCACACACATCGAGAATACTTTGCGTCAGATCCTGGAAGGCGTGCGCAGTTTTCACGATGCCGGCCGCTTGACTCGTTTCTTACTTCTCACCGCAGTCGTGTGGTGTTTAGACGGACTCACCACGGTCGTCGGGGCGCAAGCCATCGGCGTGCCCATCACCTTTCCCATGGCTTTCCTACTGGTCGCCGGCCTCGGTCTCGGCAGCGCGTTGCCATCCACTCCGGGCTATGTCGGCATCTACCAATTTGTCGCGGTCAGCATCCTTACGCCGTTCGGACTCAGCCGCACCGATGCCATCGCCTACATTCTGATGTTTCAGGCGATGAACTACATTGTTGTGCTGGTCTGGGGATTGCTCGGCCTGGAACGGCAACGGAAGTTTGCCGCCGCCAAGCCGGTTCTAATCGCGCCGTAATTTCCTAGGCAACACCGTACAGGCATTCCCAATCGATCTTTGCCTCGTCCCCTTCCTCCTCGAAGGACAGATTGATTCGCAGGCCGAAATCGTCGATGTGCCCTACCACTCCCCGATCGCTCTTTCTCGCCGCGACGGTCCGGGTCACCAGCATTTGCCGGCCCCGAACGTCCCACGAAATCGCTTTCACGATAGGAAGCAAACCGGGATTGATGATATAGCCCATCACCTTGTCTTCCGCCAGAAAGCGCTCCACATCGCGATACGGCTGCGTGGTTTGCAGCAAGCGAAACTGGACCGCTTGTCCTTCGATAGTCAATGTCTCGCCGCCTGTTCCCGCAGTTAGTTCGTGGATATGTCTGATTTTCAGCTTCAATAACTCCCGCAGCCGGGGTTTCGCCAGCCTGGCGAATTCATCCACCGCCGCCTGTTCATCCATGGCCGGAAGTATAGCAAGGGAGACTGAAATCTTGGCCGGTGATTCGGCCAGCCGCCGCCGGCGTGCGTCAATAAGAGAGTACATGGCAGAAATCACCGTCAGTGAGACTCGCGCTCCCGCTCCGCCTCAGAAAGCAGAAAGCCGCGCGGCAAAAGTAATCCGCGACATCTTCGAATCGGGCCGGCCGCTTACCTACATCCGTTCTTCGGAGGAGCAGCGTGTTAGCCGCGTATTGCGCGAAGTCGGCCAGCGAGGCCTCGGCTCCCTTCCCCTCCCTGTTTGGACTTGGAGCATGACCGAAGGCTTACATCGCGAAGGCCATGCATCCATATCGGAAACCGAAAATCCCCGTACCGTGCTCGATTTTATCGACGCCCATGCCGAGCCCGCCATCTTCCACTTGAAAGATTTCCATGAGCCGCTGGGCCATTCCTCCGAGATCCGCCGCCGGCTGCGCGATATTTATGAAAGCTGTTTCGACCGCCAAAAGTTCATCGTTATATCCTCGCCCGTGCGGTTGATCCCCGAAGAGATTGAACGCAGCTTGATCTATGTAGAACTGCGCCCGCCAGACATGATCGAACTGGTGGAGTTTCTGAAGGACGAAAGCAAAGGGACCGATGAGGTGCTTCTCCAGCAGTTCGCCCGTGTACTGCAAGGTTTGACACTCGACGAAGCTCGGTACGCTTTGCGCCGCGCGTTGGCCGTCAGCCCCCATCTGTCGACGGATTCCATCCCGGCTTTGCTCGAAGAGAAGAAACTGCTTGTGAATCGCAGCGGCTTCATCGAATTCATTTCCGATCGCACGAAGATGGAAGACATCGGCGGTCTTGAGGGGTTGAAGAAATGGCTTCTGGAGCGTCAGAAGTTATTTAAAATGCGCGAGAGCCTAAGCTCGGAGATCGTTCCCAAGGGCGTCCTCTTCATGGGTATCCCCGGTTGCGGAAAGAGCCTCTCGGTGAAGGCCATCGCTTCTTATTTTGAATTGCCGCTCTATCGAATGGATATGATCGAAGTCTTCTCCGGCCGTCGCGGCAAGCCCGAAGCGGTTTTCGTGCAAGCCTGCAAAATGCTGGAAGATATGGCGCCCGCCGTGCTCTGGTTCGACGAAATTGAGATGGGCATTACGTCCACCGATAATGGCGGGGAGCAGGGTCGCATCTTCGCATTTTTCCTTACCTGGATGCAGGAAAAGACGCGCGGACTCTTCGTCGCCGCCACCGCTAATCGAATCGATCTTCTGCCCGCCGAAATGCTCCGCAAAGGACGGTTCGACGAGGTTTTCTTCGTCGACCTTCCGCTCGATGACGAGCGCATCGAGATCTTTAATATTCACCTCAAGCGCCGCGGTGTCGACCCTGCTTCTCTGAACGTCCAGCAATTAACCCAATTCACCACCGGGTGGGCCGGAGCGGAGATTGAGCAGTGCGTGATTTCGGCCCTGACCCGGGCAAGACTCGAAGATCGCGAACTGGTCGCCCAGGATCTGGTGAACACCGCGGTGAGTATCGTTCCCCTGTCGCGGACAATGAAGGAACAGATCAATCACATTCGCGGTTGGGCTTTTGAGCGTGCGGTGCGGGCCTCACCACGCTCCGTCGGCGGGCGCTGAATGGCGGCGTAACCCCCGAAATCGTTATTCTCGCCCCTCCCGCGGCACGCCAAACCTACGCCTGAAACGGGCCATTGACGCGGGTGACAGCAAGGGGTAGTCTTAAGTTGTGGGAGTGCTTGTTACACGCTATTTGCCGTCGCGCCATTACTTCTACGGAGGGATGATCGCTCTTGGCCTGGCGGTGTTTTCGGCATGGTGCGGTCTGCGTTGGAGTCCCGCCTTTATCGCTTGCGCGCTCTTCCTGCTCACCGACGTTTTCGTGCTCTTCCTGGCTCTGCGGCCGCCGATTGAGATTCACGACACCCACCTGCGAGTCGACCGGCTAAACATTCCCTGGAATCAAATTCGCCGCTTAGACCGTACCGCTTGGATCCAGCCGCTGGTTATTTACTTGACCCTCCTCGACGACCGGCGTGTTCGCATCATCTATCCGGGCGACTTGGAATCGTCGAATAATTTACTCCGCCACTTGCGCCGCAATTCCCGCGAATCGTTGATAGACGGCATCCCTTACCGGCAGTTCTGGGGCGAATCGCTCGCCGCCGCACCTGAACGCAAGCAACTCACCTCTCCCCGGTATCAATTGCTGCGCCCTGAAGATGAAGCCGAAGTGGAGCGCCTGTTGCGGCGCCTGAAGACCGTCGGACACCTCGACCCAAAGAATTCCTCGGACGAGAAATAAGGGTTGCGGCGGCCTCGCTTTCTCGCCCTGCTCATCTTGATCGCCTTGATTCTGTTCTTCTCCCACGCTATTTGGCTTCGTTCCGCTGGGGAATACCTGGTCCAAGCCGGACCCCCCGTCCAGGCCGAGGCGGTGGTTGTTCTTGCCGGCGACATCTCAGGCAATCGGGTACTCAAGGCAGGCGATCTTGTCCGCAGCGGGTTCGCTCCGCTGGCAATCGTCAATGGGCCCGAAGGCATGTATGGTTATCCCGAGTGCGCCCTGGCCATCCCCTTCGCTGTCAAACACGGGTACCCCGAAAAGGATTTCTTCTGTTTCCCAATGGACGCCCATTCCACGCGGGAAGAGGCCGTCATCGTAGTCAATGAACTGCGCCGGCGGGGCATACACAACGTGGATGTAGTGACCTCGGATTTTCATACCCGGCGCGCCG
Organism: Bryobacterales bacterium; assembly: GCA_038239345.1. Lineage (GTDB taxonomy): Bacteria > Acidobacteriota > Terriglobia > Bryobacterales > Bryobacteraceae > JBBSEX01. Next base: position 43,251 of record JBBSEX010000019.1, read on the forward strand.
GAAAAGTACTTCGCGCGCTCGCTGGCGACATCCAAATCCACATGGTGGCTTCCAAGGACGATCACTTCAGCCCCGGTGCCTGGTGGCATGACCGCGAAGGTCGTAAAATTGGACTTATGGAGTGGACCAAGACCGTCGCTTACTGGTTTGGAATCTGACGGTGGGCACGCCCTCGCGCATCCGCGAATCGTTCCGCGTTCTTCAACCCTATCTTTGGCGCTACCGCCGCAATTTTTCGTTCGGCATGGGCGCGCTGCTGATGAAAGATATCCTGGCCGTTTCGCAACCGCTGGTTATCCGCGCTGGTATCGATTCGCTTAACCGCGGCTTCAACGTCAATACCGTCCTATGGGTCGCCGGCGCACTGGCGCTGATCTCTGGAGTGAAGGGAATTTTCCAGTACTGGATGCGCGTGATCCTGATCGGCATCTCCCGCGATATCGAGTACGACATGCGAAATAGCCTGTTCGCGTCTCTCGTCGGGCTGTCTTCCGATTTCTATGGCCGTTACCGCACGGGCGACATCATGGCGCGGTCTACCAACGATCTGAATGCCGTCCGCATGATGCTTGGCCCGGGAATCATGTACTGGTGCGAGACGTCCATCACCCTGGTTCTGGCCATCAGTGTGATGCTTATCGTCGATTGGCCGCTGACCCTGATCGCCCTCATTCCCGCGCCGTTCATCAGTTTCGCAGTCATTTATTTTGGCCGCCGCATCCATGACCGATTCGAAAAGATTCAGGGTATGTTCTCCGATATCAGCAGCCGTGTCCAGGAAAATCTGTCCGGCGTGCGAGTGATTCGCGCTTACGCCCAGGAATCGGCCGAGATGCATAATTTCGAATCGCTGAACATCGATTACATCGACCAGAACATCAAGCTGGCCCGGATATCCGGTCTTTTCATGCCGCTGCTGCAAGCCTTGATCGGGCTCACGTTTTTGATCGTCCTTTGGGCGGGCGGCTGGCGCCTGCTATCGCATTCCATTTCACTCGGCAGCTTCGTGATGTTCAACACTTACATGGGCATGCTTGTCTGGCCGATGATCGCCATGGGTTGGGTGGTGAATCTGATGCAGCGAGGCAGCGCGTCGGTTGCCCGCATTCAGGAAATTCTGGCCGAACGCCCAAGCATTGCCGACCCGCCAAATCCCCGGCCTCTTACATCGCCCGTGGCCGGGGAGCTCGTCTTTGAACATGTTGCCATGCACTATCCGGCGGGGTCGGCCCTTAGCGATGTCAGTCTGCGCATTCCCGCGGGTTCCACCGTGGCGCTGGTGGGCCACACGGGAAGTGGCAAGAGCACGCTAGCCCAGTTGATTCCCCGTCTGATGGATCCTACATCGGGCCGCATACTTCTAGACGGGGTCGATCTGCGCGATCTTTCCCCCTTCGCCCTGCGTGAGCAAATTGGCTTCGTTCCGCAGGAGACCTTCCTGTTCAGCGATACCGTGGGCGCGAACATTGCCTTCGGAGTGAAAGAATCGACCCCCGGCCAAATCCGCCGCGCCGCCGAAATTGCCGGTCTTGGCCCCGACCTCGAGGCTTTCCCCCAGGGCTTCGACACCATGGTGGGCGAGCGTGGACTCACGTTGTCGGGCGGGCAAAAGCAGCGCACCGCGATTGCCCGGGCCATACTTCGCGATCCGAAAATTCTGATTCTTGACGACGCTCTCGCCAGCGTCGACACCCTCACCGAAGAACGGATCCTGACGAATCTGGCCGAAGTCACTCGGGGCCGTACGACGATTCTGATTTCGCATCGCATCTCCACCGTGCGCGGGGCCGATCGCATTTTCGTTCTCGAGCATGGCCGCGTCGCCGAAGAAGGCAGTCACTCGGACCTTCTAGCGAGAAACGGTTACTACGCGGAGTTGTATCAGAAGCAGCTTCTGGAAGAAGAACTCGAAGCGATTTAACAATGAGAGCGTTCGCCGTTTTTCCCACTACGCGGACCGTCCGCATCGTCGATCACCTGGAGCCTCGCATTGCAGGCCCTCTAGAAGTGAAGTTGCGCATCTTGGATGTGGGCATCTGCGGTACCGACAAGGAAATCTGCGCCTTCGAATACGGCACTCCGCCCGTTGGTTCCGATTATCTGGTACTTGGTCATGAATGCTTGGGAGAAGTGATCGAAGTTGGCTCCGCGGTGTCCGGTCTTCAGTTGGGCGACCTTGCCGTTCCTACGGTGCGCCGCCCCTGCCCTCACGACAATTGCACGGCCTGCCGGGCTGGACGCCAGGACTTCTGCTTCACGGGCGACTTCACTGAGCGCGGGATTAAGCAGCGCCATGGATTTATGACCGAGTTCGTGGTGGAGCAAGAGCAATTCCTTAACCTGGTTCCCAGACACCTGCGTGAAGTCGGGGTCCTGGTTGAGCCACTCACGGTAACCGAAAAAGGGATCTCGCAACTCTGGTCAGTCCAACAGCGCTTGCCGTGGAGAGAATCCGGGCACCGTCGGGCGATCGTTCTAGGGGCTGGTCCGGTTGGACTCCTGGCGGCAATGAAATTGGTTCTGGAAGGGTTCCATACCATCGTCTATTCACGCACTGACGCGCCCGCTCTGATTACGAAAATCGTCGCAGGCATTGGAGCTGAATTCATCCCCGCCGAATCGGTTAACGTCGATCAGCTTGCCGCTCAAGTGGGCAGCATAGATGTAATCTTCGAAGCCGCCGGAGCCTCCTCGCTGGCGTTCGATGTTCTACCAAAGCTGGGCGCCAATGGCGTGTTCCTCTTCACCGGAATTCCCGGCCACCGCAACAAAGTTCCCGTGGAGGCCGACGCGATCATGAAGAATCTGGTGCTCAAAAACCAGTTGGTATTCGGTACCGTGAACGCCAGCCTTGAAAACTACCAGACGGCCGTTAGCGACATCGCAACCTTTTTTGAACGCTGGCCCGATGCCCTGCGGAGCGTGATTTCAAACCGCTTCCCAATTGAGGAAGCCTCGGGGCTCTTGTTAGGGAAGAGCGGTGGAGTCAAGAACGTGATTGCAATATAGGCCGCCAGAAACACGAAACCCCCGCAAACTATCTGCGGGGGTCGCGCTGGTTTCAGCGTTCGCGTGAGGCAACCGTTCTACATGAGAAGCGGTCTCGGCACTGACGAAACCTGAACGTTAAGAGCAGTCGACTTAAAAGTCGGCCACCTCACGCGTCGGATTAATGCTACTACTATCGCTACCAGTATTCATTAGTCTGGACCACCTCCTTTTTCAGTGATACTACATCATAAACCCGTTTTTTCGAGCTGTCAAAAAAAGAAAAAGCCCCACTCCGAAGAGTGAGGCTCGATACGGTTAAACACCAAATTAGGAGGCAACAAACACCAAAACGAAACCCCTAGACCCACCCCCCCAACAGCAATCCTAGCGCCACGTTGTAAGCGGCTGATTTCACATGCCACGGGTTGCGGGAATTCGCTTTCTCATACCAAAGGTCTACTGAATCCCGTAGAACCGGAGATATACTATCGAATGTGCCAGGCGTCCCCGCGGAACTCGTAACCACACGTCCGCCTCAAGGTTTGCTCGACGCCCCAGGTAGCCGCAAGGCACTCGGCGGATTCTTCGTATCGGGCTTGCTGCTGTCGTTCATCGGCGTCATTCTTCCGGCCTGGGGACACCACCTTACGTCGGATTATTCCACTATCAGTCTGTACTTTCTCGGCCTCAATGCCGGCATCCTTTTGGCGGTTCGCGCAGCCCCCGCTCTGACCGGATGGCGCGGGATTGGAGTCACCCTGGTTTCCGGATGCGCAACCGCTTGTGGCGCGCTTCTATTTCTAGCATCGGTCGGTCCGCCGGCAAGCCCCTGGTGGCGAGTCCTCGGTTTGGCCGGTATCGGTTTCGCCGCCGGCCTGCTGCATAGCGCCGTCTTCCACGCCATCTCGCCCATTTATCAACACGACCCCGCGGCCACCACGAACCTTGCTGGAATCTCTTTCGGACTAGGTTGTTTCGCGATGGCAATACTGGTCTCCGTCGGCTATTACCGCTATACCGTCCCGAGCCTACTGGTTCTGATCGCCGTGATCCCCGGATTCTTCGCCATCGCCTATTCCCAAGTTCGCTACGTCGCAAAACCGATCGTGCACTTGCCGCTGAAGCAGGTGCTGCGCGACTTCCGCAGTCCCGGCGCGCTTCTCTTCAGCCTGTTATTGTTCTTTCAATTCGGGAACGAATGGTCGATTGCCGGATGGCTTTCCATTTTCCTGATCCAGCGTCTGGGCATGAGTCCAACGGCGGCCCTGCTGGTACTGGCCGTCTACTGGCTGGCATTGCTGATCGGAAGAATCGTGGCGCAGGCCATACTTCCAAAGGTCAGCCACGGAAAACTGCTGCTTGCCTCAGTGTTGGCGGCGCTGCTCGGCTGTTTAATTCTCAGCACCACCGATAACCGCTTTGGTGCCGTAATGGGCATCCTGCTTATCGGCGGCGGGTTCGCGCCCATCTACCCGCTGGTGGTGGAAAAAATCGGATCGCGATTCCCTTATTATCATCCCGGCGTCTTCAACGGAATCTTCTCTTTCGCTTTCACCGGAGCGATGCTCGCGCCTTGTCTAGTTGGATTGATCGCCGAATATACAGGAATACAATCCGTGGTGTGGGTACCGCTGGCCGGATCCTGCATGGTCTTCGTGTTGCTGCTTCTATTGTGGCTTGAAGCGCGATTGTCGGGAATCAAATAGCCGCGCGTCACACGCTTAAAAGGATCGCCCGTACGCCCTGGCCGGTGAGTTCGCGCAACGCCAGAGCATACCAGCGCGCCTGATTTTCATAATGCTCACGGCGAAATTCCAGGTCCGAGTCCGTCTTGAAATCGACGATGGTCCACACTCCGGCTTCTAGAAAAGCTAGATCGATCGTCCCTTCCAGTATCTTGGGCGGGTCCAGCCGCAACAGTACCGGGAGTTCGCGATAACATCGATCCGCTTTACGGGCACGAGCGAAAATCGGATGAGCCAGAGCCGCCAGCGAAGCCTGAATCGCCGCCGATTTTTCCTTGTCGCTTGCGCCGAAAACCCGCGAGTGGACCGCGGCCAACGCTTTGATATCGGCTTCGTTCGCGCTGAATTCGACATCCTGCAAAATCGCGTGAACCAGTGTTCCGAAACGTTTCCCCGACGGACGCTTGCGTTGCTTCGTAAGCTCTATGAGTTCCACATCACACGGGACGTCTTGAGGTCCACGCTCCGCCGTGCTTGCCGTAATAATGTCGATCGAAAGCTTCCCACCGCGTTCAAGCGCTCTCATCCGCTGTTGCTGCCAGGCGGAATATTTCGCGATGCTCTCGCTCGCATAAGGGCCGTCAGCCAATAATTCTTCCTGCCTGATTCCAAATGTTTCCTCAACGCCCAAATGCAACGCTCGCGGATCCCACCACACCACCGAATGCTCACCCGCTCGCGGGCGATGGCTGCCCGGCTTCACCGAACATTCGCCTTCCTGCTCATATTCCAGCGGACGGCTTAAAACGCTGGCGTCCCCGAATGGCGGGCATCCCAGAGCCAAAGTCGATTTGCGGAATTGGTCCGGTTCCGGATACAGCGCCTTGTTCAGCGGACTCACCCAGCCCTCCCATTCCTTGTCGCCCACCACCGGCACCACCAGCAAATCGCGCGCCCGGGTTACCGCGACATAGGCCACTCGAACACCTTCCGACTTCTCGCGTTCGCGTTCCTCGGCGTCATGCTCCAGCAACTCCCGCGGCGCGCACCCCAGAATTCTGGTGGCACAGAGCCGGCGTTCCCCGGCGATATACCGGTCGGGATTCGCAGCCTGCAAATTCGCCGTCATATCCGCCAGAATCACCACCGGAAACTCCAGCCCCTTGGCGGTATGCACGGTCATTAACCGTACTCCCTCAGACCCTTCCTCCAGCACCGGTGCCTCGGCTGATTCCGCCCGCTCCGCTTGCGCCGATAACTCCTCGACAAATCCTCGAAACGATATGCCGCCCGAAAATTCATAGCTTCGCGCAAGATCGCCGATGCGATATACATTGGCCAAGATCTGCTGTCCGGCGGGACGCAGGGCAAAGCCGGCGTGGCCGCGGGTAGCTTCCAAAAGGATGTTCACGGTCTCGGCAGCCGGACGGCGGTTGCGCCCGCGATGCAATCCGGCTATCAGTTGTAACGCATCGGCCAGCGGCAAAAACTCTGGTTCCAAAACATCGGGCAGCTTATGGAAGGGATGCAGCCTGCCGTACTGCGAGCGAAATCGTAACAGCGCCGCATCGGGGATGGCGAACAGCGAGCCCTTCAGCGTGGCATAGACGGAGAGCTCGTCTTCCGGCCACTCGATGGCGCCTAAAGCGGCGCGCAGAGTTTCGATTTCCTCGCGCTTGTGAAATGATTTCGAGCCCATCAGCAAGTGTGGAATCCCGCGCGCCTCAAGGCCCCGCGTGTAATCCCGAGTCAGATCCTTGCCAAAATTTATGAAGCGCCGAAACAATATGGCGACGTGCTGCGACTGAACCGGAACCAGCTTGGTCTTATCGTCGGGATCCCCAACTTTCCATCCGCTTTCCTTCAGCAACCAGGCGACGAAAGCGACGATCGCATCGGGCAGGCAGTCATCGATTTTGTACTTCGCCAGCCGCGACGCATAGGGTTTTGGCGCAGGTAAAGCAATGACGCTGGGTTGTCCGTCGATAGCTCCGCGCACCTCTTCCAGCGGCGAATAGAGGGCTTGCCCGGCTTCGATATTTCCTGTCATCTCCGGCGCGAAAGCCGCGTTGACGCATTCCTGAATCGGACGTACGGAGCGGAAGCTTCTGGTCAGCCTTACCAGCCCCGCTCCGCGCTCTACCAGGCGCTGCTTCACACTCTCATAGAGGACGACATCGGCCCGGCGAAATTTATAGATCGATTGCTTCGGATCGCCCACCACAAACAGTTTTCCGGGCTTCGGCGTCACTGCCAGCCAATCCGTTTCCCGCGAATCTTCTGATGCCAGCAGCAAAAGAATCTCCGCCTGCAAAGGATCCGTATCTTGAAATTCATCCACGAAAAGATGGGTGAACTTGTCCTGCAAATGGCGGCGCACATCGGCCTGATCGCGAATCAGATCGCGTGTAAAGATCAACAAATCCACGAAATCGAGTTTGCCCGCCCGATGTTTCGCCTCATCGTAGGCAGCCACCAGACCAGACATTTCCTCGCGCAACACCACGGCCAGATCGGCATCGGCGCGCACCTTGAACAACGTCAGCGCTTCACACAAACGATCGCGTGCTTCGACGATGTCCTGACGCTTTACACCTTCTAGGAACCACGTCCCGCTGCCCTTGCGCGAATCGTTCTTTAAGTCGCGATCCAGCTTCAGCAACAGGCTCTCGACGGTGTCGTAATCACGCGTATCGGCCTTCTGCACTAAGATGGCGAAGTCGCGAACGGGAAGTAGCGACCGCTGCAAATTGTCACTCGGCTTCGTGCACTTCGCGCTGATGTTTGCCAGCTCAAACACCGGCCTTAAGAGTAAGTCGATTTCTTCCTGGCGGGAAAACTCGTCCCTCCGCCAAGGCGCCGGAAAATCGCGCCACTCAATCAGCTTCCAGCCTGCATCCTGCAACTGTTCCATCGGGGCGCGCTTATCCCACCCACCCCAGGCCACGCGAGTCAGGGCCCTCCGCAATCCGGGAGATTCATCGTCCAAACGGGCCTGAATCCACTGGCGAAAAGCGCGAGCGTAAATGCGCGCGCCTTCCTGCTCATTCAACTCTTCAAACGCCGGATCGACAACCGCTTCGACGGGGCGTTCGCGCAGCAATTGAGCGCAGAACGAGTGGATGGTCCCAACGGACGCTTCTTCCAAACGCTTCAGCGCCTCTTCCAGATTCGCTCGCTCTTGCGGCAGGGCAGCGATATTGCGGGCGCGATCAAGACCTTGCCGCAGGCGAAGCTTCAACTCACCGGCCGCCTTATGGGTGAACGTCACGGCGACAATCTTGTCGATTTCCGTTAGACCGGCTTGCAGCACCGCGACGATTCGGCTGACCAGCTCGGTAGTCTTGCCCGTGCCGGCGGATGCCTCGACGATAAGGCTCAAGCCAAGCTCATGGCGAATCTGCCGCCGCGCTTCTTCATCGGAAATCTGGACGCGCGGCAGTGCCGTACTCATGGCATGTTCCGCAATTCCAGCAGCGGCTCCAGAGAGCTCTGCTCCTTTCTTCGCACTCGCAATTCTTCATATGGGCCGCACACCACTGCGTAGTCGCATGTCCCGCACGCGCCAGATTCCGGTGCGGCTGGCAGGAATCCACCGCCGATTGCGTCATCGACGATTTGCGTCACTTTCGCGATGCGCTCCCGCGATGTGGGATTGAGCGGAATCTGCACCGCCGTGTACCCGCCGCGCTGCGTGCAGTAATATAAACGGCCGGAATCCACTGGCGCGCCCAGCAATTTCTCGGCGGCCAAGGCGTATAGCAGCGGCTGCAGCAATTTTCCGCCGCCGACGTGGAGCGGTATCTTATCGGGAGGCTTTCCAGTCTTATGATCCGTCACTCGGAGATGTCCGCCACTATGCCGCTCGACTAAGTCGATGGACCCTCGTAATCGCGCACCATTGGGCGCTTCGGCATAGGCAACCGTACTCGCCGCATCGTGCGCTGCCGAAGGCGCAAGACCGAAGGCGAACTCGAAATGATTCGGCGTCCACTGCGGATCGCTGCGCCCCAGCCAACCGCGCAGATCGGCGCGAATGTCGTCTATTTCCGAATGCCAGACGCGTGGAATCGCCGGCGCAAGATCGTCTTCATATCGCGCCGCCACGCGATCCAGAACTTCGTTGGCGAGGGCCAGCGCAGGTCCTAGATTGTCCGGCCCAACGGGCAGCAGGCCGTCGCTCCGGAGTGCGTTGAATAACTCAAACTGCACGCGATGGAATATCTCACCACGCGTCAACGGATCCAATTGCTCCAGGGCCGCGGCCTCTTCCCGGGGCCGCAGTTGAAAGATCGCCTGCAGATAAAATTTATAGGGACAGGTGGCGTAGTTCTGTAGGGAACTGGGCGAATAAGCGCGCGCCCGCAGGCGATGCGCCGCCAGAATCTCCGTCGTCGCGGCATCGCTTGCCACCATTCCATCCACTGCGTCCCACTTCGGCTGCCAGCGCCGCCAGCGAGTTCGCATAGAACGCGCCAGGTGCGGATTCGCTTCCATGATGTAGCGCGCGCGGCTTCGCTGATCGATCTTCTTATCAAGATACGGATACAAGTACGCCAAGTCGTATTCGGCGTCGTCGACGGCCTGCATCGGGTCGGCTGGAGCTGGCCATCCCAGCCGCGCGGGCGCGGATTGCATCGCCGATCGCTCAAACTCATGCAAGTCCGGCAACGTGCCGCGGACCACGCGGGGAAACTCCAGCGCATAAAAGGACGGCACTCGGGGACGTGCTTGCGCGACGTCCATTCGAGGATAAGAAACGAACAATCGCTCACCCGCGGCGGCGACCGCGTATCGTAAAAGCCGTCGCTCATTCGCCGCCTTGTCCGTTCGCAGCAACAGCCCCGCATCCAGCGGCTTGCGATATTCATCCAACAATAGTGGATCTTCAAACACCCGCTTGGGAAAAACCCCCTCGGCTAGTCCCGGCAAAAATACGACGCGAAACGTGCGCCCCCGCGCTTCTTCAATGCTCGTGATGAAGACGTGTCCGTAACGTCTGCTTGGCATCTCCCGGCGCAACTGACCTAGGCGCTCGCTCAGAACACCACGCACTTCCTCTAACCCAACCGGCCCGACTTCAGACATCGGTTCCAATTCGGCCAGCACCGAAAGCACTCCTTCCGGTTGCCGCAGTGAAGCTTCGGCCAGCGCCGCCAATTGAGCCAGCCACTCGCCCCACGACGACTCGCGTGGCAACTCCGTCAGCATGGCGATCAACGGAAGCGCGAAGCCTTGCAGGGTATCCAACTGCGCCGCCTGCCGCTCACGATATTGCTTACGAGGATCGTCGGGATCCATGGATTGCACCTGCAGCTTTAGCTCTTCCTGTAGTCCATGCAGACGCTTCGCCCACCGATCTTTCCCGCCGATCACAGCGGCATCGATCAGTAATTTCTCCCATCCGATGGGTAGCGCAGGAGAAGGTTCGTCCTCACTTGTCTCCTTGAGTTCCTCTTCATCGGGCATTACAAACTGCGAGCGGCTCGCGGCGTCTGAAATGATTTCCGGCACTTGCCCGAGCGACAAATACTCGGCAAACCGCGACGCCGAGGTTCCTTCCGCCGCGCACGCCAACAACGCCAGAAAAGCGCGTCCGGCGGGATCGGGCCGGCGGCTGCCCCGTGTGAAATAGGCCGGAATCCCGGCACGCCGCAGAGCCTCTTCGAGTAAGGGCTGGTACCGATCGGGCGCCCGCAAAAGAATCGCGATCTCATCGAAAGCTACGCCATCGGTGGCCAGGGCACGGATCCGCCGGGCAATTTCGACAGACTCCAATCCTTCACCGGGCGTCGAAAAGATTTGCAGGCTGTCATCGAAATCGCAACGGGTGCTCAATTGGGTGGCGAATAGATTTCCCCGCACATGATCCAGACATCGCTGCGGGCCCGCGCCAATGGCCACGGCCGTGACACCCAGCAGCCGCTCCATCACCCGCTGCTCGCCATCAAGTACGGTCGCCACCACGGACGGGGCATGCGCAAACAAAGCCGCGGCAAATGTCTCGTGCAATTTTGATTCAAGGGGAACTTCCAACAAGACCAGCGGTAATCCCGTCAATCGATGACCGCGAGCATTCGCAACATCCGCCGCCAGATGCAAGATCAGTGCAAGATCGGCCAGCCTCCGTTCCTTCAATTCGCCATCGTACAGTTCCAGCAACACCGCCAGGTCTTGGCCCGGCGCACCCGTCTTGGCCAAAGCCTCGATACTCACCGCTTGCAAGCGAAGCTCATTCAGGGTGGATGCCAGCGAGACGGCAAACCCCGGCGTATCGGCAACCGGAGCGAAGTAGCGCAGCTTGCCCTTTGCCAGATGAACCACGCGCGCAGCCAGTGCTTCCTGGCCCAAGCTGCTAACTGGCGCGAGTCCGCGTTCTGCTATCGATTGAAGCGACAAATGCGACGCCAGTTGCCGCAACGTCATTCGATGCACGCCCAGAAATCCACGCTTGGCATTGGCCCGCACGAAATCGTCGGCGGCAAATCGAGTGGCGCCCAGCACGATAGTTTCCGGCGAGTCCAGATGCCGAGCCGCCGCCGACAGCAGTGCCGAATTGGAGGCGGAACAATAGACGATGCGGGGCACCGGCCACCATTATAGGCGCCGCTCACAGGACGCCCTCAACGACGACGGAACAGCGGAGCAGCTACTCTATATAGGACATGAAATTTAGAACACGTGCCCTCGTCGGCATCTGTCTTCTGGCCATTCTTTCCTCTTGCCAGCGGCAACGGCAAAAAGTAATTGCCGTGATTCCGAAAGGAACCGCCTCCATCTTCTGGATCGCCGTGGAAGCAGGCGCGCTAGCCGCAGGTAAAGAGAATCAGGTGGAAATCGTTTGGACCGGCCCGGCGCAGGAAACAGATTATAGCCGGCAAATTGAGATTGTCGACTCAATGGTTACGCGTCACGTGGACGGCATCGCGCTGGCCGCGGCGGAACGAAAAGCACTCGTGCGTCCCGTGGAACGAGCTGTGGCCGCCGGGATCCCGATAACGGTTTTCGATTCCGGACTCGATTTCAAAGACTACGTGAGCTTTGTCGCCACCAACAATTACGAAGGCGGTAGACTCGCGGCGCATACCCTGGCGGGATTGATGCATGGGAAGGGGAAGGTGGCCATTTTGATGCACGCGCCGGGGAGCGCCTCCACCATGGATCGAGAACGCGGGTTCACCGATGTTCTGCAAAAGGAATTCCCAGAGATGCACGTAGTCGCCACTAAATATGGAGAGGCGGACGCATCGAAGGCACGCGCCGGCGCGGAAAATATATTCACCGCGCAACCGGATTTAGAGGGCATCTTTTCTTCGTCGGAACGCAGCTCGCTTGGTGTCGCGCTAGCCTTGAAGTCGCGGAATCTTTCGGGCAAGATCAAGTTTGTCGCCTTCGATTCGAGCGATGCGATTGTCGCCGATTTGAAGAACGGAACCATCGACGCACTGGTTGTACAGGATCCGTTCAAGCTCGGTCACGAAGCCGTGCAAACCCTGGTTGATAAGCTGAACGGCAAGACTCCCGCGAAGAGCATCGACCTGGCGGCGCGCGTTCTACGGAAGGACGATCTGGACAAGCCCGACGTGAAAGAATTGCTTGCGCCGGACATCAAGAAGTATCTGCCATAACACGTTCGCGATCGCCGGGCGACCCGCTAGAATAGAGCGATGCCGGACGAAGAAGTGAAGCCGCCGAGCTTCGAAGCGGGACTGCTGGAACTGGAAGCCGTCGTCAAAGAAATGGAAGGCGGCGAGCTGCCCTTAGAGCGCGCCATCGCACTCTTCGAACAGGGAATGAAGCTCAGCGAGACCTGCCGCAAGCAGTTGGAAGAAGCGGAAACACGCGTGGAAATGCTGATCCGCAAGGGTGATAAGGTACAGCCGGAGCCCTATCGTAACGACAAATCTTAAGAATGACGATCGAACAATATTTATTGGACGAACAGAAACTGGTCGATGCCACACTCGATCGCTGGGTACCTTCGGAACACGCCGACCCTCCGACAATCCACAAGGCGATGCGCTATAGCTTGTTCGCCGGTGGCAAGCGGATTCGGCCACTGCTCTGCATGGCCGCGGCGCGGGCGATCTCCGATGCACCCGTGGGTGTTGAATCGGCGGCCTGCACGCTTGAGTTGATTCACACATACTCCTTAATCCACGACGATCTTCCGGCATTGGATAATGACGACCTACGCCGTGGGCGGCCGACATGCCACAAGGTTTTCGGCGATGCCATGGCGATTCTGGCCGGCGATGCGCTGCTGACATTGGCGTTTGAAGTTTTGTCAAAGTTGCCACACGCCGGGGCGGAACGGCGCATCGCATTGGTTCGGGAACTGGCAACCGCATCGGGCACCGTTGGAGGTATGATCGGCGGCCAGGTGCATGACATTGAAGGCGAGGGCAAGCGTCCCAGCGCGGCATTGCTTGAATCCATTCATCGCGCGAAGACAGGCGCATTGCTCTGCGGCAGCGTTCGCATGGGGGCCATTTATGCCGAGGCTTCTGAAGAACAACTTGCCGCGCTTACCGCTTTCGGAAGGCACGCGGGACTCGCGTTTCAAATCGTCGACGATATTCTAGACGTTTCGCAGCCATCGGAAAAACTCGGGAAGACGGCCGGAAAAGACGCCCAGCAGAATAAGATTACGTTCCCCGCGGTTTATGGTATGGAGCGGTCCGGCGAAATGGCCGAAGAAGAACGGTTAGCGGCGCATTTGGCTTTGAAACCGTTTGACGATCGGGCGCAACGTCTGCGGGAACTCGCCGATCTGATCGTCCGCCGCAAGGCATGAAGATAGAGAAGCGCCGGCTGGATCACCTTCTTGTAGAGCGCGGGCTGGCTTCCTCACGAGAACGAGCGCAGGCTTTGATCATCGCCGGCTACGTTATACTGAATGGCCAAAAAGGATTGAAGCCCGGTCAAAGCGTCCCCGTGGATAGCCAGCTGGAAGTGCTGGAAAAGCTCCCCTACGTTAGCCGGGGCGGCCTTAAGTTAGAAAAAGCTCTCGGGCATTTTGGCATCGATCCAACCGGGATGACGTGCGCCGATATCGGATCGTCCACCGGTGGGTTCACCGATTGTCTGCTCCAACGGGGCGCCCTGCATGTCTATGCGTTCGATGTCGGCCATGGGCAGCTGGATTGGAAACTGCGGAACGATCCGCGCGTCACGGTTCGCGAAGGAGTGAACGCCCGGTACCTGACGCCGGCGGACATCGGCATCGCGATGGACCTTGTCGTCTGCGACGTCAGTTTTATCTCGGTGACCATGATTGTCCCGGTAATCGCATCGTTACTGAAGGAGAACGGCGAAATGGTAGTCTTGGTGAAACCACAATTTGAGGTGGGCCGCGACCAAGTGGGAAAAGGCGGAATTGTCCGCGACCCGGAGTTACACCAAGCCGCCTGTGACCGTGTGTCGGGCGCCGTGACAGCCCTTGGATTTCGCGTAGAGTTGACCGGTAGCCCGATCCTGGGCGCGGAAGGAAACCGAGAGTTTTTGTTGCATGGAACGCATTGAGCGAGTCGGAATTATCTCAAAACCCGGCGTGAAAAATGGCGCGGCCATCGTCAGCGAATTATTGCGGTGGCTCGCCGGCCGTCAGATCACTGCCCGCATCGATCGCGAGACCGCCGCCTACGCAGGCCGGGAGTCGGATGCCATGCCGCGCGAAGAAGTTCCGCATGGCACACAGCTGGTGATCGTCCTTGGGGGCGATGGCACCCTGCTATCCGCCGCGCGCGCCATCGCGGGACAAGCTATTCCGATATTCGCCGTCAATCTCGGCGGCCTCGGCTTTTTAACGGCCATCACTGTCGATGACATTTACTGCGAACTGGAACGTGCGCTGCGCGGCGAACATCGCATCGGTTTGCGGCGCATGCTCCATTGCGAAGTGTTTCGCGGAGAACAGCGCATCTCGCAATATGAGGCGCTGAACGATCTGGTTCTGACCAAAGCCTCGCTGGCGCGCATGATCGAAGTGGATGCCTACGTCGACGATCATTTCGTCTGCGATTACAAAGCCGACGGGCTGATTGTCGCCACGCCCACCGGCTCTACGGCGTACTCGCTCTCAGCCGGAGGCCCGATCATGTTTCCCACCGTCGCCGCTGTATGCATCACGCCCATCTGTCCGCACACGCTCACCAACCGGCCGGTGATCGTTCCCGATTCCAGCGTGATCAAGATCCTGAATCGAGCCGAAGACGACGCCGGATACCTGACCATAGACGGACAAATCGGCGGTCCGCTGAAACGGGGCGACCGTATCGTCTGCAGTAGCTCAGCACATTCCATCAGTCTAATCAGACCACCGAAGATGTTGTACTTCGACGTCCTTCGTGAAAAATTGAAGTGGGGAAAACGATGAAAAGAATTTCTCTCACGTCCTGGATCTTCATCGCCATGGCCGTCGGAATCGCTCTGGGCGTATTCTTTCCAGGAGCCGCGGTGTGGCTTGCGCCAATCAGCAATATCTTCCTGCGAATGATCAAGTCGATTATCGCGCCACTGATCTTCGGCACCCTGGTATACGGTATTGCCGGAACGGGAAGCGTGAAGAGAATGGGCCGCATCGGCGCGAAGTCGATCGCCTATTTCGAAATTATGACATCGCTCGCCCTAGTTGTGGGATTGCTCTTCGTCAATATCGTGCAACCGGGCGTGGGCGCATCGCTCGCTAATGAACCGGCTCCGCCCCAATTGGCGAAACCGATGACCGCCTCCGAAACGATTGAACATACTTTCCCCACCAGCGTGATTGATGCGATGGCGAAAGGCGATGTGCTGCAGTTGGTCGTCTTCTCTTTCCTGTTTGGCGCGGCCTGCGCGGCCATCGGCGATAAAGCGAAGCCCGTCGTCGAGTTCGCCCATTCGCTTTCCGAAGTGATGTTTCGCTATACGAAGTTCGTGATGTACCTTGCGCCAGCCGGGGTCGCGGCGGCCATGGGGGTCACGATAGGAAGTAAAGGAATAGGCGCGCTAAGCGGACTCGCCAAACTGGTTATCACTTTATACGCAGCCCAAATCTTCTTCGTCGTCTTCGTTATGGGCACGGTGATCTTCGTGACGAAAATCCCCCTCAAGCGATTCATAGCCGCGGTGCGCGAACCATTCCTGCTGGCGTTTACAACGGCATCGAGCGAAGCGGCTCTGCCCCAGGCCCTGCAAAATATGGAAGAATTCGGTGTTCCCAAACACATCGTGGGCTTCGTTTTACCGACGGGATATAGCTTCAATCTCGACGGCAGCACCCTCTATTTATCGCTTGCGGCGATGTTCGTCGCTCAAGCCGCCGGCGTCCACATGCCGCTGGCCACCCAAATATCGATGATGCTGACATTGATGCTTACCAGTAAAGGTGTCGCCGCCGTACCACGGGCGTCGCTCGTGATTCTTGCGGGAACACTTGCCAGCTACAACCTTCCGGCAGCCGGAATCACGCTGATACTGGGCGTCGACGCATTGATGGACATGGCGCGCACGTCGGTGAACCTGCTGGGAAACTGCTTGGCATCGGTCGTTGTCGCGCGTTGGGAAGGCGTATCTTTTGCGAAGGATCCCGCCCCCACATTAGTTTCGCAATAGCCCAATGGCACCCACCGCGATAACACTCAGTGAAGCCCGGCGTATCGCGCTCGCGGCCCAGGGCTTCGATCGTCCAAGGCCGGCCGGACCCATCGACGCCCGGCACATCCGGCGCACCATTCGCCAAATTGGTTTGCTCCAAATTGACTACGTGAATGTTTTGGTCCCAGCGCATTATCTGGTTCTCTACTCGCGCCTTGGACCCTATGAACGCACGCGGCTGAACGATTTGATCTATCGCAAGCGGGAGTTCACTGAGCATTGGGCGCATGAAGCCTCCATCGTGCCGGTGGAGACCTGGCCTTTGTTGCGTCATCGAATGGAACTCCATCGCTCGCATCTAAAAGGCTTCGAAGCAGTAATCGACGGCCAGCCGGATTATATCGATTGGATTCTGGAAGAGGTACGTACCCGTGGTCCGTTGACCGCCGACGATATCCCGGAGCGTGAAGGCGTAGCTCGCCGTCAGCCTACAACTTGGTATCGAACGGTTCCCCGAGCCGTACTGGAGGCGCACTTCGGACGTGGTACGCTCGCCGTCTCCGATCGTCGTCCCAATTTTGCCCGGGCGTTCGACCTGGCTGAACGCGTGATTGCCAGTGAACATCATGGCCGTCTAATCGACAAGGAAGACGCCCAACGGGAGTTGATACGAATCTCCGCGCGTAGTCACGGCATCGGGACCGTCAGCGATCTCGCTGACTATTTTCGTATGCCCATTCGCGACACCCGGCAACGCATTCACGAACTTTCGCATGCTGGCGAGCTGCAAGAAGTTCATGTCCAGGGTTGGTCCGAAGCCGCCTATTTACACCCAGCGTCGCGTTTGCCGAAACGCATTGAGGCTTCCACTTTGCTATCGCCCTTCGACCCTGTCGTTTGGTATCGGCCGCGTGCATCGCGTCTGTTTCACTTCGATTATCGAATTGAGATTTATACACCGGAAGCGAAGCGGAAGTGGGGATACTATGTCTTGCCTTTCTTGCTTGGGGAACGGATAGTGGCTCGCATCGACTTGAAGGCCGATCGTGCAGCACGCCGATTGCAGGTGCTGGCTGCGCACCTTGAGCCAGATGAGGATGCCCGCGCTGTGGCCGAGGCTTTATCGAAGGAACTGCGGACGATGGCAATTTGGCTCAATCTGGATGCTGTCTCGGTGCGCCGTAAAGGCGACTTCGCCCGCGTGCTTGCCGCCATCGTCCGCATTGGATAACTATGCTGTAGTCGCCGCTCCGATTTTCTTGGTCCACGGCGTTGCCGTCTTAATCGCTTCATTCACGGCATTGATGTTCTTCACGCCGTCGCCCGAGAGCCAGTCTTCCAGAGCCTTCGCGCCTTGCTTGGCGTACACGGGAATGCCTTCTTTCCAGGTAGCGCGGCCGCAGAGCACGCCGTTATAATCGGTGCCCGCCTCCGACGCCATAGCCAGCGATTCGATGAAAGCGGCATTGCCAACACCGGCGCTTAAATAGATGAACGGCTTGGTGGCCACTTCCGCGGCGCGCTTATAAAATTCCTTCGCTTCAGCGCGCGAATAAGCCTTCTCGCCCTTATAGATTGAGCTTCCCTCGACATACTCGGCATTCACCGGAACTTCCACTTTCAGCACATCGATAAGATAGCCCGGCTTGGAAAACTCTTCCATGCTCTTGATCACAACCTGCGGCTTGATCTTGGCATACTCCAGTGACTTTTCGCCCTTTCCGTGCGCATCGTAGCCCACGAATTCCAGGAAGTACGGGATCTGATGATACTCACACTCGGCGCCGATACGCTCGACGAAGCGATGCTTTGTATCGTTGACGATTTCGGTGTCGAAGGGTGTGTAATAGATCAGAACTTTCACGGCGTTCGCGCCCAGTTCTTTGATTTTTTTTACCGACAAATCGGGCAGCAGATCGGGCAGCCGTCCCTCGGCGGCATTGTCGTATCCGCTCTTCTCATAAGCCAATAACAGACCGGCATTTTTCGCCCGCAATGCCGCCGCTGGCAAACCGTATTCGGTATCTAAAAGGATCGCGGTGGCATGCGGTGTCAGGACCTTTACCACCGCCTGCTTGAATTCGGAAAGCATTTCCGGCGTGACCGCATCTTCAGCCACACCCTTCGCGCTGGCGATTGCCTTTTGCAAACTGCCGCGTTGATCCATTGCGGCCGCGGCGATGACGTCGTGCTGATTCGATAAAGCTTTAAGGTGGGTCAGTTTTCCTTGTGAAATTGCCATATCCACCAGTTTACCCGGATCGCCGAAGCGATATGATTGTCGGCAATGGAACGTATCAACATCTCATCCGGAACGAAGTGGGAACCCATCGTCGGCTATTCGCGCGCGGTGCGGGTGGGCAACCATGTGCACATCTCAGGGACGACGGCCGTCGGACCGGAAGGCACGCTCATCGGCCAGAAAGACGCCTATTTGCAGGCCATGCAGACTTTACGAAATATTGAGTCCGCATTGCAGAAAGCGGGAGCCGAACTGCGCCACGTAGTGCGGACCCGGATGTTCGTCACCAACATCGATCTCTGGGAGGAAATCGGCCGCGCGCACGGCGAGTTTTTCCACGACATCCGGCCGGTAACTTCCATGATTGAAATCAGCCGCCTGATAGACCCCGACATGATGGTGGAGATTGAAGCCGAAGCGATTGTCGTAGATTAAACCGCTTTGACAAATTGCAGCGCCACAGAGTTCATGCAATAGCGCAGGCCGGTTGGCGCGGGGCCGTCTGGAAACACATGCCCAAGGTGCGCTTCACATCGTTTGCAAATTACTTCGGTGCGCGTTTCAAGAAATTTCGTGTCCGATTTCGTACTGATGTTTTCGTCCGCAATCGGCTGCCAGAAGCTGGGCCAGCCGGTGCCCGATTCGAACTTCGCATCGGAACCAAATAACGCCGTCGAGCAGCAAATGCATCGATAAATACCCTTGTCGTGCAGCTTGTTGTAGGGGCCGGTGAACGCGAATTCCGTACCTTCTTTACGCGTCACTCCAAATGCATTTGGAGTCAGAATTCGACGCCACTCGCCATTCCGCTTGATGATTTTATCTACCGTGACGGGGCCAAGGCGCCGACCGGATTCGGAAAAGTCGATCAGCGTGACCTTGCCCGGCGTTCCGCTCAGCGCATCGTCGCTGGAATCATGCGAGGGGTTCTGATGCTCGCCCCAATACAGCAGTCCACCCAGCGAAATCGCTCCTAAAACAAGCGCCCGCCGGGGAATCGATCTCCCTTCAAGTTTCTGCCGGAACTGTGGAACATCCGTCATGCGTCTACTTATCAGGACGCTGGAACGGTCCGCCGGGATTCGAAAATCCTGCAAACACCAGCTGTTTTCCCGCCGGACACATTCCCCGATAAAACTCGCAGCGCTTACATTGCTCGCCTGGACGCAGCGGAAAATGTAGAGTGGACTGCGCCTCGCGAAATTCGCGAACGGATCCAACGGCTTCCTCCATCGCCCGATCGGACAAATCGATTTCCAGCGCCCGATCGGACCGAAGCAAATACAGATACGCTCGATCAATTCGCCGATCCAGCAACCGCTCTAGTGCAAGTGCGTAGATCCGCAACTGCAGCCCGTACTCCACTGGCGGATCATTCCGGTCGGTCTTGTAATCCACCAGGATCACTTCTCCGCCCTCCCTGAACCACAAGTCGATCTGGCCCCGCAGAACCACATCTTCCAGCGCGAAAACGAAATCGAATTCCCGCTCCGCCCGCGATGCCCGCCGGCTTCTGCGCCCTAATTCGCTAGCTGTAAATCGATTCGCCAAAGTTATCGCGGCGGCGTCCTCATTGCCCGACAGCGTACCCGCCAGAATCGCGTGGACCTGCGTTCCAAGCTCAGCCGCCGGCAAATCTTCGCCATCCACCGCGCCCTGCTTCCGCTCCGCTTCGAAGCCCAGATAACGACTTAGATAATACTTACGCGGGCAAGCGTGGAATAACGCGATCGAAGTCACGGAAGCATTGGCGTCATATTGATCGGGCGTGGGCGGCCGCTCGACAAAACGTTCGTCCGGCACCGCGATTGGCGGGCTCGCTACCTCTTCGGGATTCGCGGCGGCGGTCGCCACTATCCGCAAAGCCGGCACCCGCAAGTGTTCGATCAACTTCCACCATTTCGACGCCGGCCGCGAACTCTCGGCATACGACAGCACCAGATGCTCTTGCGCCCGTGTCATCGCCACATACAACAACCGATGCTCTTCCGCTTCTTCGCGTTCACAGGCCTTGGCGGTGGCCGCAAGATGCGCCGGATCGGGCTGGCCGGAGTGGGTGACTGGGTCGCGCCAGCGCGCGCCGAGTCCGTCTTCATTTGTATAACTCAACACCGGACGCCGCCGATCCGCACCCCGTTGCAGAGCCGGCAGAAAGACGATGGGAAATTCCAAACCTTTCGCCCCATGAATGGACAAGATGCGCACCACATTTCCCGCTTCCCCCGGTGGCGCGTCGGCCTCCGTCTCCGATTCGCGAAGCGCCTCCAAATCGTCCAATAACTGCGGCAACGCTTTCGGAGCCTGGGCATGACGATCGCGCAGCAGCGTTAGAAACTTCTCAATATTCGCCCGGGCGCTCTCCGTCAACCCTTGCTCATAATTGGATTCTTCCAGAATAGAAAGCAACAGGCGGTCGGGCGATAGCTGCCCGGCGATGGGGCGAAGGCGTGCCAAAAGAAAATTGAATCGGGAAAGCCGCGCGGCATCATCTTCCGACATCTGAAAGCCGGCGGTTTCAAAAACAGTTTGAGCGACGGCTTCATCCGACAAGCCCACCAGCGGCGAGCGATACACTCCAGCCAACGCCACCTGATCCAAGGGATTCGCCAGCACCGACAAAAATAGAAGCAGATCGCGCACCTCGCGGCCCTCGAAAAACGTTCGGCCACTCGACACCAAATACGGAATGGCAAAGCGTTCCAACTGCCGCTCAATCGGACCCAGACATCCCAAAGTACGAACCAGAATCGCTACGTCGCTATACTGCGCCGGATGCGTGTCTTTTCCAATCGGCAGCGCCCCCGTAAGCTCGCGAATGCGTCGGGCGATCCAACTGGCTTCGTTTTCCGCGGCCTTATCGCCCGAGCCCGTGATCACTTCGAGCGATGGCTCTTCCTTCGGCGGAAATGATTTCGCGGCGATGAGTGCCCGATGCTCAATCCCGGTTTGCCCTCCAACCATTTGTTCCACGGCGCGTAGAATGTCGGCCCGGCTTCGATGATTTTCCCGCAGGTCGTCAACCGCCAGATCACGCCGCAGCAGGCTGGTACGATAACCATCAAACAGCCCAGGGTCCGCATGCCGGAATCCATAAATGGACTGGTTAATGTCGCCCACGGCGAAGAAACGGTCCGGCCGCCGCAGTTGATCCAGCAGACGCCACTGCAGGTGATTGGTGTCCTGCAATTCATCCATCAGAATCGCATCGAAACTAGCGGCTAGCGCAGTCCGCAGATCGTCGTTGCCCTCCAGAAGGCGCAGTGCGATTTCTTCCAGATCGTTGAAGTCCAGCGCACCCTGCCCGCGCTTTCGTGCCCGATAATCGGCATCCACGCGCGTTAACGCCGCCACTAGCAGCGTTCGCAGGGGGCGATGGAATTCGGCGATGAACTCGGCGGCGATCGCCTTCAGCAAGTCCTCCTTTAATTCCTTTGCCGTCGCGCGAGCAAAAGATCCCATCTTCAGGCGGCCGGCATTCGTCGAAAAGTCGGCGACAAGCGCAAGATGTTCGCGCGTCACGGGAGATTGTGGAAGCGACAAAAACCGCCGTGCCCAAGCCTTGAACGATTCATGTTCCAACTGTTGCTTCGGCGTGGCGCCGGCCAGCGATTCGGAAACAACGCGTCGCAAAAGACCGACCCCCCGGCTATGCGATTCGCTGGCAAGCGGCTGGTCCGCGATACTCTCTAATGCCACGCCCGCGCTGCGCATCGTTTCGTAGACATCCAGCAGACTTTCCACCAGATCGGGCTGGCGGCCATTTTCCTGCGTACTGATATCCAGCGCCTCCAGCAACTGACGCATGGTATGCGGTTGGGCCCGATACAACTCATCCAACGCAGCCTCGGCCGATTCGCGCCTCATCTGCCAGCTCCAGGCATCATCAAGAACGGCGAAGTCCGGCGCGAGCCCCGCTAACACCCAGTTCTCCCGAAGCAAGCGCGCGCACAGGCCGTGGATCGTCGATACCGGAGCGCGCTCAATGAGAGTGCGGTACTTCTCTTCAGCGGCAAATTCGCGCACCAGGCGATTCTTAATTTCAGTGGCTGCTTTATCGGTGAAGGTGATCGCCAGAATCTTTTCAGGATTGATGTCACGCTCCCGCACCAGCCATGCAAATCGGGCGATCAATACCGATGTCTTGCCTGACCCTGGCCCCGCGATCACACACACGTCCTGACCGGTGCGTTCCACTGCCGCTTGCTGGCCCGGCGTTAGCTCCACTGGCTTGTACCGATCGCCGCCGTCTGCGATTCCACGCGGCAAATATCGCGGAAGGCGCAGTATGAGCATTTCACCGTATCCGCCGGATCGGCCACAATTCGACCGTCGGTTATCTGGGCGAAGACCTTCGTTGTCTGGGCAACTGCTGAATCGATTAATTCCCGCAATCGCGCGGGCGCCGCGTTCTCGCCGATGTCTTGCAGACCGGCGATTGGCAGATGCCATCCATCCCACACCGTACGCTTGCGCAGCCCGCAATAGAGCATGCCCGCCGGCTCCAGATTGAAAAACTCGCGGGCGGCCAGCATATACAATCCGGCTTGCACCGCGCCACCATCTTCACTACGCTGCAGCAATCCGCGGACCTTCTCCGGCGCACTATATTTGTAGTCGATCACCAGTCCGCGGCCGGACTCCACATCCAGCCTATCGATGCGCCCGCGAATCGCTAAACTCTCGTCCAACTTCAGGGTGAAGGATTCTTCCGTGCGGCTCGCCCAGGCAATTGGTAAGGCGATAAAACCTTCCAGGTGACGCAACAATTCCAGCCTTACGGCTTCGGTCCGAAATGTTTGCGGGATATTGAACTCGTGTATCGCCCGGGCAAATTCTTCATCCAACAATTCGCCGCAGGGCGATGAATTTCCGCCGATGAATCGTGCCAAAACAGCATGTAGAATCGCACCTTGACGCAACGGGTCCAGCCGTTCATTGGGTTTCTTCGGGTGCTCCCGCAAGCGCAATGATTTAGCCGCGAAGAATTGAAACGGACATTGCAGGAACTGCTCCACGCCGCTAGGTGACAGAACGGAATTCTTCGTGCGAAGATACTCGCGCAGCCCGGCATCATAGATGATGGGCAATCGCCGCGGCGCTCGTTCCACTAACGGACGCGGGCGGATGCGGCGGCCATCCAACTGCTCGATAGCGACGCCTCGCAGAAAAAACGACGGCAGGTTGTCCTCCCCTTTGCCGTTGAATTGCGGATAGCTCAGAACCACCCGCGATGTCGCGCGCGACGTTGCCAGATCGAAAAGGAAGCGCTCCTCCTCTTGCCGTTCCATCGCGGTTGGCAGCCCGAACCGGCGGCGTGTCGCGTCTGCTAACAGACCATCCTGGCGGTGATAGCGGGGAAACTCGCGCTCAAGCAATCCACAGACGAAGACAACGGGAAGCCGCCACTGACGCGCCTCATAAACATCCATGACGTGCACCACGTTGCGTCGCAGATCGGGCACTCGCAACGAAGTCCGCTCAATGACGGTCCACGCTTCGGCCCAGAATTCCGCCAGCGGCATCGGCTTGCGATCCTTAATTCGCTCCGCCGTTTCCAGGATCGCCCGGCGGAACGCGTCTAACGCCGCCGGGATCGCTCTCCATGCTGCGATCTGCCGCCGCGTTTCTTCGCCGGTCACCTGTGGGGCGGCAATTAACTGTTCCAGAACGTTCATCTCGGCAGCCCATTGTGCCGGAGTTCGTTTTAGCTTCCGCCAGGCATCCAAATTCCGCAATTGATTGATGAAGGGATGCGCCGGAAGCAGTGCCAAGCCCTGGGCGGGAAGCCGCTCACGAAGTTCGAAATCGAACTCATCCATCGACAGACCGCTGACTGGCATCCGTAGCGCCGTCAGTAAAGGGGCCAGATCCCAGTCGGAAAGCAGAGACTCGATAATCGCCGCGAAATAGCGCGGCAGCGCATCATCGGCCAGCCTCGCGGTGAAATAAAATCGTGCCGGGATGCCAAGCCGTTCGAAGGTGCCTTCCAGTAACGGCGCGTAACTTGCTTGCGCCCGCAGCACCACAGCCATTTCGCGAAACGCTGTGCCGGCGGCATTCAGCGCAAGAATTCGCCGCCCAATCTCGCTAACTTCCCGATCGGTAGAGAGCGCGGCGAAGGCAGCCGTGTCGCACTCGTGAGGACGTGTGACTTCGATCTCCTTAAAACCACAATCCCGCAGCATCGCCCGGGTCCGACCCGCTCCGCTCCAGCCCGGTAAAGTGACCGTTACATTCGACTGCCTGCGAAGAGCCTCCACGACAGTGATTTCCGCTTCGGTTAAAGAGAAGAAGCCATCCGCAAAGACATGCGTTGCGTTCGTCTGAATTTTCTCCGCCGCCTGGCGCAAACGCGGCGTGCGGAATGCATACCCCTCTCGTGATAGCCGCATTTCCACTTCGGCGAATAGCGCCGCTAATGCACCTTCATAGCCAACGGCGGCGGAAGCATCGGGCCACTCGCCCAGTTCATCGAACAGTTCAGAAACGGCAACCTTAAAGCCCGGTAAATCCCGCACGCCTTCGAACTGCTGCGGTCGTAAGGCATCGAGCGCCTCCTTCACAAATAGCCCGAGGCTCGCCCGTGAAACCGGCTTCGGCGCAAAGGGTTCGATGAATTTCGCCAGCGTCGTAATTTGCCCGGCGCGCAGCACCAAACCTTCGCGCGCCAGTTCATTGCGCAAGTGTTGCGCCATCGTGGCGGTGGGCACCAGCAGGATTGGGTGGCCGCCTGATCGGACGGCGTCGCGGAACTCGGAGAGAATCCTGGTTGTCTTGCCCGATGCCAGCGGGCCCAGATAAAGTTTCGCCGGCGCGGGTGTGCTCAGGGTCAAGCGATCGCAGTCAACATTGCCCGGATCTCAATCATTGATGCAGGAAATCCACTTCGCGCAAGGACGTCATGAACCTCTTCGATGCGTCCCTGATAGGCGGGAAATTCCACGCGCGTGGAGGGGTTATGTTGAATTTCAGGATTAATCGGAAATGAGATCTCGGCTAAGGCTTCCAAAAGATCTTCAAGAAGTTTGGGGCTGACGGAAATCCGCACAAGCACCAGTTCGCCTTCACGGCCACGGAGAGTTGTCACAATATCCTCCAAGGGCGTTCGGTCGCATAAAAAACCCTGCGGCTGAGGGTCGCAGGGTATATAGATTCGCGGAGACCGACTCACCTTTAGCATTTTTTTTCGTGGTTGCAATTAGTCGACCTGCAGAACAGATCTAAATCAATCCACGTCAATCGCAGAATATCATCAGTGCGGCATGATTGCAACTCTTTAATGTTGCCGCGCGACTGCCATCAGGGCTCGCCGGTCACTCATCGCGCAAGGCCGCCATTGGGTCAAGTCTCGACGCGCGCCGGGCCGGTAAGTAGCCGGCAATCAGTGTCGCGCTGCCCAGGATCAGCGCCGCCAGCATGAGTGTCGTTAGATCCGTCGGTTGCACGCCAAATAGCAGGCTGACCACCAGTTTCGAGGCTGCAAATGCCACCGCAATGCCCAACGCAAGACCGAGAGCGAGCGTTACCGTAACGTCGCGCAGCACCAGCCAGACAACGGAATTTCGTGGTGCTCCCAGCGCGATCCGGACGCCGAGTTCCGCTTGCCGGCGGAGCACAGTGTAAGAGGTGACGCCGTACAGCCCGACCGTGGCAAGAAGCACGGCCAGTGCGCCGAAGAAAGCGGAGAGCAGGGCGACGGCGCGCTCTTGAATCAGCGAGTCGTCGATCTGTGTTTCGAGGTTTCGGAATTCCAGCGATATGCCGGGATTGATTTTGGCGATGGCCGGACGCGTTGCCGCGGCGATCGCGGTGGCTTGGCCGTTGTGCCGAATTTCAAGGATCATATCTGCGCCCGGTTCGGGGTCCTGAGCCATCGGCAGGAATGCCATGAGCACGGCCCGTTCGCGAATCTGCTGGTACTTCGCATCCAACGAGACGCCGATTACCTGGTAGGTGTCCTTCATCCCCGGCGCTCCATGCCGATCGACGGCAATCGTCTTGCCAATCGGGTTCCTGCCGCTAAAGAATCTCTTGGCGGCCGATTCGTTGATGATCATCACATTCGGAGCGCCCAGCGTATCGCTGGTTGCAAAATCTCTCCCCATGAGAAGCCGCGAGCCCATCGCTTGAAAATATTGCGGCGAAACACGGTTGAAGAAGGCTAACGTGTCGGAGCTCGATTTTGGCTGGTACCCTTCCGGATAAAGATCGTCGTCCCAGGTGCGATTGCTGACCGGCGTTATCAGGGAGGAGGAAGCCTGGATAACGCCGGGGAGCGTTCGGACACGATCGAGTATTGTTTGAAAAAATTCGTTTCGCTGCGCGCGAGGAATCTTGGCCAGCGTATCGGCGTGGACCAGCAGAACGTTATGCGGATCGAAGCCAAGAGGCGCTGCAATCAGATTGCGCATCGTGCCCAGAAATAGACCGGCGCCCGCCAGTAGGACGAGCGAAAGCGCCACCTGAGCCACCACCAGCGCTTTGCCCAAACGGAATCGGGAAGAGCCGGCGATGGTTCCGCGGGCATTTTCTTTCAAGGCACTATTCGGTGACATGCCGGTGGCGCGAAAGGCCGGCGCTACGCCGAAAAGAATTCCGGTGAGTAGCGCTACGCCCGCGGTGAAGGCCAGCACTCGAAGGTCGGGCGTAAGATCCAACTCAAGAATTTGATTTGTGGTGGACAAAAGGCGTACCAGCACCGTACTTCCCCAGCGAGCGAAGACCAGTCCAAACCCCGCGCCAAGTGCCGATAAAAGAAGGCTCTCGGTGAGCAACTGACGGATCACGCGGCTGCGGCCGGCACCGATTGCGAGCCGTGTGGAGATCTCACGCCGGCGGGCTGCGGCCCGTGCCAGAAGCAGATTTGCAATATTGGCGCAAGCGATAAGCAGAACCAAACCCACGATAGCCATCAGGGTAAACAGCGCGGTCCGGTAGCGTGTTCCGGATTGAGAAAACCCCACGGCGGCGGGAAGTGCGGTGACTGACCGTTTGAGATAGCGAGCCTTCCCCTCAGGACTGTAATCGGCGGGTAATGTGGAGCGATTAATCTCCGGTGAAAGTGCCATCATTTGCGCGCTGGCTTGCTCGCTTGTCGTCCCTGGCGTTAGACGGCCGAGGATACGCAGCCACCACCAGGCGCGATGATTGAGCGCGCTCTCATCGGTATGGAGTATCGGCTCGCAACCAATCGGAATGGCGACGTCGAAGCTTTGGTCTACATCGAGTCCGCGAAACCACGGAGGGGCAACGCCGATAATTTCGAAGGAATGGCGATCCAAGCGGACGGTCTTGCCGATGACGGCTTCATCGCCCCCGAAATTTCGTTGCCAGAATCCATAGCTAATCACAGCCACGGGACCGGACGAGCCCCCGCCATGCACGTCGTCTGCCTTGGTAAACATTCGGCCTCGCAAGGGAGCGACGCCAAGTACACGAAAAAATTCGCCACTCACCCACAGCCCGCTGGCGAAGCGGCTCTCCCCGCCATCGGTGAGATCGAAGCGCGCGGTGCCGAAGGCGAGCACTCCGGAGAATGCCTGTTGGTGGTCCCGAACTTGCTCCCAGATCGGATTGGTGAACGCGGAACCGTTCGGCCCGGTAGTGAGCTTCACCAGTTGCCTCGGATCCTCGACGGGCAAAGAACGTAGCATCTCGGCGTTGACGATTGTAAAGATCGCCGTGTTCGCCCCGATGCCGAGAGCAAGCGATAAAACCGCCGTGATCGCGAATCCTGGATTCGCCAGCAGGGTGCGAATTCCGTAGCGCAGATCCTGGCCCAGCGATTCGAGCCAACCCCAGCCCCACGCGTCGCGGCCGTCTTCACGAAGCCGGGTAAAGTTGCCGAACAACCGCCGCGCTTCGGCTTTGGCTTCTTGCGCCGGTGTTCCCCGCCCGGCGCGCTCCGCCTCGCGCAATTCGACATGAAGCCGCATTTCTTCGGCAAGATCGCGATCGGCTTGTGAGTTGCGAAATAGAAATTGGATCCGCCGCCGGAGTTCACCTAGCCAGTGCATAACACCTTCTCTATCGCCAGATTGACGCGCCGGTATTGCATCAGCTCCGCCTCCAGCTGTTGTCGGCCAAGCTTCGTCGGTTTGTAATAACGGGCTCGTCGATTGCCCGCCGTCACACCCCACTCCGCCGTCACCCAACCCTTCAGCAACATACGCTGCAGTGCCGGATAAAGCGATCCTTCCTCCACTTGGAGGACATCCTCGGAGCTCAGTTGAATCGCATTGGCGATCTCATAACCATGCTGTTCCCCGCCCTTTGTGAGCACGCGAAGAATCAACATATAGAGAGTGCCAGGTGGTATTTCATCGCGTCGCTGGGTGACTGCCATAGTTTGACTATGCCAGTATGCGGCGCTTTGTGAAAGCTGTCAAGGGGGAGTAGGCGCTAAGAATTTCCGATCAAAATTCCCGTGAGAAAAACCAACGCTCCGCCCAGGCCCACTTGAATCGCCGCTGTCAAGAACGACGCATCCATATAGCGATGCCTTATATAGCTAATGATGGCGAGCTCGATAATCACTACGATCACCGCCAGCGTGGTGGCCAGGCGAAAGTCGGAAATCAGGTAGGGCAGCGTGTGTCCGATTCCGCCGGCGGTGGTCATCAGGCCACAGATGCCTCCGCGCGCCCAGGGATGTCCCCGGCCGCTAACAGAGCCGTCGTCGGAAAGAGCTTCGGCAAAGCCCATGGAGATGCCTGCACCGACCGATGCGGCAAGCCCTACAAGGAATGCGTCCCAACTGCTTTTGGTGGCGAAGGCCGCGGCGAAAACCGGAGCCAGCGTCGATACCGATCCGTCCATCAATCCCACCAAACCGGGCTGCACGATCTGTAGAACAAAGGCCCGGCGCTCGGTGTCCGCTTCTTTCTCGCGCACTTCCGGCGTTAGATGTTTTCGCTCCAGGTCGCCAGCCGAGGCGTAATGCTGGCGCTCGGCCTCCGCTAAATCACCCAGCAGTTTACGGATAGAGGCATCCGAGACCTTCGTGACGGCCTGTTCGTAGAAGCGGCGGCTCTCCAATTCCATCAGCTCAGCTTGCTTGCGGGCGGCCTTCAATCCCAGCGGCCGGGCCAGCCAAATCGGATTTCGCGTGTACCAGCCTTTGATGTCCTGACGCCGCAGATGGGGTAGATGTTCGCCAAATCGTTCCCGGTATAGCTCAATCAGACTGGTCCGATGCTGCGATTCTTCGGCTTGCATTTCCTCGAAGACCTTGGCCGAATCGGGATAAGTTTCGCGCAGACCGTCGGCAAAATCGGCATAAATGCGGCCGTCTTCTTCTTCACGAGAAACGGCAAGCGCTAGAATTTCGCGTTCCGAGAGGTCTTTGAAAGATCGGGGCATACTACCGGAGTATATCGACATCGGGATTTTCTGAGATCATGCTTCCCGCCACCCGGCCGATAGATTATGCAGGGAGAAGTCTACCTTGTCTGATCGAGTGCTCTCGCAGGATGAAATCGATAGCGTTTTCCGTAAGCTGCGCGATAGCGTCGCGGAGGAAGATTCGGCGAAGAAAGCGCAACCCTACGATTTCCGCCGGCCGGACCGTATTGCTAAAGACCAGCTACGGGCCATCCATGTCCTCCACGAAAATTTTGCACGCAGCCTGGCGTCCAGCCTTTCCGCTTATTTGCGCGCCTACGTGGTGGTGAATCTGGTATCGGTGGAGCAACTTTCCTTCGTCGAGTTTTCCCAGGGGCTCCCCTTACCCACCTGCATGGTGGTTCTGGGAATGAAACCGTTCGACGGCAGCGCAATTTTGGAAATTAATCCAACGCTCGTATTTCCAATTCTGGAAATGTTGCTGGGTGGCAGCGGCAAGGTCGCGACAAAGCTAAATCGTGAACTAACGGAAATCGAACAGAGCATCTTAGAAGGCCTGTACCGGGTCGTACTGCAGGACTTGCGGGGTGCGTGGGGCGCCGTTTCCGCCATGCAGTTTTCCATCGACGGCCATGAGACCGAACCACAGTTGTTGCAAATTCTGGCTCCCAATGAAGCCGTGGTCGCTATCAGCGTGGAAATCCGCATTGGTGAGAGCGCGGGCATGATGAACATCGGGATTCCTTCGATCATCGTAAAAATGCTGCGCCAGAAGTTAGACCAGCAATGGACCGTCCGGCGCGCCACCCAGGCGAGCGAAGAGGAACATGCACGGGTAATGCGGCTAATCCGCCCGTCAACCATTAGTGTCGACGCCAGACTCGAGGGTCCTACCATGACCGTGGCCGATCTGCTCGAAATGTCCGAAGGGCACATCCTAGCCCTGGATCATCCGGTGGACCGAAGTTTAAATTTATTAGTCAACGGCAAAGTAAAGTTTCACGGAAATCTTATCTCGACAGGCCGCAAACGCGGTTTCGATGTCACCGCATTACCCGAGCCCAAATAGCCTCTAAACGTCTGTTCACGAATAGAGAATTTCAATTCACAATCTTTTCGTTTCCTTGTATTGACACTTACATAACCCGACTGTAGAATCACTGCTGCACCTCGGAGGATACTCAATGTTGAGTCGTAACGCGTTGTTCATTGAATTGGCGATTTTTGCCTGTTTCTGTGCGTATTCCCAGACTACCGATGCCACTGTTTCAGGCTCTGTCGCCGATCCCAGCGGAGCCATTATCCCTGGCGCTTCCGTGGTTGCGACAAACACAAAAACTGGCGCGGTGAACAGGTCCAGTGCAAACGGCCAGGGCATTTATCTTTTCCCCTCCCTGCAGCCTGGTGTTTATCAAATAAGCGCCGAGCATCCCGGTTTTAAGAAATTTGTTCTTGAGGATATTCAGCTCGAAGTCGCGGCGAAGCTCACGCTCAATCTTCCGTTAGAAGTCGGACTAACCACCGATACTGTCGAAGTGAAGTCCTCCACCGGCGACACCGAACTGGGTTACGCCACCAATTCCGTTGGCAGCGTCGTCACTGGCCGCAAGGTGCTGGACCTTCCACTACAGAATCGAAATGTTTACGATCTGATCGCCACCCAGGCGGGCACCAGCAACACCATTCAGAATGGCGGATTGAACTTCAACGGAGCACGCATCGGGGCGGTGAATTTCACGCTCGATGGAACCAACGTACAGGATAATTTGCTGAACGGCATCGTCTATGCCGTAGCCGCCGCGAATGTCAGTAGCGACCGCGTTCAGGAATTTCGCATCATCACGTCGCCGGCCGATGCCGAGCTAGGGCGTGGATCCGGGCAGATCCAGGCGATTACCCGCTCCGGCACAAACCAGTTCCACGGCAGCCTGTTCGAATACAACCGCAACACTTATTTGACCGCTAATACGTGGTTCAACAATCAGCGCGGCGCACCGCGTGACCGGCTGAACCGCAATCAATACGGCGGCCGCGTCGGTGGCCCGGTGTGGAAAAACAAATTCTTTTTTCACTTCAATTACGAAGGGCAAAAAGAGCGCGAAGGGATTCTTGTCAATAGCACCGTATATACCGCCACCGCCCGCCAGGGATTGTACCGCTTCTTTCCCGGTTCGCAGAATCAAAACGCGATCGGCGCCGTACCCACTGTTGATTTAAACGGAAATCCCGTGCAGCCTCCCACCGCCAGCGGCCCGCTGCAGACCGTAAGTGTATTCGGTAAGGATCCCAATCGGCTGGTGGCGGACCCTAGCGGAACGATCGCCAAGCAGTTGACGTTCATGCCGCTACCGAATAACTTTCGCGCCGGGGATGGGCTCAATACCGCGGGTTATTCCTGGAATCGAACCCGTGTAACGGACTTCGATAACTGGGATCTGCGCCTGGATTATCACATCACCGAAAATCATCGGGTCAGCTTCAGCTTCAGTCATCAGGCGTCCAACAGTTCCAATTACGTGGAGACGCAAGCCTTCCCCGGAGTGGATCCGGGAAAGACTCCGAACAGCGCCAAGATCTTTTCCCTTACGTTGAATTCCATCTTCCGGCCGAACCTGTTGAACGAATTCCATGCCGGTGTATTCCGGCCCGCCCAAACCTACATCGCCGCCGGTCAGGATACGGCGGGCGTATATAAAGGCTCGGCCGGATATTTCGGCCAGTCCAACAGCTTTCCCTACATCATTGCTTTTGGCGGCGGCGTTACCAGTCCGTTCAATCCTCCGGTAGGCGACGATCCCAGCTTCCGCATCTCGCCGGTTTATCAATACAGCGACAACGTCACCTGGCTCAAGGGAAAGCATACGTTCAAGGGCGGCTTTGAAGTTCGCTTCATCAGCGCCGTCGGCTATGACACCATCGACGTCGTGCCGCGTATTGCCCTGGGGGCAGCGCAGGCAGTGCCCGTTCAGAATATCCGTACCATCCCCGGCATCGGCGTCAATACGGGTGCCGAAGGATTGCTGGCCGATCTGGCTGGATCGATCAGGCAGGTGGCGACGACGATCAATTCGCAAGGCGGATCGAACCCCACTTTCGTCCCTGGCCTGAATCGCTATCAGCATCTGCGCGCGCCGGAATTCAGTTGGTTCTTTAAAGACGATTGGAAAGTTACTCCAAGCCTGACCCTGAATCTGGGTGTCCGCTACGAATGGTATTCGGTGCCACAGGAAGTGCAAGGTAAGGGGCTGACTCCAACGGGCGGCGGCAACTCGATCTTCGGACTTTCGGGTAACAGTTTCGGGGCCGAGTTTCAACCCGGCGTACTGAATGGAGCGCTCACCACGCTATCGCCAATCGGTCCGCGAACCGCGAATCCCGATGGGCGTTTTTACGCCACTGACAATAACAATTTTGCGCCGGCCGTGGGACTCAGTTGGTCGCTGCCGTGGTTTGGAAAAGATAAAACAGTTTTCCGGATGGGATACGGCATGGGTTATGAACACACGCCGCTATACACGTTTTCCATCTTGTCCGGAACGGAGCCGGGCTATTCGAATCTGAATATTTTTGTCCCCAGCACGCTGGTGACCGCCCAGAGTTTGGCTCTGCCCATCCCACCGACCGCCGCGCCTTTGCAACCGATTCCGTTAACCGATCGCCAGAGCACCGTGTATGGCTTCGACCCGCATCTGCGGACGCCGTATTACCAGAATTGGAACGTCTCCATCCAACGCAGCATCGCCAAGGATTTCGTGCTCGATCTTCGTTATGTCGGCAGCAAGGGAACCAAGCTGATTCAAGGCATCAACATCAATGAAGCGAATATATTCGAGAACGGAATCCTCAATGCCTTTAAGATCACCCAGGCAGGCGGCAACGCGCCATTGTTCGACCGGTTGTTTGTCGGGCTGCCCGGCGTCGACGGGAAAACAGTAAGCGGATCGGATTTTGTACGCTCCAATTCGTCAGGCCTGAACGGCTTCCTAAGCAGCAACGATCCCGGGAATTTCGCCACCGCCTTGAGTACCCAACCACTCCCCGGAGCGAAGCCCGGCGACATTCTGCGGCGCGTTGGATTGCCCGAGAATTTCGTCTTCGCCAGTCCGCAATTCGGTCCTGCCATCCTCATGGGAAACTACGGAAATTCGACGTACCACTCCTTGCAGGTGGAGGTGGTGAAACGCTTCTCCAGAGGTTGGACATTCCAAGGCAACTACACCTTCAGCAAGGCGATCGGCTTGTACGAAGGCGACGGATCCACTTTGAATTCCAACGTCAGGACGATCCGCGATCTCTCGCTTGATAAGAAGGTTTTGAACTTCAGCCGCGATCACGTGGTGCGTATGAATGGTATTTACGAGTTTCCCTTCGGCCCGGGGAAGAAGTTCGTCAACGGAACTAACGGGATCGTTTCGCGATTGGTGGGTGGTTGGCAGGTGGGGTCGGTAGTGACGATATCCAGTGGCCAGCCGATTGGCCTCAGCGCCCAAAACGGTTTCAATACATTCGGCGGTGGCACGCCCGTGCCGTTAACCTCGTTGTCACCCAATCTGGGAAGCCTCACAAAGACCGGAACCGGCGTCGTCTACTTCGCAGGCTTGAAGCAGGTGCCCGATCCTTTGATCTCCACCTTCACAACCGTCGGGGGAATTCAAGGCCGCTCGACACTCAAGGCCATCGCCGATAGTTCGGGCAATCTGATCCTCGAAAATCCAGCCGCCGGCGTCTTCGGTAGCCTCGGTCAAAATTTCCTCCGTGGTCCGGGATACTTCAAC
The DNA here is from genome assembly GCA_038239345.1 of Bryobacterales bacterium. Taxonomy (GTDB): domain Bacteria; phylum Acidobacteriota; class Terriglobia; order Bryobacterales; family Bryobacteraceae; genus JBBSEX01. The sequence continues at coordinate 77,864 of JBBSEX010000019.1, forward strand.
GTCGATCTCGACCTGCTGAAGCGAGTGCGCATCACCGAGGGTAAGGAGCTGGTGCTGCGGATGGACGCCATCAGCGCTACCAACTCACCGATCTTCAACAATCCGAATAACAACATCAACGATGCTAATTTCGGGCGCATCACATCGACCAACAGCACGCAAGGAGGAAATCGGATCGTCGTGATTGCGGCGCGATTCAATTTCTAAACGATAGCCTCGGCGGGCGAGTGGCCCACGATACAATTTCTCGTATGAATCATCACGTGGTTGGAAGGCCCGCATGCACCGAATACGCGCCGCATTACGAGACCTATATCAAGCTCGTGCAAAGCGACGATATTCTCCCCGTGCTCGCCGGCCAGATCAGCGAATCACTATCCACATTGCGTGGAGTCTCCGAAGCCGATTCGCTGCGGAGCTACGAACCCGGCAAGTGGAGTCTGCGCGAGTTGCTGGGGCACATGATCGATACCGAGCGGATCTTCGCTTACCGCGCGCTTCGTTTCGCCCGTAACGATCGTACGGAACTGGCAGGCTTTGAGCAGGACCCCTACGTCGCCGCCGCGCATTCCGGCCAGCGGTCCTGGACCGACTTACTGGCCGAACTCGAGCTATGCCGAAAGGCCAATGTGCTGATGTTCCGCGGGCTGCAGCCGGAGGATTGGCTGCGTTGCGGTATGGCCAGCCATGCCGAAATCAGCGTTCGCGCGTTGGCCTATGTCATCGCCGGACACGAGCTGCACCACATGGCAATCGTCCGCTCGCGGTACCTGGCGGCGAACTAGCCGCGCAGGTAAGTCCCGAACCATTCGAGCGTACGCTGCATCAAGTCGCGCATGTGGACCGAATCGTGGAAACGATGCCCTTCGCCCGGATACACTACCAGTTGCGTCTTCGTACCTTGCGTCTTCAGCGCATGCCAGAATTCGTAGGATTGCGGCGCCGGACATTCGCCGTCATGCTCGCCCACCAGCACTAGCGTCGGCGTCTTCACACTCTTGATGAACGTGATCGGCGAACTCTTCGCGTATACGGATGGGTCGTCGTAAACGGATGCGCCAAAAAATGGAATCATCCACTGGTCGATCGCGTTCTGGCCATAGTAGCTCTGCCAATTTGAGATTCCCGCGCCGGCCACCGCCGCGCGAAAGCGGTTGGTTTGCGTCACGGCCCACATCGTCATGTAGCCCCCATAACTCCACCCCGCGATGCCTACTCGCTTGTCGTCCACGGGCAGCGTGCGAATCACTTCATCCACACCCGAGAGGATGTCGCGCAAATCTCCATAGCCAAAATCCTTGACGTTCGCCCGTGTAAATTCTTCGCCTGATCCAAAGCCCCCGCGTGGGTTGGGGAAGAACACGAAGTAGCCTTCGGCCGACATTGCCGCGATTCCAAAATGTGCCGCGGGCCAAGCGGGAGACTCGGCATAAGACGGTCCGCCATGCACCACCACAACCATCGGATAGCGCTTCGCCGGATCATAATTCCTGGGATAGAGCAGCCAACCCTGGACCGCGAAATCGCCGCTCTTCCAATGCACACTTTTCGATTCGCCCCAGAATGGATGCAGCTCGCCATTGCCCTTGGTGATCTGCTTCCACTCACCGATTCGGCCCGCCCAAACCTCAGGTGCCTTGTCGAAGGAAGTCCGAATCAGCGCAGTCGTTTTTTCATCGTTTGCCACTGAAACACTGAGTGCCTCATTTGTTGCCGAAATCGTCTCATCGCCCTTCCACAACATTTCGGCGACGCTTGTCTTCGGGTCAAGCAGTGAGATCGCCTGCCCGCCGTCGATTCGATCGTTCATCAAAATCTTGCCCGACTTCAGCCACTGCAGCCAGCCCGGCGAACTCTTGCGTTGCTGTGTCAAATTACGCGGCTTGCCCCCGGCGGCGGCAATGACGAACACTTCCCCGCCCGTCACCCCTTCATCGCTCATCAGTCCTTCCAGGAATGCAATCTCGCTTCCATCGGGCGACCAGCGCGGCGTCGCGATTTGTAGCGCGGGCTTCCATACCGGACGCGGTTCGCCACCGGCAGCGGCGATGGTAAACAATTCCGCCACGTACCAGTTGTTATCGCCCGCACCCTTGGCCGCCGTATAGGCGATCCGCCGGCTGTCGGGCGACCAATCGAACTCGTAGACGTAGGTATCGGCGGGCGTGATTTCGCGCACTCGCCCCGATGCTACATTCACCGTCGCGATTCGTTGTTCCAACACCGTTTCGCCCACCACACCGGAGTCCGGGGTCATCGCTTCCGTCGGACCGGCGGCGCGCGGCGCATCTTTCGTGAACAGAATCGCGATCTCTTTTCCATCCGGCGACCAATGCGGCGAGTCCAGAAATCCCGTCAACTCCGTAAGCTTGTTCGCCGTCCCGCCGGAAGCGGAAATTATATATAGCTGCGATTGTCCGTGGCGCCGGCAATCGGAAAGAAACGCCAACTTGGCGCCATCGGGACTCCAGGCAATGTTGCCTTCGGTGCATCCCGATCCCGCCCCGCCCGCGGTAATCCGCCGCTGATTCGCTCCATCGCGGGGGGCAACCATGATCGCCATTTCACTGGCGCTTACCGTGCCGCCGGACTTTGCCTGCTCCACCCAGGCCACCTCTGTTCCATCGGGCGAAATCAACGCTTCACGAAATTGTTGCACGGCGAAGAGAGAATCAAGCGTCCGCTCCAGCGAGGATTTCGGCGGATCGGTCTGCCCGAAACAAGGGAAAGTTAGAAGGAGAATAGAAAGGAGTCGGCGCACTGTCTGCATTATGGAACAATATGTAGGAAGCAGCGCACACATGTCCAATCCAAGACCCAAACGTCCGAACGACTGGGACGTGGAGCAATACGAAGGCCGGCACGCCTACGTCTGGAATTTTGGCGCGAGCCTGATAGAAATTCTGGCCCCGCAACCCGCGGAACGAATTCTCGATCTTGGCTGCGGACCGGGCCAACTGACCGCCCAGATTGCCGAATCGGGCGCCATCGCGATTGGTCTGGATAAATCGCCGGCGATGATCGCCCAGGCTCGCATCAATTATCCGAAGCTGCAATTCCGGCTTGCCGATGGCGCCAGTTTCCGGGTGGATGAACCGGTGGACGCGGTCTTTTCAAACGCCGCGCTGCACTGGATGAAGCAGCCGGAGTTGGTGGCCACTTGCGTCTGGCGGGCCCTTAAGCCTGGTGGGCGCTTCGTCGCCGAGTTCGGAGGACAAGGCAACGTCCGGGCCATTGTCGAGGCGATATCGGCGGCCAGCGGAGAGACCGAATCGCAGTGGTACTTTCCCAGCATCGGCGAATATGCCACTCTTCTGGAGCGCGTTGGATTCGCGGTGACGAATGCCGTGCTCTTCGATCGGCCGACGCCGCTGGCCGGTGAAGATGGCCTACAGGATTGGATCAAAATGTTCGCCGATCCGCTACTGGCGTTGAAGCCTGTTGAAGAGCGGCCGGAAGTGATCCAGCGCGTGGAGGAAACCGTCCGGCCAAAGTTGTTTCGCGATGGCGTATGGTATGCCGATTACAAGCGCCTGCGAATCATCGCCCATAGAGAGCCCTGATTCATGCACATCACGATTGAAGAACTATTGCGCTACACCGATGAAGAACGCGCGCGATGGGAAAACTGGTTCGCCGAAAACAGCGAGGATCTGCTGAGCACCCCGATCGCCGGCGATCGCCAGAACACCATCGGATCGCTGATCGTGCATATCTTCGGTCCGGAATTGCGCGCCGTTCAAAGGCTGCGCGGTGAAGTGCTAACCGATTATCATGGCCGCCCCGGCACCACTCTGGCCGAGGTTTTCGGATTCGGAATCGCCACCCGCCAAGCCCTGCGCGGCTATATCTTCCAGGTAAGCGCGTCCGATTGGAATCGTGTCGTGGATTTCTCGCTGGGGCCAAACCATGCCCGCGCGACAGTCCGAAAAATAGTGACCGCATCGTTGATTCACGAAGTGCGGCATTGGGCCCAGATCGCTAGCCTGGTGCGGGAACGTGGCTTCGTGCCGCCTGAAGATCATGACTTGCTAACCAGCGCCGCCCTGGAGTGACGCTGGTGAATCCACCGGTTAATAATCCAAACGGTGAATAGCAAAATGATGGCGATCCAGATGCCCATCGGGACGCGAGGGTCCAGCCCCGAGCCGGGCTTCGAGTCGGCAGTCACCGACGGATCCGAGGGCCAATAAAATACGCCGATCGATTCTCCTTGGCGACGGTTGCGCCCGGAACTTGTGAACCCGCGAAAGAAACGCTCCTTCAGTTGAAATTCGTAGATCGCGGGCGGCCCAACTTGCGTGATGCGCGCTTGGATGGGTACCGACTCGCGGCGCAAATGATCGCTCCTCACCGCGCTTTCAGTCATGAACGGCCAGAGCAGCGCGGCAATAGCGATCCACACTACATTCAGCAACACGACGATGGCGATTCGCCAGCGAAATTCACTTTTCGTCACAGGCTTAAAGTCTACCCGATCTCTTCCCCAATGCGGACTCAATAGAGACTGTTACGAAACTGCTTGAACCATCCTTCGATCACATGCGTATCTCCGTGCTATGGGTATTGAAGGAAGGCCTCAGTCGCTGATAGCCTCATTACCTTTTGATATCTGTTTTGCGTGGAGCATGTGATGCTAATCAAGAACTTAGTTGTTGCTGCTGTTTTGGTCTTCTGTGCCGCTGCAGGGCGTGGTCAGACTGCACCGATGGGTGCTGGCGTTGGACCGCTCTTTCGCTTCACCGAAAAGCCCGGCCCGTACGCCGTGGGGCTACAGGTTGTGAACCAATACGACTTTTCGCGGACATATCGTCCAAAGGTCGATGCATTGGGCAAGCCAACTCAGGGAGAGCGCGCGCGCCCGCTGCAGACGCTGATCTGGTATCCGGCGGAGAACAACGGCAAGAAGCCGATGACGGTTGGGGACTACAGCGATTTGCTGGCTACTGAGACGAGTTTCGATACGCCGAAGCTGTGGGGAGAATGGAAGGCGTGGATCAATGGAATGAAGCCGACACTAAAGGATTCATTATGGGCAGTCCGCGATGCGCCAGCCGCGAACGAAAAGTTTCCATTGGTGATCTACGCGCCGAGTTTTTCGGCGATGTCGTGGGAAAACGTGGACCTGTGCGAATATCTGGCGAGCCACGGGTATGTGGTGGTCGCGAGCACGGATATGGGAGCGACGGCGCGGGTGATGACGAACGATCTGGAAGGGATCGACGCGCAGGCGCGAGACATTTCGTTCCTGATCGGGTATGCGCGGACGTTACCTGATGCGGATTTGTCTGAGATTGCGGTGGCCGGATTCAGCTGGGGCGGGATCTCCAATCTGTTTGCGGCAGCACGGGACAGCCGTATTGATGCCCTCTTGGCCCTGGATGGGAGTATGCGGTATTACCCGGGGCTGGTGAAGGATTCAGGCTATGTGCATCCGGAGGAGATGACCTTGCCCTTGTTGTTTTTTACGCAGGGTGCGATCTCACTGGAGGAGCAAGCGAAGGACTTTACCAGCAAGGACAACGAAGGGCCGAATGTGCTGAACGCATGGACGCACGGAGATTTGGTCACGGTTCATGATATGGCACTGACCCATGTGGAGCACAGCTCAATGTATCAGCGGAACGAAGAGATATGGAAGCACTACCCCAAAAATCGCAAGGGAGATTATTCACGGGCTGACGGGACGGCGGGGTATGGGTGGGTGGCTCGATACAGTCTCGAATTTCTGGATGCCTATTTGAAGCACGATGCCGCGGCGATGGCGTTTTTGAAGAAGACGCCAGCGGAGAATGGGGTGCCACCGCACATGATGACGGTAGACTTCCGTGCCGCCAAGGGAGCTCCGGCGACGTTCGAGGCTCTGCGCGCAGAAGCGGGAAAAAAGGGGTTTGATATCTGGCCGAGGTGTACGCGGCGATGAAGAAGGAGAAGCCGGATTTCAAGATAGGAGACACGCCGATGTATATGTGGGCGACAGATCTGAAGGATGATGGCCATCTGCCGGAGGCGATAGATGTGCTGAAGCTGGAGCTGCAAACGTATCCCGACTCTAGCGATGCGTACGACAGACTGGGAGACGCATATCAAAAGTCCGGGGAGAAGCAGCTTGCAATCGAGAGCTATAGAAAGGCGCTCGAAAAGAACCCGGCGAACTCCGATGCCAAGGAGAAATTGGCGGCGCTGCAGTCGTTGCCGTCAGCAAAGTGAGAAAGGCCCCGTGGCCAATGATGTCGACGCCGATCGCCAACTTTTACCTGCCAGCCCGCTATCGGGAGTTTTGTAACGGACTCAATCGAGCCCGCCGAATGCGCCGATATAACGGCCATCGCGTGCTACGGTAAAAGCATGGAGTTATCCGATAGTTTCTTCGCCCAACGATTCAACATTACGGAGCGCGATTTGGAGATCTACCTCGGCGAGGCGCTCTCGGCGGGCGGCGAATATGCCGACCTGTATTTCGAATATCTGGCCACTAGCTCCATCAGCATCGATGAGTCCATCATTAAGAGCGCCAATCAGGGTGTGACGCTCGGCGTAGGCATCCGCGTGATTGCCGGAGAGCGCACGGGGTATGCCTATAGCGATGACCTGAGTCCGCAAAAAATTCGCCAGGCGGCAAGGGTTGCGGCGAAGATCGCCAAGGGTCCGGCGAGCGTGGATAAGACCGGGTTCACGTCGTCGCGAAAGCGCGATTTGTATCCTGTTTTGCTGGCTCCTAACGACACCACGCTGGCGGAACGGGTAGACCTGGTGAAGCGCGCCGACATTGCCGCGCGGGCGTACGACAATCGTGTTTTTCAAGTCCAGGCAAGCTACGCCGATAGCCTGAAGCACATCCTGATTGCCGCTAGCGACGGTACGTTCACGATCGATCGCCAGCCGATGACGCGTCTCAACGCCACCGTGCTCGCGCGCCAGGGAAGCGGTACACCGCAGCACGGTTATGCCGGCGGTGGAGGACGTGTTTCTCTCGATTTCTTCCTCAGCGAAAAAACCCCCGAACACTTCGCTCGCGAGGCCGCGCGGCAGGCCATCGTGCAGTTGGAAGCCATCGATGCGCCGGCCGGAGAGATGACCGTCGTGCTGGGTCCCGGCTGGCCCGGAGTGTTGTTGCATGAAGCCGTGGGTCATGGGTTGGAAGCGGACTTCAATCGCAAGGGTGTCTCGGCCTTCACCGGGCGGATTGGACAACAGGTGGCGAGCCCTCTTTGTACCGTTGTCGATGACGGCACCATGCATAGCCGCCGCGGTTCGTTGAACGTCGACGACGAAGGCATGCCCACGCAGAAGAACGTTTTAATTGAGAACGGCGTGCTCCGCGGTTATCTACAGGACAAACTCTCCAGCCGCATCATGGGCGGCGCCGGAACCGGCAGTGGACGCCGCGAAAGCTATCAGCACATCCCCATGCCGCGCATGACGAATACTTATATGCTGGCCGGCGAGAGCGACCCGGCGGACATCATTCGCAGTGTTCCTCGGGGATTATATTGCGCTAATTTCGATGGCGGACAAGTGGATATCACCAGCGGAAATTTCGTCTTCGCGGCATCGGAAAGCTATCTGATCGAGGACGGCAAAATCACTCGTCCGGTTAAAGGCGCGAGCCTGATCGGCAACGGGCCTGAAGCCTTGCGCTGGGTCAGCATGGTGGGCAACGATCTGGCACTCGATGAAGGCATCGGCATTTGCGGCAAGGAAGGCCAAAGCGTCCCTGTGGGCGTCGGTATACCCACCGTCAGGATCGATCGGATGACTGTCGGCGGAACCGCGCAGTGAGTTCCACATCGGAATTGCAGGAGCTATCACTAGAGGGTGTGCGCCTGGCCCTGGAACTGGGCGCAAGCGACGTCGAGTGTACCGCGGCCGCCGGCAATGAGTTCTCCGTCAACGTCCGCTTGCGCGAGGTTGAGACGATCAAGGAAGCCAGCTCGCGGGTGATCGGGCTGCGCGTTTTGGTGGGCAAGCGGATGGGTTCGGCCTATACGTCGGACACTACGCCTGCGGGCCTGCGTTACATGGTGCGGTCGGCTTTGGAATTGGCCGATATCACCAGTGAAGATCCGTTCGCCGGCCTGCCTGAGCCTTCCGAATTGGGCTCGCTGGAAGGAGACCTGGGCCTCTATTCCGACGACATCGCGCGCCTCGAAACAGACTATAAAATCCAGCAGGCGATTGCCGCTGAAGACGCCGCCCTAAGCGCCGACCCACGCATCAACAACTCCGAAGGAGCCTCGTTTGATTCGCACTTGGGCGCGCGAGCCTTTTCTAATTCCCGGGGATTCAGCGCGTCCTATCGCTCGGGCAGTTGCTCGCTTAGCGCGGTGCCAGTGGCCAAGCAGGGCGACGCGATGGAGCGCGATTATTTCGGCCACTCGGCACGCAGCAGTTCGCAGCTTGAGTCCGCTATCTACATCGGCCGGAAAGCCGCGGCTCGCGTTCTGCGGCGCCTGGGATCGCGAAAAGTTCCAACGCAGATAGCGCCGATCATCTTTGAGCCGCGTACCGCGAAGTCTCTGCTCGACGATTTGTTTGATGCAATCAACGGCGGGGCCATCTATCGCAAAGCTTCGTTCCTGGCGGATAAACTGGGCGAGAAAATCGCCTCCGATCAAGTCACCATCGTCGACGATGGAACCATTCCCGGCTTGTTCGGCACATCCCCTTATGACGATGAAGGCGTACCCAGCCGGCGAACCGTCGTCGTCGAAAAAGGGATCTTGAAAAGTTACCTTCTGAATACATACACGGCGCGTAAGCTCGGATTGAAAACAACCGCCAACGCCGCCCGCGGCGTATCCGGGAATGCCGGCGTCGGTTATGGCAACCTGTATCTGCAGAAGGGCGATCGTAGTCCCGAAGAACTGATCGCTTCGGTGCGCAATGGCTTCTACATTACCGAGCTGATCGGGGACGGGTATAATCCTGTCACGGGAGATTACTCGCGTGGCGCAGCCGGTGTCTGGATCGAAAATGGGGAGTTGGCCTATCCGGTGTCGGAGGTTACCATCGCGGGCAATTTCGGACAGATGCTGCAGAACATCGAAGCGGCGGCCAACGATCTGGAATTCCGCGGCTCGCTGGCCTCGCCAACCGTTCTGATTCGGGAGATGACGATCAGTGGCCAACGCAGCGAAGCCGAGTAACCCACTTCTTGGATTGCCTCTCTATATTGTTGCCGGCATGCTCATCGTCGGCGGCGGACTGTATCTTTACCTGCGCCATGCTGACTCCCAATCGAAGATACCGGCGGCCCAACTCTCAGCCGATGCCAAGCAATACACGCGCAATTTGAAACTGAGTGAAGTGCAAATGAAGGCTACCGAAAGCTACCTGAAACAAGCCATAACGGAAGTGAATGGGAAGATCACCAACAGCGGCGATCGGCCGCTTGCGGAAGTGGATGTCTATTGCGTCTTCTACGATGCGTATGGGCAGGTGGTGCTGCGCCAGCGGGTCTCTATCGTCAGCCCGCGGATGGGTGGATTGAAGCCCAGCGACACGAAAAGTTTTCGTCTACCCTTCGACGAAATTCCCGCAAGCTGGAATCAGACGATGCCTCAATTGGTGATCGCCGGGATCACATTCTCCTGATGGCCCGCGTCCTGTTAGTCGACGACGACCGCGACCAATTGGCGATCCGCAAGCTCTTGATGGAGCACTCCGGACACACCGTCTTTACGGCCGATAATACGGCCACGGCTCGCCGCCTGGCCTGCGATATTCAGCCCGATATCGCTGTGCTGGACCTGCGCCTGCCTAAGCCCGAAGATGGTCTGGCATTGATTCGCGATCTGCGCGGCGGGTCGGCGACGCTGAAGATTTTTGTGCTGTCGGGTTGGACAGAGGACCTGATCCACCGACCCGAGGCGAAGCTGGTGGACAATATTCTGGCTAAGCCCGTCCGCTCGCAACGGCTGTTAGGTCTGCTTTCGAAGCTCGCAATCGCCGTGCTAATAATCGCTCCAACACTGCTTTCCGCGGCGCAGAATTTTTCGTTTCAAGTGGCGAGCAAAGCGGAAGTCGTCGCCGACCTGGAACTCAGCGGACCGGGATCGAATTGGGCCACGGCGGGGCATGAGAGCGCACTTGCCACCATCACTCTCGACGGACAAACGGCCCAGCACGTGATGCTGTATAACGGGGAGCGGCGCAGGAATTATTCGATCTTTCTGGGATCGCTGGACGCCGGGGAACATCGCATCGCCATCGAGCGGCATTCCGATTCCGCCGCCGGAACTACGGTCGCCGCCCACGCCGCGAAATTCCGTGAGATTCACCCGGGCGATCCCGATGCCGATATCTTGGCCAACATGCCTATCGTCTGCGCACGCCAGAACACGATTGGCAAATTCACCGATATCCCGTTGCTTTCTTATGCCGAGCGCCTGCGCGACGAGAGCCGGCCGCTGATTCAATACACGATGATTTTTTCAAACGAGGATGGTGGCACGTCGACGCGCGGCCTGATGGCCCGCTGGGGCCGCACGACGGACATCGAATATATGTATCGGGTTTGGCTGAATCAGGATGGCACCGTATGGCGCGCCACGATGCAGAGCAGCTCGCACGAAGAGGTCGAATTCAAAGGAGCGCGCGAAGGCAGCCATCCTTTGCTGATCCCCATTACCGACAACAACATCTTTGGCGACACGGGCATGTCCTCCATTCGTTACCAGATTCCGCCTATAGTGGCCACGCTCAATGACCACTCGCGCGAAGTTCTGATGGATGCCCACCCCTTCACATATCGGGTCGCCGCCGAAGAGATGACGCGTGAAGGGAAGATCCGGCCATTCGGAATCGCCGACGGCACGAAGATCGCCGATTCCCGCAATTACCTCTACGTCGAAGCAAACGTCACCAACACCACCTCGGGCCTGGTGACCTATGTCAGGCTGAAAGACGAATCGCGCTGGCGCAGTTCTAATTTCGGTCATGAGGAAGCGGCCATTGAGCGCAGCGGCTGGGTCCGCACTACTGTTGAACTGCCGCACGGCACCAAGGCTTCGCAAATTGCCGAAATCGGCTTCGGCTGTATCGCCTTTCGGGAGCACGGCAGAATTCCGCTGTCGGGATCGTGCCGTCTGGAAGGCGTCAAGAAAGCTTTCCTACTGAACGATGGCTATGAGCCGGGCGATTCACTTTTCCATTGGAGCGGCACGATTGATATTCCCGCCGGCGAGATGCAATTTTTCAGGACCGATCGAGCCAACTGATTCCAACGGATCGGATCAACTGATCTATTCAACTGTTAAGCTGCAAGGATGAGAACCGCACTGACCATGATGCTCGCGCTCGGCTTGGCCACCGCAGCTGGCGCCGCCGATGAACCGCCCTCCGCCGGCACCGCCGCGCCCGATTTCACATTGAATTCGCAGGAAGGCACGCCCGTGTCGTTGCATGATCTGCATGGCAAATGGGTGGTGCTTTATTTTTATCCGAAGGACATGACCAAAGGCTGCACCATCGAAGCCCACAACTTCGAACGCGATGCCGCGCAATATAAGGACAAGAACGCCGTCATTCTTGGAGTCAGCGTCGATACTGTCGATTCGCACAAAGAGTTCTGCACGAAAGAAAGCCTGACTTTCAAATTGCTTGCCGATACCGGCAAAGATGTCTCGGCGAAGTATGGATCACTGGCCACGGCGGGCACTGTGCAATACTCCGCTCGCAATACTTTCCTGATCGATCCCAAAGGGACGATTCGCAAAGTCTATGTAAAGGTCAGTCCGAATCCGCATAGCCAGGAAGTCCTGGAAGCGTTGGCGGATCTGCAAAAAACGGGGACTAACTAACTACATCTCGCGGCGGTTTTCAAGCGACTTGGACATCGTGACTTCGTCGGCATAGTCCAGGTCGCTACCCACCGGAATTCCCATCGCGATGCGCGTCACCTTCAGTCCCAGGGGCTTGAGCAAACGCGAAATGTATACGGCCGTCGCTTCGCCTTCCACCGTCGGATTGGTGGCCAGAATCAATTCCGTTACCTCGCCCGACTCCAGCCGCTCCAGCAGATTCTTCAATCGCAATTGCTCCGGCCCGATGCCGCGCAGTGGCGATAGCGATCCGTGCAACACGTGATAGAGGCCGTGAAACTGTCTCGTGCTTTCCACGGGGACGATATTGTGCGGCTCCTCAACCACGCAAATCGACGCTCGCTCGCGCTGCGGATCGCGACAGAAGTTACATAGCTCGCCATCGCTGATGTTGTTGCATTGGGCGCAGATTCCCAGGTTGTCCTTCACGTCCAGAACCGCCTGCGCCAGGCGCTCGGCGCTCTCCCGTGGATTGCGCAAAACATAAAACGCAATCCGTTGCGCAGACTTCTGGCCAATGCCCGGAAGGCGCTTGAATTCCTGAATCAGTCTGGCCAGCGGCTCGGCGAAATCGGGCATGGAATTTTAGAACATACCCGGCGGGAGGCCCATGCCGCCCATCATTCCGTTCATCTTGGAGGAGCTCTCCTGATCCACTTTTTTCGATGCCTCGTTGATTGCCGCCAGCACCAGATCCTGCAGCATCTCCACGTCGCCCGCTACCTCGGGATCGATCTTCACCGCCAGTACGTTTTTGTGGCCGTCCATCTTCACCGATACCATGCCGCCGCCGGCTGCCGCCTCCACGCGAATCAGCGCCACTTCTTCCTGCATCTTCTGCTGCATCTGCTGGGCCTGCTTCATCATGGCCTGCATGTTTCCAGGTAGTTTCATAAGTCTCCTTGCGCTGTCTGGCTAGTCCTTTAAGTTTCGCACCATCCGCACATGGCTGCCGGGGAAGGTCTCTTGAAATTTCTGGATTTCGGGATGCGCGAATGCCCGGTGCGAGAGTTCATCCTCAGTTGGTTTCGCGCCGCCGGACGCGGGCTCAATGGGTATCGTGGGAGTTACTTCACCAACCTTCGCCGTTAGCTTCAGGGGCCGGCCGGCCAGCGCTTCAACAATGCGCGGCAGATCGGGATCGCCCTTCAATCCCAGGGCATAGAATTTGGTTGTGGTGAAGACAATTTCGGTGGCCGATACGTCTACGTTCGAATGCTCGACGGCATCGGCTGTATGCGCCAGACCGGCTTCCATCAGCGCCCCGTGCAAGCGTACTTTCCATTGCGGGTCGGATGGGGCTAACGTCGCCGTGGGTGGGATGGCCGAAGCTGCGGTGGGGGGAACGGTCGGCGGCGCAACGGGAGGCGGAAGCGGCGGCGGCGCCTTCAACGGCGAGGTAGGAGCGGAGGCAAACACCGATGCCCCGCTCGATTTTGGCGGACGCGGCGGCGCCGGAGTAACCACCGGTTCGCCCCCCGATCCCGGACCCAGATTGGCCAGCGCTTCCTCAATGGCCAGCAGCTTACCGGCATGCACCAGACGCAATAAACCCACTTCCAGATGCAGCCGCGGTTGGGGCGAGAATTGCATGTCTTTGAATAAGTCGAGCGTCAATTGCAGGTAGCGTGTCAGGTCTTCTTCGGAAAAACCAGAGCCCGTTTCGGCTAATTTCGTTTGTTCGCTGGGCGAAGCCGCAATCAGCCGCGTTTCGCCGCCGGCGATCTTCGCCACCAGCAGGTTGCGGAAGTAGCGGGCCAGCTCGCGGCAAAAATGTTGTAGGTTGCGGCCGTTGCTTTCCAGTTCCTGGACTACTTCCAGCATGCGACGTGAGTCGGCGGCGCTGAGGGCCTTCGTAATTTCGGCGAGCGAATCCAGAGAGAACATCCCCAGCAGTCCGCGGACCTCGGCAGCGCTCAGAGTCGATCCGCAGCAGGCAATCGCCTGATCGAGCGCCGACAAGGAATCGCGAACGCTTCCCTCCCCCGATTGGGCCAACACGGAGAGCGCTTCCGGATCCGCTTGAATCCCCTCTTCCTTACAGATCCACTCCATGCGCTTGACGAGTTCGCCAAAATCGACCGAGCGAAAACTAAATTGCTGGCAGCGCGAGGCGATGGTGGTGGGAATCTTGTGAACTTCCGTCGTGCAGAGGATGAACACAGCCCACTCGGGAGGTTCTTCCAGGGTCTTCAGCAGCGCGTTGAAGGCTTCGCTGGTGATCTGGTGGGCTTCATCGATGATGAAGACTTTGTATCGATCGCGCGCCGGACGATACCGCACATTCTCCCGCAGCTCACGCATTTCATTGATACCGCGATTGGAGGCGGCGTCGATTTCAATCACGTCGGGAGCGTTTCCGGCGGTCACTTCCAGGCAACTGGAACAGACTCCGCAGGGCTGCGGCGTGGGACCTTCGACGCAATTTAAACAACGGGCCAGGATGCGCGCAACCGTGGTCTTGCCGGTTCCGCGCTGTCCACAAAAGATATAGCCATGAGCGATTCGACGCTGCAAAATCGCATTCTCTATTGTGGTGCGGACGTGCTCCTGTCCAATCAGCTCTCCGAAGGTTTGGGGCCTATATTTCCGGGCGATGACTTGGTACATGGGAAGGGCCAGGTGTTTGCCAGACCCCGGGTGATCCGCGGCACACGAACTAAACCGTTACCGTTGCTTCCTTCCGGACCTGGCGGGGTTCACGACCGCCCGTTGCACGAAGCCCGGAGCCTGACAGTTCTATAGTGTAGCGCACTTCCTAAGAGCGGGAAAAGGGGCACTCCCCCCGTACTGATTTATAGCGCTTCGGGACCATCCGGTGACTGGAGATAACCCTTGTATTTGCAGACTTTTATAGGCACCGTGTACCGGTACTTCAGCGCTATTGCGGAAGGCGAAGAAACAACGTAGTCTCGGAGCTAGTCGACCGCTCTTAGCAGGCGTACTTAATCCGGGGTTAGAATCCGGAGCCGTTTGGGGCGGATCGTCGGAGGAGTTCTCTTTGAAAGCGTTACAGATCGTTGTGTTTGCAATTCTAGGTGGTGGATTTTCGCTCTTTGGCGACACCATCAAGCCGTCCGCCGGGTCGAGCTTCGTCAACTCGCCCGGCGCTTCGGAATCCGGTCAACCGACGTCGGCATTTTGGGACAATCCGTCCGTGGATGGGCCACAGAGGAACGTTGGCTACGTCTTAACGGGGACTGGCGGATGGGCCGGCAGTCCGCTATCGCCGCAGCTGCCATCGCTGCAATTCTGGTCCGCCGGAGGCAATTCGGCGAATACCGATGAAACTTTCCTGCGATCGGTAGGCGCGCCGTTCGCGATCTCCTTGATTGAGGACACCACGGCTCTGAACGATGTTTTTGGCTGGTATGACGTTCTGGATCCAACTACTCTTCATCCGCTGTTTGCCACGGGAATCAGTCCGGTGGGAAGCAGCTTCCTGTTCACGCCATCGGCCGAATATGGATTCTTTCTAACATCATCACAGAGCACCGGGTTCACTTACTACAGCCAGTCGGGGATGAACTCGAGCCTGTACGGCGAGCAGACGCACCAGCACTTTTCGGTGTTTCAGAACACCAAGCCGGGGTCTAGCGGATTGATTATCGGAGCTGAGGACGCAGTGGGAAGAAACGGGTTTTATGCGGGCGGCGAGGGTTATGGCGACTTTAACGACGTCATCGTTAGCGTGCAGCAGACTCCCGAGCCGGGAACGTTTTGGATGTTGGCAATCGGGGTGGTGCTAAGCGGGGTGGGCGTTTACAAGAAGCGAAAACAGCAAGCTCGTTAATGGACGCGCATACGGTTTTTTTCGTTGTGTACTAACTCATCGAAGATCGCCAGCACCTGCTTGCGATAAGTGTAAACGCGGCGTAGCCTGTTTTGGAAATTGCTTTCGTAGCGCCTGGTCTTCATCCATTTTTCCAGGACAGGCTTCGGCACATCGATATCCCGCCGCAGAGCATCGGCCGAGTGCCCACGCAGAAATAGGCCGTAGAACATGGCCGCTTCGCGTTGCGGCGCCAGTGGATCGAATTCGTCGCGGGCCAACATGCGTTAATTTGACGTCCTCTACGTCAAGAAGAAGCGCCGAAAAAAGCCAGTATAAACAGGCCCATCCCAGAGCGCAAGTTTTATTCGTTTTATCTGGTAGTATTCCGCTTTGAACCGCAGGTGCTCAGGTTGCGGGCAAGCGGAATAGCGAGGTTCCCAACTTGTCATGACGTACGGTTCAGTAGTGAGGTTTCCGGGCGGCCTTACAATCGGGTTTGGGAGTACACTGTATCTAATGAACAACGCTCGTTTAGCAGCCGGTATCCTGGCTTTCTCCTCACTGGCCCTGGCCGAGACCTGGACCGGAACCGTGGTTGACCTGATGTGCAAGGGTAAGGACCTCAGCAGCCACACCCGGGAATGCGCGCTCAGTTGTGCCAAAGGCGGCTATGGAATCGTGCTGGCCGACGGCAAGTTCGTAAAATTCGATGAGGTCGGAAACGCCAAAGCGCTGGCAGCCGTGAAGGCAACCAGCAAAGTGAAAGACCTGAAAGCAAAAGTTACAGGCACACTGGATGATGGCGTTATCCAGGTTGAATCGATCGAGATTCCGTAAACTAGCCGGGAAGGCCAATCCGCTACTTTCCCTTAGCAGCTTTCGCCCGTGCGCGGTAAGCCTGGACGGCAGCCTGATGCTCGGCGAGAGTTGCGGAGAATTGATGACCGCCAGAGCCGTCTAGTTTCGCCACGAAAAAGAGATATTTGGTTTCGGCGGGCTGGAGCGCGGCCTTCAACGCCGCCAGACCCGGATTGGCAATCGGACCGGGAGGCAACCCAGGATGCGTGTAGGTGTTGTACGCGTTGTCGCTGGCCAGATCGGAACGGTGAATGACGCCTTTGAAACGCTGGTCAAGCAGCGCCGCATAAATCGTGGTTGGATCGCAATCGAGCTTCATCTTGATATTTAAGCGATTCTGAAACACAGAAGCGACTTTGGGTCGCTCGTTCGCCGTACCAGTTTCCTTCTCCACCAGCGATGCCAAAGTTACGGTGTCATGCGAAGGTTTTCCCGGGGCCAACACCTTCCATTGTTTCCGGAACTGATCGGTCATTTGTCGCGCCAATTGTTCCGGCCGGGTGCTGCGCGTCAAGCGGTAGGTGGAGGGAAAAAGATAGCCTTCGAGGCTCTTCGCGGCCGGGTCGAGATCATGAATCGACGCCGGGTTGGCGGTTGCTTTCAGGAAGTCTTTGGCCTCCATTGTACCGGCTTCACCCACCAGCGCGGCGATCTCAAACACGTTACTGCCTTCCGGAATCGTGACCTCAAAGTAATGCACGTCGCCGCGCACCATTCGATCGAAGATGTCCCAGGCCGAGGCGGGATCTTTGAATCCGTACTCGCCCGCTTGGAGGCGCGCACTCGGGCGAAGGGCACGGACCAGCGAAAACTCCCAGGCATAGCGGAGCACACCTGCCGCGACCAGCTTTTGACCGATCACCCTGGTCCCGGTTCCATGGGGAAGATCGAGCAGCAAGCCGCTTTGAAAGGCTCCGTAAGGTTGGCGCACGAAGAACCACAAACCACCCGCTGCGAGAAGGACGACCAGTAAAACGAACCGAAGGATTTTCACGGCAGATACTCCCGGTTCGCGAACGAATCGAGATAGCTTTCGAGGAGGATCACAGCGGACAAACGGTCTACCGCACGGGCCCGCTTTTCAATGCTGATTCCGCTCTGGCGCAAGACGCGGCTGGCTTCCACGGTGGTGAGGCGTTCGTCCCAATATTTCAAGGTGACCTTGGCTTCGCCTCCCAGCCGCTCGGCGAATTCCCGGACATAGTCGGCTTGACGACCCGCTTTCCCGCTCATGTGCAGTGGATATCCTACCAGCAACAGATCCACTTCGCGCTCCACAACAAGCGCGGCGAGCGTTGCCAGATCCGTTCTAATATTCGTCCGTTGCAGTGTTTCCAGGCCCTGCGCGGTAACGCCCAGAGGATCGCTAAGAGCAAGTCCGATGCGCCGCTTACCGACATCGAGCGCAAGTATTCTACCGGTAACCGTACTGAATTCTTCCACTGTTAGACTGATTTTAACAGCGCCGCGTGCCGATACATATGCAAGCGCCGGGTGCGCTAGAGTACCAGTAAAGGCCGTGGGGTGCCAGTCGTGGCGGTAATCGCTCCCAGTGTAAGTTCTCAAAGATACGTCAACATCAGTCAGGCGGTCCTAGCCCTTACGTCGGCTGTCGCTTTACTGTATTTTGGCCGGGTATTCTTCATCACTCTGGCGATCGCGATCATTATCGCCTTTCTGCTGGAGCCGGTGGTGCTGCTGTTCATGCGGATGCGGTTACCGCGGGGAATGGCAAGCTTCGTCGTCTGCACGATTGCGCTGCTGGGGATGTATCTGGCGGGGCTGGCGATGTACTCGCAGATTTCCAGTCTTGCCGAAGAATTGCCGACGTATAGCGAGCGGATTAATTTATTAACCGATACGGCTGCGTCGCGTGTGGATGAATTCGAAAAGAAGACAATCGAGACGCTGATGCCGAAGCGCTTTCAAGAAAAGCAGCAGGAGCAGATCGTGGCCACGGCGCGCAATAAGAAGAAGGGGCCTCTCCCGCCACCCACGATTCAGGAGGTACGAATCAAAGCCGAGCCGACTCCGCTGCTCTCGTATGTCTACGCTTACGTGAGCTCGTTTTATAACGTACTGTTGATGGCCTCGTTCGTTCCCTTTCTGGTGTACTTCATGCTTAGCTGGCGCGACCATTTGCGGCGCAGCTTCCTGTACTTGTTTGAGGGTCAGCACCGGCACATCGCCGGAAAAAGCTGGGAGAGCGTGGCCGAGATGGCTCGTGCTTATGTGCTCGGCAATTTCTTTTTGGGACTGCTGCTGGGAACCGCCAGCGCTGTTTTTTTCTTCTTCATGGGGCTGCCGTACTGGCCACTGGTTGGGGCTGTCAGCGGATTTCTAAGCCTGGTGCCTTATGTCGGATTGCCGCTGGCGATGGCTCCTCCGCTGGTTTCGGCCGTAGCGGTAACTACGAATCCGACGGCGTATGTGTTAATCGGCGGAGTGGTCGGCGTCTTTCATCTACTGGCGCTGAATCTCCTGTATCCGAAGTTGGTAGGTTCACGAGTCCATTTAAATCCACTGGCGGTGACCATCGCCTTGATGTTCTGGGGAACGCTATGGGGTGGGATAGGGCTCCTCCTGGCGATCCCGATAACGGCGGGAATCAAGGCCGTATTCGACAACATCGGCAGTTTACAGCCATATGGAAAGTTGTTGGGAGACTAAGTGAGCCAGCGTGTTTTGATTTTTTTCGGAGCGGGAATCGCCGTCGTGGCTATCGCCCTGGGCTTTTTTTTCTGGGGCACGAAGGGCAATCATCTGGAGCTGAAGGGTGAGGTCCTGAAGGTGCGGACAGTTCCCAGCGACGAGAGCAACAGCATCGCGGTGCTGGATTTCCGGGTGACTAATTCTTCCGACGTGCCGTTCGTGATCAAGACCGCCGAGGCGATTGTGATCAAGAGCGATGGCTCAAGTCTGGAGACCCAACCAATCGCACGAAGCGATATGGACCGGCTGTTTCAATATCAGAAACTACTTGGTCCGAAGTACAACCAGACCGTCATTACCCACGACCAGATCGAAGGCCGGCAGACGATTGATCGCATGATCGGCGTGGCGATTCCGCTGAAAGATTCCGATCTGGCGGCGCGCAAGGAAATGCGTTTGCGGCTGGAAAATTGGGAAGGCCTCCAATTCGAGCTAGCCGAGAAGCGTTAGCATCGTCTTCCACGAATCTTCATCGTGCCCGATGCTGATCCGGTTGCCACAACGGATGAGGGGCAGGCGAAGCAATTTGGGATCGCGCTCAATTTTTGCCAACAATTCAGAATCGCCGACCTTCAAATACTTCAATCCGGCGTCGATGTAGGCGCTACCATCGATGTCGAGCAGCCCCGTTAAACCGAAACGCTCAATGAACCTCCGGATCTCTCCAGCCGACATCGGCTTCTGTTTGAGATCGACGGAATGAATCGTGGCCCGGCGTTCCTTGAAGAAGCGCTCCGCCGCGCGAGTCGCCTGGGAATTCTTCACACCGAAAATTTGAACGCTCACCATTTAGACATTATGATGCGCCGAGGACGCGGTCGCGACGCTTTTCCTGACGAATGTAGGCGTCGACTTGTTCGAGTGACAAAACGAAGCCATCGTCGGCCGGGTCCCAATGTACGGATGGCTTTAGATGGGTGCGAATGGCGGCCGCCTGGCGAAGTTCGGCATGTTCCCGCTCCTTACGACTGGCTTGTAGATCCTGCAGCTTTGCCAGCGACTGGTGATAGACACGATGCAAGCGGGCTTCATGACGGCCCAGGCTTTCAAGCGCCGGGTAATAGTCGCGATGCGTGAAGACCATTGTCATCGCGGCGTGGGCCTGGCCATTTTCGGTATCGAGTTTCGCTTGGTTGTCTTCAAAACCTAAGGCGTAGTGGTTATATTCGAGAGCGCGGCAACGATTGAGACGCCACTGCGCGTCGGCAAGGGTTTGCACGATGTCGCGTTCGACGACACCCTGCGGATTGAGGCTGGCTTGATAATCACGACAGAACTGTTGGTAAGCTTCCAGATCTTCGCCAGGCATGATGACGGTCTGCGAAGTGAGGCCATGCCGAGTGGCGTTGAGGCTGCTGCGGTGTTTACCGGCAGGCGTGCGCGGCCCTGTGGAATGGAGCGAGTTCGATCGATTGGCGGCGAGGCGTTGTGGGGAATTCATGCCTTAATTGTTAGGCGTGATTACAATTATAGGAATATTATATTTAATTAAATTATGGATATTAAGGGAGTTACGGTTTTATTGCTGTTGTGATCGGCGATTGGGGAGATGGAAACGGGAATCGAAAAAGCGAGCCCTAAGGACGAAGAAGGTTAGATTCCTGGCCGTGATATCCTTGACGCATATGGGTGCGTGGCGCAAACGACGCCGAAAAGGGCAATGCCTTCCGACAGTAGCTGGTGGAGGATGCCCATGTTGAATTTCGAAATCTTAAGAAACAGGCTAAACAGCTTGTTCGGTGGCACCGCGACAAATATTATCCGGTGGCTCAGCGCATCCGGAACGTTTTACCTCGCTACCGTCACATAGACGATGGAGCGATTCTGTCCATGCCCTTTGCCCTCGCCGATGCGCAGGAATTGATCGCGATCGAGCTTGGATTCGGTAGCTGGAAAGCCCTCCGACTGGGAGGCGAAGAAACGCAATCGCCACAGGAAAAAGTAAAGGGAGACGAATCCCAGTTGCTGGGCGCGTTTCCGCAACTATTTGTTGGCAATGTTGACGCCTCCTGTAAATTCTTCGTCGAGACGCTAGGCTTTACTGTGAGTTTCAAGTATGGACAACCGGCGTTTTACGCTCTGATCCAACGGGATCACGCTAGCCTCAACTTGCGCTTCGTTCACAAGCCCGTACTTCTGCAAGATGCGGGAACGGACAACCCAGCCGAGCGCGATTTGCTGGCGGCGAGCGTTCCGGTAGAGAACATCAAAGCTCTGTATGTGGAGTACAAAGCTGCCGGCGCCCCGATGTGACGTGCCCTCGATAATCTGGACCAGATAAAATTGAGGATTTCAGGATCGGCGCAGAAGGAAGAAGCGACGAAAAGGAGATCCGAAGATGAAAAAAGGGCGGTTCACAGAAGAACAGATTATCGGCGTGCTGAAGCAGCA
>JBBSEX010000020.1:0-95517 GCA_038239345.1 Bryobacterales bacterium
CAGACGGAAGATCGGAGCATGGCGGGAGGAATACAATACAGAACGGCCCCATAGCAGTTTGGGCTACCGGACGCCAAATGAGTTTGCCGAACAATTGAAATCCTCAGTTATCGCTGGCTGAGAAAATCGAGGCATGTCAGACCGGTTAAAACGATGAGCGATTCGGTGTCATCAAGCGCGAACCAGTGCGTGTTCAGTCCCGATAGCGCGTTGCAAAAAGCTGGTCATCTTATTGCCCAGTTGGGGTCCAATCGAAGGTCGTGATCCGGCGGCCGTCGCGAAGATAGATCCCGCCGTTATTCTGCAGCGTCCCGGGATCCGGGCTCACGGCAATTTTCGTGATTCCGAAAGCTTCCACCGGCATCACTTCTCCAGGATCCGAGATCCCGTTGGAATTTCGATCCTGCCAAACAGCGATTCCCTTTAGTTCGCCGCCAGTGAGCACGCCATCTCGGTTGTTGTCGAGCGCCGCTAGTGGTTCAAAGCCGTTTTGCCAAAAAATCTGCCACGTGAATGACCCAAAAAGCTGGCGGCCGGAAGTGATGACACCTGTATTTTCGGGGTCCCAGACAAGGAGGCACGTCTCGGGCTGCAGCCAGGGCCAGGAGCGTCCGTCACCTAAACCGCCGACATCAAAAGTTACTTGCCGCGCGGAAATCAACTCATTCAATTGCTCGTCAGGGCGCAGCGTGAAGACGATCGGCGTCACCATCATCGGCTTCTTCCGCAAGGTGTCCAGGTTCGCCGAAATTTCCGTGATTTCCTGAGTCGCCGCCTTATCCTTCCCGTAACGCTCGCGCAGTGCGGCGATGAGCGATTCAGCGGCCAGCTCGGATGTCAGCGGACCGAAGCGCCCCTTCACATTCAGATCGTCCTTCAGCGCCAGTTGATAGGCCGTGCGCCATTCGGGGATGGCCTGATCGAGCAACGCGTTCTTGCTGGTTCCAAAGCTGGACGGATAATGGCTGACCTGGTCCAACATCCACCCCAGGCTAAAGTGGAACTTGCCATCGGCGGGCTTCAGTTCTATCGCCTTTCGATAATTAACCAACGCCTCGTTAGCGTTCTTGATGTCGGCGGGCTTAAGGGGCTTTGTCAGGTCGCGATTCGGACCGCTGGGGGAATCGAAAGCGAGGGTTTCCTTGCCTTCTTTATCGACGCGATAATATACCTGCGCCTGTTGGGCGAAAGCGATGCTATAAAGCCGGCCGAGATAATAATAATCGTCGGCGGACTTGGTTTTCGTGTTGAATTTTTCCAGGGCGTTGGATAGAAGGCGCTTAACCGGAGTTTGCTCAGGCCGTGAAAAGATGGCCAAGAGCGATGTGCCGCTCAACAGCACAGCTATCGCGACGCTACTTATCCGCAAACTCGAAGTCGGCATACGAGTAGCATACCCGAATGCCGGCCGAAGAAATTAAAAGGGTAGATCTTTCTGTTGCGGTATGTCGCTGGTGGGCGCTTTGGCCAGATAGGGATAAGGGTTGACCGGTGTCCCGCCCATGCGAACTTCGTAGTGCAGATGAGGCGATGTGGCCCGGCCTGTGGCTCCCGAGCGGGCTACGATATCGCCGCGATGCACTTCCTGTCCCGGCACGACATCGAATCGCGACAGGTGAGCGTAAACAGTGGACATTCCGCTTCCATGATCGACTACAACCCAGTTTCCATAACCGCCGGCACTCCACTCGGCATGGATCACGATTCCATCCGCCGTCGCTTTCACCGGTGTACCCATGGAGGCTGAAAGATCGACACCTGGGTGGAAGGCGCCTTCACCTGAAAACGGATCCGTACGGCCGCCATAAGTGCTCAGCAGACGTCCCGTGACCGGCCACAAGCTGGGGCGAGTGTTAGTTTGCCATTGATGAGGAAAGTTACGCTGTACGCGGGAAAAGGACGCCGACTTCAGGAAATTATACTGATCCAGCGATTCCTTAAAGTCAGGAACCAACGGCCCTTCACCGGCAATATCGGCGGGTCCTTCCAACTGGTGCTTGATCCCGTAAGCGATGGTCACTTCGTTGGCCAAAACCTCTAGAGAAGCCAGCTGCTCCTGCTTCTGCGTGTTTTCCTTTTGCAGCGCTTTGTAACGGAACTTCAGGGTGTCCACTTCCTGGCGCAGGGAATTATAGCTGGATACCTTCAGCGCCATTCTGACATAGCTGGTAACCATGCCCAGAAGCGATACGGAGCCGAAGATAGCTAACGCTAGAACGCCGTAAATCACTTGATGGGGAACATGAACCCGACGAAGTCTACCGTGTAAGGAATGAGCTAGAACGAGGATGAAGTATTGCTGACGCAAAAGAGATCTCCTAGAAATTGATCCAGCCAGACTTTAGGCGGAGTTTAACTCGCCAGTAGCGGATGCCGGACAACACCACAGGGTTATAGAAAAAGATTAACGAATCGTTAGGATACCCGATGGCATCAGGGCTGTCAAGATGGGAATTGCCTGAGAATGGGGGTAGGAAGACATAGGTATGTGTCGGAGTGACTCACCCCGTTTCACGAGTCGTCTGCAATGGCAGTCGCAAGCCGTTGTAACCAAAAAGAACTAGTACTCCGCGGGCCATTGTGCTATTTCTCGATAGTGGATTGGCCGCGAGACGGGAAATTAGGCTGGGCGGTAGGCCTCACCATGTTGTTAGGGCGCTGGCTGCTGTTTTCTTCGGCCTTCATTTTAGGTTTATTGCTGTTGTCGCAGTTGCAAAGGCGCATGACAAGTATTCCGCTTGGCATTCAAATCGCATGTTTCTGCCTCTTCGTGCTGGCGTCGGCATTCGTCGCCCGGATGCTGTTGGAACGGGCCCGAGCCTTGCATGCCTGCCGTCAATTCCTGACGGCGTTAGCCTCAGTGGGCTCGGCGAAACGGGAAGATCGGACCGCTGGATTAGGCGCCGATCATATGGCTGAGATCCGGCGTCGTGGCGATCGTTTGAGCGGGCCGCCGAAAGACTGGTGGCTGGCCATCGAAGACGCGCTGGAGTTCTATAAATCGCCCGATGGACGGTCGGGCTGGTTTCTGACGCGTCCCGCCGAACAGACTCTTACGGAGGACGATGTGATGTCGCCCTTCTACCATTTTTCCTTTCATCAAGCCGTGCCGGGAATTTTGACCGCGCTCGGTCTGCTGGCGACGTTTACGGCGATCCTGATCGCGCTTTCCGGCGTCACCTACGATGTTCGCAATGCCGCCCGCCCAGTCACCGGTATCGATGGATTGATTAATGGGCTCTCGGGCAAATTCCTCTCATCGATTGTCGCTTTGGTGCTGAGCGTGATCGCCACGCTGATCGAGAAAAAGATCTGCGAGCGCCGCCTCTATATTCAATATGAGCGCGTTCTCCGGCGTGTGCGCGAGGTGTTTCCGTTCCTCTCGCAATCCCGAATCCTGCTGGATCTGCAGCAGGCGCTGCTATACCGCGAAAGTAGCAAAGGCAAGCGCGCCTGATGCGCCGTCAATCTTCCTCGGATTATCTGGCGCACTCCTTTACCGATCTGATGACGTCGCTGATGGTGATCTTCATCCTGCTTCTGCTGGTGTTCGTCAGTAATCAGGCGGGCGCCAATGAAGCCATCACCCAAGCTCTGCTCTCCGATTTGAAGCGGGAACTGGGGAATGCGAATAATAATACGAAGTTTGAAAACGACGACAAGTATACGATCGTGTTGACTATCCCCGACGAGGTGATGACCTTTGAGCCGAACCGGCATGAGTTAAAACCGCGCGGCGAGGATTTCTTGAAGGCCCAAGTCCCCCGTCTGGCGGAGGTGCTTTGCAACAAGAAGTATCGCGGCAGTATTCAATCGGTAATCGTTGAAGGGCATTCCGATAACACGCCTTATCGCGGGGCGACGGCGGAAGAAAGCCAGGCCCAGAACTTGAAGCTGAGCCAGGACCGGTCAATGGAAGTAGTGTCGAAAACGCTGCTCTCCCTGCAGGACCGTCCCATGGAGCGGGGCTGTTTCCTGGAGATGCTTTCGGCCACCGGCCGGGGCGAGCAGGATTTGCAGGCCACGGCGGACAAAAGCCGTCGAGTGATGTTCAAGATACGCGTGAATTCCGGTGCCGGGGCGGAACTGGAGAAGTTATTTCGCGGTAAGTGAGTGCTTCGACGCCTGGAAGGCTTCCACGGTCAGCCAGACCGACAGCGCCATCAGGATTCCATCGCGCACCAGAGTGGCCGGGCCCAACGCTTCGCCGGCCCCGAAGCACGCGCAATCGATCTGCAAACCGCGCACATAGGAATAAAGCATCACGCTAAAGAAGAACGCCAATAGGCCGCTGGCGAACAGTGCGAAATAGCGCAGTTTGAAGCCGACCAGCAGCATGATGCCCAGCACCAGTTCAGTCCAGGGAAGCACTCGCGCCACGAATAAGACACCTTGTTCGGGAAGCACCTGCATGGCGTCGATGGAGGCCGCAAACAGCAGCCAGGGCTGGCGCAGTTTCGTGTAGGCCGCCCAGATAAAGACGGCCCCCAGGGCGAAGCGGGCAAGGGTCAGGAGAGCGCGGCGCATTTACTTGGTAAGAAGGTCGTCGATGAATCGCTTCAAGATCGGATAAGAGACGGCGCCGGAGATCGGGTAGACCTGCTGCTTATAGG
The DNA here is from genome assembly GCA_038239345.1 of Bryobacterales bacterium. Lineage (GTDB taxonomy): Bacteria > Acidobacteriota > Terriglobia > Bryobacterales > Bryobacteraceae > JBBSEX01. Next base: position 4,614 of record JBBSEX010000020.1, read on the forward strand.
TCAGCACCATCGTTGGCGTCTGGCGGATAGGAATCTTCATGCCCAGCGCCTGATCGCTATTGATCTCATCTTCCATCTTGGCGTCCTTCACGTACTGCCGCACTTTCGCCATATCGGAAGCACTCAAGACTTTGGCGACAGTGGCGTCGATCTTCCCGCTGGCGGCCCAATCGGCCTGGGTCTTGAAGAGTTCATCGCAAACCTTTTCATATTGCCGCAGACGAGCGGCGGCGTTCGCGTAGCGGGCAGCCTCGCGTGCATACTGATGTTGCGGTAATGGAAAATCGCGATGAATGATTTGCACTTTACCCGTTGCCACACAATCGCCAATCGCTTTCTGAATGGTTTCCAGCTGCAACTGACGGCACGCCGGACACTGGAAATCGCTAAACACTTCCAGCTTTAGAGGCGCGTTAGCGGAGCCGACGGCCTTGGGATTCGTTTCGGCAGCGGGAGCGATGCAGATTGCGCCAAGCAGGAGCGGAATAATTAGATATCGCATCTTATTTATTAAGAGGCTAACACGATTGGCCGCCCGAGCCTTATACACTGATCAGATGCGACCCGAAACACTTGCCGTGCATGCCGGCCGTTCCATCGATCCCGCGACGGGAGCCGTCACTCCGCCGATTCATTTAAGCACCACCTTTGAACGTGCGCTGGATGGAAGCTTTCCCTCGGGATTCGCCTATACACGCGAAGCCAATCCAAATCGAAGTTCGTTTGAGGCTTGCGTCAATGCCCTTGAGGGTGGGGAAGTCACGGTTGCCTACTCCTCCGGCTCGGCGGCGACGATGTCGATTCTGCAGGGGCTGACGCCGGGCGATCATGTCATTGCGCCGGAAGAAATTTACTTCGGGACGCGTCATTTAATGGAAACCGGTTTCGGTCGCTGGGGTCTGCAAAGCAGCTTCGTCGATATGACGGATCTGGGTGCTGTGCTCGCTGCCATTCGGCCGAACACCCGCCTGATCTGGGTGGAGACGCCATCGAATCCGGTGCTGAAGATCGTCGACATCGCGGCCCTGGCGGAGATGGCGCATGCCGCCGGTGCGATTTGCGTTTGCGATAACACCTGGGCTCCGCTGATACAAAGGCCGTTCGAGCTGGGTGTCGATTTGTCGATGCATTCGGCGACGAAATATCTGGGTGGCCATTGCGACATAATGATCGGCGTCGTGATCGCGCGAAAGAACGATGCCTTCGCCGAGTCGCTTCGTTTGTGGCAAAAAATGGGGGGCGCTATTCCCTCGCCGTTTGAATGCTGGCTGGGGCTGCGCGGAATGCAGACGCTGCCCTGGCGGATGCGGGCGCATTGTGAGAATGCGTCGGTGGTTGCCAGGGCGCTGGCGGGATATCCGGGCGTCGAACAAGTGCACTATCCCGGCTTGGCCTCGCATCCTGGGCATGCGATCGCGAAAAAACAGATGAGCGCCTTCGGGGGGATGCTCTCGATCCAGGTGCGGGGCGACGCCGGGGATGCCATGGCAATGACGAATCGCTTGCAGTTGATCACGCGCGCCACCAGTTTGGGCGGCGCCCACACACTCATTGAGCATCGTAAATCGATTGAAGGAGCGGCCAGCAAGACGCCGGAAAATCTGCTACGGATCTCCGTGGGGCTGGAGCATCCCGACGATATCATCGAAGATCTTATGCAGGCTCTGCGATGAGATTTCTTTTGCTCTTCCTGTCTTTCGTATCGCTTGCCGCGGCGCAGGCGGTAAAGCCGATTCCGGTGATTTTCGATACCGATATTGGCGATGACATCGACGATGCGCTGGCCTTGGCGTTGGCGCTGCAATCGCCCGAACTGGATGTGCGTCTGGTGACGACGGTGGTCGACGATGTCGAGAGCCGTACCCGCCTGGCGTGGAAAGAACTTCGGCTCTACAACCGCAAGGATATCGCGCTCGCTACTGGCGCGAGCATGCCGCTGCTGGACCCTATCCACACCGGCCGGGCGCAACAGTTCGAGGTTCTGACGGCAGCCGACGACATTCCTCCTGGAGCGAACCGCCGCGCTGTCGATGTGATTATCAGCACACTGCTCGCGTCGCATGAAAAGATCACGCTCATCCCCGTTGGCCCGCTGATGAACATCGCATTAGCGCTGCGAGTGGAGCCGAGGATTAAAGATAAAATTGAGCGCATCGTGCTGATGGGCGGGGCGTTCACCACCTCGAGGCCGGAGTACAATATCGATCGCGACCGGGCAGCGGCGCAGATTGTATTCACCTCCGGTGTGCCAATTACGGCCGTCGGGTTGGACGTCACCACGAAGTGCAAATTGCAAGGATCGGACATGGAGAAGCTACGCGCGGCCGACAATCCAGCGTCGAAATTTCTGGTGCGGCTGATCGAATTGTGGCAGAACGGAAAGTCCGATCAGTATCCGACGCTGCATGATCCGTTGGCCGTAGCCGCCGTAATAAAAAAAGGATTCATCGATACCGAAGCGGGCAGCGTTTCGGTGGAGCAAGGTGTGACGAAGTTTGCGGCCGATGCCAGCGGCACAACTTTGGCGGCGCGAGAAGTAGACGTGCGCGGATTTCTAAATCTGCTGGTGACAAGGCTGGCCGCGCCTCCCCGTGTTATGACCATGCGCTAAGCTCTTTCAGCGCTGAGTACATAATGCCTGGCGACGTCGTAGAACGCTGCCAACTGCGCGGCTATCCATGCTTCGTCGCGATGTAGTTCCCGGGCCATCAGAGCGGCAACCGCCGGGGCCATCGCGATGGCGGCCCTGGCATTCAGGAACAAAGCACGCGTGCGCCGGGCGAGGACATCTTCCACCGTGCGGGCCATCTCAAATCGCGTACCCCATATCACCTCGGCGGCGATATAAGGCAACGCGGGATGCAATTGTTTTTCTAACTCGGAATCTTCGCGAATCAGGTCCTGCACGGCTCTGGCGTCGGACCCATAAACGCCCAGATGACCGAATTTGGACGACTCGTGATGATACCCATGAACGTTCAGATCATGTGTCACGCAGGGCCTCTCGGGGAGCGTTCCAAGCATTGCGGCCTGATTCACGCAGTCTTCGGCCATGCGCCGGTAGGTGGTCCACTTTCCGCCGCAAATGGTAAGCAATCCCGATTGGTCAATCTGAATTGTGTGATCGCGCGAGAGGGCGGCGGTGTTGCCCGTGGCGGAAGATTTCACCAGCGGCCGGATCCCCGCGAAGACGCTTAGCACATCGGCGCGAGTGGGCTTCTTTTCCAGATATAGCGCGGCGGTATTGAGAATAAAATCGATCTCCTGCTCCAGCGCAACTGGTTCCATGGTGGCCGCCGGGATGGGTGTGTCCGTGGTTCCAACCAGCGCGTGGTCATGCCAGGGAATGGCGAACATCACACGGCCGTCGCTGGTATGCGGCACCATGATCGCACTGTCGCCGGCGATGAAGGAACGATCGAAGACCAAGTGGATTCCCTGGCTTGGGGCGATCATCGGCTTGGCTTCCGGATTCGCCTGCAGCCGCAGATTATCGCTAAACGCCCCGGTGGCATTGATGACAACTTTCGCTTCGGCGGAAAATTCCTCGCCACTTTCCGAATCGCGGGCCGTCACCCCGTTAACGAAGCCCTCGGCATCTTTAGTAAGCGCTGTAACGGCCACATAGTTCAATAAGGTTGCGCCCTGTTCGGCGGCGGTCTCGGCGAGATTGATAAGAAGACGCGAATCATCGAATTGGCCGTCGTAGTAGATAACGCCACCACGCAGCATCTCTGTTTTTAGGGTCGGCAAGCGCTTCAGCGTCTCTTCCTTGGTAAGAATTCGCGAAGTGCCAAAGCCATATTTTCCCGCGAGCATGTTGTACAGCTTCAGCCCGATTCCATAAAAGGGCGCTTCCCACCAGTCATAGCTGGGGACAACAAATCCAAGATCGTGAACGATGTGCGGGGCGTTTTGCAATAAGAGGCCGCGTTCTTTCAACGCTTCCATAACCAACGAAATGTTGCCTTGCTCCAGGTAACGCACCCCGCCGTGGACAAGCTTTGTACTGCGGCTGGACGTGCCTTTGCCGAAATCGCTTTGTTCCAGGAGGAGCGTTTCATATCCCCGGGTGGCCGCGTCGATGGCCACGCCGACGCCGGTTGCCCCGCCACCCACCACGATCATGTCCCAGCGTCCGCGATGCGAATGGAAGCGGCGATACATCTCGAGCCTGTTCATGTCGCCTTTATTGTAAGAGGCCGCTGGGTATGGCGAAATCTAGCGCTTCTTTTTCTTTAGCTCCGACGGCTTATGCGCGGCCTCCGCGCCGGTCTTATCGCTGACCACGAGGAACTCAGGATTGTCCTTTGAGGCGGCTACTTTATGCGTCTTGATCTTGGTTGGGCTGGTGAGTTTCTTCTTCACTTTTCCCGTGATTTTGCCTTGTGAGCTGTTCCAGGTGACGCTGTCTCCGGGCTTGATGTCCATGCGATTTCCTTTACAGTTTTAGGTGATTCTTCGCGCTTCTTAGATCGGCGACAAGGTGCTCGAATTCTTTTTCTTTTTGTTCGGCGTCCGGCATGCGCAAGAGCGCTGAGGGGTGAATCGTGATCATCACCCGGGCGCCCGAATGATGGCTGGTTATGTGGCCGCGTTCTTCGCCGATTTTTACCGCCCGGCCGAAAACCGCTTGCGATGCCGTGGCTCCAAGGCATACGATCAGCTCCGGTTTCACGGCGTCAAGTTCCGCTTCGAGCCACGGTTTACAGGCTGCGATCTCAACCCCGCGAGGCTTCTGATGGATGCGCCGCTTGCCTTCCTGCGTGAACTTGAAGTGCTTCACGGCATTGGTGACGTACACCTCGGCCCGATCGATGCCGGCCTGCTCCAGTGCGCGATCCAGTAACTTTCCCGCCGGCCCGACGAAGGGCAATCCTTGGATGTCTTCCGAATCGCCGGGCTGCTCGCCCACCATCATCAACCTTGCCGGCTGCTTGCCCACGCCGAAGACAGTCTGTGTGGCGAAGCGAAATAGATCGCATCCCTGACATCCCTTAGCGGCTTCCCGCAAGGCGTTCGGGGAATGATCGGCGGGTACGAAATCGATTGCCGAGCGCTTCTGTTCCTGCATCATTGCACCCGTCCGTTTGCTGGCCTGACTAATCAGTTGCGGTATCAATTCGGCCTCTGGGAGAGTTCGCCAATGGCGCACCGGCATCTCCGTTTTCATCGCTTTAATTTTCAGGCGAGCAGGGTTAAAGATGGACGCGTAATAGGCCCGCCAAAGTTCTTCCAGGATGTCTTCCGTGGGTTCCTGCGGCGCGGGAACGCCCGGGCCGAAGCGTAACTTTTCGGTATCCCAAGTGGCGCTACGGTCGGGTGTCAGAATAGTCCAATGCATGTCGCCGAAGCGCCGGGCGAAGAAGGGCGTCGCCCTTTCCACTATCAGATGGTCGGGGCGATGCCAGGCCACGTAATGCTCGCCTGCGGCAGTCAGTGTGCGGCGAAAGCGAACAAACGCGTGCATCTTGTGAATGTCCCGTCTTACAGCCTTATCCATCGTTCGCAGGGCCGACACATCGTCGTCGACATCGATTTCCAGCAGCTCATGTTCGCCGTGGGTAAGCCGCCACAGGGTGCGATAGAGAATTGTCCAGCGGTTTGGATCGCGATGGCAGGCGGCCGCCTCAGCCAACGGCAAGAACGATTTGGGCACGCCGATCCTCGCTGATTGCGCGCCAGGCTCAGCAGGCGAGAAAATCCCCTCAAGCGAAACCTGGGTGTCGGTGGCGTCTTCCCAGACAAGTTCGGCGGGCGCGGTATCGGCCTGGAGCAAGTCCCGAGCCCTGGCGCGCCAATCCTGGTAACCGGCAACGCGGACGGCGATCATAGCTCGCCCGTTCTTGCCGTCAGCGCGGCGTCAAACAGCGAAAGCTGCTGGGGCTGCACGACGCGGCCCGGCAGTTGTAAGCTGTCGATTTGTTTCGCCGCCGGATTATGGTCGCTCGTGATAACGAAATATTTCGCCCGCTGGACGGGAATTCGTAGCTTCACCAAATCATGCAAGGAGAGCGGCTGATGGCGGCGAATCCGCACAATGCGATTGACGTTACGCACTCCGAATCCAGGAATCCGTAATAGCGCCGCACGAGGCGCCTTGTTGACATCGAGGGGAAAAAATTCCCGGTGACGCAACGCCCAATCAAGCTTCGGATCGCGATCGAGCGGCAGATTATCCTCAGGCCCGGCGGTGATTTCACTGACGTCGAATCCGTAGAAACGCAGCAGCCAGTCGGCTTGATAGAGCCGATGTTCGCGAACCAGGGGAGCCTTCATCAGGGGCAACGTAGGGTCGGCGTGGGGGATCGGACTGAAGGCCGAATAATAGACGCGGCGCAGTCCCCACGTTTTATAAAGCGCCGACGATTTCGCCAGAATCGCCGCATCGGGCGAAGCCGTGGCGCCGACAATCATCTGCGTACTCTGGCCGGCCGGCGCGAAGATTGGACCCGCTCCGCTTTGGCTCTTGCGATCTTTGGCGTCCAGTATCCCGTAGCGAATATCGGACATCGTCCGCTCAATCTCGACATGGGTTTTAGCAGGCGCCAGATGATCCAGATCTTCCTGTCGCGCCAGTTCGATGTTGGCGCTCAGCCGGTCCGCCCAGCGTCCAGCTTCGGCCGTCGATTCGGGCGAAGCGCCGGGCACCGCCTTCAAATGGATATAGCCCCCAAAGCGATATTGCTCACGCAAAATTCGCGCCACGCGAATCAACTGCTCCATTGTGTAATCGGCGCTTTGAATCACGCCCGAACTCAGAAACAATCCTTCAATGTAATTACGCCGATAAAACTCGATGGTGAGTGAGGCAACCTCTTCCGGCGTAAACCGGGCGCGCGGCGTGTCGCTCGATATCCGATTCACGCAATAGGTGCAATCGTAGATGCAGTAATTCGTTAGCAGCAGCTTCAACAGCGAAACACAGCGCCCATCGGGCGTGTAACTATGGCAAATGCCGATGCCCTCCGTATTTCCGATGCCGCCCTCGGCGCGAGCCCGGCGGGATCCACTACTGGCACACGATGCGTCGTACTTCGCGGCATCGGCGAGGATGCGTAGCTTGGGCTCGATTTCCACATTGGTTTAGATGCGCCCGGGAGGCGATTAATTTCTTTAAGTAGAGGGGAAACTAAGACGAATCTCCGGCGTCTATCGGACGGGGAAATCCGTGGGGCCTATTGAGATTCCGGAGTCGGCTGAGGAATGCACGCTCAAGGTGGGCCGCTGCTCGTTAAAGCTCACCAACCTGCATAAGATCTTCTGGCCGGAAGAAGGCTTTACCAAGCGCGATTTACTCGTTTATTACGCCTCGGTCGCCCCTTTTTTGCTCCCCCACCTGAAGAATCGCGCCATGGTGATGAAGCGCTATCCGAACGGAATCACGGGCGATTTCTTCTTCATGAAACGCGTCCCTAAGCCGCACCCCGAGTGGCTCGAAACCTGCCGCATCCCACACCGTTCGGGAAACATAATCGATTTCCCGATGATTCAGGACGTAGCGGCACTGCTCTGGGTAGTAAACCTCGGCTGCATCGATCTGAACCAGTGGTACGCCACCTGCGATGACGTCCACCGCCCTGATTACGTGCATTTCGATCTCGATCCCGTCCCGCCCGCGTCGTTCGACGACGTGTGTCAAACTGCGTTGCGCGTGCGCGATTATTTTGCGCGGCGCGGCATCGCGACCTATCCCAAAACAACGGGCTCGCGTGGCATTCACATCTACATCCCCATTCAGCGCGGACCGCTACAGAAAGCAGTGTGGACGGTGGCCAAGAAAGTGGCCCAGGATCTGGCGAAGTGTTATCCGGAACTGGTGACGGCGGTCTATCGCATTGCCGACCGGCCCGCCGGGCACGTCCTGGTCGACTATAACCAGAATGCCTGGGGCCGGACGCTCGCCTCGGTTTACGCGGTACGCCCGAAACCTCTCGCCCCGGTTTCCATGCCGGTAGAATGGGCGGAAGTGGAGCGAAGAGTTCGCATCGAAGATTTCACCATCAGGAACGCCGCGGCGCGGCTTGAAACCACGGGCGATCTATTCCATCCGTTGCTGCTGGAGAGCGGACGCGCCACCCTCGAGTCGCTTATATGAACCTGAAGATTCCCGTCACGTTCGCCCCAATGGAAGCGGATACCGCGGCCGCAATCCCTACTGGACCGGAGTGGGAGTATGAGCCCAAATGGGATGGCTTTCGCTGCCTGGCGTTTCGCGACGGAGCCGAAGTGGCGCTGATGTCGAAGTCGGGCGAGCCGTTGGGGCGCTATTTCCCCGAGGTCGTCACCCATCTGCTGGCTTTGGAAGCGGAGAAGTTTGTCGTCGATGGCGAACTTGTAATTGTGCGCGACAACGCCTCCGATTTCGACGCCTTGCTACAGCGCATTCATCCGGCTGACTCGCGGGTGAAGAAACTGGCCCAGGAAACGCCGGCGACGTTCATCCTCTTCGACATGCTGCTGGACGCCAAGGGTCAGGACCTCACCACGATGCCGTTACCCGATCGGCGAAACCACCTGGAAAGCTTCTATAACGCCAACGGCGACGGGGCACTGCTGCGACTCTCGCCCTGCACGCCGGATTTGAAAGTCGCTGAAAAATGGTTCAGCGAGATGCGCGGAACGCTGGATGGCGTGATTGCCAAGCGTACCGATATTGCCTACGATCCGGGCGCGCGGCATGGCATGTTGAAGATCAAGAATCTGCTAACGGCCGATTGCGTGATTGGCGGATTTCGCTACGGCAAAAGCGGCGGCGTGGGGTCGCTCTTATTAGGCCTCTACGACACCAGTGGATTGTTGCATCACGTGGGTTTCACTTCCGGCATCACAGCCCAACAGAAGAAGGATCTGAAAGTGAAACTGGAACCGCTGATTGAAGAGCCCGGGTTCACTGGCGCAAAGCCCGGCGGCCCCAGTCGTTGGTCCACTGCGGAGAGTGCGGAATGGAAGCCGCTAGCATCGAAACTTGTGGTGGAAATTCAGTATGACCATTACTCCGGGCATCGATTCCGCCACGGGACGAGATTGCTTCGCTGGCGGCCCGATAAAGATCCCAAGCAGTGCAAAATGGAGCAGGTAGCGCATGAGGCGATATCGCCATTGCTGCTGCTAAAATAGCCAGAAGTTTCCATCCCGCTGAAAATTATTCAACGGGAGCCGTACGCGCCTATCGCAAGAACAATGAGTTACGATTGGTTGTCGGCGTGCTTACTGACGCGTCAGTTGTAAACTACTACTCGGAGGCTATATGTCGTTTGCCATTTACCTGATCGGCTATTTAATCATGATTGTGGGTCTCGGCATCGGCGCCTACTATGCGCATATGCCGGCCCATTGGATCACCGTTGGCGTGCTTGTTTTAATCGGACTCGGCGTAGTTGGCGGCGTGGCCAAAACCCGGCAGCGCGATCCTTCCTAAGCGTTATGGGAACGGTATGTGAAGGACGGTTTTCGTTCCCGCGGTGTTCGTCAGATCCACGTCAACGGCGCCGATAATCGTCGCATCGCCTTGTACCGGGAACGTCGCGATTAAAGAGAACGCGCTGCCGGCCTTCGACGTTGCGAAGTATCTTTGAAAGCTCGCCCGCGTATCTACCTTGATTGCCGTTTGCAGAGGACGGTTACTGCGATCGAAAAACGTGAACGCCAATTGCGATGTACTATAGCCGTTATCGTACCCCGTAAGATCGATGTCCAGGGCATTGACGCGGCGAATCCCGCTGGCGGTGTCGATGAACGGTACCGCCGGGGCAATCACATAAGTTGCCTGCGCGGTGGTCTCCCCCAGCGTTAACGTGAAAACGATGGTCCCCGCCGTCGTGCCGGTTTGAAAGACGATCGACGATGAAGTTCCAAACTTAGCCGCTGTGTCCTGCTCGGCTACCTGAAACGTAGCTTTGCGGCTGCCGGTCGCCAGGAATTGCACTGCTGGATCATCGGTTACTCCCGCAACACTGGATTTAAATTCCATCGAAAGCGATCCACTAGACGAGCGCGGGGCACCCGCGGCGAGTTGGACAGACAACTTCACCTGCTGGCCGCTGCCCGGCGTGATTGCAGCGAGGGTGATTGTCGATTGCGGGAAAGGAGGGTCATATCCGGTCCCGGTCAGTAAAATCGTTCGCTGATCCACCACTAGCGTCCCTTGGAGCGGTGTCGAGACAGCGGGTTCGAAGGCCACTTGAAAGGATGTCGAATCACCCGGCGCCAGTTGAATCGATGTCGCCCCTCCAATAGGGCCTCGGAATCCGGCGCCTGTCACGGCGACTGTGCCCACTGTAATCGGTACGGTTGTTGTGTTGCTCAGCGAAAATGTCTTGAGCGAACTGCCACCCCGTAAAATGCGTCCGAAGTCAACCTTAGCGCCTGAGAGGAGTGGAGTTTGGTCTAGAGAAAGAATCGCCGCTGCCGAGGCGGAGCCGCGGAGCACGATATCTAACGTATTCACGGTGAGGCTGGCGCTGTAAGAGCCAAGCGCGGCCGGCAGGAATTGAACTTGAAAGTCGGCGGCGGCGGTTGGCGCGAGTATGTAACCGGGGCTTGGCCGGGAGAAGATGCTAAATCCCGGACCGGCCACCGCGATGGTCTGTAACGGAACGGAAACGTCACCGGTGTTTCGCACGCGCAGCCGGACATTTTTTGCATCGCCCACGGCCGCCGTGCCCAGATCGTACGCCAATCCGATGGGATGCTCCGAAGTTCCATCGAATGTGAACAATTGCAGTTGCGCGAACGCCGAGGGCAGCAGTAATAGGAATGCCAGAAGAATTTTCATTGCCCCACCTCGGGGAGAACAAACATCTGTTCGCGGCCTGGCGTGATGCGCAATGCCAGATTGCGGCCGCCCCCGGCTTCATGAACATAAATCCAATCCGCGCCTAAATCGGCGAATGTTTCCGGCGTGAATGAATCGGCGGCGGCGGAAAGGTTCACCGGCACCGCGTCCATCCCGGGCCGGGCGACTACGAGATTGGTTCCGTCGACGTAAACTCGCAAACCGCTGGAACGCAATAATACGGGTCCTGACGTTCCAGGAAAAGATTCCTGCGATTCTATCGACGCCGATGCGATATCGACGTGCAGCAGCCAGCGTCCATCGTCGCGCGCTATCACGGCATCGAATTTCCCGGCGGTGGTGATCGCGAGCGCCAGAACGCTGCCGCCCGGTTCAAACGATAGCGGGTCGAGTTGGCCGTCATGCCAAAAGCTCCACAAGGTAGCTTGCGGATAATGAATAATCGCCGAAGCCTGGTCCGCCGCTATGCCTACCAGCGCGGGGCCCGAGGGGGCGTCGAATGCCGCAACCGTTTCACCTGCGGCGTTGATGAATTTCAAGGAACTGCTGGATTTCAGAAATCCCCCCGGTCCGGTAAACCCAACCGCTTGCTGATCGCTGTCACCCGCATCGCCCACTACAAAATTTCCCGCCAAACCATAAATCGGACGCACCGCGTTAGCCGAATCGCGCACATAACCGATTCGTGGGAGCGTCAAGCTATAGGCGCTGGCCGAAGCCGCCATTAGGAGAACAACAAGCCATCTCATTGCGGACCCCCAATGTTCACCGATGGTGTGCCGATGATGGTGATCGATGCCGCCGGTGGCGCCGCCCCAGGACTCCCGCCGCGGGAAAGAGCCATCGCTACCCCGCCGCCCACCAGCCCGAGCGCGATCAGCGAAATGATCAGCCACTTGTGGGAATGATGCGGAGAATAGCCGCCGCTGCTTTGTGCGACGAAGCTCTGTTTCCCGAAGTCGCCTTTTAACAGGTTCGGTTTTGAGGGCAGGGCATCGCTCAAATACTGCGAGGTAATCGCGCCGGCGCGAGCCTGATCCTTCACGGCCGTCATGCGGATTTGAAAAGATCCGGGCGTTTTATTCCAGCGCATGCCCCAGACCTGCGCTAGTCCATCGGCTTTGGTCTTGACGATATCGGACGTGCCACCGCCAGTGAACGTGCCGGAGGGCCCTTCATCGGGCAGACGAAAGCTGACGGTAGCGCCCTCGACGGGTTTACCAGTTTCGTCGGTTACTTGTACAAGCAGGCCGCGGGTGGCGCGCGAATTGATGCTATAGACGCTGCCCTCGCCTTCGACGATGCGGATATGGAGGATTGCGGCGGAGTCGGAACTACGCGCGGGAACGATGGATAACATGGCCAACCAAACAGCGAATGGCCAGACTACGAACGGAGAACCGATATTTCGAGTCACGCCAAGGAGTGCCCCTCGCGGGGTACTATTCTCAGGGTTTTATGAGGGTAGGGGTATCGTCCACTGCTGGCGTGACGCGGACCAGCACCGTTGTGACGTTGTCCGGCCCACCGGCATGGCGCGCGGCGTCCACCAACTCGTGGCACTTGTCTTCCAGCGGCTTGTCGGTGGCCAGAATGCCGCCGATCAGAGGCTCATCGATCACACCGTGCAGTCCATCGCTGCAGATCAGTAACTGCAGACCGGGGTTCGCGGGAACGGCGTAGGTATGGATGCGTAAACTGGCGCTCACACCGATCGCCATCGTAAGCACATGCCGCATGGGGTGAATGCGCAGGCTATCTTCATCGATTCCCAATCGCCGCCCTACTTCGTTCACCCAGGTTTGATCTTCGGTGACGGGGATTAGCTGGCCCTGGTCGTAAATGTAAGCCCGGCTATCGCCTACGCTGGCGATGAGAATTTCCTGGCCCGATTCCATGGCGGCGACCAGTGTCGTTCCCATGCCTTCCAGGCTGGAATCCGTCGCTGCGGCGGAAATCACCCGCTGATTGGCTTCTTCAAATGCCTTGAGAAGGATTTCGGGGTTGCCCGCGCCCTCGTTATAGATGACTTCCCAAATGGTTTCGGCGGCAAGCTTGGAGGCGTGCTCACCCGCCTGCGCGCCACCCATGCCATCCGCCAAGACATACAGGCCGATGGCTGGAGCCAAGAGGTAAAAGTCTTCGTTGTTGCTTCTAACGCAACCGGGATCCGATAAACCGAACGCTTCCAACATGAACTTACCGATTATACCCATTTCGCCGACGAACGCCGGGCTTATCGTGTCTAATCTTGCTTATTGCCTTGCAGGACGGCCTTCAACTGCCAGTAGGCGCTTTCTTCGTAGTTTGTTTTCAGGCGCTCCAGACCTTCGCCGCGGGGCTCTGTAATCCGCGAGGCAGTTTTTTTCAAACAACGGCCAAGCATCATCGTCGCTTCGGCATCGCCCGGATTACGATCCAGAACCGCGCGAAATCGTTCCGCCGCCGCGATCACGTCGCCTTTGAAAAACAGCGCGTAGCCAACATTGAATTGATAAGCGGGGTCGGTTGAATCGCCGTCCAGAGCTTTGCGAAAATTCTCCAGCGCCGCCGGCATGTTTCGCCTTTGTTGCGCCGCGCCAAGATTATTGAACACTTCATTTAGCGGCACAGCTTGCGCTACGAGTTCGAACGCGGCTTGCGCGCCGGCATAATCGGCGGTGTAGTAGCGGCAGAGGCCAAGTACGAAATTCGCTTCGTGATAATGAAGATCGGCCGGCGCAACCTTGCGCAGCCACTCGGCGGCGGGTTTATATTCTTTCTTCTCGTAATAGAGGCGGCCGAGTTGATACGCCGGCGGCGAGAACGATGGGTCCAGACGATTTGCCTGAAGGAATAGCTTCACCTTCTGATCGCCGATGGGGGCCAGTAACCCGCGAATGTAATTCTCCATCGCGTCCACGCGGATTGGCGGGCGCGCCTTGCGGTACTCGGCTTCCGATGGCGCTGTCTTCGGTATCAGAAACTGCAGCGTCTGCCAGGCAAGATGCGTCTGTAACGCCGCCAAATCTTCCAGTGCCCCTATTTCGGCGAACTCCGGCCCTTGTTTCAGATGGCGTACATCAAGGATATGCGCCGTGACGCGTAACGACCCTCGGCCCGCGCCCGGCGAGGGAGTCAATTCGAAATCGCCATAAAGAATCTGATCGGCATCCAAAAACTCGCCCACCTTGATCACCGACGCCCGAGTCAGATGCGACTGAGACCGCAAGCCCAGCCGGTGATAGGCCTCTCGCCGCCCTTCGCGCTCCAGCGCTACCAGCCCTTGCGCGGCGAGTGCATCGCGCAGATTCTCCGAAATGCTATCGCCCACCCACTCAAGATTCGGATCGGTGGAAGCGTTAAAGAACGGGAGCACAAGAAAGGTCTCGGCGCGAGCGGAACAAATCGTGACGCAACCTATGAGTAGAACCAGGAAGAAAAAACGAAGCATTGTGAATTCAAAGCTACTGCCTTCAGTATAGCTTTGCGGGCTGTGAATCCTGACCCGGCCCCTACAGCCTTTCGCTGAGTGCGAAGGGTTCCAGACGGCGTTGCAGCGGACCCGCGCCTTCCGCAAATGCTACATGGATTCCCAACTCGCGCAAATCCGCCGCTGACGCACACGCCTTATCAAGCTCAAACTGAATTACGACGCTGTCATCCACCCACAAGCTGTCGGGGATCGGGCAAATATAAAGATGATCTCCCGCCGCGGAAAAGGCTGCCGAAGGCAATGGCACTCCGTCAATGTGGGCCGAGAGTTGCACCCCTCGCTGCCCGTCCATGATCGCGGCCGGCAAGCTGAACCGGAATCGAAGCGTCAGCTGTTTCCGATCCGGTTTCCGATCCGGGCGTTGTAGAGTGATCGCGAAGGCCCGCTCCGTCCAGCGGCAACAGCCTTGTTCCAATTCATGCCACCCTCGCCCCAATAGCGGTTCGACATACGTCCCCGGCGCCTTGCCCATCAGCAGGACATCCTGTACGCCGTAGAGGATCGGTTCGATTAGTTCCAACCCCGTTTCGGCCACGGTCTGGCGTAGATAAGGCTCCAGATAGGCTACGGCGTTGGCCGGATAATCTTCACGATTCACCGCATAGTTGCCCCGCGCGAATGGAAAGCGGATCCCGTGTCGAACGGATCCGGCGGCTGCATCGCCCAAGGATTGGTAGAGAAAAAACGAAGCGTAAGCGACGCCGCCAGGTGCCAGCATCCGGCTGACTTCAGCAAGGTAATGGCGCAGGTCATCCTCCAGGAGATGAGTCATCACCGAAGTCAATAGGATCAGGTCGAATGCGGCGTCCGGATGGGGAAAAATATAAGCGGCGGCGGTCGTCGATCCCAGTGGATTGTAGGAGCGATTGATGCAATCGGCTTGATAAAACGTGAACCTATCGTTGATCGGCGTGATGTGCCGCTGGCACCATTCCACGCTCTCGCGATCAATATCCATTCCGCTGTAGACGACTTCGAGTTGCTGTAGTCGCCGGTTCAGGGCGAGCGTCCGGGCGATTCGGCCGCAACCACAGCCCACATCCAGCACGCGAGTACCCTTGCTGAACAGCTTGAGCCGCTCAAATTCCTCGAGAAATGCTGTTCCTACCAAATCGAAGTCTCTCGCTCCGCCTACAAAGGAACGCAGGGAATACGGGGGCAACTCACTACGCCCGGTTAAGCGCCTAAGGGCCGCATCGGGTAAATCCAGGAATAGTCGGTCAAGCCGCCTGCGCACAAGAAAGCGGTGGCGAAACCAGGGAACTTTCATCATCCACCTTGCGGCTGGCGCCAAATGAAAAAGGGGCCGGCCGCGAAACGGCAAGCCCCCGATGTAGGTCGCGTCTATTGAATTGCGATGTTAACGTGATTCGTCTGGCCTTCGGGTGTACCGAAGAAGACTCCAACGCTAGGCCCGGTAGGGGTGGACGGCGGTATCGTTACGTTCACTTGATACAGCCCCACAAATCCAGGAGTTAGACCGGCAAAGAACGGCGGTGCGCTGGTGGAGAATAAGCCGCCACCAAAGTACACAACCGGAATCGAGCTGACGCGCGCTAGCGGCTCCACGGCAGGAGCGCCGAGACCGCTGGTTACCGCTGGTGTCGTTGGTCCCAGGCCCAGCGCGTAAATCACCAGCGTGTCGCCGATTTTCGCCGGATGGCTGGGGAATCCCGGGGTAGTCGGTATCGGGAACGTACCGTCGGTGTTGACGATAATCCCGTAGTTGCCAGGCAAGCTGTTGATCGTCAGAATACGCGGCTGGCTGCGGGCGATGTTGATTGATACGGTGTTCCCGGTCTGGCCGCCCCGATCGACGCGAATGGTTGCATCGCCCGTGGTTGCTTCGAAAGGAATCTGAAAATTGATCTGTCCATTGGAAGCGAAGTATAGCGGCGCCGCTACGTTGTTTACGAATACGGTAGCGCCGGCCAAAGTGGTGGGAAGGGGCAGCGCACTGGCATTCGCCGTGGTGCCATCGGTAAGCTGGTCGCCAAATACGGCCACGATGTCGCCCAGAGCCACTGGATCTCCAGGCTGGCTGGCGAAGGCATTATCCACCACGCCATGGAATGCCGCGAACGGCGGACCCGAGGCGCTTACGTTCAACTGCACCGGAACGTTAACCAGTGCATTTGCGGCATTGCTGGCGATGCTAACTACACCCTGATAATTGCCCGCGGCGAGATTCGTGGGATCGACCACTACCGCCACCAAGTTGCCGGTTGTCGAAGCCGTCAGCCACGTTCCGCCACTAGTCGTAGTAGCCGAAGCCCCCGACAGCGTCAGTGCCGCCACGCCGGAATTGTTCACGGCGATGTAGTTGGTCTGCTTTATCGTGCCTTGCGTGATGCGTAGATTCAAGGCCGTTGGCGAGACCGAAGCGATCGCCTGATTGGTCACGTTGACAGTAATTGGAACGGTCTTATTGTCGCCGGCAAACGAAGAACCGCTGATTGCCACCGAGCCCGTGTAAGTGCCGGGTGCGGTATTGGTGCCGGCTGTAGCTTGAATCGAGTATGGAATGCTGAACTGGAAGCTACCACTGCCTCCCATGGTCAGCGCCAGAGCGACTCCCACCGGGCTTGTAAACTTGGCACTCAATGCGCCGTTCGTCGTAAAGGTGGTGGATGCCGGGTGGCCGTTCGTCGGAGCGTACAGCGTGATTGTGTCGGGAATGCCGCCACCGATCTGGACCGTCACCGAAACGGTTTGCGGAGCGTCGATCGTTTTCGGATCTGAAATCGTAACAAAGCCTGTATAAACACCCTTAGCCAGCGAAGCGGTGTTGAGCCCGATCAAGACAACGGCGCCGGTTGCATTAGGCGTCACGGTGGGCGTCAACCAGGTAACCGTGCTGGTGGCCGTTAGGGTAAAAGTTCCATCCCCGGCGTTGGTCGCCGCAACCGATTGTGTCGGACCATTGGTCCCAGCCGTAATAGAAATCGGGCCCACGGCGGTGGACGAGAGACGAAGTTTCGGCGCCGCGCATAGAAACGCGGCGGAAAGTGTGAACAAGAAGAAAAAATCGCGGTACCGCTTAAATGTCATACCCACTCCAAAGCTCCCTTTTTATACGCCCAGATGTAGCCGACCAGCAAGAAGCCTAGAAAAACCGCCGCCTCCGCCACGCCGAACCATCCGAGTTGTCGATATGTAACGGCCCACGGGAAAAGGAATACTGCTTCCACGTCGAAAATAACGAAGAGAATCGCGACAATATAAAATCCAACCGTGTACCGTCCCCGCGAACTGGATGCAGCTTTGATGCCACACTCGTAAGCCTCTAGCTTTATAAGGGACGGTGCGGATGGACGGATCAATCTCGCCACAACGATTGTGGCAACAGGAAACAGAATGGCCACGATGAGGAACAGAAAAATCGGAAGATAACCCGCAGGCATTTCAACCAAGGGTATCATGCGCCTCTTATGGGGCTGGGGCTGTTATTTCAAAATCGCCGCGGATAAATTGCCAGTCGGGTATCTCATAAACGCGCAATTTAGTCGGCACGGAAGCCTTCACTTCTTTCATTTCCTGCGGACCAAGCGGCGGAACCTTCGCCGTGAACTTGGCTACTGGCTCATCGGTGGTCTTGGCCGTGGTTGGACGCAGCGACACCAAAAGTTCAATCTCACCGACATCGGCATCGGAATGATTGACCACTCCAAACTTCACCTCCAGCTTGCCGGGAGCGGTTTCCACCATCCGAAATCCTACTAATTCGATGTATTTCCCTAGCGGATGCTTATTCGAGGCCATCGTATGTAGCGGCGTAGAATGATCCGAACTGACGCTTACGGGCTTCACATCGGGCGAGGAACAGCCGGCCAGCAAAACGATAAGAGCCAGATTCACTTGCATCCAAAGTGCGGGTTTCACATCTTGGATTATAAGTGATCTCAATCGGCGCGATAATGAGGCAATGATGTTCGGCACCATTCGGGAGCAGGTGCAAACGATTTTTCGAGAGGATCCGGCGGCAAAAAGCGTGCTGGAGATCGTACTCTGCTACCCGGGATTCCATTCCATCCTGTTGCATCGCCTGGCGCATAAACTGCACCTGTGGGGCGTGCCGCTGATTCCCCGCGTGATCTCACAGATCGGCCGGATGCTGACGGGAATTGAGATCCACCCGGGTGCCACCATCGGTCGGCGCTTCTTTATCGATCACGGAATGGGTGTTGTAATTGGCGAAACTGCGGAAATCGGCGACGATGTTTTGCTCTATCAAGGCGTCACCTTGGGCGGCACCGGCAAGGAACGCGGCAAACGCCATCCAACGGTGCGAAATCACGTTGTCGTCGGAGCGGGCGCTAAGGTTCTAGGGAACATCACGCTCGGCGATCACGTGAAAGTTGGGGCCGGGTCCGTTGTGATTCGCAGCGTGCCCGACCATTCTACGGTAGTTGGCATCCCCGGGAGAATCGTCCGCGGAGACGTGAATATCGCCGATGCCCTGGAACACGGCAAGCTCCCCGATCCCCAAGGGCAGGACATCGTTGATCTGGCCCGGCGCATCAAAGAGCTGGAAATTCTGGTCAAATCTTTAGCCGAAGAAAAATTATCCGAGCGTCGCTAGCCCCCTCGTAACCCTTATTTTCATCAGTTTGCAAGCCTTAGGGTGCCATGCATTTCGCAGATGCCCGCCTAGCAAGATTCCCTAATTGTGATATAGTCTTGGCGATACGCGGGAAGTGGGGATTTCCCGCAGAATTACGGGGATAATTCTAATTTGTGCGGCATAGCCGGCTTTACACACTTAAAGCATAGGGCCGATGCGGCATGGATTCGCGAGGCCACGCGCTCGTTAATCCATCGCGGCCCTGATGAGCAGGACACATACCAGACCGACACCGTCTCGTTAGGGGCAGTGCGCCTCAGAGTCATTGATCCGGAACACGGACACCAACCACTCCGCAGCGAAGACGGCAACTTTGCAATAGTCTTCAACGGTGAGATTTATAACAACACCCAGCTACGCGAAGAGTTGCGTGCCCTAGGGCATAAATTCGATTCGCGCTGCGACACGGAAACGGTACTTCGCGCCTTCATCCAGTGGGACACGGACTGTTTCCGCAGACTTCGGGGAATGTTTGCCCTGGCAATCTGGACCGAAAACCGTCGACGGCTGGTCCTGGCCCGCGATAGGATGGGTATCAAGCCATTATATATCAGCCACTTAGGCGACGATTTGATCTTCGGCTCGGAGCTTAAAGCGCTCTTTGCCCATCCGAAGGTCAGCCGCAATATCTCCCAATGCGGTCTACATAACTACCTGTCGCTCAACTACGTCCCAGCCCCGGATACGATGGTGGAGGGAATTGATAAGTTGCGCCCCGCTCACTGGCTGGAATGGCGCGAAGGACGAACGCACACAGAGGCTTATTGGCAGCTGGAATTTCGGCCCGACCGGCGGATCACGCTCGACGCGGCCAAGGATCAGTTGGACCTGCTTCTGCGCAGTTCCGTCCAGGAACATATGGTGGCCGATGTGCCGCTCGGGCTCTGGTCAAGCGGCGGCGTCGATTCGTCCACAATCCTCCACTATGCTTCGCAAGCCACGTCCACGCGGCTGAAAACGTTTTCGATTTCGTTCGCCGGCCGGTCCTTCGACGAATCACCCTTCTTCCGTGAGATGGCGGCTCGCTACTCGACAGACCATCATGAACTGGACGTCAACCCGGAGATGGACCTGCAAGGCGCCATCGAGGATATGGCCTTCTATTCGGACGAGCCGGGAGCGGATGCCGGCGCCTTGCCGGTGTGGTATCTGTCGCGGCTAACCCGGTCCCACGTCACCGTTGCGTTAAGTGGCGATGGCGCCGACGAGATTTTCGGCGGTTATCAAACCTATCTTGCCGACGATTATGCGGCCAAATTGCGGATGGTACCATCGGCCGCGCGCCGTCTGGCTGTTATTCTGTCCAACCAGCTTCCCGTTTCGGATGAAAAGATCAGCTTCGAATACAAAGTGAAGCGCATGCTCGCCGGATCGTTCCTGTCGCCGCGGGAGGCGCATTTGTTCTGGAACGGAACTTTCTCCGAGGCTGACAAAGAGAAACTTCACCTCCATAACGGCCACATTCCCACCGAACATAGCCTGCGCAGCATCGGAGACAACTCGGGTAAGCTGAATCCCTATCTGTGGTTGGATCAGAACTACTATTTACCGGACAATATTCTTTACAAATGCGATCGCATGAGCATGGCCCACTCGCTGGAGGTGCGGCCGCCATTTCTTGACCATCGCATCGTGGAATTCGCCGCCACGCTGCCGGAAAACCTCAAAGTTCGGGGCAGCAAACTGAAGTATGTTCTCCGTGAACTGATGAAAGACAAGTTGCCGGCTTCCATCTTGAATCGCTCGAAGCAGGGCTTCGATATTCCGGCGCATCACTGGCTCAGAACCTCGCTGCGTCCTCTTCTGCTTGACACTTTAACCCGCCGCGCGGTTGAGGAAAGTGGCTTGTTCCAGTGGAAATTCGTAGAATCGATGATAAACGGCCATCTAAAGCGCCGTGCTAACCTCGGGTATCACCTATGGGGTCTGTTGGTTCTGTTCCTCTGGATGAAAAAATGGGGCATTCGGGCCCACTCCGGAGTCGAGGATACGCGCGAACTGCACAGCATTTACGCTACGACCTAATTGTTCTTCTCTTCGCCGCGGCCGTATTTATCGGCTGCATGATGAGCCCGCCCTCCTTGATGGACGACGTGGATGCGGTACAGGCCCAAATTGCCCGCAACATGCTGCAATCGGGCGATTGGGTTACGGCTCATTTAGACGGCATCCGCTATCTGGAAAAGTCGCCGCTTAAGTATTGGCTGATGGCGATTTGCTTTCAGCTCTTCGGAATCCACGATTGGGTCGCCCGCATTCCCGTTGCCATGTCGGCGGTGGCGCTCAGTTGGCTTACGTATCGCATCGGAGCATGGGCCTTTTCTCCGCTCACCGGATGTTGCGCCGGAATCATGCTCTCCACTTCTGTCGGGCTTTTCCTCTTCACCCGTATTCAAATCCCCGACGTGACAATTACACTCACCATCGCTCTTGCCATGTGGGCGTTCCTCCGGGCTTTGGACGACTCTGAATTGCGTCCTCGACTGTGGGCCGGGGTGATGGCCGCGGCAATCGGTACCGGCCTGCTGCTGAAGGGTTTAATCGCCGCAGTTTTTCCCATCGCGGCCGCCCTGCTATACCTCGCATTTACGAATCAATTGTTCACTCGCAATACCTGGCGTCGCTTGCATCCCTTCACCGGGGTCCTGATCGCGCTGTTGATTGCCGCGCCCTGGCATATCCTGGCCACGCTGCGCAATCCGCCGTATTTTTACTGGAGCTTATCCAGCGGGCCGGGCAACTATCACGGCTTTTTCTGGTTCTATTTCTTCAACGAACACATCCTGCGATTCTTGAATCTGCGTTATCCGCGCGATTACAATACCGTCCCCCGAGTGCTCTTCTGGGCCTTCCATCTACTCTGGCTTTTTCCCTGGACCGTCTTTGTCCCGGGCATCTTCCGCCTGGGTTATAAGCCCCTTGATCGTGCCGGCCGGATGCGCTTGCTGTGCCTCTGCTGGACCGGATTTCTGCTCACGTTTTTCACTTTCTCTTCCACCCAGGAATATTATTCGATGCCCTGCTATCCGGCACTGGCGCTGCTTCTCGCCGGTTCGATCACAGCCAACGGGTCCAGCGTCCGCTACGGCCGGTATGTGTTGGCGGTGGTAACCGGCATCGCGGCGATCGCGGTCGGCACAATACTCTGGTCGGTTCGCGCTTTGCCGACGCCGGGCGACATCTCAACCGCACTCACCCAAAATCCCGACGCCTACACGCTCTCGCTGGGGCATATGGGCGATCTGACATTGGCTTCGTTTGCCTACTTGCGCCCGCCGCTTATTCTGGCGGGGATTGCGTTGCTACTGGGAACATTCGCTCTTCTCCGCTGGAAAGATTGGCGAGCGTTCGTCGGAGTGGCGGCGATGATGGTGCTTTTCTTCCAGGCTGCGCGATTGGCGCTGGTGGTCTTCGATCCTTACCTTTCCTCGCGCCCGCTGGCCGAGGCTTTGTTGCAAGCTCCGCCCGGTGAGCTGATTCTCGACGATCAGTACTATACTTTTTCTTCGGTGATCTTCTATGCCAACAAGCGGGCGAAATTGCTGAATGGGCGTGTGAATAATCTTGAGTACGGATCGAACGCCCCGGACGCTCCCCAGGACGTATTTATCAAGGATCCCGATTTCCAGCAGCTCTGGTCGGACTCGCGGCGATATTATGTACTAGCCGAGAAGCCGCAGGTTCCGCGCTTTGAAAAACTCGTGGGCAGAGCCGCACTGCACCTGGTCGCCGCAAGCGGCGGAAAGTATTTGTTTACCAATCACGATGTCGGACAGTAGGCTGTAAACTTGCGGATCGTCATCGATGCCACGTCTCTTTTGCTGCGCAGCGCCGGCATCAAGAGCTATACCTATTTCTGGCTCCAGCATCTGCGGCGCATCGCCGGTGCCGATCGGATTCACGCCTTTCCCTTTCTCGATTCGCTTGGCGCCCTTGACCATGAGCGCAGTATGCTATCACCGCTTGAAACCTACGCCCGCCTGGCGCTACTATACTTCGTCAACGTGCCCGGCAACCCCGCGCTCAATTTCTTGCCAGGCGATGTCTTCCATGCGTCGAATCAGGTCCGGTCGCCACCCGCAAACAAGAAGCTGACCGCCACTGTCCACGATTTGACGTGCTGGTTGATGCCCGAAGTTCACACTGCCGCTAATGTCCGTGCCGACCGGCGTTTCGCGGATCGTGTTTTCCGCCGCGCCGATCGCCTGATTGCCGTGTCGGAAAATACCCGGCAAGATGCTATCCGCATTCTCAAAATCGATCCTGATCGCATCGAGACCATCTATTCCGGAGTGCCTGACGTGTTCTTCGATGCAAACCCGGCGCCGGCGGCGAAGCCTTATGTTCTGTTTATCGGAACCATTGAGCCGCGTAAGAATCTCAACACGCTGCTAGACGCCTGGGAGGCATTGAAGCCGGATCTTCGCGAAGCATTCGACTTAGTGGTAGCGGGTCCCATTGGCTGGTCGTCTGAGGGTACGGCGGCGCGGCTACGATCCGGAATTCCCGGTGTACGGTGTCCCGGATACGTTCCTGAAAGGGACTTGCCGGGCCTCACCGCCGGCGCCACGGCGTTCGTTTATCCATCGCTGTATGAGGGTTTTGGATTTCCCATGGCGCAAGCGATGGCCGCTCGCGTTCCGCTGTTAACCTGCAACAACTCGTGCCTGCCGGAGATTGCCGGCGATGGTGCTCTGCTGGTTGACGCCCGGAGCTCAGGCGAGATGCGCGCCGCTTTGGAGCGCCTGCTGACCGAGCCGTCGCTGCGCGCCAGGCTTGCGGAAAACGGAAGAATGCGAGCCGAGCGCTATCGCTGGGAAGATTGCGCCCGCCGTAGCCTGGCATTTTTTCACAAGCTTTAGGCTTTGCCGTCCATTCGCAAAATGCTTGTATAGGCTACCTTCACGAACACTTCCGGTTTCATGAACCCGCCGCCCCACTTCGCGTCCAGATCCTTCAAGGGGGCCGCCGCGACGGCTTCATCCACGGTCTTACCCTGCTTAGCAAGGGCAGTCAAGCGATCGTTCGCAGTTGCCAGCATCTCGCTATAAGCTTTTAAGTCGTCACGCGACGCCAAGGGTCCGTGCCCTGGAATAATTCGCGTCTTCGCGTCGGCAACGGTCAGCAGTTTCTGCGATGCGGCCGACATTCCCGGTAAAGTACCGCCTGTTGAATAATCGATAAACGGATAAAATCCGTTAAACATCAGATCGCCCGTATGCAGCACGTTGGCCTTCTCAAACACGATGTAGGTGTCGCCGTCGGTATGCGCGGGCGACACGCGGGCATAGCGTAGCGTCTCTTTGCCCACCGTCATCGACCCAGGATCGGTAAATGTTGTCGACGGAACGCCAGGCGCTTCCGTCGGTTCAAACTTCATATTCAGCGCTTCGATGGTCTGCTTCGCCGTAAGACGCTTCTTGACATTTTCATGCGCGAAAATCTTCGCGCCCGCATTGCCTAAAGCCACATTGCCGCCGGTATGATCGAAATGCCAATGTGTGTTGAAGACCGTGAGAACCGGCTGTCCGGTAAGCGCCTTCAGCAGATCGGCCCCCTGTGGCGGCAGCCCTGAATCTACCAGGAGCAGACCATCACCGCTATGCACGATGGCGATGTTGCCCCCGTCCCCAGTCAATAAAGAGACATGGTCGGACAATTTCTTGATCTCGATGGATGGAGCAGTTTGCCCGTATACACGACGGGTGAGAAAAAGACCGGAGGCAGCTGCGGCGCCACGAAACAGGTCGCGGCGAGAGACGTCGAAAGATACCATAGAGTTCCGATGCGGCTCCCCGCCGCGAGGGTGCAGGAACATTTCGACTGATTTAATTTCCAAACTGAGCCCGCAATTCCGTCTTCTGCACTTTACCCGTTCCGCCCTTGGGCAGCGCATTCGTAAACATCACCGACCCCGGGCATTTGAAATGCGCCATACGTGCGCGGCAGAACTCGATCAGTTCCTCTTCCCTCAGTGCCATGCCCTCGCGGACAACAACTATCGCGCGAATTCCTTCCATCCATTTGGGGTCGGGCACGCCGATCACCGCGGCCTCCAGCACCGCCGGATGCGATACGATTGTGGCTTCCACTTCCGGTGAATACACGTTTTCACCGCCCGGCTTAATCATATCTTTCTTGCGATCGCGCAAATGAAGATAACCGCGTTCATCTAGGACGCCAATATCGCCGGTATGCATCCAACCGCCGCGTAGCGCCTCCGCCGTAATCTCCGGACGATTCCAATAGCCCTTCATTACCACGTCGCCGCGAGCGACGATCTCACCCGCCTCGCCCGGCGGCATGTCGCGATCTTGCGAATCCACCACTCGCAGCTCCACCCCGATCGCCGGCCGCCCAACCGATTTTATCCGGGCGAAGTCGTCCGCGGCTTCTTCGAACACATGGTCTTCCGGTTCCAGGAGCGTGAGAACAGGACTGCACTCCGTCATGCCATACCCTTGACGGAATCGAAGATTGAAACGCTGCCGCGCCCGTTCCAACAAGGTCAGCGGAGTTGGCGACGCGCCGTAAAAAAGATGACGCAGACTCGATACATCGTAGCGATCGATAGCCTGGCAATTGATCACGGCGTTCAGCATCGCCGGTACCAGCACCGTGTCCGTTACACGATATTTCTCAATCGCCCGCAAAGTCGCTTCCGGCTCAAACTGTGCGAGGAAAGCATTAGCGCGTCCGCAAAACGTGGCTACATGCAGCATGGAATTGTCGGCCAGGTGGAAGAGTGGCGCGACGTGCAGCCACACCCGATCGGGTTCCATCGATTGCCCGGCGAGCATATTCAGCGTATTCGCCAAAATATTTCGATGCGTCAGCATCACGCCCTTAGGCCCGCCTGTGGTGCCGCTGGTGTAAAACAGTCCGGCGAGGTCTTCGGCCTCCGCTTCCCCCCACAAATACGCGTCCCGATCAGCCGCCGTCAGCGCGTCTTCATACCGGACCGTAGCCGAGGGAGCGGCGTCAATGCCGGTGAAGAGCACCGCTTGCAGACAAGGCGCAAGCTGCCGTATCTCCCGGACGTTCGGCAGAAATCGATCGTCAACCACCAATGCCGCGCAGCTGGAATCGTTGATAGCGAAGGCGACGTCCGCCACGCTCCAGCGCGTATTGATTGGGACGATTACAGCTTCGGCTATCAGACACGAATAAAATAACTCGACATATTCCGGCGAGTTCAACATCAACACGGCCACGCGATCACCCTTGTTGACGCCAAGCTTTCGCAAAGCCGCCGCCCCCTGATACGCCCGGGCGATTAAGTGAGCATAAGTCAGAGTGTCATGCTCGCGATAGCAGGCGATGCGATCGCCGAAATATCTGCCAGCCCGGCGCAGGCTATAAAGCAAATTCACTGAATAACGCCTTCCCGTCTTAAGTCCCGCAACTCCTCCGTGCCGATGCCCGCCCCTAGCAGAACTTCGTCGGTATGTTCACCCAAGCCGGGTGCGGGGGACCCAATCAATCCGGGTGTTTCACTCATCCGCGGGATCACCGGACTACTATTCGCCGCTACTTCTTCCGCCGTGCGGACCGGCGTCACGCAGCAATCCTTATTTCCGAGCAGCGCGAACCATTCCGCGGCGTCCCGGGCGCGAAATGCGGCGGAGATTGCAGCCTTGACTTCGGCTTGCCGTGGCTCCGGCGCCAACTGGTCGTCAACCAGTGAATCGAGCTGTAGTTCGCGACAGAGATTCACCCAAAATTTTCGCTCCAGCGCGCCTACCGCCAGCCATCGCCCGTCGCGAGCCGGGTACACGTTGTAGCAAGCGAAGCGTCCGCTCAGGATCTCGTTCCCGCGTCTCTGCGCCGTGGCGCCGGAGGCCAGCGCCGCCAGAGGGATCGCTAAGAGCGCGGTGACGCCATCGGTCATCGAAACATCCACCGACTGTCCGCGGCCGGTTCGCTCCCGGGCCTGCAACGCCAGCAATACGCCGATCACCGATTGCATCGAACCACCCGCCAGATCGGCGATCTGCACGCCCGGAATCACCGGTGGTCCATCGTTCTCGCCGATGAGATCGAGGACCCCGCCCATCGCCAGATAATTCACATCATGCCCCGCCAGTTGCGCGTGCAGTCCAGTTTGCCCATAGCCGCTCAGCGCGATGTGAATCACACGTGGATTGCGCTCGGCAAGACACGGATAGCCTAGCTCCAGGCGATCCATTACGCCCGGCCGAAAGCTCTCGATAACCACGTCCGATGTCGCCACCAGTTTCATCAAAGCTTCCTTCCCGCGAGGATCTTTCAGGTCGATCGCGACACTCTTCTTTCCCCGGTTAGTCGTTCCAAACACCGGATTCAGGCCATCCGCGAGCAGCGTACGGGCGTAATCGCCGACTCCCGGTTGTTCAATCTTGATGACTTTCGCGCCGAAATTCGCCAGCCACATCGTCGCGACGGCCCCGGGCAGAAGGCGAGTAAGATCCAGCACCGTTACACCTTCCAGCGCGGACGCGTCGCTCATGCTTTCGTCTTCAACAGCAGCTTGTCGAAATAAACCAGCACCGGCTCATCCTTCTGGTTCAGCACCGTGGTATCGAAGGTGACCACGCCACGCGCGGGCGCTTTCAGCTTCGTCTCAACTACCGTCTTCGTCACGCGAATCGTGTCGCCGATGAACACCGGGCGTACGAAACGAAGCCTATCCACTCCATAGAACGCGATCACCGTATCGTGCAGGTCGCCCATCTGAATCATCAGGCCGGTGGCGATGCTGAAGATTAGCGCTCCATGGGCGATTCGCTGCCCGAACGGGCCTTTGCGCGCGTACTCCTCATTCATGTGAAGTTCGACAAAGTCACCCGATAATCCGGCAAAGGAGACGATGTCGCACTCCGTCACGGTCCGCCCCCGCGAAGCATAACGGGCTCCCGGCAAATAGTCCTCGAAGTGCAAGCTCAAAGCAGTCTCCTGACGTCCAGAAACTATATCAAAGTATCACCCGCTTATCGTTGACTTATCCAGACGCGTGCGGTGTCAGACACCTCTGACACTATTTCCCGATACGGTCAGCATTGAGCGTCGACAATAACCCGGTTCGTACCCGGAAAGCCTCGCAAGTGGGCGCGTGCGACACTGTTCATTAGTCAATGAATAAGACATCCTTGGAGAAGAGCAAGATCAAAATCCTGCTGCTGGAGGGCGTGCATCCGACCGCGGTGGAAGCCTTTCGAGCAGACGGTTATACGGAGATCGAATATCATCAAAAATCGCTGCCGGAAGAGGTGCTGATAGAGTCCGTGAAGGATGCCTACTTCATCGGAATCCGGTCGGCAACCCAATTGACGGCTCGCGTGCTTTCGTCCGCTCCCCGCCTCACCGGGGTGGGATGTTTTTGCATCGGCACAAATCAGGTGAATTTGGATTCGGCGCAGGAACTGGGTGTCCCGGTATTTAACGCGCCCTTTTCCAACACCCGTAGCGTGGCCGAACTCGTGCTTGCCGAGACCATCCTGCTGATGCGCGGCATCCCGCACCGCAATATCTCCGCACACCGCGGCGGCTGGATGAAGACCGCCACCGGATCGCACGAAGTTCGCGGAAAGACGCTCGGCATTGTCGGCTACGGCCATATCGGAACACAGATCGGAGTGCTTGCCGAAGCGCTGGGAATGTACGTGGTTTATTACGACATCGAAACCAAACTCGCGCTCGGAAACGCGCGGCCGGTTTCGTCGTTGAACGCCGTGCTGGAAGCGGCGGATGTCGTAACGCTGCATGTTCCTGAAACCCAACAAACCGCTGGGATGATCGGTGCCGCGCAGTTTGCGAAGATGAAACCCGGCGCGGGATTTATCAACGCCGCGCGCGGGACTGTGGTGGATATTGAGGCCCTCGCCGCCGCCTTGAAATCCGGCCATCTTGGTGGCGCCGCAATCGATGTGTTTCCCGAAGAACCGAAAACAGGAGAGGAATTCGAGTCGCCTTTGCGCGGGCTGGAAAATGTAATCCTCACTCCGCATGTCGGCGGCAGTACGGAAGAAGCGCAGCAAAACATCGGGCTTGAGGTCTCCGGCAAGCTCATCAAGTACAGCAACAACGGGTCCACTCTGTCCGCTGTCAATTTTCCCGAAGTGTCGCTGCCGGAGTATCCGGGCAAGCACCGTATCCTGCATATTCATCGCAACCAACCGGGCGTGCTGTCGAAGATTAACGCCGTCTTTTCCGAAGAGCAGATCAATATCGCCGGCCAATATTTGCAAACAAACGGTAAGATCGGCTACGTCGTAATCGATATCGAGAACATCGAGCGGGAAGACGCGATGATCGTCAAGCGCCGCCTGGACGAGATCGTGGGCACGATTCGGACGCGTATTCTGTACTGATTTATTGCCCGGAAATCCGGAAGTTCGTAACCACCCCGTTCACGAACTGCACGCTGACCGTCGCTTCATTCGTCCGGTAATCGGCTTCGACAACTTCCAGACCTTCCACAAGTCTGCTGTCGCGAGTAAGAGGCCGGCCGAGCGCCGCATTGACCTGATCTTCCGACATACCCTTGCGAACGGGAAGCGAGCGCGGGAGTGGGCGATCCATCACCGGCTCCGATCCATGCGTGGAATTGAAGCGCATCGATGAAAAATCGAC
Source organism: Bryobacterales bacterium (assembly GCA_038239345.1). Lineage (GTDB taxonomy): Bacteria > Acidobacteriota > Terriglobia > Bryobacterales > Bryobacteraceae > JBBSEX01. The sequence continues at coordinate 34,122 of JBBSEX010000020.1, forward strand.
GTAAGGGGACATAGCGTTCATGAACCCTTCAGGATTCACCACGTCCGCTGGCAGGAAGCGTTGAAACCGTATATTGAAACGTGAACCGGAGTGCGTCCGATTTTCCATCTCCAATTCCTGGTTTTGGGCGCGCACCTTTGCGGCTTGCATTTGCAATCGGGCTTGCTCCCGCTCGCGCCGGCGGCGAAGGTCGTCCAGTTCGTCGTCGATGCGCCGCCGCCGATCGGGCTCGGCCACCTCGCGCTCTGCTTCCAGATCTTTCTCATGCCGCGATTTCGGGACGCTGGTGTTGGGCACACCGGGCGCCGCCATGACGTCAGTGAAGGTTCCGTATCCGCCACCGCCCAGCTGGAACTCGATGTACTTGTCTTTGAGATGAATTTTTGTGATCGTGACGGTATCGCCCTGCCGCAAGCTCACTCCGAAGTGCCTGATAGAATCGCCAACCTTGCGATAATCGACCGGATACTCGCGCTCCGGATAAACGTCGACTCCTGAAACATCAGCCGGCATATCGAGTTTAACCGTCACCTGCCGGCCCTCAAAAATCCGCCGTAGGGCGTCTTCATTCTGTGCCTGCAGTAAACCGGAGGCGGCGATTCCGAGTGCCGCTGCTACATGAAAATAGTAAATCCCGCGCATGCGTGTGTTCTCCGCTGCTGTTATTTTATGCGATTCGTCCGCGCGGGCGATCGTCTGGTACCGCGGGCTAAGCAACGCCTCTTCGCTCTGGCCGCCACAAGCAAGCTGCGCGGTAACTAAACTTGCTGCTGTTTCAGATCGCGCCCTATTGATTCCAGATCTCGCTCGGCATGGGACTGCCTTAGATAGAGGTCCAGCTCCTGGTATCGGCGCGAAATATCTTCGTCGAACGCCAATGGGTGCGGTCCATAAGCGCGTGGAAGGCGCCGTAGTATGTCGGTACACGCTTGTTCCACCAGATGCCGTACCGTCAAGGCTCGAATCCGAGCGCTCGTTATTGTATCGGCACCTTCATCGATTTCGCGGCCTGCCGCATCCAGGTAAGAACGCAGCGCCCATACGGCGGCTCGCATGGCTCCCAGATGCGCCAGAGTGTGTGGATCTTCGCGAGTCTGGCGCAGGGCGTAATCCACCAGTCCCTCGGCGCCGCCGGCCCAGCAAGCCGCGGGTCCACAAGCCCCATGCCAAAATCCAAGTCGATTGACGTACCAGCCGGGTCCGCCGATTATCCGTTCTCTTGAAACAGAGAGGGCATCGAATGTCGCGGTCGCCGTTCTTGTCTCCCGGAATGCCCCGGTCTTCCAGGCCGATTCATCAAAACACACCGAGGCTGCATTGTTTCGAACATCCACGTCGATCAATAGGGCTTCGGGAAAGCCGATTGTTACCAGTGCGCGGTCAACCAACCCGGCGCCACTGCAAAATCGCTTTCTGCCGCTAATCGCCAGCTGTCCGTCCGCCGACTCCAGCCGTAACTCTTGGCCCGGAATTTCCGACGCCCACACGCCATAGTTAGCGCCTGGTTGAGGCTCGCGCCCAGCTTCCCCTAGAATCGCCAACGCATCCCAATGTGCTTCGGCAAGACGCGCCAGCCCCAGATCCTGACGTCCAATCTCCATCAAACGGCGATGGCGCAGATCGGTCTGTCCACTTCCTGGGAGGGGCAGGCGGAAGGCTGCGATTGACCGAAAGCTAGCGAGAAGTTCCTCGCCACTCATGCCGATACGCCATTGTGGGCGGCAAGGGCATCGGCAAATCCATGCGGGGCGCGGCCGATTCTTCTGCCGCTGGTGATCACCCTAATCTGGCTCACCGAAGCCTGACGAATTCCCATGGCCGATAGCCGGTTCCATAAGTCGTGATCTTCCGCTGTCGGCAGCTTGTTCCAGCCCCCGGCTCGTAGATAGACGTCAGCCCTTACGCCAAGATTCGCGCCATGCACATGCGGATGCGAGCCATCCGGCCTGATGAGATATGTCTCGCGGAACCGCTGCTGTACAAAGGCGGCGTGTCCCTCGAACGTATCGACATCGACCGTTCCGGCAACCGCTTCCACATTCTCCGCCGCAAGCGCTAACTGTTCGCTTAACCAGGTGGCCGGTACACTGCAATCGGCATCTGTATTGGCCAACCAGCAGCGCTTGCGCGGCCCCCTATATCGCTGCAGTGCCACCTCAGCCGCAAGCGCTCTGGCGCTTCCCACGGCTCCGGCCTGGGTTCGAACAACCATTCCATCGCCTTGTACCATCTGTTGCGCGATGTTCCACGTCCTATCGGTGGAGCTGTCCACCGCGACTACAATGTCGACGGACGCGATCCCCGAAAGCAAGCAACGCGCGGCTAAAACGGAGTGCAAGCAACGCGGCAGCAACTCCTCTTCATTTCGGGCGGGGATTAGAACGCAAATATGCCACGGCAGCCTGTTCATTTTGTTTCCCAGCGGTCTAGCCGAAAAGCGGCATGGCGCTCGGAGTGTCCAACCGTTAGATCCGCAAGTGCCCCGAATATTTCATGAACCCGATCGCCACTCAGCAGGTGATCTTCGGAGTAACCCAGCCAATGCGCCGCCAGCAGCACGCCGGGTTTGCGGATTTTGCCGGCCAATTTCTCCGCCAGCAGCGTCAATTGCCGCTCGTCGAAGTAATAGCCAATTTCACTCATGACCACCAGATCAAAATCGCCGGCGGGGAGGTCCGGCAGCGCCCCACATGTGATTTCGACATTAGACAGGGTCTTACAACGCTCGCGGGCGCTATCCACCGCGGTTGGCGAAATGTCCACCGCCACCACCCGATCGCAAATCGCGGCTAAACGCTCGGTCAATATTCCGATTGAGCAGCCGGGTTCAAAGGCGCGAGCAAAGCGCCGGTAGTGCAGCGCATCGAAGACAGCTTGGTATCGGCTCTGTTCGTATTCGCTGGAAGCGAAATCCCAGGGATCCGATTTTTGCCGGTACTTTTCGTCAAAAAATTCCTGGCTGACTGTGTCCTTCATGCGGTCGCGAAAACCTCAAAGCGCCGCCGCGCGGGGGCTAACAACCGTTCTGGCAGGATGGGTTCGCCGATCGCCCGCTCCAACTGCGAGCGATGACAGCGTAACGCATTGGCTTTGGCGGCCAGCGATTGCTCGTCGAGAGGCAAACATTGCAGGCGCAAATTGTTTAATAATGCAACGGTTCCGAAATGCCACGTCCAAAAGAAATAGGAACTAAGCGTCGCCCCGGCGGCTTGCGCGACCTTTTCAGCGGCACGCCCGCAAGCTTCATGATCGGGATGAAAATCGCAGTGCCAAGGAGCCACAATATGAGTGTTCTCGCCAACCAGGGAAGTAAGCTGTTCTACTAAATTCCACCCTTGCGATGCCACCGCGCTGTCGGGTAACTCAAACCGAACGATCTTCTCTTTTGGCACACCCAGACACGACAACGCCTCAGTCTGTTCCCGCCGGCGCAAATCGCCCAGGCCCTCATTTTCCGGATAAGCATTCTCGCCATCGGTCACTGCCGCGACAATAACGTCGACACCGAGCCGCCTCTGCGCCGCAATCAATCCCCCCGCGCCCAACGTTTCATCATCGGGATGCGGAGCGACAATCAGGATTTGCTTAGACGGCGGAATCCAAGCGGGTAAGCCGTGCAACGCCTTAAGCCAAGCCTCTTCCTGCTCCACGGAGACGATCATTAACGGTACGTCCTTACGGGTAGATTCGACCTAGGGAAGGCTGGATTTAGAATAACGTTTGCGGGATGTGTGCACGATGGTGGGCCCGGCGGAACCCGAAAAGTAGCGATGGCAATTGAGTCAATGATTGCCAAGAGATTTCAAGATGATGAAAGCAGGATGGTGGGCCCGACAGAACTCGAATCTGTGACCTCTACCGTGTCAAGGTAGCGCTCTAACCAACTGAGCTACGGGCCCGCGTGAGGTCTGAAAATTAGGTTACCACAAAACCATCGGAATGCCGCGCAGCGCTTGCAATAGAAAATAGGTTGTACCCGACACATAAATGACGAAAAATGTGAACAACGCCGTCAACTGCATCGCCGTCCGATCCTGTCGCTGGGATAGCAGCCACCCGGCGATGGGAAAGATCTGCAGTGCATGCATACCCAGAAAATGCGCCACGCGCAGATCGCCGGCGCGGGTGCTCCAGTTAACGAAGGGAAGCCCGGGGCCACCGTCCGCCGCCCCTACCGTATGCGCAGAATGCCCAACCATCACCAGGCCTTCCATCGTGAAGATCACGAACAGCAGTAAGCCGAGACGGATGCCCCACAGGTGTGCCGAGGCCAGGGCCGGCACCCGCCGCAGGAATAAGAGCAACAGATATGCCGCCAGTAGCGTGCTGTTCACAATCGCGATCCCCATCAAGGTAAAAACCGCCGCGTCAAACGCATTCTTGACATTGAAATGGGATGTCGTGCCGCGAAAGGCCTGCATGTCGATACAGACGATTTCGATCATCATCGATACCGCGATTCCCCACCCGATTATCGAAACGGCCCGGCGTTTATCTGCAACGTAGCGCAGTAACAACGCCACGGTCACCGTGTAGATGACGATGGAGATTTCAAATTTCATCGGCTTGATCCAGGCGTTCAATCCGAGGATCGTGCGCGCATCGAACATCGCCGCTGCGGCGGATAACAACAGGAGAGCGAAGTTGATCCAGGCCGTGATCGCCAGCGGAGGGCTTACTCGAAAAACTTCGCGAATATAGCGGCTGTTCATTCCGGATCGATACGCCGGCGTAACACGTAACGTAGTAAAAGGTATGAAAATAGTCCGGCTGGTCCCAACATGAACGTCAGTAACAAACACGGCGCCACCAACCATCGGGAAATGCCGAGGCGCAGCGCATCGCGAGCTTCCCAGCCGCCAACGAAAAGATCAAACGCCAAATAATGGACCCAGCCCGCGAGCAGCACGGCGGGACTCTGAAACAGCATCGCAACTTGCGCCAACGATCCGAAACCGCCACCTTGTCCGCGATTCGTTGCGAACAGCGCGATGTACACCATGCCCAACAGAACCGGCGTAAGGAAGGCCGTAGCGCGCTGCGTCCACTTCCATTGCGGAATGAAAATAAGCAGCATCCAACCAGGAAGAACCAGGAAGTTGCAAACCGAGAATATCGATTCGAGGCTCATTGCTCCCCTTGTCTAATATCGAGGAATCGAGCCGTCGATTTCGATACTCCAGCGGTCGATTCCACCAGCCATGCTCTGGCAGCTTTCGACGCCCTGATTGCGCAGCCAATTCACCACCTGCAGACTGCGTGCCCCGTGGTGGCAAAGAACAATCAGCGGGGCTTCGTCGGCCTGCCCCTCCAGGGTTTGTAAGGATGCGGGAACCGTATTCATGGGAATCAGCACAGCCCCATCGATGCGCGCTATCTGATGTTCAAACGGTTCACGAACGTCAATCAGGTGCAGCTTGGCTCCGCCGTCGAGCGCCGTCTTTACCTCGGCCGGCGTGATTTCAAATGGCAGTTGGGGCATCTTAATTAATTGTCACGGAAGATCTTCCCAGCCATCGCTTAGCGCGCGCTATCGGGACCAAAGTTCTTCACCAGATAATCCAGAATCCCGCTGCGATTGTCAGGCGTCACCGGAGCTCCCCACCCCGACATTTTATTCAGCTCCCGATCCCACTGTGCCTTAGTCAAGCGCTGGGCGCGCACGATGTCTTCTTCGTGGCACGTCAGGCAGGTGTTTCCGTAGTCCTTCGGCACATCCCCAGTGGCAGTCGTCGCCGCCGGTTGATTTGCCTGCGCCGGCGCAACTTCGTTCAATCTTTCCACCATGTCGATGCCCGCGGAGTGGACCACGTTCCATTGATAGCCCGACGGATTCCACTCTTCCGTGAACGGCTGTTTGTCGCCACCGGTATCCGTGGCGCGAGCCATGACGTTGTAATAGCCGGCCTGCTCGGGCGTCCACGAATATTCAAACTGGCGAAAGCCATAACGGGTGGATGAACCCACCAGATTCGCCGCCTTCCAATTGCGCCCGCCATCCACGCTAACATCGACGCCGGTGACCGGGCCGGACTCGCCCGACCAAGCCATGCCAGTCACACTCACCGGCCCGCCGAGGGGCAGTTTCGCTTTGTCCAACGGCGCGGCGATCACGGATTTTACATGGATGCTGGTTAACGGGCGCGTCAATGACGGATCGACAGGAGCTCCCGGCGCACCCAAGCGCACCGGATAGCGATAGGCGTTCTTCATCCACCATCCATCGAACTCGCCGCTTAATACGTGAATCCCTTGCACCCACTTCATCCAGGAATCGCCAGCCCAACCCGGTACGATCAAACGCAGGGGAAATCCATGAGACGCGGGCAGCGCCTCGCCGTTCATCTCAAAAGCAAGCAGGGTGTCGGGATGCAGCCCTTTCTCCACGTCGATGGTCCGTTGAAAATCGGCCATCTTGCCCAGCGGTACATCCGCCCCGTCCATCAGTAATTGTTTCGCCGACGCCTTGATGCCGGCCCTCTTCAGGACATCGGCCAGCCGGACTCCGGTCCATTTCGCGCAGCCGACGGCGCCGTATTGCCATTGGACACCGGGAAGGTGCGGAGTATAAAACGCCCGTCCATTACCGGCGCATTCCAGCACCGCCACAAGATCCACGCGTGGCAGCTTCTTCAAATCGTCAAGGGTAAGTGCAAGTGGCGAATTCACTTCGCCGTCCACCGTCAACTTCCACGTAGCCGGATTCACCTTGGGTACGTAGACATGCGTCCGCACATAGAACCGCTCAATGGGAGTGATCGCCATTCGAAAGCCGTCCAGAGGCATCTCCAGATCTTCCGGACGTATCGATCGCACGATCATGTTCATCTTCGCCCGGTCGGCTGCCGACGATGTAAAGCGCGGCATGAAACTCGCGGCGGCGGCTAACTGTAGTAATTGGCGGCGGGAATATTTCATTGAAATTCAACCTTGCGGCTTACCATTACGCCATCTTTGACTTCCACTTCAAACTCGTCGTGCTGGGCGTCTTTCTCCACTTTCAAACGGTACTTGCCGGGAAGCAAATGCAAGACGGCCGGAGTAACCTCGGCGCGCTTTTGGCCGTTGATAAAAATGCTCGCGCCGGAAGGCGTCGAGACCACGCTCAGCATCCCTTGCAGCGTTTCCAGGTTCAACGAAATTGTATTGTCGCGCGGACTCTCAAAGATTCGCATCGCCTCTTTATAACCATCCAGGCTGGCGGTAAGCGTATGGCGTCCAGACGTCATGGGAAGGGTGCACGGTGTGGTGCAGGACATCGGCGGGTCGCCTGAAAAAACGACGTGCGCACCGGCGGGTGTCGAATTCACCGCTAGCGCCGATTCGCGGGAGCTAGGCAGTCGTTCTACCACGGTGCCGCCTCCCACTGGGACCACGGGCGTCGTTCCCTTTTGAACGGTACGGCTGCCATTGGTTTTAGTCGTTGGAATCGTCGTGGGAGTTCCCTTGTCGGAATCGACAGGCCCCTTGTCCTGGGCAACCACCGGCGCTTCTTTCTTTGTACCGCCAAACTTCTGATATCCAAAAATGAGCAGTAACACGACGGCGATTCCGGCAGCGGCTGCCACCAGATTACGAACCAGATGGCTTGGCGGTTCATCCTCCAAACGCCGCGGTGGACGGGCTGGCAGAGGATCGGCCACGGTACCGGCGATGGTTTCCGACGCCGTGTCGGAGACCTGTTTCGATTCCGGACGGCGTTCAGGAATCACCAGCACTTGCGGCGCATCATGAGACTCCGCCGAGACCCTCTTCGGCGACATGGAGAGATCCATCAGCGTAAAGGAACTTTCCGTCAGCGCCGAAGCCGTCGGCATATTCTGGCTGGTGCCGCGCGGCAGTGGGATCCAGTCTTCCTTGGCCTTGCAAGCCACCATCAGCGCGGTAATGAATTCGGTGCAGGTTGTGTAACGATCCTCAGGTAACTTGGCCAGCGCTTTCAGTAATACCGGTTCGGTCTGCGAAGAAAGCGTGGGATTCAAACGCTGCGGAGCAACCGGATCTTCGCGAACAATTTTGAAAAGTAATGTTGGCAGATACTCGGCGGCGAACGGTTTTTCTCCCGTCAACACTTCGTAGGCGATCACGGCGAGTGCAAACTGATCGGCTCGTCCATCGATGGCCCCGCCTTGCACCTGTTCCGGCGACATATAACTGGGAGTGCCCATCATCGCGCCAGCTTGCGTCATCTGCTGCGAGACGATTTTCGCGACTCCAAAGTCGGTGATTTTCGCCGTGCCATCCTCATGCACCATGATGTTGGCGGGCTTGATGTCGCGATGGACGATGCCCTTTTTATGGGCGTAATCCAGGGCCGCCGCGGTCTGCTGAAATATCCCGAGAATCGTATCCTTGTCCGGCGTCTGCTCCACCAGCAGCAACTTCTCCAGCGGAGGTCCGTTCACGAACTCCATGAAGATGTATGCGAGATTATTTTCTTCGGCGATGTCGTAGATAGTGACGATGCCGGGGTGCGAGAGAATGCCAGCCGATTGTGCTTCGCGAAATAAACGCTCACGCAAACGATCGCGTTCGGCGGGATCCGTCAATTCTGTCAGGCGAATCGTCTTGATCGCGATGGTGCGCTTCAACGCCGGATCCACCGCGCGGTACACGATGCCCATCGCCCCGCGCCCTAGCTCCCCGATTACCTGATACCGGCCGATCTGTTCCACGCTGTGTGCAAACATTTTAGCGCATTCACTGGAGAACCCGCGAGCCTCAACGAGTCTTCGCATACAGCACGACATCGAAGCCCCGGCGCACCTGCCGGCTTTCATAGGTCATTCCCAGCTTCTCCATCACATGAATCGACGCCGCATTCTCCGGTTGGGCGATCGCCACGATCCGCGGCAGACCAATCCGCCTGAAACCATCGTGCATCGCCACTTGCGCCGCTTCGCTCGCCAATCCCAGGCCCCAGCAATCCCGCGCCAGCCACCATCCAATTTCGATGTCTGGAGTGTCCCGCAAGGGTTGCAGGCCGCAAAAGCCTATCACCCTCTCGTCTGTTTTTCTCTCCAGTTTCCAGCAACAAAACCCGTTGCGAGCGAAGCCCTGCATCTGGTTGTCGATAAATCCCCGGGTTTGTTCATCGCTCCATGGGGACCCGTCATTGATATAACGCATCACCTCCGGATCAGTCGAGAGCGTGCGGAATGCCAGCCAGTCGCCGGGATACCAGCGGCCCAGGCGCAGGCGTTCGGTTTCAAGAAGCATCCTTGTTAGAATAAAGAATTCTGGAGGGAATCATGGCAGCTTCTGCGCGACGCCGGTCCGTGGCCGTGGATATTGGTGGGGTGAAAGTCGGTGGGGCAAACCCCATTGTCGTCCAGTCCATGACCAATACCGATACAGCCGACGTGATGTCCACCGTGAATCAGTCGATGGCCCTCGCCAATGCCGGCTCGGAGCTGGTTCGCGTCACTGTTAATAACGATGAATCGGCGAAAGCCGTCTCGAAGATCGCCGAAACAATGTATAAGTTCGGCATTCGCGTTCCTATCATTGGCGATTTTCACTACAACGGCCATCTGCTCTTGAAGAAATATCCCGACTGCGCGAAAGCGTTGGCGAAGTATCGTATCAATCCTGGAAACGTCGATATCGGCAAGAAGCAGAACGACAATTTCCGAACCATGATTGAGATCGCCATTCAAAACGATCGCCCCGTTCGCATCGGTGTCAACTGGGGATCACTCGATCAGGCGTTGCTCACGCGGATGATGGACGAGAATAGTCTCCGCCACGAACCGCTGGACGCAAAGGCCGTGACGATGAACGCGATCGTCGTCAGTGCTCTGCAATCGGCGCGCAACGCCGAGAGTTTCGGGCTCGCCCATGACAAAATTATCCTCAGCGCAAAGGTTAGCGGCGTTCAGGATTTGATCGCTGTCTATCGCATGTTGGCCGCGCGATGCGATTATCCGCTGCATCTCGGACTTACCGAAGCTGGCCTTGGCTCCAAAGGCATCGTGTCCAGTACGGCGGCAATCGGCGTGCTCCTCCAGGAAGGCATCGGGGATACCATCCGCACATCGCTAACACCTTTGCCCAACGGCGATCGAACGGACGAAGTGATTGTTTGCCAACAAATTCTGCAGGCCCTGGAACTCCGTAGCTTCACGCCACAGGTAACGGCTTGCCCGGGTTGCGGCCGAACCACCAGCACGTTCTTTCAGGATATGGCCGACCAGATCCAAAATTATTTGCGTGAGCAAATGGTGGTCTGGCGGGAGAAATATACTGGCGTCGAAGAGATGAGAGTCGCGGTGATGGGCTGCATCGTAAACGGCCCCGGCGAATCGAAGCACGCCAATATCGGAATCTCACTTCCGGGTACATTCGAAGATCCGGTGGCGCCGGTGTACATCGACGGCAAACTAGCGCTGACCTTGCGCGGCGATCACATCGTTGCCGAGTTTATTGAACTTCTCAATAAGTACGTCGATCGAAAGTTTGCACCCCAGATTACAGCCGAACCCGTCGAGACTTTGGCGTAACGCGATCGTAATCGCCGGCAGTCACAATAACATCGGCCGACGCCTCGAAGTCATCCCAGGCGTAACTTTCGCGTCGCGGCTCTCCACGGCCGGCGGCCCAGAGTCCACTTACGAAGGAGCGTACGGTGCAAGATGCCATCATCGAAGCGCGGCAAATAGAAAAGTTCTACGGGGAAGGCGACGAGACCAGGATCCAGGTAATCGCTCCTACAGATCTCTCCATTGCCACCGGCGAAATTCTCGCCGTTCTCGGACCTTCCGGCTCCGGGAAATCGACACTCTTGCGCATGCTTACCGGACTCTCCAAGCCATCGGCGGGGCAGGTTTTTTGGCACGGCAAACCGGTGGTTGAAACGGAAGTGAACGTCTCTATCGTCTTCCAAAGTTTTGCCCTCTTCCCCTGGCTGACGGTCATGGAGAATGTGGAAGCGCCGCTCAAGGCGCGGGGCGTCGCATCGTCGGAACGGCGGAAACGCAGTTTGAAAATCATCGATGTCGTAGGCCTCGATGGCTTCGAAGATGCCTATCCCAAGGAACTCTCCGGCGGCATGAAACAGCGCGTCGGATTCGCCCGGGCTTTGGTCGTGGAGCCCGAAGTCCTGTTCATGGACGAACCATTCTCGGCCTTGGATGTTCTAACCTCGGAATCTCTGCGCCGCGAACTCCTGCAATTATGGGACGATAAAAGTATACCCACCAGGGCCATCTTTATCGTCACGCACAACATCGAAGAGGCCGTTCTGCTGGCTGACCGGATCATCGTCTTGGGCAAAAATCCGGGACGTATCCGCACCGATTTCAAGGTAGGCCTGGTGCACCCGCGCGATCGGAAAGCGGCGCCCTTTCTGCGGCTCGTGGATTATATCTACGGCGTTCTAACGCGCCCCGATTCCGATCCTGCCGCTCCGGACGGGTCCACTACACCGCAGCCGGAAAAGATAGCTAAGTATCCGATGATTCCGCATTCCCGCCCCGGCGCCATTACCGGATTGATCGAGATTCTATTTGAGCGCGGCGGTCGCGACGTGATTTACCGGCTGGCCGATGACCTCGCGTTCGAAGTGGACGACATGCTGCCCATCGTTGAGTCTGCTTCCCAGCTTGGCCTGCTAATAGTGTCGGGAGGCGACGTCGAATTGACGCCCGATGGCGCGGCCTATGCCCAAGCCGACATCTTGGAGCGGAAGTTGCTTTTCCGCACAGCCGCTCTGCAAAACATAGCGTTGGTACGGCAGATCGCCAAGTCGCTACAAGCGAAAGCCAACCACGAGCTGCCCGATGATTTTTTCTTTGACACGCTGGAAGAACATTTCAGCGAAGAGGAAAGCGAACGTCAGCTGGAAACGGCCATTCAGTGGGGTCGCTACGCCGAACTGTTCGATCATGACGCTAAGGCCGAGCTGTTTTTCATCCCCGATGAGGTAGACGAATCCGCCGAGACATTGGCTCAGTCATGACGCCCTTTCCGGTGCTGAGCGGTTCCGTTATCCGGGAACGCACCTGGCCGGTACTCCTCGATCTCGGCGTGTTCGCAGCGGTGATCGCCGTGTTTTACGGCATGCTCGCCATCGCCCAGTATTGGTTCAGCGCCGCGACGCCGGCCACGGAAATATCGCACTCTCCGCTTGCTTTACCGTGGTACGCTTTTTACTCGCTGGTTCGCATCGGTATCGCTTATCTGCTTAGCCTGGTCTTCGCCATCGGCTATGGTTACATCGCCGCTAACAATCCCCGATTGCGCGGCGTGATGATTGCATTGCTCGACGTACTGCAATCGATTCCAGTTTTGAGCTTCCTTCCCGGCGTCATGTTGGCGATGGTCTCTCTCTTTCCAGCGCGCCAGATTGGAATCGAGATGGGCGCCATCATCCTCATCTTTACCGGCCAGGTATGGAACATGGCATTCAGCTTCTATTCCTCTCTCAATTCCATTCCTCGAGAACTTTCCGAAGCGTCCAAAATTTACGGCTTCGGCGCCTGGCAGCGATTCTTCGAGCTCGAATTGCCCTATGGAGCCATGGGACTCCTGTGGAACTCAATGGTATCGGTGGCGGGCGGATGGTTCTTCCTCATGGCCTGCGAGATGTTCGTTTTAGGCAAGCGCGATTTTCGCCTCCCGGGGCTCGGATCCTATCTGCAAACCGCCGCCAGCGCGGGCGATACTGCTTCCATGCTCTGGGGACTGGGCGCCATGATCGGCGTAATTATCCTGATCGACCAGCTGATTTGGAGACCGGCCATAGCCTGGGCGGATAAGTTCAAGATGGAACAGGTAGATAGCGGGTCCGCGCCGCAATCGTTCGTTCTGCAAATGTTACGGCGCTCGGCTTTGCTGGAAGCGCTACGGATTCGTACCGCGCAACCGGTAGCCGAAAAGATGAATCTGTTCTTCGCCCATCGGGCTCATCAACCGAAGCAGACCGCAGCTCCCAGATCATGGCTTAATGCGGTCTTCATCACCCTGGCCATTCTGTTGATCGCCGTCGGGATCTACGGAATCGCCAAAACTCTCGGAATGCTCGGTGCGATCACGAAACAGGAAGTACAAACGACGCTCATCGGCGCGTCGGCCACCTTCCTCCGTGTGAACATCGCGCTACTATTAGCGGCCGCATGGTGCATCCCGGCTGGAGTCGCCATCGGCTTCAATCCCCGCTTGGCGAAAATCGCTCAACCGCTTACGCAAATCGCGGCGTCGGTTCCAGCCACCGCTCTTTTTCCCGTGGTGCTCCTCGGCCTCATCAAAATCGGCGGCGGAATGGGCGTCGGATCCATCCTTTTAATGCTGATGGGCACGCAATGGTATGTACTCTTCAACGTGATCGCCGGCGCGATGGCCATCCCGACGGAACTCCGTGAAGTGGCCACCCTTTTTCGCTTTCCCAATCTGGACCGTTGGCGAACCGTGATCCTTCCGGGAATTTTTCCTTATCTTGTTACTGGAATGGTGACGGCTTCCGGCGGCGCCTGGAACGCCAGTATCATCGCCGAGTATTTCCATTTCAAGGATCAGATCATGTCAACCACGGGATTGGGGGCACAGATCAGTTCGGCGTCCGATCACGGCCGGTTTGATCTGCTGTTGCTTTCCACAATCGTGATGGCGACGCTGGTGGTGTGCATCAACCGCCTGGTCTGGCGTCCGCTCTATCATCTCGCCGAGACGAAGTACAAACTCGAAAGTTAACGCACTCCGCGCCGGTCCCAAATATATCCGTAGACGAACAGCGAGATGACATACATCGCCGCGGCCAAACCGAGATAGGCCGGACCTCGATTTTTCTCCGCGAAAGCGATCGCTATCGAAACAATCGCCTGCACTACCCCTGGAAACAGCCGGCTGCCCGTAAACCGCCAACGATACTGTTCCTGCGGAATCATCACGGATGGATGATGGCCAATGGCCACCGCCGACAGTCCAAAAGTGATGCCCGAAGCAAGGTTCATTGGGGCCACCAGAATCGCCAGGACGCCCAGAAAAGCGATATCTTTCGCTAAGAGAAGTTGCCACCCGCGCAACGGCATCAGACGGTACCGGGTGATGCCCGATCCCAGATCGAAGCCGAAGAAACACTGCGCGAAAGTGCTTAGCAGCAGCCCGATGAAGATCGCGATAACCGGAAATGCCTCGGGATCGGAATGCGGATTCAGATAGCGATAGGCGTACGCACCCAGCGCCATAATCAACGTGACATAAAAATCCATTACACTCAGCAACTGCCGGATATTGTTCTGGATCAACCCCCCAAGTCTGCTTGGAAAACGCGGGATGTAATGCAGCAGATTCGATTGCGGGACGCGCCACAGTAGTTGTCTCCCAAGTACCATCACAGCCTGAATCGCGATCGCGAATCCAACGAAGCCGGCCGCCAAGCCAAACCTCTTCGTTCGCAGCAGCAGTAAAACGGCCAGCCACAGTACCGGACTGATAATCAGGCTCGCAATCCGCAGCGCGAATCGTTGTCCATTGGAGAGTGGCCAAAGCGCCAGCCGCGTGGGCGGAATCTTTGCCAGCGGATCGGACGATAACGGAAATAGCAGCAGGAATCCCAGCAGCAGTAGCAGGGGCTCGGCACTCTTCGGCTCCACGCCGCTATTGGCCGCGCCCCACATCAACAGCGCGATAAACAGGAAAAAGTTATTTACCTTAACCGCCGCCAGCGTGCCCAGATCGCGCTTCACTGCCTTGCTAATCGCGGTCAGGATTGCGAAGAGCGCAGCCAAGATAACTCCTCCACCGGGATGGGCTCCACCAACTCGAAGTACAACTCTTCCAGCGATGCGGGCGTAGTTTGTTTGGCCGAATTCCAGACAATGCTCCCGCCCCGGATCATCATGATTTCGGTTGCCAACTGGTCGACGATGGGCAGCGTGTGCGATGTCAGGAAGACCGTGATCCCGCGCTGTGCGGCGGTGCTTAACAGGTCGCGAATGGTCCGCGATGACACCGGATCTATGCCCTCAAACGGCTCGTCCAGGAATAAGACGCGCGGGTTGTGAATCAATGCCATCGCCAGCGCCGTCTTCTTCCGCATCCCGTGTGAGCACTCTTTGAGGAATGTATCCCGTCCTTTCTCCAGGCTCAGAATACGCAACAGCGGTCCGATGCGTGCCTTCGTCTCATGCGCTCGCAGTCCGTAAACTGAGCCCGCGAGTTCCAGGTGCTCTTCCACGCTCAAGGAATCGAACAGACCGAGATCTTCGGGCACCACGCCAACCGCGCGCTTTACCGCCAGAGGCTGTTGCAGCGGATCCATCCCCGCGAGGCGCACATCACCCGCGTCTGGTTTTAGCAGGCCCGTCATTAGCTTCACCAGTGTCGATTTACCTGCGCCGTTCGGGCCTAACAATGCGCAAATTCCGCCGGAAATCTCAAAGCTGACGTCGTTCACCGCTGTGAATTTTCCAAACCGTTTCGTAATGTGCTGGCAACTGATCATTGAGGTCGAATCCAGAGATCCATCCTAACCTGCCTCGCATTCTGTCTGTTATCCTAGACACTGTACTTCATACCTGTCATTCATGCGAACCCTGCTATGCACGCTTCTTTGCGCCATCCCGTGCCTTGGACAAGCGGGCCGGGCTGAGCTTTTCGGCACTATCGAAGATCCATCCGGCCTACACATCCAACAAGCCCGCGTGCAAGCTCAGGATCAAGCCACGATGGCCGTCTTCAGCGCCACCTCCGATGAGCGGGGCGAGTATCATCTGCTCGGCTTGCCGGCCGGACAATATGTCCTGACGGTGGCGCAACCCGGGTTTCGTACCTACCGGCAATCGGGCATCACCTTGCGAATCGGAGACCGGGCGGCCATTTCGGTTCAGCTGCAAATTGGCCAGCCGGCGCAGTCGTTGGACGTAACCGCGGCGGCGCCGTTGCTGCAAACGGCCAGCGGCGAAGTCAGCTTCAACCTGGATGAGAAGAAGGTGGCGACGCTGCCGCTCGATGGCCGAAATTTCATCCCACTCATTGCCTTGTCGCCAGGTGTAGCCTTGCCGGGAGGCGGCTCGTTGCTCCCGCGAATCAACGGCAGCCGGCCGCGTACGAATGAATATATTTACGATGGCATCAGCGTTCTGCAGCCTGAGCCCGGTCAAGTGGCTTTCTACCCGATCATCGACGGCATAGAAGAGTTCCGCCTGAATATCAACGCCTACTCGCCCGAGTATGGACGTTCCAACGGCGGCACCGTATTGGTAATTGGTAAGTCCGGCGGCAATGTGTTTCACGGAACGCTGTTCGAGTTTTTCCGCAATGAAAATCTGAACGCGCGAAACTATTTCGCCCAGCCCGGTCCGAATCCCGAGTTTCGCCGCAACCAATATGGCGTGGCGGTGGGCGGTCCCATCCAGAGGGATAAGACATTCTTTTTCGCCGACTGGCAGGGCACGCGCTTACGTACCGGCATCACCCGATTCAGTACCGTTCCGACGCTTGCCCAGAGGCAGGGAATCTTCAGCACCGCGATTTACGACCCGGCCACTTCTCCCCGCCAGCAATTTCCCAACAGCGCGATTCCGTTGAACCGTATCGATCCAGTGGCGCAGCAAATTTTGCAGCATTACCCCGCGCCGAACTTGCCTGGAACCGCCAATAATTTCGTGCGCACCGCCGCCGAGCCCGACAATCAGGATCAGTTCGACACTCGCCTCGATCGTTACTTTGGGTCGAAGCACCGCGTCTTCGCCCGTTATTCCTACCTGCGCGATGACGACACTCCGGTTTCGCCTCTGCCCGATGGTAGCGGCCTGCTGAGCTCAGGCGTCATCGGGCACGCCACTACTCGCAGTGATGGAATCGCCGGCGATTATAATTGGACCCTATCGCCAAGCACCCTAAACCAAGCCCGCTTCGGCTATACGCGGCGCGACCTGAAACAGGCTTCACTGCAAAACGGCGGCATCTCTATTCCCGGCATTCCCGACAATTCCTTTGCCTCCGTGCTCCCAACATTCGCGGTCAGCGGGTATCAACAAATTGGACCGACCACTGCGTCTAACTCTAATTTCACGACGTCTGTGACAGAGTATTTGGATACGTTCTCGATGGTTCGCGGGCGTCATACGATCAAGGTCGGAACGGACCTCCGCCGGGAAGCCCTCGACATTCTCAACCCGCCCAATCCGTCGGGTACATTTTCGTTCAATACTACGGGAACAAATAGCGGCAGCGCCGGCGGCAACAGCGTGGCGTCACTGCTTCTAGGGCAAGTGAATGCTTTTTCCATCGACATTCAGAAGCAGGTAATTCAACAGCGCGCGCACATCGCCGAATTTTTCGTGGCCGACGATTGGAAGCTATCCAGCCGCCTGACCGTCAACATCGGTACGCGCTACACCCTGAATTTCCCCTCCACCGAAGTGCGCAATCAGGACGCGATCTTCAACCTGAAGACCCAGGTTTTGGATTTTCCCCACACTGGACGGGAGCTTGCCTGCTGTGATTTCGGCCCACGCATCGGCCTCGCTTATCGTGTCCGCGATTCGTGGGTAATTCGATCCGGCTACGGAATGGTGTGGTTCGAACAAACTGGAATTACCACCCCTTTCACCATCCCCCAATTTCCGTTTATCCAAACCATCGGCCAGCAGTCGCAAGACAATGTGAATCCCGCTTTTATCCTGGCCAAGGGCCCAACGGTCCAGCCCACTCCGCCGAATCCCAACTCGGGCTTGGGCCAAGGCGTCTTCGGCGTGGATCGCAACAGCGGCTCCGGGTACTCGCAGCAGTGGAACTTCACGGTCCAGAAAACGTTTGGCCGCGATCTGAATTTCGAAGCCGGTTACCTCGGATCGAAAAACACGCGCCTTGGCATTCCCGACGCCAATATCAACCAACTGCCCGCGCGATACCTTTCTATGGGTCAAGCTCTGCTGGCCAAGGTTCCGAACCCATACTCCGGCCAGATACCCGCATCTTCTTCGCTCGGGGCCACGACAATCGCCCAACAACAATTGCTTCGAGCCTTCCCCCGATTCACAACTGTCGCGCTCTTTCGCGATAACGTCGGCAATTCGAAATACAACGCGGTGCAAGCCAAACTAGAGAAGCGCTTCTCGCGAGGGCTGACATTCACCCTGGCTTATACCTTCTCGAAATTGATCGACGACGCTTCCAGCGTGTTCTCGCAGACCATCTTCACCGGTCCGGTTTTGAACACCACCGGCGCGGCCGACGCCTTCAACCGTCGCTTGGAAAAGGATGTCTCCAGCGGCGATATTCCGCGCGTATTCTCGGCAGGCTGGGTATACGAAGTTCCGCGCTTGTGGAAAATTTCCGGGTGGCAAATCGGAGGACTCGTTCGAGTGCAATCGGGCGACGCCGTTGCCGTTACGCAAGCCACAAATCTGAACTCGAATCTAGGCTTCGCCGTGCAGCGTCCGAATCGCATTAGCAATCCGAATGACTTCGACATGCGTAGCGCCGCACGCTGGTTCAACACGCTGGTTTTCACCCAGGCTCCGCAATTTACGCTTGGCAACAGCTCGCGAAACCCCATCCGTGGTCCCGGTCTGCAGCAGGCCGATCTCATGCTCGGAAAGACATTCCACCTCGCGGAGCGCTACAACTTCGAGTTCCGCGCTGAGGCTTTTAACGTCTCCAATACGCCCGGCCTTAACGATCCCAATGGCAGCTTCGGAGCCGCTGCATTTGGAAGCATCACCAGCGCCGGCAATCCCCGGGTGTTCGAATTCGTGGGCAAAATTCACTTCTAAAGGTCGCTCCGGGGCAGCAAATGGAATCGAGTGGTAGGGGCGGTAGGACTCGAACCTACGGCCCTCGACTTAGAAGGTCGATGCTCTATCCAGCTGAGCTACGCCCCCACGTGATTTGATCGCTACTTTCGATTTTAAACTACCGGCCGCACCCGCCGGTTGACGCTATCCTGTTACTATCTGATCCCTGACGATCAGCCTCCTTTATATGAAGAACGATCGCAATCCCGTACTGAGCCCGCGTGATGTCTCACAGGTCCTGAGCGAAAATAACCATCTCCTTCGCTGGGTTGAGAAAATGGCCCGGCTCACCAAGCCGGCCGCCATCCATTGGGTGGATGGTACGCCAGAAGAGAATAACCAGCTGTGCGCTGAGATGATGTCCGCCGGTACCCTAACGGAGTTGAACCAGGAGCTTTGGCCCGGATGCTACTACGCTCGCTCCGATGCCAGCGATGTCGCCCGCGTCGAAGACCGGACGTTCATCTGTTCGCTTTCCAAAGATAACGCCGGCCCCACCAATAATTGGGTCGAGCCATTTCAGATGCGCAAGAAGTTGAAAGAACTTTTCGATGGTTCCATGCAGGGCCGCACAATGTATGTGCTGCCATTCAGCATGGGGCCGGTCGGCTCTCCGATGTCCCAGATCGGTGTGCAGCTAACAGACTCTCCGTATGTCGTCGTCAACATGCGCATCATGGCCCGCATCGGTCTGCCGGTCTTCAAGGAAATCGACAAAGGCGAAAAGCGCGTCGTCCCCTGCATGCACAGCGTCGGCGCACCACTCGCCCCCGGCCAGAAAGACGTTCCATGGCCCTGCAATTCCGATAAGTACATCGTACACTTTCCAGAGACGCGTGAGATCTGGTCGTATGGTTCTGGTTATGGCGGCAATGCGCTGCTGGGCAAGAAGTGTTTCGCCTTGCGCATCGCCTCCAACATCGCCCGCGATGAAGGTTGGATGGCTGAGCACATGCTCATCCTCGGCGTGGAAAATCCAAAGGGTGAGAAGACCTACGTAGCCGCTGCCTTCCCCAGCGCTTGCGGCAAAACCAATTTCGCGATGTTGATTCCTCCCGATGCTTTTGAGGGTTGGAAAATTTGGACCGTGGGCGACGACATCGCCTGGATCAGGCCTGATAAGGATGGCCGCCTGCGCGCCATCAATCCAGAGTCGGGCTTCTTCGGTGTCGCTCCGGGGACATCGATGAAGACGAACCGCAATGCGATGGCCGCATTGTCGCGCAATACGATTTTTACCAATGTCGCGTTAACTCCCGAAGGCGGTGTCTGGTGGGAAGGCATGACGGATCAGCCCCCCGCCGAATGTACCGATTGGCAGGGCCGCAAGTGGACGCCGCAGATTGCCAGGGAGACCGGTGCCAAAGCGGCCCATCCCAATGCCCGCTTCACCGCGCCCGCCTCGCAATGTCCGACAATCGATCCCGCCTGGGAAGATCCGCATGGCGTGCCGCTAAGCGCCATCATCTTCGGAGGCCGCCGTGCCACCACGATGCCGCTGGTCTACCAGGGTTTCAATTGGAGTGCGGGCGTTTATATGGGCGCCACGATGGGTTCGGAGATGACGGCCGCAGCCGCCGGCACCGTCGGTAAGGTGCGTCGCGATCCCATGGCCATGCTCCCGTTCTGCGGATACCACATGGGCGATTATTTCCGCCATTGGATTCAGATGCAGCGGTCGCTCAGTGAGACGCCTCGCATCTTCCATGTGAACTGGTTCCGCAAGGATGAAAATGGAAAATTTCTTTGGCCCGGATTCGGCGAAAACATGCGCGTGCTGAAGTGGATTGTCGATCGTGCCCGTGGGCGCGCGCTCGGCAAGGAAACGCCCATCGGCTGGATGCCGCGCTATGAGGATATCGAGTGGAAAGGCCTCGCCTTCTCGCGCGAAGACTTTGATCGCTTGCAGTCTTTTGATCGCGCCGCCTGGCGCCAGGAAGTGATCGACCATGAGGAGCTGTTTATCATGCTCCACGATCATCTGCCGCCGCAAATTATCTATGAGCGGGAGCTTCTTATCTGCCGCCTATAGACCGCCGCGAGATCAAATAGTAGTGCGCTCCAGCTTCGGCACCAGCAGTTGAATAATGCCCAGCGCGATCAGGTATGCTAAGCCCGCTATCACAAACAGCGGGCCGTATGCCCCATGTGAAAATCCCAGCCAATAGCCGATTGCCGGGGCCACCAGCATGCCTCCAATCGCGCCGCCCAATCCGCCCAAACCCACCACGGAGCCAACCGCACT
This sequence comes from Bryobacterales bacterium, assembly GCA_038239345.1. GTDB lineage: Bacteria > Acidobacteriota > Terriglobia > Bryobacterales > Bryobacteraceae > JBBSEX01. The sequence goes on from JBBSEX010000020.1 coordinate 55,107, forward strand.
CCGCGGGAATGTGTCCGATACCAACGTAAATAAATTAGCCGACCATCCTTGATGCGCGGCCGCCGCAATGCTGATCAACCCCACGGCCAGCCACAGATTACCGCCCGAGTACAGAACAAAAATAACCGCCAGCACGGAAATGGCGCAGATCAACATCGCCGTCTTCCTGGCCGCGTTGCATGACCAGCCGCGCTTCAGCAACGCCGACGATAGCCATCCCGCACCGATGGACCCCACATCGGCCGCAAGATAGATCGTCACCAACGGCGGCCCCAGTTGCGTCAGATTCACGCCATAGGTGCGGTTCAGAAATCCTGGCAGCCAGTAGAGATAAAACCACCAGACGGGGTCGGTCAAAAATTTTCCGATAACAAAGGCCCAGGCCGCTCGCGTGGTGAGCAGGACTCTGTAAGGAATTTTTCGCGGCGCTTCCTGATCGTTGTCAGACTCAATCAGCGCCCGCTCTTCGCTCGAAAGCAACTTGTGTTCGCTCGGTTTGCGATAGAAAGCTAACCACAATACCAACCAGATCAGGTCCAGGCCGCCCGTGGCCAAAAACGTATATCGCCAGTTGTAGTGCAGCGCGATAAAGGGGACCATGATCGGCGCCACCACGGCCCCGATGTTCGATCCGCTATTGAAAATGCCCGTAGCCAGAGCGCGTTCTCTTCGCGGAAACCAGTCTGAGACAGTCTTGATCGCGGCGGGAAAGTTCGCCGCTTCGCCGATGCCTAACCCGAACCGCGCCGCCGCAAACTGAATCGGAGTCCGGGCCAAAGCATGGGACATGGATGCCAAACTCCACACCACCACCGCCAGCGAATAACCAATCCGCGTACCCAGCCAGTCAATAAGACGGCCGGCGATTGGCAGCATCACGGCATAAGCGGCCTGAAAGAAGAAAATGACCCAGGCGTAATCTTGTTCGGACCATCCCAGCTCCTTTTCCAGTGTCGGTTTTAAGATCCCGAGCACCTGCCGATCCATGTAATTCACGGTTGTCGCGAAGAACAAAAGTCCGCAGATGTACCAGCGCAGGTTTGGCAGAGTCTTACTTTTTACCGATGCCATGGAGCGCTCAGCCCGTCAAGCTTTGCTCAAACCCGGAAGTAATCGGGACGCCAGTTTACAATCGCCTTCTTGATATCCTTTGGCGTCAGTTTCTCTCGTGCGGCCCGCTCCACCAGGATGGGAAGTTCGGCGTCCGAAGCAAAACGCAGCGCCACCATTTGACCCACGGATAACGACGCCACCTCCGCCTGCTTCGACTCCGGTAACAGCCGGAGCAATCGAAGTTGTTCTTTTAGACGGATTAAACGGTCTTGTGCTCTCAGTGGATTCACCCGGGTCAGCAGCACTGCCACTACCGCTGCCAGCGAAACCACAACAATCCACAAAGCCCAATAACTAAAATGGGTAGCCGTATACCATATCTGAACAAGGACGTTGATCAGAAATACGGGCATCACGAAAAAATGAAACGGCGGATGAATCCGCGCATGATTACCGAAGCCTTGGGGCGATTTGATGTCAGGCATATCGTACAAGAATGCCCTGATTTGACCCTTGGCGCAACAGACAGGGACGGGCCCGTTATGGATCAATTTGAAACCAAGTCGCTGAATCGCCGGTCTACCTATTAGAAATACCGCGTGGAGATTATCTATCATGTCCGTCTCCCAGCAGAGGTTGTTCCAGGAATCGAGTGGCGACGGCGATCTTCACGAAGCTCCTGAACAACAACTCATAGCGTTGGTTGAGGCCGCCGGCGTACTACTCACTTCCGTCTCGATGAGCCAGGCACTCGACGCTACCGTGGACCTCGCCCGGCGCTTTATTGCGGCCGACGCCTACGCGGTATGGCTCTTTCAAGAGAAGTCCTGGAGAGTACGGGCGTCCTTCGGTCTCGCGACGAATGACAAGGCGTCGTCCAGTAGCAATTTTCCTGATGCGGTTTCGGCATTGCAGGACGAATCCATTCGATCTTCGCTCGCGACTCCTATGCCTTCCCATGGCCCCGCTATCGGCTCGCTCGTATTGTACTGGCGTTATAACCATCACGCTTCCGATCGCGACATTCGCATCTCGACAGTGCTGGGGACCCTCGCTTCCGCCGCAATCGCTAATGCCGCATTGTTAGAGAAACAGAACTTGATTCGCCAGCAAGCGGAACTGACCCAACGGCGTTCCTCGTTGCTCGCCGATGTCAGCGCCGTACTCGCTTCTTCTCTCGATTACAAATCCACTCTTCGCGATATGGCTCAACTGGCCGCCAGTGGCTTCTCGGATTGGTGCGCCGTCGACATCATCGGCCAGAACACCTTGCCAGAGCGGCTCACGCTGGCCCACGCCGAGCCGGCGGACCTGAAACACATGGACGCTCTTCTTGATTTCTGTCCTTGCGAAAATGGCGACAAATCGCGATTGCTCCACGCCGTCCGCACCGGCCCGCCCGAACTGCATGAAGAGATCATTGATGATGTCCTCGTTCAATCGGCGCGCGATGAATTCCACTTGGAAGAACTCCGCGCAGCCGGCCTGCAATCAGCTATCTGCGTGCCGGTACTCGCCCGTGGCCGCGTTCTGGGCTCACTTACTTTTCTTACGGCCGGGACATCTCGCCGATTCTCAACGGAAGATCTGAAGTTCGCCGAAGACCTCGCTAGGCGCACCGCAATCGCTATCGATCATGCACAGCTATTTCAGAGCGCTCATCGGGAACGTGCCGACGCGGAGGCTTCGGCATTCGCTCTGCGCCAATCGAATTTAGACTTGCAGGAATTTGCATTCATCGCATCTCATGACCTGAAGGAACCCTTGCGGACCATTGCCAGCCATACGCAACTTCTAGCCAGGCGATATAAGGGCAGGCTCGATGCCGAAGCCGACGAGATTATTCAGTTCGTAGTCGATGCCACCCTTCGCATGAGTGACCTGCTGGGCGGCCTGCTCGACTACTCGCGAATCGCTCGTGATCGGGAACTGCCATCGCACCAGGTCGACGTCGATGGGGCCATGAATTGGGCCTTGATGAATCTGCAAATTGCCATTCAGGAGACCCATGCCACCGTCACGCGCGGTCCCTTGCCACGCGTCATCGGTGATTCCGCGCAGCTTGCCCAGGTCTTCCAGATCCTTATTGATAACGCGGTCAAGTACCGCGGTCCGGATCCCCCGCGGATCCATATCTCCGCCGAAAAGCAAGCGCGGCATTGGGTTTTCTCCTGCAGGGACAACGGCATTGGCATCGACCCCATCTATCACGAAAAGATATTTGGCATCTTCAAGCGCCTTCATGGACGTGAAGTTCCCGGTACCGGTATGGGGCTTGCCATCTGTCGCCGCATCGCCGAACGCCACGGCGGCCGCGTCTGGGTGAAGTCGGAAGAGGGGAAGGGTGCGGACTTTTGTTTTTCTATCGCTACCGACTAGTTCGCTTTCAGCCAGCGCCCGTATAATGAGTCTGTTACCGGACTCCACGAGTGAAACAAGACGACATTCTGCCGCTGCTTCGTGAAAGGATCGTCAGTTTCGCGGCATCTAGATTAGCGAGGGATGTCGCGGAGGATCTGGCGCAGGAAGTTCTAATTCTTATCCATGAGAAATACGCGAACCTCGATCGCATTGAGGACCTGCTGCCGCTTTCTTTACAAATTGTGAGATTCAAAATGATGGGAGCGCGCCGAAAATCGATCCGCCACGGAGAATATAGTCAAGTCTCTGTCGATGACATTCCGCTTCGTTCGAATGCCGAGGATCCGAGTCAAATTGCCGAACGGAAACAACGTGTCGACCAGTTGCGCGCGGCCATGAATCAGCTAGGTGAGCGCTGCCGTGGCTTACTGCGCTTGAAGCTGGAAGGAAAGACGTTCCCTGAGATCCAAAAAGTGCTGCAGGTAGGGTCCATCAACACGCTGTATACCTGGGATTCGCGCTGTCGCAAACAACTTCTGGAACTCATGGGTGGCGATTGGGAGGGAGGCAAATGAAGCCCGGCGAAATCGAAAAGCTGCTCGGCGGTTATGCCACGGGGACCCTCACCGGCGACGAGGAAAAGTTGCTATTTGAGGCCGCGCTCCACGACCAGAATCTTTTCGACGCCCTGGCCCATGAGCAAAGTTTAAAAGATGTGTTCGACGATCCAGTATCCCGCCAAGCGCTGCTGGCCTCATTGAACGAAACAGCGCCCGCTTGGAAAGAACGATATTTCGGATGGTTGCGCCGGCCCTGGCCATTGGCGTTTGCCGGAGTGGCCGCCCTTGCGACATTGACCGTCGCCGTCCTTGTGAATGTTGATAGGCACCAATTCTATTCCAAGGAAGCAGCCGCGGTTCCACAACATGCCGATCAGGTTCCCGCTAGCGCCAAGTCGAAGCAAGTAGAACCTCCACCTTCGCTCGACAAGGCAGAATCGAAGCCCCTGAGAGCTAAAAAGATACCATCGCCGGATCAGCCGAAGGAAGTGTCGGCGCAGCCTCGAAAGTTGGAGTCGCCACCGGCTGCACCGATCACGGAATCAACGCCTGTTCCAGAATCTAGGCGCAGTGATAAACCAGCCAGCGCGGCGGGAACGGTAATTGCCGATACTCGCGCGAAAAGTGTTCCGGCCCCGACAGATTCGTCCCTGAAAGACGCAAAAAAAGAGACGGACGCAAAAAAAGAGGAAGACGTCGCCGGAGCCCGTCGTGAGACTGAGACGGCGAAAAGCCAACTGGCGAGACCCGCTTCCGCTTTCGCCCCACCGGTGATGAAAGCCCCGGCGCCTGCTCCCCAATACGAGATCCTCAAAGTGGGCGCGGATGGAAACGCCCAAGACGTCAGCCGTCAGACCATCTTCAATCCCGGCGATCTGATCCGCCTGCGCATCATCCCCGCTGAGAATGGCTATCTCCACGTGGTTCGCCGGTCCGATGGCGTCGAACAACAGATTTCCTCCGCCGACGCCCCCTACGTGAATAAGGGCGTGCCTTACGTGCTGCCGGCCACTGGAGCAATTCAATTGGGGCCGCAGAGTGGAGACGTCGAATTCCAGATCGTTATCGCGGCTCAGCCACGCGACACGCGAGATTTTCAGTCCAACGCCAATCAGGTAACCAGCGGACCGGCTCAAAATCAAAATCGCGGCCGCCAGTCGCAAGCCAGTCAGAGCCAGGTCGCAGGTTCACCAGCCGAGCCTGCCGTATCGCAGCGAGTTCGCATCCACGTCCGCTAATTCCATCGGGATTAGAATAAGAGCATATGTCGGATTCACTCGCCCATCCACTCCCCGGAAGTCGCTCTCTGGAACTGCCGTCGTGGAAAAATGTGGCCAGCCATCTCGCTGCTATTTTGCTCGCGATCACTTTTGCCACGGCGGGAATCTGGAAGATGTCAGACCCGTTCGGCTGGTCGATGATGGTAGAGCAACTGCGGATTCCGTTTCAACTCAGCCTGGCCCTCACGCTCTGCTTGGCCGTCACCGAAACCCTGGGCGCGGTGCTGATCCTGATCCCGCGCTTTCGCCGCTGGGGTGCGCTCCTGATCGGATTATTGCTCGTCGTCTTCATGATTTATATCGCCGCGAATTACAGTTCACTGGTTGGGAAAGAATGCAGTTGCTTCCCTTGGGTGAAGCGAACGGTGGGCCCGGGATTCTTCATCGGCGATATAGTTATGCTCGCTCTGGCGGTGGTTGCTTATTACTGGAGCCGTCCCTCCTATGGTGTCCGCAATGGCGTTCTGATCGTAGCCGCGCTTGCCGTCTGCACGGGTCTTGCGTTCGGCGTGAACAAAGCGCACCAGACAGGAACCATGGCTCCGGAAACCGCCCTGGTCGAGGGGCAGCCCTACTCTTTGCAGCATGGCCGAGTCCTGCTGTTCTTCTATGATCCGGAGTGCAGCCACTGCGATATGGCTGCCAAGAAGATGTCGAAGCTAACATGGAAAGATGTCCGGGTGATCGCCTTGCCGACGCGTCAAAAACAATTCGCCGCCGCATTCCTGCACGATACGGGCTTACGCGCGAAGACCTCGTCGGAAGCCGAATCACTGAAGAAAGTTTTCCCCTTTGGCGATCCTCCTTATGCCGTCGCGCTCGAAAATGGCCGTGAAAAAGCTCCTGTGCCGCACTTCGATGACAATGAGCCTGCGGAAACTCTGCGCAAGCTGAATTTTGTCGAATAGGACCTGATACACTCACCGTCGGTGAGCGCCAAACTCAGCTACTCGCGCGGATCGAAAACAGCGCTTCTTTCATCCACCATCGGCGAGATGTTCGCCGCCACAGCATCCCGTTTACCAGATCGTCCGGCGCTGATCGTTCGCCATCAGAATGTCCGGCTTACTTTCGGCCAGCTGCAGCGAAGCGTGGAAGAAACGGCGCGTGGTCTCTGCGGGCTCGGCCTCAAGCAGGGCGATCGGGTCGGCATCTGGTCCTCCAACTGCCTTGAGTGGATCCTGCTGCAATTGGCCACCGCGCGCACCGGCATGGTATTGGTAAACGTCAATCCAGCGTACCGTTCCCATGAAATTGGCTTCGTTCTGCAAAAATCCAATTTGCGGGCATTGGTCCTGCTTGAATCCGACGCCCGCGCGAACTATCGCCAAATCCTCGACGAAGCTTCGCACGGCCGTGATCTCGCCCTCGAACATGTCGTTTACATCGGCCACGATTCGTGGGATCGAATGCTAGCCGGCGGCGTCGATCTACCGCCCGTTAACGTTGGCGCCCGTGCTGTCGCCAACATTCAGTACACGTCCGGCACGACCGGCTCGCCAAAGGGCGTCCTGCTCACGCACCGCAACATTCTCAACAACGCGTATTTGATCGGGCGTCAGATGAACATCACCGAGCTCGATTCCATCTGCGCGCCGGTGCCTCTTTATCATTGTTTTGGTTGCGTGATGGCGAGCCTCGTCACCGTCACCACCGGGGCAGCCCTCATCTTGCCTGCCGCGCAGTTTGACGCGCGCGCCACCCTGGAAGCGATTCACAATGAGCGCGCGACGGCCCTCTACGGCGTGCCCACGATGTTTATCGCCCAACTCGAACATCCCGATTTCGCCAGCTTCGATCTCACCAGCCTGCGCACCGGCATCATGGCGGGCGCTCCCTGTCCCGTTGAAATTATGAAGCGCGTGATCGTCGATATGCATTGCCCCGGGATCACGATCGCCTATGGCCAGACCGAAAGTTCACCCGTGATTACGCAGTCTCTCTCCACCGATAGTCTCGAGTTGCGCGTCTCCACAGTCGGCCGCGTTATGCCCCAAACTGAGGTGGCTATCGTCTCGCCCGAAACCGGAGCGGTCCTCTATCTCGGGCAACAAGGCGAACTCTGTACGCGCGGCTATCTGGTTATGACTGGCTATGACGACGATCCCGAGGCCACCCACGGCGTGATCGACGAAGATGGCTGGCTTCATACCGGCGATCTCGCCATCATGCGTGAAGACGGCTACTTCCGCATCACCGGACGCGCGAAAGAAATGATCATCCGCGGCGGTGAAAATATTTATCCCCGTGAGATTGAAGAATTCCTGTTTACCCATCCCAAGATCGCCGACGTGCAAGTAGTCGGCTTGCCCGATGCGCGTTTAGGCGAAGCGGTACTGGCGTGGATCCGTCTTAAAACCGCCGAGACCGCTACTGAAGATGAGATCCGCGAATTCTGCAGTGGCAAGATCGCCCACTTCAAAATCCCGCGTTACATTCGCTTCGTCGATTCTTTCCCGCTGACGGTATCGGGTAAGGTACAAAAATACAAGATCCGCGAAGCCGAGATCGAAAGCCTGGGCCTCGCCAGTGCCGCCAATATTGAGACGGCCTGAGGGCAATAGTAGAAAAGCACTATGTCTGCTTCTGCCCGCTTCCAATAGAATAAGAGCACAACGCCCATGGGGTTTTCGCGACTTACCTTAAGCACGGCCGCTCTTGGATTGTGCCTCTTTCTCGGTGGCGCGGCATCGAATACGGTAGAAGAGCAGTTGTGGCGTCATCGCAATCTAGGCAAGGCGTTCTACGAAAATCCGACCACACAACAGCAGGCCGTGGACGAGTTCGCGAAAGCACTCGCACTTGCTCCGAAGGCCGCGCGGGAACGTCTAAACTACGGTCTGGCGCTTCTGCGGGCAGGGAAGACGGCGCAAGGAGTCACTGAGCTCCAGGCCGTCCAGAAGACGAATCCGGAACTGCCGCACACCTATTTCAATCTCGGCATTGTCTTTAAGAAGGCCGGCGAATTCGAACAGGCAACAGTCCAGTTTGAGCAGATGCTGAAGCTCACGCCGAATGAGCCCATCGCGCACTATAATCTCGGCGTCCTCTATAAGCAGGCCGCTCGTACCGATGAGGCTTTGTCGCAGTTTCTTGACGCTACCAAACTCAATCCCGATCTTGCCGCGCCGCACTTCCAGCTCTATAACGTCTATCGCCAGACCGGCAAGAAGGAAGACGCTGCGCGCGAACTGGCTACCTTCCAGCGCATTAAAAAAGCCACCGAAGGCGCGGCCATTGCGGAAGATATGGAATGGTGCGACTATGCCGAAATTTACGATCCCATCGACATGAATGCGCCCGCCGTAAAGCCGGTGGAAGCGAAGTACGAAAATCGCAAACTGCCCGGTGAAATCGATCTAAAAACTGCTGGATTTGTCGCAATCGATTATGACGGCGATGGCCGTCCCGATCTGCTGGTATGGTCTGCGAAGGGCCTCCTGCTCTATCGCAACGGATCGGAGCTCGTGAAAAATTCCGGTCTTGAAAAAATAGATTCACCCATCTCGGCCGCCGCCGGGGATTTCGACAACGACGGTTTGATCGACCTCTGCGTACTAACCGAAACCGGTCCTCTGCTGCTGCACAACGACAAAGGCAAGTTCACCAAAATAGACGCGAACCTCCCCGCTGGACGCTTCGCTGCCGCAGTCTGGCTTGACTACGATCACGACTACGATTTGGATCTCTTTCTCTTCGGAGAAAAGTCCGTCCTGCTGCGCAATCAAGGCAGTGCCGGATTCGCCGATCACACCGTGGACTTTCCCTTCGTCAAAGCCAACGCGATAGCAGCGGCGCCATATCGCCTCATCGCCGATAGCAAATCGTTCGACCTGATTGCGTCGTATGCCGGCCGCGCGGGCGTGCTCTACCACGATCTGCTTGCCGGCAAATATGAGGCTTTGGACATCGCCCTTCCCGCTGGAGCGAAGCACCTCGCGGTTGCCGATGTGAATCACGATGGCGCGCTAGACCTGCAATCGTCCGCCGGTCTCCTGTCTAAGGGCAAGCTGGAGGCGCGAACGATTCCGTACGTCTTACAAGCCGATTTCGACAATGACGGCCGCTTGGATTTTGTCGGTATCGATGACACCGGCATCGTTCTGCACCGCAACGTCACGGCTGCCTCTGGAAACTGGATCCGCGTCTCTCTCAACGGCGTCAAGAATCTAAAACTCGCGCAAGGCGCGGAGATCGAACTGAAAGCCGGGCTCTTCTATGAGAAAAAAGTCTACGATGGCGTGCCGCTTACCTTTGAGATCGGCGCTAACAAAGAAGCCGACACGGTGCGCATCACCTGGCCCAATGGTTTAATCCAGAACGAGACGAAGCAAGCTGCGAATAAAGCTTATACGTACAAGGAAGCGCAACGCCTGTCCGGATCCTGCCCCATGATTTGGACCTGGGACGGCGAAGGCTTCCACTACATCACCGATGTTTTGGGCGTGGCCCCACTGGGAGCCAGTTCGGGCGATGGTACGTTCTTTCCGGTGGACCATACCGAATATATTCAGATTCCTGGCCAGTCGCTGGCCCTTCGCGATGGCAAGTACGAACTGCGAATCACGGAAGAGTTGAGTGAGGTCGCCTTCATCGATCAGATTCAGCTTGAGGCTATCGATCATCCAGCGGCCGAGTCGATCTTCACGAACGAAAAGTTCAAGGCGCCGCCTTTCCCGGAGTATCGTCTGTTCGGTGTCAACCAGCGCAAATACCCGATACAGGCGCACGATAACGAGGGCCGCGACGTTCGTGCCAAGTTGCTTGCCACGGACCGCACTTATCCTGACGATTTTCAGCGCTCCGAAGCCGGTGTAGCCGACCTTCATACCTTGGATCTGGATTTCGGCTCCGATGCCGCGCGACAAAATAAGTCGATTCTGGTTTTAAGCGGCTGGGTCGATTGGGCCGATGGCAGCACTTTCCTCGCCGTCGCGCAAGAAGGAAAAGGCGGCTTGGTCACGCCTTATCTGCAAGTGAAAGATTCCCGGGGCGAATGGAAAACGGTCATTGAAGATATGGGAATGCCGTCCGGCAAGCCGAAGGCGATCACGGTCGACCTGACTGGCAAGTTTCTCTCGGCCAGCCGTGAAATCCGTATCGCGACGAACGTCTGCGTCTATTGGGACGAGATTTTCCTCAGCGAGGAAACCGGAGCGCCCATCCTTCACAAGACCGTTTTACCGGCCTCGCATGCCGAAGTGCGGTTCCGCGGCTTTTCCGAATCGCATTGGGATCCCACTCGCAAGCAGCCCGAACGATTCGTTTACGCTAACACCGAGCCCACCTCCATGTGGAATCCCACGCCCGGCATGTTCACTCGCTATGGCGACGTCCGTGAACTCATCGCCGCCCCCGACGACAAGTTCGTGATCATGAGCTCCGGCGATGAGTTACGCTTTCTCTTCGACCCCGGCAATCTTCCGAAGCTTCCAGAAGGTTGGAAGCGTGACTATTTGCTGAAGGTCGATGGCTGGGCTAAGGATCGTGACGCCAACACCGCGTTCTCGCAATCTGTCGAGCCGCTGCCGTTCCATCGCATGACCAGTTATCCTTATCCGGCCAAAGAGCATTTCCCCGATGACGCTGAGCATCGTGCCTACCGCGAAAAATATAACGTCCGGCCCGCGTTGCGGCTCATCCGTCCGTTATCGGGGAATTAGCAATGAAGCCACGACATCTCGCCATCGCGTTCCTCGTCCTGCTGCTGAATACGGCGTATATTTCCTCGTTCCCGTCGGCCACCGTGTTTTACGTCGTCAATGTTTTGCTACATCTCGGACTGGGAATCGCAATCGCCGTAGCGCTCATTTGGGTCATGGCCAGAAATCAGCCGTATGGTCGAAAGCTGCCTATCGCAGGAGCACTGTTTGGAGTCTGCGCCACGATCGGAATCCTGATCGCCATCGTCGGAAACACGTCAGGCAATCGCTCAAGTTTGTGGCTGCACATTGCTTTCGGCGCCGCCGCAACCGTAGCGCTTTTGGTCACCTCCTGGCGTATGTCGTCGCGCGGAACTGGCTGGATGCAGTTTCGCAATGCATTAACCGTCGCCGCCTTATTCGCATGCTTTCTGCCGTTCTTTCGGCTCCGCAATACAGACCAGCCGATTAGGAACACACTCGCGATTCCTACATCGATGCAGGAGGAAGGCAGTGGTCCCAACAGCCCCTTCTGGCCCTCGTCGGCGAATACAAACACCGGCAAAATTATTCCCTCCAACTTCTTCATGGATTCGAAGGCGTGCGGCGAATGTCACAAGGATATCTATGACGAGTGGAACAGCTCGGTCCATCACTTCGCATCGTTCAATAATCAGTTCTATCGTAAATCGATTGAACATATGCAGGACCTGTCCGGCGTGCAGGGCAGCAAGTGGTGCGCCGCTTGTCATGATCATGCCGTCTTTTTCAACGGGCGTTTTGAGAAGCCCATCAAAGATCAAATCGATACTCCCGAAGCCCAAAACGGGCTCGGGTGCATGTCCTGTCATTCCATTGTCCATGTCGGCAGCACAATGGGAAACAGTCATTTCACGGTTGAATATCCGCCGCTTCATGAGCTCGCCTCCAGCCGGAATCCAATCATTCACGCCATCGATTACTTTACGACGTACCTTAACCCCGCCCCGCACAAACAGACATTTCTTAAGCCGTTCATGAAATCGGCGGAATTCTGTTCAGCCTGCCACAAGGTCCATCTCGACGTTCCCGTGAACAACTATCGTTGGTTGCGCGGCTTCAACGATTACGACAACTGGCAGGCGAGCGGCGTTTCGGGTCAAGGGGCGCGGTCGTTTTACTATCCGCCGAAGTCATCCACCTGCGCCGACTGCCATATGCCCTTGGTCGATTCGAAAGACCCTGGCAATCACGATGGCAAGGTTCATTCGCATCGCTTCGCCGCCGCCAATACCGCCGTCGCCGTCGCCAATCAAGATGCCAAACAATTGAGCGAAACCGAAAAGTTTCTGAAGTCGGGATTCATCACCGTCGATATCTTCGCTGCCTCCTCCGTCGATGAATCCAAGGGTCAAACGGAGATGCGCCGCCGCTCGCCCGAAGGCCCCCAGTTGATGTCTACCTTCGCTGTCGGCGAGGAGTCGGAACAATCCGGCGGACAAGTGATTCTGCGCGATGTAGGCAAGCTGATGGCGCCGATTGAAGAAGGTCACGTTGCGCCAGGTTCAACGGTGCGCATCGATACCGTTGTGCGGACGCGAAAAATCGGTCACTTCTTCCCCGCCGGTACCGTCGATTCTTTCGATGTTTGGCTGGAACTGCAGGGCCGTGACGCTACGGGCAAACTGATTTTCTGGAGTGGCAAGTTGGATGAAGACGGGTCCGTCGAACCGGGGGCCCATTTCTATCGCTCCTATCAATTGGATGGTGAGGGTAACCCGATCAACAAGCGCAATGCCTGGCAAACGCGAAGTGTTCTCTACGTGCGCCTGATTCCGCCGGGCGCCGCCGATGTCGCTCACTTTCGCGTGAAAATTCCGAAAGATGCCCGGGGCCCCATCACGTTTAGCGCGAAGCTGAACTATCGAAAGTTCACCAACTACTTCACGAAGTATGCATACGCCGGTCAACCTAAGCCGGGCCAATCTCTGCAACTCGCGGGGCTGGGTCATGATAGCCGTGAGTACTCTTTCGATAAAACAAGTATCCCCAAGAATGTTTCGGGAAGAATCAAGGACGAAATTCCCGTGATTCCCATTATCACCGTCGCCTCGGCTAAAGCCCTTCTCCCCCTGGGAGATCCGAACTGGCAGCCCCTTGTTCGCAAAAAGGATCGCGAGCGCTGGAATGATTGGGGCATCGGTTTGCTCCTGCAAGGAGACCTTAAGGGCGCCGAATATGCCTTCAAGAAGGTCACCGAAGCCGAGCCGGGCTACGCCGATGGATGGCTGAACGTCGCGCGGGCATTGATTCAGGAGGGCGAGACCGACGCCGCTAAGCCCTATATCGAACAGGCGCTCAAAATCAATGCGAGCCTTGGCCGAATCCATTTCTTTAAGGCGATGATTCAGAAAACGGACGGCGATTACGATGGCGCCATCGCCTCATTGAACACGGTTATCGCGCAGTATCCTCGTGATCGGGTCGCGCTCAATCAGCTTGGACGGATGCTGTTCCTGAAGCGTCAGTATCCGCAAGCGGTCGACGCTTTGAACGCCGCGCTGTCCGTCGACCCCGAAGATGTACAGGCCCACTACACGCTGATGCTTGCCTATCGTGGTCTCCATGAGACATCGAAAGCCCAACATGAGGAAAAGCTGTTCCGGCGCTTCAAGGCCGACGAATCTTCGCAATCCATCACCGCCAAACGGCGTCTGGTGAGCCCTGAAGATAATAACGAACGCCAGCCAATCCACGATCATGAATCGGCCATCGCCGGAGGTGGGAAGCCCTGATGTGGAAATTGGCTTCGTTTTGTAGCGCCGCCGTTTTCGCCGTTTCCGTGTTGTCCTTTTCCGCGCCGCAGTCCCTGCAATTCAATGACGTCACCGCCGCCGCTGGAATTAAATTTACCCACAACGCCGCGAAAGCCGGCAAGAAATGGTTGCCCGAGACAATGGGCTCCGGCTGCGCTTTTCTCGATTACGATGGCGACGGTTGGCTCGATATTCTCCTGATCAATGGAAAAGATTGGACACCGCACGGCCGCAAAACGACAGCCGCGCTCTACCACAACAACCACAACGGCACGTTCACCGATGTCACCAAAGGTAGCGGGCTCGATATCGAAATTTATGGTATGGGCGTGGCTGTGGCCGACTATGACAACGATGGACGCGACGATATATACATCACCGCCCTTGAAGGCGACCGCCTGTTCCACAACGAAGGCGGCGGCAAGTTTCGCGATGTCACAGGACCATCGGGAATTCGAAATGCGAACTTTGGAACCAGCGCCGCATGGGTCGATTACGATCGCGACGGCAAACTCGATCTCGTCGTCGCCAACTACGTCAAGTGGGAAGCCAAGGCCGATTTGTGGTGCTCCATGGATGGCTCCGCCAAGTCCTACTGCACCCCGGAATCTTACAAAGGAAATTCCTCTCGCCTTTTTCATAACCTGGGAAATGGAAAATTCGAAGATGTCACCGCGCCAGCTGGATTAAACGATCCATCCAGTAAGGCGCTCGGCATCGTGGTCTTCGATTACAACAACGATGGCTGGCCCGACTTGTTTCTTTCAAACGACACACAACCGAACAAGCTTTACCGCAACAACAAGAATGGAACATTTACCGAAGAAGCTGTTTCCGCCGGAGTCGCCTTCGGAGAAGATGGGGTAGCTCGCGGGGCGATGGGCGTCGATGCCTCAGATTACGATCGTTCCGGCCGTTCCCATTTACTGGTTGGCAATTTCTCTAACCAAATGCTCGGCTTGTATCACAACGAAGGTGGCGGCTTATTTGTCGACGAGGCGCCCAGATCGGCGGTCGGCCGCTCCAGTTTGCTGACTCTCGCCTTCGGTGTATTCTTCTTCGATTACGATCTGGACGGCTATCCCGACATCTTCGCCGCTAATGGCCATATCGATGAAGAGATCGGGCGTGTGCAGCCGAAGATCCAATACAAGCAATCGCCTCTTCTATTCCACAATCTTGGTAAGGGACGTTTTGAGGAAATCACGAAAGCTATGCCCCCGGCGTTTCAACGGCCAGTGGTCGCCCGCGGCGCGGCTTACGGCGATTTCGATCGCGACGGCGATCTTGATATCCTGGTGTCCACCAACAACGGACCCGCATACCTGTTCCGGAACGACGGTGGCAATCGCAATCGATGGCTGAACCTAAAGCTGGTTGGGACGAAGTCGAATCGTTCGGCTATCGGCGCCACGGTCCGCATCGAGAGCGCCGGCGGCAAGCAATCGCAGATAGTGCATAGCGGCTCCAGTTACTGCTCTCAGAGCGATCTCGCCCTGACGTTTGGTCTAGGCAACGACGCTGCGGTATCGGCGATCGATATTGAATGGCCCAGTGGCCAAAAGCAGCATCTCGCCGGCGTCAAGTCCAATCAGTTTCTAACCATCGTCGAAGTTCGCTAACTGGCTTTCTAAATCGCCAGGGTTACCCCTGGGATTTGAGGTAAGATAACACCCATGCAGACGCTGGGCATCTCGGACTCCACACCCAAATCCGAGAACCGGTTCAAAAGCCTTTTTTGGCCCACTATTCGCCACGACGGCGACGTGGAACATTTGGCTCACCAGGGTTTCTGGATCTGCTTGCTGGTGGCAGGCTTCACGTTGGTCGCCAGCGTCATCCTGGGCAACCTCTCCTATGGGCTATTCGAATCGGCCTTCTTTTTTCTAGCCGCGATTGGCGTTCGGCAGTTGAGCCGGGTGGCCGCCGTCTCTGCTTTCAGCGCTTACCTGCTCAGTTCACTGGTGATGACTCGCTATGGTGGTCACGCGCTGGGCATCGGTCGCATCATCTTTCTGGCCCTGCTGCTGGCAAACATTCGAGCCGCCTGGCTTTCCGCGCGCTGGGTTGCCACCCGGGTGGAGCCGCCTCCGCTTCGCCTGAATGAAACTTTCTGGGACAAAGTGACGGATCAAATGCCAATCTATCTTTGGCCGAAAACCAGAATTCTTTTCTACGTCGTGGCGGCAATGGAACTCAGCCTTCTACTGATGTCGCTATTCGCTCCTATTAACCCCCAGTTATAATATAAAGAAACATGATTGAGGCCCATCCGCATTATTCGGCTCCGAAACACCCCCACCCTCCGTCGGAACTCGTCGATACGCTAAGCGATGGAACGAAGGTAAAACGGCGGATGCCACGGATGCGCGCCTGCGACGAAAAGAACGAGAAGGGTAAGCTCTGCCACGGGCATCTGAAACGCTGGTTTCAGTTCGGCGATGAAGTGAAAAACAAGTTCGGAGCTACCGCGGAAATTTATCGCTGCGAGAAGTGCAAGACTCTCTACCTGCCCAATACGCGTGAGGTTGCTCGCACCGGAACCCTAGCTTGGTAAACGATTTTTCGGCCGGGGTTTTTTAAGGGTTAGAAAAGACCGCATTAGAAGAAGCGCTGGAGGCTGAAAACGTTGCCTCTTCCAATGCGGCCCGCCCCTGTGGGCTAGGATCTGGCGTCAGCATCCGGGACATTCCTGACGAGGCCCGCGTCCATTGTTCCTACGCCAAGCGTAACCGGAAGGGTACCGATACCGCGGATCCTGGGCGAGGTCGAAATTATAGAATCCGTGAATTGCATTTTGTGAATCGGACCAAAAAAAACCCCTCTGTTGCAACCGCTGAACGGACGAAGGAGCGGATACGATTTTGTTAACACCGGCTCCCGCAAGCAGCTGTTTCCTAGATACATCATTTCAGCCCGCTCGCTTCTCCCCGTCCCGCCTGTCGCAAGCAGAGGGCAGGTTTTAAAAAGGTACTACCATCAATTCAGTAGTTAGAATAGCAAGCCCAGGGCCATGCGGCTGCACCTCTAATCGACTGATTCTAAAACAGACTCGCGGGATACAAATGCCGTGGCCGCGGCTTGTGCGCCCCGTGGTGTGTCGCTGTGACACAATCGCATTAAAGATGCGAATTCTTGTATTGCTCCTTCTTGCGGCCAGCTCCATCGCAGCGCAGAACTCCGACGAAGAATTCCGCATCTATGGATCGTCTCCGCGCTTACTGCTCAATGCCCAACGATTGCGTCTGCTCAGGCGCGAGCGGGATCGGCAGTCGATGCGTTGGCAACAATTTCAAACCCTGGTTACCGGAAAGGCCGTCTCTCCCGAACCGGGCCTTTTTCTCGCGCTCTACTTCATCGTTTCGGGCGACAAGGCTTACGGCCGGCAGGCGATCGATTGGGCCCTCTCCCCAGCCAATACCGATCTACGTCAACTCGCCCTGGTTTTCGATTGGTGCGGCGATCTTCTTAGCGAATCGGAGACGGCGCTTCTCGCCACCAAAGTCCAGCGCGGCATTGCCCTTACCGATAAAGCCAGGGACGTACCTACCGTCCGGTCGCGAATCTTCGGCGCTATCGCTCTCGCCGATCGTCAGCCTGAAAAATCGGACGCCCTGCTTGCCGCGGCGGTCCAGCAGTGGTTTCGCAAGGATGTCCTGGTGGCTGAAAAAGCTGGAAAAAATCCCATTAAACTCGAAGATTATTACGCTTTATACGAAATCCTGCATGTTATTCGCGATAATCTGAAGATCGATTTGCGCGATTCGGCGCCGGCTTACTTCAAGGAACTGCCGTCGTATCACGTCATGGCGCACTACCCCGCGCCATACCCGGCAGCGGAAAACGAGTTCCGCATTCCGGTTTATACAACCGGTGGCGAGCCCGATTTACGCAAGGCCGCTCTATCCAGGATCGCCGGGCTAAGTATGGTCGCCTTCGACACGAACGCACTCTCCAGCCAATTCCTGCAAGGCTGGCTCATGCAGGATCGTTTTATGCTGCGCGGGATCTATGGCGCGCCATACGAGTACATTTGGGCGAATCCTTATCAGCCGGGGTTAAGCTTCTCGCATATTCCGCTGATCTTGCACGACCCCGTTACCGGACATCTGGTGGCCCGATCCAGCTGGGAAGAGGACGCCGATTGGTTCGCAAATGTCGGCCGGCAATTGCAGCGATTCAATGACGGTTCCGTGCATGTCCTCGATCCCAAAACTCTGCGTACGCCACTACGCATCGGTCCCGCGGTCATCGTTGGCGGACTGTCGAAATTCGCGGTGTCGGCACCTGAGCCCACTACCCTTTTCGTACTCGGATTGCAGCCGCGTAAAAGTTACGATATCGAGATCGACGATCGGGAAATGCATGAAGAGGAATCCGATGCCGCTGGCACCATCGAACTCAAACTTCCCTACGCGACCACGGCGGGGGTTCGTCTAAAATTGAAGACTTAGTCGTAACGGAGGGCTACCATTGGATCCACCTTGGTCGCCCGGCGAGCTGGTACGTAGGCCGCAATCGCCGTCACTCCCGCCAACAATCCTGCCGCAAGCAGCATCGTGACGATGTCATGCTCTCCTAACCCGTATAGAAAGCTCGCGATGAAACGCGTTACTCCGAATGCCACCGGGATTCCGATCGCTGTTCCGATTGCCACCAGAATCACGGCGTCGCGCAGCATCAACCAGAGAACCGACCGGCGCTCCGCCCCCAGAGCCATGCGGATCCCGATTTCCCTCGTCCGCCTGGTCACAGCTTGCGCCATCAATCCGTAGAGCCCCACCGCCGCCAGCAACAGCGCCAACACGCCAAAGAAGCTGCAAAGAGTGGTGACGATGCGCTCCGTCACAATCTCGCCGTCGAACTGTTGCTCCATTGTTTGCGTGCGCAGGACTGGAATCGATGCGTCCAGGTTGTGCACCTCGCGCCGGATCATGTCCACCAGTTGTGCCGGTTTGCCTGCCGTCCTCACGCATAGAGTTTTTGAACTCGCCCCCACGCGCCAATTGGGAAGATAGATCAGACTCTCCACGTCCTCTCTGAGACCGAAGTAGCGGGTGTCTCTGACAACGCCGACAATTTCATAAGATCCCGCCACCTGGAATTTTTCGCTCTGGCTGAACCGCCGTCCCAGCGGATTCTGTGTGCCGAAAAATCGCTTCGCCAGCGCTTCATTAATTACGGCAACATGCGGCGGTCCACTGGTATCGGGCTTGGGATTCGGCTCCCGTTTCTCTGGCGGGTCCGGGGTGAACGGGGCCTCGTCCTGCTCGCTAAAATCCCGTCCGGCCAGAAGCGGAATTCCCAGAGTCTGAAAATATCCGGGGCTCGCGCTATTCATATCGATGTACGGTTTTTCTTGCGGCTTCCATTGGTAGCCCTCGATTGCCACATCCTGATTCCAGCGCGAACCGGATAGGGGCGTAATGGAAGTCAGGCTCGCCGCTACGACACCCGGCATCGTACGTGTCTTGGCCAGTAGCTGATCGTAAAACACTCGCAACCTTTGGCCTTTGTAACCGTTTCTCGATGGGTCCACCTCCACCAGCAGCAGGTTTTCTTTGACGAAACCGGGATCCAGATCCCGCAGATTCCCGAGACTTCTCACCAGCAGTCCAGCGCCTATCAGCAACAACATCGATACCGCAACCTGCACGACCGCTAATACCTTCCGTGCATCGAAGCGAATTCGTCCCACCTGCGCGCCTGTATCGTTCTTCAGCGCCGAGAGTAGATCCGGACGGCTCGCCTTCAGTGCCGGAACCAAGCCGCATAACAAGCCAGTCAACAGCGAGATGCCGAAGGTGAATCCCAACAGCCTAAGGTCGGGCGTGACATTGAGAATCACTTCCCTATTTCCCTGAGGCAAGAGTCGTAACAGGACCGCCACACCGCCATAGGCGAACAACAATCCGGCGGCGCCACCCAGCAGCGAGATCATGATGGTCTCGGTTAGCATTTGAGAAATCAAGCGGCCCCGTCCGGCCCCGATTGCCGCGCGAATCGAGATTTCTTTGCGCCGTCCCGCCGCCCGCGCCAGCAATAAATTCGCCACATTAGCGCAGGCGATCAATAACACCAGGCCCACAACAATCATTAATACCGTAAGCGGCTTCGACATGCGGTTTCTAACAAACGAATAACCCCCGCTTCCGGGAAGAATCGCGCCCTGCCGCTGCACTGCTTCGTCTTTTACAAAAGAGCGCGCCGGCTTGCGCTCCGGATCGTTCTTTTCAATTTGGTTGAAAAGGATAGTCATCTCGGCCGCGGCTTGCGTCGGATTCACTCCGGGCTTCATGCGGGCGATAACATTCAACCACCAGTAGTGCCGCGTATTCCAGTTTCGCGACCCGTCCAGTTGCGTCCGCATCATAATCGGCGCGAACACTTCCGGCACTATTCCGACCGCCGTCCCTCTGAAGCCGGAACCCGAAACTCCAACGATGCTCAGGGCCGTCCCATTGATCGCGATGCTCTCGCCCAGCACCGCGGCATCCCCGCCGAATCTGCGCTGCCAGGCGTCGTAGCTGAGCACCGCCACGGGATGCCCACCTTCCACTTTGTTATCGTCGGCAGTCAATAAGCGACCCAGCGCCGGGCGCACCCCAAGGACATCGAAGTAGTTCCCCGACACTTGGGACACCGTTACCAACTGCGCCTCGCCCCGGCCGTTTATTACCATTCCCGATTTCTGTCCGCCCAGGCTGGCAGCCACGATTCCGGCAAACGATTGGTTATGGTCGCGAATATATTCGTAGTCGGGATAGTTGAAACTGACGTTGGGCTTATTCGGATTCCTCGCCACCACCACCAGTTCCTGGGGCGATCGAACCGGCAACCAGCGCAGCAGTACCGCGTCCACCAGACTGAAGATCGCGGTGTTCGCCCCGATCCCCAGCCCCAGCGAGAGCACCGCGACTAGGCTGAATCCGGGATTCTGAATCAGCATGCGGAAGGCATATCGAATGTCATGGCGTAGCACAAAGCTATGACGTGAGATTGCCGCCGAAGGTTTGTAGGGCGAGAGCTATTTCCGGCGAACGCCATCGATCAGAATGTTCAGCATTCTATCGATCAGACGGTCACGATCGGCGAAAGGGAACTCGGGTTTCATGATGAACAGCGATACCAAACCGTGCACGCCCGCCCACAGCGCCTGACTGGTTTCGGCCGCATCGTCCGGTTCCAGCACTCCCGCTTCCAGTCCAAGCCGCACCACCTGGCACATGTGGTCAAATGCCTGCCGTCCCGTTCGGGCCTTGCGGGAATCCGGACCCGCCGGATAATGCTCTTTCCCAAGCAGGAACGCAACAACATAATGATTTGGATACTTCAACCCGAAATCGATATAAGCCCGCATGCCCAGCCGTAACAAATCCAGCGGATCGCCGCCGTCGGTCATCAATATAGATAGCTTGCGGCTGAGCTTCGAAAAAGTCTCTTCGCAAAGACAATCCAGCAATTCTGATTTATTCTCGAAGTGCAAGTAGATCGTGGTTTGCGAATACTCGATCCGCTCGGCGATCTTGCGCATCGAAACCGCTTCATAGCCGTCCTTAGCGAAGAGTTCACGCGCCGCGTCCAGAATCTCCTGGCGAAGATCTTCTTTCTCCCGGGCTCGTCGTTCTTGAACACCCATGCTTGCGCTTTAGTAATACCAGTCCCGCAATCGAACTTCTATACCCGACCCGTCCAGTGCCGATTTGAACTTCTCCAGATCGGATCCCTTATAGTGATACGGATAAACAATCTTCGGATGAAAGGCCCGTACCCCTTCCGCCGCTTCTTCCGGTGGCATCGTATACGGCAGGTTCATCGGCACAAAGGCAACGTCGATATTTTTCAATTCCTTCATCTCCGGAATCGCTTCCGTATCTCCCGCAATATAGATTCGCGTTCCTCCGAAAGTGATCACATAACCGTTGCCGCGGCCTTTATCGTGAAAAAATTTACCCGTCGCCGGGCCGCGCTTCAGGTTGTACATCGGCACGGCCTCAATCTCAAAAGCGCCCCAGACTTTCTTGTCGCCGTTGTGCAGCACTGTCACTTGCTCCACTTTTTTCGACACCGCTTCCGGCGCATAAATCACGGTATCCGCTTTCTTCAACTGCGCGATCTCCGGCAGATCCATGTGGTCGCCATGAACGTCCGTGATAAGAATCAGATCGGCCGTCGGCAGCCCGGCATAGTTACCAACGCTGGTAGGATCGACGTGTATCGCTTTGCCGCCGGCCTCGAGCAAAAGGCTGGCATGGCGGACCGCCGTGATTTTTATGTCGCCCGCTTTCGTCGAGAAAATCTCAACGGGGCGCTTGGGTTGCTCCGGCTGGGCCCAAACCAAAGCCGGCAACAGCAACATCCATCCAATTCGCTTCATAGCCGTAAAGTGTAACGCAATTACGCGTAAATTCCTCGTAGCTTGATCGCCGACGCCACACGATCCAAGGCCAGCATGTACGCCGCGATGCGATTGTTCACGCCATGCTTGTCGGCGTAAGCCACCACGTCGCGAAAGCTGTTCACCATAATTTCTTCCAACCGGCTGTTCACTAGTTGTTCGTTCCAGAAGAATCCCTGACGATCCTGGACCCACTCAAAGTACGACACCGTCACTCCGCCGGCGTTCGCCAAAATGTCGGGAATCACGAATATATTCTTATCGCTGAGAATCGAATCGGCCACTGAAGTGGTTGGTCCGTTGGCGCCCTCGCACAGAATCTTCGCCCGAATCTTGTGAGCGTTCTGCGAAGTGATCACGTTCTCCTTGGCCGCCGGCAGCAACACTTCGCAATCCAAAAACAACGCTTCGGTCTTGTCGATGTTTTCGCCATTTGCAAAGTCCATGATCGAACCGGTTTCCTGGCGATGCTTCAGTAGGGCCGGAACGTCCAGTCCATCGGCGTTATACACGGCGCCGTCATATTCAATTACGCAAATAATCTTAAACCCGGTGCGCGCCATCAGCTTCGCCGCCATGCCACCGACATTGCCGAAGCCTTGCACCACCACGCGGGTGTTTTGCGGCTCCAGTCCCAACCGCCGCAGTGCTTGTTCAATCACGATCATGCAGCCGCGGCCCGTAGCCTCCGGGCGTCCTGCCGATCCCCCAAGCGCCAGCGGTTTCCCCGTCACTACTGCATTCTGCGTATGGCGGGCATGCATCGAATAGGTATCCATGATCCACGCCATGGTCTGCTCATTCGTGTTCATGTCGGGCGCGGGAACGTCCAACTCAGGCCCGATGAAATCAAAAATCTCCGCCGTGTAGCGCCGGGTCATGCGTTCCAATTCAATCTGCGACATCAACGCCGGCTCGCAAATGACGCCGCCTTTACCGCCGCCGAAGGGGATATTCACCACGGCGCACTTCCACGTCATCCATGATGCCAAGGCACGCACTTCATCCAGCGTCACATCGGGCGCGAACCGGATTCCACCTTTCGCCGGACCGCGGGCAATCGAATGCCGCACGCGAAATCCGGTGAACACTTCCAGACGCCCGTCATCCAACTGCACGGGAATGTGCACCGTCAGCTCGGCCGATGGGGTCTTCAGCACTTTGCGCATCCCGTCGTCCAGGCCCAGGTGCGCCGCCGCTTCATCGAACCGCGCTTCCGCCGACAGCCACGGATTTGTTTCTCTCTCTAGAGTCGACGGCGAGGTCGCTTCCAGAATCATGGGATAAATCCTCCACTTGAATTATAAGCTGACCTAATTTACAGACCCCTACGGCCATTCGTGCCGCGGATATCTTCGCGACAATTGCCGCTTTAATTCCGGATATAGCCGCTCCCAAAATCCCGCCAGATCCGTCGTCATCTGTACTGGCCGCTGATTGGGCGCCAGTAAATGGACCACCAGCGGCACGCCCGCCAGGCGCGGCGTTTCCTTCATGCCGATGAAATCCTGCAATCGCGAGGCAACCCACGGCGTCTGCCCCGCCACATAGTGGACCTTCGTATGCCGTCCGCCCGGCAGCTTCAATCGCGAAGGTGCGATCTCATCCAATCGCCTGCCGCACCCCGCCGCCAGCGCCTCCAGAAGTCCGGCCGCTTCCAGCTCCGCGAAGCTTCGTCTGCCGTCGCACAATCCGCGCAACGTGTCACGAACGTCATCCATCGTCATCGGGGCAAGCGGCGAATGGCTCGCCGCAAATTCCACCCGTGCCAGGAATAACGAAAGCCCATCGCGATCCACGAAGCGTCCGATGTCGGCCTCCACGGCCTTCCGCGCAAGCAGTTCCGCTGCCAGTGCCGCGTCCGGCGCGCTGCTGCCCCGGCTCTCTTCAATCGTCAACCCTTCATACTCTAGGGCGCTCAGCGCGTCCACTCGCTCGGCTTGCCGGTTCCACTCCACACCCGATTGATCCGCCACACGATCGGGAAATAGATCCAGCAGCCACTCCGGTTCAATCGCACTCGCCAATCGCACCAGGGGCAACCCACGTTCGCGCCGGTTCTCGACGTCCACTGCTATCAGAAATCCCGCGTTGCGCACCACGCTATTTCGGGCCAATATTGCTGAGCCGCCACTTGCCAGCACCAGTTCATCGGCTTGCCGGCGTCGCGCCACACGATCGGGAAATGCCGTCAGCAGCGCGATCAACAGACTCTCGTCGTCGCTCTTCCCCCGCCGTCCGCCCCGGCCCTTATTTAATTGTTCAAAAACGCGCTTCGTATTCGGCTGCCATTCGGCTTCCGCCAGTAACAACACGTCCGAAGGGCCGTGTGTTCCGCCGTCCGTTCCCATGTTTTCCGCCAGCCGTTCCCCACTGCTCAGCACCGCCGCGATCGCCCGCCCGCCATCACCCGCGCCGCGTTTGTCCGCTTCCACAACCAGCCGCGCCAATCGCGGATGCAACGGAAGTTGCGCCATCCGCCGACCAATCGCCGTCAGAGTACCGCCGGCATCGATGGCACTCAATCGGCGCAGCAAATCTCCGGCGGCATTCCAAGCCTCGGCCGGCGGCGCGTCCAACCACTCTAAATCGCCCGCGCCCATCACCAGCAGATCGAGCCGCATTTGCGACAACTCCCGGCGCATGATCTCGGGCGAATCGTGATCGGGCCGCCGATGAAAATCTTCCGCGGAATATAAACGAATCGCCCGCCCTGGAGCCGTCCTTCCCGCGCGTCCCGCCCGCTGTCGCGCGGATGCTTTGCTAATCCGCCCCACCTCTAGCGAGGGCAATCCGGTCCACGGAGAATCGCTAGCCAGGCGCGCCAGGCCACTGTCGATCACGGCCGTCACTCCATCAATCGTGATGGAGCTCTCGGCCACGTTCGTCGAGAGAATCACTTTGCGTTTTGCCGCCGGCAATACGGCCCGATCCTGCTCGGCGGGATTCAAATCGCCATGCAGCGGCACCACCAATAGATTTTCCCGGCGCGCTATCGCCTCGCAACTTCTCGCCGCTCGCCGTATCTCAGCCGCGCCAGGCAGGAAAACGAGGACATCGCCCGCCCGGTCCATCGTTCGGCTTACCGCGCCGGCCACCTGCTCTTCCAGCGTGGCGGACGTCGACGCCCCATACTCCAACGCGACATCGAAGAGCTTGCCTTCCGATCGAAGCACCGGACAATCGCCCAGGAATGCCGCAACCGGTGCTGCCTCGAGCGTGGCCGACATCACCACGATTCGCAGATCGCGCCGCCGCGTCTTCTGCAACCGGCGCAACAAAGCCAGAGCCAGATCGGTGTCCAGGTGCCGCTCATGAAACTCATCCAGCACCACCACGCCCACTCCCCGCAGTTCCGGATCGGAGAGTAAGCGCCGCGTGAAAACGCCTTCCGTCAGGAAGCGCAGGCGCGTTTTCGGTCCAGCGGCTTCTTCAAAGCGAACCTGATAGCCGACGGTCTCGCCCACCGCTTCACCGCGTTCCGAAGCCACCCGCCGTGCCGCCATGCGCGCCGCTAAACGCCTCGGCTCCAGCACCAGAACTTCTCCGCAGTTCATTTCCAGCAGCGCATTCGGCACTCGCGTCGTCTTCCCCGCGCCCGGCAGAGCTTCCAGCACAAGGTTCGACGTCTTCCGCAGCGCGGCCAAAATTTCCGGAACGATATCGTCGACGGGAAGCCGCGTCACTCCTTCACCACCGCCCGAATCGTTCCCGGAGCATTCCCCTCCAGCCGGTTATTCACAAAAATATAGGCGGCTTCATGACGTTCCTTCGCCCGCAGAATCATCGCTCGCAACGCATCGCGCACCGCGGGATTCTCATCCTGCACGGTCTCATAGGGAGAGAACTTCGCTACCGCGTCTTCATACGCCCGCCCATGCCGCAACAGCGCCCGCACAACGGTAAAGTCCGACGTGAACGCCCCGGGAATTTTCATCTGTACACCCATTTCCGGCATCCGTGTCCAGGAAGTAAAAACATGGGCGATATTGTGCGAGCGCAAACATTTAAAATAATCGGGCTCAATAAATTCCGGATTACGAATCTCCACGGCATAGCGAAACTCCGCCGGCAGCGCCACCAGGAAAGGATCTAATTCCCGCAAAAAATCGCCAGTGGAATCGTAAGCCCGGCGTGGAAACGGAGTGAACTCGAAAATCAGCGCCGCAATCCGCTCCCGATAGGGGGCCAGCAAATACAGGAACATCGCCTTAAAAATTTCGACATTTAAAAACGACTCGTTCCCCAATCCAGCGCGCGGCCCATAGCGCGGATGCACGGGAAACAATTTGACGGTAATCTCTTCGGGAACCTTGAACGCAAACCGCAATGCTTGCGGCGCCGTCGTAAACAACTTCACCCAAAACTCCGGCGCGGGGAACTGATAAAACGAAAAATCCCCACACACTACCGGAAACACCTCGGCATACTCGCGCAGGCATTCGGCCTCAAACTTCTTCTTGGAAAATCGGCCCTTAACCATATACCGTTCCCGCGAATAGATCTGGTCCAACCAACCCTCATATTTCCAGGAGCTAGTCCCTATGAACACAAACTCCCGGGCAAGCGCCGCGAGTTCATCTCTGAGCTCGGACCGCAAAGGAGGTTCGTCGAAGAGGGATAAGTTCATTGGGGGTTTGTGGTGGGAGGTGGGTGGTGGGTCGCTATTTTCGCTGAGAGGAGTTGTCGGCTGCGTGGCCTAAAGCGGAACTTTACGGATTGAAGTTCCCCGGGTCCCTCGAGATCCCAGCAATGCGCGAACGCTTGGGCCATCTCTGCAAACAAGTCAGCAGCTACATCCGCTCAAAACGCCCGACAACCTGACCCCACCGCCCGCCCCCTACCACCTACCACGCATGCGCCACCCGGTATCCATACGGATCCGCCCCAGCCTCGATCACTCCATCCGGTAAAACTCGAATCATCACCGGGGCCGCGCCGCTCGACCATTTCGATCGAGTCGCCGTCTTATGTCCCTTCTCTGTTAACTCCACAAACGTCGCCGGTGGGATTCGTTCATCCAGTAATAAATCGCCGCGATTCCAGGCGTGATTATCGAAGCTTGAAACCAGATGCCGTGTCTGAAAGCGCGGCGCTTCCAGCGCGTTCTCGGCATTCAAATTAAACTCCAACACATTTAACACCAGCTGCAATAAAGATTGATCCTGGTTATCGCCACCCGGTGTCGACAGCGCCAGAATCGGCTTGCCATCCTTCAACACAAGCGTGGGACTCAGCGTCACCCGCGGTCGTTTCCCGCCCGCCAGTTCGTTTGGATTACCTGGCACCAGCACGAAGCTCTGGGCCCGCGCCGTCAACGGAATCCCCGTGTCGCCAGCAATCACCGAAGGTAACCAGGCACCCGAGGGAGTGGCCGAAAACATCATGCCATCCATATCAATCGCATCCACGCACGTCGTATCGCGAGCCATTAAAGTATCGTCGATCTTCACCGCCGACATCTCGCTTTCCGCCGGATGCTTGCCCTTCTTTCCGTGAATCGTTCCCGGCACGAAATCAAGCGACGCCTTCGCTCCGATCAGCTTGCGCCGCTCCGCCGCGTATTCCTTGGATAGCAGAACATCGCTGGGGATTTTTGAAAACTTCGGATCGCCGAAGTACGTATCGCGGTCGGCATAGGAGAGTTT
Organism: Bryobacterales bacterium; assembly: GCA_038239345.1. GTDB lineage: Bacteria > Acidobacteriota > Terriglobia > Bryobacterales > Bryobacteraceae > JBBSEX01. Next base: position 82,844 of record JBBSEX010000020.1, read on the forward strand.
CAGCGCTTCCACCAACGAATGAATGTAGGCAGCCGAATTGATCCCCATCGCCTTCAGATCGAACCCTTCCAGAATGTTCAGGGCTTCAATCATCGCCGGACCCTGGCTCCAGAATCCAGGCTTGTACACCTGGTAGCCGCGATATGTCGTCGACACGGCTTCTTCCGGTTCCAGGTGAAACGCCGCCATATCTTCATAGCGCAGCAGGCCCTTGTTGGCCTTCATGAAGGCGTCGATTTTATGCGCCACTTCGCCGCGATAAAAATAGTCGCGTACGGCGTCGATCGCCGCCACGCGGCTCCTGCCAGCGTCCAGCGCTTTCTTCTCCGCATCCGCCATTCCCCGCAGTGTCTTCGCCAGATCGGGCTGCTTGAATAGGTCGCCCGCTACCGGTGGAACGCCCGTCGGCAGGAAGTGTTTCTTCGAATCCGGCCAGAGGTTCAGGAATGGGCGCGACCGTGAAATTGCCATAGCCCGAGTCTCGTCGATGGGCGCCGCGTCGGCCAGTTCGATTGCCGGCTGAATGACGTCGGCAAAAGATTTATTCCCGAAATCCCGTAACGCCACCAGCCCCGCGTCCACCAGTCCGGGAACCAGCGCCGGCATAATGCCCGCCACGGGAATGATGCCCTTCAATCCACCGGGATCCATTTGCAGAATCTCTCCTGCTTGCAGCGGACGGCTGCGATACAGGTCGGCCGACGCTAGTTTCGGCATCGTTCCAACGCCGGCGATCGCATAGACTTTACCAGCTTTTGTGCGGATCAAAATGGGAGCTTCGCCGCCGAATCCGACATGCGAATATTCGGTTACCGCCGCCGCATACATCGCCGCGACCCCCGAATCCACTGCGTTGCCGCCCTTGAAGTACAGTCGCATTCCGGCCGACGCGGCGTATTCACTGCCCGCGGCTATCGCGCCGTGCGTGCCTCGTGCCGGATGTCGCACGGGACGCTCAAAATCTTTGCGCTGTGCCACGCACGCGCAAGCGAAACAGAGGAAAGCGATCGTCGTCTTTCTCGCCATGTTGGCTTCATTATAATGGTTTCGAAAACGTGGACCCGATCAAAGCCGCTGCCCCCGCCATCCCCGCCTCTTCCGCTGCATCGTCTACCGCATCTTCCGCCGATGAGCCGATGCTGTACTGCCCCGTTTGCAGCGTTCGGCTAACGCCACGAAAATGTAAGCTGTTCTGCGAAACCTGTGGCTACTATATGAGCTGCGCCGACTATTATTAATTGGCTACGGAAAGGATTGTCATGAGCGATTTACCCGAACTTTTGGAGCGTTACCGCCGCGGCGCTGAAATTCTGGCCATGTCCCTGACGGGTGCGGCCGGGCCCGAATTGGATTTCCAAACCGAGCCAGGCAAGTGGAGCGTTCGTCAAATCGTTTGCCATTTATCCGACGCCGAAATGGTGACGGGTACGCGCCTGCGCCGTATCATCGCCGAAGACGATCCGACGCTGGAAGCCTTCAATCAGGACGCCTGGGCCCATAAACTCGACTACGCCAAACGGAAGCCGTCGCAGGCCCTGGAGACTTTCCGCCGGTTGCGTGGCGAAAACCACGACCTCTTGAAAGACCTTGCCGAAGAGACTTTCGCCCGCACCGGCACCCATTCCGAACGGGGCACCGTCAGCTTGCTGGATCTGGTAAAAGGTGGCGCCGAACACGCCGAAAATCATATCCGTCAGATGCGCGAAGTCCGCGCCATCTATAAAGAGCAGCGGGCCATTGCCAAAGCCGCCGCCGCTGAGTCCGCCTCCTGAGAAAACAATGAAAAAACCATTTCTGATACTCGCCAGCGCGGCGTTGCTCCTGGCCGCCGATTATGAGGCCGAAGGCCAACGCTGGTGGTCTCACATCCAGGTGCTGGCCGATGATTCCATGGAAGGCCGTAACACTGGAAGCGAAGGACACCGCCGCGCCGCGAAGTATGTCTCGCAGGAGTTTGAACGCTACGGGCTCAAAGCCAGCGGCACCTCCGGCTATATACAACCGGTGAAGTTTAAGGTCCGCCAGATTGATGAATCCGCTTCCAGCCTCGATCTGATTCGCGACGGGAAAGCCGAACCGCTCATACTTGGCGAAGACGCTTCCATTGGCGTCCGAAACGATCCCGCGCCGGCCAACGAAGGCGCTCTCATCTTCGTCGGCTACGGGCTCTCGATTCCCGAATACAAGTTCGACGATCTCGCCGGACTCGATCTTCACGGCAAGATCGCCGTATATCTGAACGGTGGTCCCGCCGACATCCCGGGCCAGCTGCGTTCCCACTTTGCCTCGGCGAAAGAACGTTGGGGCGCGTTCAAGAAGGCAGGTGCGGTGGGTCTGGTAGCTCTTGCCAATCCGAAGTCGATGGACATTCCCTGGTCGCGCGCGAGTCTCGCCCGATTTCAGCCCGCCATGACACTCGAAGACTCGGTTCTTGACGACACAATCGGCTTGCGCATCGCCGTCACTATGAATCCGGATCATGCCGATAAGCTCTTTGCCGGGTCCGGTCATACGTTTGCCGAACTGCTCGCCTTGGCCGACGCCAAGAAGCCCGTGCCGCACTTCGCTCTGGCTTATTCCTTACGTGCGAAGACGGCCCTCAAGCGCTCGGAAGCGGAGTCCCAAAACGTTATCGGCGTGCTCCCCGGAACTGACTTGAAGAACGAATTTGTAGTTCTCACGGCCCATCTCGATCACGTTGGTATCGGCGAACCGATCAACGGCGATCGCATTTATAACGGAGCGATGGATGATGCGTCGGGCATCGCCACGCTCATTGAAGTCGCCGCCATGCTGAAGGAATCGGCGGCCAAAACGCGCAGATCAATTGCCTTCGTAGCTGTCACCGGTGAAGAGAAAGGGCTCCTCGGTTCGAAATTCTTCGCCAACCATCCCACGCTGCGCGGCGGCCGGATTGTCGCCGATATCAATATGGACATGTTCCTCCCTATCCATCCGCTGAAGATCATCGAAGTGCAGGGCCTGCAGGAATCGTCGTTGGGCGCGCAGATCCAGGCTGTGGCCGAAGCAGCCGGTCTCCAGGTGCAAACCGACCAAGAGCCCGATCGGAACCGTTTCATTCGCAGCGATCAATACAGCTTTATTCAACAAGGTGTTCCCGCTCTCGCCTTCAAGTTCGGCTATGTGCCCGGTTCGCCGGAAGATGCGCTGCATAAGGATTGGCTGAAGAATCGCTATCACGCCCCATCGGACGATCTCAATCAGCCGGTGGACAAAGCCGCCGCCGCGCGCTTTAATCGCGTCATTCTCTCGCTTACCGAACGTGTGGCGAACGATGACGAATCGCCGCGCTGGAATAAGGACAGCTTTTTTCGGCGCTTCGCCAAGTAGGCGCCGGGTAGTGCTGTAAGATGCCAGATATGTATCGCATTTTGCTGGGCTCCCTGCTGCTGTTCGCCGCGAACGCTTTGCCGCAGGCTAAGCCAAATTTCTCAGGTACCTGGAAGGTCAACATTGCATTAAGCGATTATGGACCGCTCCCCAAGCCAACCTCGCAGACCAACAAAGTCAATCATCAGGAACCATCGCTCACGCAAATTGTAGTCACCACCAGCTCTGGCGGCGAGGCCAGCACCGACGCGAAGTACACAACCGACGGACGGGAATGCGTGAACAGCATCGAGGGCAACAAGCTCGCCAGTAAGGTTCGCTGGGAAGGTTCTCAGCTGGTCTTTGATTCCGTCCTCAAGACCGACGGCGGCCAGTTAAGCATCGTCGATCGCTGGTCGATGCACGGCAAGAACTTGCAGGTACTGCGCCATCTGCAAACTCCGGAAGGTCAAGGCGATCTTAAATTGATCTTCGACAAGCAGTAATGGAATCTCTTTACTAACTCTGCCGGTTTCAGCCGATAATTAAAACGTGGGGCAACTGTCACAACATATCGGTCAATTGGCACTGGATATCGGCCGCCTCGGCATTTGGCTTATTCTCCTGATGGCGATTTTTATCCCATTGGAGAGGATCTCGGGCTTGCGCCCCCAAAAGGTCTTCCGCAAGGCGTTTTCCACCGACGTGATTTATTTTTTCCTCAGCGGTTTACTCCCCAAGCTGCTCTTGATCCTGCCCATGACGGCTCTGGCCTGGGTTTTGCATCGGTTTGTTCCCAGCTCCTTATATTCCACAATGGCCGGCCTGCCCGTGGCTTTTCGTTTTGCCGCTGCCATGTTCGTTGGGGAAGTCGGCGCCTACTGGGGCCATCGCTGGTCGCATGAAATCCCCCTGCTGTGGCGCTTCCATGCCATTCACCACAGCGCCGAAGAGATTGACTGGCTGGTGCACACCCGCGCCCATCCGGTGGACATGGTGTTCACCCGCTTATGCGCATTTGTTCCAATGTATGCCTTGGGTCTTGCCCAGCCAATGGGGAATTCCGTCGATCTGGTGCCGGTCCTGGTCACCATTGTTGGCACCGTTTGGGGCTTCTTCATCCATGCCAACGTAAGCTGGCGATTTGGCTGGCTGGAATCGTTGTTATCGTCCCCCGCGTTTCACCATTGGCACCATACCAACGATGGACCCGAGGTCATTAACAAGAATTACTCGGCGATGTTGCCCTGGGTGGACAGATGCTTCGGTACGTTCTATCTTCCTCGCAAAGATTGGCCGGGGAAATATGGAATCGACGGAGCTATGAGTCCGAACTTTGCTGTTCAGATTTTTCACCCCTTGGTACAACGCGATGAAGCCCCGAAATCGTCTTCCGAGCAACCTCTCCCGATACCCGCAAAGTGAGGGTACTGGCGATTCGGGTACTATACCCGTGACCCACTCTAAACCGAATCAATACGATTCGTTAATACGCGGTAAACAGCCCACTATGTGTGAGTTAGCTGGCTTCATGGGAGCCGGATGGCAGGCAGTACTGATTCGGCGACCACATTGGGAGGTATGCTCAATTAAACTTTAGTTTGTCGATTTTAGTGAAGTACTAAGAAACCTTAGTGAGGTCCTTCAGGCTTTTTACTTAGATGTGGCGCAGTTCACCTCCGCGATACTGGGTTTAGTACAAGGCACCAGCCATGTTTCGGAGGAAACTACTTGTTTACCGTGTCCAAAAATAAAGTCGCGTCGCAAAGAACGCGCTTATTCGTTTTGTCAGTTTTGGCAGTGGGGTCGGTCGCAATCCCAGCTCACGCAACGACAGTCTTCAATGGTTCTTTTGAGAATGTCGGTACGGCCACGCACAGTTATCTGATTACCGGTTCTAATCTCCCGAATTGGAGTACGAGTCCGTCAGGTTCAAAAACGTTGGATTGTCTGGTGTTTGCCGGTTCGGCCACTACGAACCCTTGCGGCACGCAGATCAAGTTCGCACAGAATCCCGGACCGAGTCCCGACGGCGGAAATTATGTGGCGATCGATGGCGATACCAACTACGGTACGCCTCTTAGCCAGAATCTAACCGGCTTGATAATTGGCCAACAATACACCGTGTTCTTCTATCAGGCTTCCACGCAGCAATTGGGATTCAGCGGCCAAACCTCGCAAAGTTTTAAGGTAAGTCTGGGTGCGGAGACCAAGTCTTCGACCACGATGGTAACCCCCAGCCAGGGCGTAGTTGCCTGGCAGAGCCAAAAATTGACGTTCACCGCGTCGGCGGTCACCCAGGCTCTGACTTTTATGGCCGCTAGCGTTCCGAACGGCCAGCCCCCATTCACGCTGCTCGACGGTGTCTCCATTACAGCCACCCCGGAACCGGCTACTTTCGCCCTGATGGGCTTGGGTCTACTGGCGTTTCCGATTGTTCGGAAGTTGCGGAAGAAGCAATCCTAGTTTCGAAATCCGCGATCTGCGTGGCAGTAAATTCGGCCATCGGCTGGCTTGTATCATAAGCGCGGTACCAGCCGATCGTCCACTGCAGAGCATCCTGGAAGCCTAGGCGAGGCTTCCAGCCCAGATGGGTCCTAGCCAGAGTGGAATCGAGCGCCAGGATTCCGGCTTCGTTCCGCGCTGCATCGGTATGAATCAGGACTCTAGCAGTCTCTCCCCAAAGCCGGGCCATCTCGCCTACTACCATCGATACCGGTTGCACGTTGTGCTCGTACGGGCCAAAATTATAGGCGCCCGACAACGAAGCCGGGTTCTCATATAATCGCTCAGCCACCATCAGGTATCCCGCCAGAGGATCCAAAACATGCTGCCACGGGCGAACAGCCGACGGATTCCGAAGGACAATGGGTTCGTTCTGCAGAAATGCCCGGATGCAGTCGGGAACCAGCCGGTCTTCCGCCCAATCGCCGCCTCCGATTACATTCCCCGCTCGCACCGAAGCCAATCCGGTCTGACCTGACTTGCTGAAGTACGACCTCCGATAAGCGCCGGCCACCAACTCCGAGCAACCCTTGCTGCTGCTGTAAGGATCGGCTCCACCCAACGGATCGGTCTCGCGATACCCCCACGGCACTTCGCGATTCTCATAGCATTTATCGCTCGTGACATTGACGATGGCCCGCACACTCCCAACAGCCCGGGCGGCTTCCAGCACATGCACCGTACCCATCACATTGGTGCGATAAGTTTGGACGGGTTCGGCGTATGATTTCCGCACCAGCGACTGCGCCGCTAGATGGAAAATCAGTTCCGGTTGAGTTCGCTTGCAGGTAGCCACCACAGCAGCGAGATCGCCGACGTCGCCGGTAGTCGAATCGACCTGCTCGCCGACGTTCGCCAGAGTGAATAAATTGGGTTCGCTCGGTGGTCGGAGGGCGAATCCGCTCACTTTGGCGCCCATCCGCGCTAGCCATAAAACGAGCCATCCGCCCTTAAATCCCGTGTGCCCCGTTACCAGAACGCGCTTCCCGTTCCAGAATTGACGATCCATCCGTTAAGCCCAAACCTTCCACGGCGCACGGCCATCCCGCCAAAGTTGTTCCAGCTGATTCTTCTCTCTTAGCGTGTCCATCGGCTGCCAAAACCCATGATGGCGATACGCCGAAAGTTGGTTTTCCTTGGCCAATCGCTGCATCGGCTCGCGCTCAAACACTGTATCGTCACCGTCGATGTAATCGAGCACCTCGGCTGAAAGAACGAAAAATCCTCCGTTGATCCAGGCTCCGTCTCCGGGCGGCTTTTCCTCCATATTGTGGACGATGTCTTCTTCCAGCCGAAGCGCTCCAAAGCGGCCCGGCGCCTGGGTGGCCGTCACGGTCGCCAGCCGTCCATGGCTTTTGTGAAATTCCACCAGCCCGGCAATATTCACATCGCCCACACCGTCTCCATAAGTCAGGCAGAAGGTCTCCCCGCCCAGATATTTCGCCACTTTTTTAACCCGCCCGCCGGTCATGGTTTCAAGGCCGGTATCGGCCAAGGTCACCCGCCAATCTTCCACTTCGCCTTCATAAAAAGCGGCGCTATTCTTACGCAGGTCGAAGGTGACATCGGAGGAATGAAGATAATAATTGGCGAAGAATTCCTTGATAATATAACCCTTAAATCCCAGACATATTATGAATTCATTAAAACCGTGGGCGGCGTAGATTTTCATGATGTGCCAGAGGATGGGCTTACCTCCAATCTCCACCATCGGCTTGGGTCTGAGTTGCGTTTCTTCCGAGAGACGCGTGCCCAGCCCGCCCGCCAGGATGACAACCTTCATTGACGCTATTGTAGCCGGTCGCCGAGATGACAGCTGTGAGCCGAGCTCAGGGAGCGAGTGATCCTGTGTTCCCGGCGAGGCGAGAAACTGAAGCCGCGGGCGGCGGCAGGCGCGCTATTCAATCATCTTTTCTAGCCCGAAAGCGCTAAATCCGATTGCAGTTCATCCGGTAATCATCCTCACGACACAGTCATTTGGCACTGTGGCGTGCCAAATGTTGCTTCCAACCCCGACTTAGAGAAAACGCCAACACGAACGCCCAAAGCAAAACTGCCATTGCCAGGACGATATCAACACTGTACCCCTAATCGCTGTCTCCGACAGGCGACTCGAGAGAAGTTCAGGATTCGTGTACCAGGAAATCAACCTCTGGATGGTCATTCGTCCCTCGGAAAAACCGGTGTAAAGCGGGATCAGTTTCACCCAGTAAGTAGCGCCCAAGATACATGTAGACAGTATCACGATCCAGCTAGCGATTACCCAACGGAACCGGAAATGCATTAGTTCACTGAAGAGCACCGTTACAATTATTGGAACAATCGGTTGCACATACCAGGGTGATGGCGAGAATGCTTTTCCGCCGCTAAACCAATAAGTCACAGCCGCTGAATAAGCAAGCGCCACTCCATACGTAATAAAACCAGCAATGAGGAGGAACTCTCCCGCTGCTAATTTACGACGTAGTAATCGATAAGCGCATACTGTAGCGGCAACACAATAGCCCAACAATAACAGGGCCAGGGTCGACCTCGAAAATGTGCTAAAAGAATTGTTTCCAGTCCACAGACTACCAAGGAGAAGCACCCAACCTGCGTGAATCCACGGGAGGTGCACCGCAGAGTTGGCCAGCGCCGAAACCGGAACCCCACCCATCGTTTCTTGCATGCCGCTTAGATTGTGGTACAGAAGAACATTGCGAATGTACCAAGGGCCGACGAAGACAGAGAGAACAGCGAGAAAGCTCACGAGCGCCCTCAACGACACTCGGCGCCGAAGCAAAAGGGCGCCTAAGACTCCAACTGCCAAAGGAACCAGCGCGAAAAGTAGGACTTTGTCAATAAGCCAGCTGCCAGAATCGCACCAAGGGAAGCCAACCTTTTGACGCTCGCGTTCTCCCAAACCGCAATCAACCGCTCGAACAGACACACCATCAGCGGCACTGCGAGCCAGTCGTTAGCAATATGCGCGGTGGTTGCATAGAACATTTGGGAAGAGAGCACGACGAAGATCACCGTGCGGCCAGCGAATGGTGCCAAGTGCAGCCGGTTGGTAAGCAGAAAAAGCGCACCCGCGGTACCAATGCTCGATGACACGGCGCATAGTAGTCGCAAACACCAGACGCGGTTGGGAAGGGTGAATCGTCTCAAGAAAACATCTACCGGGGCGAGCAGCGCGTATGCCAATGGTGCCTGGTGCGCTTCGTAGTTGGTTGCACAGGTACCGTCCAACCCATCAGAGACCAAAGTGTCCAATTTAAATCGGCGGCGCGCCCTCTCCTCGGGCGTCAATTGAAAGTAAGCGTCGAAAGTGGTGACGAACGGAAGATTTTGCTTTACCGGGTAGCTCTGCGGAGCGAGCAAGAGCGAATCACAGATTTCCCGGGAAAGAGGCAGATCTCCGAATCGTGGCAGTCGGTGGTGTCGTGCTTAGACCTGGACGTAGCCGTAGTGGAAGGGCTCGTCGAATCCGCCCCCCAGAGGCAAGAGGGAAACGTAAAGTAAGGAGTTTAAGACTGTATATACTGTGAGGGACAGGAGCCATTTCATCGCACGAATGCGATCATTATAGCGTCGAATGGAAACCTTGCCCATCTGCCTAATTCAACAGCAAGGCTTCCGCTCGAGTCGAATTCCTCCGACATTTAGACCTGCGGGTCAGGTCTACAACTAGGCTGTAAAGCACCCCCAATAAATTCAATTCAGGATGACGCTGATCCATTTCCACGGTCAACCGCTTCAAGCCACAATATTCCTCCCGGACGAAACCGCGCCAGACGGCTCTGCGCTGTCCAGATTTGCTCTTGACGACATGAAAATCACCGGTCACATCGAGAGTTTCGACGGTCGACTTCTCCGTATGCTTTCGAGCGTTCTTCTGTGAAACTTCCCCGGTAGGCGCCGCCCCCCACACTTGAACCGGGCACCTTTGGTTAAGCGCGATCTGCCGCAGTTACGAACATCCGAGCCGCGCTCACCTCATTGGTGGCAACTTCTTTTGCCGAATTCTGTGGCAGCCGAAAGTTCACCTGACCGACTGCATCCCAACACCTCGGCGGGATTCCATTCGCTTTTACCTCAATGGGCGAATTGACAGCAGCAACCGGACTCAACGGAAAGGGCTTCCGGGGATCGACCGCGGGCACCGTCGGGCCAAGACCGGTATCAAAAACGGACAAGACCTCACCTCCAAGGCCAGCTTAAACGAAGTTACCAAGAGAGAAGTCTTTGGAATAAGTAAAAGTTGAAGTCGGAATAATAAGCGCGAGGTTATACTTGGCTTGATGCCACCGACCATGCGGGCTGTCTTGTTCTTTATGGTAGCCGCACGCCTAGTTTTGGCTGCGAGCTACACGACGTACATCGGCGATGGCAATCCCTCGACGATGACCGCATTGGTGACGGACTTGGCTGGTAATACGTACGTAACGGGAAGTCGAACGTCGGTGTACTTGTCGGGATATGGGAACCTGCCGGGGCCGGACGGCTTTGTAACCAAGCTGGATGCGGCTGGAAAGATTTTGTTCACACGGACTTTTGGTGCGCAAGGCGCCGTGGAGCCCAAGGGCGTTGCGGTGGATCCAAGCGGCAACATTTACGTCGCGGGACGGACGACATCGCCGGACTTGTTGGTGAGCCGACCCCTTCCCGGAACGGCGCCACCATCGACCAACTTCGGCACCGGATTCGTAATTAAGCTCAGTCCCGACGCGACCACGGTGCTTTACGCGAGCTATTTCTGGGATGTCGTTGCAGCAATCGCTACCGATTCCCAGGGGAACCTCTATTTGACGGGAGGAACGTCGAGTGCCGCGTTTCCGGCGACAGCTGGATTTACCTCAGGCGCAGCCAACTCCTTCACGCAGGCAGCGTACGTGACGAAACTCTCGCCGAGTGGAGGCAAGGTATACTCAGGCGTCTTTACAACGATTGCCGCGCCATGCCCCACGAACACCTGCGGCGTGCTCGACACGAGTACGGCGGGAGGCGCGATTGCCGTGAACGCAGCAGGTGAAGCCTATGTCGGCGGCAACGGCACTGGGACGCTCTTGCCTTCGGCCCCGGGCACGATCCGGAGGGGTCCGGGCGGCTTTATCGTGAAGATCAAAGCGGACGGCTCCGGATTTGGTTTCGCGAACTTCATCGGGACCGGATATCAGTTTCTCGGGCGAGGTTCAAACGACGCTAATACAGTGAGTAGCATTGCTCTCGATGCGTCGGGAAACGTGTTGGTTGCTGGGTCGACTTTCGACGACGCGTTTCCAGCGACTCCAGGAGCTTATCAAACGGCTCGCAACGACGGCTCTGGTGCCGAGGGTTTCGCGGCGAAGTTCTTGGGCGATGGGACGAAGCTAATGTGGGCGACGTATCTGGGGCGTGCGGGATTCGATGCGGGGCAGTCGATTAGCGCCGACGGCAAGGGAAACGCCTGGGCGGTGGGGGCGCAGACCGGAACCGATGCTTTGGTGCAACTCGATGCGGCTGGAGCGTTGGTGGGTTCGGTCGCGCGTTATCCAGGCATGACGGTGGGCCGGGTCGTCTTGGCGGAATCAACTTCCGGTACGGTACACATCGCAGGTTCGACCGGGATTGTCTCCGCGATCGCCTCCTCTGATGCCGCGCTGCCGCGAGTTTTTGGTATCGTCGATGCGGCGTATGGAGAGGTGGGCGGGCGTTTTTATGAAGCGCAGCTGATTTCCATTTACGGCACTAATTTCGGTCCGCCCAAGGAAGTGAGCGCTGCCACGGGGGGTCTTCCGACATCTCTAGGTGGCGTAGAAGTGATCGCCGGTGATACCAGGCTGCCTCTGTTGTATGTCTCCAACACTCAGATCAACGCGCTCGCCGTGGTCGGCGCATCCACGATTCCGGTGGATTCGATTCGAGTGGTGTACAACAGCGAGTCCGGGCAGCCTTTCCGCGTCGTGTCAATCGGCAAGCAGCCACAGGTCTTTCGTTCTGCGGATGGAAAAGCCGCAGCGCTTAATCAGGACGGGACGATCAATTCCCCGGCAAACCCCGCGATATTGGGGAGTCTTGTTACGGTTTTCGCAAACAGCGGCAGCGGCAATGGCCAGATCGCGACCGTGGCGCGAAATCAGTGTATCTGCGCGATCCGCATTGTGGGCGACCAGGTTCTAGGCGAATATCTCGCGCCCGCGACGGTGACGTACGGTGGGCCTGCCCCGGGTCAGTTAGATGCGATTACGCAAATTAACTTTCGGCTGCCGGCAAGCGGATCTCCGTCGGCTTTTGTTTTGGGCGTGGGATTGGCGGCGTTAGATAGCGATCCGTTTACCCTCTGGATCAAAAACTGATAGGCCGATTTTGAATTTGACAGCAGCCCCCTCAATGCCTCTGTACTTCGAATTTCCAGGCATAGAGCGTGTAGCTTGCCGACGCCCACTTCCCGTGCGACGTTCTCCGCTCGGCGACGCATCCATCCGCTTCGGCGCCTCCACCATCTGCACTTCCGTATGCTTGCTCCTCGACATCCCTCGTCCTTCCAATTGCATAAAGTCATATTCAACTTCATGCGATTTTCGGGGGGCCGAAGTGGACGAGTCTCACGAGACGCTGAGCGGGCCAGCCAGGCGGACGATTCTGGAACGGGAGTGGCGTAGGTTGCTCAAGCAACTTAGCTACGGTGAGATTGATGAACGCGCTTCGGTTAGCGGAGTGATCCGCAGATATGTGGCGGAAACTACGACGGCATCACTTCCAGCACCATCAACCAGCCTTCACAAATCTGGGCAATAGTGACGTGCCTGACATGCCTCGATTTTCTCAGCCAGCGATAACTGAGGATTTCAATTGTTCGGCAAACTCATTTGGCGTCC
>JBBSEX010000021.1:0-75686 GCA_038239345.1 Bryobacterales bacterium
GGACGCGAAACCCAACAGAGGTAAATACAATCGGCGATCGGCGGCAAGGTCCGATGCCGGCAACAGCGAAGAACTTGGTAACAGCAAGATCATTCCCGCCAGAAACCAAAAGCCCCATTGGAGATCGCGAAAGCGCCGGCCGGCCGCGACGCATAGCGCCAGTACCACAGTCCACGCGGCCAACGACCATAACAGCGATAGCTTCGGTATATCCGCATCCACCGTAAATCCCCAAGGAATCGCCAGCAATCGAAAATAGCGCAGGATCGCATCACCCTGGCTTAGAAAATAGCTGAACGGCGTGATGGTGGTTCCGAATCCCGCGCCGGCGCCCTGGACGATCGAAGTCGCCCATAGAACGCGAAGTCCGAATGCTATGGACAATCCCAACATCGCGGCGAGGGGTGCGACGCGAGCCTTGATCGATCGCCCGCGGCTCAATTCCAGAAGGACCAAAAAGACCGGGAACGCCACGCATTCTTCCTTCGATAGATGCGCCGGTATAAACCACGCCACGGCCAGCCACCAGCGCCCCCCCAGCCACTCGCGCAATGCCAGGATGCAGAATAGCGACGCTAGCAAGCTGCCCCTGGCAAATACATAACAGATGGCTTCGGCCTGTATCGGGTGCAGCGCGAAAATGGCCGCCGCAATCAGCGCCACCCGGCCCGGCAGTAAGCGGACGAGCAAATCCGTCATGAAATAAACCGCTACCAAATGTAGTGCCAGATTCAGCAGATGATATCCCAACGGGCTTTCGCCGCCGGCCTGATAATTGAGCCAAAATGTAAAATATGTCAGTGGACGAGTTTGTACGGGACTCCACACGCGCCACCAACCCGAGGCTGCGGTTACCACTGGATTAGAGAAGAGCGAGTAGTCGTCAAAATGGAATGAGCCGGCCAGGCAACCGCAAAAGGCGAGGGCCGCCAGCACAACTAGGATCTTCCGCAAAGCTCATTGTAAGCGGCGGATGGATTGACCCTCATAGCGATGCCTGAACCCGACATTTCCTTAAGCGATGGCGAGCTTGTACTCCGCTGGACCGCCTCCCTTACGCACCCCGTCTTCGGGGTGCTGACGCATTATTTCCAGATGATGGCTGACGGAAACGTCGCCGCCGGCCGGATCAATCTGCGCCTGCAATCGACCGAGGATATCGTAAAGTACGCCGGGCACATCGGCTATGCCGTCGACCCCGCCTATCGCGGCCGACACTTCGCCGCCCGCTCAGTCGGCTTATTACTGCCATACGCCTACCGCTACCCGCTGCAACCGCTATGGATCACCTGCAATCCCGATAACTTCCCATCACGCCGCACCTGCGAAAGCGCCGGAGGCAAACTGATTGAGATCGTCGACGTCCCGCCGGACAACGTAATGTACCTGGCGGGATCAAAGCGCAAATGCCGTTATCTTTTCGAGCAGAGACTGCTGGAGGGAGGATGATTGGCGACGAGCCGCCTGGTGTGCGCTTACCGCCGCGGCATAAAGCGTAACTGGCGAATGTGTGGAAAATTGTGCTCGGTGAAAAACTCCACGGTGTTTATACCTTGCTTCGCAGTCACCGCTCCCATAGTAAGGTCAACCCAATTGGGATCCGCCCAGCCCCCTGTAGTGGCTGCCAGGGCATTCTCCTGAAGAATCGTCCTGTTCAAAGTTAAGCGCACGGGGCGCGAACCTTCCGATGCGTAGCGAATGAATATTTCATAGGTACAGCTTTCGGGAACCCGACCTTACATGATGCGATGGCGACACCCTCTTGATCCCGTTCAGCCTGAAGCCAGCCATCGCCACGGATAACAACGCCGCGGATCAAGTCACAGTCGCGGGCCTCTTTATAGATAAGCTGATCGGGAAGCGGAGGGGGCGGAGTGGAGGATTTCCGTTTCCCCTTTACTACCGGTTTTGGTGGCTCTATATGTATTGGAGGCAGAGCAGGCTTGACGTATACCCTAATTGCACACCGCGCGTGCCAAACGAGTTTTGGGCGGTCAGCGTGTACACGAAGTTGCGGGCAGGTTCCTCCGTCCGTTGGCCTTGGCTCACTACATCGCCCAGGGGATCCAGCGTGATCTTATTCGCGTTTGCTACGCGCCTGCGTAAACCGACCGGTTGCCCCGCCACTACTTGCAGTGGGCTGGCAGAAAATTTCATGAATCAATGGCTGACGCGCAGACAAGATCAGCAATGCGCCGATCGTAATTACGCCCGATCCCCCTACGATGAATGCCAGGTACGTGAAGAGGAACACCAGCTTCGCCAATCCCCTAGACAACCTGGCCGCACTCGATCTGCTTCATAAGCTTTCCCTCGAAACACACCCTGCAACGTTGTGTCAGCGGCTTTGAGAGCCTCCCTGGCATTCGACGTTAGCCAAAAGCCTCCAACGACGCGCTTCGTGACCGACGCCGAAATCACCTGTTCATAAATGAGCAGCGAGAGCCCGAAATTTGTGATCGCGAAGCCCGCAAATGTTGCGCCCCCCCACGATAAAAAGGGCGGGGAGTGACCATTGCCCCTGACTCACGTCATTAGCCGCCTGGAACCAGAACAAACCAAGCAAACCGGCTGTAAGGATAAATGCGATTCGTGATGCTCCGCCCGGTATTTCTTCTTCTACCGGGGCCCATGCGGTCTTGATCCCGAACGCTGTAAGCGTGATCGCGGCCGCGGCTGAGGCTAACCAGCCCACTGACTTTATCAGAGGTCCAAGATCTCCATAATCTGTTCCCGTCTGCATCATAGGGCCAGCTTTGCGTAGGAATCGCTCGGTGGCACATAAGATGCCGAAAAGTCGAACTGTGGATTCTGCGCAGGCAGTGCGGCTCCAAAGTAATATTGCCCCGAAGCGATGTAATCCGTAGCCACCCGGCTGAGCTGGTTCATCGCGCGTTGGTTCGATTTCCAGAAGATCGGATGGTATGACACGCGCAAATGGTCCGTCGTCGTCTCGACAGTAAATTTAAGGCCTGGCGAAGGCGATTGCGTGCCGAGGCTGGTTTGCAGGCGCGTTCCCAGGAATGAGGTCAATCGGTGTTCAAAGGCCGTGATCGCTCCGTCAATTTCCAGATCAACGAACTGGGCGCTCCGTTCCCAAAGGCCTCGCGATTCGAACTCCTTCAGGCGTCGATCCTGGAATCGCATCACTAGCGGAAGCACTAACTCCGACGGTCCGGAAGTAATCGCCCGGCCCATCGACTTCACGGGATCGTGCTCAAAACCGAGCGAGATGGGGATGGGCGTGCGATCGCGTTGGTTAAGCGGCACCACGCATGGGAAGAGTAGGTTAGCGCGTCGCAGAAAGTGGCATTGGTCGCGCAGCGCCTCGGATGCGATATATACGTCTTGCAGCGGTAGTCTGTTGTCGTCACTCCGCAACTCGACTGGCGCGCGTTCTCCGCCGTCTTCTCGGGCCGGACGCACGAAGCGTCCAGCCAAATCCGCTGCATAGCCGTCTAGACCACCTGTTGTAGCTCCCATGGCGCCTCCGGGACGGTATACTCCGAGCGGAGGTTAGCCGCTTCGCGGATACTTTTGTATTGTGCGGCGAACTCATGCGGTCGATCTTCATGATCTGGGCGCAGCCGCCCCATACGCTTTCATGCTCGACGTTAGGAAAGTTGACGTGACCAGGGCCGTGAAGATGAACTACGAGATTCACGGGAACACTCTGCCGCATCTTCATATGCACTTTTTCGTGATTCCGTCACAGCGCAATCCAATCCTCCATTGCCCTGCTAATTTTCCGCAAAGATCTCGCCTTCTTAATTGAGTGGGCATGTGGGCATTCATCTTAACCACGCCCAATTAACTCTCAATAAAAAACAACAGGAAAAAACTATGAAGATACAAAACAGAACTCTCATCCAACATTCAATCAGGTGCAGCCTTCATCTCGCGCTATTGGGCCTTCTTGCCTTTCCCGTGATGCTTCCCGCCGCGACAGACGACCAAGAACATGCGCATAGCGGCCATGGCAACGCCGCTCCGGCCCCGGCCAAACTGGTGGAACTCGTTCGCATCGCGACGCGGCAATTTATCGATGTCAACCTGGCGGCCGCCGCCAATTATCATCCGGCGTTCGGCTGCGTTAGCGGTCCGGATCACGGCGCGATGGGAGTGCATTACATCAACGGCGACCTTGTGGGCGATGGCGAAGTGGATGCCTCACACCCCGAAGCGCTGATTTATGAGCCATCAAATGGCGGTCTACGCTTGGTGGGCGTCGAATTCATCGTGGACGCTGCCACCTGGATGAAGAATCACCCGAGTCCGCCGATGCTGGAAGGACAAGCGTTCCAGCTTGTGAACAGCCCGAACCGTTATGGCTTGGCCGCATTCTTCGAGCTGCATGTCTGGGCTTGGCGCGACAACCCCAACGGCGCCTTTGTAGATTGGAACACAAAGGTAAGCTGCGAAGATCAGTAACTTGACGTAAGAGGTCTGCTCAGGCGACGCCCTAGAGTGGCGTTCGCCGTGAGCGGGCGGCTACAAGAAATCTGCACTGTCATGGATTTGTAACAATCACCTTCTATCCTTTAGTTATTCGCCTCCTTACAAAGCTCCTGCTCCCCGCGCTGCTCCTTTTATCTTTTGGGTGCAAGCGTTCCTCTGCTCCCGATGTTGCCGAAGAAGGGAAGAAAGCTCCTTCCGGTTCGCTCGAACTGATCTTTCCTTACGGCTCGGAAAAAGAGAAGTGGATTTCCGAGGTTACCGAGACGTTCAATCGATCGGGGCGTAAGTCGTCGAGTGGTAAGGCGATCTATGTGACGGCGAAGCCGATGGGTTCGGGCGAGAGCATCGATGAGATTCTTTCGGGCAACTTGAAGGCGCATATCGTCAGTCCGGCGTCGGCGGCGTTTATCAAGCTGGGCAATGCGCAGGCTCGTAGCAAACAAGGGAAAGACCTGATTGGATCGACTGAAAATCTTGTCTTGTCGCCGGTAGTAATTGCGATGTGGAAGCCGATGGCCGAGGCGATCG
The DNA here is from genome assembly GCA_038239345.1 of Bryobacterales bacterium. Classification (GTDB taxonomy): domain Bacteria; phylum Acidobacteriota; class Terriglobia; order Bryobacterales; family Bryobacteraceae; genus JBBSEX01. The sequence continues at coordinate 4,987 of JBBSEX010000021.1, forward strand.
GATGGGGAAAGAAACCGATTGGTTGGTCTGACATTCTTGCGCTGGCTCGCAATTCACAAGGGTGGAACGCGTACGGATTTCCGCAATGGGGACAATTCAAATTCGGCCACACGCATCCGCAATACAGCAATAGCGGGTTGATTTCGCTGATTGCCGAAGTGTATGCGGCGGCCGGGAAAACCAAGGGTCTGACGGCTGCCGATATTGCGAAGCCGGCCGTGGGCCAGACGGTGGCGGCGATTCAGCAGTCGGTGGTGCATTACGGAAGCTCGACGGGTTTCTTTGGGCGCAAGATGTTCGACAACGGCCCGGGCTATCTCTCGGCGGCAGTGTTGTACGAGAGCATGGTGGTGGAATCGTACACCTGGACGAAGCCCCTGCCGTTTCCGGTAGTGGCGATCTATCCCAAGGAAGGTACGTTCTGGAGCGATCATCCGATTGGCGTGGTGGATCGCGAATGGGTGACTGCGGAGCATCGCGAAGCGGCGAAGATCTATACGCAGTTCTTGCTCGACAAGGCCCAACAGGAGCGCGCTCTGTTCTATGGTTTCCGGCCGGCGGCGGTGGATGTGAAGGTGACCGCGCCCATCGATATCGCCCATGGTGTGGACCCTGGCGAGCCGAAAACAACGCTGGAAGTGCCATCCCCAGATCTGATCAACAACATTCTGCAACTGTGGCAGGAGCGCAAGAAGAACGCCGAAATCGTGCTGGTCCTGGACACTTCGGGCAGCATGAATGAAGACCAGAAGATGGACAACGCCAAGGCCGGGGCCAAGCAGCTGATCTCATTACTATCCGACGGCGATAGCTTTTCGCTGCTTCCGTTCAGCAATCAATATCAGTGGGGCAGCCAGGATATTTCCATCAAGGATGGCCGCACCCAGATGCTGCAAGCGGTGGATTCGCTGTTTGCGGGGGGCGAGACCAACCTCTACGATTCCATCGCCGCCGGGTACCAGCATTTGGCTCAACGACAGGGTAAAGACGGGCGCATTCAGGCCGTGGTCGTGCTGACCGATGGCGAGGATACGAACAGCAAAACTTCGCTGGAACAATTGCTGAGCAGTACGCGTTTCGATAGCGAGAGGCATGCGATTCGCATTTTCACCATCGCCTATGGGCGCGGTGCCCGGAAAGACGTGCTACAGCAGATTGCCGAAGGCACCCAAGCCAAATCCTACACCGGTACTCCGCAAAACATCGTTGGTATTTTCCGCGAAATCTCCACTTTCTTTTAGACTCATGAGGGGTTCAACAAAATGGCCGATACACCGAAGCTGACTGCACTCGGGAAGATATTCATTTTCCTTTTTATCGCGGCTTGCATCGGAATGGCGGCTTATCGCTTCGGCGGAGCGTCGTGGTTTCAATCGAAGACCGCGTCAACGGGAACTTCCGGTGGCGGTGGTGGCGGCGGACTCTTTGGTAGCGGCGCATCCGCTGAAATCGGCATCGCCTATGGGACTGAGAAAGAGCGCTGGCTGCAATGGGCGGCGGCGGAATTCGCCAAGACGAACGAAGGCAAGAATATCAAGATCAATATGATTCCGATGGGATCGCTGGAAGGCGCCAGGGCAGTGCTGGCGAACGATCAGCGGATTACGGCTTGGTCGCCCGCCAGTTCCATTTACAAAGACGTCTTCCTGGAAGAGTGGAAAGTAAAACATGGCGATGAGAACCCTATCGCCAAGGAAGATCAGTTGGCTCTCAGCCCCATGGTGTTCGTGATGTGGAAGGAACGCTACGACGCCTTCGTGCAGAAATATAAGACGTTGTCGTTCGCCACGATTTCTCAAGCGCTGCAAGAAAAAAGCGGCTGGGAGAGTATCGCTCAAAAGCCGGAATGGGGCTTCTTCAAGTTCGGCCATACGCATCCGAACCAATCGAGCTCCGGCTTGATGACACTCATCCTTGCCGCTTACAGCTATGACAAGAAGACCAACCATTTACAACTCTCGGACATCGTGGATGGCGGGTTTCAGGACTTCCTGCAGAAGATGGAACGCGGCGTCACGGGCATGTCGAACAGCACGGGCAATATGATGCGTGAGATGGTGCTGAAAGGTCCGTCGTCATTCGATGTGTTGTTTGTCTATGAGAGCGTCACCATCGATTATTTGAAAAATGCCGAAGGGCGCTGGGGCCAAATCCACGTGTCCTATCCGGAATACAATGCCTGGAACGAGAATCCATACTACATCCTGAACGTCCCGTGGAGTTCCAAGGAGCAACGGGCGGCGGCTGACGCCTTCCTGGCTTTTCTGCTTTCCGAGCGGGTGCAGAAAGAATCGCTCGTCCATGGATTCCGCCCTGCGAATTCCAACGTCGCGATTAAGTTCGCCGATAGCCCTTTCGTGAAGTATGCCAACTATGGTGTCCAAGTGGATCTGCAAAAGATGTGCGAGCCGCCGAAGGCGGAAGTCGTGAACAACCTGCTGGCAAGCTGGCAGCGCAGCCAAGGTGATCGCTGATTTACCATGGGTGCTTAAGGGCTTGCTCTGTGTGGCGTTATCTAAAAGCGGCATTTCTGGTTGGGGTAGACGTTCCGGCGTTGGGACGCTTGCCGGTGAACGCCCTGGCGGCCGCCGGATTCGCCATCATGGGCTTTGCCGATCCGGGCTTCTGGTGGCTCGGCGCGGGACTTGAAACTCTGTTTCTTTTCGCTCTCTCCACCAATAGCCGTTTTCAAAAAGTCGCCGATGCCATCGACCGCCAAGGGTCGGCGGCGGACACCGATACGCGTTTGCTGGAACTCGGTCGGTCATTACCCACCGACTATCAGCGGCGCCTTGCCGATCTTGGCGGCAAGTGTGCCCGGATCCTCGAAATCTATCAATCCAGCCACGCCGACGATTTTCTTCTTGATACGAATCGCGATGCACTCGACCGGCTTCACTGGCTGTACTTGAAATTATTGGTGGCCCGCCATCACCTCTTAACCACGGCATCGGGTGAGAACGAAGCAAGCCTTGCTAAGCGGATCGCGGAGCTGGAAAAGGAGTTGGAGCGTCCAACCGATTCCGAGGCTTTGCGGGCGTCGAAGGCCGCTACGCTTGAGATCCTGAAACAGCGGTTCAACAATAGCCGGCGCAAAGTTCAGACTTTGGAAGAACTGGATAGCGACTTGGTTCGCATCGAAGCGCAGGCCGACTTGATACTGGAGAACGTTTCGATGCAAGGCAAGCCACAGACGCTATCTAGCGACATACAACTAGCGAGCGATCTGGTGGGCGGAACGATGTTTGGCGACTCTGAAACTACCATCGCCGACCTTGACCGGTCCTATGGAAAATCGAACAACGGACCGGCCCGGACGCGAGAAGTTTCGTAATCGCCCAGCACTATTTTTTATTAGCGGACTCCGCGCGCAGGCGCTCTTCTTGCGCTCGCAGCTCGGGAGTCAAGGCGGGTCCGAAATCATCGGCGGAAAATACCTGGCGAATTTCAATCTCGGAGTCTCCGGCCTGCGGATTTGGGCAGCGTTTCACCCATTCGATGGCTTCTTCTTTTGATTTGGCTTCCCACAACCAAAAGCCGGCGATCAACTCTCTTGTTTCCGCGAAAGGACCGTCGATAACCGTCCGTTTGTCACCGGAAAACCGGACGCGCGAGCCCTTCGAACTCGGGTGCAGCCCCTCTCCGGCTAGCATTATGCCGGCTTTCACAAGTTCTTCATTGAACTTCCCCATATCGGTTAAGAGTTTCTCGCTGGGCATAACGCCCGCTTCGGTGTCGTTGGTGGCCCTGATCATAATCATGAATCGCATGCTGAGTTTCTCCGTTTCTTATTTGATTCCGTGAACCGCGATCTGGCGCCCGACTATGGCTCAAGACCGAGAGACGCTTTGCCCGTTTCGACATCGAACGGTACTGAATTGTGTTCGTGCGTCACCATCCATTTCCCGCCGATCTTGCGGTAGCAAACGGTGGAACGCCACCACATTTTTAAGGCTTGCCCGTCTTTCCGCGTGGCGTCGACCTGATTAAGGCTATGGATGAACGCAACATCCTCTCCCGCCGCCACTGTGAGTTCATGATTCACATATCCGATGGGGCCTTCAAAGCTGGAGAACCACTCCCCGGTGCGCGTTCTCATAGCCTTCGACCCGCTATACTGCAGCGGATTCACGACATCGAATGACACAATGTCTTCCGCAAAGTAAGACATAGCGGCATCGACATCTTTGTCCCGTGTGGCTTGCGCGCGGAGCGCAACGAGTTCCCGAATCTGAACATCACTTGTGGTCGTCATTTGTTCCCCTTAAAGACTGATGGTCTGATCGGCCAGCCTGGAGAAATGGAACAGAATACTTTCACGCTCGTCCGTGGCGCTCAGTCCGCTCGCAGAGCCTGCATTACATCGACTCGCGCGGCCCGCGCCGCCGGTAGCACCGACGCGACGATCGCAGCGAGTAGAAGTAGGATAGCCGAACCGGCCACGGGCAGAGCGCTTGGTATCTGGACGTCCGGGAAATAGCTTCCGGCGAGCCGGGCCAAAACGTAGCCGGCCAGTACACCGGCGATGACGCCCGCCGTTGCCATGATGACGCCTTCGCCGATTACGCGAGTTACAAGATGGCGGGGTTGGGAACCGATGGCCAGGCGGATGCCAAACTCGCGAGTGCGGGCACTGACGGAGAAGGCCAGAACACCGGCCACGCCGACAACGGCGATCAGCAGCGCGACCGCCGCGAAGCCGCCGAATACCAGGGAATTCAGACGGTCTGGCGTTAGCACTTCGGCCCGGATATCATCGAGCGTCGCCGCGCGTTCCACCGGTTGATCGGGAGACAGGTCGCGAATAATGCGCGTAACCGGGGGCACCAACGTATGTGGATCGCCATGAGTGTGGACGAAAAGGCGGCCGCCCCAGATCTCCTGCTGTTCGAAAGGATGATACACGCTAAGCGCCGGACCGGGCACGATATTTTCGTCGTCGACATCGGCCGCGATACCGATGATCCGCCGGGGCGCGGTGCTGACTTCTATAAATTTCATTACCGGATCGGTCCACATCATGTGGTGGTTAACGGCATCTTGATTGGGGAACATCCGCTGGGCCAAGCTTTGGCTGACGATGACTACCGGCTCGCCGCCGCTGCGATCGGATTCGTTAAAATCACGGCCTGCAAGCAACGGCACGCCCAGTGCGGCGAAGAATCCAGGCGACACCGTGCGAAATCGAGCGCGCTGATTTTCTTCGCCTGGGGCGCGCACATGGCCCTCCGCCGAGAACTCAAAGCCAGGTCCGAAACTTCCGCCATCCCGCCACGGTACGACGGTCCCGAGAGCGACTCGATCGACACCCGGCAATTCGCCAATACGCCGGATTACCTCCTTGTAGAACGAAACGATCTGTTCGTTGGTACGTCCGTAAGGAACCGCCGGAACATTCAGCGCGAGTACACGATGTGTATCGAAGCCGGTATCCACGGCCTGCAGGGCAAGGAGTGTCTTCAGCAGCATGCTTGCGCCGGCAAGAAGAATGAAGCACGCCGCGATTTGAGTGATGGCGAACAGCCGCAGCCGCCGGCCGGCACTCCCCGTAATCCGCACGCTGCCGCTAGCTATGCTAATGCCACGCGACGTGTCGGCCGATGGCAGGCGCGGAACAAAGGCCAGCAGTATTGAGGCGACGACGGCCAGTAGAGCGCCGACCCAAAGCATGCTCGAGTCAACTGTAAGATCGAGCGCGCGGACAGAGAAGCGAGAAGCGTAACGAGCTAAGATCGCCACCGTCGGACGGGCGACAAGGATGCCCAATATCGCCCCGGCTCCGCACAGCAGCAGGCTCTCGGCAAGTAAGGTGCGACGCAAAGCTCCCGCGCTTGCGCCGAGCGCCGCTCGAATCGCCAACTCGCCTTCACGCCGCACCGAACGCGCCAGAATCAAGTTGGCTACGTTCGAACAAGCGATGATGAACACCAACGCCGATGCCGCCAGCAATACGAGTAAAACGGTTTTGGCTCGGGATGTGATCTGGTCACGCAACCGCACGGCCTCAATCCGAAAGTCCGCATTTTTCGGATAGGCCTCGGAATTATCTTTCAACATCGACGCATGAACGGCACGGAGTTCGGCTCGAGCCGATTCCAGATCGGAGCCCGGTGCAAGCCTGGCGAACAACTCGGTCATTCGATGGACACGACCAGTCATCATGGTCGCCGACAGGTGATGCGGACTGGTAACGATATTGGCGAAGATTTCCGTTTCCGACGGATATGGAACCGACGGCTCTACAACGCCTACGATGGTGGCCGTGCGCGAACCGAGGCGAATATTTTTGCCGAGTACGGACGCGTCGCCTTTCATTCCCGTAGTCCAAAAGCGATAGGTCAGAACCGCGGCGCCGGTGGCGCTGGGGCCATCGTCCCGCTTGTCGAGCAGACGTCCCAGCACGGGGTGCAAACCCATTACCTCGAAGTACGATCCACCGACTACGCCGGCGTGAATTTCGCGCGGTTCACCAAGGCCAACGAGCGTGAACCCGATGGTGGAGAAGTCGCCGAATTCGCTTAAGCTCTTGATCCGGCCGCGCAGGTCTTGGATCTCAGGAACGGAGAACGCGACGTCTTCCGCTCCGATTCCGCGGGCACTCTGGCGAATATAAATCAGCCGGTCCTCGTCGCGATTGACCAGCGGCCGCAGCAGGACGCCGCGCACCACGCTGAAGATCGCGGCGTTGGCCCCGATGCCCAGTGCAAGCGTGAAGATGACGGTAATGGCCAGCCCTTTCGCATGGGTTAGTGAGCGAAAGGCGAATTTCAAATCGTTCCAAAAAGTCATGATGGTCCCTTTATGATTCAGTTGACAGGTATTGCTTCAGACGCTCCATCATCTGGGTAGCACCTTCGTCGGCGTGGAACCGGGCGATCAGCTTATCGCGCTCCGCGGCGGTCCGGCAGACCATTTGCATGGTTAGCCTGGTCTTTTCTTCTTGCTCGTCAAACGTCACAGTGACTTCGAATTGATCCGGATCGTCCTCGTCGCCGTGGGAGTAGACCAGCCGTTCATTTTTCACAACTTCGCTGTAAACGATTCTGTTGGGATAATCCGTGCCGTCGGGGCCGTGCATGGTCAGACGCCACACACCGCCAGGCTTTACCGACATCTCATGAATGGTATTCGTGAAGGCGTTCGGGCCCCACCAGTGGATGACATGTTTGGGATCGGTCCACACCCTGAACACCAGCGCACGCGGCGCGTCAAGAACACGCGTCACCATGATTCCCCGTTCGGCCACACTCGCTGTGGTGACCTGTTCCTGGAGTTTGTCGAGACTTTGTGACCACCCGGCATCCATGCCTTTCATCATTGCGGCAGCCGTGGCGGCGGATCCCGCGGCGCTTGTTATCAATTTGATTTTTGTCCTGCCGGCGGCTTCCTCGAAAGTAACCGTGGTGAGGCCTTCGATCAGGATATTGCCATTTTTATCCGTCACGTTATTAGTGAAGACCAGACGCTCGGGTGGTTCCACTTCCTGGAAAATACCGCTGATCATATGCTCTACACCATTGGGTCCACGCATCACGATGCGCAGCATGCCGCCAAATTTGGCATTAACATCACAAACGGGATTGGTAAAACATTTTGGGCCCCACCACTGGGCCAAATGTTTCGGATCGGTCCACAAACGGAAGACGAGTTCGCGTGGAGCGTTGAAGCTTCGTGTCAGGATTAGATCGCGTTTGACCAGTGCGATAGTGCTCATGGGTGTGGCTCCTGTACTTTACTTGTGCGGTGCTTTACGGGAACGGCTCTTCGCGGAGCCGCGCTTCTTTTTCTTGGCTTGCAGGTCCTGCAAATAGAGATCCAGGCGATCAAAACTCTGCTCCCAAAAGCTGCGATAGTGTTCCACCCAGTCGGAAACCTCTTTCAAAGGACTCGCCTCCAGCGTGCAAGGCCGCCATTGCGCCTCGCGGCTTCGGGCAATCAACCCTGCCCGCGCAAGCACCTTGATGTGCTTTGAAACCGCCGGCATGCTCATCTGAAAGGGCTCGGCCAATTGCGTGACCGAGGCTTCGCCGGAAGCGAGACGCGCCAGGATGGCCCGCCGGGTTGGATCGGCAAGTGCTGCGAAAGTGGTGCTAAGTTGATCTGCTGTCATAGCGCTAAACCAGTTTGTTAAGTAACCGCGAAGTTAAATATAAGCGGAGTTCGCTGAGCTGTCAAGGGAACTTTTCACCTGCGACTTCATTAGGACGACGAACGACCGTACCCGAATTCGACAAGCCGGCCAGGAAAATTTCCTTTACTGCCCCGCACGCTGCCGCGACACTTCCATCTGCACAAATCTTTAGAGTTGACCTCAGCTTGTTGTAGACGGGGCTCCTTGCGAGGGGTGACGGAAACAATGAGCAGATTCGGCTGCTTACTTTCCAGCGACTTGACACGTCTCTGTGGTGGGTAGATCATTTAAGGCAGAGGTACAACTTCATGAGGTTTCTGACGGGCGCTTTAGCCGCCGGTTTGCTGACTGTTCCGGCTATGTTTGGACAATCCGTAATTTCGGCTCATTCGGGAGTCGTTCATTATGTGGAAGGTAAGGTCTTACTAAATAACGAAATCATCGATCCTAAGTTTGGACATTTTCCGGACGTGAAACAAAATCAGGAACTACGAACGGAGGAAGGGAAGGCCGAAATCCTCCTGACGCCGGGAGTGTTTATCCGGTTGGGTGAGAACAGCGGTATTCGCATGATCTCGAATCAACTGGCCGATACTCGAGTAGAAATCACCGCTGGGTCGGCTTTGGTGGAATGCGCGGAGATTCTGAAGGACAACTCGATCACAATCCTATATAAAGATAGTTCGATTGGCATCGCGAAGAGTGGTCTGTACCGCATTGACGCCGATTCGGCTGCTCCCCGATTGCGCGTTTATACCGGCGAAGCCTTGCTTACAAGTGGCAGCGATAGCCGCACGGTGAAGGCTGGGCACGAAGCCTCTTTCGGCGCGGTGATCGCAACAAATAAATTCGACGTAAAGGACACCGACGAACTGTATCGGTGGAGTTCACGCCGCGATAGCTACATATCCGTCGCCAACGTTTCATCTGCCCGCAGCGCTCGAAACATGGGTGGTGGGTCGGGATTCACCGGCGGCAGTTCCTGGGCCTGGAACCAGTGGTACGGGATGTTCACCTACGTCCCTTATGATCGAGTGTATTCGAGCCCGTTCGGCTGGAATTACTTCAGCCCGGGGCAGGTTGGCTATCTTTATAATTACTACTCGCCATATTACGGTTACGGGCAGGGATATAACTCCAACCCGATCTCTATCCGGACGTCTCCGGTTTCTACTTCATTTTCCCGGAGCGCCGATGGATTGCGGGCTAGTTCGACCTCCGGCGGTTTCGGCACTGGCACTTCCAATTCCGGCGGATTCTCCAACGGCGGATCGCGCGGAGTGTCCAACGCCGGATTCGGCGGCGGCAGTACGGGGGGCGGCTCTCTGAGCGGCGGAGCCGGCGGTCGCAGCGGCGGCCACAAATAATTAAAAACGTAGCGCTCCGAATCGGCTTCTCACTTCCTGACTTGTGTTGCCCGGGCTCGATGCGTGCGCGCCCATGAGCATCGCAGTGGTGGCGGAGAAGCCGTCGGTCGCTCGCGATATTGCCAAAGTTTTAGGCGCCAATCAGAAGGGCGACGGGTATCTGCACGGCGGCGGATACATAGTCACTTGGGCTATAGGCCACTTGGTGGCTCTCGCTCAACCGCATGAGATCCAGCCCGAATGGAAACAGTGGCGGCGCGATTTGCTTCCGATGCTTCCGCAAGCCTGGCCGCTTGTAGTCTACGAAAAAACCAAAGATCAATTCGAGATTGTTCGGAAGATCATCACGTCATCGAAGGTAGCGCTAATCGTCTGCGCCACGGATGCGGGACGCGAAGGGGAGCTGATCTTCCGCTACATCTACGATGCGGCAGAATCGTCCAAATCGGTCCAGCGCTTGTGGATCTCATCGTTGACCGCGGACGCCATCCAGCAAGGCTTTAGCGAGCTGAAAAGCGCTCACGATTATGACGGGCTGGGTGATGCCGCGCGCGGTCGCAGCCGAGCCGACTGGCTGGTTGGCATGAATCTCTCGCGCGCTTACACGCTCGCTTACGGCGAGGAAATTTCGGTGGGCCGCGTGCAAACGCCAACACTCGCCATGGTGGTGGAACGTGAACTTGCGGTGCGCGCCTTCGTGCCCGAAGAGTATCGCGAAGTGATGGCGACATTTTCACCGGAATCCACCGCCCAGCAGAAGAATCGGGCCAGCTATCAGGGCGTGTGGTTTCGTCCGCCGCAGACCGGTGAGAGCGTGCAGCAAGCGATGCGATTGCCGGTGCAAACCGACGATGCAAAGCAAATTGTCGCCCGAGCGTTAACCGGTGAGGCGCGTATTGTTTCCGTGCAAGCGGAAGCGAAACGAACCGCCCCGCCACAACTTTATGATTTGACCGAGTTACAACGCCACGCCAATCGTCTGTATGGATTGAACGCCCAGCAAACGCTGGACATCGCGCAGGCATTGTACGAAAAACATAAACTATTGAGCTATCCGCGAACGGACAGCCGCTATCTTTCGAATTCCGTCGCCGGGACTTTGGCGAAGATTATTGCCGTGACCAGTTCCCGCTATCCGGGGTTGATCGCTCCTGGAACCGGACAGAAGCCGCTAGGATCGCGCTTCGTTGACGATGCGAAAGTGTCTGACCATCACGCCATCATTCCAACAATCACGCCCGCGGGGAAGACCGCTCTAACAGAGGAGGAACGGCGGGTTTACGATCTGGTTTGCCGGCGTCTGCTTTCGGCGTGGCATGAAGATTACATCGCCGACGTCACGACGGTGATCACCAGCATTGTCAATGACCCTATCGTCGACCAATATCACTCCACTGGAACCGCGATTCGCCAGGTGGGATGGAAAATTCTCGACATAGGCGCCGACGCTAAGAAAGCGAAGAAAGCGCGCGGCGCAAAGGATGTCATCGAGGAGAGTGTCGAGGGCCAAGCTTTGCCGCCGGGATTGCGTGCCGGGCAGCCGCAGGACGTTTTGAAAGCCGAGTCGCTTTTAAAAAAAACGCGCCCGCCCAAGCGCTTGAATGATGCCACCCTTCTTACGGCTATGCAGACCGCCGGAAAAACGCTGGATGAGAAAGATTTGTCGGACGCGATGAAGGATTCGGGGCTAGGCACACCGGCAACGCGGGCGTCGATTATCGAAGTGTTGTTGAAGCGCGGATACATACAGCGCGACGGTAAGACGCTCGAGGCGACGGAGAAGGGAATTCACCTGATCGACGTGGTGCATCCGGAGGTGAAGAGTCCGGCGATGACCGGCCAGTGGGAGGCGTATCTTAAGCAGATCGAGCGTGGCCAGGCGAAGCTGCCGCTGTTCCTGGAAGGAATTGAGAAGTATGTCAGCGATGTCGTGGGCAAGGTTGGCCGGCAGGAAGGTGTACAACCACGGATTGCCCCGAACGATGACAAACCCTCCGTGCCCACGCCCCCACGAGCCGTACTCCGCGGCGGACCCGGCGATCTTCACTCTCTGCTGCAATCGGGCTTCGGCTTTTCAGAATTTCGAGTCAATCAAGAAGCCGTCTGCCGGGCGGTGGTGGAAGGTAAGGATGTTCTGCTAGTGATGCCCACGGGTGCAGGAAAGTCACTCTGCTACCAACTTCCGGGCCTCGCGCTCGGCGGTACCACTCTTGTGATCAGCCCGCTTATCGCACTGATGGAGGATCAGGCGGCGAAGCTGAAGCAGCGCGGCTTCTCAGTGGAACGAATTCACTCCGGGCGAAATCGGAGCGACTCACGGCAGGTGTGCGTCGACTATTTACAGGGCAAGCTGCAATTCCTTTTCATCGCTCCGGAAAGGCTCCGCGTGCCGGGATTTCCGGAGATGTTGGCCAAGCGCAAGCCAACGCTGGTAGCCATCGACGAAGCGCATTGCATCTCGCAATGGGGCCATGATTTCCGGCCCGATTACCGGACTCTCGGCCAGCATTTGCCGGCTCTGCGTCCAGCGCCGATCATCGCCTTGACGGCAACCGCGACCCCAATCGTTCAGAATGATATCGCCGAACAGTTGAACCTCGGCCACGGGGGACGATTCATCCACGGTTTCCGGCGCGACAATATCGCGATTGAACTCGTTGAAGTGCCACCGGGGGATCGCGCCGACTTGGTGCGTGAGCTCCTGCAGGATCGAAACCGGCAGCCGGCAATCGTCTATGCGCCGACGCGGAGAGCCTCCGACGAAATCGCCGCCGGACTCAATCGGGGCTTCTCGGCGGCTGCGTATCACGCGGGACTTAGTCCGGCGATTCGCCATCGTGTGCAAGCGGACTTTCTCTCGGGAAACCTGCAAGTGATCGTAGCCACCATCGCCTTTGGAATGGGCATCGATAAGCCGGATGTGCGAACAGTGATTCACACCGCTTTGCCGGGCAGCGTGGAAGGCTATTACCAGGAGATTGGACGCGCCGGCCGTGATGGATTGCCCTCACGCGCCGTGTTGATGCATTCCTATGCCGACCGTCATGCCCATGATTATTTCCATGAGCGAGACTACCCCGATATCAAGCTGCTCAACAACCTGTTCGCTGTTTTGACGGACGAGCCGCGCACGAAAGAGCAACTGCTTCAGCAAGTAAAGCTCGACTCCGATACGTTTGACAAGGTACTCGAGAAACTCTGGATTCACGGCGGGGCAATCGTGGATTTTGCTGAGAATGTCAGCCGAGGGGTGGCCAGTTGGCGAGAGCCCTATCAAAGCCAAGGCGGACAGAAGTTAGGCCAGCTGCAACAGATGTTACGCTTCGCCGGTACGGGCCGCTGCCGGATGAGTTTGCTGGTGAGTCATTTCGGCGATGAGGCGGGTACGCGCTGCGGCATTTGCGATTTCTGCGCACCCGAAAGTTGCGAGGCCCAGAGCTTCGATCATGCCAATGCGAAGGAGCAGGTGCTAGCCCGTCAGGTTCTTAATGCACTGCGAAAGTCAGATGGCAGGGCGACGGGTAAGCTGCACGCCGAAATTTGTGTGAGCGGAGCACCCGACCGGAACGCGTTTGAGAACTTGTTGAGCGGGATGGCGCGCGCCGGCCTGATCGATTTGGTGGATGCGACATTTACAACGGAAGGTAGAGAGATCCATTTTCGCAAGACTGTGTTGACCCAGGAAGGCCGGCTGGTGAAGGACTCGACGCCCATCGATTTGCTGATCAGGCCGAAATCGAAGACGAAGGGCAAACGCGCGCGCAAGGCTTCGCCGAAGTCCAGGGCCACTCATGGGGTTACCGCCGATTCCGATGCTACGCAATTGGAACAAGCCCTCCGCCGCTGGCGTCTTGCCGAAGCGAAGAAACAGGGCGTTCCGGCATTTCGCATTTTCTCCGATAAGGTGCTGCAGGCGATCGCCAGCAAACGCCCAACCGATGAGGACACGCTGCTGACGATCAGCGGTGTCAGCCCCAGAATCGCCAAACGCTTTGGCGGTCAACTGCTGCGTTTAGTGGCAGCCGGAGCCTAAGACATATGCTGGTCTGCCCGGTACGCGACTGTCACTTGCCACTGGAACCTGCCGAGCGACAGGTGCATTGTCCACGCGGGCATTCCTTCGACGTCGCGCGAAGCGGGTATATCAACTTACTGCAGCCGCAGGACCGGCGATCGAAGCTGCCAGGCGACACCCCAAATGCGATGGCGGCGCGGCGCCGGTTGCACGAAAGAGGAGTGACGGGACCGTTACTCGACGCGATCTCTGACGCCGTCAAACCCTCGGCGAATGACTCGGTCCTCGATGCCGGCTGTGGCGACGGATTCTATCTGGGAACGCTCGCTCGCCGAAGCGGGTTCGCGGGTTTGGGGGTCGATATCTCCATCGCGGCCGTCGATGCCGCGGCGCGGCGCTATCCGGATTGCAAGTGGGTCGTCGCTAATGCCGATCGTTTCGTGCCCTGCGCCGGCCAGTCGTTCTCACTGGTGCTATCGATCACGGCGCGCATGAATTCCAGCGAATTCCGTCGCGTCCTGCGCGACGACGGCCATCTTTTGGTTGCGATACCGGCGCCAGACGATCTGATTGAATTGCGAGGCGTTGGCCGGGATCGGGTCGAGCGAACGGTTGAGACCTTTCAAAATGACTTTTCGCTAGTGGACCGGCAGCGCGTGACGACCCGAAGCGGTCTCGACGCAGCCGCTGTGGAAGATGTCCTACTATCCATTTATCGCCCCATGCAAACACGGCCCCCGGAAGCAATGGAAGTGACATTCAGTCTGGATTTACTGTTATTCCGGCCGGGTAGATTCTCCGTAAAATGAAGATCGCGTAAAACTCTCACACAAACCCTAACCTGGTCGATAACAAGCTGTGAGGACATTGGGAATGGGTGAAAATTGCTCGCTTTGTGAAGTGAAATCCAGGTGCAAGCCGGATGCTAAGTTCGTATTTACGCCGGCGCCTATACTGCACGCTAAAATTCGTGGCTTGTTGACGTCTCACCAGATTGAATTCACGGAAGACAGCCAAATTTTCACGTTGACTGATCCTCGCGGGATGGATTTTCTACGGGCGGAGTTAAACGAGTTTGAGCAGCGGGATACCCGGATCGCCCCATCGTCGCTCTCTGGATTACTAAGCGCGGAAACACTGGCGAATTTAGCCGAACGAAACGACTACGCCTGGTTTGACGATGCGCTGGTGAACGACCGGTTCAGCTTCTATTACCAGCCCATTGTGGATACAAGCGCCGGGGCGGTGTTCGCACATGAATGTCTCGTCCGCCTGATCGGCGAAACATCGTACAACGGCGGGCAGATTATTGAGGCGGCCACCCGCGAGAGCCGGATTCACGAATTCGACTCTTACTGCAGGGTGAAAGCAATACGCTCCGCGGCCTTGGAAAGCAGGTCTGAAACCAAGGTGTTCGTTAACTTTCTGCCGACTTCTATTTACGACCCCAAATTGTGCCTCAAAACTACCGAGGCCGCGGTCAATGCCTCCAACATGTCACCCACCGATATAGTCTTTGAGGTTGTGGAAAGCGACGGTGTCCGCCAAGTGAAGCATCTGCTTCAAATCGCCGAATACTATCGCGCCGCCGGTTTCGGATTCGCTCTGGACGATGTTGGAACGGGAGCCAACTCTCTCCAGATGATTTGTGATTTTAAACCCGACTACATCAAGCTGGACAAGTCGCTAACATCTCGCATGGATGATCCCATGCGTTTGACGGCAGTCCGCAAGCTGACCGAATTAGCTCAGGAATTTAGCGTGGCCGTGATAGCCGAAGGAGTCGAGACTGCGATGCAGTCAGAGTTGTTGCAATCAATTGGTATCCATCTGATGCAAGGCTGGTATTTCGGCCGCCCGGCGCCACAAATGCACGCCGCCGAAGAAGATCTTTTACGGCTTGCGCAACTTCTGGCGAAAGAACAAAACGCGGCCGCCATAGGCTATAAAAGGGAGATGAATCCTATCTCCGCCTGATGGAATACTGCTTCACGTGTCCGTATTGCTGGGAAGAAATTTCCATGGTGCTGGATTCGTCCGTGCATCGCCAAACATACGTCGAGGACTGTGAAGTTTGTTGCAATCCAATTGAATTGAGCTACGTGATGGAAGAGGAAGCACTGGTCGAATTCGAGGCCAGAATTTTGGAGTAACGCGACCGCAGATTTCTCTCTGCGGAGTTTAGAAGGGATGGTGGGCGCGCAGGGACTCGAACCCCGGGCCTCCTGCGTGTGAAGCAGGCGCTCTAACCAGCTGAGCTACGCGCCCCGATTGATTCTTTTCAATTCTACTACAGCCATCTAGTCAGTTATCCTGGTAGTCAGGGAGGGCTTTCATGCGCCCCTTGCTAATCGCCACGTTGCTCTCGTCCGGGATTTGCTCCGCCGCGCGAGTCGTCGCTGTAGATGTAAACGGCGTAGTCCAGCCGATTACTGTCGAGATCATTTCCCGCGCCATCGATCAGGCAAAACGAGAAAACGCCGACGCCATCCTAATCAGGCTGAACACTCCAGGTGGGCTGCTGGAATCCACGCGGCAAATTAACGAAAAAATCATCAACTCGCCGGTCCCGGTAATCACCTACGTCACTCCCAGTGGAGGCCGCGCGGCATCCGCCGGCTTTCTCCTATTGGAAACGGGCGATATCGCGGTGATGGCGCCGGCGACGAACACGGGCGCGGCGTCTCCTGTGCTGCTAGGGCAACAGATGGATCCCGTAATGCGGGCGAAAGTAGAAAACGACTCAGCGGCTGGATTGCGGGCGATGACGCAGAAGCGCGGGCGGAATAGCGATCTCGCTGAGAAAGCCATTCGCGAAGCCAAGGCGTTCACCGAAAAAGAAGCGCTCGACAATCATTTGATCGACTTGATCGCCGCTGATGAGAAAGCCTTGTTCAATCAATTAAACGGGCGCGAGATCACCCGCTTCGACGGCCGCAAGCAGAAGCTCGATCTTGGCAACACACAAGTCTCAAATTACGAAATGACTACCCGGCAGCGCGTAATTGAAGCGGTCAGCGATCCTAACATCGGGTTCATTCTGTTGGCCCTGGGGGCTCTTGGCGTGTATGTCGAGTTTTCCCATCCAGGCTTGATTCTGCCAGGGGTCCTGGGTGCGATCATGGCGCTGCTGGGGCTTTCGTCGTTGTCGGTGATGCCAATTAATTGGATTGGCGCCAGCTTGCTGATTCTCGCTTTGGCGATGTTTGTTCTCGAGGCGAAGTTCACCTCGCATGGCATCCTTGGGATCGGGGGAGCAGTCGCGATGGTGCTAGGCGCCATTCTGCTAATTGACGCGCCGCCCGAGTTGCGAATCCACGTCGAAACAGCGCTGGCTGTAACCATCCCGTTCGCGATGATTACGATTTTCCTGATGTCCTTGGTGTTGAAAGCAAGGGCAAGCAAGGTAATCACGGGGTTGTCGGCGATGCTGGATGAGATCGGCGAAGCGCGCACCCGGCTTGCGCCCAACGGAACCGTGTTTGTGCACGGCGAATATTGGGAAGCTGTCTCGTCGGCCCCCGTGGAATCTGGGGCCAAGGTGCGAGTATCGGCAGTGGATGGACTGGTGTTGCGCGTGGAGCCGCTTTAGCGGCGCTTGAACTTGTCCGATAGCTTTGCCAACTGCTCGTCCATCGACGGCTTCTTGGGCGGATCCATCTTTGCGAGCTTCGGGTGCGGACGTTCCTTCGGCTGAGAGCGGTCGTCGAGTGCTTTAATCGACAACGCGATCCGCCTCGCCTTCGCGTCGGCGGAGAGGACCTTTACTTTCACAATCTGACCAACCTTCGCTGCGTCGTTCGGATCTTTGATGAAACGGCTGGAGAGTTCGCTGACGTGCACCAATCCGTCCTGATGGACACCGATATCGACGAATGCGCCGAAGTTCGTGACGTTGGTGACAACGCCTTCCAGAATCATCCCCGGCGTCAGGTCTTTGATCTCCCGCACATCCTCGCGAAATTGCGCCACGGCGAACTTCTCGCGCGGATCGCGGCCCGGCTTGCGAAGCTCCTCCCGAATGTCGTTTAGGGTAAACATGCCGACCGAGGCGCTTTGGAAATCCTCCATCTTCACGCGTTCCACCAGTTCCGGCTTGGCCACTAATTGCTCCACGCTAACGCCAAGAGAGCTGGCAATCTTCTCCACGACGGGATACGATTCGGGATGCACCGCGGTGATATCCAGGGCATTCCCACCACCGCGAATGCGAAGAAAACCGGCGGACTGTTCGAATGTCTTCGGACCGAAACCGGGCACGGCGCGCAGTTCCACGCGCGACTTGAACTTGCCGTTCTGGTTGCGATACTCCACTACCTTCTGCGCGGTGCGCTCGTTGATTCCCGCCACGTAACGCAGTAAAGCGAACGACGCCGTATTCAGATCGACGCCCACTCGATTCACACAGGATTCGACCGTGTTTTCCAGGCCCTGCATCAGACGCTTCTGGTCTACGTCATGCTGATACTGGCCCACGCCGATCGACTTCGGATCGATCTTCACGAGTTCCGCCAGGGGATCCTGTAACCGCCGGGCAATGGAAATTGCGCCACGTACAGTCAGGTCGAGATCGGGAAATTCCTGTCGCGCGATGTCCGACGCCGAATATACCGACGCGCCGCTTTCATTCACCACGACGCTAAATACTGTGTGTAAACCGGCTTGTTTCAAAAAATCCTGCACAAAGGCCGAAGCCTCGCGCGAGCCCGTTCCGTTACCAATGGAAATCGCCCGCACTTTGTGCCGGGCAACCAGGCTAGCCAGCGTCTTGACCGACCCCGCCACATCGTTACGCGGTTCCAACGGATAGATCACGGCGTCTTCCAGGGACTTTCCGGTGTCGTCGACCACGGCGATTTTGCAACCCGTCCGCAAGCCGGGATCCACCGCCAATACGCTCAACATACCGGCTGGCGGAGCAAGAAGCAGGTTGCCTAGATTTTCGCGAAATACGCGGATGGCTTCTTCGTCGGAGCGATCTTTCAATTCCAAACGCACCTCGGTCTGAATCGCTGGATTCAGCAGGCGTCGATAGGAATCCTCGATGGCTTGTTCCAGATGCGGAACCCACTCACCGTGATCGCGGATGACTTTGTTCTTCAGGTAAAGCAGAGGCTTCTCATCCGGCATCTCAATTTCGAAGAATAGGAAGCCTTCTTTGGAGCCGCGGCGTATGGCCAGCATCCGGTGCGACGGAATCTTCGCCGCTGGCTCGCTGTACTGAACGTACATCTTGTATTTGCCTTCGGGGTCGTCAACGCCTTCGATGGCGCGGCTGACCACCAGGCCTTCGTCCATCATCATTTGGCGGATTACCTTACGATAGTCGGCGCTTTCACTCACCCACTCGGCGATGATATTGCGCGCGCCGGCCAGAGCATCAAGCTCGGAAGCCACGCCCTTTTCGGCGTCGACAAATGTCCCGGCGTATTCGGCCAACGTCTGGCCGCCGGCAACCTGATCCCAAATATATTTTGCCAGCGGTTCCAATCCCATATCGCGCGCGATGGATGCTTTTGTCCGGCGTTTTGGCTTGTACGGCAAGTAAAGATCTTCGAGTTCGTTCTTCTCCAGCGTGGCGGTGATTCTGGCCTTCAACTCATCCGTTAGTTTGCCTTGTTCGGCGATGGAGGCAAGAACGGTCTCGCGGCGATCTTCCAGTTCGCGGAAGTATTCCAGCTTTTCCTGAATGTCACGGATCTGCACTTCATCGAGGTTGCCGGTGACTTCCTTGCGATAGCGGGCTATAAACGGCACGGTAGCTCCTTCGTCCAGAAGAGCGATGGTGGCTACGGCGCTTTTTAGGCTGACACTTAGTTGCTTGGAAATGTGGAGTAAGACTTCAGTAGAAAGGGTACGAGGTTGCAACATAGCGATTCGGGAACCTTTATGATAGCGACTGAGGAGCTGCGATGAAATATTTTGTGCTCGCAATTGTGCTGGCCAGTTTGACGGCGTGCTCGCGGGAAGATTCGAATCAGGTGAAGCGCGAATTGAAGGAGGAAGGGCAGAAAACGAAAGAGCAGTTAAAGCAGGCCGGACAGGAATTAAAGCAAGCGGGAAAAGAATCGGCGCAGGAGATTAAAGAGGCGACTCGATCGGCCGATGAAAAGCTCAACAAGGCCGCCCAGGAAACGAAACAGAAGGTTCGCCAGGCGACCCAGGATGCCAAGCGCGATCTGAAAGACGACCACTAGAGCAGTGGCTTGAAAACGCTTTTGTGGATTGCGTTTTTGCAGTCGACGGTGGCCGGGCGGGTAGAGAGCGTGAGCGCGATCGCCGATCCTGGGAAGCGGATCGTCGAATTGCAAAAACTGCTCACGCCGGCGGCCTCGGAAGTGGAGCGGACTTTGATTGCGAGACAAATGTTTCGCGCCTCCGTTGAAGCTCGACAACCGGAAGCCATCATTCAATATGGTGAAGCTCTGCTGGCGGAGGGTTCTGCCGACGTGTCTGTACTCGCCAATATGGCGATCGCCTTCGGTGATCAATGGCGCAATTTGGATACGGCTTGGGCTTACGTGAAAGATGCCGGGCGCGGTGAGTCCGATCCTGAGTTGGTGCTGGAAGCGAAGGGTTGGATCCTGTGCCGCATGGGCCGCTCCCGCGAAGGCGAACCGCTGTTACGCCAATCGTTGCGGCTGCGGCGTACGGAAAGCGTTCTGTTTCACTTGGCCGAAGTGCTTGGGCATTCGCCTGAGGCGGAGGATTTGCGAAGGCAAGCGGCAGATCTGTGGATCGAGTCGTTACGACCTCGTTTTCAAAACGAACCCATTTCGGACTTTACGCTGCAACCGCTCGACGGCCGGCCGATTCGGTTATCGGATTTCAAAGGCAAAGTAATAATGCTGCACTTCTGGGCAACATGGTGCGGCCCCTGCCGGCGTGAGCTTCCGGCGATCGCCGAAGCTTATCGGAAGTATAAGGCGCAGGGATTCGAAGTGCTGGCGATCACCGCCGAGGACGCCGCGGACGTAGCGGAATACTTACGAGATAAACCGCTCCCGTTCCCGACGGTGCTCGACGGCCGGATGGAAGCCACCTACGGCGTGGAAGGCTATCCGGCAACTATATTCATCGACCGCTCGGGACGAATTCGGCTACGCCATGGAGAGTTCACGCGACCGTTCGAACTTCACGCCATCGTTGAAGATTTGTTACAGAAGTAAGTTATTTTTTCTGAAAAATCGCCATATATTGGCTATGCGGAATGTGTTCGTGTTGGGAGACTAAGCGGTAACCGTTGGCTTCCACTTCGTGAATCACCGCGTCTTCATCCAGGCGTATATGTTCCAGGGCGCGATCACCGCTGTCCATCGCCCCGCGCCGTTTATAGTAATCGACGATGACGAAACGCCCGCCGGCTTTTAATGCCGCGCCGATATTCGCTAGCATCTTCTCGGGATAATCGAAGTGATGATAGACATCGAGGGCGAGCACCACATCCACGGATCCCGCCGGCAGCTTGGGATCGGTTTCGGTGCCCAGAAGCAACGATACATTGGCCAGCTTCGCAGTGCGGATTTTAGCCTTCGCCTTATCCAGAAAATCGGTCTGAATATCTTCGCCGATAACCTTACCGTCCGGCCCCACCGCCGCGCTGAGAAAGGGCAAAAGGTAGCCTGGCCCGGTGCCAAGATCGGCCACCGACATTCCCGGTTGCAAACGTAATGCCTCGACGAGTTCCCTTGGTTTCTGCCGCTCATCCCGGCCCGGTTCATCTAGCGCTTGGGCAAGTTCCGCGCGCCCTTCCGCGGTCTTATAGCGCTCATTCGCTTTCTCGGCCACTTGCGCGCTACAAAGTGCGCCGCACACGGCAAGTACAAAAAGAGTTTTCATAACGACTTCTCCATGGGCATCGCCAGCGGCGGTTCCAGCAGGAAATCCATCTCATTCATCTGGGCAACCGCATCGCGAATCGATTGCTCGGACGTCGGCTCCACGGTGATCACGAAAGGAAGATCGCGCCAGTCGTCGGACGGAAGTTGCAGCACCGCGTCGAGACTGATGCCCTGGCCGGCCAGCGCCCCGGCAAGCTTCGCGATAATTCCCGGGCCGTCCTTGACCCGGAAGCGCAGGTAGTATGCGGACTTCAGCAGCGTGACGGGAATTGGAAGATACTCGCCCAGCCGCTCATGCGCGAAGGGCGACACGCGTTCCGGACTTCCGTAACGAATTTCGCGAGCGACGCGCATTAGATCGCTAACCACCGCAACTCCAGTGGGATGCGGACCGGCCCCGCGGCCGTAATAAAACGTATCCTGCCCATATTGTCCGCGCACCCAAATCGCGTTGTAGGCGCCTTGCACGCCGGCAATGATCGTCGAGTTGGGAATCAACGAGGGCCGCACGGAAAGAATCAGTCCGTCGGGCGTCTGGCGCGCGGCGCAAATTAGTCGAATGGTGTGCTGCAACTGATGCGCGTAGAGGAAATCGACGGGGCAGATACGGCGAATTCCTTCTGTATAAATATCGGTTGGCTCGATGCGTTCGCCAAAAGCCAGCGCCGACAAGATCGCGAGTTTTGAGCGGGCGTCGAAACCATCGATATCGGCGCTTGGATCCACTTCGGCATACCCCAGCCGCTGCGCTTCGGCCAAAACCGCAGCGAAATCCGAGCCATGTTTTTCGATCTCAGTAAGAATGTAGTTGCTGGTGCCGTTGAGGATGCCAAACAAGGCCGTGATGCGATCGCCGGAGATGCCTTCGCGAAGAACGGCGTGAATAGGAATGCCGCCAGCAACGCTCGCCTCCATTGCCAGATTTACTTTTCCCGCGATGGCCGCGTCCCAGATTTCGCCGCCACGGGCTGCCATCAATTCTTTGTTCGCGGTGACTACGGATTTCCCTTCGCCGATTGCGGCGTTGACAATCTCCCGGGCAACACCCGTGCCGCCGACTAACTCGGCGACAATGTCCACTTCGGGATGCTTCACGACATCGCGCCAGTCTGTAGTGCGAATCACATCGCCGATGGCGGAAGGCAGCATCTTCGAATTCACGCTAGGGCTGCAGACCACCTTTACTTTCAATTCGAAGCCGAGTTTTAAGGCAATTTGTTGGGCATTTTCCGCCAGGATAGCTAAC
Organism: Bryobacterales bacterium; assembly: GCA_038239345.1. GTDB lineage: Bacteria > Acidobacteriota > Terriglobia > Bryobacterales > Bryobacteraceae > JBBSEX01. The sequence continues at coordinate 27,587 of JBBSEX010000021.1, forward strand.
GTTCCGGAGCCGACGTTGCCTAGTCCGACAACCCCGACGTTCACTTCTCGCATAACTGGTTATGATAACAGTAAGCTTATGAATCGCCGTTTACTACTGCTGGCTTTGACGATCATGACGGTCGGCCTGAACGGGCAGACGTCGCCCGGGTACGATCCAAGGCGGCCCCAGACCGAACAGAAAGAAGAAGATGTTAAGCTTCCGAACGGAAAATCGCAGCGCCAGGAGATCGTCAAGCTCGATTACCAGAAAGCCCTGGATGATGCTGTAGATCTCGTCCGGCTGTCCGAAGAATTAAAGGCCATCCTTGAAAAAGACGGACACTCCGTGTTCTCTCTAACTGCCGTAAAGAAGACCGAAGAGATTGAGAAACTGGCGAAGCGCATTCGCTCGCGCATCAAGGGGAGTTAGGTTCCCTTCCTTGTGATACTCTGAGTCGTTTGCCTATGCCAGCGACCCGCGAAAAAGCCCAGTTGATGTCCGCTTCGGAGATTGATCGTACCCTGGTGCGATTAGCCCATGAAATTCTCGAACGAGGCGGCCCCCTTGAACAGCTTGCTCTAATCGGTATCCGCCGCCGCGGTGTGCCGCTCGCGCAAAGATTGGCGAAAAAAATCCAGAGCCTGGAAAATCTGGAAGTGCCCGTGGGGCTACTGGACATCAATTTGTATCGCGATGATCTATCGACCGTGTCTCATACCCCGGTAATCAATTCTACGGAAATTCCTTTTCCCATCAAGGGCCGGAACATCATCTTGACCGACGATGTTTTGTACACCGGCCGGACCATTCGCGCCGCTCTCGATGCGCTGTTCGATCACGGCCGTCCCGCTCGCGTACAGTTGTTGGTGCTGATCGATCGCGGCCATCGCGAACTGCCGATAGAGGCGAGCTATGTCGGGCGCATGGTCCAAACTACCGATCGCGAAATCATCGAAGTGAAATTCCAGGAAATCGACGGCATGGAAAAAGTATTGATGGTGGAAAGAGAACCTGACGGCGACGGAACCTAAGATGCCCGTTGGTTTGCTTGGAATCGAAGGTCTGGAACGCCCGGAGATGGAGGCGATCCTCCACCGGGCGAAGGATTTCCAGCCGCTGCAAAATCAATCGTTCCTGCGCCTGGATTTATTAAAGGGCAAGATGGTGGTGAACCTGTTCTTTGAGGCATCCACCCGTACGCGCACAAGTTTTGAAATCGCCGCCAAGCGTTTGGGCGCGGATGCGATATCCATCACGGCATCGGCCTCGAGTGTCTCTAAAGGCGAGAGCCTGGTGGATACCTTGAACACACTCGCGGCGATGCGGCCCGATGCGATCATCATGCGTCATTCCGCTAGCGGCGCACCGCACTTTCTGGCCCGCTATCTTCCTACGCCGATCATCAATGCCGGCGACGGCACGCATGAGCATCCGACGCAAGCGCTGCTGGATGCGCGGACGATACTCGATCAGCGGGAGTCGCTTGAGGGCTTACGGGTGGCGATTATCGGCGACATCGCGCATAGCCGGGTGGCGCGATCGAATGTGTATCTGCTCTCGAAGTTCGGCGCAAAAGTAGTGCTCTGCGGACCCGCTTCCCTACTGCCGCGCGAACTGGAGCGGATTGCGCCCAACGTTACGCTGAGCAACGATATGCGCGAGGCGATTACGGGCGCTGATGTCATCATGATGTTACGGGTCCAACTGGAGCGTCAACATGAAGCGGCATTTCCCGCCGGCGAATATTTCCAGTTCTACGGATTGCGTCCCGATCATCTGCTGCTGGCCAAGCCGAACGCCATCGTGATGCATCCGGGGCCGATCAATCGCGGACGGGAGATCTCTTCCGAGGTGGCGGATTCGCAAAAGTCGGTGATTCTGAATCAAGTGGAAAACGGAATCGCCGTGCGCATGGCGGTGCTCGAACGGATCCTCTGCGCGCAATGAGCATTTTAATTAAGAACGGCCGGGTAATCGATCCTTGGGCAAAGCTCGACGGCATCGCCGACGTCCTGATCCACGATGAGGTCATCGCCGGCGTCGGCCTGAACATCGACGAAGCGGGCGCGCAGATCTTCGATGCCAGCGGCCTGATCGTTGCGCCGGGCTTCATCGATATGCACGTCCATCTGCGGGAACCGGGATTTGAACATGCCGAGACGATCGAGAGTGGATCGCGTGCCGCCGCCGCCGGCGGATTCACGAGCATCTGTTGCATGCCTAACACGGCTCCGGTGAACGACAATGCCACGGTTACCAGCTACATCATTGAGCGCGCCAGGCGTTATGCGGTGGTGAATGTTTTTCCCATCGGGGCGATTACCAAGGGCAGTATGGGTGAACAACTGGCGGCCATCGGATCGATGAAGCAGGCTGGAATAGTCGCTATTTCCGACGACGGCAAGCCGGTGATGAACGCTCGAATGATGCGCCGGGCGATGGAGTTTGCCCGTTCGCACCGGCTTCCCGTGATCGACCATTGTGAAGATCTCCATCTGAGCGCCGGTGGCGACATGCATGAAGGATTGCATTCGGTCCGCTATGGACTGCGGGGAATTCCGGCCTGTTCGGAAGACGTGATGGTGGCGCGCGATATCCTGCTCGCCGAAGTCACCGGGGCGAAGTTTCACGTGGCCCACATCTCCTCTAAACACTCGGTGGAAATGGTGGCCTTCGCCAAAGCGCGCGGACTTGCGGTTACTTGCGAGACCACGCCGCACCATTTCGCGCTGTCCGACGACGACATGGCGCCATACGACAGCAATTACAAAATGAAACCGCCTCTGCGCTCGGTTCCGCATGTGTCGGCCGTTACCGCGGGGATCGTGTCAGGGGCAATCGACGCGCTGGCTACCGACCATGCGCCGCACCCCGGGAGCGAGAAGATGCAGGAGTTTGAACAGTGCCCGTTCGGCATACTGGGGCTGGAGACGGCGATTGGGATCGCGCTCGATAAGTTGATTCATCCGGGCAAGATTTCGCTGCGCCGCATGGTGGAGCTATTCACAACGGGTCCGGCGGAGATACTCGGTCTGAATCGCGGCAGCCTGGCGATTGGCGCCCCGGCCGACGTCACAATCTTCGACACGGATCGCCAATGGACGTATGACGTGAATAAGTCGCAATCTAAGAGTCGTAATTCTCCGTTTCATAATCAAATGTTTCGTGGTGGGCCGGTGGCAACAATTGTGGGCGGTGTCTTCGCCTGGAAGCTGGAATGAAAAATCAACGTTGGCTTGTTCTTCTGATCGCAGGTTTTGTGGCGTTAGTGACGGCCCATGCGGTGGCCACTTATGCGCTCGACTTTGAGTGGTGGAAAGAGATGGGCCAGCTTGATACCTGGTTTAATCAAATCCTCTATGGGGTCGCGCCAGTCGCGATCGCCACAATCCTGATCTTCGTCATTCTCTGGGTGGTTCACGCCCGGGGGATGAAGGCCGCGGGCGTTGGACTTTCCCGCTACCCTTCGTACGCCAAACTTACTACTTTCCTGGCGCTTGGGCTGGCTTACCTGATTGCCGGCGCGACCATTGAAACCTGGACTGTCGTGCGCTTCTTCGGCGGCCGATCGCTTGCCGCCGATCCCGCCGCCTGGCACGATCCTTTGTTCGGACTGCCGCTCGCATTCTATTTTTTTGAGCTGCCGTTTTACCACGTAATCCTCCGGGTGCTGCTAACTGTGTCGGTGATCAGCGCATTGGTGTACGCCATTACGGCCAAGGCCTGGGACCTGCGTCACGACTTCGCCGAAGGCAGAGTGGATCTGCAGGCGCAAGCGGAAGCGCTGAAGCAGATGCTCGATTCGGTCATCGTTCGTGGGCTGCTGGTGCTCGCGTTGGTTGGATTGGCCGCCAGCTTTTATCTGGATCGCTATGATTTGCTGCTAACCGATCACGGCTTCATGCTGGGAGCCGATTATGTGAATGAGAACCTCAGCCTTCCCCTGCAATGGGTGGCCATCGCCGGAGCTTTGGTGGCGGGAGTTTTTATCTGGCTACGCCGCCCCGGTATAGCCGCCGGATTACTGGTGATCCTGTTCGCCAAGGCGATCGTGCCCTGGTTGGTGACCGCGGTCTACGTGCGCCCTAACGAGATTTCCATTGAGCGGCCTTACATTGAGCGGCACATTGCGGCGACGCGCTCAGCATACGGGTTGAACACACGGGCGCGGGAAATTCAGTTCCCGGCGAACTTGGAAGGGAAGATCGATTTCCAGAAAAATCGCGAGACGCTCGATAACGTGCGGTTATGGGATTGGAATGCCTTTCGTTCGACCCTGACACAAATTCAACCGCTGCGGCCCTATGTGTTTTCCGACACCGATCCCGATCGCTACACAATCGACGGCCATTTAAGGCAGGTTTTGATAGCGCCAAGGGAGATTGAATTAAATCAGTTGGGCGATGCCCGCAACAGTTGGATCAATCCCCGGTTTATATACACACATGGTTATGGGGTCACTGTGGCGGAAGCCAATCGCATCACACCCACCGGGCTGCCGCTTCTTCTTGTCAAGGACGCGCCCTTGGAAATAGCGACGCCCAGCCTTAAGGTGGAACGGCCTGAACTGTACTTCGGGGAGGAGGTTCATGAGCCGGTCTTCGTGCGAACCGCCCAACCCGAATTCAACTATCCGTCGGGCAGTGACAACGTGCAGACCAGGTATGCCGGCCAGGGTGGCTTCGCGATGTCATCCGTTTTGACGCGCTTCGCCGCCGCCTTCGCTTATGGCGACTGGAATATATTGCTGACCAGTTTATTGACGCCGGAAAGCCGGATGATGATTCATCGCCAGGTGCGCGAACGTCTGCATACATTGGCCGGGTTCATCAATTGGGAGAAGGACCCTTACATCGTCATTACCGAGCAGGGAAGGTTGGTATGGATCGTCGACGGCTACCTGACATCGGACCGTCACCCCTATTCCCGAGGCATGACGATGGAAGATTTCGGCGAAGTGAACTACATCCGAAATTCCGTCAAAGCCACCATCGATGCTTATGACGGTACTACGAATATTTACGTATTCGATTCGACCGACCCTTTGCTGCGCGCCTATCGCAATCTGTTCCCCAAGCTGTTCCGTCCAGAATCGGAAATGCCCAAGGATTTGCGGGCGCACGCCCGATACCCCGAAACGTTATTCACCGTCCAGGCCGAAATATACCGGACGTTCCATATGCGGGACCCACAATCCTTCTATAACAAAGCGGATCTGTGGGATGTCGCGAACTTTACAGGGGGCGCGAACGGCACGCCGATTCCCACTCCTCCCACGTATGTGGTGGCTACCTTGCCGGGTGAAACGAAACCGGAGTTTCTTCTGCTGCTGGCTTATACGCCGCGGAAGAAAGATAACCTGATCGGTTTCATTGCCGCCCGCTGCGATGGGGAACGGCTAGGTGAACTCATTGTGCTGCTGCTGCCGAAGCAGGAATTATTGCTTGGGCCGATGCAGATCGACGCTCGTATCAATCAGGATCAGAATATTTCCAAAGATCTGACCTTGTGGGGGCAGCAAGGGTCCACCGTTTTGCGCGGACAGATATTAGTTTTGCCCATCGACAACACTTTCTTGTACGTTGAGCCGATATATATAGAAGCGGCACAAGCGAAGATGCCACAGCTGAAGAAAGTTGCTCTGGCAATGGGAAACACGCTCGTCTATGCAGATACTTACGAACAGGGAATCGCGCAACTTACCGCCGCGCAGGGTGGGTCGGCGGATCTTCCGGTGATCACAAAGACGGCGCTGCCGGGGATTACCGTGACCAATGCTTCCCCCCAGGAAAACGAAAAACTGACGAAGAAATTCGATGAGATCCGGGTGCACTTTAAACGCTATCGCGAACTGACGGCACAGGGCAAACTAGCTGAGGCTGGTAAGGAGTTGGAGGCCGTTGAGGCGGCAATTCAACACTAAGACTATGGCCCTGATACTGGTGGTGGACGATGAGCCGGATATTCGTTTAGTTTTGTGCCGAATGCTGGAATCGGCTGGTTACGAAACGCTGGAAGCCGGCAACGGCAAGGAAGCGGCGAACCATATGCAATCCCATGAAATCGACCTGGTGATGACGGATCTTGTGATGCCCGAACAGGAAGGTATTGAAACGATCAAGCTGTTCCGGAAGGAACATCCGCAGGTGAAGATCATTGCCATGTCGGGAGCGTTCGGCGGGGAATTTTTGACGGTGGCGGGGATGCTTGGCGCGAATTCGACTCTACAAAAGCCCTTACGTTTGGACAAAGTAATCGCGACAGTGAAGACGGTGCTGGCAGGTTAAACGAAATCTACATCGGCCAACGGGAAGCGGTACCGCGGCGGCCGGATAGCGAATCGCCGGATTTCTTGCTCGGCAGCGGTCCGCTTGTGTCGTTCGACACGCGGCGCTTGGATACAGCGGAAAAATCCAGTTCCGTAGAATCGAATTCCAGCGGACGGTCCAGAACCATCTCGATGGTCGTACCCTTGGAAAGCACAGCTTCCGGGCCGCGAGTTAGCAGAACTCCGAGTAGCCCAGCGGTTGCTCCCGCCGCCGCGCCCAATCCCGCGCCCATCCCACCATGACCGGCGATGCTACCGGCCAGCGCTCCGACCGAGGCTCCGGCTGCAGCTGTTTCGCCCACCGTTCGAGCGTCTCCGCCCTTATTTCCCTCACTGCGGATTTTGCCTTCGGTTTTATCCAACTGTTCCGATGCCCGGCCGTCGAGACCGGTCACTGTCCCGCGGAAATCCCGGGTGACGCCATTTGGCAGTGTCAGAGTGTCGAAGCGCAGGAAAAACTCCCCGCGACCCTTCACTCTACCGGGGCGCTTGATCTGCGTAATCGTTCCCATAACGTAGCTGCCGGGCGGGATCACAATGCGACCCTTTGTCAGGATTGGAAATACCGTTTCCAGATAAACCCGCTCGCCATCGGAGGCGCTCTTCGTGCTGACGCTATTAATCATGCTGAGCGGAATATGAGTTCCGGGAGCAATCACGAAGGGCTTCAGCGATAGTGGCACGTCCTCAGCCACTGGATCACCCAAAACCTGATTCGCCGGAGCTGGCACCGGGGAAACCGGCGTTTCCTGAGCCCCGCACAGAGCGGCCAAACTGAAAGAAAGGGTTAGGGCTTGAAGATACACCGCGCTGGCTCCTTACGTAATTCTAGCTTACTTACAGTAGAACGTAGCCCGGGAATTTCGCGTTGCATTTTTCATTTCTAACCTAGTTTGGGGTCGGAGAGCGGCGCCACATGTGACCCGCCGATAAAACTCAGCAATTCTTCATTTAAACGATCGCCCGCGGTCAGGAACAATCCATGTGGTTCGCCTTCGTATTCGCTCAAGGTCGCATTCGGCAGAATCTTCGCCGACCTACGAGCGGAAACGGCGATAGGAACCGTCGCGTCGCCAGTGCCATGGATGATTCGAACGGGTATCGTGATTCCCGTCATCTCGTCGCGAAAATCGGTGGACGACCAGGCTCTGGCCGCAGCTAGCGTCGCCCGTAACGAGCCCGTCAAGGCTAGCGATTGGTTCCAATCCAGGACCGCATCGGACACGGCGCGATTCAACAGGGTGCGCCCATAAAATGCCGTAGCGAAGTCTTTCAAGAACGCCGGCCGGTCCTTGCGGATAGCGGCGTCGATGGTATCGAACACCGCCGGATCTACGCCGTCGGGATTGTTGGCTGTCTTCATCAAAAACGGGGTCACCGCCGCCAGCAGCACCGCCTTTTCCACGCGGCCTGCGCCGTATCGGCTGAGGTAACGGACCACTTCGCCTCCACCCATTGAAAACCCTACCAACGTCGCGCCCCGTAAATCGAGTTGCTCCATCACGTCATTGAGGTCAGCGGCGAAGGTGTCGTACTCATACCCGTTCCAAGGGCGGCCGGAGCGCCCGAATCCACGCCGATCATAGGCGATCACGCGGCATCCGTGCTCGGCCAGAAAAGTCGCCTGCTTCTCCCACATGTCGCCATTTACCGGCCACCCGTGGATCAATATAACCGGCGCGCCGGTGCCCCAATCGGTGTAGTAAATCTCTGTGCCGTCCTGCGCTTTCACAAATGACATTGTCGTGTTGTTCCCCGGTAGATTAGACCGGAACGGAGCAAGAAGCTTTCGCCCTTAATGCGTCCCCGTTAGACGGTGCACTCGGCAGTCTTACGATTACACGTCGATAATGCCGCGCTTGAGCCCGGCTACTGCCGCCTGTGTCCGGTCATTTACTCCCAATTTATTGAGAATGCTTTTTACGCGGCTCTTTACGGTGTCCTCCGCTACGTTTAACAGAGCGGCTATTTCCTTATTCGGATTTCCTCTAACGATGAGCTGTAAGACTTCCACTTCGCGGGGTGTTAAGGCATCGGAATTCACATACGAGGCTACTTCGACGGCTGCCTCGGGAGACATCGCCCGCTTTCCCGATTGGACCGCGCGAATGGTCTTGAGCAGCTCTTTGTGTAACGAGTTCTTCAGCAGGTAACCGGAGGCTCCGGCTTTTAGCGCGCGCGAAATTTGGACGTCGCCGGCGAAGGTTGTCAGCATGATTATCTTCGCTCGGGGGAAGTCCCGCCGGATGGCAACCAGTGCGTCGCTCCCATTCATGAGCGGCATCTGCAAGTCCATTAACGTCACGTCGGGACAAAGGCTCCGATATTGATCGATGGCCTCCTGCCCGTTGCCCGCTTCCCCTACTAGCTGTAAATCGGATTGTCCGCCGATCAGAGTTGCAATACCCTGCCGGAAGAGCGGATGATCGTCCACCGACAGGATGCGAATCGGCGGCAAGGCTTCCGGGGGTTCGAGGTCGCGATGGGTTTCCGGCATAACTAGTTGCATTTCGATACTACTCCCAAGCCGTGACATACGGACGCCGCCGGAGTAGCAAAAGATGCGCGTTATTCGGCGGTGCTGAGTTTCGCACTCGCCTTTGCTTTCCTCAGGCTCTGCTTTCCTAAGTAAGATAGAAACTAACCCATGCGACCCGATATTGTTCCCGGAGCAATTTTTCCCGATTACGAGTTGACCGATCATACGGCGAAGCGCCGCAAGCTTTCCGAGCTCCAAGGTCTCGATCCCATGATTTTGGTATTGAGCCGGGGAGCCTATTGCCCGAAAGATCGGCGCCAGGCCGAGGGTTTGATTCAGCTTCATCATGAGATGGAAGTGGGCTATTGCCGTCTGGCTACTATCAGCACGGACAACCTCCTGGCGACCAATGAATATCGGACGGGAGTGGGAGCGCACTGGCCATTTTTATCAGACCCTGGACGGGTGGTGCAGAAAGATCTCGATATCGCCGAGTATACCGATCCGGGTCACAATCCGATGATCCCGCACACCATCGTCTTCGAGCCGGGGCTGATCGTGTATAAAATTTATAACGGCTATTGGTTTTTTGGCAGGCCAACTGTCGAAGAATTGCGGCAGGATCTGCGTGCGGTATCGAAGAAATGCCGCCCCGATTGGGACATCACCGATGAAGATTTAAAAGAAGCGTGGCAACGCGGCGACAAAGATCAATTTTATCCGTATGGTCTAAGCTATGCGAAGGTTTTTGGAGAGCAGGAGTAAGTTCGCTGGCGGAGAGAGAGGGATTCGAACCCTCGATAGAGTTTCCCCTATACACACTTTCCAGGCGTGCGCCTTCAACCGCTCGGCCATCTCTCCAGTGCCTTAGTTTAACACGGCTACTTTAAGCCTTGCGCCGTTCGGCTCCACGGGGCGGCATAACCGTAGTAACGCGTCCGGCACTTACGGCAACGGAACGGTGCAAGAAAAATAAAGACGAAAAGCGTGTCTTTAAAGCCCACCCGTCTGGAGCGGCGGACATGGCCCCAGCCGCAAAACGGACAGGTACGGTTTGATTTTTCCATCCTCTATTACCACGTTACTATAAAAACTGTGGAACGCTTTCTCGTTCAGAACTTTGGCTGCCGGGCATCGCAAGCGGACGGTGCGGCAATCGAGGCGGCGTTGCGCAAGAATGGTTTGCGTGAAGTGGGCCAGGCCACAGACGCGCAACTCGTCGTCTTGAATACTTGTACGGTCACCGAATCCGCGGATAATGACGTAAAGCTAGCCATCCGGAGGATCCATCGCGATAATCCGGAGGCGCGAATTGTCGTCACCGGTTGCTATGCCCAGCGCGCCCCGGCCAAAATCGCCCAGTTGTCCGGCGTATCGATGGTGGTGGGCAATTCCCATAAGACGCAGATCGCCGATTTAATCGCCAACGAAGCGTATTATCACGGCGAAATTCATGTCGGCGATATTTTCGCCAACCATGATTTTCTGTCCGCCCCGGTGGAAGATGCTATCGGCGATCGCGCCCGTCCGAACCTCAAAATTCAAGATGGCTGCAACAATCGATGTTCTTTTTGCATCATTCCTTTCGTGCGCGGACGCAGCCGCAGCGCGCCAATCGAACAGGTGATCGGCGAAGTGCGGAAGCTTGCCGATCGACACCGGGAAGTAGTGCTAAGCGGTATTAATCTTGGCCGCTGGGGCAGGGAGCCGGGCAGCCAGTTGCGTCTCGCCGATCTGCTTCGCCGCCTGCTGGCCGAGACTTCCATTAGCCGCCTGCGCCTCAGTTCCGTCGAACCGATGGACTTTAGCGACGATTTGCTGGAGCTGATGGCGAACTCGCCGCGCATCGCCAAGCATGTCCACGCACCGCTGCAATCGGGCTCCGATACCGTGCTGCGGCGGATGCATCGAAAATACCGGCCGCGTCATTATGAGGATCGGATTCGGAAGGCGCGGAGTCTGATGCCCGATTGCGCGGTGGGCGCCGATGTGATGGTGGGCTTTCCCGGCGAGACCGACGATGAATTCGAACAGAGCCGTCAATTCATCGCCAGTCTGCCATTCACTTATCTACACGTATTCACGTATTCCGAGCGTCCTGGGACGCCCGCCGCTGCATCCTCGCAACAGGTGCCAATGCAAGTCCGGCGCGAGCGCAATCGTGTATTGCGCGATTTGGCGGCGGCTAAGAATTTGGCATTTCGACGCACGATGATCGGCCGCGAATTGCCCGTGGTAACGCTGACCAACGGCACCCACGGCCTGAGCGATAATTTCCTTACCGTTGAACTGGCCGCGAAGCACGAGCCGAATCGGATGATCGATGTGGAGATTGGCGCGATCGGCGAAAACTGCTTGTGCGAACGGCAGCTTTTCCCCGTTTTACATGGTCAATAGCGCGGCCATCAGGTTGATGCCGTCCCACAAATTGCGCAGGCGAATGTTCTCGTTGAAACTGTGCTGGCTATTATCGTGGTTGGCGATGGGGATAGAAATAGTGGGCGAGCCAAGCGTGCTTTCAATTAGGTAAAGCGGGACGCTGCCGCCTGTCGTCGGACTCAAGATCGACGGCCCACGGGCGCTTTCCACGGCCTTGACGATTTCCCGGGAAATCGGCAGATCCATGGAAGTGCGGACCGCCGGATAGCCCGCGTCGGTTTGGACCACTCGCGCCACTTTTGGATGTGCCGTCCTTATCTCCGCGCCGGGTTCCTGATCGGTAATGAAGTAGCCCTGCTTGCGGATGTGATCGATAAGCCGGGCGACGGCCTGTTGCGGTGTAATCGCTTTCACCAGCCGCAGGTCAATGGTGGCCGTTGCCAAAGACGGGATGACGTTGGTGGCCCGATCGCCGATGCGGGCGCTCGCCATGCCACGAATATTGAGCGAGGGCAAAGTGATCAACTCCGCGAGTTTTCTTCCGCCGCCTTCGGTTCGCCCCAGCCACAACTCGCGCATCAGGTCCGCGTCGGGCACGGGCGTGTCGCTGATGGCCTTTAGTTCGCGAGCGCTCAGTGGCTCCACGCCGTCATAGAAATGATCGATCAGGACGCGTCCATCCTCGTCCTTCATCGATGCCAGCAGGCGAGCGAGCATCAGCGCCGGATTCGGCGCCCAATTCCCGTAGTGCCCACTGTGCAATTCACGCCTGGGGCCATAAACCGTGAGGTCGACCGTGGTGACACCGCGGGCTCCGAACACCACCTGCTGCCGCCGGCTCTGATGCACGGGACCATCACAGATCAGCCACACGTCGCCGCGCAGCAGTTGCTTGTTCGCCGCAAGGATCTCGCCCAGATGCGTTGAGCCCGCTTCTTCTTCGCCTTCAAAAACGAACTTGATATTGGAATGCAAAGTGATCTTCGCATCGTGTAAAGCATCGAGCGCGGTTACCATAGCGAGGATCGGCGCCTTATCGTCGGAGGCCGAGCGGGCATAGATGCGCCATTCCGGATCGAAGCTTTTGCCGGCCTGGGGGAGAGGTATCGCCTGCCCATCTTTCTCAAGCGGCGCATTGCGCAGGACGGGCGTGAAAGGCGTGCCGTTCCACTCCTTGGCGTCAACCGGTTGACCGTCATAATGCGCGTAGAAGACTACGGTTCTGGTGGCGCCAGGGGTCTTGATCTCGCCATATACAAGCGGAGAAGCGCCGGCAAACTCGAGCAACCTCGCCGGCACCCCGCGTTTCCGCAACATGGCGGCAATGGCGGCGGCGTTCCGCTCGATATTCGGTTTATCGGCGGCGACGTTAGGAATCGCCAGCAGGTCAAAGAACTCCTGCACGATCGGCGTCTCATGGCCGGCCCGCCATTTATCCGCGGCAATGGACGAGGGATTCATTTGGGCAGAAGCAATGGCGACGAGCGCGAGAAAGGTAACGAGTCTCATATTGGTATCGCGTAATGAATGAAACTTATGAGGATCAAAATTACGCAACCTACATCTATCGATGGTAAGTGATCCGTTACTCTGCGTTTCGAATTAAATCAGTTCAAGGAAGGCTTGCGTGAACACAATCACCACGAAAGATGGACAGACGATTTATTACAAGGACTGGGGCTCGGGACAGCCGATTTTGTTTTCGCATGGCTGGCCCTTGACCGCCGACGCCTGGGACGCACAGATGATGTTCTTCGGCGAACGGGGCTATCGCGTGATCGCTCATGATCGGCGCGGCAATGGCCGCTCCAGCCAGCCCTGGGATGGCAATGAAATGGATACCTATTCCGACGATCTGGCCGCATTGATGGAGGAATTGGACATCAAGAAAGCGATCATGGTCGGCCATTCCACCGGCGGCGGCGAGGTGGCGCGATACCTGGGAAGGCACGGTACCAAACGGGTAGCGAAAGCCGTGCTGATTGGGGCCGTACCACCGCTGATGCTCAAGACGGAAAAGAATCCAGGCGGGCTGCCGCTCTCGGCCTTCGAGGAGATTCGCGCCGCGGTGAATGGAGATCGTTCGCAATTTTATCGGGACCTGAGCCTCCCTTTTTACGGCTACAACAGGGCCGGTGCCAAAATTTCCGAGGGCGTAAAAGAAAATTTCTGGCTGCAAGGCATGGAGGGTTCGGTGAAGAGCCAATACGATACGGTAAAGGCTTTCTCCGAAACGGACTTTACCGAAGATCTGAAAAAGTTCGATGTGCCAACGCTGATCATGCATGGCGATGACGATCAGATTGTACCGATCGGCGCGGCGGGCCTGCTGTCGGCCAAGATTGTAAAGGGCGCCAAGCTGAAGGTCTACCCCGGCTTCCCGCACGGCATGTGTCAAATTCATTCCGACCAGATCAATGCCGATCTGCTGGAATTTTTCAAGTCCTGAAAACCTCAGATCAACGGCCGTTACGAAATGGCCGGTAGTAGATTCCCACGTGATCGCAGGCCGGGCATCTATAGAACAGGCGGCGATGCGTTCGTAGTTGGCTCGCGGGGTGGCCGGAGCCGCAGTAGAGGCACACATTCACGAATGGAGGCGCTTCTTCGGCGGTCTGGCGCAGGGGAGCGCGTTCGAAGTAGAGTGCCCAAAAGAGGAATACAGTTTTTGCCATTTGGTGAGGCGAACGCCTACAGCTTTCTCCACCATGGCGGTTAGGGTTTGCCGTCGAAATCGATTGACGTGGTCGCCGCCCTCAAACACATAGCGATAGGTGGCATCGCACAGGCCATAACCGTTTGGAACGGCGATATAGAGCCTGCCATCCGGCTTCAACACGCGGGAAATTTCGGCCAGTGTTTCCGCCAGATTTACGACGTGTTCCGAACGTGATTGCACACCACTAGGTCGAAACTGGAAGGGGCGAAGGGCAGCGATTCCCCCGTCGCCAGGACCAGACCCGCTCCTGAGCCAGCTTGGAGCGCGGCGCGATCGCAATCGACGGAAATCAGGGAGCACGCATAGTCCGCCAACTTCAGGCTTCCCGCCCCAGCGCCCAGGTCAAGAACCCGTTGCCCTGGCTTCAGCTCCTGAATCCATGGGTGCATATTTCGCCGCGCCGGGCGTTAGGCCTTCCATCCCAGTGCGACCAACTGCACGGTTATGTTGGTCTTCTTCAGGCGGATTTGCGGAGTTTCCAACTGCTCCGTCGCTGGATCGATCTTCGCCTGTTGGGCCGTCAAATCCTGTTGGAATTGTTCTTGCAGATCGGTGATTTGCTGCTGTAACTGCCCGGTATTTTCTTCGGCGATGTTGACGTCCTGCGTCTCTTTCCACGTCTTGCCAATCTGCCGGGCGGCGGTTCCGGCGCGCGTCATGGTAGCGACGCTCAGCGTCTTGCGGCCAAGGAACGCCCCGAGCAAACTGGTGCCTACCGAGACCGCCGATTGTAAAATCTGCGAATGCTGTTGTGCCTTCTGCTGTTCAGCCGCCAGTTCGGCGCGCCGCTTCCGTACTTCCAGCGCTTGAATCCGGGCGGCATATTTCGTATGCAGTTCTTGTGCGATGCGATCGCGTTCTTCCCGCGCCGCCTGTTGCAGGCGGATGCGAAAATCGCGTTCCGATTCGCCGGGATGCGATAACTGCTCCAGACTGGGGCTGCGCAAGAGTTCCAGCTTTTTTACTTGAAACAGCCACGTCGCAAACGCCTTGCTCCAGACCGCGTAGTTCTTCGCTTTAGCGGCGGCGGAGGGCAGGTCGCCAAACGTCGCCCCATCTGGCGGAGCCTTCTCCAGATCGCCGATAGCAAATTCCGATTCTTCCGCCGTCGTCCAATCCACCGCCGCCGGACCATCGCCGATTTCCGTGGAAAATAGGGCGCTACGTACAATGTCGACGCCCGACTTCGGGTCTAAATAATGGAGGCACGCGGCACCCACCAGAACGGGATCGTAATGGAGTGGTCCCGTCTCCCTCACCGGCAGGAAAACTTGCGTGATGTCGGGCGGCAGAACCGGCGCGGTGGTCGATCCGTTGGGCTTGGCGCGCGGAATCGCCGTCGCTGCCGGAGCCACGATTGCCGGTTTATGCGCTTGCATCAGCAGGCGAATCTGATCGCGAGTTAAAGGTCCGGCCAGATAAGACATCGTCCAGCGTGTTTCAAACAGTAGCGGCGCGTTCTCATGCACGTTGTTCAACAGAAAAATTCGATTGCCAAGCGACGCCAGAACCTGCTCCAGTTTTCCCCGGTCGAAGTTCTGTTTGGCTTCCGTGGCGGCGCCTTCCAATCCATCCAGCACGCGGGCTTTATCGCGCTCCGTTTGCAGACGGCCGATGAACCAGGTTCCGGCGTTAGAGAGTCCCTTATAGTCGAGATCGACGGGGTTCTGTGTCGCCAGAACGACACCGAGTCCGAATGCCCGGGCTTGTTTGAGCAAGGTGAGTAGGGGCTTCTTCGAGGGCGGATTGGCTACCGGCGGAAAATAGCCGAAAATCTCATCCATATATAGGATGGCCCGCAGACTGGACGTACCGGGTTGGCTGCGGACCCAACTAAGAGTCTGGTTCAGCAACAGCGACACGAAGAACATCCGTTCGGCATCGCTTAAGTGAGCGATGGAAATTACGGCGAGGCGCGGCTTGCCTTCCCGGGTGTGCAGCAACTGGCCGATATCCAGCGGTTCGCCTTCCAGCCACGATTGAAAACTGGGCGATGCCAGCAGGTTATTCAAAGCCAGCGCCAGGGCGAAGCGCTCCTTCGATGGATAGAACGTTTCCAAATCCATCACGCCCACTTTGGAGACGGGTGGATTTTGAATCTGAGCGATTAGTGCCGGGATGTCCAGATCCTGCGAATTGCGCCAGGCGTTGTCCAGAAGATTGGATATCAGAACGTGTTCGCGGCTCTGAATGGGGTCGGCGTCAATGCCAAGCAGACCAAGCAGGCTGGTGGCTGTAGCGCTGACGCGATCGCGCAGCAATTCACTATCGGCGACAATTGCTGGATCGGGCGCTGAGAACGATTTCAAAATCGAGAGGGGAAGCCCGGCGCTGCTGCCAGGCGTGTAGATGGCAAACTCGGCGGCGTCCTTCAGACGTTGAATGCGCGCCCCATCCTGCCCCCAGGCGTCCAGCCCTTTCTTCCACAGGTCGGCCTGTTGCGAGGCCAACTCATCGGGTGTGATCCCTTTGGTGCGACTCTCATCTTCGTTCACCCAGGGCCGGAAGTCCGCCGGGCGGAGGTCGGGAAAGGTCAATAGCAGATTGCTGAGATCGCCCTTGGGATCGATGATCAATGCCGGGATGCCGTCGATGGCGGCTTCTTCCAGCAGACCTAAACAAAGGCCCGTCTTGCCGCTACCCGTCATGCCGACACAGACGGCGTGGGTCACGAGATCTTTCGATGCATAGAGTAGGGGGACGTCCACGGTCTTGTGGGCGGCGGGGTCATACGGCTTGCCGAGATAGAAAACGCCCAGCTTTTCGAAATCCTGCATAGTGATGATTGTAGCTAGCGCCGCCTACGCCATATAATGCGAGTTGGGCGCGTGCACTTGGCGCCTGGA
This sequence comes from Bryobacterales bacterium, assembly GCA_038239345.1. Lineage (GTDB taxonomy): Bacteria > Acidobacteriota > Terriglobia > Bryobacterales > Bryobacteraceae > JBBSEX01. The sequence continues at coordinate 44,320 of JBBSEX010000021.1, forward strand.
TAAACTATGAAACAAGAACCTCAACCTGCAGCCGCCAGCCAAACTTTGCTAACGGTGAAAGATGTGGAAGCTTCCGCCAGGAAGCGGATGGAAAAGGTGCTCAGCGACTTGCAGCACGATATGTCGAACGTGCGCACGGGGCGGGCTTCGGTCAGCCTGTTCGATAACGTGAAGGTAGATTATTACGGGACGCCGACACCGATCAATCAGGTGGCGACGCTGCATGTGCCAGAGCCCGCGCTAATTACGATTCAGCCCTGGGACACGTCGCAAATCGCGGCGATTGAAAAGGCGATTCGCAATGCCGATTTGGGACTGAATCCCGGTAATGATGGCAAGATCGTCCGCGTGCCCGTTCCGCCGCTTACCGAAGAACGCCGCCGGGAACTCGTGAAGAAGGTGAACCATCTGGCCGAAGATCATCGGGTGGCGTTACGCAACGCGCGGCGCGAAGCTAATGAACAGGTGAAGAAGCTGGTTAAAGATAAATTGATCAGCGAGGACGACGATCGCAAGGCTCACGAAGAAATTCAGAAGATGACCGATGGCCACATCGCAAAACTGGATCAGGCGTCGAAGTCGAAAGAGAAAGAGTTGATGGAATTGAAGTAAAGGAAGGCGACGGGCAGGGCGCGACAAATTCCTATCGCCTACCGGCGAGCCCGTGTCATTTTGCCACATCCGTATCCGATTCCCACTCCGCATCCGACCGTGGACTATTGCCGACCATCGATAGGAAAAGCCCTAAAATCAGTAGTCCCGCGAGAACTGCGCCGATCATCATAAACGACCCTCTGCTACTTGCTTAGCAAGTCACGTTCCATAGTGAGTTCGCCGCTTGAAACGTTACAAAGAGCCGCCCGGAACGTCGTTAATGAGGATAACGGTGTTAAGCTTTATCCAAAGGTGGAATCTATGGCTGATAGCGCTGCTTTTCCAAGTCATGCGGGAGTTCGGGCCGTTGAACGTACCGCTTCGATAGCGATTCCCTGGTATATCTGGGCCGTTGTAGTCGCTGCCACGTCGGCCATCATCGGCGTGCTGTGGGATATCTCCTGGCATCGTTCGATTGGCCGCGACACGTTTCTAACCGCGCCGCATCAGCTTATTTATTTGTGCGGCATTATCGCTGGCGTTGTCAGTGGATATCTGATCCTGTTTACCACCTTCGCCAAGGATAGTGCGCTGAAGGCTTCGTCGGTTACGATCTGGGGACTTACAGGTCCGTTAGGGGCATTCATCAGTGCCTGGGGCGGATTCGCGATGCTGACCTCCGCGCCGTTCGACGACTGGTGGCATAGCGCTTACGGGCTCGATGTAAAAATCCTCAGTCCGCCGCACATGATTCTGGCCGCCGGCATTATCGCGATTATTCTTGGTGCGATGATCCTGATTGCCGGCTTCATGAATCGCGCGGAAGGGCGCGAGCGGGAGCAGATGAAGCTATTGTTCGTCTACGTTGGCACCATGATCATGATGGTTCTGATGATTGTCATCACGGAATTCACCCAACGCGTTTTCCAGCACGTCGCGCTGATGTATCGTGTCGTCGCTTGTGTTGTACCCATCGTGATGGTGGCCGTTGCTCGCGGGTCGCGCTTCCGCTGGGCGGCGACGATGATGGCCGCGGTCTACACGCTGATCGTCTGCTCCATGATTTGGATTTTGCCGCTGTTCCCGGCAACTCCGAAATTGGGACCGGTGCTGCATCAGGTAACCCAATTTATTCCGCCCGATTTTCCGCTGCTGCTGATCGCTCCGGCGCTTTTACTGGATTGGATCTGGTCAAAGACGGCTGGTATGAAAGGCTGGACGCAAGCGGCCATCTCGGGTGTCGTGTTTGTCGTGGCCCTGATTGCCGTGCAGTGGCCGTTCGCCGAATTCCTGATGACGCCGTGGGCCGCCAACGGCCTCTTCGGATCGATGTATCGCGATTACGCCACCGGCCCCAACAGCGCACAAGCGCGCAACGTATTCGTTCACATGGAGACGATGCAGCAGTTCTGGACTAACCTCGGCCTAGCGGTTTTGATTGCTATTGTCACCTCGCGAATCGGTCTGGCCTGGGGCGAGTGGATGCGCGGGATCAAGAGATAAGCCATGCGCAAGCTGCTCCTACTCTCGCTGTTCGCCGCCGGTGCGGCCTTTGGTCATCTGGGCAGTCCTGATATTTTCCTCGAAGGGAAAGCCGGACCATACCCGCTCTTTGTGACCATCAAGCCGCCAACCGTAATTCCCGGCGTTGCGGAAATAGAGATTCGATCGGCCTCGGCGGATCTGCGCGAGTTGCATATTACTCCGATGCCGTTAACCGGCGATGGAGCGAAGTTTGCACCGGTAGCGGATACAGCGGAACGGTCGAAGGACGACCCGCAATTTTATACCGGCGCGCTATGGATGATGAGCACGGGTTCGTGGCAGGTTCGCGTCAGGGCCGATGGAGCTTTAGGATCGGGCACGCTATCGGTTCCCGTGCCGGCCGTCCCCACACGCACGAAAGGCATGCAGGCGACGCTCGGCTATACGCTGTTCGGCTTGATGGTTTTCCTGTCGGTTGGTTCCGTGGTGATCATCGGCGCGGCAATTCGCGAAGGCCGGCTGGACCCCGGCACGCGTCCGGGAATTCTCAATAAACGAAACGCGCGGATTGCGATGGCCGGCTGCGGCGCTCTGGTTCTGCTGATCCTCTGGGGCGGCAACAACTGGTGGACGGCGGAAGCCAGCGGCTATTCCGATTACATTTATAAACCCCTGACCATGGCGCCAAGCGTCGATTCCGGGGGAAAGCTAACTCTGCAACTCGGCGATCCGGGCTGGGCTGTGAAACGGAAGCTCGATGATTTTCTGCCCGATCACAATCACCTGATGCACCTCTACATCGTTCACCAGCCGGAGCTGGATCGAGTCTGGCATCTGCATCCGGAAATGTCGGCCAGCGGCGTCTTTACCCATAAATTGCCAAATGTGCCGGCCGGCGATTACCGGCTTTACGCCGACGTGGTTCACAAGAGTGGATTCCCTGAAACTATGGTGGCGAATCTCAACGTTCCGTCGGATATTGCAGGGACTCCGCTCACAGGCGACGACGCGCTAGGAACCGGAATGGCGGTCTCAAAATCGCCGGGCGATTCCACCGTGGCCGAACTGCCGGACGGCTACAAAATGGTCTGGGATCGCGATCAAAAACCGCTCCGCGCCAAGCATCCCGGACTCTTTCATTTTCATCTGGAAGACAAGAATGGCAAGGCGCCACAAGACATGCAAATGTATATGGGCATGATGGGGCATGCGGCGTTTCTGAAAACCGACGGAACGGTTTTCGCCCACATACACCCATCTGGATCGATCGCCATGGCCGCGCTGGATATCGCCGATGCCCAATTGGGCGTTGCCCCGCACGACATGAGCAAGATGGACATGTCCGGCCTCCCGGCGAGCGTATCATTCCCCTACGGATTCCCCCAACCTGGCCAATACCGCATCATCGTGCAGATGAAACACGGCGCGACGGTGGAGACGGGGATGTTTGATGCGAGAGTCGGTGGTGGGGGGTAGGAGGCGAGAGGTGGTTCGGATGCACGGAAATCCGGGCGTACCACTCAACTCCTACCGCCTTCACCGAAACTATGCCTTCCCCTTCCTCATTCGACCCTGGCTTAACCGAACAAGTTACAGGCAAGCTTCGGCGTAGCGTCAATCGCGACGGTTCGTTTAACGTGCACCGGCGTGGGCGGCGGTTTCGCGATAACAATTCTTATCTGGCGCTGATCCATATGTCGTGGCCGAAGTTTCTTACGGTCGTGATGATCGCCTTTTTGGCGGTGAACACAATTTTCGCCGTCGTGTATGTGGAAATCGGAATCGAGAATTTGCGCGGCGTGGAATCCGATTCCGGCCACCAGGCGTTCTTCGACGCGTTTTTCTTCAGCGTTCAGACAATCACCACTGTCGGCTATGGCAGCATTGCGCCGAAGAGTATTTCCGCCGGTGCCGTAGCGAGCATGGAAGCGGTTTTGGGCCTGATGGGATTTGCCATCGCCACCGGCATTCTCTATGGAAGATTCTCGCGCCCCTCGGCCAAGATCGTTTATTCCGACAAGATGCTTGTGGCGCCCTATCAGAACATCCGAAGCCTGCAGTTTCGAGTGGCCAATCAGAGGAGTAACAACCTGATGGACCTGGAAGCAACCGTGGTTCTGATGACGGTGGAACAGTCCGAAGATGGCAACCTGAAGCGCGATTTTAAGCAGTTGGAACTCGAACGATCCACCGTTTACTTTTTCCCCCTTAGCTGGACCATCGTGCATCCGATTACCGACTCGAGCCCGCTATTTGGCAAGACTGCGGCTGACTTAGAGCAGAAGCAGGCGGAGATAATCGTCATGATTCGAGCCTTCGATGAATCGTTCAGCCAACAGGTGTTCTCTCGGTTTTCATACCGCTGGGATGAATTCGAATGGGGCGCGCGTTTTGTGCAGGCCTTCTCCATCGATAAGCAGGGCGACCTGGTATTGGAACTCGATCAACTTCAGAAAATCGAACCCGCCGCATTGCCCTAATTGGCCGGAAAGCCGAAGCTGCCAATGGGAACGCCAAACTCGTTTCCATCGGCGGTCTTCATCGGCGGTGTCACTTTGAAATCGATTTGCACGGTCCCCGCGGGCGCCACCGGAAGATTCCAGCGAACGGTCTTCCATCCGGCTTCGCTAATTGTCAGCTTCCCAATTAAGTCGCCGTTGAGGCGTGCTTCAAATTCACTCTGCTTCACCGCATGAATGTAATCCGGGCTGATGTTGAGCGTCACTTCGAACACCCCAGCGCCGGCGGGACGCAAGAGGCGCGCGGTGGCATGGGGGCGAATCCAACGGAAAATGGAAGCGCGAAAATACCAGCCGTCGCCCAACTGCCAGACGGGCGTCAGCGGACCGAGTTTGATGTAGGATAAGTCAGGCGTTTTCAGCCGTCGGGAAATAAACGAAACGGTGTGCGAATTGGCATCCCAGACGACGATCGCCAGTGTCTTGTTTTGCAAAGCCTGTAAGGCTGGCGCGTCCTCGACTCCAGCCGCAATAACGCTGACCGGATGAAAGTATTTGAACAGCCCAACCACGCCGTGCGGGCGCAGCGTTTCCGGCGCCCCGTCGTACAGAAAGGTCGCGATAAATGGATTGGCGCGTTGAAAGTTCACCACCGGAATAACGTAAGCGCGATTTTCATCGCCTTCGGCAATCACAGCCTTGCGATACTCTTTTAATTGCAAATAGGTCCAGGGGAGCCACAGGGCGAGAAATAGCGGCATGGCGAAGCGGGAAATCCGCGTTGGGATCGCCTGCCAGGCAGCGCCGAAAGAGATCGCCAGTCCGATCATCGGCGCATAGAGATACGGCCCGAAGAGGCGGCCCGGCAGGATCAGCATCGGTGCCAGCAGAACTAGGAACATGGACAGTCCGAAGCGTACACGCCGGTCCTTTATCGTGGCAACCAGCAAGAGTGCAAGCGGGATCGGCGCAAGTTTTCGCGCATAGAACGAAACGCAAGTCCACAACGCGTCGACCGTTAGCCGCAGCGTATAGTCGTCGTTCTTGCGGCTGTTATTCAGGATGGCTTGTACGCCGAAGACCGAAGAGATCGCGAAGAAGGGGAGCAGCGGCTTCCATTTCTTTTCACCCAGCAGCCACTCGTACGCCAGCAGCGCTAGGGGCAATCCAATAGCGATTTCCTTCGATTTGAACGCCAGCCAGAAACAGACGACGCTCCAGATGTAGCGCTTGTGTGTGTACAGCAGCAGACTGGCCAGACAAAAGGAGGCGCAGAGCAGATCAAAGACGTACATCGGGCGCCAATAAATGCCGAAGACCGCTCGATGAAACGTAAAAAACAGCGCTCCGCCAAACGCGGTCCAATCGCTGAGGCCGAGCCGGCGGCCGAGCAGCCATACCAGTAGAACGTTTAACAGGTGAATCAGCTGAATTCCGTAGACGTAGGTGGAAAAATTCAGCCCTTCGATTGAATCGGCGAAGTGATAGAAAAGCGCACCCATCGGCCGGAAATTTCCACTGGAAAGAATCGGCGTGACGACGCCTTCGACGACGTCCGGCCAATCCAGGACGTGGCTCCAGGAGAGGGTATCCAGATCGTCATCGGAGAAATATCCGTGCAGTGCCCCGCGATTGGCAATATAGAAAACGAAGGCCGTAAAGAGGAGAGCTAACAAAGGGCGAAAGTGTTGGGCTACGAAGCTCTGTAGCTGGGTGCCAGGGGAGGTCGCTCGAGTCGGCATGCGAACTTTCTACTCTACCGCGAGACCGTATTTTGCCGAAAGAAGTAGTACTCTACCCGCAAATTAGGGCAGGGTTCACAGGCAATAACCGTAGTGTTAAGAATCTCTCCGGTGGATTATCATGGAGTAGCAGTAGAAACCGGGGCCGATGAACATCTTCCTCCGAGTGCTTATCGGCTCTTGGTTTAATTGCAACCATCTAAATTTCAATCACACTGAACCCGGCTCAGCTTAGGGCTTTGTCGTGGGTGTGGCTTCTTTAGTTTTCGCGTCGGACAGGGGATCGGGCGTCGTATCGTACTTAATGTCCGAGTCCGCGCCAAACTTGCGATACAAGCGGAATTCGACTTCGTTCTTCACCAGGAAACGGCCTTCTCGCGATCGAACTTCGGCTTTCAAGGGAAGAATAAAATGATGATCGGTAATCGCGATGTCGTCATAATCCAGCGTGACGTGGACCTCATTGACCGGGAAGCCAACCGGCAAATTTTCGGCATCGAGAGTAATCCGTGTTACTGATCTATTTGTCTTGTCGACATAAACTCGACCCGTATATCCCGTAACAATCGTCTGCGTTTCCGGCGACCCAACTCCGGCGGTGATGCGGTATTTCGAATTCCCCTGCGACACGCGGTAAGAGAAAACGTGTTGCGGATTGCCGCGTAAGGTGCCCCAGCGCTCCCATTCGAATTCGGTTTGGGTACTCGGTTCAAAAATTTCCGCCATCATGGTTCCGAATTCGCCGGAGGATGTCGCGCCGCCTAACTTCTCATGAGCGACGTCGGTGGGTTGATTATTCACCATCACAACCTTGTACTTCTCCTGATGTTCTGAGTAGCTCAGCTGCTCCATGATGGTGTCGCGCAGTTGATAGCCGCGTCCGCTAGGGTCAATCGAACGCCGTGTTATCTGGGCGCAAATGAAATCCGGCAGCCCTTTGACGTAATTCAATGCATATTCGCGGGCATCGTTCAGCACGCGCTTTTGCTCCATCGAGTCTGGTGAAGGACGGGGAATCGCTACCAGCTTCGGGGCGGGCGGTGGAGGAGCGGCAAGCGTGGCCGTCGAATCGCGTAACTCCCGTAATGCCTGCATGGTCTTCGGCCCCACTCCTATGGTCTGCAATTGTTCCAGCTTCTCATCCTCAAGTTTGTTTGAAAGCTTTATCCGATGCAGATATTCGGCCACGACCTTGTCCTGTTCTTTCATCTGCACCGCACTGCTGACAAACGTCACCAGTTGATCCACCGTCATTCGCATTTCCGCGGGGGCGGCCATGCAAAAGACTAAAGCGAGCAATAGTAAGCGAGGCTGCATGTTATTTTTCCGGGCTCTTAGGCTCGGACTCGGAACTCTTCCCCACTGAGAATAGACGGCGGCGTTTGGGTTTCTGTTGCGTGCCCGGGCCAACTGTTTTGTCGATGGCTTCCTGGGCCAGCGGGCCCATAATGCGATATCCCAGGCTGTTGGGATGTAACCCATCGGCCGACAGGTCCTCTTTCAGCATCCCGCTTGCGTCCACCGTCTTCGAGTAATAATCGAGGTAGGTATACCCGCGATTCACGCAGAAGTTGCGAAGCCACTCGTTTAGCGCGCGAATCTGCGCCGGCGACCGCTCCTTAGTTCGCTCATAAGTTACGTTTTGATCCTTGTGATAGTCGCTCACGGGCAGAACGCTCGCCAGAATCACTTTGATCTTCGCGTACTCCGCCAAATCCGCCAGCAGCGTGATGTTGCTCTCAATCGTAGCGACGCTGATCCCTCGTGAAAGGTCGTTCGTGCCGCCGAGAATAACCACGGCCTCGGGGTGCAAGTCCATTACGTCGGCCTTGAAGCGCAGTAACATCTGCCCTGTGATCTGCCCGCTGATGCCGCGATTCACGAAATCCTGGTCGGGGAAATATTCGTTCAGGCGCCAGGAATCGGTGATGGAATCGCCCAGGAAGACAACGCGAGCGCGGCCGCTTTGCACTGGCCCCTGTGTTTGATTGGCTTCCATGTAGCGCTTCAGATTGTCGGGATCGGGGCTGCGAAGCTGCGTCTCTTTCAGGTCGACTAAAGCCCGAAAATGCGTTTCGAATCGCGTCAGAATATCGCGCAGCAGGGCGAACTGTTGGGAAGCGGCCGAAGGGAACGGGAATGGCTTGGGGATGGAATCGGCTAGCAGAAGATACGCTCGCAACGTGGTTAGCAGCGAATAATTGAAAGTTGCGCTATTCGGCCGCACCTGCAAATTCGTGCTCGCCTGGCGGGCATTCTCAATCAACGGTGTCGCTGCTTTTGATAAGTCGGGTACGGCGATGGCTGTCGCTTCCATCAACTGCACTGTCTGGATGGCGGTGGCCAGCACCTCATTATTCGGCAACACTTGCGCCTGAACGATCGCGGCAAACAACAATAGAAAAACGCTTCTCACCAATGTTCTTCCTTCTCCAACTGTAACGTGACGGTACCGATCGTGATCGGCATCCGGATGCGGAACTGCACGGGCAACCGGCGTGCGTCATCCGACAACCAGACGAATGCCTTAGCCTTGCGTTGAAACAGCACTCCATCGAAAATATACGCTTCGTAACGCACCGTCTTAAAGATTCCGACTTTGGTCTTGACCTCTTCCCGCTCCTGCGCTTCCACCTTCACGTTCACCGTTTTTCTACCGTCGCTGATCGGCAGTTGAGCCGATTGCCCGACATCCACTTTCAATGTGCGCATGTGCATCAGCGCGCCCAACACGTCGTGAACGCAAGCGGGGATGTCGGTCTGACTATTGCGGACGACGGAATTCTTCAACACGTCGCGTTCGATGTAGCTGGCCTTCTTCATCTGACGGTCGAAAACTACCTTCGTCTCGCGATGACGCTTGCCCTCAATGGCGTCAAACTGCATGTTTACGGCGCACGTGGTGTCCTGATAATTGACCACGTAATCGTCCTTGACCTTGAACAAGCGCGAGACCAGGCCGCCGGATTCCAAGTGCATCGTCGCGGTATCGGGATGAAGCGTCAGCTTCGCGTCGCCGGCATAAATCAAGCGCCACTCTACCCCATAATGTAGAACTTCGGTTCCCTTGGGAGGAGTGTGGCTAATAGCAGAGTCGGATTGTCCGGCAAGCCGCGAAGGAACCAGCGGCGTTACGATTGCCGCCGCCGCAAGAAGTGCCCATAAGGCACGGAAGCCCGCCATTGCTTTGAGTTTGGCAGATCGGGAAAAGAATGCGCAACCTGCCTTAGCGATTTCTGCGTGGCGGTGATCTGGGAGACACTCTCACTTCAATTTTGCCAGTTCATCCTTGGCCACCGATTTCCAGCGGCTGACTTCGCGGCGGCGATTACTGGGCATTGTGTCCACGGCTTCGATGGCCCGCTCGAACGCTTCCCGGGCTTCGGTCGTTTTTTCCTGTTGGGCCAGGACGCGGCCATACCAGCACAAGCCTTCCGGATCGTACGGGCGGCGGTTTGTATACTTTTCGAGCGCTACCAGCGCTGGGCCGTTCTCGCCAGCGGTGAACAATGCCGCTCCCAGTTCGCGCCAAACTTCTCCCGAGGCGTGTCTCTCATCGAGCGCTGCCACCTTACGAAATCGGGCGATCGCCTCCGTGGGATTTCCACGCTCTATCGCGATGCGCCCCAATTGATGTTGGGCGTCGATTTCTTCGTCGTTGATCTCCACCGCTCGATGAAAACTGGCGCTCGCTTCGTCCACACGGCGGCGCTGCTGGTAGATCAGGCCAAGCTGGTAATGGGCATCGGAATCGCGGGGATTAATGGTGGCTAGTTCCAGTTGGCGGCGGAAATTCTGGCGCTGGCTGAGCCCGCTGCCGAGTGCCCGTATATCGCCCTGAAATAAACTATAAATAAAATAAAGGAACAGAGGCGAACCGGCATAGTAGAGTAATGGCCCCGCTAGATCGCGGACCATCACTCCGGCGATGCCAGCCACCCCTCCCATGATCGAGGCTGCAGCGGCTTCACCGAGCCGGACGCCGTACATGACGCGTGCGGCACACCCGGCCAGGGCAAGGAAATACGCCGTCGAGACCCACCACAGAATCGGCTGGCGAGGCATCGGGATATGGACCGCCATCGTTCCTAATCCGAATAGGGTCAGGGGTAGAAATGCGGCGGTCCAGGCCATCGCCAGCAACAGAAGAAGAGGCAGATAATCGCGCGTCAGCACGGTAGTAAATCCGCCGCCTTTCACCACGCTCATCCATAAAATGATCCCCGGGGTGACGAACAAGGCCAGGGCGATCAACGGGGCGAAGGGGCTAAAGGCATCATAGGCCGTGAAGCGTTCCAGCGATCGCTCCAAGATGCCTGGACCCAGGGGTTCTTCTGGAATTGCGCGGCGGTCAATCCCGCTTCGGGGCGGGGGAGCAGACTCTGGATCCGGCGCCACAGCAACTGGCGAAGTAACAACGGCCATGCTGGGAACGTGGAGGGCGAAAGTGGTTGCTACGGCGAGCAATAAGGCGATCCAAAGTCGCCCTTCATCCAGTAATCGGCTCAACGCCGCCAGAGGCTGGATATATAGTTGAAACAACCGCTTACTGTTCTCGACCAACGGCATCCGTGTGTCAGAATAACAATAAATGACAGGGAATCTGATTCGCCAGAAGTTTCTGGACTATTTCCATGCCCAGCAACACCGCATCGTGCGCAGTTCTTCGCTGGTGCCCGCTAATGACCCGACGCTGCTGTTCACTAATGCCGGGATGAACCAATTTAAAGATGTATTCCTGGGAGAAGAAACGCGCGATTATTCGCGCGCTACGTCGTCGCAAAAGTGTGTCCGGGCGGGCGGAAAACATAACGATCTGGAAAACGTCGGCTACACACGCCGGCATCACACTTTCTTTGAAATGCTGGGGAATTTTTCGTTTGGCGATTACTTCAAACGGGAAGCCATCGCTTATGCCTGGGAACTGATCACCGCCGTTTACGGGCTGCCTAAAGACAAACTGTATATCACCGTTTTCCGCGAAGATGACGACGCCGAACGTCTTTGGCAGGAAGTTACGGGGATTCCCAAAAGCCGGATTTTTCGCCTCGATGAAAAGGACAATTTCTGGCAGATGGGTGAGACGGGGCCGTGCGGACCTTGCTCGGAAATTCATTACGATCTAGGCCCCGAAGGCGCCGAACCAGGGAGGGAACAGGAACAATTTCCGCTCGATGGTGGCGGGCGTTTCGTTGAGATCTGGAACCTTGTGTTCATGCAATTCGACCGGTCCCTGGATGGAGAGATGACGCCGCTGCCGCGCCCTTCCATCGATACAGGAATGGGTTTGGAACGTGTTGCGGCGGTACTACAGGGCAAGCTTACAAACTATGAAACGGACCTCATCCGCCCGATAATCGATCGCGCCGCGGAGTTGATTCACATTGCTTATGGCGCCGGCGATCGCGCCGATACGGTGCTTCGCATCAATGCCGACCATAGCCGCGCGACGGCGTTCCTGATCCACGATGGCGTAGTGCCGTCGAACGAAGGCCGTGGCTATGTGTTGCGCAAAATTATGCGCCGGGCGATGCGCAATGCCCGCATGATCGGAATGGCCGACCCCTATCTGCATCAACTCACCGGATTCGTGGCTGACGTGATGAAGCCCGCCTATCCCGAGATGATGGAGAGCATCGCGCGGGTGGCCCGCGTGGTGAAAGACGAGGAGCATCGCTACGCGACGACTTTCCAGGTGGCGGAGCGATTCTTCCACGACGAAGCAAAGTCGGCCGTGGGCGGCGTGTTGCCCGGTGCTGCCGCTTTCAAGCTTTACGATACGTATGGTCTGGCGCTCGATGAGCAGGAAGAGATGGCTCGCGAGTTCGGTCTGGCTATAGATCGCGAAGGCTTCACGGCGGAGATGGAAAAGCAGCGGACTCGCGCCCGAGCCAGTTGGAAAGGCGCGGAGAAGACGCAGATCGCGCCGGTGTATCAAGAGTTGTTAGCAAAAGGCCGTACGCAGTTCGTTCGCGAGAATTTATTGCTGCCGCGGAGCCGCGTCGTAGGCCTGGTGGCCGGTCAAACGCTGGTGGATGAAGTGCCGGCAGGCGCACAGGCCGAGCTCATTTTCGATCAAACACCTTTCTACGCCGAGGCCGGTGGCCAGGTTGGCGATAAGGGCGCGCTCTATGGCGCCGATGATGCGAAGGTCGCCGACGTGGAGACGACGTTTTCCGCGGTACCCGGTTTGTCGGTGCACCGGATCGTGGCTTTGGCTCCTATTCATGTGGGCGATGTTTTGTCGGCCCAGGTGACGGAATCCGTTCGCGCGGCAACGATGCGCAATCACACGGCGACTCATCTGCTGCATGCCGCTCTGCGAACCGTGTTAGGGAAGCACGTGAAACAGGCCGGCAGCATCGTGGATCCCAGCCGCCTGCGTTTCGACTTCACCCATTACGCGGCGCTCGATCCGGACGAACTGGCCGAAGTTGAGCGATTGATGACCGAGCAGATTTTGCGCAACACGCCACTGCATACGGATGTGATGGAGCTCGATCAGGCGCTGTCTACCGGGGCAATGGCTTTGTTTGGCGAGAAGTATGGCGACCGTGTGCGCGTCGTGCAGATACCCGATTTCAGCAAAGAGTTGTGCGGCGGAACTCACGTGCAGCGGACCGGCGATATCGGCATATGCAAGATCGTTTACGAAGGCAGTATCGCGGCTGGAGTGCGCCGCGTAGAAGCTGTGACCGGTGAAGGCGCTCTGCGACGATTTCAAGACGCCACGCAGACGTTGGCCCGGGTCGGCACTATCGTTCATACTTCCGAGCCCGAGCTGATCGATCAAGTGGAAAAGCTGGTGGGCCAGCAAAAGACCATGGAGAAGCAGTTGGAGCAGTTGAAGGATAAAGTGGCGCAATCGCAGGTGGGCGCGCTGGAATCGCAGGCCAGGGAGTTGAAAGGCGTGAAGGTTCTGGCGGCGCAGGTTAGCGGACTGGATCGCACCCAGCTGCGAACTCTTGTCGACGCCTTGCGCAATAAATGGAAGACTGCCGTGGTGGTGTTGGCGAGCGTGGAAGACGGCAACGTCGCCATTGTCAGCGCGGTAACCAAAGATCTGACGGCGAAGGTGCATGCCGGAAAGTTGGCCGGGTCACTAGCGCAAGCGGTGGGCGGTAAGGGCGGCGGACGTCCCGATATGGCCGAGGCTGGCGGCAAGGATGCCGCTGCTTTACCCGCTGCGCTCGACGGCGTTTACTCGTCCGTTGAGGCGATGTTGTGAGTCGCGATGAAACAACCGACGTAGTGATTGTCGGCGCCGGACCCACCGGTCTGGCATGTGGCATTGAACTGAAGCGGCGGGGTGTCGCGGCGGTATTGGTGGACAAGGGCTGCCTCACAAATTCGCTATATCATTACCCCACTAACATGACGTTCTTCACGACACCGGAGTTGCTGGAAATCGGCGATCTCCCGATGACGTCGCTCAATGAGAAGCCTGGGCGGACCGAGGCCTTGAAGTATTACCGCCGCGCCGCCGAACATTATGGATTGAGCATTCGCCAGTATGAGCACGTCCTGCGCATTGAGGGTGAGGACGGGGCATTTCAAGTACAGACGCAGGACCGGCATGGTTGCCCTCACTCGATTGCGGCGAAGAAAGTGATTCTGGCGACGGGCTATTACGATATTCCAAACCGCCTGAATGTACCTGGTGAGGATCTGGCGAAGGTGATTCACTATTACAAGGAACCGCACCCATATTTCGATTCCGACGTTCTGGTCGTGGGCGCGAAAAATTCGGCGGCCATCGCCGCTCTGGAACTGCACTGGAACAACGCCCGCGTTACGATGGTCCATCGCGGGCCGGGAATTCATAAAAACGTAAAATATTGGATTAAACCTAATATTGAAAATCGAATTAAGAACGGCGAAATTCCCGCGCACTTTCATACACACGTACGGGAAATCCGCCCGGCGTCGGTATTGCTGGACACGCCCGAAGGGCCATTAGAAATCAAGAACGACTTTGTTTTCGCGATGATCGGTTATCGTCCCGATTTCGAATTCATGGCGGCGCACGGAATCCACCTGGATGAGCATGACCAGCGGCCGCATACCGATCCAGTCACGCTGGAGAGTGAGCGCAAGGGGATTTATCTGGCGGGCGTGATTGTGGCCGGCACGCATACCAACGAAATCTTCATAGAAAACGGACGCTTTCACGGAAAAATGATCGCCGAAGCAATCGCTAAATAGGCGGCGTATAATGCGAGCGTGCACGCCATTTTCCTACTCTTGGCATTATTCGCGCAAAAGCCCATCGTTGAACCCTCTGGTGTGCAGAACGCCGCTAGCCTGATCGCTCAAAATCCGCCGTCGATCACCCCGGGGATGCTGCTCACCCTCAAAGGTCAAAACCTGGCCGCCTCCACCGGTGTCGCCAGCAGTTCTCCATGGCCCGTCAGCATAAACGGTACGTCGGTTACGTTGAACGGCAATCCGGCGTCATTGCTTTTCGTGTCGCCCGCGCAAATCAATCTGCAGGTACCGTCGGCCTTGCGCGGTGCGGCCGCCGCCAGTGTCGTTGTCAACACCACAACCGGTACCAGCGACCCCATTGTGGTTCAGGTTGCGCCGCAATCGTTGGGTATCTTCACGCAAAATAGCACCGGCTGCGGATCTGGGGCGGTTCTTAATATTCACGCCGACGGCAGTGCGGATGTCAATACGCCTCAAAACAGTTTCGATCCTTCGCGTGACCTTGGGCTCTCGCTCTTCCTGACGGGTCTCGGTGCATTTGCCGACCGTGTAGACGGCTTGCCTTGGATCTACAATCCCGCCGACAATCAGTCCGGCCCTGGGGGTCTGGTTGCCACGGTGGGAGTTCGCGCAGTGCAAACCAGCCAAGGAATGAGCGTGCAATACGCGGGTCCGGCCCCGGGTGCCGTCGGACTGGACCAGGTGAACGCTATTCCCAGCAGAGTTCTGTCACTGGGCGAGGGCTGCGATCGGCCGCTGTCTTTAGTGGATACTAAGTTGAATACCCGCGGCAGCGCCAGCCAATTTGTAACCGTCAGCATTCATCGCGGCGGCGGTGTCTGCGTGGATCCTCCAGTCACCCGTCTCGGGTTGATCACCTGGCAGAAGAATTTCGTCAGCGACGTGGGAGTGTCGTCATCCTCCGATGGTTTAAATATCCGTTTTCTGGAGGGCAATCAACTCCTGTTTCCGGTGCCTGGCTCCCCGCCGGCAATTGGCTGCTGCACCCCCGAAGTCGCGCCTTCAGCGGCGTCATGTCCGGCTGTGCTTCCACTGACGTTGGGCGCCGGAACTATCATGGTGGCCGGTATCACACCCGACCCAGTCTCGCTGCCACCGGAAGCGCGGAACGTCTACCAAACGGCGTTTCCAGCAGGCACCGTGAAGGGCGGGAACTATCAAGTAAATGCAGCAGGAGGATCCATCATCGGCCCATTCAGCGCCCAAGCGGCCATCCCGCCGCCGATCGCCATCACAACCGGTCTCTCGCCGGGCGGCGCGCTGACTTTTCCCAAGCAAATCACCTGGACTGGCGGGGACGACCGCAGCACAATCAACGTCATCGTCAAAGTGACGACGCCATATTTTTCAGGGCAATTTCAACAATTCACTGCCGCCTCAGCATCGGCGGGCAGCATCGATGTAGGCAACCTGACCTTCACCGCAATCGGCTCGCCACCGATCAGAGTGCCCAACGGCAAAGTAGAAATCATCATCACACAAACCTCACAACCGTCAGGCCCGACGTTCACCGCACCGGGTCTGACATTGGGCGGTCGGCAGACATGGGAGTATGTGTGGGATTTTCGGGGTTTGTGGTATTCAGGGGTGTAGGGGCGGATTCGTTCGGTCATAACCGATCGCGGTTTGAAAGTTTTCCGCGCTATCATTTCCCCATGTACACCCGCCGACAATTCAGCAAGCTCGCTCTTGCCGCCCCCGCGTTGGGGTATGCGTTCGGAAAGATTGACTCGACGATTCATGGCGTCATGATTGGGGCCCAGACTTATAGTTTTCGCGACCGGCCCTTGGATGCCTGTATCGCCGCCATGAAGGAAGTGGGACTCGGGTATGCCGAGTTGTGGGAAGGACATCTAATTCCCAAGGACAAGGCCGCCGCGGAGGTTTGGCGACAGAATCCGCCGGTGGATGAGATCAAAGCCGCGCGAAAGAAATTCGACGATGCCGGAATTCAGATATATGCATTGAATTATAGTTTTCGTGAGAATTGGAACGACGAACAAATCCAGCATGGCTTCGATATCGCGAGGGCGCTGGGCGTTAATAAAATAACGGCGTCGTCCAATGTCTCGACGGCGAAGCGCATCAATCCGTTTGCCGAGAAGGCCAAGGTCTTTGTCGGGATGCACAATCATTCAAACCTGAAGCCCAATGAATTCGCCCGTCCCGAGGATTTCGCCGAGGCGATGAAGAGGCAGTCGAAGTACATCTGCATCAATCTGGATATCGGCCATTTCACCGCGGCCGGCTTCGATCCGGTGGCCTTCCTGGAAGAACATCACGATCGAATTCTGACACTGCATATTAAGGACAGGAAAAAGAATCAGGGTGAGAATGTTCCGTTCGGCGAGGGCGATACAAATATCAAGGGCGTACTTCAGGTCTTGAAGAACAAGCATTACGCGATCCCGGCGGATATTGAGTATGAATATAAGGGGGCAGATTCCGTAGTGGAAGTGAAGAAGTGTTTCGAGTACTGTAAGGCGCAGTTGGCGTAGCGCAAAATTCTACACGTCGACGTGCTTCTCAGCCAGAAAATCGCGGATGGCGGCATTCACTTGGGCCGGCCTCTCATGAATCACCCAGTGGGTTCCGTCGGCGATGCGGACGATTTTCAGGTCGGGTACAAACTCTTCCATACCATCCAGATTTGTCGCCAGGAGCGCCTTATCCTGTTCGCCCCAGATGACCAGTACCGGAACATGAACCGTCAACTTCGCGGGATCAACCGAGAAGCTACCACCCCCAGGACCAGCCTTGGCGGCGCGATAGTAGTTTAAGCCTCCGGTCAGCGCGCCGGGTCGCGACCATGCGTCGATGTACACATCTTTGTCTTCTTCCGTGAAGTGACCTTGCTTCAGTCCTTCGCCCATTACGGCATTTACCAGCGCCGCATAATTTCCCGCTGAGAGAGTGGCTTCGCCTTGTTCCGAACGGAACATCAGCATATACGCGCTGGCCTTCTGCTGCGCCGGATTATGCTCCAATTCACGTTGAAAAATAGCAGGGTGCGGAGCGTTGACGATCACTAGCGAGTGCAACTGTTCTGGATGCTGCAGCGCGAACGCCCAGGCGACCACGCCGCCCCAATCGTGCCCAACGAGGATGAACTTCGAGGCTCCCAGGTTGGCGGCCAACGCTTTGATGTCTTCGACGAGGATTTTGACTTTATAGCTTTCCACGCCCTCCGGTTTCGAGGAGAGGTTATAGCCGCGCATGTCTGGCGCTACAGCATGGTGATCGCGTCCGAATTCCTCCAGTTGATTCTTCCACTCGTACCAGAATTCCGGGAATCCATGCAGAAAAATAATCAGCGGGCCAGTCCCCTGCTCCACATAGTGCAGGCGGACTCCATTCACGTCGGCGAAGTTGTCAGTCATCGCCAACAGATTATCACTCTACAATCCGTCCGTTCGGTGCTAAGACACGAGTGATTTCAGCGGTGGCGGCCGGCGCAATGATTTTGTCGAAGAAATGATCCTGCCAAGGGATTTCGTCAGCCGAGCCATGCACGAACATGACGTTTTCCAGGTCGCGGCATTCGCGGCGTCCGGCGCGTACCGCGTCGTCTTCGCCGACACATACCAAGAGGCCTTTCGTGAGTTTGGCGGCGATCGCGGCGATTACTTCCGCGCCCCGACTGTAGAGCAGCAGAACGCGATCGCTGGGGTCGATTTTAAGCTCGATGCCCGTTGGAATCCGCATTGGAAATGCTCAGCAACACGGCTTCGGCTTGCTCCGCTGTGAACGCTTCGGTTTTTGCCGAATGGTTCATTGAGCAGAACTTCGGGCCGCACATTGAGCAAAACGCCGCTTCCTTGAAGCCTTCCTCAGGTAGCGTCTCATCGTGAAAAGCGCGAGCGGTGTCGGGATCCAAAGACAGCTCGAATTGACGATTCCAATCGAAGGCGTAGCGTGCGCGGGACAACTCGTCGTCACGATCGCGAGCACCCGGACGATGGCGCGCAATATCGGCCGCATGCGCCGCAATCTTGTAAGCGATGATGCCCTGTTTTACATCTTCACGATTCGGAAGTCCAAGATGCTCTTTCGGTGTGACGTAGCAGAGCATGGATGCCCCATACCAGCCGATCATCGCCGCGCCGATCGCCGACGTGATGTGGTCGTAGCCTGGCGCAATATCGGTTACCAGCGGTCCTAGCGTATAAAACGGAGCCTCGTGGCACAGCTCGTTTTCTTTCTCAACCTGCAGTTGAATCTGGTCGAGCGGAATGTGGCCGGGACCTTCCACCATCACTTGTACGTCGTATTCCCAGGCCTTCTTCGTTAACTCACCCAGCGTCTTCAACTCGGCGAATTGCGCGGCGTCGCTGGCGTCGGCCAGGCAACCGGGGCGTAGGCCATCGCCTAATGAGAAGCTTACGTCGTGCTTCTGAAAGATCTTGCAGATGGCGTCGTAATTCTCATACAAGAAGTTCTGCTTGTGATTTTTCACCATCCACTCGGCTAGTATCGCTCCGCCCCGGCTGACGATGCCGGTGATGCGCTTTGAGGTCAGTGGGACATACTGCACCAGCACGCCGGCATGGATCGTCATGTAGTCGACACCCTGCTCGGCTTGCTCTTCGATCACCTCCAACAACACGTTGATGTTTAAGTCCTCAACGCGGCGGACGCGCGACAGAGCTTCGTAAATGGGTACGGTACCGATGGGCACCGGGGAGTTGGCGATAATCGCTTTGCGGATCAGGGGAATGTCGCCGCCCGTGGAGAGATCCATCACTGTATCGGCCCCGAACTTCACGGCGTATTGCAGCTTGTCGAGCTCATCGTCGACATTGGAAGTGGTTGAGGAGTTTCCGATATTCGCGTTGATCTTGCAACCGGAAGCCACGCCGATACACATCGGCTCCAGGTTCGTATGATTGATGTTCGCCGGAATAATCATGCGGCCGCGGGCGACTTCCGAGCGCACTAGCTCGGGTGCAATGTTTTCCCGCGAGGCGACATATTCCATCTCTTCGGTAATTTTGCCGTTGCGCGCATAGTGCATCTGCGTGCGAACCGGATCGCTGGCGCGTTTGGAAACCCACTCACTTCGCATAATCCCGATTATAACGGCAACCCCGGCCGACGGAACTTCCGGGCCGCTAGAATGTTTCTGAATGACTGAGCGTCTCTATTATCGTGATGCCTACCTCCGCGAATTTAAGGCCCAAGTGTTGGACGTCAAGGATACGGTGGCTTATCTGGACCGAAGCGCGTTTTATCCTTCGTCGGGTGGACAGCCCTTCGATCTTGGGTGGTTGGGTGACGCTCGCGTAATCGATGTGATTGACGAAGACGAACGGGTCGGGCATAAGCTCGACAAGCCGGTGGGCCTCGGCGATATCGAAGCCACAATCGATTGGCCGCGCCGCTTCGATCACATGCAGCAGCATACCGGTCAGCATTTACTGTCGGCGGTGATTGAGGATCTGTTCGGCATCAAAACCGTGAGTTTCCATCTTGGCCAGGATTCGGCCACTATCGACGTGGTTGCGTCCACGCTCGATGCCAAACAGGTAGAGCGAATGGAAGATCGGGTCAACGAAGTGGTGTTTGAGAACCGTCCGGTAACCGTCACTTTTGAAGAGTCGCCCAAAGGGTTGCGCAAGGCTTCGGAGCGGACAGGCATCCTGCGGGTGGTCTCGATTGAAGGCCTAGATCGCAGCGCCTGCGGCGGCACGCACGTTAGAGCCACGGGAGAGATTGGTGCGATTTTAATTCGCAAATTGGATAAGGCGCACGGCAATACGCGCATCGAGTTTCTTTGCGGGGGCAGGGCAGTGCGCCGGGCTCGGACGGACTTCGATGCCATCTCACGAATCGCCCTGTGCCTGTCATCGCCGCTTGACGAAACTCCAGCCTTGGTTCGCGCGCAAACCGATCGCCTGCAAGAAGCCGATAAATTGCGGCGGCGTTTGGCGGGTGAACTCTCTCAGTTACAGGGGCGCGACCTCTATCAATCCGCTGCCCCCGATGCCGGCGGATTCCGCCGTGTCGTGGAACGAGGGTCGTTGAGCGAAGAAACTCGCCTGAAGGCGCAGGCGTTTGCGGCTGGTTCGAAGGCCGTTTTTGTCGCCCTCAGTGAACAGCCGCCATCGATCTTATTCGCTGTATCGGCGGATTCGGGGATACATGCCGGAGATGTTCTGAAGGCTGCGCTATCGAAGGCCGGAGGCAGGGGAGGAGGGAATTCAGCCGTCGCCCAAGGCACTGCCCCGACGGCAGACACGCTCGAGGAAGTTCTTAGAAACCTCCCGTGACGTCTACCTTTCTTCTAATTGGACGAAGCGATGGTGTTGGGTACATTAACTGCCGCATCCTCCGATGTCAATACAATCAAATACCAGCTCAAAGGAACCAGAATGGCGATGTTTTCTTTATTCGTTTCTACCGTAACCTGGGCCGAGCTCTTCAGCCCGCTGCTATTCACTTTCAGCGTCAGTACCGGTTCTTCACCGGAAAGAAATTTCCACTCCGAACCCCAGAAGCTGGAATTTTTCCATTCGTATTCCTGGCCGCTGTCGAAACGAATCGCGCCGCCTCCGCCCCAGTTCTGTTGATACACGGCGATGTTGTTATCGCTGCCTACAGTGCGCACGGTCACTCGCGGCTTTACAAAGCCTTCTCGCTTAAAGGTCCAGATCCCGTTGGGTGTTTCCGCCACCGCTAACGATCCGAACGCTTTCTCGAAGCGTAGTTTGCCGATCGTTTCACCATTGAAACGAAGATCGTAGGATCGGCGCAGGTTGCGTCCCTGCACCCACGACAGGGTGTTTCCCTTGAAAGTTTCTATATTTGTCATCTTGCCGAAATTGTAGTCCTCTATGCGTTGCAATTCAATGACGGCGGGTTCACGGATGGATGAAGTTACACCGCGCTACAATCATTCAGTTCATGTTTCGAAAAGTACTGATAGCCAATCGTGGCGAGATAGCGGTTCGCCTGATTCGCGCTCTGCGGGAACTTGGCATACAAAGCGTCGCCGTTTATTCGGAAGCCGATCGCGCGGCGTTGCACGTCCGCATGGCCGACGAGGCTGTCGCGATTGGCCCCGCGCCTTCGGCCGAGAGCTACTTACGAATCGATCGGATTCTGGATGCCGCCAAGTCCAGCGGAGCCGAAGCGATTCATCCGGGCTATGGTTTTCTCAGCGAAAACGCCGAGTTCGCCGCCGCCTGCGAAGCCGCTGGATTCGTTTTCATCGGTCCGTCGGCGGAATCGATTCGAAGGGTTGGGTCTAAGACCTCGGCCCGCAAGCTCGCCATCGAAGCCGGCGCTCCCGTAGTTCCAGGCTCGCAAGAGGCTCTCGACGATGGGCATCGTGCTCGCGAAATCGCCCGTGAAATCGGCTATCCCGTGATGCTCAAGGCCGCTGCCGGCGGGGGCGGGAAGGGTATGCGCCGCGTCGATCGCGAAGAAGATCTGGAATCCGCCATCCGCGATGCGGCCAGCGAAGCGGAGCGATCGTTCCGTTCGCGTGAGATCTACATGGAGAAGTTGATCGTGAATCCGCGGCATATTGAGGTTCAGGTTTTTGGTGACCGTCAGGGCAACCTGGTCCACATGGGTGAGCGCGAATGCTCACTGCAGCGGCGCCATCAAAAGGTAGTCGAGGAGTGTCCTTCTCCACTCGTGATGTCGAGCCCCGGCATGCGGGAAGCGATGGGTGAAGCGGCACTCAAGGTGGCCCGCGCGGCTGGTTATTACAACGCCGGCACCGTCGAATTCCTAGCCGATTCCAGTGGAAAGTTTTACTTCCTGGAGATGAACACGCGTCTGCAGGTGGAACATCCAGTCACCGAACTAGTGACCGCGCTCGACTTAGTTCATCTGCAATTACGCGTCGCGGCAGGTGAGCCACTGGGGCTGCGGCAGTCGGATATTTCTTGGCGCGGCTGGGCCATCGAATGCCGCATCTATGCCGAAGATCCGGACAATCAGTTCTTTCCATCGCCCGGTGAGATCAAGCGTCTGGAGCAGCCGACAGGTCCTGGCGTTCGTCTCGATTCGGGCGTCTATCCCGGGTGGAAGGTCCCGCTGGACTACGATCCGCTGCTGGCTAAGCTTGCCGTTTGGGCGGAGTCGCGGGAGATTGCGACCGACCGCATGCGTCGAGCCCTGCGCGAATATTACATCGCGGGGATTAAGACGAATATCGAATTCTTTCAAGACATTCTTGACGATGCGGAATTTCGCGCCGGCCGTCTTCATACCGGATTCATCGCCGACTTCCTGGCCCGTCGGGCTGCTCCCGAATTGCCGAACGAAGCCATCGCAGCGCTAGCAGCCTCCGAGTTTGCGAGCTCGCGACGGAGTGCCGCCCCGCCACTCGCGGCCGCGAAATCGAATTGGGTGGAGCAAGGACGCTCGAGGTTATTGCGTTGAAGCCGCTGATCACGATTGACGGCAAAACAGTTGAGCCCGCCATCGCATCGCTCGTCGAAGTGGAACCGGGAACATATTCAATCATCATGGAAGGCCGCGCGTATGAAGCGCGCGTCAATGCTTCTGGCGAAGAGCTTGCGGTTGATGTTGCGGGTCGACGGTATCTGGTTGCGGTTCGCGATCCCCGAAGCTACAGAAAGAAATCGCGTGCGGGTGCCGGAGAGGGACGTCAAAACGTCGTATCCCCGATGCCCGGCAAGGTAATCCGCGTACTCGTCTCTGACGGCGATAGCGTGGAAGAAGGACAAGGCTTGGTGGTCGTCGAAGCAATGAAGATGCAGAACGAAATGAAATCGCCGAAAGCCGGACGCGTCGTTCAATTAAGGGCCAAAGACGGCGATACAGTGGCGGCCGGCGACGTTTTGGTTTCCATCGAGTAGTAAACTTGAAATCGATGTCAACTCCAGCCGCGGTCTGCGAGATCTGCCAGGGTTCCGGTTGGAAGATCACCGAGCGCGGCGGTATTTCCGGTACCGAGCGCTGCGCCTGCCAGGTTGCCGATAGAGTGCATCGCGTCGAAGAAGATGCGAATATTCCGCTTCTGTATCGCTCCGCGTCGCTCGATAATTTCATTCTTCCGCAGGACAATCCGACAGCCCGAACCGGGCTCGGCACCGTCCTGATGACCGTGAAAGCCTTTGTTCGCGAGTTTCCCAATACCGATAAACCCGGCCTTCTCTTTGTCGGCGAACCTGGCACTGGCAAGACGCACCTTGCAGTCGCGGCCATCAGAGCCTTGATCGCCAAGGGCTTCGAAGGCGTCTTCTTCGATTATCAGAATCTGCTCGATCGAATTCGTTCGGGCTACGACCAGAACTCCGGTTCTAGTGATCGCGAAGCTTATCGTGCCGCGCTCGATTCAGAGATTCTTCTTTTGGATGACTTGGGCGCGCATCGCGTAACCGATTGGGTAGAAGATACCGTGACGGCGATCGTTACCTATCGCTGCAATCACAAGAAGCCCCTAATCGCGACTACGAATCTTCCCGATCCCGATGCTGGCGGCGGTGCTCGCGCCGTGGAGAAAACTGCCGGTGTTGGTGGGAAATACGATTACCGGACTTCACTGGCGGAACGCATCGGGATGCGCGCCCGCTCCCGGCTCTTCGAAATGTGCCGCGTCATTCCGATGCCGTTGGTGGAGGATTATCGTCTGCGTAAACGATAATCCCCGCCCGCTATTTTACGCCGTCGCCTGCTGGGCCGGCAGCTCAAATTTTTCATCACCGCTAGGCCCATAGATGGAAGGCACCTTGGCACCCATCGGGCGCAGATACGCTGACAATTGACCGCGGTGATGACAGGAGTGCTGCACCATCATCGACAGGAACCCAACCGCGGGACTCGTGAACATTCCCATGAAGTCAAGCACCTTTGCGCACTGTTCTCCATTCAGTGTCGAAAGCATTTCGCGATGGTGTGCGAATTGTTCGTCGTACCAGCCCAGGAGTTCGCTGGGATTGGTTATCGTCTCGGGAATTTTAACGCCTGTCATTTCACCCTTCGCCACGAAATCCATGAATGCCATTTCGCTCGAGGCGAGATGCTTGGCGATTTCGAACGCCGTCATCGAAGATGGGTCCGGGCGGTAGTCAAGGTGATCGGCGGGAATTGCCGCGATCACTTTCTTCGTAATCTTGTGCTCATTGGAAATGTTGCTAAGCATCAGCTGCAGCATGAAACTGGCTTGATCTGGTTGCATCGACTCGGATATTCCTTCTATTTAAAATTGAGGACCCAACCAGTATATGCGCCGCGATATAGTATGGGAACACGGGGATCGCGTTAGCGTTAAAGCAAAGGAATCGAGGAACCATGGAACGAAGACATTTCCTGATGGGCGCCGTGGCGGCCGGCGTTCTTCTCCGTCCGCGCCTGGCCAGCGCTAATGATACCGTGCGCGTTGCCTGCGTAGGCGTCCGTGGCCAGGGCAACAGTCATATTAAAGAATATTTGCGCATGAAGAACGTGCAAATCGCCGCGGTATGCGATATCGACGAGAACGTCCTCAATAAACGGCTCGGCGAAATTGAAACCGCGAGTGGCAAGCGGCCTGATTCTTATACCGATTTGCGTAAGCTGCTGGAAGACAAATCGATTGACGCCGTCTCCATCGCCACGCCGAATCACAACCACACGATGCAAACTATCTGGGCCTGTCAGGCGGGCAAGGATGTGTATTGTGAAAAGCCTTGTTCGCACAATCTATTTGAATCCCGTCAGATTGTGGCTGCCGCGCGCAAGTACGATCGTCTGGTGCAGCATGGGTCAAATAGCCGCTCGGGCGTAGCGATTCGGGAAGCCATGGATAAGATGCGCGAAGGCGTGATCGGCGACGTTTATATGTCTCGCGGCTTGTGTTATAAATGGCGCGATACGATCGGTCGTAAGCCAGTGTCGCCGGTACCGGTCGGAGTCCATTACGACATGTGGCTTGGACCCGCGCCGTTGCATGAGTTCACCGAAAATCGCTTTCACTACAACTGGCATTGGTTCTGGGATTACGGCAACGGCGATCTAGGCAATCAGGGCATTCACGAAGTGGATATTTGCCGCTGGGGCTTGGGTGTGAAATATCCATCGAAGGTGACGGCGATGGGTGGACATTTCATGTTCGACGACGATCAGGAGACGCCGAACACGATCACCGCTCTTTATGAATTCGCCGAAGGCGGCAAGAAGAAGACGATGGAATTCGCCGTCCGGCATTGGATGACGAATCACGAGGCAGGGATCGGCGCCGACGCGGATTTCGGCAAGGGGAACACGGTGGGCAACATCTTTTACGGGTCGAAGGGATATCTGGCGATCTCCGGTTATACGCAGTATAAGACCTTCCTCGGCAAGAATCAGGAGCCGGGTCCAGCGCGCAAAGAGGGTGGAAATAACTGGCAGAACTTTATCGATGCGCTGCGGACGCGGAAGCAAGCGGACTTGAATGCCGAGATTGAGGAAGGCGCTTTGTCGTCCAATTTAGTTCACCTGGCGAATATTTCTTATCGGTTGGGGCGCACGATAAATTTCGATTCGAAGACTCTGACCATTACGGGTGATAAGGAAGCGAACGCGATGTTCAGCCGGCCTTATCGGAAACCCTATGTGGTGCCGGAAAACGTGTAGTAATTTTGGGGCGCGGGGCAATCGATACGCCGCGCCCACAGTAAGATGCTCCTCTATCTTGGGATCCTGATTCTCTTGCGGCAGCGCGAGCAAGGGAGCAGGCATCGCGAGAATAGTAAGCACTCTCGCGGTCATCGCGATGTCCGTAATAAATCCTTCCGCGTGCAGTCATCTTTGATGCCACACCCAATAACGATTAGGAATTTACAAGCCATTATAAATTCTCCCCGTCCATTATTGTCTCCCAACGCATCAGCGCACGGCTTCGATATCCTAATGGACGATGAAGATTCCTGGACTGCTTGTCCTCTTACTAAGCTCTCTGCACGCCGAACTGAACGTGATGCCGATGCCCGCCAAGGTGACCCTCGCCGATGGCACGATGACCATCGACCAAACCTTTCGCGTCGTCATCACTGGAGCGCCGGATCCGCGGATTAAGGCCGCAGCCGAACGCATGGTGGCCCAGCTCAGCAAACGAACGGGCATGCCGGTTACGCCCGGCTCATCGCCCAGTTTCACGATTCATATCGATAAAGCGAGCGAGCCGGTTCAGAAACTGAATGAGGACGAGAGTTACAAGCTCACAATCGAAGAGCAACAGGCGAATCTAGACGCCCCCACTACACTCGGAGCACTTCGGGGCATGGAAACTTTCCTGCAACTAGTCGCCCCCGACGCCCATGGATTCAGCGTCCCCGAACTGACGATAGAAGATCGACCGCGCTTCCCCTGGCGCGGCCTGAGCCTTGATGTTTCACGCCACTGGATTCCCGCGGAGACCGTTCGCCGGACCCTTGATGGCATGGCGGCCGTCAAGCTGAACGTCTTGCACTGGCACCTTTCCGATGACCAGGGTTTTCGCGTGGAGAGCAAGCTTTTTCCCAAGCTGCAAGGCAAAGGCTCCGACGGCAATTACTATACCCAGGAAGAGATTCGCGAAATCGTCGCTTATGCCCACTGGCGCGGAATTCGGGTGGTGCCTGAGTTCGATATACCCGGACATTCCCAAAGCTGGCTCGCTGGTTATCCGGAGTTGGGAACCGATCCCGGCCCATATGAAATCGGCCGTCATTGGGGCGTTTTCGTTCCTGTGATGGACCCTACAAAAGAATCGGTCTATCAATTTCTGGATGCCTTCATCGGAGAGATGGTGCGCCTTTTCCCCGATAAGTATTTCCACATCGGCGGCGATGAGGTGAACGGCAAAGCCTGGTCCGCCAGCGCCCATACGCAAGCCTTCATCAAGGCCCACGGCTTGCAGGATAATCACGGGCTGCAAGCCTACTTCAACAAGCGCCTGCTTGCCATCGTGAAGAAACACGGCAAGAACATGGAAGGCTGGGATGAGATTCTACATCCCGATCTTCCGAAGGACATTGTGATTCAATCGTGGCGGGGGCAGAAATCGCTCGCCGAGGCTGCGCGCCAGGGATATCAGGGGCTGCTTTCAGCGGGCTATTATCTCGACCTCATGCAGCCGGCGGCGGCTCACTACGCCATCGATCCTCTGGAAGGCGAAACCGCGAATTTGAATGACGAAGAGAAGAAGCGCATCCTTGGTGGCGAGGCCGCTATGTGGGAAGAGTATGCCAACGCGGAGAATTTCGAAGCGCGTTTGTGGCCCCGCCTGGCCGCTATCGCCGAACGATTGTGGTCGCCACAGGACACCAAAGATGTGGCTTCGATGTACCGTCGAATGGATTACCTCAGCCGCAATCTGGAATTCCTTGGGATCACGCATCGCTCCAGTTTTGAGCCGATGTTACAGCGCCTGGCGGGCAGTGGATTAAGCGAACCTTTGCGGGTCTTAGCCGAGGTGGTGGAACCGGTAAAGGGGTACAAGCGAAACTCGACGCATAAGTACACCAGCTTCTCCCCTCTGAATCGTCTGGTGGATACGGCGCGTCCGGAAAGCGATCGGGCCCGCCAGTTCGCCGAACTAAAGGATGCCGAAACCATGCGCCGGTGGCTTACTCGATGGCGCGATAACGATGCCGCGCTGGAACCCGTAATTGCTCAAAGTTTTCTTCTGACGGAAATCGCGCCGATATCACAAAGCCTGACCAAGGTCTCTTCCATCGGACTGGAGGCGCTGGATTATATCGCGGCGAAAAAAGCGGCTCCGGCCAATTGGGTAGCACAACAAACCGCAGTGCTCGACGATGCCAGGAAGGTCCGTGCGGAACTGCTCCTGGTGATCGTCGATGCGGTGCAAAAGCTCGTCAACACCGCGGCGAAGAAGTGACTATTGTGCGTCTTGGGTGACTGTGAACGTCTGGCCGGCGATGACGATACTCCCGCTTAATTGAGATCCCGTTGTGTTCGCGACGGCCGTTAACGTAACCGTCCCATTGCCCGCGCCGCTGACTGAAACAACGGTCAACCAAGGCAAACTGTTCGTGGTGCTATAGGAGCATTCCGGCGTGCTGGTGACGTTAATGGTTGCTGATCCGCCTTGTGCCGGGAAGCGCACATTGGTCGCCGATAATGTGTACGCGCAGGAAGTGAGCGCGACCACGAATGTGTCCGCCGGGCCGGCTGCGGTGGGGCGGGGAATGCCGCCCTGCGCGCCAAATAACGACGCAGTTGTATAGCCCGTTACGTAAACCGTGCTGGGTGTAATCGGATCCACCGCATAACCAACCTGCACTCCCTGGCTGCTGCCGATATAGCTGCCATAGGCCAACCCATTGGCCCCGCTTCTAGGATTGAATTTCACGATGAATGCGTCAAGCGAGTTGTCGTACGCTGTCTGAAACGCCCCTGCTGTGGTGGGAAAATTTGGCGACAGCGTGTAGCCGGTGAGATAGAGATTGCCCGCTGAATCGGCCTTCACATCGTACGGAATGTCGCCGCCGTTGCCGCCGATGAAGGTCGAATAGGCGATCTGCTGCGTACGCAGTTGCTGAGCTGGATCAAGGATCGTGACGTAGCCTGTCACGTTTCCTGGATAGGCGCTTTGCAACGCGTCGCTGGTCACTGGGAAATTCGCCGATGTCGTAAATCCGGTGGCTATCACGCGGCCCGTCGACGCTTCGATCAGTATCTTTTTGATGTCGTCCTGCCCGCTGCCTCCGAGGAACGTCGAATAAACGAGCCCCGCGCTACCCCCGGTGGCTGGCGTGATATGCGTGAGAAATCCGTCGCTGCCGCCGTTGTACCCGGGTTGAGTCGATAAGCCGGCCACGGGAAAATCACCCGAGCGCGTTTGCCCGCCGATCCAAACCGTTCCATCCGAGGCAGCGGCAACCGTGCGGCCGACATCCACCGAGGAACCGCCGAGATACGACGAATAAATCAGTGGCGCTGCCTGAGAGAGATCGAAGATGGAGATAAATGCGTCGGCGCTGCCGGCGTTGGCGGCTTGCGCACTGCCCCCCGCCAGCGGAAAATCAGTCGATGTCGTGCCACCGGTCACATAGAATTTCCCGCTGCTATCCACCGCGATTCCGTTCGCTGAATCGTCCGTGGCGCCCCCCAGATAGGTAGAATACAGAAGGCCCGCCGCCCCGTCCTGAGAAGGATCGAAAACGGCCACGAAAGCATCGCTCGTTCCCGCCAATGTCGTTCGCAAGTTTGCGCCGGCCGTCGGTAGATTGGTGCTCACGGTCGATCCGGCCAGATAAACGCGGCCCTGGGGATCCACTACCATCGCGTGCAACGACTCGGCTAGCGTGCCGCCAAAATATGTCGTGTAGACGATAGGATTGCTGGGCACAGTGGGGTCCAGCTTCACCAGATAAACGTCGGAAGCGCCGGCGCTCGCGGCTTGTTCACCCACCCCGCCCAGGGGAATATCGGTGGCGACCGTAGTGCCCGCGACATAGAGAAAGCCTTTGGCATCATGTCCGATATTTACTGGAATGCTGCTTGCGGTACCGCCGAGATAAAATGAAAAACTCAGCACCGGGTCGATAATCAGCGTCTTCGCGCGATCGTACCCGCCCAATGAAAATCCGAAAGAACCGTCGCGATTGCGCCGATAGTTGCTCGCCACCATGACTCGTTCGCCGCTATCCGACAACTGGTAAGCAACCGGCTTGCGCTGTAGAATTCGCGACCCCACCGATAAGCGGCCGTCGCTATCCATCCGCGCCTTCACGCCGTCAAACGCCACGCGGATCTTCGCCGCATCCGCGCCCGGGCTGACCACGAAATCGTATTCCAGTTCGCGTTCCGTGCCGTAATAAATCAAATCGATGCCCGGATAAATGCCGTTCTGTTTCAGGCGCTGATAGCTGGGTACATTGGTTCGCCACTTTGTTTTATCGGCACCCACAAGGAAATTTGTCTTGGCCTTCAGCAGGGAATCGCCGCTCAGCGCCGGCCGCGGATTTGCTCCCGGGAAACGCAACCGTACCGCGCCATCCAAAGAAATCGCGTTCCCGCCGAATACAAGTTCATGCCGTAAACCACGCGACACAAAATGTCCCGCTTCTGTTCCGGGCTGAAATCGGATGGGTGCCGTGTCCAGGGTCCGCAGCACGGTGTCGGAGGAGTCCGCAAACAGGCTGGCGCTCGCCAGGGAGCTTAGAAGAAAAAAGGTAAACGTTCGCATGTCGAATGAATGTAGACGTGAACCATCTAGTATATCGTTACGGGAAAGATGGCAGCTTGAAGAATTGTTGGGCAGCTTTTGAAGCCAGCGGCATCTATCCGGTATGGATTTGCAACTGCACGGAAAACGAGCATTGGTCAGCGGCTCGACGGCCGGAATCGGCTTAGCGATCGCCACGACCTTAGCGCTCGAAGGCGCAGCCGTGATCGTTAACGGCCGCACACAACAGCGCGTTGATGAAGCCGTCAGCAAAATTAAAACCGCGGGACTGGCAACGTCGATCGAGGGCATTGCCGCCGATCTTGGAACCGCCGCCGGTGTCGCCCAGGTTACCAACAAATTTCCCGACATCGACATTCTTGTGAACAACCTCGGCATCTTTGAGCCCAAGCCATTCGAAAAAATCAGCGATGAAGATTGGCTGCGCTTTTTTGAGGTGAACGTTCTCAGTGGAATCCGTTTGAGCCGCTATTACCTGCCGCGCATGAAGGCCCGCGATTGGGGCCGGATCGTCTTCATTTCCAGCGAATCGGCGCTCAATATTCCAGCGGAAATGATGCATTACGGGATGACGAAGACGGCTCAGCTTGCCGTATCTCGCGGGCTTGCCGAGACAACAAAGGGATCCAATGTCACCGTAAACGCGGTGCTGCCCGGGCCGACAACTTCGGAAGGCGTGAGCGGATTTCTCACCAAGCTCGCATCCGATCAGAAGAAAACGCA
>JBBSEX010000022.1:0-75446 GCA_038239345.1 Bryobacterales bacterium
GGTTCCGCCAGTGGAAATAGAACTGGCGCGGACATCTCTGATCTTTACAAGTCCCGTATCGAAGAAAGTGGAAGTGCCGGTCCGGTCTAATGTCAGTGCAGCCTCTGGCGAAATTCGTTTGGACGCACCGGAGGGCTGGCAGGTTGAACCGAAGCAACAGAAGTTTCAGTTAAGCAGCCGTGGCGAGTTGACCGTTCTCGCCTTCGAAGTAACGCCGCCGCAAGCGGATTCGCATGGAGAGTTAAAGGCCATTGCCGTCATCGGCGATCGTACAGTTTCCGCCGGCATGCAGAGTCTGGACTACAATCACATTCCACCGCAGGCGATTTTTCCCACGGCGGCCGCCACCGTGGTTCGCGCCGATGTGAAGACTCTGGCGAAGAAAGTCGGTTATGTGATGGGAGCCGGCGATGACGTGCCTGCCGCCCTGAATCAATTTGGCGTCGAAGTAACGATGCTATCGGGTGACGACCTCGCGCGGGCCGATCTATCCGCCTTCGACGCGATCGTCACCGGCGTTCGGGCCTACAATGTGCGCGCCGATCTGCGGGCCAATCAGCCGCGTCTGCTGGAATACGTGCGCAATGGCGGTACCCTACTCGTTCAATACAATGTTCTGGAGGGCGGCTTCGGCGGCGGCGATCCGCATTTACTGGATAAGATCGGTCCGTTTCCGATTAAGATCGGCCGGGAACGGGTGACCGTGGAAGATTGCGCCGTCAGCTTGCCCAACCCGCGGCATCCTTTGCTGAACATCCCCAATAAAATTACCGCCGCGGACTTCAGCGGATGGATCCAGGAGCGGGCGCTGTATGTGGCGACGGAGTTCGATCCGCAGTATCAATCGTTGTTTGAGTCGCACGATCCGGGCGAATCGCCTTTACCGGGCGGCATGCTTTTCGCGAAGTATGGAAAAGGCGTATACATTTTCTCGGCCTACGTGTGGTTTCGCGAGTTGCCGGCCGGAGTTCCTGGCGCTTATCGAATTTTCGCCAATCTGCTAAGTGCTTCCAAATCGATGGCGGCAGCCCAATGACGCCGATTCCGGAAAAGCCTTTCATGCCCGACGATCCGCCGCCGTTTCTGGGAACCTGGCCTCGCGTTTATGCCTTCGTGCTCTGTTATCTGGTTGTACTCATCACAATCCTTTACCTGTTCACGAGGGCGTTCGCGCCGTGAGGACTCTCGATTGGGTTGTCCTGGTTGGCTGGCTGGTCTTCATCGTTTCCTACGGCTTATATCGCGGCCGAAACAGCAGCAGCGTCAACGAATATTTGCTGGCCGGCAAGACGATGCCGTGGTACGCCATGGGGCTTTCCATCATGGCGACGCAGGCCAGCGCGATTACCTTCATCTCCACAACCGGCCAATCCTACATCGATGGCATGCGCTTCGTGCAATTCTATTTTGGTTTGCCGATCGCGATGGTGATCATCTGCGCCACTGCCGTGCCAATCTTTCATAAAGCGAACGTCTATACAGCCTACGAGTACCTGGAGAACCGCTTCGATACCCGAGTCCGGGCGCTGGTTAGCGTCATTTTCCTGATTCAACGGGGTTTGGCCGCGGGACTCGCGCTCTACGCGCCGGCGGTCGCTCTCTCTGTGATTCTTGGAATCTCCGATCAACTGACCACGATTCTGATGGGAACGCTGGTCGTGGTCTATACCACCACGGGTGGAATCAAAGCCGTAACCTGGGCCGACGTGCAGCAGATGACCGTCATCTTCGCCGCCCTGATTCTTTCGCTGATCATTGCCGTGCATCTGCTGCCCGGCGATATCGGATTCGGCGATGCCGTTCGTCTGGCGGGTAAGTTTGGAAAGCTCAACGTCGTTCAAACGCACTTCGATTGGAATGACCGTTACAACCTGTGGAGCGGGCTGATCGGCGGTATGTTTCTGGCTCTTGCCTATTTTGGCTGCGACCAGAGCCAGGTGCAGCGCTACCTGACCGGCAAGTCGATCGCCCAAAGCCGCCTCAGCCTGATCTTCAACGCGCTGGCCAAGATCCCGCTACAGTTTTTCATTCTGTTCACCGGGGCGATGGTATTCGTTTTTTTCGTTTTTGAGAAGCCGCCGCTGATTTTTCAGCCGGCCGAACAGGCGCGCATTCAGCAAACGCCGGGATACGCGGCGGTGCAGAGCCGCTTCGATGCGGCTTTCGAGAAAAGGCGGGTGGCTGCCCGGGAACTAGCCACCGCGAACGATCCAGCATCGCTCGGACGCTATCAGGCCGCACAGAGGGATCTCGATAGCGCTCACAAGGATGGTCTCGCCCTTACCGGCAAGAACATCAACGATACGAACTACATCTTTTTATCGTTCGTCACGAAGTACCTTCCGGTGGGAGTGGTGGGGCTGGTGATCGCCGTAATTTTCTCGGCGGCCATGTCTTCGACATCGGGCGAGATCAATTCACTGGCGACGGTGACGGTAATCGATATTTATAAGCGCTACGTGCGCAAGGACGGTAGCGATCGACACTACCTTTTCATTTCCCGGGCGGCCACGGTCTTCTGGGGAATTTATGCCGTTTGTTTCGCCAGTTATGGCGGCAGTTTCGGGGCCCTGATTGAAGCCGTAAATATGATCGGCTCGCTATTCTATGGCGGGTTGCTGGGGGTCTTTGTGCTGGCGTTTTTCTTTAAGAGTGTCGGGGCCACCGCGGCTTTAAGTGGCGTTGTCGCCGGCGAAGTGGCCATTTTCGCTACCAAGCTGTTCACGTCCATTTCGTTTCTCTGGTTCAACGTGATTGGTTGCTTTGTAGTGGTTGCAATTGCCTTGCTGGTGACATTATTTCTTCCTCGGCGAGACGTTGAAGCGAAGACCGCTTAATCCCTATACCACCACCTATAGGTGTATGCTACTATTCCAGCAAGTGTATTATTTTCATCATTAATATCGACTTGAGAGTGATATACTACTCCTTGCAGCTGTATGTTGAGGAGACATCATGATCATATCTATGCGTTTGCATTCCACCCGCGAAGAAATCGAACACGTAACGGAGCGGATCAGGGATTTCGGCTATAAAGTGCATTCTATTGCGGGCGACGAAAGAGTTGTCATTGGCGTGGTGGGAGTGGGCGATGTCACGGCCTGCCTGGAATCGCTGGAGGCTATGCCCGCGGTTGAAAAAGCGGTGCGCATTTCCGCTCCTTATAAGTTCGTCAGCTTGGAATTCCGTCCCGAACGGACGCGCGTAGTGGCGAACGGCGTAGAAATTGGCGGCGATGAATTCATCGTAATGGCCGGACCGTGTTCGGTGGAAAGCGAACAGCAAATCATGCAGACAGCGGAGGCCGTGGCCAAATCCGGCGCAAAACTTTTGCGTGGCGGAGCCTTCAAGCCACGCACATCGCCTTACGATTTTCAAGGCTTGGAGCGGGAAGGGCTGGAACTGCTGAAGAAAGCTCGCGAGGCCACCGGGTTGGGGATCATTACCGAAGTAATGAGCGACCGCGACGTGGATCTGGTTGCCGATTATGCCGACATCCTGCAAATTGGAGCGCGCAACATGCAGAATTTCGCGCTGCTGAAAACGCTGGGCAAATGCGGCCGCCCCGTCCTGCTGAAACGCGGATTGAGTTCGACGGTAAAGGAATTGTTGATGTCCGCCGAGTATCTGGTGGCGCACGGCAACCCCAACGTGATTCTGTGCGAACGCGGCATTCGAACCTTTGAAACGGTGACGCGCAATACGTGCGACATCGCCGCCATCGCCGCGTTAAGTGAGCTGACGCACTTGCCCGTCATGCTGGATCCAAGCCACGCGACGGGTAAGCGCAGCCTGGTGCCGGCACTGTCCAGAGCGGGCGTGGCCATCGGCGCCGATGGGCTTCTGATTGAGGTGCATCCCAATCCTGAGAAGGCGGTTAGCGATGGCGCCCAATCCCTGACCATTCCGCAATTCGATCAGATGATGAAGGATCTGGCTCCTTACACCGCTTTGTGGAAAGCGTCGCGCGTGACAGCAGTCGGCGCAACAGTGTAACCTGCGAGTGGGTGAAAACTTTTAAGAAGCAGTGGTATCTTATCGCGGCTGGGGTCGCCATTGCGATCGCCGCCGGCGTATTCGTCGCGCTTCGTCCGGGTGGTCCATCCACGCCGGAGCAGCTGGTAGCATGCCTTCCAGCGAAAGACGGGGCGGCGGCTTACATCGACGTACGGGCTTTGCGCTTGTCGGGAATTTTGGATTCCGTAATCGGAACCAAGACCGTCGAGGAACCCGAGTACAAGGAGTTTGTCGGCGGCACGGGATTCGATTACCGCAAAGACCTGGACCGGATCGCGGTCGAATTCGCCGGCGATACAAACTACTTCGTTCTCCGCGGAAATTTTAATTGGAAACGAATCATGGCCTATGCGGTCGGCCATGGTGGCAAGTGCACAAACGAATTCTGCCAGATCGCCGCCAGCCAGCCGGGCAAATCGATTTCATTTTTCAAATTGGGCAGTGGCGCGATGGCGCTCGCCGTGGGGCCTGACGCGTGGGCCGCGGGCGCAATCACGCTGGCAAAGTCGGCGCCATCCTCGAACGTACCGCAGCAGCCGGTGTGGGTAGCTGTTCCCGCTCAAGTGCTGCGCGATCCTTCCCGGCTGCCGGCGGGCACGCACGCTTTCGCCACGGCCTTGAGCAACGCCGACCGGGTGGTGTTCGCCATCGGACCGCAAGATACCCGCTTCCAGGTCGCGCTCGACGTCACTTGTTCCAACGCCGATACCGCGTCGGCTTTGTTGGTGCAACTGGAAGGCGCCACGTCAATGCTGCGAAAAATGATGGCTCGTGAAAACGTGAAGCCGAACCCCAACGACTTGAGCGGGATCCTGACATCGGGGAGTTTTCGCCGGGAAAATCAGCGGGTTTATGGCAGTTGGCCCCTGGAGAAAAGCTTCCTCACTTCGCTCGCCGGTAGCGCGTCCAATTAGGGGTAAAATTCAGTCATGGCACACAGACGGCACTCACCGTGGAAGATCTTCTGGCGCTGCCTCCGCTTGATTCGGAGGTCGGCAAGCACTACGAGTTGAGCGATGGGGAGTTGATCGTCAGGGGATCCGCGAAACCTCTGCATGAATGGATTAAGTCCCAGATATTGGAACTGCTCGTCGTTTACATTGTCCAGAATCGCATCGGTAAGATTTTCGTGGAATCGCAGTTCAGCTTAACGGCCACAACGGCGCGCATTCCCGACATCGCGTTTGTGCGCAATGAAAAGCTCAGCGGCACAGTCGATTTACCCACCTTCGCCTTCGCTCCCGACCTGGCGATTGAAATCATCTCGCCTTCCGAGACCTATCTTGCCGTTAAGGTCGCCGATTATCTTGCCGCCGGGGTGAGCGAGATCTGGCAAGTAGTTCCCGAAATGGGCACGATAGTAGTTCGAAAGCAGAACGGTGCGCATACCCTGCAGGCCGATGATATTTTGGAAACGCCGATACTCCCCGGCTTTCAGGTGGCCGTCGGCGCCATTTTCGACTTCAACCGATAGCCGTCATACCCGCAGGAACCAACGGCGCCGATGCATCGCGTAGGCAATGGCGAACATGATCAGCACATACGTAATGGAATATAGTAGCGACGCGTTCATCGGCGATGCCAGCGGTGCGAACACGTTGTTATAAATCACCTGATGCAACGAGATCGTTTTCGCTCCCGCCTGCCAGCGGATGGCTCCGAGGGCCTCATCCAAATACTCCGAGGCGAGGTAAATCGCAATGGCATTCATACCCAGAATCACGAAGGGTTTCACCGGTTTTTTCCAGCCCCGCATGTCGACGAAATAGATGCAGACGGCAAGCACCACGAAATCCAATCCCGCCATGAACAGCACGAAAGAATCGCTCCACAGCTTCTTATTGATGGGCATCCAGATGTCGACGATCGCCCCTGCCGCCAGTAGCAGAGATCCAATCACGAACAACTTCGTGGTGCGTTCGGCAAGGGACTCGCGCAGTTGTAGAATCCGCCCCGCGATGATTCCCAGCAGCGCTGTGGCGATCGCCGGCAGGGTGCTGACGATCCCCTCGGGGTCCCACGTGACGGTGCCGGCGTAGTTGTGGCGTCCCAGTAAGTTCCAATCGACATAGTGCGCGAAGTTGCCGTCGACATCCAGATGACCGGTTCCGAATCCCGGCACAGGCACCAGCATCATCAGCATCCAGTAGGCGACCAACAATCCGGCGATCCAAAGTATTTGTCCGCGCAATCCGCTGAACAGGAAGATGGTCGACGCGATGAGGTAACAGATGGCGATGCGCTGTAGTACGCCCAAAATCCGCTGCGTACTGAGACTGAAATGCGGGAAAGCGTAAACCGTCAAGCCGAGAAAGAAGAGGATCGCAGCCCGGCGGAGAATCGGCCACAGCAATTGTACGCGGGATTTGGCTGTGCTGACCCGCCGCCCCAACGAGAGCGTAATCGCTACGCCGACAATCCACAAGAAGGAGGGAAAGACCGTATCGGTGATGGTCCAACCATTCCACTCGGCGTGGTTCAACGGACCATACGCTACGGGGCCGCCGGCATTATTCACCAGGATCATCAAGGCCATGGTCAGGCCGCGAAATGCATCGAGAGATACTAGCCGCTCCAGGTTTTGACTCGCGCCGGCAACGGAATCGAGCGTACTGACAGAAGATTGCGCCATGGGAATAAAACCTAGGCTACATCATAGCCCTATGATCGACTCGAGCGGGATTCAATTTTGCGCGGCGGCCGGCGCTACAGCGATGGTTTCCTTAACTGTGCCATGACGCTCCACGCGAATCGCCTTTCCACCCGTTAGGTACGGCTTGAGTACCACTGGATTCAGGTATTCGAGGTCGAGTTGAGCGACGGCGATCAGCACGTAATCGCCGGCACCGATGTGAGGCCATCCAAAGCTCCCATCGCTGTCGGTCTGAAAGGCAATAATCTCCGCATGACCGGTAGTTTCTTTGCGCGGAGCAAGCAGCACCAGCACTCCGGGCACTGCCTTACCTTCATTCAAAACGAAGCCATTGACCGTGCCGGTTTCATCGGCGGCAATCACATTCAATGTGATGACAGCGCCTTGTACGACGTCAAAGAACCCATCCTGGAGACTCGATCCCTCTACCGCGAGTTTAGCCACCTGGAAACCATCGCTACTCTGCAGTCGAAAGCGATAACTGCCAACCCGCAGATTCTTGACGCTGAATGTTCCGTCATCGGAAACCACCCGGGTGAACACGCCCACGGTTTCATGCACCAGCTGGGCGTATAACGGCGACTTGGGGCGGACACCCGGCTGGGAAAACGTGACACGGCCACTCACAGCCGGGGATGGCTGAGATTCCAGTTGAACCGTCACGTCGATATTCGCTACGTCGATGACCTTGCGCGCCAATCTGGGATTTTCTCCGGTCTCTAAAAATTCGAGTGTGTACCGGCCTGGCGGTACGCCCGCGATCTTCTGGTCGGCTCCAAAGATGGTGACCCGGCGCTGAAATCCCTCTGGCCCTTCCACGCCCTTGGTGATCAGGCTCAGCCTACCGCCGTGGACGGAGGGTACCGAAAACATCACGTGGACGGTGACTCCAGTAATCGTGCGCAGGGTGAAATCGGCGTGAACCTCCGCACCCGCTTTGAGCAACAGCGGCGCGGCACTCCGCAGATCGCTTGCTCCTGGATAATAAGCGGGAGCGTAGGCAGCGCTCGGCTCGGAAGGCTGATCCGACCGACGCCGAGCCCGGTATCCAGCCTCCCCCGCAGATACCAGGGTTCGGCGGTGACGGCTAGATAATAGGTACCCGCGGTTACCGGACCGAAGCGGTAAACGCCGCGATCATCCGTCCAGAACCATCCCGCTGTCGTAACACGCTTTCGGCCGCCAGTAACCGCTGAGCGAATCAACTGCACCAGGGCTCTTTCCACAGGTTCGCCACGGTCGTCGAGGATAGTACCCGTAATGGCTCCAGGAGGCTACCAGCGAAACGTCAGCGGACCTGGATTCTGATCGGCTCCGGTAATGATAGAGACACCAAAGCCTAGGCCCGGGCCTGCCAATCCATAAGCTTGCCGCACTCCCGCATACTCCGCCGCAAGGGAATATTTGCCTGGCGGTACATCGAAGGAAAACCGGCCATCGTCCGCGGTGACGATAAACGATGGAGCCGATCGCGGCTGCGATGCTCCCAGAATAATGCGTACGCGCTTCATCGGAGATCCACTCAGTGCATTGACTATCACGCCGGTAACTGGGACAGCTTGCGCCCTGGCGGCGATGACAAGGCCAGCGATAAGAATCAGCCGGGATTTCATTTCGCTAACCTCGAAAGAGTGATTTTCGTCTCCTGGTTATTGTAAATATGGACTGATGTGCCTCCGCTCAGAGACTGTATGAACGTGGGGTTCCTAAACTCAACGTCCTGATATTCAGAAAAGGCATAAGCAGCGTAGTCGCCCGGCGCTAAGAGTCCAAACATGAATTGAAGATCGAGTTGTGACCCCAGCTGGATACCCGCCGGTTGCATTGTAGGCTCCCGCGACTCCACCCCAGCCGTGGGCAAGAGCAAAATACCGGCATTCTTTGGCATCGGATTCAGCACGAGCTTGACAATAAGCGCACCGCCGCCCTGTTGGACGGTAAGCTCGATCGGCGCAGGTGCTATACCGGGAACAACCATGAATGTCGGATTTGTCAGCAAATCGATATTTCCCGTTGCCATAGCTCTGAGATATCCCGCATAGCATTTGACACGGACACGATAAGCGCCTGGTAAGACTCCCTCGATCACTCCCTCGATCACTTCATCGTGCTCTGCATGGGGACCGAAGCTAGATATCCCTCCGGAATTGGGAGCGGAAGGTCCTAGGGTGACCTGACAGCTGGTGTTATCCCCACGAGTAACTTGCACAGAATCGGTATTGGTTGTTTTGTCTATCGGGTGCATAATCACGGGAATGTTCACGGCGGGTGAGAGCGACAACGAAACATTATTTAAGTCGCCATTGCCAACCGTGACCATGGTCTCCGCTCGAGCATTTTTATTTTGGGTCGCCCTTAACAAATAGGAACCCGGAATAACATTCAAAATATCAAAACGTCCGGTGCCCTCATTCAACGTTGTTCTGCTGGCGGTGACTTGCTCTTTACCTCGCAATAGCTCGAACTCCACGGTCTGATGTTGGGTAAAGTTGGCCAGAATTCCACGGATTTTAAATGCGGGCTGACGAGTAATTCTGATGTTCGCCTGGCCTTGCTCGCCTGGCCCGATGGCGATCGCGGTAGCGGAATCGATATCGCTCGCGCCGCCTGCGTAGACCGGCGCGAAGCTTTCCCATGAATCAGTTAAAGAAGCACTATCGCCAACATAGCTAAAGGTTCCGCCACTGCGGCCAGCTGCTTTTACGTAATACTTGCCGGGACTAAGATTCCATATACGATATTTGCCCTGATCGTCGGTATCCACGGTTCGATGGGACTGGGTGACGAGCAACCCCTCCTTCACTGCCCGGCTTATTGCGACCACGTTCACGCGTGCCGCCGGGTCGCCATTTTGATCGACAATCTGCCCCTCTATTACACTCCGCGGCGACAATAGGAGCCGAACGCCGGAGACGGAAGCTTTCAGCTCAATCACGCTCCCCGGCGGAGCGCCCGGGTCTGCTTCTGCTGTGAATCCTGGCTTGGCGGTAGTCAGTCTATAAGTGCCCGGGCTAAGACCTGGGAATAGGAACTCACCCGCCAAGCCTGAGAACACCGCTGTCGGCGCCGGTATTTTGAGCGAGGCTTGTCCTGCCCGCAGTTTCGGGGCGGAAAACTCAGTCATCGTGATGACGGCATTTCGGATCGGCTCTCCGGTATGCGAATTCCACACAATGCCGCCAATGGAATAACCAGCCCCCTGGCTTTGTGCTATCAGGGCGCACGGCAACAGGAATAGAAGGATGGATTTCACGGGAATTGCGGCCAGAATATCATGGGCGTCGCCGCTGAGCAACGTAATATCAATTGTCTTTGTATTCCTGATGAGCCCAACGCACCAAAATCCTCATACTGCGCGGAACTGCGCCGATAACACAACTAGAGGTTGGCGGGTAGTCAGTAGAGCGGCGGTCGCCGCTTGGATGACTGGCGATAGATCCGTGCCAACTTCGTATTGGGGCAAAACGAGGACAAATGGACAGCAAGTGGACAAAATATTTAGCGCTACCAGCGGAAATCACGCCGTTTGAACAACAGTTTCTCGCTCGTTTAAACAAGATCGCGCTGGTATTCTTTTTTCTGCATGTGCCGGTCTTGATGGTTGTGGCTTGGGCCGCCGATACCGGTCCGCTGTTCGCCTTGATCGCCAGTCTGATAGTGATTACCGGACCCGCGTTGGCTTTTCGCACGATCCAGAACCCGCGCTGGTTATCCGTCGTACATGGTGTAACGGCGATGCTGATGGGCGGACTACTCGTTCATTTTGGCCAGGGGCCAGTCCAGATTGAGATGCATTTCTACTTCTTCGCTTTATTGGCGATGCTCTGTATTTTCGCCAACCCGATGGTAAATGTAGCGGCGGCATGCACAGTCGCGTTGCACCACCTTCTTGTCTGGTGGTTGTTGCCCGGCAGCGTATTCAATTATGACGCCCAGTGGTGGGTGGTTCTGGTTCACTCGGCGTTCGTCATCCTGGAAACCGTGGCTGCGTGCTACATTTCCCGGCAATTCTTCGACAACGTAATTGGCCTGGAGAAGATCGTCGCTGCCCGTACCGCCACAGTCCACGAGAATCAACGAGACATGCAACTGATTCTCAACAACGTCGAACAGGGCTTGATCACCATTGATGTCGACGGGCATATGTCGAGTGAGACTTCCCTCGCGGTAAGAGAGTGGTTTGGAGTGCCCCTTGCCGGGGAAAACTTCGCCACTTGGATCGGCCGGCGGGATGACAACTTCGGCGACTGGCTTGATTTCGCTCTTGAGAGTTTTCGGGAAGACGTTCTGCCCAAGGAAGTGTCACTGGGTCAGTTTCCCGCGCGTCTGAAAGATGGTGCGAAGACCTATTCGGTTCACTATCAGCTAATTGGTCAAGCGGAAGTCACTTCTTTAGCCGGAAGCGCGGCTGCAAAACGCTCGCCAGAGAAAATCCTAGTCATCATCACCGATATCACGGAAATCTTGATCAAGGATGCCGCCGGACGCCATCAGAGCGAACTACTGCAACTGTTCCAGCACATGAATCGCGATAGGGCGGGTTTCTTAGAATTTTTGGCGGAAGCAGACGAGATTGTAAGGTCGCTCGACGGTGGACAATACGAGGATCTCGATCATCAAAAGCGCCTCATTCATACGCTGAAGGGCAACACTGGAATTTTCGGCATGCGCCGCGTTTCCGAGGTTTGCCACGAGATCGAAAATGAAGTGGCGAATGAACCTTTCGCGGCACTCACCATGGGTGTGCTCGATCAGGCTTGGAGCGAGATTCGGCCAGACATACAAAAGCTGATCGGCGACGCACCCAACAGCGGCATCGAAATTGATGAAGCCGACTATGAGCTGATCCTTAAGACTGTGCGCGAGGGCGGCAATGTGAGTACCGTGTCCCGGATGATCGAATCGTGGCGCTTTGAGCCGGCCACGAAGCGTTTAGCCCGCATCCGGCAACAGCTCATCAGCATTGCCGAGCGCAGCGGCAAGGGGTCGATCACCGTGATCGTCGAGTCTAACCATCTGCGCTTCAACAGTGAGCACTTTGCGCCATTTTGGTTAGCCTTCATTCACGTTATACGGAATGCGGTCGACCACGGAATCGAAGATCGCGAGGAACGGCGGAAGCATGGCAAACTCTCGCGACCCACCATCAAGGTTACGACCGCCATCGAGAACGACCGGTTTGTTGTAGCTATCGAGGACGACGGCCCGGGTATCGACTGGGAGCGATTGCGGAATAAAGCTAGCAAGTTTGGCGTTCCGGCGAGTGAGCTTGAGGAATCGACAAGACTCCTTAGTTGGTCTGGCCTCAGTTCCAGAGACACGTCAACGGAGTTATCGGGACGCGGAATGGGAATGGGCGCAATGGCCGAAGTCTGCGAGGCACTAGGCGGAACGATGGAAGTGGAATCGCGGCTGGGCGTTGGCACTCGGATCCGGTTTTCGTTTGCGAAGGGTGAAGTAGTCCACGAAGGCAATGGGCAGGCATCGCAGTGCGCGCTGGATCCGGTTGCAGCGTAGAACCATCAGCGACGAAGTTAGATTTTTAAAAAGGAATTTAGCAAAAAATGGCTAAAACAATTCTTGTGGTAGATGATTCGGGCTCGGTGCGGCAACACATTTCGACTGTGTTGAAGCGGGCTGGCTTCGCGATTGCAGAGGCTGCGGATGGTGTTGAGGGGTTGTCCATGGTCGACTCTAATCGCAGTATTGAAATGGTGATCT
The DNA here is from genome assembly GCA_038239345.1 of Bryobacterales bacterium. Lineage (GTDB taxonomy): Bacteria > Acidobacteriota > Terriglobia > Bryobacterales > Bryobacteraceae > JBBSEX01. The sequence continues at coordinate 12,392 of JBBSEX010000022.1, forward strand.
GCGACGTCAACATGCCCCACATGAATGGCCTGGAGATGGTGGAGAAGATTAAGAGTAAGCCGGAGAATAAGGCCCTGCCCATCGTGATGTTGACCACCGAAGGCCAGATGTCGCTGGTCAAGCGCGCAAAGCAGGTTGGCGCGGTGGGCTGGATCGTGAAGCCGTTCAATCCTACTCAACTTGTGCAGACCGTGAACCATCTGGTTGGCCAATCGTCCAGCTTGCTCGATCTACAGGAACTCGGCTCCAACTAGCCGTCGTCGGCGCTAAAGGAAATCACAATGACCTTGAATGATGTAGAAGACCATCAGATTCTGAACGAAATGTATGTTCACGCTTGCCGTGATTTACTCTCGGCTTACGGCCTGACTGTAAGCGTCCAAGAGCGGGCTGGTAAAGCGACGGGCCGCCTCACCGCAAGCTTTATATCTATACTCAGCGCCAGCGGCGGTGGGATTAGCCTCTCGTCGACGCTGAAGATCGACCAGGCCCTGGTGATCCGTCTGCATCCCGCGGAGTCGTCGAACATCTCTCTACCCGATATGGCCGACTGGTGCCTGGAACTGAACAACCAGCTAGTCGGACGAGTGAAAAATAAGCTACTGGGCTACGGCCACGCCGTCGATGTGGGATTGCCCGTCCTTCTTACCGGCACGGACGTTAGTGGTCTTGCTCCTCCTGATTCAGAGGTCCACCGGTATTCGGTCGAATCGGCGGAGGGTTACATCTCCTTGACCTTGGCAACGTTCGTCGCGCCGGGAATCGGGCTGCACGACATGGATCCCTTGATGGTGGACGATGTTTTACTCGAAGGGCAAGTGGCGCTGTTTTAAATGGCGAGGTATTTTTTGAGGAGCGCAAAATGAAAAGACCTTGGGCGATTTTTGTAATGGTAGGGTGTACCAGCCTGCTGTTGCTGCTGGCGCTAATTAGTAACCGGCCCGCGAAGGCCCGGGAAAATCGCCTTTCCGTGTTCACGCAGACTTACATCGCCGTGGCTCCGGGAGCACCGGTGTATGTTCCTCGTCTGATTACTGCCGACGGCGACCTGTTTGCACCGCAGCGCTTACGAGGAAAATGGAGTGTAATCTTTTTTGGCTTCACAGCGTGCCCGCAGGTCTGCCCCAAGACCCTCGGAATACTGGCCGCCGCCGCCCGCGATCCCCGAAGTGGAATGCTTTCGGGAAACACCCAGGCGATTTTCGTATCCGTCGATCCGGAGCATGATACTCCTCAACAAATGCGCATTTATCTACAACACTTCGGTGGACGCATACTTGGTCTCACCGGAAATCGGAACGACATTGATCGCTTTAGCCGCGAGATCGGCGCGGGATCGCAGGTTACCGGGTCCACCATCGATCACTCAACGTCGCTGTTTGTGCTAGACCCAGAAGGCCGGTTGGCCGGGATCCTGCTCCGGCCGGACGACCCAGCCCAAATAGTTTCCGACTTAGCGACACTACGGAGCCTGCACGGCACCGCGCAAGTTTCCGGGAAGCCCTGAGTGTCAACAGAGCTAAATCCCACTTCGAACATCGCGAGCGCGGTCCAAAAAGGCGCGGCGAAGAAAGACTGGATCGTGAAGATCTGGCTCGCGGTTTGGATTGTAGTCACGGTGGCAGGCTTGGCCGCGGTCTCCGTAAATCATATGGCATCGCTACCTCCACCCGTCGATGAGGTCCGCCTTAGCCATGCAATACTGCAATTGCGGCAAAGCTCCAACCAAAATTTCCTTGTACACGTGATATACGCCGAATGCTCCTGCTCACGAGCATTGTTCGCGCACTTGATCGCCCGCCGACCGCTTCCCGGAGCCGAAGAGGCGATTTTGTTCGTCGGCATCGATCCTAAAAAGCAGGAGTCGGCAAGGCGCGCTGGCTTCCGCTTTGCCAGCGTCTCCGCCCAGGAACTTGGCGCTCGCTTTGGCCTTGAAGCCGCTCCAATACTGATCGCTTTCGATTCGACGGGATGGCTCCGGTATGCGGGTGGATACTACGCGCATCCGGCAGCGCTCGCGCCCCTCGACGAACGAATCTACGCTCAGTTTGCCACGGGCTCCAGGATCGAACCCTTACCTGTCTTTGGATGCGCCGTTAGCTCGCGTCTGCAGAAATCGCTCGATCCGCTTGGCGCGCTATCTCAGAAACGCTGAGCCCGCATTCGCCGGCAGATCTCAAGACGTCAATAATTAGCAAGCGTGATCAAGAAGCTCTCGCCGGGATTCGCGGAAGGTCAACCCTTTGTGTGATTCATCGAATTCAACTCGAAGCTGAGTTCCAGGTGCGATACGCCCTTCCGAGATTAAAGCCGCTAGCGGTTGTATAAGATGCCGGTGCAATGTGCGCTTCAACTCACGCGCTCCATATTCCGAGCTCGTACCGCGGCGCAAGAGGAAGGAGCGCGCGGGTTTAGTGAGATGAAATTCAAAGGCCCGGATTCCCAACCGGCTCTTGATAAGGGTCTGCAGTTCGGCGAGCTGGTGTTCGAGAATAACCACTAGCGAATCCGCGCTGAGCGGATGATAGGAGATGACCGAGTCGATCCGATTGATAAATTCTGGGGAGAAGCAGCGGCGCACGGCCGCCAGTCCGATCCGTTCAATCTTTGCGATCATATCCTCCGAATCGCGGGGGACCATCGATTCGAATCCAAGATTCGGATTCAATTCCTTATTCATCGCCGCCGCGCCAAGATTACTCGTCAGAAAGATAAGAGTTTTCTCGAAATTAACTACATTATTATCTCCAAGCCGAAGTGTAGCCTTATCGAGAATGCCCAGCAAAAGGCGCGTCATGCTCGGCGCTGCCTTCTCAATTTCGTCAAACAAGATAAGCGAGACATTACTGCGCTCGCTCGCGACGGAATTGATTTTCTGCTGGTTCAGCATCGGCTGTGTTTCCCGATGGCCCAAATATCCTGGCGGCGCGCCTACCAGCTTTGCCGTCTCATGCTCCAGTTGAAACTCCCCACAATCTACCCTTAGCAAATTTTTGGGATTTCCATGAAGCACCTCGGCCAGAGCCTCCACCGTCTTCGTCTTGCCCGTTCCAGTCGGCCCAAGAAGAAGGAATACTCCTAACGGCCGTCCGTCCGGCGACAAGCCGGCCTGGTGCATCTGAATATAAGGAATGATGGCGTTCATCGCCGCGGGTTGCCCCACGACTTTGTTCGATAACATCGTTGCCAGTTCATTCGTCTGACCCGCGCCCGGCCGGCGCAAGCGTGAATTCGGAATAGTTTTTAAGCGGCGTTCTATCACGGCCCGAGTATAATTTACCTAAATTGCACTTAAGTCTATAAAACCGCGTAAAATATCCCTCATTTAAGGATTAAATAATAACTTTTAGAGACTTTCTTCCGTTAACAATGAACATATTGCGTTCCCAATACGCTCGCTGGCGTGCCCGTCCCCATAGGGATTGTGAACGCGAGAGCGCCGCGCGTATTCTTCCCGGTCTTGTAGGAGTAAAACAGCCTCGGCAACGATTCGATCCGGATCCGAACCCACCAGCCTGACCGTACCCGCCTGCACCGCCTCGGGACGCTCTGTTTTCTCACGCATCACAAGGATCGGCTTTCCAAGTGACGGCCCTTCTTCCTGTATGCCGCCGGAATCGGTAAGTAGAAAATAGGAACCGCGCATCAGTTCCACGAAGGCAACATAGTCGAGTGGGTCCGTCAACAGTACATGTGGCGACCCACCTAAATGACGCCGCACCGGCTCAAAAACATTGGGGTTTGGATGCACCGGAAAGACGATCTGTATATCGTCGCGAGTCGCCAAACGGGCAAGCGCCTGGCATATGTTTTCGAACCCCGTCCCAAAGCTCTCACGTCGATGGGCCGTAACAAGAATACGCTTTTTAGTCAGGTCTAACCCCGGCAAGAGGTCCGGCCGCAACCGTCCTTGTTCCAACCCATCGCGAATATAGAGGACGGCATCGATGCCCGTATTACCGGTCACGCTGATTCGGTCCGCACAGATTCCTTCGGCGATCAAATTATCCGCCGCGCCTTGCGTAGCGGCAAAATGCAGGGTCGCCAAACGTGTAGTCAGAACGCGGTTCAGTTCTTCGGGAAAGGGCTGCTGCAGGTCTCCCGTGCGCAATCCAGCTTCTACATGACCAACCGGTATGTGCTTATAGAACGCACCAAGCGCCCCGCATAGTGTAGTCGTGGTATCGCCCTGCACAATCACCAATCCCGGCTTCTCCTGCGTTAAGACCGCTTCCAATCCACCAAGAATTCGTGACGTGGATTGAAACAGCGACTGCCCGGGCAGCATCAGGTCCAGATCATGTTCCGGCGTTATTTGAAAGGCAGCCAGAACTTGATCGAGCAACCCGCGATGCTGCGCCGTGACGCATACGCTTACGGCGAATTCCGTAGGACGCGTCCGCAGATGGAGAACAAGCGGACAAAGTTTGATCGCCTCGGGCCGAGTGCCGAAGACGAACAGAACTTTGATCATAAAGGGGGTTGGAACAGACTATTTGTGACGATACGTGATACGACCCTTGGTAAGGTCGTAAGGGGAGAGTTCCATGGTCACGCGATCGCCTGCGAGAACACGAATTCGATTGCGGCGCAGCTTACCGGCCAAATGGGCTAAAACAATCCGCTCCTGATCCAATTGCACACTGAACAAACCGCTGGGAAATTTTTCAACGACGGTGCCCGTTACTTCAATACTGTCTTCTTTGCTCATCTTCCTCGAATTTATTTAGACTAACCGCACCCGTAGGCAAACACGATTATAACGCAAGCAGAACGATAGGACGACGCGGAGCGCCTCCCGGCGATAGATTCTCCACGTCTTCAAACGCAGCGCTCACGGTCGTAAAATCATCGCTCTCCAGTGCGCGAAATGCTGTTGCCAGCATCGCAATTAAGGAGGGTGATCTCATGATTTCTCAAGCGGATCTTTGCTGTCTGTCCCCAAGACAATTCGGTCCCAGCCTCGTAACAAGATTTTACTGAAACCACGCCGGGCCACCTAGAGTGTCGAAGTCGAGGTGTTATATCATCGGTCGTTCCAACAAGCCTGGAGGCAATCTCTCATGTTCGCTGGATCGGCTTCCATAGAGTTCGAGGACCTTCAGATCGCTTGCGAATTCAGCAGCTCCTTCATGTGCGTATCACCTACGCGAGCTTCGCCCGCTCAATAGCGCTGTTTTTATCGCCGATGCGGATGGGCGCTAGGTCTTGTTCACCTCCCAGCGCAATGATTCGGCGAAGATCTACCGGTGCGAACACATAGCCAGGGCTTGGAGTATTTAAGAACCATCCGGCGTTTGACGATCAGGCGGTCCTGGCGCCGGACGGTAATCGCGCTGCGTTCGTATCATCCCTCGGCGGGCAGGCGGACGTCTGGATTCTGGAATTGCGAACCAAACGTCTCCGCAATCTGACCAATCATCCGGACGGCGATTATCGGCCCGCATGGTCTTCCGATGAGCAGTGGATTGTCATTACATCCGATCGCAACTCAGACGGTGCGCGCGAACACGCCGCGTTCCAAGGGAGCATTCGCTCCTGCCCAGTCCACTGAGATTTATGTCGTCCGTGCCGATGGGTTGGGCTTGCGCCAACTCACCAATGCCGACCCCTCAATGGGCGGCGCCACTTGGTCGCCAGATCGCCTTTTACGAGGCGAGTGTGGCGAACTGACGTACCATAAGGGAGTATTTTTCGGGCCCTCAGGCGACATCGCAGATCGTGAGCGTGATGTCGCAACGGGAACGCGCGAGATTCTAACCTCGGGTCCGAGAAGGGAGTGAAGGAACCCACACAGAATGCCGTGACGCCCGTCTGGTCGCCATCCGGAGACCACAGCGCTTTTGGTTTGGGAGCGCGGAATACCGCCGGTATCGAGTCGCACATAGTGACCGCCCGCGATGGATCAGCCCTGCGGAAGCTTACGTCGTCTAGCCGTGGGAACTACGGCTTTCCAAGTTGGTTAGCCGACAGAAGGCGATTGGTATACCGTGCGACGGAAGGAAACAAGAAGGGTCTCATCATCATCGACCTCGAATCCGGGGTAACGAAGCTCTCACGTCCAGTGAGTGGAACGACAACTTTCCTGCCTGGTCGCCCAAAGGTTTTAATTGTTTACAAGCGATCGGAATTGCGACTGGAACCTCCATACAGTTCGCGCGGATGGTGATGAGCTGAAGCGCCTGACGAGTGTTCCGGGCAATGATGCCCATCCAGCCTGGTCCCCCGATGGGCAGTGGATCGCATTCGCAAGCGCTCGTGGCGGGTTGAAAGACGACATGGCGCGCGGCGTGGGGAGGGGCCGAGGACATTTTTGTCATGCGCTCCGACGGTACCAATGTCCGCCGCTTACAGATGACTCCAGCGAAGGTGCTACGTCTATATGTAAGCCTCAGTAGAAGACGGGGCGCCCTCCAATAGAATGCTACGAGACTCCGAGAAATTGAAAGATAATCTAGAATTTACCCCCGTGACACTTCTTAAATTTGCTACCGCTCCGGCAAGGACAAGGTTTATTTCGGGGATTCTTGCCGGTCGTGAGAGCTCTTAGAATCGAGGCGGATTGCGGGTATTCGCTGACCGCGATCGAATACGGCTGTATATTCGTCAGCAGGCCGGTTTCCCGCTGACGTCGCCGCGCCTCTTCCTCTAAATCAGTGGTCCATTCGCGCCCGTCCAAGTAAAGGGCGTCCTCTGAGGCCGATTGTCCGGGTTCGGTTTCCATCCCTATTCCGACGATGTCAAGGGCCTTGGGTTCGATGAGGCGACAAATCATGCAGCACGATTCGAGCATTTTGATACGAAAGAGTCGATAGTCCGAGTCGCTTAAGTTAGGAGGGTGTGTAAGCAATAAAAAAACATAGTATGGGTCGCCGAGAAACATCGGCGGTAAGATCTTGACAGCTCTGGACGGGCGTTTGGTTTTATTGATGAGATCAATAAGTGATTGTGCTAGCATTCTGCGGCACGTCCGATTCGGACGTGCCATAAAACGAAGGCAAATCTCCGCCCCGCCTATCCCTCGGTGGTCCGAAAAGTACTGCGAGCCATCTAGCACATGCCTTGCGAACTGTTCGATCAATGCATCCCATGCGTAACTGATCTTGTTCGCGTCGATCTGTGCGTGGCGCTGCGCGCTATTAGAAAACCCCTTCCAAAAACCCTCCGATAGGGATATCTTGTTGGTCGGACCGTCGTAAACAAAATCGTGCTCCCATAATGAGTTTAATCGGGCCAAGTACTCCGCCAAAAGTTCCGCTTCTCCCGGCGAGAATAGTAAGCGCCCTTCTAAAATGAATTTCTCTTTTTTTCGGAGATATGCTACAAAATCACCTGCCGTATCTAGCGTCGTCATCAGGATTTCTAACGACGCATCATCCAAAACATGTACAAAGCCCTTATGCTCGTCGAGAATGCCGACTGAGAACGGTTGCGCGGTCTCTGCCGTACCGGAATAATGCGCGGCCCCGACAATACTTGGCCGAAGCATGAGCGTCCCGCTGCCACCGAGTTCTTCTTGACATCGCAACGAGACATCGTGGGCTACAACGATTCGATGGAATCGTGCTCGCTCCGGCGCTGGCAGGCCGATCGGAAAATGCTTTGTACAACCCCGGTCTAAGAAAAGATTGCTGGGAAAATTTCGTATCCATCGCTCTGCACCCCAAGTCTGCTTTGCACTATCGGAGACCGCTTTCTTGAACCAGCGGTTCCAGTCTACGTGCAATTTTCCGGTATTCGGAAATTTGCATTGCTTGTCGGAGAAAATGATGACATCGTCGCCGAAGATGACGAGCAGATCGCACACTTCTTTCCCGTCGCCCCCGTTTTTCTGACCCTGACTACGAAATACCGATGCGTAGCTCCACAGAGACAAAAAGGAACGATCGCAAAGGGACTTGAGATACCGCTCAGCATCGGTACCCCCTTCCGCCCTAAACATTTTAATGCCGTCAGCTTCCACACCAACCCCGTCCACTTCCACACCAACCCCGTGCGTCCACACGAGATTCTACCAGCTCAAGCTCGGAAAAATCGTCGTAGCATCGTGAGAAAAGAAACGTATTGAGAGCGATTACGGTTCATCAAATGAAATTAAAGTCACAAGCCCGCGACCACTCAATCTCAAGAAGCGCCTCAATTGCGACGAACGATAAGAAGCCACAGAGACTACCGAATCACCGATAAACGAGCACGCAAATAGTAAACGTGATGATGAATCCGATACCGGCATGCGGGCTAAGAGAAGTCCCCTTTTAATGCGGATATGCGGAAACACATCGCCTTACGAAACGAATTCCAGCGCTCATCCGTGTTTGAACTCCACACGGAAATCACCCGCCGCATCGCTTCGAAATATCGTTGCTACCATCGAATACAGTGCGCCGATCGCTTCTCCTTCTATCGCTCTTATCGTTAGCTCCTTCCGCCTCCGGCTACTCCGTTCTAAGTCATGAGGCTTTGGTCGATGCTGCCTGGACGGCCCGCATTGTTCCGATTTTGCTCCTCCGCTTTCCCAATGCCACGCCCGAACAATTACAACAGGCCCATGGCTATGCCTATGGTGGCTGCATCATTCAGGACATGGGCTACTATCCGTTTGGGTCGCGTTTCTTCAGCGATCTGACGCATTATGTCCGCAGCGGAACCTTCATTCTGAACCTCCTGTCGGAAGCGCAGGACTTGGATGAGTATGCTTTCGCCCTGGGCGCGCTGGCCCATTATTCGGCCGACAACATCGGCCATTCGGTCGCCACCAATCGTTCCGTGGCGCTGCTCTACCCAAAGCTCAAGCTGAAATTCGGCGATACCGTCACCTACGAAGACGCTCCCGCCGCCCATCTGGCGACGGAGTTTTCCTTCGACGTAATCCAGGTAGCGCAGGGCCGGTACGCCTCCAAGGCTTATCACGACTTCATCGGATTCGCCGTCTCCAAACCGGTTTTAGAACGGGCATTTCTGAAAACTTACGGCCTTGAACTGAAAAACGTTTTCGCCAGTCTCGATCTGGCGCTGGGAACTTACCGCCGCACGGTAAGCTCTCTCATCCCCAATATGACGAAAGTGGCCTGGCAGTTGAAGAAGGGCGATATCGGCAAAGCGACGCCCGGAGCCACTCGCCGCAAGTTCGTCTATAACCTCTCGCGTTCCAGTTATGAAAAGGAATGGGGCCACGATTATGAGAAGCCCGGCGCCGGCACGCGAATTCTTGCCTTCTTCGTCGGCCTGTTGCCCAAGGTGGGCCCGTTGCATGCCTTCGCGTTTCACAATCCATCGCCCCAGGTGGAAGCATTATTTATGCGCAGCTTTAACGATTCCCTGGATAAGTACCGGCAGAATTTAGACTACATCCGGTCGGGAAAACTGCCCTTGCCCGATGAAAATTTCGACACCGGTTTGCCCGCCAAGGCAGGCGCCTATCGCAAGGCCGATGAAGCGTACTGGGAGTTAATCGACGAGCTTTCCGAAGACCATTTCGCCCGCATCGATCCTGACTTACGGGCCGCCCTGCTGCAGTATTACGCCAATGCCACTACCGCCAGTCCCCCGTCCCCGGAGAAGAACCTTCGCCAACTGCGGGAGCTTCGCGACCTGAATCCGCTGGCGCCAGACGGCAAAACGGCAGCTCACTAACGTGACCTATTTCCAATTCTCTCGTCTATTATGATGTTTGGATGGCAGCAGCGGAACAGCAGCGGCCTTGACACAAAGGTCCGCCACCGGGATGGATGAATCGGCACTAATCCGGGCCGCCCAAGCGGGTGACCAGGACGCTTTCGAGCAATTAGTGCGCGCCTACGATCAAAGTGTGCTTCGGCTTGCGCTGAACCTGCTCCGCTCTCCGGAAGACGCTCGCGATGTTTATCAGGAAGCGTTTCTAAGGGTCTACAAGAGCTTGCATACCTTTCGTTTCGACTGCAGTTTTCATACCTGGCTATATCGGATTGTGACGAATCTTTGCCTCGATCTGCTACGCAAACGCAAGGTGCGCAAGGAAGAAGCCACGGTGCTGGCGACTCCCGACGGCGATGTCGATCGCATGGACGTTGTCCGCGAACAACGCGTCGAAGGCGATCCGCAGCGCGAACTCTTCAGCCGTCAGCTTCATTCCCGTATTCAGGAAGTGCTGGGCGGCTTGACCCCGCGGGAGCGTCTGGTTTTCGAAATGCGGCACTATCAGGGATTGCGCCTGCGGGCGATCGGCGATGTGTTGGGCACTACAGAAGAGGCGGCTAAGAACTGCCTGTTTCGCGCCACGCAGAAAATGAGAGCGGCGCTGGGGGATTTTGTATGAACTGTGAAGCGGCGGCGAAACATCTGGCTCTACTTCTTTATGGCGATCTCTCGTTCGACGAAGAGGAGCAAGTACAGATGCATCTGGACGACTGCGCGAGTTGCCGCCGGGAATCCGAGCGTCAGCGGGCCATCCACCGGCTGCTCGACCAGCGGGAACTGGAGCCGTCGGCGTCGCTGCTGAACCAATGTCGCCGCGATCTGGAATCGAGCTTGACCCGCGAAGATGTTCGGCCTGACGGCGGCTTCTGGCACAAGTGGGAGAGTTGGTTCGCCTCCCTACACTGGAAACCGGCAGGCGCGCTGGCTCTGATTGCGCTTGGTTTCTTTGGCGCGCGTTTGACGAACAACGGATTAGGCTTCGGGGGGTTCAATCCGACTTCTGGTCCCAGCGCGCTGATCGGCAATGGCGTAAATACGGCTGGACTGGAGCCCATGACTTCGCGCGTCCGCTATGTGGAACCCAACGCATCCGGGCAGGTGCAGATCGTTGTGGATGAAACGCGCCAGCGGATTCTTTCGGGCCGCTTGGACGATGAGAAAATCCGCCATCTGCTGCTCTCCGCCGCGAAAGACCCGTCGGATCCCGGCCTGCGCGTGGAATCGGTGGATATCCTCAACGGAAATTCCGACTCGGCCGACGTCCGCGGGGCGCTAGTGGCGGTTTTACTGCACGATTCGAACGCGGGCGTCCGTCTAAAAGCGCTGGAGGGGCTGAAATCCTTTGCCGCTGATCCGGAAGTGCGCAAGGCGCTATCGCAGGCTTTGTTGAAAGACACCAACCCCGGGGTGAGAACCCAGGCGATCGACCTTCTTACGCAGAACAAGGGCAAGCCCGCAGTCGGCGTTTTGCAGGAACTGCTCGCCCGCGAAGACAACTCGTATGTCCGTCAACGCTGTCAACGGGCACTTCGCGAAATGAACGCGTCCGAGGAAACATACTGATGAACCACCTGCGCTCCAGGGTCGCCACTCGCCGATCGGACTCGCGTCCGATGCTTTCTCCCGTTACGCGGCGGCGGAATCAGGCGGCTTTCTGTCTAACTGCCATTTCGCTTCTTCACCTGCCCGGAGGATTTTGCCAGGCCCCCGTTCTTACACGCGACGGCGTGTATTGGACTCGCACCTCCAGCGGCGCTTCCACCTGCGCCACCGGCCGCTTCCGGTTGTATACGCGGGGATCGATTGTGCTTCGCGGCCAGGCAAACAACACCGTTCAGTACACTTTCAAACAGCACGCCAAAGCCCGCGACGAAGCCGATGCGAAGCGGCGCCTGGGTGTTTTAACCACCCGCTCCATCGTTGAGCGCGGCTGGTGCACGTTGACCTTGCTTCCGCCCGATCGCGATGAAACGACCTCTGAATTGGAGATCAATGTCCCTCGCAGTTTGCGCGAAGCAAATCTCGACACGCGCGGGGGAAATATCGAAGCCTTCGACATCGATGGAATGTTGCTTGCCCAGACGGCGGCAGGTACCGTTCATCTCGATCGCATCGGCTCCAGTGCCGTCGCGAAAACCGGTGGCGGCGAAATTCAGATCGGGGTCGTGGGTGGCTCCCTGCGCTGCCTGTCGGGCGGGGGCGCCATTCACGTCGACACCGCAAAAGGGGAAACCTGGTGCGAAACGGCCGGCGGAGATATCACCCTACGCCAGGCCCTGGGACCTTTGCACGCTTCCACGAACGGGGGCAATATCTCCGTCGTTCGCGCCGGTTCCACCGTAAGCGCGCGCTCGGCTGGCGGATTAATCGATGTACAGCAGGCCGGCGGAATGGTCCGCGCCGAAACCCGTGGCGGCTCAATCCAGGTTGGCAGTTCAAACGGCGCAGCCTGCGAGTCGGCCGCGGGGACCATCCGGGTGAAGAGCGTTTCCGGTGCCCTGCGGGTCTCGACGGCCATGGGCAGCATCCTCGCCGAGTTGCTTTCCAGCAACCGCTTCGAGGATTCTTTTTTGAACACCGGGTCGGGTGACATTACTGTACTGATTCCGTCTAAAATTGCGGTTTCAGTTTTGGCGCGGAATGAGACTCCGGGCAATTCCGGGCGCATCGTCTCCGATTTCCCGGAAATTCGGGTTAGCCGGGCGATTTTACAGGCTCCCGGACCAGTCCTGGCGGAAGGCGCGCTGAATGGCGGCGGACCGGTGTTACGGATCGTCGCTTCCGGCGGCAGCATCTATTTGCGCCGTCAAAAGCAATAAACGAAGTTCAAATTTCGAGGTAGCTTACATGTTTTCGACGAACTATCGGATCTTCCCCTTATTTGGCGTTTGCGCTATCAGTCTTTACGCGCAAGCAGCGCCTGCGTTGCCGGAACCGCCGCGTCCACCTCGCGCGATTCGGGTCAGCACCACATCCATGCCGGCCGGGAGTAGTTACCTCGGCGTGTGGCTTGCCGAGATCAATTCCGAACGTGCTCGGGTCTTGAAACTGAAGGATGAATATGGCGTCGAGATCACCCACATTGAGGACGACAGTCCAGCGGCGAAGGCCGGTCTAAAGGTTGACGATGCCGTTCTCGAATACAATGGCCAGCGCGTCGAAGGGATGGAGCAATTCGGCCGTTTCGTTCGCGAGACTCCCGCCGGACGCGATGTCAAACTGCTCATCAGCCGGGGCGGCGCGGCGATGACTCTCCCCGTAAAAATCGGTAGCCGCAAGGCCTCGCACTTCAGCGAGAGTGTAGAGGGCTTGACGTTCACAATGCCACGAATGCCAATCGCGCCGGAATTTCATATGCCCGATATCCCGAAGAGTGTGATGTCCTGGCGAAGTTCTATTTTAGGCGTGGAAGCCGAAGGTCTGGACGGTCAACTGGCCCAGTTCTTCGGAGTAAAGCAAGGCGTTCTCGTTCGATCGGTGCTGAAGGATTCGGCCGCGGCGAAAGCCGGTATCAGAGCGGGCGACGTTCTCGTGAAAGTCGACGAGTCGCATGTTGGCACGCCTGGCGATGTCTCGGGGGCCATTCGCTCTTTGCGATCTAAGAAATCTTTCCCGATCGTCCTGTCGCGCGAGCGCAAGGAAGTTACCGTGAACGTTAGCATTGAGGACGACCGCTCGGAGTGGATGCCGGCTCCCGTCGTAACGCCTTAACTCTCAAGCTGCTCCGGCAATATCCTTCGTCCGCAGCTCTTGTATTTTGCGGAGTAAGTCCACTTCTCGCCGCGGAAGGTGCAGCACGGCGCTGATATGTTCGTCGGGCTCTCCTCGGCGAATCAGCCGTAATGCCTGATTCCGCTGTTGCAGATTCATTCCCGCCCGGGGTTGCGCCGCCGTTGCGCTAACGGCTACCGAGCGTCCGATTTCCTCGCGGATCGCCGCTCCGGCAAGCGCCAGGTTTGTCTCCACGTCGGCTAAGGCTTTCCGGAACCGCCTTTCCTGGAGTGTCATTTCCCGCTTCGTATTCAGCAGGGTCCACAGGGAAGCCAATAAAGCCGCTACCACCAGTAAACAGATAACAATTGGAAATAATATAGTCATGATTGCGCCTAATAAACTGTTTGCAACCGCTCTTGCCGGCTGATTACCTGCGTGATCCGCACGCCGAAATTCCCCTCGACGACAACCACCTCGCCGCGAGCGATGACGCAGTTGTTCACAACAATATCGACGGCTTCCGTCACCGCCCGATTGAGTTCCACGATTGACCCAGTAGTTAACTTGATTACGTCCTTCAAAGGAAGCTGAGCCCTGCCGAACGAAACGCTGACCGGCAATTCCACATCCAGCAGGACATCCATGTTCGTGATTCTCGCATCGCCCTGTGGTCCCCGATTGACGGCTGTCTCTTTCGATGGTGGCGCTAGTAACGAGGAAAGGCCGGCGCTGAATCCAACCCAGACCTTCACGGTCTCCCTGTCATCCAACCGAATTGTTAGAGACTGCCCGTCCAAGTCGGATGGTGGCTCGACCGGTTCGCCGCTGCCCTCGCACGTCACGACCCGGTCTAATTTCGCCGAGAGCGCCCGCGCCACCTCGGAGATGGATTCCGTGAGCATCTCGGCATACGTCTCGCGAATTTTGCCGGGGTCGTGGTCATCCACTCCCGTGGCGCTTAAAATCGCACTTCCAAAAGCTCTCCATGAGGCCTCCGGACTCACCACCCAAACAGAGCATCCAGCCACTGAAAGATTCTGGCGCCAATGATGATTGGCGAGCGCGCGCTGCGCTGGGGAGGGCGTTCCTTCCTCCTCTATATCCGCGGTGATCGCGGTCATATTGGCAATCGCACTGGATAAGCGCTTGGTAAATTCCTGATACAACCACTGCTTCGGCATGGACTATATTCCTCGACCGACCGGCCACTTCTTTTCGAGCGCTGAACGCAAGCGGAGGATCGCCTGAGTCTTCAACTGAGAAATTCGCGATTCGTGTAGATTGACCACCTTGGAAATCTCGCGCAGCGTCAGCTCTTCATGAAAGTAAAGACTGAGGACGGTCTTCTCCATCTGTGGGATTTTGTCGATCGCCTCCGCTAGGAGCTTCTGCAAGTGGGATCGCTCTAACAACTGCGAAGGAATATTGTCTTCATCGTCGGCAATGAAGCGCAGCAGGTCGTGCCCTTCCTCCTCGTTGCCGGAAAATTCCAGGCTGCCGATATTTACCCCTTGAATGTCCACCAGCCATTCGTGATATTCAGCAAGCCCGATCTTCAATTCAGCGGCGATCTCTTCTTCAGTGACGGTCCGCTTTAGGCGATGCTCCGCCGCGACAATGGCCGATTCGATCCGCTTCGATCGCTTCCGCTGTTGCCGGGGCGCCCAGTCCAGTCCTCGAAGGCTATCGAGGATCGCACCGCGAATCTTATACTCCGCATAAGTCTTCAGCTTGACGCCGAGCGCCGCGTCAAAGCGATCGATAGCCGAAATCAGACCGACAATTCCCGTGGAAACCAAGTCGTCAAGACTCACACTGTCGGGCAGCCGTTCGTGAATTCGCCTGGCGATCAGGCGAACTTGCGGCAGGTGCTCCATAATCAACTGTTCCCGCTCTTCGGGCGCGGTATCAGCGGCTTGATAGGATTGCATTGCGCGCCGGGTTCCTTCTCCAGTCATCTTTCTAACCTCCGGCCGCTGCGCCAATCGCCCGCGGCTGTTTCGTACATTCGTCCATCACCAGGCTGGCGATCCGCTGCTTGGTAGCGGACTCCAGATCTTCCGGTATTCGTTGTCCGCTTGCCAGGAACGAGATCGGTTTTCCTGTTCGGATCGACTCGCCAAGCAGCGGACCAAAAGCTGTTGTTTCATCCAGTTTGGTGAATAGTAGCTTGTTCGGACGCGCTACCTCAAACCGGTCGACCGTACGTGACAAATCCCTGGCCTTCATCGACGCCGCCAGCACCAGGTGCACGTCGATGTCAGGGCGGGTCGCCAGGAAGCAAGCCAGTTCGTCGCTTTCTTCCATATCCGCGGGACCGAGTCCCGGGGTGTCGATCAGAATTAGATTCTTGTTTTGATGCTCGGCCAGGATCTGGGGCAATGCCGCCGCGCTCTCTACCAATTGGAAGCCGATGCCCAAAATCGCCGCCAGGGAACGAAGCTGTTCGCCGGCTGCAATGCGGAACACATCCAGTGAAAGAATCTGCGCCGGGCGTTGACCCGATAATCCGTGTAGAGCCGCCAACTTTACCAGCGTGGTCGTCTTGCCGCAACCAGGGGGGCCAACCAGAGTGAGTATGCGCCGCCGATCGCCCAAACTGCCGTCGACTACGGCCCGCGATTCCAGCTCGGCCCGCAATGCGCCGCGCCATCCCACCGGATCATAGGCTTTGGCGGCGATTCGTTCGACGATTTCTTCGGCGATATCCACATCGAGTTCGGCGTCCGCCAGTTCGCCGAAAATTCTGCTGAGCTCGGGATTACGCCGGGCCTCCAATTGTTCAGTCTGCTGGCCACTCGATCGACTGATGTCGGCTATGTTCTTCCGCAGCTCGCCAATCTCCTGCGCCAGCCGGTCAATCGCCGATACCGGCACGGGGACGGTGGCGCGAGGAACGCCCGGAGCGGGCACAGCCGGCGGCGCGCTTGCAAACACCACTTCGTATTCGCCGAGCGAGCGTGTCTCGGCGGTGGTACGGCGCGAATGGACAAGCATCGCATCCGGCCCCAATTCCTGCCGGGCCAGCCCCATGGCTACCTCGACGCTTGCCGAAAAATAGGATTTTAACTTCAGTCCGCTCATTGAATCACTCCCAAGGACAAGACTCGGACGCCGGTGGGAATCTCACTATGCGAGAGTATCGACAGGTTCTGTAAGCTGCCTTCGACAATCTGCCGCAGAAAGAATCGCGCGCCGGAACTCGCAACGGCGACAACCGGAGTATCGCCCTGCCCAAGAACTTTGCTAAAACGATCCAGAATCTCGCGAATTCGCTGCGGCGGAAGATTCAGGTGGCTGGTGAATTCGCCATGTTCGACGGCACTCTCGATCACCTGCTCAATCGAGGGATCGACAAAGTATGCCGGTAAGTCGCCGGCGGAATTCAGATACGGTTTTGCCACCATGCGGCGGATTCCCTGCCGTACATATTCCGTCAGCAGGATCCCGTTCTTCGTAATCGCCGCCGCTTCGCCAAGCGATTCCAGAACGCTCGCACTGTCCCGAATTGAAACGCGTTCCCGTAGTAGATTTTGGAAAACCTTTTGCACTACGGCTAGTTGAAGCAATTTGGGGACCAGGTCCTCGACTACCTTTGGCTGCTCCTCCGCCACACGATCCAGAAGCTTCTTGGCATCCTGCCGGGAGAACAATTCATAGGCATGGCGCCGCGTCAATTCCGATAGATGCGTTCCCAGTACGCTCACCGAATCGACCACCGTATAGCCCAGTGCCCGGGCTTGCTCGGCGCGCTCGGATGAGATCCACACGGCGGGAATTCCAAACGCCGGGTCCCGTGTCGCGATGCCATCCAGCGGCTGCGTCGCCTTTCCGGGATGGATCGCCAATTCGCAATTCTGCGGCAGTTCGAAACGCGCGATCTCCGTACCTTTTAAGAGCACCACGTATTCCCGTACCTTCAAGGTCAGATTGTCCAGCACCCGGACTGGAGGCAGCATGAAGCCAAGTTCGGTGGCCATCTGGCGACGGATCCCGCTGATTCGCCTGAGGAGCGGCGAGTTTTGGCCGCCCTCCACAAACTTCACTAGCCCCAGCCCTACCTCGACGGCAAGCGGCTCCACCCGCATCAGGTTTTCGAGATTCTCCTTGGCGGGGGCGGGCACATCGGTGGCGGTCGCGTGCTCGTCCTTGTTCAGTTTCTTCTGCATCTGCCATCCGGAGTAGCCCAACACTCCGCTCACCAGGAGGAAAGGAATCTTTGGGAGCCCTGGAAACGCAGCCAGCGCGAGCAGAACAGCGGCGCCCAGCATCAGAGGTTGGGGGTGGCTGAAAACCTGCTTCCGCACCTCGATCCCGAGCTTGCTGTCGGAACTCGCGCGGGTAACGATCAAGGCTCCCGAAATGGAAACCATTAGTGCCGGGATCACGGTTACCAGGCCGTCGCCGATTGTCAAAATGGTATAGGTCTGTAGCGCGCGTTTCAAATCGAGACCGTGTTGCAGCACGCCGATCAGAAACCCGGCGATGATATTAATCACGGTGATCAACATGCTGGCCACCGCATCGCGCTGCGTGAATCGCGAGGCGCCGTCCATCGCACCGTAAAATTCCGCTTCGCTGGACAACATCTTGCGCCGTTTTCGGGCTTCGGTTTCGTCGATCAATCCGGAATTCAAGTCCGAATCGATGGACATCTGCTTGCCCGGCATCGCATCGAGCGTAAAGCGCGCCGTAACTTCCGAGATTCGTACCGCGCCGTGGTTGATGACGACATATTGAATAGCGATCAAGACCAGGAAGATCACCACGCCGACGATATAATTGCCCCCGACGACGAAGTTACCGAAGGCTTCAATGACGTCGCCCGCCGCCGATGTTCCGGAATTTCCGTTTAATAGAATTAAGCGCGAAGTCGAAATGTTTAATGAGAGGCGGAACAGAGTCAGCAGCAGCAATGTCGTGGGAAACACGCTGAATTCCACTGGGCGGGTGATGTGCATCGCCACCAGCAATACGATCACCGATACGGTGATATTGCCCGTGATCAACACATCGATCATGAACGACGGCAATGGCGTGATCATCGCCAGTACGATACCTAGAACGCCAACCGGGACCGCCATATCGGCCCAATTGATCTTCGTGGGAGGTCCTGAACCCGCCTGCCGCGCCGCGACTGTTGCCGTATTTGCCATCGCTACCCGGGTAACCTGCCGTTCATCAATTTGAAGATGTATGCCAGAATTTCGGCAACGGCTTTATAGAGGTGAGCCGGTATTTCCTGACCGACGTTCACAGACTTATACAGTGCCTGCGCAAGCGGAGGATTCTCAACAATTGGTACCT
Organism: Bryobacterales bacterium; assembly: GCA_038239345.1. GTDB lineage: Bacteria > Acidobacteriota > Terriglobia > Bryobacterales > Bryobacteraceae > JBBSEX01. The sequence continues at coordinate 31,088 of JBBSEX010000022.1, forward strand.
GATTCTGTAGCGCGATCTTGCGAATGCGCGCCGCCAGATAGTTTTTACCCTTCGCAACCACCGTAGGAGCGCCACCGGAATCCATCTGATAGCGAATGGCTACGGCGTAATGGGTAGGATTGACGATCAAAGCAGTCGCCGTGGAAACTTCCTTCATCATGTTGCGCCGCGCCGCATCGCGCTGTAGCCGCCGGATCCGCATCTTGATTTGCGGATTGCCTTCCTGATCCTTCGATTCCTGCTTGATCTCCTGTTTGCTCATCCGCATTTGCTTGGCGTACCTTTTCCGTTGGCGAAAGAGGTCGACAAGGCCGAACACGAGAAATAAGCTGGCTGCCCGCCATAAAAGAGTTTGCAACGACATCGCGACGCGCATGGCGCCGGCCGGAATGCTCATTAGCGGCAGTTGCAGATAGACGGAAAGGTTTTCCTGCACCGCGAAGTAAAGAAAAATCGCCAGGGAGGGCAACAGGACCAGCGCCTGGAAAAACGCCGGTAGATTTTGGCTGGGGAGCTGTTTGAGTTTGCCGGCCGGATTCAGCCGCTTAAAATCGGGAGCCAGTTTATTCAGCGAAACGCCAAGTCCGGTGCTAGCCACTTGCATCACCAGAGTGACGGCCATGACCGCGCCACCGGCCATGGCAAGTGGCCGGATATTCGTAAAGACTACGTCGCGAATGATTTTCGTCAAGCGGCCCGCATCGAAATTGGATTCAAACGCGAGCACTAGAAGGGAGCGCATCGTGTCGCGCAGAGTGCCGAACCAGGCCGTCCCGTAAATCACCAGAAAAGAGACTAAAGTGAGGAACTGCACCGCCGAAACGAATTCCTTGCTAACCGGAAAACGTCCGTCTTTCCGTGCCTGATCCAACCGGCGCTGGGTCGGTTTTTCTGTCTTATCCTGATCAGCCACCCAGGGCCTCATTGATAAATTGCCAGGTCTTGGCTGAGGCGCTCGCTAGAACCGGCGGCATCAAAACCGTCATGGCCGCCAGCATCGCCAAAGCCACCAGCATCTTCACCGGGAATGCCAGCGTCATCACCTGCAACTGCGCCTGGATTTTACCGAGCAAAGCCAAAGCGATGTCGAACGACAACATTAGCGCGACCACCGGCAGCGCAATTCGCAAGCCCGTGGTGAACATCAGCATCCCCGCTTTACTAATCGCCGTCAGCGTGACATGGGTTATCAGGAACGTCCCTGGAGGCACGTGATTTAGACTAGTGGCGAAGGCTCCGATGATTTGACGATCCATCCCCATGGCAAAGAACAACAGTCCGATCAGCCACTGCGACATCATTTGTAATACCGTGGAATCGGCTTGACTGCTCGGGTCGATCGTCGACGCATAGGAGTAGCCGGCTTCCAGGCCGATGATTTGCGTACCGATTTGAAATCCTTCCAACAAGAACGCGATCGCCAGGCCGATGGTGAGTCCTAAGCTAGCCTCGGCCAGCATCCAGGCGACGAATTGCAGTCCGGCGAGCGCGGGCGCGTCCGGTGTAGGCCACATCGGAAACAGGCAGAACGTCAACGACAAGGCCAGAGCCACCTTGGCGACCTCTGGCGTGTCGCGAAATCCCGGCAAAGGCACAAAAACGATCGCGCCGGACACACGCGCCAGCACCAGGAGAAACCCGTACATTGTCGAAAGCGAGAGGTTAATGGGTATACCGCCCAAAATCGCTAAACAGCGTCGTTGTGTATCCCAGCAGCTTGGTCATCATCCACGGAAGCAATACGATGAAGCCGATCAGGAACGCCGCCAGACGCGGCAGAGCGCCGAAGCTGGCATCCTGCATCGACGTAATAATCTGCGCCAGACTGACGATGATACCGGCCAGGAATCCCACCAGAAGCAGCGGCATGCTCAGCGTGAACGTCGTGTATAAAGCTTGCCGTACCAGATCCACCGCCATTGCCGTCGTCACGTATAGAAGCTCCTTACCAGCGATCCAACCACTAAGTTCCAACCGTCCACCAGTACAAATAAAAGAATTTTAAAAGGCGCCGAAATCATCACCGGAGGCAATTGCATCATTCCAGCCGAGACGGTCATTGACGCCACCACCAGATCGATAATCAAGAACGGAAGAAAGAGAACCGCTCCGATCTGGAACCCGGTCTTCAGTTCCGATAGGACGTAAGCCGGCGCCAGGACGGTCAGTGTCAGATCCGCGGGTTTGGCGGGCTGCGGCGAATGCGACACTTCCAGAAACAAACGGACATCCTTTTCGCGGGCGTATTTTGCCAGGAATATCTTTAATGGCTTCGATCCGGCGTCAATCGCCTGCTGGCCCGTGATTTCGCCGCGATCGTAAGGCTGCCAGCTCTTCGTGTAAATCTCTCCGGCCGTCGGCTGAATAATCAAGATCGCCAGGAACAGCGCCAAGCCCACTAACACTTGATTGGAGGGCGTAGTCTGCGTTCCCAAGGCTTGCCGCAGAAAGTGCAATACAACCGCGATTCGCAGAAAAGGGGTGAGTGACATCACCGCCGCGGGAAGCAGCGTGAGTGCCGTCATCCCCAACAGGATCTGCATCGGGATTCCTAGTCCGCCTTTGTCGGCGGAGATCGTAACTGAGAGAAATCCAAAAATGAAAGGCAATTATGTAAGATCCTTCGCCGCGGCGGGCAGAACCGTTAGGGATGTCCCATGAACGGCTACGAAAATTTCCCGCTCGCCCATGCGGATCAGGTGTATCGAATGTTGCGGCCCCAGCGACAGGCGTTCCAGGCATTCCAGCTTCTTCCCCGCCCCGGATCCCCGCCCGGGAAATTTCATCTTTCCTGGACGGCCGCCCCGAACCCACCAGTTCAATCCACCCAGCAGGCAGAGAACGAATCCGACGGCCAGCAACTGTTGCGTCACTTCCATGTTTTGCTATTCCTGCTCCTGGAAATCGGTGAAGCGAACCCCGGCGACGTCCTCGATGATTACGATTTCACCGCTGCCCAACATCGTTCCGCCCACCAGAATGTCGATGTTGTCGCCAGCCGATCGCCCCATCTTGATCACGCTGCCCGGCGCCAATTCCAGAATCTGCCGGATGGTCATCTGCTTTCGATCCAACTCCACCGTTATTTCCAGCGGTATATCCGATAGATGGGAAATCTCTTCACGCGTCGTCATCGCTATTTAGCGCTTCAGGTTGATCGTGTCCTGGCTGATTTCATCGACGGTTGTCACCACTTTGGCGTTCGCCTGGTAAGCCCGCTGAAAGACGATCATATTTGTGAATTCCGTGGCGATATCGACAGTGGAAGCTTCCACTGAGCCCCCTAAGATGCTTCCCCGGCCCCCACTGTTTGGCAATCCGACCGCCGGCAAAGCGCTGCGGGCGCTCACTTGATAATTATTATTGCCGACTGAATCGAGCGAATCCGGATTTCGCAGCGTAGCGAGGGCAAGCTGGCCCACCACCACTTGTTCGCCGCTGGAATATTGCGCCAGAACCTTGCCGCCATCGGCCAATCCCACGTGAAGCAGACTTGCCGTGGGAGACCCATCCTGAGCTAGGGCGGAAACCGCGGATGTCTGCGAAAATTGCGTGAGCCGGGGCTTCGTTCCGTCGTACATGCTCCAATTAACACTGAGATCGCTGGCTCCGTCCACCAGCCCCGTGAGGTTGATCGCCACTGGCGGATCCGTCGGCGCCGGTGATGTTAGCTTGCCATTCGAATCGAACACGATCTGTCCGGTTACGGGCGTAAATGGAGCGGATAAATCGGCATCTACCGCGGTGGCCGAATAATTCCAGGTATTTGCCGCCGCATCCTTCGAAAAAGCGAGCGATATGCTGTGAGGATTTCCTAGCGAATCATAGACATTAATCGCGGTAGTGTACGTATCGGCGGTCTTGCCCGCGGCATTCAGATTCAAATCGAAAGAGAGGTTCTTGGTGGCGACTGGCGGTTTCAAAGATCCCACCGGTACCGTAATATCGCCAACCGGCCCATTGGTGTTAACCGTACCCGTGGCATCGAGCGCCGACCAACCTTGCAGCTTTTCACCCGTGGAAGTAATCAGGCCGCCTTCTTTAGAAATCCGAAAATTCCCACCGCGAGTATATTCCGTCGCGCCCTCCAGGCTGGTGACGACGAAGAATCCATCGCCCTGAATCGCCGCATCGAGCGGACCGCTGGTGGTCTGGATGGCGCCTTGCGAAAATTCGCGCAGCGTCACTGGACGGCCCACCCCCGATCCAACCTGAAGATCACCAGCGCCCGATCCCAAGGATTGCGAAACCATGTCATGAAAGGAGACGACGCTCGTCTTGAAGCCTGGCGTATTCAAATTGGCCAGGTTGTTGCCGACGACATCAATGGCCGTAGCCTGTGCCGTAAGCGCCGATAATGCAGTGGAAAATGATGTGAGCATTGTGTCCTCTTCTTACTTAGCCGGGATCGTCGCCGGGGCAACCGCGGTCAGAGCGGCCTTGATGGCATCCAGATCTTGCTTCATGCCCAGCGATTGCTCTAACTGGCTGAACTGCGCGAGTTGGGTGACAAACTGGACCGAATCCGTCGGATTCAACGGATCCTGATTCTTCAACTGCGCAACTAGCAGTTTCAAGAACGTCTGTTCGCTGGCTGGATCGCTTGTGACGGCCGTCGCTGTCGAAGAGGACTTGGTGGTGTCCTGCGCTGCAAGCGGGCTCGTTAGATTTCTTTGAATTGGTGTCGTCATATTACTTGTCTCCCGTTACTTCGAATTCTTCCCAGCGCTGCCGATCCCGCTCGCGCCGCTCTTCAGGGCTTCCCCGTCCACCGTTGGAACCGGGGTCCGACCCGCTGTCATCCTGGCCGAAACCGGAAGAAGAATTGCGCTCTCCCGATTGGCGGGAATCGCTTGCCGATTGTGCGCCGGCCACCGGCGTCAGCAGCGGGGTCCACGCTTCCGCCTCGTAGCCGTGCCGTTCCAAGCGGTTGACCAGATGGCCCAGATCCTGACGCATTTCCGTCATCAATACTGGATCGCCCGTCCGCACGACGACCTCAACTTTTCCGCCTCGTTCGACTAACTGCAGATCGACGCTACCGGCATTGGGGCCTGGTATCCGAAGGGAGATTGTTTTCACAGGCGAATTACCCGCCGCTTCCGCTACCGTATCCGTCCCCGGAATCTCTCCCAGGGTAGTGGATTGCGCCTTCGAAGCGGATTGATACGAATTAACGATTCCAGCCTGAATAGGCGCGGTATTTGAAAATTGTTGCAGTACACCACCGCTTATAGAGTGGGATTGGGGAGGTATTACTCTCCCTATCTCCTCGGGAAAATCCGATGGCGAGGTCTTCTCGCGGATTGGTTCTAATGCCTCTACTGGATTGGCTGGAGTCTCCATTCCGGGATTCTTGTCTGAATTGGAATTGGACGAACCATCGTTTCCTGCTTTGTTCTTCAGATCGATCCCAAACGCCAGGGGAGTAATCTGAACGGTTTCTTTCGGATCTGCCTGCGGTTCCGGCTCGCCGACAATCTTCAGCAGGTTAGCTGAAACGGGATTATCTTTCATATTCTCGGCCGGTAGCCCGATAAGTCGAATAGGGAGCTTAGGGTCGGCCAACACCGGTACGAGCGTTACAATCGTGCCGCCCGTTTTGATCGAATCCTTCTTCTTAAGATCAAGTGGCAGGTTTACTTTTTCGTGCTTACCCGACACCGCCGGCTTATCGACTTGCTGTTGAGTTGTCAGTGGTGGAGCAGTCAGCGTACCCATCCCGAGCGGTGAGGGTTCTACTTCGGCTCCGGGAACCAGCGGCGTTTTCGTATTCGAATCCACGATTGCCGCATTCGTCAGTAACGGCGTAACCGGCGCCGCGACGGCAGCGGGGACGCTCTGTGGCTTTGCATCGGGTACCGTCGGCTTAACCGTGTTGCCGGCTCCGGCTGTACCAAGCAGCTCACCTAATAGTTGGGAGAACTCAGCCATTCCAGATTGCTGTTCCTGTAAGAAGGGGGCGACCGGAGCATTCACCGGGGCGGCGCTTCCGAAGGTGGCTGATACTTGCATGCCTCTACTTATGCAGGGCGAGGACCAAACGCCTAAGGTTATCATTCGAAAAGAGTTCGAGGTTTATCCGCAATCTCCCGACGTTCCATCTCGGGAGGGCTAACCGTTTTGGACCCCATTTCGGAACGAAGCCAATTTGGAATTAAGATTTAGCGAGAATATTGCTGAGATAACTCGACTTATAGTCTGGTGGAGTAATTGCATTACCCGAGTTGCGGTTATCAATGGATCCTTTATTAATCACAGCAGCAAGCGGCATGAAGGCGAGGATGGAATCGCTCGACATGCTCGCTAATAATGTCGCGAACTCAGGCACGGCGGGCTTTAAAACAGATCGGGAATTCTATGGCCTATACGCCTCACCCGAAGCTCTCGGCGCGGCTGGCGAAGACATGCGTCCCGATGCTTCGACGCTTCCAGTCATCGAACGGCAGTGGACCGATTTCGGCCAGGGTTCCATCGTCCCCACTGGAAATGAACTCGATCTTGCGCTTTCGGGCAAGGGCATGTTTACCGTCGATACACCCAATGCGACGCTCTACACGCGCAATGGAAACTTTCAGTTATCCAAAGCCGGCAAGATCGTGACGCAGCATGGTTATCCGTTGCGGATTAAAACAAATGACGGCAGTGAAGCCATCTTTGTGCCCAACAAGCCTATACAAGTGACTCCTCAGGGAGTGATTCAACAGGATGGCCGGGACATCGGCCAGATCGAAATTGCCGACTTCGATAAACCTAGCGGGTTAAGTAAACGCGAGGGAATTTACTTTCAAATCGCCGATACATCGCTAACGCCCACCGTGGCAAAGGCCATGGAACTGCATCAGAACAGCATCGAAAACGCTAATGTCCCAGTCACTGAAGGCGCGGTTCGCCTGGTCAGTGTTTTACGGCAATTCGACATGATGCAGCGGGCGATTTCCATCGGTACCGACATGAACCGTCACGCACTGGAAGAAGTCGCAAAAGTTTCCTAATCGATAAGGATTGAACCAATATGATTCGAGCATTATTTAGCGCCGCCAGCGGTATGAATGCCCAGCAGATGAATGTGGATACCATCGCGCATAATCTCGCCAACGCCAATACCGTAGGGTTTAAATCGCGCCGCACGCAGTTTCAGGACCTGATGTATCAAAACATCATCCAACCCGGAGCCGCCGCCGGCTCTCAGACCGTGGTTCCCACAGGCTTGCAAATCGGCCTTGGTACCCGCCCTTCCTCCAACGAAGTCATCTTTTCGCAGGGTAACTTTCAACAAACGGATAACCCGCTCGACATGGTGATTCAGGGAAAAGGATTTTTCCAGGTAAGGCAGCCATCGGGAGAATTAGCATACACCCGCGCCGGTCAGTTCCATTTGGATCGCGACGGCAACGTAGTTACCGGCGAGGGCGATCCACTGGAACCCCAGATCACGATTCCAGCACAGGCCCAAGCGATTACTATCGCCGCCGACGGGACCGTGAGTTATACCCAGCCAGGACAAACGGCATCGCAAATTGCCGGTCAAATTCAATTGGCGAACTTCGCCAATCCCGGCGGTTTGAATAGTATCGGGAACAGCCTTTTCACTCCGACCGACGCTAGCGGCGAGGCGACTGTTGGAAATCCAGGTGGACAGGAAGGCTTGGGAACGTTGATGCAAGGCTATCTGGAAGGGTCCAACGTCAGCATCGTCGAAGAGTTTATCAATATGATCGTCAGCCAGCGAGCCTATGAGGCGAATTCCAAAGTTGTGAAAGCCGCCGACGATATGCTTTCTCAGATCAATAACGTAATTCGATGAGATTGGCGCTATTTATACTCATCACAGCCGGTTATTTGGGCGCGGATTGCATCGCTGTCGAAGGCCCACGGATATACGGAAGGGATCTTGCGTCGGCAAATCCAGCATTCGCGACTCTCCCGCCTGCCGAACCGATTGGCTTCGCTCCGTTGCCACCCCTGCGCCGTATCCTGGGCCTTCGAGATCTGCGTAGACTGGCGGAGAAGCACGATATCGCACTAGGAGAAGTGGCTGATGTCTGTTTCGTACGTACGACACGGAAGTTATCCGCCGTTGAACTGCGCCCAATCCTGGAGCAAGCGTTGCAGCAAGAATCAGCCACGGTCGAGATTGAGGATTTCAGCCGCTACCCGGTGCCGGTGGGTAAGGTTGAATTTCACCTCACCGGACTCATGTCTTCGTTGAATACAACGGCTCCCGTGCTTTGGAGGGGGCGAGTTCTTCATGAGGGCGGTTCCAGCACCATGATCTGGGCCAGGGTGAAAATTGCCGTGGAGCGCACCTGGGTAGAGACAGTTTCAAGTCTTGCGGCCGGACATCCCGTCACAGCGGAACAATTGACTATCCGGTCTGGACCAGGCGGATATCTTCGAGTGTCTCCGATCGCCTCGATCGCCGAAATCGTCGGCCGAAAACCGATCCGCTCAATCGCCGCGGGTAAGACGGTATTTACCGCCATGTTATCCGAGCCCGCCGAAGTGGAACGAGGAGAGCCGGTCAGTGTCGCCGTCGAAGCCGGAAGCGCCCGGTTGGCGTTTGAGAGTACAGCGATTACTTCGGGGCAGGTTGGACAAACCGTATTAGTTCGAAATCCCACATCGGGTCGGAGTTTTCCGGCTCGCGTGGAGGCGAAGGGTCACGTAAGCGTGGCAGCCGGAAGCAAACATGAAAATCCAAAATCAAAGAATACTGACCTGTCTTCTGGCAATTCCCGGATTGCTGTTCGCCGCTAAAACGAAGAAGCCCTCGCTCCCCGCCGAGGGATCGACAATCGACCGGTACCTGCAGGAAGCCGCCGGGCGGACTACCGATCCGAATGCCGGTGCCTCGCCTGGATCTCTATTTGTCGAAAACGGCGGATTGGCAGATCTCTCTTCGGACTTCCGAGCCCGCCATGTCGACGACATGGTGACGATTCTGGTAGCCGATAAAGCCTCGGCGCTAAATAGTGCCGGTACGAACACGTCTCGAAAGAGTAGCGCCAAGAACTCCATTACTTCACTGGCGGGCCAGTTGAAGGCTGCCGGAGCGCTCGCCAACCTAGCGAATCTATCGGGCGAGCAGCAGATCCAAGGGCAGGGGCAGACTTCGCGCACCAGCTCATTGACAACGACGATGTCGGCTCGCGTCACACATGTACTTCCGAATGGCTACTTGGTTGTGGAGGGGCTGAAAGACATTTCGGTAAACTCCGAGCGGCAAACAGTTGCCGTGCGCGGAATCATTCGTCCTGTTGACCTCAACCCCTTGAACGTGATTTCGTCTGACCGCCTGGCCGATCTGGAAATCCATGTCAATGGCAAGGGCGTCGTGGGCGATGCGGTGAAGCGGCCATTCATCTTGTACCGCCTTCTTCTAGGATTGCTTCCTTTTTAATATGAGAATTATCGTTTTGGCGCTTATCACGGTGATCGCTGCCCCTGGAGCTACCCGGTTGAAAGACTTGGTGTCATTGGAAGGGGTTCGTGACAACCAATTGATCGGGTATGGAATCGTGGTTGGCTTGAACGGCACCGGCGACAAGCGGCAAACAGTATTCTCTGCCCAGAGTTTGGCCAACCTTTTAGGCCGGATGGGCGTAACCGTAAATCCGACCGCAATTCTAGTCAAGAATACGGCGGCCGTAATGGTTACTGCTACCTTGCCCCCGTTTGCCCAGCCGGGAACCAAAATCGATATTACGGCGGCTGCTATCGGCGACGCGGCTAATTTGCAGGGCGGACTATTAGTGATGACCCCACTGAAGGCTTCCGATGGTCAGGTGTACGCCGTGGGCCAAGGACCAGTCGTCACCGGCGGATTTGTCGCGGGCCGGGGCGGAAACTCGCAGACGGTGAATCATCCCACGGTAGGGCGCCTCCCCAATGGAGCGATCGTGGAGCGGACGCCTCCCAGCGTCCAGCCCAGTGGCAAGATGAAATTACAGCTACGACAAGCCGACTTTACTACCGCCGCGCGAATTGCGGTCGCGATCAACCAGCATTTTGGGAACGAACAAATGGCCCGGGCCGAGAATCCGGCACTAGTTGTAGTCGAGGTACCTGCTTCCTTTTCGTGGCGCAACGTCGAGTTCATTTCGCAGATGGAAAATCTAACGGTGGAAGCGGACAATCGTTTGAAGATTGTCGTCAATGAGCGGACAGGCACCATAGTGATGGGAAAAGAGGCGAAGATTTCGCCCGTTTCGATTCTCCACGGCGGTTTGACGGTGGAGATCCAGACAACGCTCAATGTGTCTCAGCCCGAGCCGCTATCCAACGGTAAAACGACAGTTACTCCGCAGGTCACGGTAGGAGCAAAAGAAGAAAGGGCGCGCAGCGTGACCCTGAAACCCGGTGCAACCGTGGAAGACCTGGTGCGAGCGCTTCTGGCGATCGGCTCAACGCCCCGTGATGTTATCGCCGTGCTCCAGAACCTTAAGGCCGCCGGCGCGCTGGAAGCCGAGTTGGAGGTGATCTAGATGCAGATAGAAGCCGTTTCCGGGGGCGCTACCCACAGCAAGGATTCACCGAAAAAGATTCAGGAAGCCGGCACTCAGTTCGAAGCTTTGCTGCTGAGTCAAATGCTCCGATCCGTGCGCGAGGCGTCCTCACTCGATGGCGGGGATAGCGCCAGCACTCCAATGATGGAGATGGCGGAACAGCAGTTTGCGCAGTTGCTGGCATCCAAGGGCGGGCTCGGAATCGCTCATATGGTTTCCGATCGCCTGAGCCACGAAGCGACCCAGAAAAAAACTCGCTAATACTTACACGACTCGCGACGATGAGTATGTTGGAAGTAAACGCAGCATGGAAATTACACAGCTCCACTCGGCAGGTTTCCTGGCGTCGTCCGGTCCCGATGCGCCTTCGGCGGAGGATGTACAACAGCGTCGAGCTTTGGGCCACGCAGCCAGCAGCTTAAACGTTGGCGCGATTTTTGGACAGGATAGGGAACTGACATTCGCCGTAGATCCAGATTCTCGCCGTACGGTGGTGCGAATCGTGGATAGCACGACACACGAGTTGGTGGACCAATTTCCCGCTGAATACTTACTACGCTTGGCCGCCGATCAAATAGGACAGGAAAAACAAAGCAGCAATGGCGAACTATTCTTTTAGCAACTATCTGGAAACCGAAGTCATGTCAGCCGATCCACTGAAGTTGGTCGTCCTGCTCTACCGGGGTGCGATTGAAGCGGTCCGGCATGCGCAGATTCTTTTAACGAGCGGCGACATCGCCGGACGCAGCGAGCGGATCGGTAAAGCCGTGGACATAATCCACGAACTATTCCGCTCGCTCGATCACGATCGGGGAGGAGCGGTCAGCCGCCAACTCATGGATCTTTACGACTACATGATCCGGCGACTGATTGAAGCTAACGTCACTCAAACCGCAGCTCCGCTAGTGGAGATAGAATCACTGCTCACCACTTTGGCGGAAGGGTGGCGCGAGTGCGCTTCACAATCCGTAGCCGTACCCGAAGCCAGCTATTGCCAGACCAGCCCACGATACGAAATCTGCGCCTAGGCGCTTTGCACGTCACGTCACGGGATTCGCGAAATGATAGCCCCACCGCTGTCAAAATCACCCGTCAAGTTGAAGCTGATTCCATGGTTCATGAGGTATGCGCCACTCACTTGACTCTGCGCGATGAGGGCCTTCCCATGGATGGGTTCGACTCGATAGATCGCTTGGGTCTCGAGTCCTCTAGCCCGAATAGGCGGTAATGGCGTGTTGTATTGCTGGGAATGCCGGAACACGAAGAGCACCGACTGCTTCCCGTCCTGAGCTACATACTGGTTAGCGGTTACGTCTTTTTCGCGGGGTGAAAGTAACCGGTACAAATTGCCCGACTGCACGGTATCTCGAATTCGCTTATACACGGCTATCATCTTCGTGCCAAGCGTGAAGTCTTCCTCAGTCCAGCGATTGAGGTCGGCGCCAATGCCCAGAGCACCCTGCATAGCCACTAAGAACCTGTACTGCAGTGGCGTGGTGCGGCCGTTATGGTTGGGCACGTCGGTGACCCAGGCAGACATAATCTTGGGCGCGTAAGCCTGAGTGAATCCTTCCTGGATCCGAAGACGATCGAAGGCGTCGGTGTTATCGGAAGTCCAGACTTCGTCGACGCGTTGCAATATCCCAAGATCGATTCGCCCTCCGCCACCGGAACAGGATTCAATCTCCAGCTTGGGATGCTTAGCGCGCAGCCGGTCTATAATTTTATACAAATTCCGAACGTATTCGACCCACAGCTTTTGTTCGCCGGCGGCGGATTCTTCAGGCCATCCCGGCTCGGAAAACGAGCGATTCATATCCCACTTGAAATAACGAATGTTATATTCGGTGGCGAGCCGATCCAGAACGTTGAAGATATGATCGCTGACGTCCTGACGGGCGAGATTGAGAACCAGCTGGTGCCGCAATTCCGATCGTGGACGCCCAGGAAAGTTCATCACCCAGTCGGGATGGGCGCGATAGAGATCGCTGTCGGGATTCACCATCTCCGGTTCCACCCAAAGCCCGAAATCCATCCCTAGACGATTCACATGGGTGATCAGTCCATTCAGGCCCAGGGGGAACTTGCGCGGATTCACTACCCAATCCCCGAGGCCGGCGTGGTCGTCATTGCGAGCGCCAAACCACCCGTCATCCATCACGAATAGTTCAACCCCAAGGCGCGCCGCTTTCTCGGCAAGCAGCTCTTGACCGGGTTGATCGACCTTGAAGCCCGTCGCTTCCCAGGAATTATAGAGGACCGGCCGGGCGCGAGACGCCAAACCGCCGGGCATTACCTGCTCCCGTTCAAAGCGATGCATCATCCTTGAAGCGCTACCAAATCCTTCCCCTGAAAAACCGCCATAGAAGTCCGGTGTATCCAGGCGTTCACCGGGCTTCAGAGGATAGGAAAAGTCGAACGTATTCAAGCCGCCGGTTACTCTCACTTGTTCATAGGGCGTCTGCTCCACCGCGATTTGCCAGTTGCCGCTCCAGGCGAGTGCACCGAACCAAACACCCCCGTAGTCTTCCGCCGCATCGCCCGCGTCGATCGCAAACCACGGATTGAAATTGTGGCTGGTATGCCCCTTGCGGCTTTGTAGAAGTTTGATGCCTTCATGAATTGGTTCGTGATTCACTTGGGTTTCTCCAGCCCAACGGCCGCTGAGATAAGTGAGCTGATAGCCGCCTCCCGGCGGGAGGTTCCATGTCGCCGATTGCGCGCTGTTGACCGTGATCACGCCGGCAGTACCGTTGCGGATTGTTGCGCTACGCCGCAAGATTCCGAATTCCGGATATACACGGTAATGCAACGTCACGCCCACGTTGTCCTCCGTGTCCTTTAGCTCGATGTCCAGATCGTTCTTGCTCAGTCGCGACGTGACGTGTTGAAGAACGAGATCGCGATTGCCGTTCTCTCTCGTAATTTTTAGCGCGGGCTCATAATAGCGCGGACCACCCCAACCGGGAAACTCCTCGTTTTCCAGCATCTGATGAGGATCGAACGATGAGATATCACGACTTGGACTTGGGGCCGCGAGATCTTCGATCCGCCACAGCGGCGGACCCCAGTACAAATTGCGTAGAGTACCGTCGGACTGCACGCCCATTGCATAACTGTTCTGACGAGTCGTGATAAGCCAAATCTTCCGCGCGTCGGAATATTGAATCCCTTGCGCCAGTGCGCCGGCTCCTAACGCGAGGCCACAGATTGATGCAAACCAGAATTTCGAAATCATTCGAGCACAGCTTATCAGTTTGGCCGGCTATCTCAGCGACACACTTCCGATGTTACATTTTGATTGCCGCAGTTGGGCATGAAGATTTCGTCTAGCGAGAGTCCCCGAAGGACGTTGGTCTTTAGTCCTAGACCTACCCCCCATTAGTGCTAAGAAGATCTAAGAGCGAGCGGCTAAGGCTGTTTTTGTGTATCTATTTTCACCCTTCTCCTAGACAATGGAAACTTCCGAAACCATCCAAAAACATGACACGTTTAGTCGGCAACTACACCTTCGCGGTAACGATCATCCTGGCGGTGACAGCGCTGCCATCGGCAATCTTCGCTCAAAGAGATCCTGGGGTTCGCGCGGGCGTTCCAGGCGGCGGTGGGTCACTTAATCCGATTCAGATAAATGAGCTGGCGAGCTTCCAGGAAGGACAGTTCCGAATGACGGAATTGGAAGCCGTTTGCGACGGATGCTCAAACGTTATTGCAGGCACTCCAACGGGCCAGAATCCCTTGCTCCAGACGATCACGAATTCGGCTGGGCTCGGTGCGCGCTTCAATGGCGATCAGTGTTTTGTGTGCCACAGCCAACCGGCGCTAGGTGGTTCGGGCGGTTTTCTGGTGCCGAACCCGAAAGCTGGGCCGGGCAACTACCGGGCCCCGGAAAATCCGATGTTTGAACTGATTCCCCATCGCAATGGCGCGACGAATACGATCCCCCCGTTCATTAAGCAATATGGCCCAATCCGCGAACTTCGTCTCCTACGCAAGCCGGATGGATCACCGGACGGCGGAGTGCATCAGCTTTTTACGGTTGTGGGACGAAACGACGATCCGACAATTCCTGGCTGCAACGCGAATGTACTGCCGCAACCGGATTTCATTACACAAGTGGCAAACCACAATGTTGCGTTCCGCATTCCGCTTCAGGAATTCGGACTTGGATTGATAGATTCCATTCAGGACCAGGAGATCCTCGGCCGTTTTAATGCGAGCGCCGCGCGCCGCGCCCAATTAGGAATCGGGGGAATTCCGAATCGTAGCGGAAATGATGGCACGATCACCCGCTTTGGTTGGAAGGCACAGAATAAGTCTCTGGTCATCTTTGCGGGCGAAGCGTACAACGTCGAAATGGGCGTCACGAATGAAGTGTTCCCGCAGGCCGTAGAAGAGAACAACCTTTGTAACGGGCCGCAGAAGGATCATCCGAACGATGTGATGCGGACCAGCACCAGCGACAGCGGGAATGAGGGATTCAACAATCCGCTGCACATCAACGCCGACTGGTTCCAGTTCACCATTTTCATGCGCTTCCTTGATGGCCCCGCGCCCGTAACATTCTCGAACAGCGCGCAGCGCGGGCAAGTAGTATTTGGAAATATCGGGTGCGCCGCGTGTCACACACCGCAGATGAACACAGCTCCGGTGATGAATACGGCAACGTTGCAGAACAAACCGGTGAATCTTTATTCGGACTTGTTGATACATCACATGGGTGCTGGCTTAGCCGATCACGTTACGCAGGGCGCGGCCTCCGGCGACATGTTCCGCACAACTCCGCTGTGGGGAATTGGACAGCGGATTTTCTTCATCCACGATGGCCGCACCAGCGACCTTCTGCAAGCGATCGCCTTCCATTCTTCGTCGAAGTGTAAAGACAAGGGCGGCAACGGCAACGGCAACGGAAACGGAAACGGAAACGGAAACGGAAACGGCGGCGACGACTCCCAGAATGCCGCCCTGAATCCGAACTTCGGGTGCTCCGATCTTACGACCGGCAATTCCTACGACGATTCCGAAGCGAACGCTGTGATCGCTAATTTTAATGCTCTTCCCACCAGCGACAAACAGGCGGTTCTGGACTTTCTTCGTTCCCTGTAGCCGATGCGGTATTTTTCTGTCGCGCTCAGCGGTCTGTTGATCGCATGCAGCGCGCATGCCGAGTTGCTGAAGTTCAACAACGGGAAGACCGTGGTTGGCGCGATTGTGTCGATGGACGCAAGTGAGATCGTGGTGAAGCGGTGCGGGCGCACCGAGGTGTATGCCCGCGCCGATATAGCAGCAATCACCGTCGAGTCTTTACCAGAAGACTGCACCAGTCCGCCAATCACCCGCGGTTTGGAACTACCCAGCGGAACAAAAATCCGCATCAAGCTATTAGACTTTATCGACACGGCGCGGGAACCTCCAGGACAAGCGTTCCGGGCAACGGTTCTCGATCCCGTCGTGGTGGAAGAAAGCACGATCATCCGAAAGGGTGCGGGACTTCTGCTGCATCTGATATCGATCGGAGAGGGCAACCAAACGTTAGATTTAGTTGGGGTGAATGTGGGCGGCGATAAGTGGGCCAATTTTCAATCGCTAAACGGGGAAGCAATTTTGGCCGTCCCCGAAGACGTACCCGGCGCAGCCAAGATAAAAGATCCGAAGGTACAGTCGATCATGATACGGGGCCCATTACTTTATGTCCCGTCGCTAACAGCTCTTACGTTTGCGCTGAAGACACCGGTCCGCCTCGTAGTCCCCGTTCAGACCATGAACCATTAGTGGAAATCGTGCCCTCGCGAAAACCTCACTGCGGGGTCATCCCAAGTCTCTCTAATGTTCGAAGCCGTTGCCTCGATCGAAGCCCGCGGGACAGTTGCCGTTGCCGTCGGTGGCGCGGGAAGTTCCGCCGCTTCTGCATGGCTTGGAACGAGGGCCGGCTCCTCCGGTCCACTTCGGTAGAGCATCGCCCAACAGAACGCCGAGACGGGCTCCCATCTCATCCGAGTTCGCAAAGCGGGGAGTATCGGAGCGCTTCAACATCGTCACCAGATCCTGCGAGAATCCGTCCTTGCCGTCTTCCATGGCCCGGGTTAACCAGACGATGGCGGTAGCCCTGCTCCTGGTCAGACCGCCCAAACCAAGTTCGTAATAAACTCCGATCGTGCGTTCACATTGAAACCAGTGCTGGTTCGCGCTGAGCTGATAGTAGTACATCGCCTTTTTCATGTCGGGGGGAAGGCCGTCGCCCTCTTCGTAGAACTGGCCTAGCTGGCATTGGGCCACGCGGTGTCCTTTCTCCGCTGCTTTACTTACCCAATAGACGGCCTTTTGCTGATCTTTCGGCTCGCCTTTACCCTTCATATAATTAAATCCCAAGGAAGCCTGCGCACGGACACTGCCCATCTCGGCGGCACGCTCAAAGTAGCCGGAGGCGATTGGATACTCTCTCCTGGCGAACGCCTGGGCGCCTAAGTCGTAAACCTGATCGGCGGTCGCGCCCGGCGGTATAGTTACGGCCGCCGGATGTTGCGTGGATTCGCAGGGCGGAGTTCCATAGTGTCCACACGGGGGTTTCGATTGGGGCTGGGGCGCCACGGGGCGGTAATAGCCTTGGCACCATCCCGATATTTCCATCAGCAGGGTGGCGATGGCCAGTCTTTGGATCATACTCAAGCGTGACGAAACTGACGAAAACATCACGCCGCTCCTCAACGGGCCCGATGAAATTTGGATCGTTCGATGATTCCGGCACCTTCCTTAATCACGATCAGCTGGTCCGCTTCAACGGCCTTGAATAATTCCACCCCACCATTCGGCCAGCGAACCTCAATCTCGGCGATAGCGGCATCACCCAAACCAAAGTGGAGACGACGATCGTTAACCGACAAATAGCTGGATTGACCAACGACTTCTTGTGCCTGCTTTTTGCCGGAATAGGCGGCGGTGACGCGGGCTCCGATGGCGCTACGATTTGATTTCACGCCGACGAGTTTCACTTTCATCCAATGATTTGCGCCCGTGACGTCGTTGCGAAGAAGCGAGGGCGGCTCATTCAGGTTCACGATCAGAACATCCATATCGCCGTCATTATCGAAATCGCCAAAGGCACAGCCGCGGCTGCAATGAGGCTCGGCGATTCCTGGACCGGCTTCGTCCAGCAGTTCCTCGAACTTTTTTCCTCCAAGATTGCGGAAGACAAAACGCGGAGTTCGATGAGCAAAATCGGGAAATGTTTTTTCCACTTCCGGATAGACGCCGCCACTGACTACCAACAGATCGGGATGGCCGTCGTTATCGAGATCGACAAACCCCGTGCCCCAACAAACATAGCGATTTTCCACTCCTATTCCGCTGCCCATGGTTGTGTCGCTGAACCAACCCTTGGTGTCGTTGAGGAAGAGCGCGGAGGTGTCGGCGGCGAAATGGGTTTTGAAGATGTCGAGGCTGCCGTGCAAGCTGTAATCTCCGATGGCGATTCCCATGCCGGCCTGCTCCTGCCCATCTTCATTCAAGGCAACGCCGCGCTCCAGGCCTTCTTCGACGAACGTGCCGTCGCGCCGATTGCGGAATAACAGCGACGGAGTGGTGTCGCAGGCGACATACAAATCAGGCCAACCGTCGTTATCGAAATCGGCGGCGACCGTAGTAAGACCGTAGCCTCGGCTAGCCTTATCGAGACCAGCTTTTTGCGTGACGTCAACGAAAGTGCCATCGCCATTGTTGCGATACAGCGTGAGCGACTCTTGCGGCAATCCGCGCGGCCCGCAGTTCACCAGGACGCCTTTGAAATTGCAATGTGGATCGGCTCCGGCCTTCGGAACCTTCTCAAAATCAAAAGCACAATAGCGCGAGATCAAAAGGTCGAGGTGGCCATCGCGATCATAATCGACGAACGTACAGCCGGTGCCCCAGCGAACCGCGGCTTCGAGCAGACCCGACTGTTTAGTGACATCGGTGAATGTACCGTCGCCATTATTGCGATAGAGGACATTGTGCCCGTAATAGGTGACAAAAATATCTTCGAATCCGTCATTGTTGTAATCGCCGACAGTGACGCCACAGGCCCACCCGGTGCGGCTCAAGCCGGACTTTTCCGTGACGTCGGTAAACGTGCCGTCGCGGTTGTTGCGATACAAACGGTTGGTAGCTCCGGGTGGCGGGCCATCCAGACGGGTGCCGCAAAGCAGGAAGATATCCAGCCAGCCATCGTTATCGTAATCGAGGAAGGCGATGCCGCATCCCATCGCTTCCAGAATGTAAGTATTGGTGGCGACACCGCCGTAGATAACGGGCGCGGTCAGTTTCGCATCCTTGGCGACATCGACCAATCGCGAATGAAACGGCAGGCCCGATGGCTTGCTTCGCGCCGCGGCTTTGACGTTGCGCGATGCCATGCCCTGATATGTCTGGGCGGTGGCGATGCCGGGCAGTGCCCCCAGCGCGGCAAGAAGCTCGCGGCGAGTCATATCGGATGTTAGTTTCTCATACGCGTTTCTCATACACTGGTGAAGATGTTTTACAAGCCCTTCGGGCTGTTGCTGGCGAGCGCCGCATTACTGGCTCAGTCCTACAAGCCGGAAGCGATTGCCGAGGCTCAGCGGGGTGTCGCCCTTGCCCAGAAGCAGGATTATCGCAATGCCATTGCGTGCTATCAACGAGCCGTTGCGATTGATCGGACGCTGCCGGGCATCTATCTGAACCTTGGCCTGGCGTGGTTCAAGATCGGAAATTTTCAAGAAGCGATCTCGGCGCTGGAGCGGGAATCGCCCACGGCGCAGGCAGCAACATTGATCGCGATGAGTTACTTCGGGCTAGCCCAGT
The DNA here is from genome assembly GCA_038239345.1 of Bryobacterales bacterium. Taxonomy (GTDB): domain Bacteria; phylum Acidobacteriota; class Terriglobia; order Bryobacterales; family Bryobacteraceae; genus JBBSEX01. Next base: position 50,410 of record JBBSEX010000022.1, read on the forward strand.
ACAAGGAAGCGGCGGAACGTCTGGAGCCGCTGGCCGCCGCCGAACCGCAGAATACCGAACTGCAATATCTGCTGGCGAAGAGTTATTTATGGTCGGGCCAACACAACGCCGCGATGAATATTTTCCGTGGATTGTTACAGCGGGATTCGCAATCGGCCGCGGTACACATGCTGTTAGGCGAGGCGCTGGACGGCCAATACCGGACCGCTGAGGCGATCGTGGAATTTGAAGCGGCGGCGAAGACATCGCCCCGGCAACCGGAGGTTCACTTCGGCTTGGGTTATCTATATTGGAAGCAAAAACGCTACGAAGAATCGGCATTGGAATTTAGAAGTGAGTTGAAGAATAATCCGGCGAACGCGAAAGCCATGGCCTATTTGGGTGATGCCCTGATGAAGGCCGACAAGCCAGATGAGGCCACGGAGTTGCTGCGTGGAGCTACAGCACTGGACCCCAATCTACGCGTGGCTCAATTCGATTTAGGAATTTTGTACGCCGAGCAACAGCGTCCGGAAGAAGCGATCGCGGCTTTCCGGGAGGCGATTCGAATCGACCCGGCGCGCGCTGAAGCGCATTACCGGCTGGCCCGTCTTTACCGGGAACTGGGTAAATCAGCAGAGGCCGCGGCGGAGTTTGCGGCAGTGAAGAAGCTGCAACGGAAAAAAGAAGAAGAACCACCCATTCAGTTGCCGCCGGCGAAAGAATAGAGGTCCGCCGTTCTGCAACGACGGACCTCCAACGGGAAGCTTAGAAAATCAACTTCGCTCCGAGCTGAATTACTCGCGGATCGAAAGTCGACGTGACGGCGCCGAAGTTACTGGAAGAGAAACTCGAGCTGACGTCGTGGAACTGAGTGTGGTTGAACGTATTGAAACTCTCTGCGCGGAATTCGAAGCGGCTGCCGCGTTCATTAAACACGAAGCTCTTGAAGAGCGAAACGTTCCAGTTATGACGTCCCGGTCCGCGCACGAATCCTTTCTCCAGATTTCCGAACTCACCGATGGCCGGGGTGGAGAATGCGTTGGGATTGAACCATTGTGTGACGGCTTGCGGATAGCTCAGATTCCCTCCGTAATTCGGCCTGTTCGTGGCGTCGGCCAAGCCGTTGCTGCCTTGCGAACCGCCGAGAGTGACGTTGAGCGGTAGTCCCGTTTCAGCAGTCACGATTCCCGACACCTGCCAACCGCCGAGCGACGTTTTTACGAGGCGATTGGAATTGTCGCGAAAGAGCGGAACCGAATAGATGAAGTTGATCTGCGCGATATGGGTACGATCGCCTTGCCCTGGCCCATTATCGTAGGCGCGGTTATAGGGATTAGAAACCGTATAGAGATCACCCCCGAACGAAGTGGCCGGATCAATGACGCGCGACAAAGTATAGGCGACTTGCAAAGTGAGGTCGCGCTTCAACTGCGAGTGCATATTCACCTGCAGCGAATTGTAGTGCGAGTTCTCGGCATTTTCAGACAGCTTAATGTCGTGGAAACCCTGATAAGGGAGAACCGTGTTGTATGGAATCGTCCCTTTAATCAGGCTTGGCAGAAGACTTTGGGATGGCAGGTTGATATCGCGATAGTCGTTCTGATGGCGGTTTGTGTTGCCGACATACGATACCGAGATCACCGAGCCGGGATGGATTTCATGCTGTACGCCAAAGCTGTACTGATAACTGGCGGGCAGCTTATAATCATTTTCGGCCAGCCCGGTAATGCTGCCGACGGTAATGGGAGCGCTCAGCGTTTGGCCGGAGAGCAGGCTGAGATTAGGGTTCGATAGAGACACGTTGTTGAACGTGACGTTGGTGCTGAACGGCTGATTCGGTCCGGCGTTGTATACGTCGTTACCTTGGATGCGTTCATACATGATGCCGAATCCGCCGCGAAGCACGGTCTTGCCGCGCCCGGTAAGGTCATACGCAAAGCCGACTCGAGGGGCGAAGGCCGCCCAATGATTATTTACCAGGCCCTTGGGTATGCCGTTCTGGCCGGCTATTCCGATTCCGTTCAAATAGAACTGCAATCCGTTCAACAGAGGATTAGGACTGGTCCCGAGTCCCGGACTGTTCGGGCTAATCGCATTTCCGTTCGCCAGGACGATTGCCGCTTTTGCCGGATCGTACAACTGCGAGTAGAAATTCGATTGGCGATTGTTCGCTTCATATGTGTGAGGCACGCCGTCCCAGCGCAGGCCGAGATTCAAAGTAAGACGGCTGGTTACGCGCCAGTTGTCCTGAATGTAGGCGGCCCAGGAAACGTTGTTCCAGTTTCCGTGATCCTGAACGGCAAGCTCGGTGTAGGAGTTCGCGTATCCCAGAAGGAAATCGGCAAAGTCATTACCGGTGTAATTTCCATTGAAGTTGAACGAGCCTTGCGTGCTGCCGAAAAGATCCTGCACTTTCTTGTACAGCGCCCAGCTGGCGCCCATTTTCAGTTGATGCTTGCCCTTGGTCCAGGAGATGTCATCGCGAATCTGATAATCGTCGGCGACGTTATGCCAGGGCCAGCTGGAGCTGTCGTACTGCGCTCCTGTGGTGCCCTGCAGATTGATTGCCGGAATACGATTCAGGTTGTTACCGGCGAATAGCTCGGGCGTGTTAAATCCGCTAGGCCTTGTGATGACACCCGTGGGAACGATGCCGATACGGTTTCCGTTGTAGTTGAAAGCAGTCTCATTCAGAAGCGTCGGGCTGATCGAATAGGTGGCATGCAGCACGCCACTATAGGATGGATTTCCGAATACATCGCCGACCGTGGGAACGTTGTCGCCGCTCCATTGCGCCGTGCCGTAGGTCTGGCTGATTTGCTCCGCCACCCAATGGCCGAAGATCCAAAACTTGTCGTTGAACTGATGGTCGATGCGGACAATTTCTTCTCGAACATCCGTGGGAAGCTTGTTGCCACCGACGAATTGCGCCCCATTATTTGGCGCCGGAAAGATGCCAGCTTTCAGTAAGGCCTGGGCATTGGGATCGAGAAGAGTGGAGGGAATCTTATTACCGGGAAAGGGTGAGCCGGGGACCAGGCCAAGCGATGTAAACTTCGCAAGCTGACCGGCCGAAAGCTGGCTGGCTTGCGGAACGTTCACGGCGGTGGCGAATTGTCCGCCGTACTGGCTGGCCAACGGCACGGTTTGATTTACCAACCCGCCCTGCACAAGCTTGCGCCATTCCATGTTGTAAAAGAAGAAAGTCTTGTTGCGGTTGCGATTGTATAGTTTACCGAAAGTGACGGGGCCATCGACGTTGAAGCCGTAGGTGTTGAATCGCAACTCAGGAGCTTTCGCGCCCGCGGCGTTGGTGAAGTAGTTGCCGGCGTCCAGTGCATCATTGCGCAAGAACTCCCACGCGGACCCGTGAAATTGTTTGGTCCCCGATTTAAAAGCCATGGTGAGCGTCGCCCCCGAGGCCAGCCCGTATTCCGCGCTGTAGTTGGAGGTTAGCGTTCGAAACTCGGCTATGGCATCGATGGAAGGCATGATGCTGATGCCTCCGGCGCCACCGCGATCGTCGTTTTCCCCGCCATCGATTAACCAGATATTGTGGTTCTGGCGCAGGCCGTTGAAGCTGACACTGGCGTCGCCACCGACGGGCGTCGGACTCTGGAAATCGGGCATGGAACTGGAAGCGCCAGCCGTCAATGTCGCCAGCGCATAAAGGCTGCGGCCGTTGGTGGCTAACTGCGTCACCTTCTCACCCGTGATGACGTCGCTGATTTCCCCGGATTCTGTTTGCAGCGTAACGGCCGTGGCGCTAACCTCAATACTTTCGGACGTATTTCCGACCTGTAATTTGAAATCGATACGTTCACGATCGCCGACATTCAAAACCACATCGCGATGCTCGGCCGTCTTGAAACCCGATATCTCGGCTTTAATCGAGTAGCGTCCGATGCGGAGTTCTGGAATGACGTACTGGCCCGAGTCATTGGTCTTGAATCGCCGGACCTGGCCGGTGTCGGCGCTGGTGACGGTGATGGCGACCTCCGGAACAGTCGCACCGGAAGGGTCAACTACTGTTCCAACGATGGTTGCATCCTGGGCGGCGGCTGTAAATGGAAACACGCTCAGGAACAATCCGATGGTCAAGAACTGACTTAGTCTTGATCGATTCATTTGTCTTCTCCCCTGGAAATTCAACATTGATTTCACGGTTAGCAAGTGGAGCTTAAGTGGCGCGGGACAGCCGATACGAAAACTTAGACCTTAAGCTCTATTCGCAATAGCCTGAATTCACTGGCAGATGAATGCAAGGACTGTACGGTAACCGGAAGTTAAAACCACCGCTAAAATCAACCGTTTCAGCTGCCTGCGGAATTGTTACACCGTTGTGTTAATCGGCTTGGGACAGACGTACCGTACTCCGAATCGACATTGTTAACGCTTCAAGATGGGCCAAATCATATTACGGGCAAAAGTGATACAATTTCCCCGTCGACCATGGAAACTCTCCACGCTCGCGAGCGTTCCTTTCCGGCGAGTGAGTCTGAACGCGACTCGATCCGTAATCAACTTGAGCGGATGTTGTCCGACCCTTTGTTCCGAAACAGCAAACGTTTCCCGGCCCTTTTGCGGCACGTGGTGGAGCAAACGCTGGAGGGCCACGGCGATGAACTGAAGGAACGCACGCTAGGCATTGAGGTATTTGCCAGACAGCCGAATTACGACACAAATGCCGATCCCATTGTGCGCGCCACGGCGGGCGAAATTCGTAAAAGAATCGCGCAGTATTATCATGCGGCGGAACATCAATCTGAAATTCGAATCGATCTGTCGCCGGGATCTTATGTTCCTGAATTTCACGGTCCGGCGATCCAGCCCGGCCAACCCGCGGCGATTCCCGATGCGGATATGTTGCGGCCGGCTAAACCATTTCGCTTCCCACTCCTGGCCTTCGCGATCCCTATCGCCGCGGCGCTGGCAGGGATTGTAATAGGCGTCGCGTGGTCGAGGCCGAAATTGATTCACACGGCGCTGGATCAATTCTGGGGCCCGGCACTGGAGTCGCCGCTTCCCGTACTGATCTGCATTGGACAGCGCGCTTTTCTAGCCGTGGCGCAGGAACCGGGGCGGACTCCGAACCCCGACATCCCTTTGGTGGCTGAATCGCGAAGTAATCCAGCGGCGCGAATCACGATGTCGGAGCTGTATTACATGGGTAGCCAGAATGTCGCGTTACACGATGTTCAGACTCTAGCCCGGATGGCCGGATTATTAGAGGCACGGGGACGATCGTTCCGCATCCTGGGCGGCAGTTCCACCAGCTTCGCGGATTTGCGCAGCGGGCCGGTTATTCTTCTGGGCGGGTTCAATAATGACTGGACGATGCGCTTGACCGGGCCTATGCGTTTTAGTTTCGAACGCGACGGAACCACGTTCTGGATTCGCGACCGGCAGAATCCGGGCAAGAAAGATCTAGCAGTGAATTACAGTGCTCCTTATCAGAATCTGGTTCGCGATTACGCATTAATCTCCCGAGTGCTGGATCCTACAACAGACCGGATGGTAGTGATCGCCGGGGGGCTAACGGGCTTTGGCACGGTTGCCGCCGGAGAATTTCTTACCGATCCCCGCCATTTTGAGAACGCGATAAAACAGGCGCCTCGAGATTGGGACCGCAAGAATATTCAGTTAGTGATCGCGACTGAGGTAATTGACGGGAACTCGGGGCCGCCGCGCGTGGTCGACCGGTTTTTTTGGTAGATGCGCTTTACTGGATTGTATTCAACTTGTAATGCAATTCAGCGGGTCATATTGATACCATGTCGAAGTTGCGTCTCTTCGTAAGCCAATTCATCAGCCCTCGTAACGGAAATCCAGGAGAATTCTATGTTTCGCTCTAAACTGCATCCAGCGCGCGGTGTGTTCGCTGTAGCTTTGCTCGCCTTTGCGAGTTGCTCGGCGATGTTCGCGGATCCGAAAATCGTAATCAGCCAAGTTTACGGCGGTGGCGGCAATTCCGGCGCGACTTTAACGAACGATTTTATCGAGATTTTTAACACGGGCGATGCGCCGATGAGCCTGGCCGGGTGGAGCGTGCAGTACAACAGCGCGGCTGGCACCAGCGCCTGGCAGGTTACGAATCTGACAGGTTCAATTGCGGCGGGCCAGTATTATCTAATCCAGGAAGCGAAGGGAGCAGGCGGCACGACAGCTCTGCCAACACCCGATGCAACCGGCACGATCCCCCTTTCGGGAAGCACTGGAAGAGTGGCTTTGGTTTCGAACACGACTGCGCTTTCGGCAGCCTGTCCAACGGGAACCGGTTCAACAATCGTGGATGTTATTGGCTTCGGTCCAACCGCGAGTTGCTTTGAGACGAGTCCGACGGCCGTGCTTAGCAACCTTACGGCGGCATTGCGAAATGCCAGCGGCTGTACCGACACCGACAACAATGTAAACGATTTTACGATTGCGGCCCCAGCGCCGCGAAATACGGGAACGACCTTGAATCCCTGCGTTCCCATTGGACCCACTACTCTTGGCGGAGTGGGAACGGCAACTCCGAATTCCTTAAGTCCGGGGAGCCAGACGACATTGAGCGCCACGGTGACGCCAGGCAGCAATCCGGCATCGACGGGCATTACGGTGAGTTGCGATGCAAGCACTATCGGCGGCAGCACTACGCTAGCTTTAACCGGTACGGGCCCTTATACGACCATGTACACAATACCGTTGGGTACAAATCCCGCGGGATATTCGCTCCCCTGTACTGTTGCCGATCTGCAGTCGCGCAGTTCTAATTTCACCATCGCGCTGACGGTAACCGCTCCGGCGACAGTGACGCAAATTTATCAGATCACCGGCTCTGGCGCGACGTCGCCAAAGGCTGGCGCAGCCGTTACTACGCGCGGTGTCGTCACGGCGATCCGCGCCGCAACCAGCGGTGTTGGTGGCTTCTATATCGAGAGTCTTCCGGCCGATCGCGATGCCGACCCAAATACTTCTGAAGGCCTGTTGGTGTTCACAGGCAGCAGCGCTCGACCGGCGTGCGCCGTGGTTGGCAACTCAATCCAGATCGACGGCGTTGTCAGTGATTTTGTCCCCTCGACGGCCCCAGTGGGAAGCTTCCCGTTGACGGAATTGGGTAGCCCGGCGAACTGCCAGATACTGGCGACGGATGTGTTGGGCAGTCTGCCCGCTCCGGTAACGATCGCCATTGGTTCGCTGGATCCTAACGGGACGGCGATTCAATCGCGCAAGTGGCTGGCGATGCGGGTGACGGTTCCTACCTCGACCGTGGTGGGGCCAAGCCTTGGAAATCTCGATGAACCTAACGAAACGGCAACGCCCAACGGCCAGTTCTTTATTACCACTCTCGCTGGTGGCGCGCGTTCTTATCGCAAGCCGGGCATTCTGGATACACGCCGCCCAGCCGATGCCGCGGCAACTGTCCCGGGCTACAACGGCAACCCGGAAGTTCTTCGCGTCGATACCACGGCGCTCGCCGGTCCAACGGCATTCGAAGTGGCGCCCGGTACGACTGTCAGCAATCTGAGTGGGGTGATGGACTACACGACATCGCAAGGGCAGTACACACTCTACAGCGACGCGGCTGAGGCGGGCACGTATTCGCCAAGCACTCCAACCATCAGCGCGATTCCCGTTCCAGCGGCACTGTCGACGGACCTGACGATTGCCGACTTCAATATTCAACGTTTCTACAACGATATTGCCGAAGGCAACGGCGCGGTTACCGTGACTACAACTGCTTATCAGGGGCGCTTGAACAAGCTCTCGCTCGCGGTTCGGAACGTGCTGAACACACCGGATATTATCGGTTTCGAGGAAGTGGAAGCGCCCACGCTAGCGAGCGGATCCAGCAGTTTCCCGGTGATTACGGATATCGTCGCCAAGCTCAATACGGACGCGGTGAACGATGGCAAGCCGAATCCGAACTACGGCTGGTGCATGTTCGGTACAAACGACCCCAGTGCGATTAATGTCGCGGTGGTTTACAAAAAAGATAAAGTAGCGCTGCAGGATTGCGCGCAATATGGCGGCGGCACTACGTTCGTGGAGCCGGGCGGTGCTTCCAATACTTTGAACGATCGCCCGCCCGTCACGTTCAAGGGAATCGCCAAGGCTCCGGGGTCAGACTCGGGGTTGCCCATCCGCATCGTGGTGAATCACCTTCGTTCGCTGGGCAGCGTCGATCAGCCCGGCATCGGCAATGGGGAACGCGTCCGAACCAAGCGCAACCAACAGGCAATCTATCTGGCGAAGCTGATTTCCGGACTGCTTCCGGAACAAACCACGAACTGGAATACAACGGACAATCTGATCCTTGTGGGCGATTTCAACGCTTACCAGTTCAACGATGGTTACGTTGATTCGCTGGGTTGCATCACTGGCTTGCCGAGTCCGGCAGATACGCAATACTTCACGGCGGCGCAGTTGGCGGTGGATGCTCCATGCACGGCGATCCCAAGCCCCACGCTGACGAATCTTACGACGCTTGATCCGCTTGACCGTTATTCTTACACGTTCTCCGGTGTGCTGCAGTCGATTGATCACGCGATTATCAATGGCAAGCTGTTACCCCGCGTGCGGCAAGCGGCCGATGCCCGTAACGATGCGGATTTCCCGGAAGGACCGACCTACAAAAATAATTTTAATCGGCCGGAGCGGCTGTCCGACCACGATATGCCGGTAGTTTATGTGACGTTGCCGATGGAAATAACCAGCCGTGTGACAGTGAACGGTAAACCGGTTGCATTGAACCGCGCGACGCATCGTTACAACGGCCAAATCAGCATCACTAACACTGGAGGGGTGGCACTCACCGGGCCACTCTACGTATTCTTTAACAACCTGACCGCCGCTGCTACACTACCCGATCTGCCGACCCAAAACGGTGTACCGTATGCGACTATAAATCTCCCGGGTGGTCTGGCTCCTGGTGCTACCAGTGCACTCGTAACGATCAGCTTCGCCGATCCAACCAATGCCCCCATCAGCTTCAGCACCACAGTATTCGATGGAATCTTCTAGTTAATTAAACAGGGAAAATAGAAAATGAATCGACGAACACTTGTAGCATTCCTGGCGCTGAGCGTTACGCCGCTCGCCGTCATCGCGGGACCGATCACCGTTACCATCAACACGCCAACGGTACCTGCGGGCGCCGTGTATCTGGACCTGCAATTTAATCCGTTTAATTCGCCGTTAAGCGCGGTGGCGACGTTGACGGACTTCCAGCAGAGTGGTTACGCGTTCGGGGCCACAGACAGTTCAACCGGCGTTACTGGTAGCTTTGAAGCTCCTCCGCTAGTGATTCCCAACGATCAAGGTTTAGCTAATTTCTATACCCGCGCCGTCACCACGTTCGGCACTTCATTCACCTTCACGCTCAATTTTTCCGGCCCCGCGGTGGGTGGCGGGTCCACCGATAGCAGTGAGTTCTTTGTCTTCCTGGAAGACAGCGACTTCAGTCCGCTTTTCGGAACGCTGGACAACGGCGCGATCGCGACCGTTCTACTAGACGGGAAAGGCGGCATCACGACGCAAGACGGTAATTTCGGTACTGACGGATCGACACTCGTAACGGCAAGCGCCGCGGTACCTGAGCCCGCGACCTTCGCTCTGGGCGCGCTGGGTATCGGCGTACTCGCGTTCCTCCGACGGCGCGATTAGTTAGCGCTCGGCGGAAGCTGCCGGACGCCTCGGGCGCACTCCGATGATGTCGCGGATGAACGTGGCTTCTTCGGGTTTGTAAGGCTTGCCATCGGTGCGAAACAACTCGTGGAACCACACCTTTGGTTCATGGTCAGTGTAGGGATGCTCCCACGAATCCCAGGGCAGGAACGTCTGTGTTTTTCCCGCCACCAATCCCCAGTTGTACGCCGCGACATGGTCTTTTTTGGCAACCGGTAGAGTTCCCTCGAAGGTACTCTTTTCGCCGCGAGCCATATACTCGGTGCACAGTATCGGACGATGGGTGCGTGCCAGCGACTGCACGCGACTCTCAAATTGCTCCGGCGGACCGTAGTTGTGGAACGAGATCACATCGGACTCATCCAGCTGTATCTTCTCCATCGCGCTGAGCTTGGCCGGGTCAGCCCATTCGCCATTCCACACGCCACTAGTCAGAGGCTGTTGCGGGTCCGCCATGCGAGCCCAGAGAAACACCTTCGGCAGCAGAGCAAGCACGAGTTCCGTTTTGTTTGGCGGCTCAATCTTACCGTGGCTGGGATTGTTTTTATTGTCCGGCTCATTCCATACGTCCCATGCCAACACGCGCGAGTCATGGCTGAACGCACTCACCACGCCCTTAACATAAGCCTCTAAGCGCGGATATTGCGCGGGATCGCTCAAGGCCTTTCCACCTGGACTCTGCACCCATCCGGAGTTGTGAATGCCGGGTATCGGCGAGTGTTGCTTTCCCAGCGCGGGATTCGGGTCCCAACAGGAATCGAATAAGACGAACATCGGGCGAATCTTGTGTTTGGCCGCAATCGTCAGGAACTGATCGATGCGCTTCTTGAAGCCATCCGCATCTTGCTGCCATAACAAATCGTGGAGGAAGACGCGCATGGTGTTCATGCCCAGACTTTCCGCCCAGCCCAGTTCAAGGTCAATCCGTTGCGGGTCGAAGGTTTCAGCCTGCCACATCTCAAGTTCATTGATTGCGTTCGCCGGGATGTAGTTGCTGCCCACCAGCCACGGCTGACGGGTGTACCAGGCCTTTGCTTTCGTATCGGCCCAACGGTGGGGCTGCGCGTTGGCGGTATTCGCCAGCAGAAGCCCCGAAATCAATAGAGAGCGCATAGTCATTCCATAACTACTATATTGATTAATCCCGTTTCATCCGGCATCAGGCTTTTCGCCCGGCACTACAGAGATGCTCCTGGGTTTGCGACGGAATCAGAGTCGATCGCGTTTCCTGGTAACGATGGAGGACTGTTTTGTACGATCATAAAAGGACAGAAGCGCATCCGTGAACCGAAAACCACCCACATCGAAGAAGTATTCGCGACCAAGTCCGCAGCGTTCCGGTCCTCAGCAGGGGAACCGTTCTCCAGGGCGACAGGACGACCGACCTCCGAGGAAGGATTATCGTTCGGCTCCAAGGCAAGACGATCGACCCGCGCCAAGACGCGAGGATCGGCCCGCGCCGCGACAAGACGACCGTCCTCCAAGAAGAGATTATCGTCCGGCTCCACGGCAAGACGATAGACCAGCGCCTCGGCAGGAGTATCGGCCCGCGCCGCGACAAGACGACCGTCCTCCAAGAAGAGATTATCGTCCGGCTCCACGGCAAGACGATCGACCAGCGCCAAGACGCGAGGATCGACCCGCGCCGCGACAGGACGACCGTCCCCAAAGAAGAGATTATCGTCCGGCTCCACGGCAAGACGATCGACCAGCGCCAAGACGCGAGGATCGACCCGCGCCGCGACAGGACGACCGTCCCCAAAGAAGAGACTATCCGCCCGCTTCCAGACAAGATGACCGCCCTCCACGCCCCGTTGGGAAAGGCTACTCGCCAGCCCGCCGCGAGGAGCGGCCTTCCGCAAAACCGGTGAACTACTCGTCGCCCAAGAATCAGTACGAATCTTCCCCCGAGCGCAAAAAGTTTTCGCAGCCAAAAGAAGGAAAGCGCAGTCCCGCGGATTCGCGCGATCGCCTTCCGCCAAAACCGCCGAATCGATTCCGCGCGCAGGCTCCGGTGCGTCCCGAAGCCGAAGAAGATATGCGCGAATTAAAAACCCTGGAACGCGTCATTTCCAAAGCCGGCGTGGCGTCACGCACCGAGGCTCGTACTTGGATCGGATCGGGTCGAGTGCAGGTGAATGGCAAGCTGGTGCAGACTCCCGACCAATGGGTAGACCTGAATACCGACACCGTAACCCTGGACGGAAAACCGCTGCAGCCCCAAAAAAAGATGTATCTGCTGCTCTATAAGCCCAAGGGATTTATTACCACCTATAAGGACCCCGAAGGCCGCCCGACTGTGTACGACCTGATGCATGATCTGGGTCAGTGGGTGTTTCCCGTAGGCAGGCTCGATCTGGAAACCAGCGGTCTGCTGCTACTAACCAACGACACGCAGCTAGCCGAACTGATCACCAATCCCGAGCACAAGGTGGCAAAGACTTATCTGGTGAAGAGCTCAAAACTCTTGAGCGACGATCAATTGGAATTGCTGCGCAATGGCATCGCGCTAAACGATGGACCCACGCGTCCCGCTGTAGTGCGCCGTGTTCGCGATTCGGAGAAGTATACGTTCTTCGAAATTACCATTACCGAGGGCCGCAACCGGCAGGTAAGGCGAATGGTGGAAGCGCTGGAGGCGAAGGTGCTAAAGCTGGTGCGAACCTCTATTGGGGCCTTAGAGATCAGCGGTCTGGAGATGGGCAAGTACCGTCATCTCACCAACCGTGAGGTGGAAGCGCTCAGGCAGTAAAGCCGCTCAAGGTTTCTACGTGGGCGGTTGCGGCGGCGGCGACCCCGGTAAGACTATAACCGCCTTCCAGCACCGATACGATCCGGCCGCCGGCGTGCTTCGCGGCAATCTCCTGAATCAGGCCGGTCAGTAGTTGGAAGTCGGAATCCTCCAGCAGAAATTGCCCTAGCGGATCGTCGATGCGCGAATCGAAGCCGGCGGAAATAAGAACGATGTCGGGTTGAAAGAGCGCAGCCGCGGGCAAGAGCTTCGTCTGAAACGCGGCAAGAATTTCTTTGGGCCCGGAATAAGCGGGCAGTGGACAGTTAATGGTGCTGCCCTTCCCCGCTCCCTCGCCAGTCTCTTCCGCCCGGCCGGTGCCCGGATACCACGGATATTGATGCGTGCTGAAAAACAATACGGAGTTATCGTGGTAGAAAATATCCTGCGTACCGTTGCCGTGATGTACATCCCAATCGACAATCAGCACTCGTTCCGCACCATGCCGTCGCTGCGCATAGCGGGCGGCGATCGCCACGTTGTTGAATACGCAAAACCCCATCCCGCGATCGGCCGTTGCATGGTGGCCGGGCGGACGGACGATGCAGAAGGCGTTATCGGTGGCGCCCGTCATCACGGAATCCACCGCGGCAACCACACCGCCGGCGGCCCTTCGGGCGGCATCGAGAGATCGAGGGCAGATCTGGGTATCGCCGGTACTCAATTCATCTGCGCCCGTGCCGATGTCCCGCTTCACGGTTTTCAAATAAGCGGAAGTATGACAGGTGAGCACTTCGTCATCGGTTACCTCGCGCGGGGGCAAGAGGGTAAAATTTCGAACCAGTCCGGCGCGCTCCATTCCCATGTATACGGCATCAAAACGTTCGGGACGCTCAGGATGCCCGCTGCCAGGAGCATGCTGCTTCACGAACGGATCGGCGGAAAGCGCGGTCGTCATCGATTTGAGCGTACCAATTAAACTGGAGATAGAGGTAATCAAATGCAACGTAAAGCATCTGCCATCTGGCAGGGAGACATCAAGTCGGGAAAGGGCTCCATCTCCACTGGGAGTGGCGTTCTCTCGAACACACAGTATTCTTTTGCTACCAGATTTGCCGACGGCATCGGCACCAATCCGGAAGAGCTTCTGGGAGCCTCGCATGCCGGCTGTTTCGCCATGGCCCTCTCTCTACAGTTGGGGGAAGCGGGAATGACAGCCGAAGAACTGCGGGTGACCGCGACTGTCACTCTCGATAAAGTGGAAGGCGGATTCGCAATTACCGCCAGCCATCTGGATCTGGTGGCGAAGATTCCCGGCGCCGATCCGGAAAAATTTAAGCTTGCGGCGGAACAAGCGAAGGCCGGGTGCCCGATTTCCAAAGTCCTGAACGCGAAAATTACACTGGACGCGAAGCTCGAAAACTAATTCGCGCTCAGGGCATAATTCGTAGGACGCGAGAGCATCGCGTCCTACTTGTTGATACGATGGCTGCATGGCAAAACTTGCGCTCGTCTATGGGATGCGCCTGCTTCCACTGGATGAATTGGAGTCGGTGAGCGAGGCGGAGATCACGTTAAAGAGCGGCAAGAAAGCACACATCACGATGCACCTGATCGAGGGCGGAGAGAAAGAAATCCGCGGCCAACTCGAACAGTCTCTCGACGCGTTTTTTGAATTTTACCCGGAGATCTGAATATGTATCAGCGGTTCCTAGTTCCAATCGCGGCAATTTGTCTCTTCTCGGCCGTAGCTCTTGCAGACGTAGCCGGGACGTATACGGGGAAGTATGAAGGCAGTAACGGAGGAGGCGATATCAGCCTGACTCTGACGCCATCCGACGGCGGCCATTGGGATGGCAAAGCAAGTTTCTCAATGTCTGGCGGCGAGGTGAAGTGTAAAATTATTTCCGTCAAAGTAGATGGAGACAAGGTCGAAGTGGTTTACGAATTCGATCTGGATGGAAATGCTTTGCGCTCCACGATCAAGGGCACGCTAAAAGGAAGCACGATGGAAGGAACCTACGAAACGAAAGCCGTAGCGGACGGTTCCGGCGTCGACAGCGGTACGTGGAAGGCTACTTCGGCGAAGTAGGATTCGCCGCGCGCCCGGCAACATTGTTGGAATTCGAGGGCCGTTTGGTTAGTGACGTCGAGACAGAACCAGCGGCCCGGGGTCTAAATTCCGGACCTTTGTCCAAACCCATCAAGGCGTCGGCGATTCGGTTTACCACCAGCTCTTCCACGTCTTTCTTCCCTAAATCTCGTGGCAGCACCGATAGCTGCAGATGCACCAGTTCGTGAACGATTGTGTACTCGATGTCCTGCGGCACCTCTAACGCCGGAAGATCGTAATCGACGGGACTTAAAACGCGAATCCGGGCGCTATGTTCCGTGGTGTTCCACTTCAGGTTACCCAGCGTGTCTGGCTTCAGATCTCCAGTGCGAACGATCTGCAACTCGATTTTCCAGTCTTCCAGATGCAAGCGCCTCTGCCAGGTCTTCACCCAAGTTTCCACCTGGGCCTCGGACATACCGGGCATCGGCTTAGTCTGGGCGTCCTTGGCAGGCGCTGCCGCATAGCTGGTGAGACAGCAAATGATCGACAACAGAAAGTACTTCATTGCGTGTGAATATAGTATCGGATTTTTCGCCGGGAAGTTTACAGGCAATTGCACTTGCTTTGGGCGCCTTGGAAGTCCCATGGACGGCGGGGGTCAAGAGGGCGTCACACAAAATAGTTAATCGCGTCCTCCGGGCAGCGATCAGTCGATATCTATATCGCGCAGGGGCGGTGCTTCGTCAGGATTTTCTTTCACCTGTTTTAAAAGCTCGTCGAATTTGCGGTCGAGCACATGCTGGTGCTGCTTCTGTTCCTGAACAGACTTCTGAAACGCTTCTTCGCGGCGGCCTGCCTCGCCCTGGAAGCGGGTGTAAGCGGTTTCAAGATCGCCGAACTGTGCCGGTTTGACGTGTTCGGTGTAGCGAATGACGGCTTCGGTCTCAGGGTCGATCTTCAGTTCCGCCTCGCAACACGGACATTTCACCGTGATCAGTCCGCTCTTGCTGTTCGCCATGACCGAATGTTACCAGAACGACGGGCGCCTTAATATCAGTTACACTTGGCTTACCGGCCCATTCCCGACATGCTGCGCGCGATTATCATCAGCCCAGACCGCGACCTGTCCCAACAACTCGAGACGGCTCTCAGTGAAGTAGGACACGTCGGCGTTACCCGCAACATCGATCACTATCCATCGGTGGAAGATTTTGACCGCGTGATACGAGCCCAAGCCCCGCAATTACTATTCCTGAGCACCGAAGTCATGGAGACCGCTACCGCGCTGATCACGCACACTCTGGACGCCGCCCCTGGTATTCAGATCGTCGGGTTAAGCCGGCAAGCCGACTCCGAAATTCTCATTATGGCCATGCGCGCCGGCGTTAGGGAATTCGTTTCACTCCCGATTCAAATGGGATCACTACGGGAATCATTGACGCGAATGGGCGATTTGCTCGCTAGCAAACCCGTGGAAGTCGATTTTAGCGACGAAGTTTATTCGTTCCTGCCATCCAAAGCGGGCGTTGGCGCTTCTACAATCGCTTTGAATCTAGCCCGCGCTTTGTCGGAATTGCCGGATACCAGGGTGGTGCTTTCCGACTTCGACCTGAACTCCGGCATGATGCGATTTATGTTGCGCCTGGAGAACACGCATTCCGTAGCCGACGCCGCCGAGAAATCCATGCAGATGGATGAAAATCTCTGGCCGAAATTAGTGACATCGATGGATCGCCTGGATGTGTTGCACGCCGGAAAGCTGAATCCGAACATGCGGATTGAGACCGCGCAAATTCGTCACCTGATCGATTTCATGCAACGCAATTATAAGGTGTGCTGCTTCGATCTATCGGGCAGTCTGGAACGGTTTTCGCTAGAGATCATGCAACGCTCAAAGAAGATTTTCCTGGTGTGCACCCCGGAGATTCCCGCTCTCCATCTGGCCCGGGAAAAATACAACTTCTTGAAATCCATCGGGCTGGCGGACCGCGTTTGCATCCTGGTGAACCGCTGCCAGAAGCGCATGATGATAACTCCGGCGAACATTCAACAACTGATCGGCGTGCCTGTATTCATGACCTTGCCTAATGACTATATCGGCGTACATCGGGCCTTGCAGGCGGCAAAGTGGGTAGACGCGAGTTCGGATCTTGGTAAGCGCTTCGCTGAGTTGGCGCGAACGCTGCTGCTGGACAAATCGGCTCACGTGGGTGAACAGAAGAAGCGCTTCATCGAGTATTTTTCGGTAGTTCCCAAAGGCTACAATTTCCCCGAAGGCAAGAAGCCCGCGGTCTAACCGCAGCGCCTACGCCTAAATGGAAAGCGTTCTCAGTTGGGTATCGGATTATGGCTACATCGCCATCTATTTCCTATTGATGTTGGGCATCGTTGGTTTGCCGATCCCCGACGAAACATTACTCGTGTTCTCCGGCTATCTGGTATCGCAAGGGCGATTGAACCTGGGGCTGACTATCTTCGTTGGATTCCTGGGCAGTGCGTCGGGCATCACGCTGAGCTATGTCATCGGCAGAACGCTAGGTCTCGGATTCATTCACAAATACGGCCGCTACATCCATGTAACGGAGCAGCGATTGGCGCGCGTGCATAGTTGGTTCGATCGTATCGGCCATTGGGCCCTCTTCGTGGGATACTACATGCCGGGTGTCCGCCACTTTACGGCGATTGTTGCCGGCACATCCCAACTGCCCGCGGTTAGTTTCGCGACGTTCGCGTTTGCTGGCGCGGCGCTTTGGGTATCCACGTTCGTAACGCTCGGCTATTACTTTGGCGCTAACTGGAAAGTAATTTCCGAATCGGCGCATAAGTATCTGCTGGTGATTACGATCGTGCTCGTGGTTGCCGGCTGTATTTACTTGCTAATTCGAAAGCGGGCTGGGAAAGCGCAAGCCAAGCCATAGTCACTTGGTCCGGCGGCGCTTGCGGGTGGTACTTGTGGTCTTTTTCACAGCGGGCGTAGGAGTTACGGTAGCGGCGGCGGTGTACGGCTCCGTGGGGCGGCCGGTATAAAGCCGGCGATAGAAATCGGCATTGCGAAGCACGAACTGCACGTAGCCGCGGGTTTCGGAAAATGGTATCGATTCGATAAATTCCGCCGGTTCGCGAAAATCGTTCCAACCCAGCCAGTTCACCGCTCGCGATTTGCCCGCATTATAAGCCGCCAGAGTCGCTTCCGTCCGGCCTTTCAGTTCGTCGTTCAGTGAACGAAAATAGAACGTACCCAGTTCCAGATTCAACGCCGGCAGAAAAAGCATATTGCTGGTGAACCGCGGCTTTCGCAAGCGGCGGCTGAGTTCCCTGCCAGTATCCGGAAGAATTTGCGTCAGCCCATAGGCCTTCGCTTTGGAGATGGCTTTGGGGTTGAATTCCGATTCCTGGCGAATCAATCCCGCCATCAGATATGGATCGACCGAGCGTTCCTTGGCGTAGCGTTCCAGATCGCCGCGAAACGGAAGCGGGAAGGCCAGTTTCCAAAACTCAAACGGCGCGGTCTCAAGCGGTAAGGAAAGATAATTCGTCACCATGCTCTTGATGTAACGCACGCCCTGATCGGGAGCTCCACGGCGCGTGGCGATTTGCGCGGCTTCCATTGCCAGCAGCTGGGGCTGCTCGTCCAGTTTAGCTCCGAAACGCAATTCGCCTTCGGCCCAATCGTCCAGACCACAGGAAGCCAGCAGGCGGCTTCGTTCGATTCGCTGCGCGGCGATGCTGGATATTTCGAAGCTCAAACCCGGATTGCGGGGCGGGAATGGAATTGTCTTCAGAAAATCTCGAACCACGATGGACAACGCGGCGCGGGCAATCTCAGCATCTTTCAAACGGTCGCGAGCGAGCATCGCGTAATAGTGATTGGGATAGGTGTTGTCGATCGCTTCGTACCAGGCGCGAGCGGCACCAGCGTCCTTCGACGATTCGCTTAGCCGGCCCAGAAAATACATCGCGGCACTCACCTTATCCGACTTCGGGTAATGGACCAGGTGAGCCTTCAACATGTCTCCGGCATCGGCCCGGCGGCGCAAATACTCGCCGAAAGCCACCCTCCAGTGACACTGCGCCGTACGCGGATCGTCGGGAAGAGCTTCATAGCAAGCTCGAAAAAGGGGCTCGTAGGACTCGGCTTTATTCGTCAACGTATACTGTGTGCCGATGGCGATTAGAGCGTCGATTCGCCAGTTGGAAGTGGGATATGACTGGGCCAGGCGGGCGAGGCTCTCCTTCACAACAGCTTCATTCCCTAAGCGCCGCGCGCAGGAGAGAACGTAGAAAAGACGCTCCGCGTCGGCCTCGGGCGAGTTCACCTGCAGCCCCCGCAGATAGCGGAACGCCGGTTCTGTATCGCGCGAGGTATAGTCGACGACCCCGATTCCGACGCGAGCCAGTTCACGCTCATTGCCGCCCAACAGCGGAATAATCGCTTCCAGTTCCTGCCGCCCCTTTTTCGGATTCCCGCCCTCAATCAGCTTATTCGCCCGAGCCAGCATGTAATGCGGCATCGCCGGAGGATAATTGTCGCCTAGTGAATTTCGAAATTGATCAATGGATGCTTCCGCAAGCGATGCCTCGGCGGAGAGCGGATAGTAATAATAAGTCCGCTGATAGTATGTCACCGCGTTGACGAAATCCCCCGCCGCCTCGTAGGTGGTGGCAAGCAGGTAATCCCCTTGCGGTTGCGGCAAGGCGCCGTAATGCTTCTTCAGGATTTCAAGCGCTTGCTTTGGCTTCTTCTCCAGCAAGTGAGCGCGGGCGGCAAGCAACGCCGCTTTGGGCGCCAGTGGCGACCTTATACTCTGATCCCAAATGCGGTTCGCCGTCTTCGCCGCGCTCGCGTCGTTCAAAGCGTACTCGGCTGTGGCGATCTGAAATTGGATGTAATCGGCCAGCTTCGGCAGTCGCTTTTCGGCGATGCGAAGGTGGATCAAGGCGTCGGCATAACGCCCGGCGTCGGTATCGGCCGCGCCAACCACGAGTAGAGCCAGCGCGCCATTTACATCCTTGCCGTGAAGGCTGGCATAGCGCAGCAATTCGCCACGGGCGGCGGGCGTGGGTGTAGCGTGATAGCCCCGGGCCAAAGTCTCTAAAGTTTGCGCTGAAGCGAATTGAATACTGGCGGCCAGGCCGAGAATGTAGCTGAACCGGCGAAGGACCGCGAGCGTCGCCATCTATACCATCGCGCCTGGATAATCGGTTCCCATCAAGGCTTGATCGTCGTTGGCAAGGGTGCGCACGATTTCCAGGTGAAGGTAATCCACCATAGTGGGCGAGGCTTCCAGGAACTGCCCGCGAAACGCCAACCGGCCTTCGTCGATCTGCTTCTGAAGAGCGCGATACAAAGCCTGATCGATCCGCCCGTTCTTCACTTCCTGCGATTGATAAAGCCGCATTTCCGCTACCAGAACGCGGGCAAAGCGTTGCGCGCGAAGGTGCAGATCCTGCTCTTCTTTCGTCAGAGCGGACCAGCTTGGGGCCGAAATCATGGCTCGCGTCGCGCCGCCAATCGAAGTCGGAACGCCGGAAGGCTTGCGGGCTGTACCGGCTCCTAAAAATCCTTCAATCGCCAATGCGGCGACGGCGGCAAGCAACTCAACGGCCTCCATATCGAAGGATCCGCCCAGCTCGCCGTTATCCAAATAGAGAACCCCGATCAAACGCGAGCGCGTGTGGACGGGCAGTAAAATCGATTGCCGGTCTCCGTCTTCGCCCAGGCAATCGGCAAACGGGCGCGAAAGCTCGGCCGCTGTCGAATGCGTGACCACCGTCCCGATGGATTCCAGGGCTTTCGCAAAGGCCGGCGCCGACCCAAGGGGAATAGAACCTTGAAACGCGCCGCTACCATTCGCGCCGAGTAAGTTCCGCTCTCCCAGCAGGCGCAGCGCTTGATTACCAGCCGAAAACAGAGCTACGCGCTGGGCATAAGATTGCGCCGCGTCGAGCACGGTGTTGCACCACTGCTCCTCCGTCTCAAAAGATCGAAAGCGGGCCACCGCGTCTGTCAGAGGTTTGAGAACGGCTTCCCGCGATTGCTTCGATGCATCGATTACAGCCGGACCTAATTCGGCGTTAACCCGGCTTTCCACCGCGTCATGAAACCGATGCTCCAGGCGCTGTTGCAGTTCACTGAAGCGATCGTCGAAAACACGTTCGATGTGGTCTCGCCAACCAGACGCCAGTTGATCGTGAATACGCTCGATGTGCAGTTGCCAGGCGGCCGCAACCTGATCGCGGGCGGTCTGATGAACATCGCGTAAAGCTTCGGAAAGAAAATCGGGTTCGGGCGCATCCGCGCGAACATCACTCATGCTTATTTCCGGAGTTGCCAAAACACATTGTAATCGAAATGTCGAGCCAAATAACTAATCGTTGAGCATTCCACTTAAATCCTCGGCGATGCGAATCGCTCGATTGGCGGCTTCAATGTTCTCAGCGGTGGGATTGCCGGCGGCTACTTGAGCGGCTTCATCGGCCTCCGCCTTGGCTTGCGCAAGTGCCGCTTTTCGGGGATCAGGTTGAGAATCGGCCATGAGAATTGCTCCTTTAATGCCGGTGTACCGGCTGCGAGAGCATGGTACAACACCCGGCGATGGCGCCAACACAGGGCGCGTGTTCGAACTGTACAGTTGCATGCCTGATTTGGAAACGCTCAGCGAGTACGACCGTAATCTCTTTCAGAATTCCATCGCTGGACGACGGCGGCATATCGTCGATCAGGACGTGGCAGCATAACGCATGGGCGTTCGACCCCAAGCTCCATATATGCAGATCGTGAACGTCCAGCACGCCTGCCACGCCGCGCATTTCCACCACTACGGTGTCCAGGTTCACGCCGCGCGGTAAACCCTCAAGCAATACATTCATCGATTCTTTGATAATGTCCCAGGCGCTCCACACGATCATGATCGCGATCAGCGCCGAGATGATCGGATCAACCCGCAGCCATCCGGTGTAGTGAATCAAAACGCCGCCGACGATGATACCGGCGGTGCTGACCGCATCGCCCAACATGTGAATCCAGGCCGCCCGTATATTCAGATCGTGGTGATGATCGCCATGAAGGCCAAGCACGATGCCAAGGTTGACAATCAGCCCGATGGCAGCGACGCCGATCATCGTGCCTTCGTGCATCACTTGCGGGCTTATCAATCTTATATAGCTTTCGTAGAGAATGAAGCCGGCCAGAAGGACCAGCGTGCAAGCGTTGACGAAGGCCGCCAAAACGGCAGCCCGTTGATATCCGAACGTCTTCACCTGGTCTGCCGGTTTCGCTTGAAGGTAAAAACCAAACGCGGCCAGCAGGAGTGCGAGCGCGTCGGTGAAGTTATGTCCGGCGTCGGAAAGCAGCGCTAAACTTCCCGAACGGAAACCGGCGAAGGCTTCAAGAACGACGAAGGCCGACGTCGCCGCTAAAGACCAGTACAGAACTTTCCCGGTTTGTCCGTGGTGATGCTGATGGCTCATCGCACTTCCTGCCTTCTATTATAAGCCCGCTCCACTACCTGCTATTTCGACGATAATGGAGACGCGGCGGCGCTGGTGGCCGTACATTCCTATGCAGTCGTTCACGAGATTGTCCACTACATTGTTACGCCGGGCGATTATCTGGGGTGGCTATGTTCTGGTTGTGTCATTGCTTGGCCTTGCCGCCTTCGACGCCCGGCAACTGCAGGAAACGGGAGACGCCGACGAGGCCAATGCCCTCCGCCAATACGCCGATAAGGACAGGGTGCTGGGCAGGATTCAACGCGGTCTGTCTAACGGAACGAACATCGCCCGGGACTATTTGATAAGCCCTTGGCCGAGCCGCTTGACGACCTATCACACGGCGCGAGGGCGGATTGTAGCCGACCTGAAGGACAGTATCGGCGTCATTGAACGCATGCCCGAATGGAAAGACGAAGCCTCCGATCTGAAGGACGAGCTAAGCGATTATGTCGACGCCCTGGAAGCCGTGGAAGCGTGGACCGACACCACGCGGGCGCAACATGGCCACCACTTGATTCAGGAGTTGAACGACCGCCGCAACTCCTCAGCGGCCGCGCTTGACTTCCTAACCGACATCGCCCAAAAACAGCGTGACGACGCATTGGGGAAAATCAGCGCCGCGCGGACCGCGAAACGGCAAGGCTTATTCACGCTGCTCATTTCCTGCGTGCTTCTGGCGTCGGCGATCAGCGGTTTTAATTTCCTGGATCATTTACGCCTGCAGCGTGAGAGCCGCGGTAAACTCGACGAAATCGACGCCACGAAGCGCGACTTGAAGAAGCTGTCGGGACGTCTCTTGCACATTCAGGAAGCGGAACGCCGCAGCCTTTCGCGGGAACTCCACGACGGGATTGGACAGACGCTAACGGCGCTTCGAATCGAAATTTCTCGTGCCCAGAGCGACCCGCAAATCAAGACGGAAGAAAGCCGCGAGCGTTTGCGCCGGGCCCATGGGCTGGCCGAGGAAGCTGTGCGGACCATTCGCGACATCTCCTTGCTGCTGCGGCCGACACTGCTGGACGATCTGGGCCTGGAGCCGGCTCTGCGCTGGCACGCCGACGAATTCTCGCGGCGGACGGGAATTGCCTGCGAGTTCACGGTACAGAATGTCGAGGATCTTCCCGACGATTGGAAGACGTGCGTCTATCGAGTTGTTCAGGAAGCGCTGCACAATTGCGAAAAACACGCCTCGCCAACACGGGTTCATATCGATCTGCAGCGGCATGGCGACGTCTTGACAACACGCATCCAGGACAATGGACGGGGCTTTGTGGCGAAGACGAACGGCACTCCCGATCGTGGCGGTGGATTGGGCATTCTGGGCATGCAGGAACGCGCCGCGATGCTGGGGGGCACGCTCGATCTGGAAACTTCGCCGGGCCACGGAACGTTGATTATCCTGCAACTCCCGCTTACCTCATTCAATGCGCCGCAGGCCTACGAGTCCGATCTTTCGGAGTATCTGAAGGAAGCCGATCGCAGCTTGGAGACACGATCGTAAGTGAGCCAACCGATTCGAGTTCTGCTTGTGGACGATCACACGATTCTGCGTCAGGGAGTGCGGCGCATTCTGGAGAGCGACCCCTCGTTGCTTGTCGTCGCCGAGGCCGCCTCGGGCTTACAGGCAATGGAACTTGTGACGCAGCATAAGCCGGATGTCGTGATCATGGACATCGGCATGAAAGACCTTAACGGCATCGAAGCGACAGCGCAAATTCTACGGCGTTTTCCGAAAACAGCCGTGCTGGTTCTCAGCATGTATAGCGATGAGCGGTACGTGGTTCGCGCCGTGAAAGCGGGGGCTCGCGGTTACCTTGTAAAAGATTCGGTGGAGGAGGAACTCTTGCTGGGGATTCACGCCGTCCATACCGGGCAATCCTTCTTCAGTCCCTCGATTTCAAAAACGCTCCTGGATGGATATACCCGCGAACTGCGCGACCCAAGCGTGGAAGACCGCTACGATCTTTTGACGGAGCGCGAGCGGCAGGTTTATCAGATGCTGGCCGAAGGGCAGAGTAACAAAGATGTCGCAAACATACTTACGCTCAGCTTGCATACTGTGGAGACGCATCGCGTGCGCATTATGGAAAAACTGAACGTGCACAGCGCCGCGGAACTGGTTCTAAGCGCGGTTCGCCGGGGTCTGGTGCACTAGACTCCCCAACAGTAATCTTCGACGGCTTTTGCGATGGACTCGTCTTGCTCAGTCAGACGCATCAGCTCCAGCCGAAGAGCGTCCACCAGGGCCAGCCAGCTTGCTTCGATCACGTTATCGGATACGCCAACGGTAGCCCAACTCCGCCGATGATCGGACCACTCGACCAGCACACGTACCTTGGCGGCGGTTCCCTTCTTTGGCTCCAGCACGCGAACCTTATAGTCGGTCAGCCGGACCTCGGCGATGGCGGGATAGAGCGGAGCAAGGCACTGGCGCAAGCAAAGATCGAGTGCGTTCATCGGGCCATGACCACTGGCGGTTGCCGAGTGCACGCCCTCTTGCGACTTCAAAGTAACGGTGGCCGTGGTGTTCGTTTCGAACCCGCCGGCGGAGCGTGTGGTTACTTCGTAGCTGGCAACTTCAAACAACTGCGTTCCCGGATGAAGCGCTTCACGGACCAGGAGTTCGAACGTGCCTTCGGCCGCCTCCAGTTCGTATCCTTCGTATTCCATCTGCTTGATACGATCGAGCAATTCCCGCCGCGCGGTATCGGCCAAACGATCGGCCAGGCCATGCTGCTTCAGCTTGTACAGTACGTTACCGCGGCCGGAAAGGTCGCTCAGCAGGACGCGCTGGCGATTTCCAACGGTCTCCGGCTGCACATGCTCGTATGTCGCCGAATCCTTCAGCACGGCGCTGACATGAACGCCGCCTTTGTGAGCGAAAGCGCTGCGGCCGACGAATGCCTGATCGTTGCGCAACGGCAGATTCGCCAACTCGGCGATGTAGCGGGCCACCGAACTGAGATTCTGCAAACGATCGCGGCCGATGGTAGTATGCCCTAGCTTCAGTTCGAGATTGGCGATGATGGAACAGAGATTGGCATTCCCGCAGCGTTCGCCATAGCCATTCATACAGCCTTGTACATGCGTGAATCCGGCTTCCAC
>JBBSEX010000023.1:0-70458 GCA_038239345.1 Bryobacterales bacterium
GAAAGCGGTCCGATTCGCGAAAGCCGCCGAAGGCATTTCTCAACGCGAATTCTCGCTATGAAAGGTCGGTGCAAGCGCTGATTGAGGCTCCGCTGCGGTCTACGGTAATCGATCCTGCCGAGCTACCGGCGCGTGCCGCGACACCATTGCCCATCCGGATCTATTGACCCGCTATGCGCAACACAAGCGGGAGCTGGTGGAACCGGATTTTCTGGTGTTAGCCGCCGATCATTGGAACTTCAACGTGCGAGGTTTTAATCCTGGTGGTAATCATGGATCGTTCTTGCGCATCTCAACGCATTCCACGCTGCTGTTCGCCTGTGGAGCGGAGGCCTCAATTCCCCAGCGCCGGGTTATCGACGAGCCGTACGATAGCCTTGCGTTTGTTCCGACGATTTGGACGCTGCTGGGCCGCCCGCAAGACGCGGCGGGGCTTCCGGGGCCGGTGATTCAAGAGCTGTTGCACGGCCGTCCAGTCGTCCGGAAGTAAGCCGGCGAAAGGGGGCACTTCATATTGACCGCCCTTCATATCAAACTCCTTGCGCGAACTCAACCGCGGTTTTTACAAGACCTGAGGGGACGGAGCGATACAGCACGATTGAGAACGATTCGAACTCCTGCGCGAAGATCAAAACCCCGTCGTCGAAGGCATTCAGGACCTTGTCGAGATCGTCGACGTTCGGGACGCGATCAAACTCTGGTGTGCGCATAGCTTGGGCTGCTCGCGAATCAAACGATTGAACGGCGAACCCCTCCGGTTTTACCCAGGCTGTCGCCAGAAATACCGCTTTTCCTTTAATCGCCCACTGGGCCTTCACGAAATAGCGAATTTCCTCACCGGCCTGGATCGAGTGGACGGCCGTGGAGAGGGACGCTTCGCCACGCAGCAAACCTGCATCGGAGAGCAGCCAGGATTTCGGGTAAGGATTCTCCTTGGTAGACCCCGATTGCAGTTTTCTTACTTCCATCTTTACCGGGTCATTCAGCTTGGCTTGCAGCCGCTTTTCATCCGCCGAACTTAACTGGCCCGCATGTGCCGCGTCCAGGCACAGCAAGCCCGCCAGGAATAAATACATCATCACCTGGTTAGCGGAATCCAGCTACAAAAGGGGGCAGGAATCAGAAATAATGCTGATAAATAAACAGCGCGAGAAAGATGCCATTGTATGTCGCATGAATGGCCGTCGATGCCGCGGTCGAGCCAGTGGAGCGGCGTACTAGGCCAAAGACGACGCCGGAGAAATACACCAGGAAGATCTGCTGCCAGGCCCATTTGTATTGGGGACCGTGGAGTAACGCGAAGGGCAGCGCGGTGATCAGGATTCCAACGCCCCAACCGAAACTCCTGGCAAGCAGAGGGAGAAGAAAGCCTCGAAAAAACAATTCTTCACACAGCGGTCCCAGAATGACAATGAAGAAACTGAGCAGCGCGAGCGATATCTTGTCGTTCAACATCTCATCGAAGGGCATGGGAATAGTCGGCGCTTTGATTAAAACGCCGGCGAATCCGACAAAGATAGCGAGCAGCGGACCTGCCATAAAACTCGTCCAAAACCCCGGTGCCCGATATCGCCAACCGAGCGATTCCCAAAAAGGCCGGGCGTGACGAAGGCGCAGCAGCCCGTACAGCGACGCGAAAAACAGGATGTAGAAAAGCAGCTGCATGCCCAGGCCGGAGACGGTCTTCCTGGCGAACATCACCGGTGCCAGCAGTGCCAGGCCTTTCGTCAAAATGGCCGCTATGCCGACCGATGGCAAAATCATCCCGACAAAGAGCGCCAGGTCGGAATAGCCCCAGAAAGGGAGGTCCGCTGGATCTGGGCGAGGCGTCATTCGCCTTCCACGAGAATTGCCGCCAGCAAGGGGATTAAGATTTCGTGGTGCCCGGTGATCGCGTAGCCTTTACCACCGCCCGGACCTGCGTGGGGGCGCTGAATGACATTGGCGGTGGGCCGGTAGTGTTGCAGAAAATCGAGATTCACGGTGGTGAATCCGGCTAGCGGGTATTTTAAATTGCGGACTACTGAAACAGCTTTTAAGAAGACTTCAGGCAGTATTACCGCCGAACCGACATTCAAGTAGACGCCGCCATCGTCCAACCCGCGGACCAGCGAGCACAGCAGTCGGAAATCCTGATGGGACGTCACGCCAATCGCCGCCGGGTCGGCCGCCGGATGGGTATGCGGCGTATCCGTTCCAATGGCGACATGCACGGTTACGGGCGTGGCTGCCCGATATGTTTCAACCAGCAAACTACTGACGGCGAATTGAGGATTGACGGTGGAATCCAGATAGCGGCCAAGGGCTTCCCCCATTCCAAGGCCATCCCGGGCACCGGCGGCGATAGCGAAATTCATCTCCCGGCCAGTTTCGGCGGCGGATCCGAAGCGGCCATCGGGCAGCACCGCTTCCACATCTTCACTAGTCGACCCGGCGAGGGCGATCTCAAAATCGTGGATCGATGACGCACCGTTCAGCACGAATCCCGTGGCATAGCCGCGGCCCATCAGATCGATGAGGATCGGCGCCAATCCGCATTTAATCGTGTGCCCGCCCAGCCCCCACAGTATGTTTTTGTTTCGTTGTTTGGCTTCTTGAATCGCTTGCGCGACTCGACGTAACGATTCCGCCGCCAATATCTTTGGCAGCGAATCCAGCCAGGCCGATATGCCCGAGCCTTTGCGATGCGGACGCCCGAAATCGACCGTGCTCACTTTTCCACCGCGATCGTATAGCGACACGGTTTCCAGGGCTGACAGATCAAGTGGCTGGGCGCGGTACTTACTCAAACGCGCACCGCTTTCCCGCTATGCAGAACTTTTTCCAGCGCCCGTGCAGTATAACTCTTCTTATTGCGGATCAACTGCTCGGGCGTACCCGCGGCGACGATTTGGCCGCCTCGATCCCCGCCTTCCGGACCCAGATCGATCACCCAATCGGCGGATTTGATTACATCCAGATGGTGTTCAATCACCACCACGCTATTTCCCAGATCAACCAGGCGTTGCAGGACATCGAGCAAACGCTTTACATCCTCGAAGTGCAGGCCCGTGGTGGGTTCGTCCAGGATGTACATGGTGCGTCCCGTCTGGCGCTTGCTTAATTCCTTCGCCAATTTAATGCGCTGCGCTTCGCCACCCGATAACGTTGTGGAGGATTGGCCCAGATGGATGTATCCCAATCCAACATCGTTCAACGTCCGCAGCTTGTTCTGGATTAGCGGAATATTTTCCAGCGTATCGACGGCTTCCTCCACGGTGGATTCCAGCAGATCGGCAATCGACTTGCCCTTATACTTCACCTGCAACGTTTCATGATTGTAGCGGCGGCCGCGGCATACGTCGCAGGTGACGTAGACATCGGGCAGGAAGTTCATTTCGATGCGCTTCAAGCCGTCGCCCTGGCAGGCTTCGCAGCGCCCGCCCTTGACGTTGAAACTGAATCGGCCGGCTTTATAACCGCGTTCCCGCGATTCCGGCAGCATCGCATACAAATCGCGAATCAACGTAAATACGCCCGTATATGTGGCGGGATTAGAGCGAGGCGTGCGGCCGATCGGCGTTTGATCGATCTCGACGATCTTGTCCAGATATTCGAGGCCGCTAACGGATTCGTGCGCTCCGGGTGTTGCCCGCGAGCCGTAGACATGATGCGCCAGAACGCGATAAAGAATGTCGTTCACCAGGGTCGATTTTCCGCTGCCGGAAACGCCGGTGACAACGGTCAGCATTGCCAGCGGGAATTCGGCGGTGACGTTCTTCAGGTTGTGTTCAGTGGCGCCGTGGATCACCAGCTTATTTCCATTGCCGGGGCGGCGGATAGCTGGGACGGGGATTTCACGCACGCCCGAGAGATATTGGCCCGTAAGCGATCCTGGCGTGTTTTCGATTTCGAGCGGCGTACCTTGCGCCACCAGCTCACCGCCCAGGCGGCCCGCGCCAGGACCGAGATCGATCACATAGTCGGCTCGCTGAATTGTTTCGGCGTCGTGCTCCACCACAAGAACCGTGTTGCCCAGGTCGCGCAGGTGTTTCAGGGTCTCAAGAAGACGGTCGTTATCGCGTGGATGCAGGCCAATGGACGGTTCATCGAGAACATACAAGACGCCACGAAGTTTCGAACCAATTTGCGTCGCCAGACGAATGCGTTGTGCTTCGCCGCCAGAAAGGGTGGCCGCGGAACGCTCGAGGCTAAGATAATCCAGCCCGACATCAAGGAGAAACTCCAGGCGATTTTGAACTTCCTGCACGACACGGCCGGCGATTTGCCGCTCGCGTTCCGTTAGAGCCCAGCCACGCACGACAGGCAATGCCCGGGCGAGCGACATGGCCGTGAATTCAGCGATCGAAAGCCCTTTCACGCGGACGGCGAGGCTGCTTGGCTTCAGGCGCTTGCCGCCGCAAGCCAGACACACCGCGGGAGACATATAATCCATCAACCATTCGCGATATCCTTGCGTTGCTTCTTCGTATGTTTCCTGAAGTAATTGCAGAATACCGGGGAAAGATGGACCGCCTTGCAACAAAACAGTTCGCGTTTTCTCGGAAAGATCCTCCCATGGTTTACTCAACTTAAATTTCAAGCGAACACCGGCATCGCTCAGTCGCCCCAGCAGATGAGTGGATCCGGCGCCCGGACCCAATGCGCCATCGAGAAGGGGCTTTGACGGATCGACGATTACTTTGGCGGGATCGAAGCTCCATTGACTGCCCAGGCCGGTACACGTATCGCATGCGCCGAATGGGCTATTGAACGAGAAGGAACGCGGCTCCAATTGTGGAACGCTGGTGCCACATTCGGGGCACGCCAGTTTGAGCGAATACATATGCTCATCGCCGTTCACGATAGCGACGATCACAAGTCCATCGGCTAACTTGGTAGCGGTCTCAATCGACGCTTCTAAACGCTTCTCGATGCCCGGTTTGATCAACAGCCTATCCACCACAACCTCAATCGAGTGGTTCTTCCGGCGGTCGAGCGGGATGTCTTCGTCCAGCGATCGCAGCACGCCATCGATGCGGGCGCGGACGAAGCCTTGCCGGGCGTACTTCTCCAAATCTTTCTTGTACTCGCCTTTTCGCCCGCGCACGACGGGGGCGAGGATCATCACGCGATCCTCTTGCTTCAAGGCCATCACTTGTTGCAGAATCTGCTCAGTGCTCTGGCGGGTGATTTCGTGGCCGCAGTTGGGGCAATGGGGAACGCCGATGGATGAGAACAGGACGCGAAGATAATCGTAAATCTCGGTAATGGTACCGACGGTGGATCGCGGGCTGCGGCTGGTGGTTTTCTGCTCAATGGAAATCGCTGGACTCAGGCCGTCGATGGAGTCGACTTCGGGCCGCTCCATCTGATCCAGAAATTGGCGGGCGTACGGCGAAAGCGTTTCTACGTAGCGCCGCTGGCCCTCGGCGTAAATCGTATCGAAGGCGAGAGAAGACTTGCCCGATCCACTCAGCCCAGTTATTACGGTAAGCCGGTTACGAGGGATCTGAACATCAATGTTCTTTAAATTGTGTTGCCGCGCGCCATGCACGGTGATGCGGTCAAGCATAGTGACGTTGCTGGAAGGAAACCAGTCTTTTATTGTCCCACGTCGCCCTCGCGGGCCCTACGGTTACGTGCCGTTCTCAGCCTAAGCGAAGAATTGTTCTTGCATTTTCTCCGGTTTATCGCTTATAACTAACTAGCTAATGACAGAGAGAAGACGAAAAAAGCGTTTTACTTTGCGTCTTCCCTTAGAACTAATTCGTTCCGGTTCCACACCCGTTCAGCAGACCGGCCAAACCAAGAATGTGGGGCCAACTGGCGTCTTGTTCCTGGCGGAGACCGTTGTGCTGCAGATCGGCGATGCCATCGAGTATAGGATTACTTTGCCGGGACCTGTGGACGACGTCATTCTGCACTGCTGGGGACGGGTATTGCGAAAACAGGATCGCCCTTGTTGTACCTACGCGGCCACCCTGGAACGCTACGATTTCGTTCGCCACGAAGCAACCTTCGTTTAATGTTCTCTTTATTGGCGGCGATTTAATTAGAGAAAGCGTCGTTCAATACCTTCGCCAAGCGCGCTCCGGCTTTGGCCAACTGAGCGTGAATCAGAGGATCCGCCAGTTGCATGTATTCCGGAGTGATGTCGGCGTTGAATACGGGACACTGGTCCACCATCCCCGCCGTGCTGATCGGGATTTGGCCGAGCAGCGGACCGTACACCGCGCCGATACCGAGGATGTGCGATTCCCAAGCCCAATCGTCGAACGTTCCGGTAAGCCATGCTGGATTTTGCATCTGCCCAAGGGTCTTGGCCATACTCGATTCGTGAATCGGCGTCCGTTCCAGAATTCCGTAATCCCATAATGCGTGCAGATTTTTGACGTTGAGCGATGAGTTCGTCGTGACGCAATTGCCGCCATGATCGGAATTGTCGGAAGCATGTAGTGGCTGATGCATGTCGCCGACAAAATGGATGACGAATCGCAGTTGATCCGCCACGGACCAGGCAGTCGCTTGTCCGGATCTCAGGTTGGCGGTCATCTCATTCAACTTCACCGTGATGCAGTCGCCGGTGGGACAACGCTTGGCAAAGTCATTTCGGCTGTCGATCAATTCGATATCGATGTAGTGCCACTCGCCGGTCTTGGTCTCGCGTTTGTTGATTTCGTCGGGCCAAGTGGAGGCGTCCGCCATGGCGTCGGAAACTCTGTTCGGTTCCACGCCAAGTAAAATCGCGACCTGTTGTCTGGCCGCAGCCGTCAAGCCCTGAGCGGCAATTCGCGCGACAAGCCTATGACCCTCGCGACCCCAAGGACAGGCAGGGCCGGCCAAAAACGTCGCTATCAGACCCGCTCTCCACAGTGTGCTTGACAACATAAAAGAAACTTTTGCCTTCAGACGAGTATCAATTCACTGTGCCTCGCCTAGCGTATTCCATTCTCCTGCTCTCGTCGGTTTTGTTTGGCCAGCAAGATTCAATCCAACCTGCCAATCAACAACCGCCAGTCTACCAGCCAATGACAGTCGGCCAGAAGTTTGACTATGAAGTTGTTTCGTCGTTCCGCCCCTACTCTCTGGTTGGAGTGGGTATCGCGGCAGCCATCAGCCAAGCCCAGAATACGCCGTCGGGATGGGGGCAAGGATGGGGTGCCTATGGCGAACGTTATGGATCCAGCTTCGGGCAGTTGCTTACCGGGCAAACCATTGCATTCGCCATTGAAGCCGCGCGGCATGAAGATCCTCGCTACATCCGCTCTTTGCGGACAGGCGTCAAGAATCGATTTTTCGACGCCATCAAACACACGGTGATCATCCACAAAGACGATGGCGGCACGACGCTTGCCGTGGGGGCGATCGTAGGCGACTTCGGCGGTGGACTCATCTCACGCACTTGGCGTCCGAGCCCGGATAATACTGTCGGCGATGGCCTCCAAGCGGGCGCCCTGCGCTTTGGTATCGACTTCGGAATAAGCGTGGGCAAAGAATTTTGGCCCGACGTGCGGCGCAAATTATTCCATAAATAACATCCCGCTGAACAGGGCGTCGCGCATATAATAATGCTCTTATGGCAACCACGCTCGATCAGTATCGCGAAGCTAAAAACAGCTATTTAAAACTGCGGAATCAGGCAAAGAAAGAGCTGGTATCGCGATTCAATGAGCTGGCAACGGAGATGTTGCAAGTGCAGCGCGAGCTTCTGGAAGATTTCGGCGAGAAGGTTGCAATGCCGGCGAAGGGCAAAAAGCTTCGCCCGGTAAAGAAGGCTCCCC
Organism: Bryobacterales bacterium; assembly: GCA_038239345.1. Taxonomy (GTDB): domain Bacteria; phylum Acidobacteriota; class Terriglobia; order Bryobacterales; family Bryobacteraceae; genus JBBSEX01. Next base: position 7,764 of record JBBSEX010000023.1, read on the forward strand.
CGGTAGACAAAGAGCCGGAACCCTCGCCCGCCGCCCCGTCGGCAAAAGTCATCGCCCTCACTAAACAGTTGGAAGGGCAGAAAAAGAAACTGGCTGACGCACGCGCGGCGAACAAGCCGACAAGGCCGATCGAAGATCGGATTTACGAGATAGAAGATGCGATCAAGTTGGCGCAGGAAGGCTGATCGCGCTGGCATTGCGCTTCCCACTACGCGCGGCTCATAATTTGGTATGACTCCCGGTCAACCCCAGCCGAAGATCCACCTAGTCAATACGGCTGACTATCGTGAAAATTATGCCAACAGCGTGCAAGTCCGCGTGAATCTGTGGGACTTCTTTCTGATGTTTGGCACAGTGAATCAAACCGATCCGGAAACGGTGGATATTCATAATTTTCAAGGCGTATATCTCAGTCCCCAGCAAGCCAAAGCGTTATTTAATATTCTGCAACAGAACCTTTCGCAGTATGAGAACACGTTTGGCGAAATCAAGCTCGCGCCCCACCCGTCAGGCTCCGTGATTCAGTGACGCCCGGCGGATGGCGGCGGCCAGTTGAAGAAGGGCGCAGGCGGCAGACACGCCTCTCCACGTACTTCATCTTTTTTGCAGCCGCCGCGAGCCTGGTAATTCTCACCCACTGGCATCATTGGAAGCTGCCCTTCTTCTGGGACGAAGTTGGTCTCTATATCCCCGCCAGTCTCGATCTAATGCGCGATGGCGCCTGGATTCCGCAATCAACCGCGCCAACGCTTCACCCGCCGGGGATAGAAGTATTCCTGGCGGTGATCTGGAAAATCTTCGGTTATTCTATCGTGAGTACGCGCTTGGCCATGCTGCTTATGGCGTCCATAGGCGTCTTCGTCGGGTTCCTACTGGCAATCGAACTGTGCCGCGGATTCCCTGGCGTGCCAGCCTTCGGGACGGTGTTCTTTCTGATTGCCTCGCCCATTTTCTATACGCAGGCGATGATGGCCCAGTTGGATATGCCGGCGATGCTTTTCACCGCCCTGGCGCTACTGCTATTCCTGCAAGGCCGCTACGGATGGTCGGCCGCTGCCTGCACGATCCTGGTTCTGTTCAAGGAAACAGGCCTCGCCGTACCGGCTGTGTTCGGAGCGTGGCTGTTAATTCGCGAGAGAAATGTCCGGCCGGCGCTTTATTTTCTAGTTCCCCTGATTCCTCTCATTGGGTGGATGCTGCTGTTGAAGCGATCCACCGGACACCTGCTGGGCGACCCCTACTTCTCGCAATACAACGTAGGTTACGCCCTTCATCCGGTGCGCATCGTCGTGGGTATCCTGCGGCGCTGCTATTACATTTTCATTGCGGAGTTTCGCTGGATTGGCACCATCGGCTTGTTGGCCGGGTGGCGTAGCGGGCTTTTCGCCTCTCGCCGGTGGGCCATCACCGCGCTGGTCTTCGCGGTGAATGGAATCATTGTCACCGTATTCGGTGGCGCCACCTTGGAACGTTACCTGCTCCCCTTGCTCCCCCTTGCCTACATCGCGATGGCCGCCGGTTGGGGACTATGGCTACCGGCCTGGCGCCGCCTGGCGCAGAGCGCGATGTTTCTGGGGCTGATCGCAAATCTATTCTGGAATCCGCCTTACCCCTTCCCTTATGAAAACAATCTGGCCATGGCGGATTGCGTCAATCTGTTCGAGGCCGCCGCGGAATATCTGGACGAGTATGTGCCGCGGACCACGGTGGCCACTGCCTGGCCGATGACCGCCGTGCTCCACACCCCCGATTACGGCTATGTCCGGCGATCATTCCCCGTGATCGATACCGCGGACTTCCGCCCGGCCCGTATCAGGGCTCTGGATCCGGCGAAGTTTGACGTGTTGGTTGTCTATTCCCGCACCTGGGAGCCCGATTGGAGCGTGCTGCAGAGCCCAGCCGTTGCGGGCTTTCTGCGGAAATTCTACGACTATGAACCGCAGATTGGGGCCGATGAAATCCGCGAGCGATTCGGCTTTCGATCATTGGGACGGTGGACCCAGCATGGCCTCTGGATTGAGATCTTCGCCAATCCCGCCATAATCCCTCGCCACCAGGCGAATCCTCAGCTAGGCTATCTGCGGAAAGAAATTAAGACCGAAAATCGGTTGGACTGAATCCAATCCTGGGTGGAGAGGGACTGATGGCAGAGGTCGAGCAAAAAGAGCAGGAAAGTAAACAGGGCAGCGAAAAGACGGAAGGCGACAAGAAGCCCGAGGATTCCAAATCGGAGGGCGACAAGAAGGAAGCTCCGCCGGACCCAGCCAAAGAAGCCAGGAAAAAGAAGATCCTCTGGATCGTGGTCCCGATTGTTGTCGTGGTCATTCTGGTAGGGGGCGTTCTTTGGTATCTGAATGCCCGGACCTATGAATCCACCGACGATGCCCAGATCGACGGGCACGTCAATGCTGTTAGCGCTCGCGTCAGCGGTCACGTCCTGGAAGTCAGGGTGGAAGAAACTCAGGTTGTCAACCAGGGCGACCTTCTGGTGCGCATGGATCCGAAGGACTTTGAAGTCGCTATTGCCAAAGCGCAGGCGGACCTTGCCGATGCGGTGGCCGGCCTACAGACATCGCAAACCGACGTCCCCATCACCTCTGTTAATACGTCCAGCCAATTGAAAAACGCCGAAGCGGGAAAGACGGACGCGTCGGCTGGCGTCGCTGGCGCCGAAAAGCAACTGGGGGCGGCGCGCGCCCGGGTAATCACCGCGAACGCCAACATCCGCATGGCGGAAGCAAACGACGTCAAGGCGCAAAAAGATCTGGAGCGCTACAAACTGCTTGTGGATAAGGATGAGGTCTCACGCCAGCAGTACGATCAGGCCCTGGCCGCCGCCGAATCCGCGCACGCTACTCTGCAGGCGCAGCGAGCTGGGCTCCTAGAGGCGGAGCAAAACGTAATTGTCGCCGAGCATACCGTGGAGCAGGCCCGGGCGAAGGTTGCGCAAGCCGATGCCAGCGTCCAATCGGCGATGAACTTTCCGCAGCAGATCGCGGCGGTCAAAGCCAAGGCACGCGCGTCCCAGGCTAAGGTGGAACAGCAGCAGGCGGCGCTGGAGCAGGCCCAACTGAATCTGAAGTACGCCACTATATACGCGCCCGTAACGGGGATTGTCGGCAAAAAGAGCGTGGAAGCCGGACAGAACGTTTCACCGGGGGAGCAGTTGATGGCGGTTGTTCCACTGGAAGACATCTGGGTGACAGCGAACTTCAAGGAAACCCAACTCAAAAAGATGCGTGCGGGGCAGTTGGTATCCATCAAGGTAGACGCTTACGGCCGTAAATACTCCGGGAAAGTGGAACGCATCGCCGGCGCCAGCGGTGCCCGATTCAGTTTGCTGCCTCCGGAAAACGCTACCGGTAATTATGTGAAAGTTGTGCAGCGCATTCCGATTCGCATTCGCTTGGATCCCGGTCAAAACGACGACCATCTGCTACGGCCGGGCATGTCGGTGAGCCCCAAGGTAACGGTGGAATGAGTGACGATTGGAAGCCCAAACATAACCAGTGGGCGATCGCGCTTACGGTTACGATTGCGACTTTCATGGAGGTGCTCGACACGAGCATCGCGAACGTCGCTCTGCCCCACATAGCGGGAGATCTATCGGCTGGTCAGGACGAGAGCACTTGGGTACTCACGTCATATCTTGTATCGAACGCCGTCGTTCTGCCGATCAGCGCGTGGTTGGCGACACGTTTTGGACGCAAGCGTTTTTACATGACTTGCGTGGCGATCTTTGGCATTAGTTCTCTGCTCTGCGGTCTGGCGCCGAGCCTGGCGATGTTGATCTTCTTTCGGGTGGTGCAAGGGCTGGGCGGAGGCGGTTTGGCGCCCAGTGAACAGGCCATTCTCGCCGATACATTCGAACCCGCAAAACGCGGCATGGCTTTCGCGATCTATGGGTTGGCGGTGGTGCTGGCGCCGGCCATCGGACCAACGCTGGGCGGGTATATTACCGACAATTATAATTGGCGCTGGATATTCTTTATTAATGTACCGGTGGCCATTTTCTCGCTGTTTCTAACTTCGCGATTAGTGGAGGATCCGCCCTATCTCAAGTCCGAAAAATCCGCCAAGGTTCGGGTGGATTACATTGGTTTAGGGCTGATAGCTGTAGGTATTGGCGCGTTGCAGGTAGTCTTGGACAAGGGTGAACGCGAAGATTGGTTCGGGTCGACGTTCATCAACGTATTCGCGATTATGTCCGGCGTCTGCATCATTGGCGCACTGTTCTGGGAGTACTTTCACAAGGACCCGATCATCGATCTCCAGCTCTTCAAAAACCGCACCTTTGCGATCTCTTGCGCGATGATGTTCGTACTTGGAGCGGCTCTATTCGGCACCACCGTCTTAATCCCGCAGTATCTTCAGACGCTGATGGGCTATACGGCGCAGGTGGCGGGCATGGCACTGTCGCCTGGAGGTTTCACCGTAATGCTGCTGATGCCCATCGTCGGCGGGTTGGTCTCCAGAGTGGACGCGCGTTATTTGATCGCTTTCGGATTCACCGTCAGTGCCGTGGCTTTGTTTCACATGACCGTGATCAACCTTGACATCAGCTTTCGCGATGCCGTTCTGCTGCGGGTTTATCAATCCATCGGGCTGGCATTTCTCTTTGTGCCGATCAACACGATGTCCTATGTCGGTATCCCGCGGGAGAAGAATAATGCGGTGTCGGGGCTCACGAATCTGGCGCGCAATATCGGGGGCAGTATTGGAATTTCAGCGGTCACTACGCTGCTAGCCAGGCGGTCGCAGTTTCATCAGGGCCATCTGGTGTCGCACGTAACTGAATACGATCCGGCATTCCGCAATCAAGCGAATGGATTAGCAAAGGCGCTATCGGCGAGCGGCACCAGCGCGGCCGACGCAATGCATCAGGCCCAGGCCCAAATTTACTTGATGGTGCAACGACAGGCAGCGGCGCTGGCTTATGTCGACACCATTCAGGTGTTCGCCGTCGCCTGCGTGTTCATGGTTCCTTTCGCCTTCCTGATGAAGAAGCAGAAGGCCGGTAAGGGCGAAGTCGCAATGCACTAGGCCCCGACGGCCTGAATCCGTGAAGTAAAACCAGCGGGGCACGATTGTAACTCGTCTTACAATAGACCCTACCGTGAAGAGCAAAATTTATTGGCTGTTGTTACTCGTGCCGCTAACGCTGGCAATGCATTATCTTTTGCCGGAAAAACAGACGCTGATATTCGTCCTTTCCGCCGCCTCAATGATTCCTCTGGCTCGGCTGTTGAGCGATGCGACGGAGCAATTGGCTGAGCATACCGGACCCACCCTCGGCGCCTTGCTGAACGTCACTTTCGGCAATGCGGGCGAGTTGGTGATTGGATTTTTCGCTATGAAGGCGGGTCTGCAAGGAGTAGTCAAAGCGTCGATAACGGGATCGATCCTGGCCAATCTACTGCTGACACTTGGCATCTCGATGATCGGTGGAGGACTGCGGAATAAGACCCTGCGCTTTAATCCCCTGGCGGCGAGAACCCAAACCACGATGCTGGCGCTGGCGGGAATTTCATTGATCTTTCCGGCCTTCTTTCATTTCCTGAGCGGCGGCTCGAAGCGGGCGGCGCACGAGACGGACTTAAGCCTGGAGTTCTCGGTGGTACTGCTGATCACCTACGGGCTCAGTTTGCTTTTCACCCTGCGAACGCATAGCCATTTGCTCGCGGTGGGCAAACATGAAGAATCCGCCGAGGAACGCTGGAGCGTGTCGCGTTCATTCACGCTACTGGCTATCAGCGCGGTGTTTGTGGGATGGATGGGTGAAGTGCTGGTGGGCTCAGTCGAGGCCGCATCGCGAGCGTTCGGTCTCTCCGATCTCTTCGTCGGAGTGATTGTCGTGGCCGTCGCAGGCAACGCCGCCGAGTCGATGTCGGCTATACGCGCTGCGCTGAAAAACAGGATGGATTTGAGCGTCGGCATCGCCGTCGGCAGCAGCATTCAAGTAGCGTTATTTGTCGCGCCGGTACTGGTGATCCTCAGCCAATGGATAGGCAAGACGCCAATGGATTTGGCATTCACCCCGGTTGAAGTTCTAGCCCTCGTATTGGCGATTGCCATCACAGCGCAAATTGCCGGAGACGGGGAATCGAACTGGTTGGAGGGCGTGCAGCTCTTGGCCGTCTATATTTTGCTGGGCGTGATGTTTTATTATCTTCCGCAGCAGGCCGGGGCCGCGCATTGAGAGAGGCGGGTGTTAAAATCGAATTAACCCGCACCGATGGACTTCCTCAAAGGTTTGAATCCTCAGCAACGCGAAGCCGTTGCGCACGTCGAAGGTCCGCTTTTACTGCTCGCCGGGGCAGGCAGCGGCAAGACGCGCGTCATCACCCATCGCATCGCGCATATGATTCAGGATTATCATGTGCCGGGCCCGTGCGTGCTGGCAGTCACATTTACCAACAAAGCATCGGCGGAGATGCGCGAGCGCGTCCAGAAGCTGCTGGGGAATACGACCACGCAGGCCAGCCCCCTTGTCTCCACTTTCCACTCGTTTTGTGTACGATCGTTGCGTCGCGATGGACAGGCCCTGGCGCAAATTCGGCCCGGCTTCACCAAGACATTCAACATCTACGACGATGACGATCAGCTGGCGCTAATCAAATCGATTTTCCGGCAGTTGGGGCTCGATGAGCAATTCATGAAGTATCGCGCGGCTCTTTCGCGCATCAGCCACGGCAAGAATCACGGCGAAACTCCAGATGATTTCCATAAGGCCTCGACGGACCCTAAGATGTCGCGCCTGGCGGTGGTTTATGAGCAGTACGAAGCACGTTTGCGGCAGGCCAACGCTCTCGATTTCGATGATCTTCTACTTGAAACCGTACGGCTGCTGCGGCATGACACCGCTACGCGGCAACTCTATAATCGACGCTTCGAATACGTGATGATCGATGAGTATCAAGACACGAATCGAAGCCAATACGAATTGATGCGTCTGCTGACGGAGGCTCGCCACAATATATGCGTGGTGGGCGATGAGGATCAATCGATCTATGGGTGGCGCGGGGCGGATATCCGCAACATTCTGGACTTCGAGCGCGATTATCCGAACGCTAAAGTGATTCGCCTGGAGCAAAATTATCGCTCCACGAAGACGATCCTCGAAGGCGCCAGTGCACTGGTGGCCAACAACAAGGAGCGCAAGGGCAAGTGGCTCTGGACGGAATCGACCGGCGGTGAAAAAATCGGATATTACCAGGCCATCGATGCCGAGAACGAAGCACTGTTTATCGCCGATACGATTAACCAGCTGCTGCGGAAAGAACCGGATCAGCGCGCCGCCGTGCTCTACCGGACGAACTTTCAATCGCGGCAGATTGAAGAAGCTTTACGCCGCTATGGCCGCAAGTACACTGTCGTCGGTGGATTCAGTTTCTATCAGCGGGCCGAAGTCAAAGATATTCTTTCGTACTTGAAAGTTCTGCTGACGCCCCAGGATTCCATCGGCATGCTGCGGATCATCAATACACCGGCGCGCGGCATCGGGAAAACGACCATCGAGCAGATTGAGCAATACGCCCTGCAAAAGGTCACCAGCGTCTGGGGTGCACTGGGACACATGCTCGAGGAACGCATATTTCCCGGACGGGCCGATGCCGCGCTCAGCGCTTTCAAACGCATGATCGATGAACTCTCGGCGGATGTGACCACGCGGCCGATAAACGAGACTTTGGAAGCCATTCTCGATCGAACCGGTTATCGCAAGATGCTGGAATCCGAGCATACGCCGGAAGCCGAATCGCGCATCGCCAACATTCAGGAATTGCTAAACGCGGCCACCGAAGCGCATGAGCGAGGCGAGGGCATCGCGGATTTTCTGGATCATGCCGCGCTGGTTGCCGACTCCGACGACCTTGACGAAAAATCGCAAATTTCACTCCTGACAATGCACAACGCGAAGGGTCTGGAATTCCCCTTCGTTTTTATCGCCGGTCTGGAAGAAGGTCTGTTCCCGCATAGCCGTTCGTTGAATTCCGAAGCGCAGATGGAAGAGGAGCGGCGTCTTTGTTACGTCGGTATGACACGCGCCGAGAAGCGCTTATATCTAACCTGCGCGCGCTATCGGCGCAAGTTTGGCGGTGGCCCTCCGGAAGTTTCACTGCCTTCCCGTTTCCTTGGCGAAGTGCCGCGCGGCTTGATGGAAAATATGCGCGAAGACGATCCGGTAAGGCCGCAGGTGGACCTTTACGCTGAGCGCTCGGAAGTCCGTGAGACGGTGAAGAAGAATCTTTACACCGGAAAGACTTATAATTCTCTAGACAACATTGCGCAGTTTTTCGGTGAGCGTGGAATGCCGCCTCCCCGGGGGATTGTTCCAAAGCCGGCGTCGGCCCCTGTTGCCGAAGCCGCCCGGACGAATGTTGTGACTCCGAACGTAGTGAATCCCCTCGCTCCAAGGGTAGGGGTTCCGCAGCCGGGTCCGGGCAAAGGTCCTATGTTGGTTCCGCGGCCTGGAGGTTTGGGCCGGCCTGTCGCACCGGCGCAGAGAACTTTGGGGCAGGGGTCGAAGATTCAACATCCCCGTTACGGGCGGGGGACGGTACTGCGGCGCGAAGGCGATGGCGAAGATGCAAAGCTCACGGTGAGTTTCCCGCAGTTTGGCGTTAAGAAGATCGTAGAAAAGTTTGCAGGAATCAAGATAGAAGAATGAACACTAAACACGTAACCGATAAAGACGAACGCAGAGAGCTGAAGCGGGCTTCCCGCAAGAAGGCTGCTCCCAAGGCCAAGCGGGCTTCCGGCGTGGCGCGCGGATCAATGAAAAAGAAAGTAAAGCAAATTGTGAAGGGTCAACGGAAGCGGTAAGTTACTAAAATAGCTGCGGGGTACAACCTAACAATCGTGAGCCTGCTCCGGACCAAGTCGATCGACGCCCTGATTGCGGCGTCGGAGGACCCCTCCAAGTGTCTTCGAAAGACGCTTGGTCCGTGGAGCTTGGCTCTACTCGGAATCGGAGCGGTGATCGGGTCGGGCATCTTCACGCTCACCGGCACCGCCGCCGCCGGCAAGGTTGAGAAAGTAGAATCGGTCCTCAATGCGACCATTCTCGATCTCGCCACCAACGGTGCGCACGCTGGTTCCATGCTGGGTCGGCCAGGCGCCGGTCCGGCGATAACTCTATCCTTCGTGCTGGTGGCGGTAGCTTGTATTTTTGCCGCCCTCTGTTACGCCGAACTCGCCTCGATGATTCCCATCGCGGGGAGCGCGTACACCTATTCCTACGCGATACTCGGCGAGATCTTCGCATGGATCATCGGATGGGATCTCATCCTTGAATACGCTGTCTCCAATATGTCGGTGGCCGTTGGGTTCTCGGCGTATCTGCAGGATCTTGGCGACAACATATTCGGATATCATCTACCCGCGGCGATCGCCTATCCCGTATTCTCCGCGCCCGGCCAACCAAGCGGATGGTTCAATGTTCCAGCCCTCTTGATTACGATGCTGGTCACCGTGGTTTTGGTGCGCGGCGTCAAGGAAAGCGCCGGCACTAACAATCTGATGGTGGCCATAAAATTGGCCGCGATCCTGATTTTTTGCTTTGGCGCGGCGCGCGCTATCAATCCGGCCAACTGGCATCCGTTCGCCCCAAACGGATTCTCCGGCATCCTGACCGGTGCTTCGATTGTGTTCTTCACCTACATCGGTTTCGATTCAGTTTCGACGGCCGCCGAGGAGTGCAAGAATCCTCAAAAAGATATGCCCTTCGGCATTATCGCGACCCTGATTATCTGCACGATCCTATATGGTTCGGTGTCCCTGGTACTGACCGGTATCGCCAATTATCAAACGCTGAATACCGATTCACCAGTGGCCGACGCGTTGAAGGCTTTGGGCTACAACCGGCTGCGCTTGATTGTCACGGCCGGGGCGTTGATGGGAATGATTTCGTCGCTGCTGGTATATCAATATGGGCAAGCGCGCATCTGGTTCGCAATGTCGCGCGATCGCCTCCTGCCGGATGTCTTCTCGCGGGTTCATTCCAACTTTCAAACGCCGCATATCAGCACCTGGATCGCCGGCTTTGTCGTCGGCATTCCCGCTGGAATATGGGATATCGGGACATTCGCGGAACTCTCGAATATCGGCACGCTATTTGCGTTCGCACTAGTCTCGGCGGGTGTTATCGTTCTTCGCAAGAAGCAGCCAAATCGCCCGCGTTCGTTCCGTGTTCCGCTAGTTCCGCTGGTACCCATACTCTCCATTCTTTGCTGCCTGGTTCTGATGATGGGATTGCCGCTACTCACCTGGATTCGCTTTTTTGTCTGGCTCCTGATCGGCTTAGTCATCTACTTCCTGTACGGCCAGAAGCGGACCGCGAACGATCCAACAGTTACCGGTTAGAAAGTCGCGGGTCCCGCCAGGCTTGGTATATGCTGATGGAAGTCGATCGGACCTCTGGAGTATCAACGTGGATCTCAACTTTACACAGGAAGAACAGCAATTCCGCGATGAATTGCGAGCCTGGCTGAATGAAAATGTTCCGAAGGACTGGGCAGCCCGCCGCGCCTCCGATGAACGAATGGAAGATCGCTTTGCCTTCCTCCGAGCCTGGCAAAAGAAGGTGTATGAGGCTGGCTGGGCGGGAATATCGTGGCCCAAGGAATACGGCGGCCGCGGGGCTTCCGTTATGCAAAGCGTCATCTTCACTGAGGAGATGGCCAAGGCCGGAGCACCGCCACTAGCCAACGTACTCGGCCTGATGCTTGTAGGCCCGACGCTAATTGCTTACGGCACCGACGAACAAAAGAAGCGATATCTTTCAAACATCATGAGCGCGGAGGAAATCTGGTGTCAGGGATTTTCTGAACCGAACGCCGGCTCGGATCTGGCTGCCTTGCGTACCGAGGCGAAACTCGATGGCGACCACTTCATCGTCAACGGCCAAAAAGTTTGGACCAGCTACGGCTGGGCCGCCGACTGGTGTGAACTGGTGACGCGTACCGATCCGAATTCGTCCAAACACAAGGGCCTCACCGTGCTGCTGGTGAACATGAAGACCCCTGGCGTTGAGGTCCGTCCGCTGCGCCAGATGACTGGTGAAACTGAATTCAACGAGCTGTTCTTTCGCGATGTCCGCGTACCAGTCGAAAATGTACTGGGCAAAGTGAACGATGGCTGGAGCGTCGCCATCGGCACGCTAATGCATGAACGCGCGACGCTTGGCGCAGGCATGCAGGTAACCTTTCGCCGGCAGTTCGATCGATTGGTGGAGATCGCCCATTCCGTGCAGCGTAACGGGCATCCGGCGGCCGAAGACCCCGTGCTACGGCAGAAGCTGGCACAGAGCTATATCGATATCGAGGTGATGCGCTTAAATCAGATGCGGTCGGTCAGCCGCATCAGCCAAACCGGTATTCCCGGACCCGAAGGCTCCATCCAGAAGATTTTCTGGAGTGAGTTAAACCAGCGCTTCCAACAAGTGGCGATGGAGATACTGGGCCCTTACGGCCAGCTCACCAAGAGCGAAAATGGCAATGGTTACGCGCTGGATGATGGGCAGTGGGCATACTCTTATCTCCGGTCGCGCGGCAATACCATTGAAGCCGGCACGTCGGAAATTCAGCGCGGGATCGTCGCCGAGCGTGTTCTCGGCTTGCCCAAGAGTTATTAGGATCGGGAGCCGACAAATGCAATTCGGACTGACAGAATCGCAGCTAATTTTAAAGAATAACGCGCGGAAGTTTTTCCCGGCGGAGTGCCCCAGCGCCGAAGTGCGCCGCCTGATGGAAACGGAGACCGCATTTGATGAGACGCTCTGGCGCAAGATCGCCGAGCAAGGCTTTACGGGAATGATTTTTCCCGAAGAATACGGGGGCCTGGGCCTGGGTATGGTTGAGATGGCCGCCGCGCTGGAAGAGATGGGCCGGGCACTGATTCCCGGGCCGTTCCATTCCACCGTTCTGCTTGCCGGCAGTGTGATCAATGAAGCGGGCAGCGACGCCCAGAAGCAGAAATATCTTGCTCCGATTGCCGCAGGCGACGCTCGCGCGACGCTGGCTCTGCTGGAAGGCAGCGGCGATTGGGACACAGATTCCATTCACCTGCGGGCTCGTCCTTCGGCTTCTGGTGGATACACACTGAGCGGCGAGAAATTCTTCGTGCCGGATCTTGGCGCAGCCGATTTCTTTGTCGTCGCGGCACGTGCCGGCGCCGATCTTACGCTGTGCGTGGTCGACGCGAAAGCCACGGGTCTGCGAGCCACTCCGATGGCTGGCCTGGACACCACGCGAAAGCTGTATGCGCTGATCCTGGATAACGTCGAAGTCGCCAAGGAAGACATCCTTGCGACAGGTGAAGAAGCGAAGCGCGCGCTGGATCGCGGCATCGCGATCGCAACCGTAGGGCTGATCGCCGAAATGGTCGGAGGGATGCAAAAGGTTCAGGAACTCGCCATTGAATACGCGAAAACCCGCAAGCAGTTCGGGCAGCCGATCGGAAAATTTCAAGCTGTGCAGCAGATGTGCGCGGACATGTATCTTTACACGGAAAGCTCACGATCGGCGGTCTATTACGCTGCCTGGGCGCTGCAGGAAAATACGCCCGATGCGCCATCGGCCGTTTCCGTCGCGAAAGCTTATGCCAGCGACGCCTGCCGCGAAGTTGGGAACAAGGGCGTGCAGGTTCACGGGGGCATGGGTTTCACGTGGGAGAACGATGTTCATTTGTATTACCGGCGGGCCAAGGCAAGTGAAATCGCGTTTGGCGACGCAAACTTTCATCGCGAAAAACTGGCGCGTCTGGTGATTGATCGTCCGGCTGCCCGCATCGCGGAAATTTAGCGCGAATCATTAATTTATATCCAAGGAAGGCTAAGGAATATCCATGTCTGATTTAGTGCAACTGACGCGCGACGGCGACATCGCTGTGATCACGATCAACAATCCGCCGGTGAACGCGCTGAGCCCCGGAGTGCCTGAGGGCATCGCTGCCGCGGTGGACGCGATTGCCGCCGACCCTGGTGTAAAAGCCGCGGTTCTGATTGGTGGCGGCCGGACATTTATCGCGGGTGCCGACATCAAGGAATTCGGGAAAATCACATCGGGCGAGAACAAGCGCGGCGTCGGCTTGAATCCGATTCTGCAGAAGATGGAAGACTCGCCGAAGCCGATTGTCGCCGCGATTCATGGCACGGCATTCGGTGGTGGATTGGAAACCGCGATGGCCGCGCACTATCGCGTGGCCGTGGCAAGCGCGCAGGTTGGGCAGCCCGAAGTGAAGCTCGGAATCATTCCCGGCGCTGGCGGAACACAGCGATTACCACGCTTGGCGGGCGTCGCCAAAGCAATCGAGATGTGCGCGATTGGCGATCCTGTAAAGGCCGCCGACGCCTTGAGTGCCGGAATCATCGACAGGATAGTGGACGGCGATCTTCTGGCGGGCGCGGTCGCCTTTGCCCGCGAAATTGCTGGAAAGCCAGTAGTCAGAACGCGCGATCGCAATGAAAAGCTGCGAACCGATCCCGCCGTTTTCGCCGAAGCACGCGCGACAATCGGCAAACGCCAGCGCAACCTGCTGGCCGCGCAAAAAGCGATCGACGCAATCGAAGCGGCCACTAAGGAAAGTTTCGACGAAGGTGTACAAACTGAAGCACGCTTATTCCAGGAGTGCTTATTCGCCGATCAATCGAAAGCTCTGATTCACGTCTTTTTCGGTGAACGCGAAGTCGCCAAGATCCCGGGTATCTCCAAAGACACCCAGTTGATTCCCATCAATTCAGCCGCCGTCATTGGCGCGGGGACGATGGGCGGCGGTATCGCCATGGTTTTCGCCAACGCCGGAATTCCGGTGTTCCTGAAAGAAGTGGGACAACCGGCGCTCGATCGCGGTCTGGCCACCATTCAGAAAAATTATTCAAACTCTGTAAAGAAGGGCCGCTTCTCACAGGAAGTGATGGACCAGCGGATGGCGCTGATCAAGCCGACTCTGAGCTTTGACGATTTCGCGAATGTCGACATGGTGATCGAAGCCGTGTTCGAAGGTATGGCGCTGAAGAAGGAAATCTTTAGCGAACTCGACAAGATCTGTAAGCCCGTAGCGATCCTCGCGTCTAATACGTCCACGCTCAGCATCGACGAAATCGCATCGGCTACATCGCGCCCGCAATTGGTAATCGGGACGCACTTCTTTAGCCCCGCGAATGTCATGCGTCTACTGGAAATCGTGCGCGGGAAGGCCACCAGCAACGAAGTGATCGCTACTTGTATGCAGCTTGCGAAGAAGCTGGGTAAGGTCGGCGTGCTGGTGGGTAACTGTCGCGGATTCGTCGGCAATCGCATGTTTGGCCCCTATCGGCGCGAAGCGCAATTTCTGGTAGAAGAGGGCGCGAGCACGGAAGCCGTTGACAAGGCGCTGTACGATTACGGCATGGCGATGGGTCCGATGGCTACCGGCGACCTTGCCGGGCTCGATGTCGGCTGGCGCATTCGCAAGGAGTACGCGCATACTGAGAAGCCCGGCGTCCGTCAGCCATTCGCCGAAGACATGCTGTGTGAGATGGGACGCTTCGGTCAAAAGACTGGAGCTGGTTGGTACAAATACGATGAGACCCGCCGCGCGCTGCCAGATCCGGAGGTAACGGCGCTTGTCCGCCAATGGTCGAAGGAGCAGGGCGTGAAGCAGCGTCAGCACACCACCGAAGAGTACGTCGATCGCTGCCTCTACGCACTGGTGAACGAGGGCGCGCGCATTCTGGAAGAGGGCTATGCGTTGCGGTCCGTCGATATCGACATCATTTATCTAACCGGCTATGGCTATCCCGCCTATCGGGGAGGGCCGATGTGGTACGCCGATACGGTCGGCCTGAAGAAAGTCTACGATCGCATTACAGAGTTTCATGCCGAGCACGGCGAACTGTGGGAGCCTGCGCCGCTGTTGAAGCGCTTGGCGGAAGAAGGCAAAAAGTTTTCCGACTTCGACAAGGAGAAGACGGCCTCTGCGTAGGGCGCCTGAGATGAACATGAGAGAAGCCGTTATCGTAAATAGTTTGCGGACTCCGCTGGCGAAGTCGTTCCGCGGTTCATTCAACATGACACGCCCCGACGATCTGGCGGCGCACTGCATCCGCACCGTGCTGGAAAGCGTGCCGCAACTGGACCCGGGTGAAGTGGAAGATGTGATCCTTGGTTGCGGCCAGCCACATGGATCGCAAGGTAGTAACGTAGCCCGGGTGGCGGCGATTCGCGCCGGATTGCCGGCAAGTGTTGCGGGGACCACCGTCAATCGATTCTGCTCGTCGGGCTTGCAGGCCATCGCCATGGCGGCGCATCAGATTGTGCAGGAAGGCGCTAACGCGGCAATCGGCGGAGGCGTTGAGAGCATCACGCTCGCGCCTCGGGATAGCGACCCGAATCCAGTGCTGCTGGAGCAAAAGCCCGGCATCTATATGGCGATGGGCGATACCGCCGAGGTGGTGGCGAAACGTTACAGCGTCAGCCGCCAGGCGCAGGACGAATACTCGTTGATCAGCCAACAACGAACGGCTCGAGCGCAAACGGAGAATTTCTTCGCCGCCGAATTAGCGCCGCTGCAGGTGACCCGGGGAATTCTCGATAAGGCGACCGGCAAGATCGTCAGCACCGAAGAAGCTCTCTGCGATCGTGACGAGTGCAATCGCGCCGACACGACACTGGAAGGTCTTTTGAAGTTGAAACCGTACTTCGATCCCAAAAGCGGGCAGGGCAGTGTTACAGCCGGTAATGCATCACAACTTTCCGATGGCGCGTCGGCAACGTTGTTGATGTCGCGCGAACGTGCGGATGAGCTGGGTATTCCGTATAAGCTGATTTTTCGGGGTTTCGCGGTTGCGGGGTGTGAGCCCGATGAAATGGGAATCGGACCGGTCTTCGCCGTGCCAAAATTACTGAAGCGGCATGGACTGAAGATAGAAGATATCGATCTCTGGGAGTTGAACGAAGCCTTCGCGGTGCAAGTGCTATATTGCCGCGATCGCCTTGGTATTCCCCAGGAGAAGTTAAACGTCAACGGAGGCTCTATCTCTATTGGCCATCCCTTCGGCATGACAGGGTCGCGCATGGTGGGCACTATTGCCAATGAGATGCAGCGCCGTAAAGCCCGCTATGGTGTGGTCACAATGTGCATCGGTGGCGGTCAGGGTGCCGCTGGTTTGTTTGAACTCGCGCAGTAGAATGAAGCTGGATTTCACTGGATGCAAGAGCTGCATGATACTCCTGGATTTTTATTTGTAGACCATCTGGCAATTGCCGTGAAGCCAGGCGAACTGGAGCACGCGGTGTCCACTTACCGTTCGCTTGGCTTCAGCGAAATTTACCGTGAAGATGTACACGGCACGGATCAGGTTCGTGAGGTGCTTCTGGAAATCGGCGGCGGCCCGAATCTGATTCAGCTTCTTGAGCCGCTTTCGCCCGAATCTCCGGTTCAAAAACTAATCGATAAAAATGGCGGCCGTGGCGGCTTCGCTCATATCGCCTTTCGGGTTACGAATGCGCGGGTGGCTTTCGATGCGATACGCGCCCGCGGACTTCAAATAATCGACGCCGCGCCGCGCCCGGGCTCCCGCGGAACCACCGTGTTCTTCGTGCACCCGAAATCGTTGGGCTATCTGGTGGAGATTGTCGAGGCACCGCGGTGAGTCTGTTCTCCGAGTTTCCGCCTACATCGACAGCCGATTGGGAAGCGGCCATTGGCGACACAAAGAAACTCATCTGGCAAACGGACGAGGGCTTTTCCGTTAAGCCGTTTTACCGCTCGGAGGATACGGTCCCGCCATATACCGGCGACATCCAACGGGGTTGGAAAATCCGCGCCGAGATCGACGCAACCGATGCCGTGGAAGCCCGCCGCCAAGCCATGGAAGCGCTGGAACGGGACGCGGGCGAAATCGCATTCATGGCTATTCCCGCACTGGAAGGGATTCTAGTTCCGACGCAGTTCGATTCGCTGCGTGTGCCCGATGATGGCCGGGCGATTGTCAGCCAGTTGGCGTTCGCGCTCCAGGCGGGCGGGTCTTCAGAGATTTCGTTCCCGATCGGATCGAACTATTTTTTCGAAATTGCAAAACTGCGCGCCGCCCGGAACTTACTGCCACGCGCTCGCATCCATGCCCGGACTTCACGCTGGAACAAGACGATTTACGATCCTTACGTGAACTTGTTGCGATCGACCACCGAAGCGATGGCGGCGGTGATCGGAGGGTGCGATTCCTTGACCATCGCGCCCTTTGATTCCGCATTGGGAGCCGCTAGCGATCGCGGTCGCCGGCTTGCCTTGAGCACGCATTTACTGCTGAAGCACGAGGCTCATCTGGATCGCGTTGCCGACCCGTCGGAAGGCTCATGGTACATCGAGTGGCTAACGCAAGCACTGGTGCAGGAAGCACGTGATCCGTCCCCCAAACCGAGTCCGCCCCCGCATGTGTTCGTAGGGACGAATCGTTACCCGAATCTTAAAGAGCACGCCGATCCCGCCGCGCCCGATACCCAACGAGCGACTTGGCCGCTGGAACAAATCCGTCTGGCGAATGACCGTAGCGGCAACCCGCCGCGCGTGCTGCTGGTGCGCAAGGGGGATCCGAAGATGAGCCTTGCCCGGGCGGATTTCGCCATCAATTTCTTTGGCAGCGGTGGATTCCGGATAGTTGAAAAAGGTCCCGCCGAGCTTCTTGTTCTTTGCAGTTCCGATGCCGAATATCCAGAGCTGATCGCAGACGCTTTGCAGGTGGGGCCGCCAATGGTCATCGCCGGCGCGCCGCAGGATTTGCCTGGCGTTGCGGGGTTCATCAATCTTCGCTCAGACCCCATAGCCGTGCTGTCCGAGTGGCAGCGGCGACTAGGCGTAGTGCATGACTGAGACCTTCGAACATTTAGAGTACGCGGCGGGACTGCCGCCTTATTTACGTGGACCCTACGCGCCGATGTACACCACGCGGCCCTGGACCATCCGTCAATATGCCGGCTTTTCCACGGCCGAAGATTCCAACGCCTTCTATCGCCGCAATCTCGCAGCCGGCCAGATGGGTCTTTCCGTTGCGTTCGATTTAGCGACGCATCGCGGCTACGATTCCGATCATCCACGTGTCGTCGGCGATGTCGGTAAAGCGGGAGTCGCCATCGATTCGGTCGAGGACATGAAAATCCTCTTTGATAAGATTCCACTCGATCGGATCTCTGTCTCGATGACGATGAACGGGGCTGTCTTGCCCATCATGGCGTTCTATATCGTCGCGGCGGAAGAACAGGGCGTCCCGGCCAGTGAACTCAGCGGCACTATTCAGAACGACATTCTGAAAGAGTTCATGGTGCGCAATACATATATCTATCCGCCCGCGCCGTCGATGCGCATCATCGCCGATTTCTTTCGCTACACGGCTGAGGCGATGCCGAAGTTTAATCCCATTAGCGTAAGTGGTTATCACATCCAGGAGGCCGGCGCCACGGAAGAAATCGAGCTTGCCTACACGCTTGCCGATGGTCTTGAGTATCTCCGCTGCGGCATCGCGGCGGGAATGGGCGTGGATGATTTCGCGCCACGCATTTCGTTCTTCTTCGACATCGGCATGGATCACTTCAAGGAGATCGCCAAGCTCCGCGCGGCTCGCCTGCTCTGGTCGAAAATCGTTAATCGTTTTGATCCGCAGAATCCCAAATCGATGGCGCTGCGCACGCATTGCCAAACGTCGGGATGGAGCCTCACTGAGCAGGACCCGTTCAATAATGTTATGCGTACTTGTATTGAAGCGATGGCCGCCGTGCTGGGTCATACCCAGTCCCTCCACACCAATGCGCTCGACGAGGCGCTTGCCCTTCCAACAGATTTCTCAGCCAGAATCGCCCGCAATACTCAGCTATATTTGCAGGAAGAAACCGACATCCGGCGCGTGATTGACCCCTGGGGCGGATCGCATTACGTCGAAGGCCTGACACACGATCTGGCCCACAAAGCTTGGACCTTGATTGAAGAAGTGGAATCGCACGGCGGCATGGTGAAGGCGATTGAAATGGGATTGCCCAAGTTGCGCATTGAAGAAGCGGCGGCGCGCAAGCAGGCTCGGATCGATTCTACGCGGGATGTAATTGTCGGCGTCAACAAGTATCGAAACGAGAAAGACGAGCCGATGGAATTGCTGGAAATCGACAACAGCGCGGTGCGTAGAAATCAGGTGGAACGCCTGCGCCGCTTGCGCGAATCACGGGACACTGTCACAGTAAACGCCTCCTTGGATGCTTTAACAAAATGCGCGGAATCGGGCGCGGGTAATTTGTTGGCGTTGGCGGTGGATGCGGCCCGCAAGCGTGCGACACTCGGCGAGATTTCCGATGCGCTAGAGAAGGTCTGGGGGCGATATCATGCTCCGGTGCGATCCGTCAGCGGCGTGTACGCCAACGAAAGCGGCGATGACAAAAACTTTGAGCAGGCGCGAGCATTAGCGCGTGAGTTCGCCGATAAAGAGGGCCGCCGTCCGCGAATCTTAGTAGCGAAGATGGGCCAGGACGGACATGATCGGGGCGCGAAGGTGATTGCGACGGCCTTCGCCGACGTCGGCTTTGACGTCGACATCGGCCCCTTATTCCAAACGCCAGAGGAAGTGGCGAGGCACGCCATTGAGAACGACGTTCACATTGTCGGCATCTCAACGTTGGCCGGTGGACATAAGACGTTGGTGCCACAATTGATCGCCGAGCTGAAAGCGCACGATCGCCCGGACATTCTCACCATCGTCGGGGGTGTAATTCCTCCAGCTGATTACGAATCGCTGTACGCCAGCGGCGTGGCCGGCATTTTCGGACCGGGCACGAAGATTCCTCAAGCGGCAAGCGAGATTCTGCGGCGGTTGAATGAACGCCGATGAGTTCGTAGCGGGCATACTCGCCGGCAATCGAGGCGTGCTCGCGCGGGCTATCACGCTAGTGGAAAGCTCGCGGCCCGATCATCAGGAACTTGCCGAAAACATTCTTGATCGGTGCCTGGGATTCGATTCCGTGCGGGCCGGCATTACTGGCGTCCCTGGGGTGGGCAAGAGCACATTCATTGAGCGATTAGGACTGCATTTGACGCAGGATCGTGGCGAGAAAGTCGCTGTCCTGGCCATTGATCCGTCCAGCCCTGTCAGTGGCGGCAGCATTCTGGGCGACAAGACGCGGATGCAGAAATTGAGTGCCGACCCGAATGCATTCATTCGCCCATCGCCCTCCCGCGGCGCTTTGGGTGGTGTGACGCGACGGACGCGGGAAACGATTCTGCTGTGCGAAGCCGCTGGATTTTCCAATATTTTAGTGGAAACCGTGGGAGTCGGGCAGTCGGAAATGACAGTCGCTTCCATGGTCGATTTCTTTTTGCTGTTGATGCTTGCCGGGGCCGGCGACGAACTGCAGGCCATCAAGCGCGGCATTCTGGAAGTGACTGATCTGGTGGCGATCAACAAGGCCGACGGCGATAATCTGCATGCCGCGCAATTGGCCCGAAGCGAATATGCGAGCGCGATCGGACCGGATAAGGTTGTACTGTGCTCGGCGATGACCGGCGCTGGAATTCCTGAGATTTGGATTCGCGTATTGGAACACGGTAAAGCGGCCCGCGCCGACCAGGCCAGCCGCTGGCTTTACGATGCCATCGATAACGGCTTGCACGAGCGATTCTTCCAGAACCCAGCCGTGAAAGATCTTCTTCCCAAGCTGGAAGCTGCGGTGAGCGCCGGGGAATTAACGGCCGTGCGGGCCGCCCGCCAGTTGCTGGATCAATCGCGCGGATAACCGGAACATAAATTGCATCGTTGATTCTCATTGATGCGAAACCACGCTATCGCGGCCCTCTTCTGTGTCTTAAATTCCGCAACGTGTCAGGCCGGCAACATCCCGGACCGCCCCGCCATTATTCTGTGGGCGTGGGAGATGCCGGAAGATCTTCGCTTCCTGAATACCTCCGGTACGGGCGTTGCCTTTCTTGCAAGCAGTTTCCTACTGCGAGGCGATCAAGTACGTTCGCGGCCCCGGCTCCAGCCGGTACTGTTGAACCCGGGTGTCTCGCTGCTATCGGTTGTGCGCATCGAATGCGATCGCCGCCAGGCGCCCGTGCTCTCATCGGCCCAACGGGCAAGGCTTGCCACGCTAATTCTAAAGACAGTCGCGGCTACGCGAACACCGGGCTTGCAGATCGATTTCGATGCCCGCGTTTCGGAGCGGCCATTCTATCGCGCGCTGCTATTCGATCTCCGCCGAAAGCTTGGGACGGGTCGCTTTCTTTCCATCACCGCACTGCCATCGTGGTGCAATCGCGGAAGCTGGCTGGCAGAGCTCCCCGTAGATGAAATCGTGCCGATGCTGTTTCGGATTGGCGGCGAACGCCGGGCCGTCATTACCCGCCTTGAGCGTTACGGTAGCTTCGAAGAGCCTCGCTGCCAAGCCAGCATCGGCGTCTCGACGGACGAGCCGCACCCGCCGTTACCGAATCGAGCGCACACGTATATCTTTCATCCAAAGCCCTGGACAAAAGCGGATGTGGAATCCGCGATCGGCAAAGGAATCCGCTGATGAAGACAGGTCTGTATCTGGTGGCCGCGCTATTGGCTGCTTTTGAACTCGCTTGGAGCTGCGCTCTGGAGTTCGACGTCGCGGTCTTCAGTTATTCCCATCATCCCGACTTCCCCAGAACCCGCTACGCCGCCGGAAAGCTGGGCGTGATCGAGCCTACTTACGCCCGCTCGTACCTGGTGGTTGCGTATCGTTACCTGGCCGGAATCGGTCTCGACGCAGCGGAGCAGGAACAGGTTCGCGGCTATTGGCAGGATCGAGCCACCGGAGATTGGGACCACATCCTGACATGGTGGTCTGAGCGTTGGGAAAAGGTTAGGATGCGTGTTCCGGGCGCGCCACCAAATGAAGACGATATACCCGCGCAAAAGTATGATCCTGAAATCCTGAGTTGGGAACTCAACTGTGCCGACGATGCTTTTCGCGTCGCGACACTTACCCTGCAAACTCGAATTTTGCAGTTCGGCCTTCGAAGCGCCGCGGTGAAAGATTGGCTGAATGCGCAGGATGACGTCTTCTCCAATTGCGGATCGCGCGGCAACGTTCCGGTCGCGGTGCCCTCCAACATGCCGGCGCTACTTTATAAGGATCGAGACTATCAAATCGCGGCGGCCCATCTCTATCGCGGTGAGCCCGAGCTTGCGGCAAATCAGTTTCGGAAAATCGCCGATGATCGCCATTCACCGTGGCGGCAAATGGCTCCTTACCTGGTGGCTCGCTCGTTGTTGCGCTTCAATCACGCCCAGGCCGCGGTGGAAGCTCGAAAGGTGCTGGCTGATCCGCGCAACAAAGAACTGCACGGAATCACCACCGATTTGCTACATCGAGCGATGGCTGACACCCAGCCCGATGTACGGCTACATGAGGTC
This sequence comes from Bryobacterales bacterium, assembly GCA_038239345.1. GTDB lineage: Bacteria > Acidobacteriota > Terriglobia > Bryobacterales > Bryobacteraceae > JBBSEX01. The sequence continues at coordinate 30,157 of JBBSEX010000023.1, forward strand.
GCACTCGAATTGCTGCATCGCGACCGGCTGGGCTTGCGGCAGAACCTCTGGGATTACACAACGCTTCTTGATCACTTTCTGGACAACGAGGGGAAGCCGGGTATGCTGAATACCACCGCCGTACCGCGGAACGACAAACTGACAGACTGGATTATTACTTTCTCGACGATGACGCCGAAGGAGTCGGCTCACGCCAATAGCGCAATGGCGAAAAACCCGATCGCTTCCATGGCTGGTGAACGCCTTGGAGCATGTCTCGGGTATCGATGGCGCCACGGATGAACTTCTGCTTGCCGCCGCCGAAGTTGACCCTCGTCATCCCGGATATCTCACCATCGCTTATCATCGCGATCGTCTGCTGATCGAACGCGGCGCGATGAAGGAAGCAAGCGAAGAACTGACCACGGTGTTGGGCGGCGATATTCCGAAGTCGGCTATCAATCACTTCCGCTCGCTGCGTATGCGGACGGCGCTTGATCTGGCCGGATTTCTCCTCTATGCGCAGCGTATCCCCGTGCTAATCACCGACACAGCAGACATGGCTCAAAGGCGGGGCTCTTACCAGGACTATCAACAACAACCGCCAAATCCGAAGCTCATGCGTCTGGACAAAGACTCGATTGAAGTGCTAAACCAGCAAGCCCCTCTAGAGTTGTGGGCCCAGATCGCAGCGGGCGATGCCATTCCCGCGCACCTACAGCAGGAACTGGTGCTCGCGGCCTTTGCGCGATCCGTTCTGCTTGATCGGGACGAAACGATGATCGGTCTGGCGCCCCAAGTCACCAGGGTTCTGCCCGAAGCAGGGCCATTTATGGCGCAGGTCAGTTCTGGAACCGATGTGCCCGCCCGCCATTTCTCGGCAATCCATTTCCTGCTGCACTTTGCGACAGTTCGTCCTTACATGACTTCCGGAATCGCCTGGATCCGGCCACGAGTCCGCGCTACGGATAGCTATACATTCAATTGGTGGATCCCGCTCGGTTCTCCAGAATTAGACTGGTCCCCGAATCAATGGGACCGTCCACAAGCGAATCCGCTACCCGAAGTAGCGGCCCAATTCTTGAAACCGGAGGATCGGGCGAGGGGTATCGAAGATCGAAAGCAACTCGCTTCTACCGGCTACGCCCCGAATTATTTGTGTCAGCATGTGCTCGCTTGGGCTGCCCGGCATCCGCAAGATCCGCGAGTGCCGGAGGCACTGCATTACGCCGTTGCCACCACCCGTTATGCCGCCAGTAACGACGAATCCGCCGAGTATTCCATCCGTGCCTACCGCCTACTTCACCTCCGGTACGGCAAGAGCATTTGGGCCAAACGAACACCGACGGCATATCGCAAAAACTCCCCTTGGTGAGCCCCTATTCTGGGGAAATCTGCTATGCCAGACTATATGCCGAAACAGTGTCAAGTAATATGCCAATAAGCTTAGTTAGAAGCGGCACAACTGGGGGTACTTCTAGTATTGCCAGACGGAAAGTACTGGACCGAAAAGACTTGAGATCTAAGAGGAACAGTACGGTTTCTCTAGCTGCAACCCCCAGTTGAGGGCCTAGTTGTAATACCAGCATGATCGGGTATTGCATTAGGGGATTAAGTGCTTTACCTTATCAAACATGGTTCCCAAGAATTCCCGCCGACTTCAGTCAGAGGTCACTGCCGAAGTGGAGATCGCGTTTCTTCAAGCCAAGAAGCAAGTGCTCGATCGGTTGATCCGCTCACTAGAGCTCTATAAAGGAGCCCAGCGGCGACCGATGGAGCATGCCGGATTTCGGCGGCAGCGGGCTTCGCTAGGTCACCGCCTGGCAATGTAGTTTAGCTCAAGATCCGGTCGACAAGTTTCGTGGGCACGCAGGCCGCGCACGAGCGAGGGCACGCGAGCATGGGCGAGAAGTCCGCTAATGCCCGCGCCTCAGAATTCGCCGGGTATTTAAGCTTGCACGATGGCTCGGCACTCGCCGAAGCCGATGCGAATGGCGGAGGCATTCTCGCAGTATCCGGTGATAACTGCCTCATCGCCATCTTCCAGAAACTTCCTCGCTTCGCCCGTCGGTAACGTCAGCGGCTCCGCGCCGCGCCAAGTCAGTTCCAGCAGGCAACCGCGTGAATCCTTGGCCGCATTGCTGACGGTCCCACTGGCAAGCAGGTCCCCCGGACGCAGATTACAGCCATTGCTTGTATGATGTGTAACCAGTTGCGCCAGGGTCCAATACAGTTCCCGAAAGTGGGCCCGGCTGAGGCGTAATGGCGCGATCCCTTGCTCGCGCATCTTGCGCGAACAGATGCGAACTTCCAGCGTTAAGTCGATAGCACCGCCATCACGATCAATCGCGCCGTCCAAATAGGGTAACGGCTCCGGGTCACCTGCCGGCCGCGCTGGGCGGGGTACCCGATACGGTTCCAGGGCTTCCATCGTCACCACCCAGGGCGAGATCGTGGTTGCAAAACTCTTTGACAGAAACGGACCTAATGGTTGGTATTCCCAACTCTGTATATCGCGCGCCGACCAATCGTTCACCAGGCACAGGCCAAAAATATGGCTACCAGCGTCCTCGATTGATACCGGCTTGCCAAGTTCATTGGCTACACCAATGAAAGCACCGACCTCGCATTCGTAATCGAGAGATCTCGATAGCCCAAACGACGGCTTGCCCGAAGCCGCATCGAGTGTCTGTCCCATGGGACGCTGCACCGGTGTTCCGCTCGGAATAATCGAGGAGGCTCGTCCGTGATATCCGATAGGCACATGCTTGTAATTCGGGAGCAACGGATTATCCGGCCGGAACATGCTGCCGACGTTTGTCGCGTGATGGATGGATGCGTAGAAGTCGCTATAGTCGCCGATTCGAGTGGGCAGCAGCAGGGTGCATTCACTCATCGGTACCAGACACTGCTCGGGACGGCGCTCGGAATTTTCAGCCAGCAGCCCGCTTATTGCCCGGCGCAGCTCCGAAGAATGCACAAGACCGGCGGCCATCAGAAACGACAGGTCGTCCGCATCGCAACCTTGCGCCACCGAATCGGAAAAGAAGCGCTCGTGGACGCAAGCTCTAAGATCCAGCACCATATTCCCGATCGCCACGCCCACCCGTGAACGATCGCTACTTGCGGAAAGAAAAGTCGCGAATGGCAGATTCTGGATAGGAAAGTCGGTTCCCGGATTGTTCGCCGATTCGATCCAACTCTTCAGATTCCGGTCATGCGTCTCATTCAATGTCATAACAAACCTAATTGACGTAGATCGCTCAGCGGCTCTTCGAAAGAGCAGGATCCGAAAGAGACGACGAACTCCCGCGCCCGCGCGAGCTCTTCAATCGTGATCACTTGATCGCGCCATTGTACCGACTCTTCTTCAAAGCGAAACTCCTGGAGTGAAGTCTCTTCCAGCAGGGTAAGTAATTCGCCAATGGTCGCTCCATTCGTAAAGAACGCGGCCGCTAGAAAGACGTTGAGAAAGCCGTGCATCGTCCCCGATGGGCTATTGGATTCGTAGGTCAACGGCCTTTCGCCGCGCAGAGGATGATGTAAACCGGCGGTTGCCTTGAAGGGCACGGATGACCGCTGGCAAGCCACCAGGAATCGCGCGATATCGGCGGACGTAGGGAAAGCGTCGGGAGTAATTCCACCGGTGCGAACCTTGGCCCGAAGCCCGCGCTCAGCCAGAGCTTCGATCACCGGCCGGGGATCGATGTCGATCGGCACTTCGACGTAAGCGGTCATTTGCTCGGGAATTTCACTTGGCGTGACGACAGATTTTATTTCAATGGTGTCTACCAGCAGGCGCGGATGCTTCTTATGAAATTCCGCAATGGTATTCCAGTCAGACGCGAGGCTGGAACCCGCCAGGCCGCTTAGATGGACGGGCTCCATTTCCCCTTGCAACGCGGCGCTTTCCGCGAACTCATCCAAGCGCGAAATGGGAAGAACAAATCGCCCCAGCGCCCAACTATCCGGCTCCTCCAGGTAACGAAGATAATTCTCAGACGCCGCCTGCATGGAAAGACTTGATGGGGGAAATAATCCCGCATAGTCGATCGAGTGCGCGAGAAGTGTACGCAGCGAACCGATGATCACGACGATCAGTATATCGAGCGCATTTGCGGCGAAGGGTCTATTGCTGCCAGCCGCCGCCGAGCGCGCGATAAATGTTGACGATCGAAGTCAGTTCCTGACGCTGCAGCTGGGCCAGCGACAACTCACCCTGGAAAAGATTCCGTTCGGCGTCCAGTACCTGCAAGTAGCTATCCAGGCCGCCCTTGTAACGCAACGTCGAGAGCCGGTCGGTTTCCCGCAGAGCCTTCACCAGCAGTTCCTGTTGGGCGCGCTGTTCGGATGTTTTTCGCTTGTCGATCAGCGCGTCGGAGACTTCGCGAAATGCGGTCTGAATCGATTTTTGATAGGTCAGTACCGCCTCGCGTTGCTGCGCTTCCGTCAATCGTACGTTGCTGCGAATTCGTCCAGCATTGAAGATCGGCAACACAGCCGCGGGAGCAAAACTCCAGTCGCGGGCGTTTCCAGTAAAGAGGCTCGTAAGCGCCCGGCTCTGCCCGCCCAAAAAACTAGTGAGCGAAATCTGCGGGAAGTATTGCGCTTTGGCTGCGCCTATCTGCGCATTGGCAGCCACAAGATTCTGCTCCGCCTGGCGGATGTCGGGACGGCGTTCCAGCAGGTCTGACGGTATCCCGGCCGGGACTTCCGGTGGCGATGGGAATGCCTCCAGTGCCTTCCCGCGCGGGACACCCCCGGGGCTACCGCCAAGCAGGAGATTGATCGAATTCTCCGACTGGCCGACGGCCCGCTCCGTGGCGGCGATCTGCGCCGTAGCAGTGTAGAGGAACTGCTCCGCCTGGTGAACATCCAGCCCCGTCGCCACGCCACGGTTCTTTCTCAAAGTTGTAAGACGTAGCCCGTTCTCAGCGATGTCCCGTGTCTTACGGGCGATTTCTAATTCAAGATCCTGTTCGCGCAACTGCAGATAATTGTTGGTTACATCGCTCACCAGCATTGTCACTACAGCGCGCCGGCCTTCTTCACTGGCGAAATATTGCGCGCGGGCCGATTCGGTAAGACGCCGCAGCCGGCCCCATACATCCAATTCCCAACTGAGAGTGAAGCCGGCCTGGGTATAACTTGAATCCAGACTGATGCCCGCCGGAATGAATCGATTGGGTCCCAGGCGCGAACCGCGGCTTACGTTGAAGGACGGGTTCGCATCGATATTCGGAAACAATTGCGAGCGCGTTATACCTAACTGAGCGCGGGCTTCCAGAACCCGTTCCGAGGCGATCCCCAAATCGAAGTTGCGCTGTAGAGCTGTCTTTACAAGCTCCGTGAGAACGTCATCGTGGAACAAGTCGAACCACTTCGTATCGGCGATAGATTGCGCGGATGGCGCAGTATCGCCTTTCAGTTGAACGGGGACATTCACGACGGGACGCTTATAATTGGGGCCCACCGCGCAGCTGGCAAGCAACAACGCCGATACGAAAAATAATGTGCGGAGTCTCATACAGTTCCTCCGGGCGCCGGAATCGGCTGTATCGGTTGCGGGGCTGGTTTCTTATGCCGCTCCGCGAAGCCCTGGATCACTACGTAGAGCACAGGCACGAAAAAGATTGCCAGCAACGTAGCTGCATTCATGCCGCCGAATACCGTGGTGCCTAGCGCCCGGCGGGAAGAAGCTCCGGCCCCTGTTGCGAGCACCAGCGGCACGACACCGAGGATGAAGGCGAACGACGTCATTAGAATGGGACGCAACCGAAGATGCGCCGCCTCAATCGCCGCATCGTAAACCGACATGCCTTCATCGTGGCGAAGCTTGGCGAACTCGACAATCAGAATCGCATTCTTGGCCGCGAGTCCGATGAGTGTAACGATGCCGATTTGGGTGTAAACGTCGTACGCGTATTTGCGCAGGAACACGGCGACCAGCGCGCCAAATAAGCCTAGGGGTACGGCCAGCACTACCGCAAAAGGAATCGCCCAGCTTTCATACAGCGCCGCGAGAAAGAGGAAAACCAGAATCCCGGCGAATCCAAAAATGAATCCCTCCTTGCCTTCGGCCAGCTTCTGCTGGAAGACTGTACCCGTCCACTCATAATTGAATCCCTTGGGCAGACTCTGCTTAGCCACGCGTTCCATCGCCGCCGCGGCCTGCCCCGAGGTATATCCAGGGGCGGCTTGCCCGATCAATTTCGCGGTTCGGAAGCGGTTGTATCGATAAATTACTTCAGGCCCACTCATCGGCGTCACATGCACCAAAGTGCTGAGTGGAACCATATCGCCGCTCCCCGTTCGCACGTAGAATCGATTCACGTCTTCAGGCCTGTAGCGATACTCGGGCTCGGCTTGCATCAGCACTTTCCATGTGCGGCTGAACCGGTTGAAGTCGTTGACGTAGAGGCCGCCTAGAAACGTCTGCAGAGCGTTATATACGTCCACCACCGGGATACCCAAGGTCTGAGCCTTGTCGGTATCCAGATCCACCTTGTACTGCGGCACGCTGTTCCGAAAGCTGTTGGCGATGTTGCCCAGCTCCGGTTGTTTGCGCGCGGCATCCACAAATGCTTCGCTGGCATCGGCCAGTTGACCAACTTCCTGGCCACCCGTGTCTTCCAGCATGAACTCGAATCCGCCGGAAGTTCCCAATCCCAGAATCGGTGGCAATCCGAAGGCGAAAACAATAGCTCCTTCCACTTGCGAGAAACGTCCCATGGCTTGGCCTATGATCGCGTTCAGTTGCTCTTCTTTCGTCTTGCGATCTTCCCAGGGCTTCAAAGTCGCGATCAGCGTCGACACGTTGGGATTGTTGGTACTCGTGGTGATATCGAGGCCTCCGAACGTCGTGCAATCGGAAACTCCGGGCAGGCCGCGGACGATCTTTTCCACTTCTTCACTTACGCGCTGATTACGTTCCAGGGAAGCGCCATCCGGTAGCCGCACAGCGATGAAGAAGACGCCCTGATCTTCGTCCGGCAGAAATCCTCCGGGTAACGTCTTGAACAAACCGCCAACAGCGAAGTAAAAAACGCCTAGAGCGACGAGGGCGAAAGCGGACCGGCGAATCAAAACCTTGACGCCTCCCAAATAACGATTCGTGGTCCAATCGAAAGCGCGATTAAACACTCCGAAGAATCGGGCTAGTAATCCGCTGGATTTTTTGGCGGGACGCAGCAATAAGGAGCTGAGCGCCGGGCTCAACGACAGCGCGCTGAAGGCCGAGATCATTACCGAAGCGGCGATGGTAAGGGCGAATTGCCTGTAAATCTGCCCGCTGATTCCACCCAGGAACGCTACCGGGATGAACACCGCGCCCAGAATAAACGCGATGGCGACAACAGGTCCGGATACCTCCTCCATCGCGCGAACAGTGGCGTCGCGCGGACTCATGCCTCGATCGATATTTAACTGCACCGCCTCCACCACAACGATGGCGTCGTCCACCACAATGCCAATAGCCAGCACCAGGCCAAACATACTGGTCATGTTGATGGTGAAGCCAAGCAACGGGAATAGCGCGAAGGTCCCGATGATTGCTACCGGCACCGTTAATAGCGGGATCAACGTGGCGCGCCAGTTTTGCAGGAACACAAACACCACGACGATTACCAGAAATACGGCTTCCAACAGCGTTTGAACCACATCGCTAATCGCCGCGCGCACGAAGCGCGTGGCATCGTAGGCGACTTTATATTCGATGCCGGCGGGGAAGCTCTTCTTCGCTTCTTCCATGAAGGCCCGCACGCGATTCCCAGTCTCCACGGCATTGGCGCCCGGGGCCAGATAGACGATCATCACCGCTGCCGGTTTACCGTTCAGTGAACTGAAGCTCTTGTAATCCTGCGCCCCCAACTCCACCCGTCCGATGTCCCGCACCCGCAGCAACGATCCGTCCGGTTGCGCACGCACGACAATGTCGTCGAATTGTTGCGGATCTATCAGCCTGCCGCTGGCGTTAATTGGATACTGAAAATCTGTTCCGTTTGGTACCGGCGGCTGCCCGATCGCCCCAGCCGGGTTCTGGCGATTCTGCGCCGAGATAGCGTTATTCACATCCGTCGCCGTCAATCCAAGCTTCGCCATCTTGTCAGGATTGATCCAAATACGCATCCCGTAATTTTGCTGCGACGCCAGGCGCGTATCGCCCACTCCGGGAAGACTGCCCACCTTATCGATTAAATTAATGGTGACGAAGTTATTCAGAAACAGCGAGTCATACCGTCCATCGGTGGCCGATACCGGAATCGCCATAAGGAACGCCGATGACACCTTCTTCACCGTGACGCCTTCCCGCTGTACTTCGGGCGGTAGAGACGGCAGAGCCAGGTTCACTTTGTTTTGCGTTTTGACCGTGGCCAGATCGATATTGGTACCCAACTCAAAAGTTACATCCAGAGTGAGAGTCCCGTCGTTAGAGCTGCGCGAGAAAAAATACAGCATTCCATCCAATCCCACCAACTGCTGCTCAATGGGTTGGGCCACGGTCTTTTCCAGATCAAGCGAGTTTCCGCCCCGATAATTGGCAATCACCTGAACAACCGGTGGTACCACTTCCGGATAAGTCGCGATAGGAAGAGTGGGAATGGAAACAAGACCGACAATGACAATCACAATGGCAATCACCATCGCGAAGACGGGTCGGTCGATGAAAAATTTTGACATGACTACCTCGCGCTCCGGGCCGCTTTGGGCGGGGGTGGAGGCTTATAAGGTTGCGGATTTACGGTCGATCCCGGACGGGCCTTCTGCAGGCCCTCGACAATTACCTCGTCCCCCGGTTTCAAGCCTTGTTGGATTACCCAACGCTCGCCAACGCGTTCACCGACGACGATGCTGCGAGCTACAACAACCTTGTCCGCGCCAACAGTGAAGACCGATTGCAACCCTTGCGTTTCCTGGACCGCTCTCTGCGGAACCACCAAAACATTCTTTCGCTCCGCTGTCAATAAGCGGACCCGCCCAAATTGTCCCGGTAAAAGGTTGTGCAAAGGATTGGCGAACGTAGCCTGAATCTCCAGCGTCCCTGTTTTTGAGTCGACCTGATTCACGGTGTTCTGGACATGACCAGGCTGCGCATGAATCGTACCGTCAGCCAAAACTAACTGCACCGGCAGCTGTTGCGCCGCGACTCTATCCGTGCGCCGCTGAAAAGCCAGGTATTCACTTTCGCTGACCTTGAAGCGAACCCAGATCGGATCCAGCGGTACAACGGTAGTGAGCGGTTGCGCCGCGGTCTTCGTCACCAAGCCGCCGACCTGAATCAAACTATCGCCGATTCGCCCGCTGATGGGTGAATGGATCGTCGCATATTCCAGATTGAGCTCCGCGGTGCGCAGGACAGCTTTATTTGATTCCACTTGGGCGCCCGTCGTGTCGATCTGCGCCCGAGCCGACAGCCGCGTTTGCTCGACATTGGCTTTTTTGGCATTGACATTCGCCTGGTTTGCCTGAAATGCGGCCAACGCATTATCCAGATCCTGTTGTGCCGCCGCTTCTTCCTTCACCAGCGGTTGCAAACGGTCTACATCCTGTTTGGCCTTTAGAAGATTTGCGTTCGCTTGGGCCAGATCGGCCTCGGCCTGAATCAACGCCACCTGCTTTTTGGCAAACTCCAAATTGGCTTCGCTCTGCGCTACGTCCCCCCGCGCTTTCGCTACGTCGGCTTGATAAGGACGCCGATCCAACTCATAGAGGGGTTGCCCGGCCTGGACGTCCGACCCGACTTGAAACAACCTCTGCTCGATATAGCCATCAACCCGCCCGCGAACTTCCACCATGTCGCGAGCGAACGTTTGCGCGGCATACTCGGTGTAAATCGGAACATCTTCGGGCTGCACGATCATTACGGCAACGGGCGGCGGTGGAAACGTAGGACCCGCCTTTGGACTCTCCCCTTTAGAACTGCAGGCGATGGAAAGGCACCACAGGGCGGTAACGGCACTAACCTGCAATGCGTTCCGGGTAGCGTGATAATTCATTCAAAACCTCACTTTTGTTATCTGCCCCGATGAATGTAAGGTGCATCGCATAGTGCCTCAAACCGTGCATCGTTCCCAGACAAGCGTCTCGTTCAGTAGATGCGGGCATCGTGACAAAGGATGCGACAGGAGCGGGCGCTTAGGCACTACGGTCAGTAACCCGTTTGAAATTTAGACGCCGCCATAGTACGGTTACTCTAACGGTGAGCATCGGCGGGACTACTCGCGATCATGCGCGACATTTGACCCAACTGCAAGAGGAAGGATTTTGCGTAATAAGCGGCTGCCTTTCCAGGAGTTTGCTCAGTGCCTGCCGGGTGGGGTTTTGGCCCATTCTTCTTGAATACATCAGCCGCAATGAAAACCGGCCGAACCGCGGGCCGCATCGCCACTGCCTGCCAATGCCCTTTGAGCCGCCGTGCTTTGCGCCGGAGTTCTTCTTCGACAGGCAGATAATCGCCATCGTCCGCGCGGCAATGGATGACAGGATCGTCGCCGACCAATGGTCTTGCGATGTGCCGTTGACCGGCTCAGTGCATCAGGAAGCGCACGTGGATTATCAACGCCCGCTGTTCGTCGAAGCACCCAATCTATTGCTGCCCACCTACATGCTGGCCGTCAGCTTTGGGCTGGATGAAGTCGCCTGCAGCGGCAGGAGGCACTACGATTGGTTGCATCGGGCGAGATTCCCATGCAGCCCGTGCCGTTAAGTCCGGGAGACGTCCTCATTCGACAGCCGTGGGCTCTGCACCGGGGTACGCCTAACCAGACCACGATTCCCCGAGCGATGCTCACAATTCGCTACGTTCGCCGCTGGTATTCGGACAATAGCCGCGATGCGAATGCAATCCTACTCGCCGTGGGGCAAGCACTCACGCCACAACAACGGGAGTTACTTCGTTTCTCAATTGGAGATTTATGCCAGTCGGTCCGGACAGGCAATCTCTTCGCTCTCCACTGGACAAACGGGTGCCTCGGTTGCTTCCTTTAAGAGAGTGATCTGCGAGTGCACGATCTGGAAGCCATCGCCGGATACTTGTAAATAAACTTCCACGAATTTCGCGATGCTCACTCTTGACCATGCTTTAAACAGAGCACCGCTCAGTCGCGGTGGGCGGACCGTCTTCGGATCCGCGGTGTCATCAAAAACATCCACCGCCAACTCGAAATCCTTGTCTTTGGGCAACACCTGATTGTCGTCGCGAAACACGCGTTCCACCCGCACCGTCAGATTGCTGGGACCATATCCGGTAATCGGCGGCAACCCTGCCTTCACAACTCTGCATTGGGCGTGGATCGTTGCGTCCACACGGGCTTGTCGATACGCTTCCGGCGGCATCATAATCTATTTGGAGGCGGGCAAACCCTTGCGCACCGCATCCAAGACTCCATTGATAAACGCCACCGATTCGTCTCCCGAAAATTGGCGTGCTAATTCCAGCGATTCATCAATCACAACAGCCGCCGGCGTGGCCTGCTCCGTCATCTCATAGATTGCCAGCCGCAGAATATTTCGATCCACCGCCGGCATGCGTTCTATTCGCCAGTGGTCGCTGCGCTTCTCAATCTGCTCGTCGAGTTCCTTCGCTTTATTCGTCGTGCCATGTACCAGGCTCTCCATGAACTCGTCGCGATCGGCGCGCTTGGGCGATTCGTCTTCCGTATGCAACGTGTCGTAATACGAGGCAATGGCCAGATCCACATTCTGCTGCCGCAGGTCCAAAAGAAACAGTACTTGCAGGGCTCGTTGGCGGGATCTATGACGGGCGGGCATGCGTTATTTCACGTCGCGAAGCCGGCGCAGAAGGTTCGCCATCTCAATTGCGGTCATGGCGGCATCGAAGCCTTTGTTACCGCTCTTGGCTCCTGCCCGGTCGATCGCTTGTTCCACGGTATTGGTGGTCAATACGCCGAAAGCCACGGGCACGCCACTCTCATTGGAAGCTTGCGCTAAGCCACTTGCCGCGTGCCCCGCGACATAATCGAAGTGCGGGGTGTCGCCGCGGATCACAGCACCCAGAGCGATTACCGCGTCATGCCGTTTACCCGCCAGCAGCGTTTTCACCACCAGCGGCATCTCCCACGCCCCAGGCACTTTTACGATTTCGATGCTCGCCACATCGGCCCCAGACCGGGCCAGCGCATCCAGCGCGCCTTCCAGCAAACGGTCCGTAATAAAGCTATTAAATCGCGCCAAAACAATAGCAAATTTTAGTCCGCGGGCGTCGAGATTGCCATCGATAATCGTTGGAGTTGGTCCCATGTGGGATAATTGGAAATTCTGAGCTTCATCATACCGCATGGATCCAGCTTTAATCCGTAACTTCTCTATCATCGCGCACATCGATCATGGCAAATCGACTCTGGCCGACCGGCTCCTGGAAGTAACCGGCGCCCTTTCCCAACGCGAAATGATGGCCCAGGTTCTCGATTCGATGGACCTTGAGCGGGAGCGTGGAATCACGATCAAGGCCCATGCCGTTCGTCTCAGCTATACGGCGAACGATGGCATCACTTATCAGCTGAATCTCATCGATACGCCGGGCCATGTCGATTTCACATACGAAGTCTCCCGCAGTTTGCAGGCATGCGAGGGGGCGCTGCTTGTGGTCGACGCGTCGCAAGGGGTGGAGGCGCAAACTCTCGCCAATACCTACCTCGCCATCAGCAATAATCTGGAAATTATTCCAGTTATTAACAAGATCGATTTACCTTCCGCCGAGCCCGATCGCGTTCGCGAACAGATCGAACAACTGATCGGGCTTGACGCGTCGCACGCCCTGCTGATCAGCGCCAAGAGTGGCATTGGCGTGACGGAAGTTTTGGAAGCGGTGGTCCATCTTGTGCCTCCGCCCAAGGGATTGCCCGGCAACCCCCTGCAGGCGCTTATCTTCGACTCCTGGTTCGATCCGTATCGCGGCGTCATCATCCTGGTGCGCGTGATGGAAGGCACTCTCCGAGTGGGCCAGAAAATTCGCTTATGGGCTACGGAAACGAATTTTGAGGTGGACGGCCTGGGCTATCAGTCGCCTAAGCCGGTTCCCTGCACGGAGCTGACGGCTGGCGAAGCGGGATTCATGTTCGCCAACATCAAGACCATCGCCGACGCGCAAATTGGCGACACGATCATCGACCGCGATAACCCCGCCGCCGAAGCATTACCTGGATTCCAGCCCGCGAAACCGATGGTCTTCGCCGGACTCTACCCGGTTGAATCGCACGAACACGGCCTGCTCCGCGATGCCCTGGAAAAACTTCGCCTGAACGACAGCGCCTTCAACTTCGAGCCTGAAAATTCCGTCGCCCTGGGCTTTGGCTTTCGCTGCGGATTCCTCGGCTTGCTCCACTTGGAAATCGTTCAGGAGCGTCTGGAACGTGAGTTTCAAATCGACCTGATCACCACGGCCCCGGGTGTCCGCTACAACATCACCACTACCGATGGAGTAGTGCATCAGGTCGATAGCCCGACAAAATTTCCCGACCCTTCGGTGATCAAGCAAATTGAAGAGCCGATTATCGATGCAACCGTAATCACGCGTGAGGAATACATCGGCGAGATCCTAAAATTGCTGGAAGAGAAACGCGGCGTGCAAAAGAAATTCGAATATCTGGGTGGGGGGCGCGTCCTGCTGCTGTATGAAATGCCCCTCAATGAGATCGTGCTCGATTTCTACGACCGGCTAAAATCGGCCTCCAGGGGCTATGCTTCGCTCGATTATCATTTGTCTGGCTACCGGGTTTCGCCGATGGTGAAACTCGACGTGCTGGTTGCCGGCGAACCGGTGGACGCGCTCTCGTTGATCGTACACAAAGAATTCGCTTATGACCGTGGCAAGATGCTGATTGAGCGTCTGCGCAAACTGATTCCCCGGCAGATGTTTGAAGTCGCGCTGCAAGCCGCGATCGGCAACAAAGTCATCTCCCGCGAGACCATAGCGGCGATTCGCAAGAACGTGATCGCCAAGTGCTATGGCGGCGACATCAGCCGCAAACGTAAACTTCTGGAGAAGCAGAAGGAAGGCAAAAAGCGCATGAAAAGAGTGGGCCGCGTTGAAATTCCCCAGGAAGCCTTCCTGGCGGTTTTGAAAGTGTCTACCAGCAACGACGACTAAATCTTTGTCTTGGCGACTGCGTTCAGGCGTCCCGTTCCATTCTTGAGGCGAATCAGGCTATTGCTGGGCTGCGATTGCAGAATCTTCTCCACAATCGTTTCCTTCGACATCTGTCCTTCCAGATGTTCCACGCCTTCCGCGCTGACCATGAAACTGCTGCGATCGTCCTGAAGAACGAACTTCTTCTGTTTTAAATACCACAGCGCGAACCGCAGATGTTCTCGCGGAATCGCCATCATGTTTTCCAACTCGAGCAGCGATACCGATGATTTGTCGGGGTCCGAACGGCGCTTCAAATACAGCAAACTCATGATGCCCAGGCGCATCTTCGACTCCGCTTCCAAGCCCTCGGTAAACTCCCGGCTTAGAAAGACGGGCAGCGGCGCCGGACCCGCGCTGTCGGAGTCCGACACCACGACATCTTCAAACTGCTTGTCGTAATCCGCGCGAGATGCCGGATCGCTCAGAATCTTGTAAGCGTCCGATAACAGCAGAAATAGCTCGACATCGCCCGTCTGTGGGTTGTCCGGGTGATAGCGTAGCGCCAACAACCGGTAAACCCGCGAAATCGTCTTGATATCCGCGTTGCGCTCCACTTCCAGCAGGGCGTAATAATCTGGATGCGTTTCGGAATAGGTAGTCGACTCGCTCATAGCTAATAAAGTTATCGGCTGTTTGCGGCCCGGACAAGAGGGAGATATCGCAGCGCTAGTTTTACTTAGAACTGGTGGAGGATTCTCCCAAGTATTTATCCATCCAATCCAGGGTTCGTTGCGCCGCATCCACCCGGTGCGCCGGCTCCCGGAACCCATGGCCCTCGCGCGGATAGCGCACCATTTCGGCCGCTATCCCTCTTTGCCGTAACGCCGTATACATCTCTTCGGCCTGCGTGATGTGCACGTCGTTATCGTTCTCGCCATGCAAAAACATGGTTGGCGTTTTCACGTTTTTCACGTGCGCCAAAGGTGACCATTTCCACAGCGTCTCGTAATTGTTTCCCGCCCAGGGGAACCCGCTAAATTCCGCGTGAACCAGATCCTGGTATAACGACGTGGCGTAAAAACTCACCATATCCGAGACGCTCGCCACGGCTACCGCGGCTTTAAAGCGATCGGTTTGCGTGATCACCCAGTTCGTCATGAATCCGCCGTAGCTCCCGCCGGTAACGCCCAGCCGATTCCCGTCGATCTCCGGATGGTTCTTCAAAATGTAATCCACGCCTGCCATCAGATCCTTATAGTCGCCGCCACCCCAATTGTTCAGCGTGCCGTCGGAAAATTTTTGTCCGTAGCCTGTACTTCCCCGCGGATTGATCGCCACCACAGCGTACCCATGCGCCGCATACATTTGGAATGCCGCGTTAAACGCATAGCCGAAGGCTCCATGAGGGCCGCCGTGAATCGCCAAAATCATGGGCGATCTGCCTTTTACCTGTAACGCCGTACCCGGCAGCGCGGGATAGAAAAATCCTTGCACTGGCGTCCCGTCGAAGCTGCGGAACGTAAACGATTCCGCCTTGCTCAGTTTCCAATGCGATTCCGATGCCGTCAGCTCCGTCGGCTTTCCCTTTGGCCGCAGCACGTACAGTCCGCCCAGAGTATCGGGCTTCGACATCACCATCGCCAACGTGCCGTCTTCCGCCAGGGAGACGCCCATCACCTGCGCTTCCTGATTCACGATCGCCGTCGCCGGGCCCGCGCCCGTGGACTTGTACAACACCGATTTGCCATGATCGCCCGCAATATACACCACCGACTTGTTATCGGCCATCCATTGCGGAGCGCTGCTTCTCCGGTCCAGCGCCGCATTCCATTCACGACCCTTTCCACCAGCGATCGGCACAACCCAAACGTGGGCATCCTCGGCGATACTATCGATGGTGGTGATGGGCCGCGTGGTGGCGATGTACGCGATCAGCTTCCCGTCAGGCGAAATCTTCGGATCCAGTTCCACACCCGGCGTCTGCGTGATTCGCCGTTCTTTGCCGCTCGCCACCTCGGCGGCGTAGATATCGTAATTGAGGCGCGCATCCGGATCTGGCTCGCGATTCGACAGGTATACGATCTCTTCGCCGGTCCCGCCCCAGTCGATGGAATGTTCATCATGATCGCCGCTGGTCACGGCGCGTGGAGTGCCGCCACCCACCGCCACGACATAGATATGCGTGCGGCGATTATCGGAAAACGAAGTCCGCGACTTATAAAGGATGCGCGTCACCACCACAGGATCGGCCTTCGCCGGGGCTGCATCCGTAGTTCCGGCAAAGGCGATCTGCGTCCCATCGGGCGACCAGGCCAGCGCATTCCCGGCGTGCGGCAGATATCCGTTGCCGTGGTCGTAATCGCAAACCCGTGTCACCACACCTTCCTTCGTCAATAAATAAATCCCGCTCTTGTTGTCCTTCTCACCAAAGAATGCGACCTTGGTGCCATCGGGCGACCAGCGAAACGACGACGCTGCTTTCGGAACGCCTTCTACATCTTTCGCCTGCCCGCCACCCGCCGGGATCATTTTCACTTTTGAGTCGATCGCGAAAATGATGAGCATACCGTCGGGCGAAATTCTGGATTCGCTAATCGTGTGGGTGGCTGGAATGTCCGCCGGCACCATGCCTTCCTGCGCAAATAATCCACTGGCAACGCCCACAAGTAGCCCGACAATCCCGAATTTGCTCATGGAGCGATTGTACTTCGAATTCCCCGGATTCTCCCCCACTCCTGCTCTCGCCCGTCTATTTCTGGGCGACTCACGGGGCACAGTCATGGCATGATGCGTGGGATGCCAACGCACAATCAAGTTACACAGCTGATCGATATGGCCGAGCAAGGCGATTTTCTTACCGCCATTCGGACGTTCTACGCCGACCAGGCAACCATGCAGGAGAATGACGAACCCCCGCGTGCCGGTCTGGAAAATTTGGTGGAACATGAGCGCAAGATGTTGGCGGCCGTCAAATTTCGCGTGAACCGTGCCGCGTCGTTTGTGATCGACGGAGATCGAGTAGCCATTAATTGGATTTATGAAATCGTCGACCCTACTGGCGGAACAATGCATCGCAACGAAATCGCCTATCAACTATGGCGTGAAGGAAAGATTGTGCAGGAGCGTTTCTATTACAATTCTCCCGAAGCCGCCAAGGCGTAAAGCCAATAGCCAGACGTCGATTTGTGGGGTTCGAGGGGCCCGTTTGGTCCAGTACGATCAGGTGATTGGCAATCCCAGCGACCCCTGTTACTATCCACTCCATGACGCGACGAACATTCTTCCTTAGCGGCTGTTTCATCAGCGCTCTGACGTTGGCTCCAGCTTGGGCCGGCACGATCTCCACATACAACGACCGCTCAGCCTTCGAGTCTGCCGCCGGGACAGTTACCGTCGAGGATTTCACAAGCACATTTCATTTCCCCATTACGATAGGCAGTTTGAATTCGCAAACAAACTTACCGGATATTGGAATCACCCCAGGGTTGATTCAAGCGGGTGTGACGTACTCCGCGGCCGTGCCCAATTCCGGTGCCAACTATTTCAACATCGACGCCGGGGGCGGGTTCAGCGGCGGCTTCTTGGATACTCTAAATGTGCCGAGGCCGATCACCGTCACCTTCGACCAGCCGAATGCAGCGTTTGGCTTCGACACCAACTCCTTGGCCGGCTCACTCACCGTCACGATTTTCTTCGCGGACCTCTCCAGCACTACATTTTTCACACCGGCAATCGACCAGATGTCTTTCTTCGGCTATCAAAGCAGCGCCGCCGACATTACATCGGCCGTCATTTCCGGCAACAGCGATACGTTTGGCGCCGCCTTTGATAACTTCACTTTCACAAACGGCGTAACTAACACGCCGGAACCCAACACGCTATTGCTACTTGCTCCGGCCCTCGGCGTCCTCGCTGTCATCCGCAAACGCCAAAGGGTTTAGTCGCCCGGGGCCGCGAGTCATACTTCCGGCCCCCTACCTTCCGCCGCGCACCTCGTAAAATGAATTGTGGAAGAAGAAGTTCTCGGCAAAGCCTATGATTCGCGCCTCATGCGCCGATTGCTCGTCTACATGTGGCCCTATCGCCGCACCGTATTTATCTCTCTCATACTTCTGATCCTGAATTCTTTCGCCCAGGTGATCGGGCCGCTGCTCACGAAGATTGCAGTGGATCGCTATCTGGCGCCCGCCCCCACAACGTTCCACACGCCCCTCGACCGCTATCTGTCCGCCGATCCGTGGACGGGTCTCGCTCAAATTTCTCTCGTCTATCTGCTCGCCGTCATCGCCGGCCTGCTACTCGATTTCGGTGAGACATACCTCATGCAGTGGACCGGTCAGCACGCCATGTTCGACCTTCGCCGCGACCTGATGCAGCGCCTCCAACAACTGGATATCGCCTATTACGATCGCAATCCCGTCGGCCGCCTGATCACCCGCGTCACCACCGATGTCGACGTTCTAAATGAACTCTTCGCGTCGGGCATCGTCACCATTCTGGGCGATGTTCTGATGCTGACGTTCGTCATCTACGCCATGTCCCAACTCAGCCCCGGGATGACATTGCTCTTGCTCGCCGTGATGCCTGTCGTGATTTTCGTCACTTCGATTTTTCGCCGCGCCGTACAACAGAGCTATCGCCGGATCCGCGTCGCGATCGCCAAGATCAATTCCTACCTGCAGGAGCACGTCAACGGGATCGCCGTGCTGCAACTCTTTAATCGCGAGGCGAAAAGCCGCGACGAGTTCGATCAGGTGAATCGCGATCACATGGATGCCTACAAGGATTCCATCACCGCCTATGGCTGGTTTTATCCCATCGTCGAGTTCCTCAGCATGCTGGCCATCGCCATGTTGCTCGCCTACGGAGGATTCAAAGTACGCAGTGGCACTCTCACGCTGGGCGTCCTTGTTGCGTTCTTTCAGTACGGCCTCCGCTTCTTTCGTCCCATCCAGGACTTAAGCGAGAAATACAACATTCTCCAAGCCGCGATGGCCGCTGCCGAACGCATCTTCAAGCTACTGGATACGGCGCCGCGTATTCACAGTCCAGCGCTGCCCGCTCCATTTCCGGCGACGCCGGCAGCCGTGGAATTCGATCATGTGTGGTTCGCCTATAAAGACGAAGATTGGGTTTTACAGGATGTCAGTTTCCGCATCGAGCCCGGGGAAACGATCGCCGTCGTGGGGCATACCGGCGCCGGTAAAACCACCCTCAGCAGCTTGCTTCTGCGCTTCTACGATATCCAGAAAGGCGCCATTCGTATCGGAGGCATCGATATCCGCGACTTTGCCCTGGAAGATCTCCGCCGCAACTTCGGCGTGGTGTTGCAGGATCCCCACTTATTCACCGGCACCATCGCTAGTAATATTCGGCTCGGCACGCCGGGCATCGAAGACGCGCAGGTGCGTTTTGCCGCCGGGCAAGTGAACTTGTTGTCCTTCATCGAAACTCTTCCCGATCAGTTTCAACATGCCGTTCGTGAGAAGGGCAGCGGCCTCTCCACAGGTCAAAAGCAGTTGATCAGTTTCGCCCGCGCCCTGGCCCACAATCCCCGATTCCTGATTCTTGACGAGGCCACTTCCAGTGTCGATACCGAGACCGAGTTTCGCGTTCGCGATGCGTTGGCGAAACTGGTGGAGGGGCGCACGTCGATTGTAATCGCGCACCGCTTGTCTACCATTCAGCGCGCCGATCGAATCTTTGTGATGCACAAAGGCAAGCTTCGCGAGGGCGGAACACATCAGGAATTGCTGGCTCTTCGAGGGATTTACTGGAAGCTGTATCAGCTCCAATATAAAGACCAGGAATCTATTTCTGGGTCAGTTCTGGAAAGTCAAAGATAGGGTCGATGTCCACCGGGACGCCGGTGACACTCTTCAATGCCGCCGCCAGATCGGCTGGCATCTTGCCATATTTTTCAAACCATGCCTCGGCCCGAGGGCGATCGCCAGTGGCTTCGATTTCCAACAATTCCTTCGCTAGTTTGGCCAATGCAGGCGGCATCGCCGCATAATCGATCGCATAGCGCCCGCCCTCCTGGCGAATGGCCTTCTCTTCCGTCAGGAAGTTGAACTCCATCATCTCGGCGCGCCCATGGGCTTCAGCGATTCCGTATCGAGCCGTGCGAAAAATCCCCGCCATAAAGGAAGAGTAAAACTCTTCCGAGCGTTCCTTCGGTAACACGCCATGGTCCATCAGCCACTGCAGGCCGAACATTCCCACGACATCGGCTTTCGCTTCTTCCAATCCCGAATAAGCAGGCCCGATCGCTTCCCGAATGCCGATCTTTTGTTCGCCTTTGCGTGAGTACGCCGGCCCTAAGCCATGGCAAATTTCATGCAGGATCACCGCTGCCAGATAGCCGTCACCCGACGCTTTCGCCGCCTGGTCTGGTTGCATTAATTGCTTCGCCACGGGCAGAACGACATAGTTTACCCGGGCGTCCATAAAGTTCTTGAAGAAAATCTTTTTCGTACCTTTGGCCTGGTGAATTCGCGGATCGTTAGGCAGATTGTCGGCTACGGCCTGATACCCGTGACGCAGGTCGCCCGTGCGAAACGGCGAGTCGGCAACCTCCATCGGGCTCGGCTGCCCTTTCTTCGACGGTCTGTCGGCAACGTCCAACGGCAGGGCGTCCTGGATATCCGGCACGTACTTCTGATACAGAGACAGCTTCTGGCTTTCCGCTTCGTTACGGATCAGCACGGCAGCGGAGTAAGAAGTCTTAACGCCGAGCACATCGTCGAGATAGGTTTCATAAGGTCCCAGGATGATGTCGAATTTGGGATTCTTCAGGTCCACCCAAAGCAGATCGCTCGGGTAGTAATCGTCGGAGAGAAGAGCATCGGCGCGAAGCCGTAAGAACAACGAGAAATCGCCTTCGTCGCTCAACTCCGAGGCTTGCCGCAGCGCCCGCGCGGCGCGCTCCAGGTATGTTCTGTAAGCGCTATGATACGGCTCCGTGGTGAGATGCTCGCCCTGCCGGCGGACAATTGTGTAGGGATTATAAATCGCTTCCTTTTGCGTGGGGTGAACGTTTACGTATGCTTCAATCCGGGTCCGGGTGAGCCCCGCCGGATACAAGTTACGGCCAGCCGAAATGGGTTCGGTCCCCACAAACGGCTTGTTGTCGTCGAGCAAGTCAAAGCGTCCACCATTGATCATCAGGGCCCTCTTGAGCGCGGGATCTTTGGTGGTGCGATAGAGTTCCAAGCCCTGCGGATCGGACTGCAGCCAGTAGATCACCTCAAGATCGCGCGAGGTCTCCACAAGCTTTTCTACTAACAATAATTCCCGCGGGGAAAGGTGAGACCGGTCGAGAGGCATCTTCACCGGCCGCCACTTCGCCAGCTGCGTATCCACATCGGAGGCGATCAATAACAATGAGGCAATGACCAGCGATGTCACGCTTTCAAACATAACACCTGCCGCGACGCTATCGTATTCCCATTTCAGCGGAGAAGGGAATCCGTCAGACTTCGGTAAACCAGAAATCCGCCGCGTCTTGTATAACCACGGAGAGACGGTTCTCCTGGCTGATGAGAGTGAGCGGGCGAGTGATGGAATTCAATAGTGTGGACTGGGTAATCGGCCGGGAACTCTGCTTCGCCCACGTGCGATTGCCGGCAAAGGCGATGCACCATTCCGATTCAATAGGGGCGCCTTCGCCACTCTCCCGAACACGAAGGGTGGACGTTAGCGGCACAGCAGGCAAAGCACCGAGATCTTCCCAGCCCAAGCCAGGAGCGATCAAGGGCTGCCCGCTATCCGTGAAGGCCAGATGAACCAGGCCCAAGCGTCCGAATTGGCCGCCGTCCCGGGCCGTGGTTAACAGCAGAGACAGGTGCATGACGCCGTTTTCCCCCGGCGTCAGAAGGGGATCCGAACCTGGAAGCGGGGCAGCGCGATCCAGCCGGATCGTTCGCCAATCTCCCCGCGTGGCTGCCTCAATCGTAGGTGCGAACCATACTTCCAGCCCCAGGGAAGATGCAGCGGTAAACGCCACGGCCGTAGCGGATTCGGGTCCTGGCGAAGCGATCGCAACACCTAAGGCCGTTTCGGGCAAACGCAAATCCCCGCTTATGACGGGCGCAGGCAGCCTGGGTTCGGGGGAACTGTCCGGCCATCCTTCGTCCTCCGCCTCCGAGACTTGTACTGGCGCCTCTTCTTCAGATACCGGATGAATATCGACGATCCACAATTGGCGGCCATCCGTGCTTAACACCCCCGTCCGGAGAATGCCTCCCACGCAAGGGATCATGGTAGCGAGTATCCGTTGTGGTGCAGCCGGGAGGTCGATGGCAGCCCGCACAAAGATATAGGACATCGCGCCGGCGCAGAGACTGCCAGCGCTGAGCCACACCAACAGATTCGCCGGCTCACCCGCGATAGTCAGACTTCGGGCCGATGCAGGCAGAGCGATTAGCGATCCCTCGGCGGTAAAGCGCGGTAGACCGGTACGATCGCTAAGCGCTACCGTCCCCCTTTTTAGATACACCGCAGTGTTCGTTGCCAGCAGAACGCACGCCTGAAATGTGGCGTACTCGTCCAGGTACCCAGTGGAAGACACCACTAGCTCGGAGCGATAAATCCCCTCGATAACGATCTCCGCTTCGGGAAATAGGATTGGGTTGGTGGGACCGGCCAGAACAGCCGAAACGCGGTATTTCCCCGGTTCTATGAGCCGCGAGCCAGGTATCGAGAAAGACGCCCCCGATTCAGCCTCCGCCAGGATCGTCAGTAGCGGCTCTGCTGGCGCCTCTAGCGCGCTGGGAAAAGGTGCCCAACTGTGTTCTTCAATTCCCGGACCCAATAGGCACGCCGTCATGGAATGCCGCCAAGCTTCCGGCAGCGAGGTCTCCATATCTTCCTCTGAAGCGTTTTGCAGGATTAGACGCACCTGCGCCCCAGTCCCTGAGGGAATCGCCTTCGTATCGACTACAGTTATCGGGGTCGGCTGCATCGCAAGCTATGCCCACTGGGTATAGAAGTTGGTGAGTTCCGCTTCGACGCGATCGTCGGGACAGGGTGGCGGCGGCGCTCCGACCAAGTTCGGAGTCGTATTGGAAAAGCCTTCAATCGGCCCACGCTTGAAGAATCCCCAGCCACGCAGGCGCAACAGACAACCTCCGCAAAGGCGTAGGGCATCGAAGTCATAATTCATAATGCACTTCAGATCGCCTTGGTCATGCATGGCGGCTTCCAGATCTCCTCCGGTCGGCGTGGCGTGGGGTAAGTGAAGGAAATGCCCGAACTCGTGTACCGCCGTGCTAATTCCGTCTTTGAAGGTACAATCGCCGTGGGAACCCCCAGTATGGCCGTCGGGGCCACTTGGCCTCGTTCCACGATTCACGCACACTTGCCGGGCCAGCGTTTGACGCTGCGGGAAAGTCGGATGGTCCCAGACTGTAAAGGCGCCGCTTAAGCCCAGATCCGAAATCATACTAATAGCGGCAACCCCCCCGATGCTGCACTGCCGCGCGTAGCTTGTACCGTCGGCCTTCAGCGTGTCGAAGAAATGCTGGTAGTGGAAAAAAGTAACTCCTTCGAATGCGTCGGCAAGCACCTTTCTGACGTGCATTTCATCGGAAAGGTAAACGAGTTTGGAAATGCGGTAGGAATAGTTCATTTCCGCCCATTCCGCCGGGCTGTCCCGCGGCAGGTTCCAACCTAGCCAACCGGCCGCTGCAATACGACGCCTAATTTCGGGTTCGATCTTGGTCCGCTGGTCATCCGATAGGATCTCATTATAAAAGCGGACCCTGAGTCTATCGTCGGCGGTGCCCGCATTTCGCGCTTTAAATTTCCCCCAAACCCTTTTTTGCGAATTGATTTTTCTATCCTTCTCGATATACTCCTTCACTACGGCGCTAATAAACGGTTCTTCCACCAGGTCGCGCCCAGGCAGAGTGAATTGCGCCGTGGAAGCCGAAGGCATTACCTGACCAGCCGGACAACCGAACCATTGATCGAATCCGCCTAGCTTGGCCCTGACCACTGACGGCACTGTCCCGGTAAGAGTGTTTGTGGTCCAGGTGGTCAACCCCAGACGCCGGCCTCTAGCGTTTTTCTGATAAATGGATCCCCGGGCATGGGCATTCGACTCGCCTGCGTTGTCCGGAGCCATCGCATTGGCCAGCAGCTGCTTATATTGCGCTTCGCCCCAATATTGGTTAGTCCAGATTATCTTGATGCCTCCCAACGCATATTCATTCGTGATTGCGATAAGATCCATCGCGGGCGTATCGTTACTCTTCCGCACGTATCTGGCATCCACGCGGCGCAGGATATTCACCATCCCGGTTTCGGCGGTGGGCAGCCCCGGATGAGTCAGAATAAGGTTCTGCATCGTGCCGGCGGCATCCAAGGTCGCCATATGGCCACCACTCGCCAGGAAGACGCGGAGTTGGTAGGAATCGAGCGCCATCCGGCTCGGCTGAAAGACAATGCCTGTTTGCCCCTTGTAGGGTCCCGCGGTGGCAGCGTCGCTGATCGATGCCCAGGTTCGTGTAGCGCCTGGTGCGACGGTAAAGGGAAAATTGGCCGCATTGTTATAGGTCGGAAGAACCCTGCTTGCCCCACCCCGCTTGCCGCCCCTTTCCTCATGGGCGTTCAGACAATCGGGAGGATCGCTCGCGGCGTTTTCCTTATACTTCAACCCCGCAATTACAAACGTCAGCGCCTGCGCGGTACATGCGGCCAGGTCGCCCCGGCGCTGCGCCTCCGTTTTATCTTTCCAGTCCCAAAGAAACCTAGCCGGCCCCAAAGCACGTTTCGCTGCAACTGTCTCTTTGGCGTTTCCGTCGATGTCTTTCAGGGCGATCTTCGCCACGATCGGAATCCTTGGACCCGCTCCCCAGCGAGCTTTGTACCGCAGGAACGCCAGGTCGCGCCAGGTATACCATTCCTGCAAATGAACGTAGGCGGCATTCGTGGAGCGGAGAGCAATCTCGACCTCGACCGTGGGATCAATCGCCGCACCGGTATATAATCCATTTACCAGATCGCGTTCATCGCGCGCTGTCAACGGCCGATAATCCGGCAGTACATCCTGGATATCACCCGGCGGGACAAGCGCCTGCCCGCCCCAACGGAGTTCTATCGAATGGATGAGTACATCGAAGTACGTCCAGGCCGTCGTAATCATGCCCCCTGCAGACTCTACTGTCAAACGCATCTGGTAAGGCGCGGAGGCGACGTTTGGCACGCCGTCCGGGAATCGCGCGGCATCGCCCGCAATCGTCACGTCACTCCATGGCAAGCTGCCACTGCCCGAGCCGTCCTCTCCGCCGATCAACTGCTGCGCTGCGGGGGCACGGACTTCTTTAGACCAGATGGGAGCTCCCGGAATTCCAAAGGCCCACACTTCAAACAACGCCCGCACTAACAGGTTCGGCTTAACCACTGTCCAGCGAACTTCCACGGCATCCAGTCCGGGAATGAAGTTGAAATGGTTGGCGGCATCGATGGCCGCGTTGCTTCCCGGATCTTTATTCTGAAACGATTGTGAGGAAGGCCGGGTCCCTCTCGGATCCTGAATCCACAGCTTGGTGATGTATGCGTCCGGCTTGCCGGGAACACGTAGCGCACTTCGCGCATACATCGGAGCCTTCGCCGATAGTTCCTTGGCAACTTCTTTCGATTCGGGTGCGGTCATCGCCGGTATAACTCGGAAATCGGCGGGATCGAAAGGCCGTGGGTATGCGCTCATCCAGCGGACTCCTCAACGTAGGTGAACAGCGATTGCAACTTCTCGCGGGTGGCCGGATCGCTTTCACCCGTGACGCGAAGGCCGTGATCGCCTTGAAATTCCCGCAGTGCCTTCTTCACGGTCTCGTTGAACTGATCGTCCACGCCGCCGCAAGCATAGCCCAGATTGCTGAGATGACCCTTCAGGCCGTACGTGGTTTCCACTGGGTCGAGATCGCCCAACCGTAATTTCCAAGTCAGCGCCGACTGATCGCTGGAATCGATCCACACTTTTAGCTCCGCGGTTTTCGCACTCAACGGAATTTCTTCTCGCAGACCGCCATCCCCGCCCGTCTCGCCCGAGAAACTCTTTCCCGCCACTTTTAGTTCATACCGTTTGCCGGCCAGTGGCTGGTTCGCTTCGTCCAGCATTATCTGATCGATCCACTGTTTCATTGTTCGCACCCGAAAGATGTGCGACTGGTTGGTTTCGCAGGAAAATTCGGCGAGCTCCTTATCGGGAATGTAAAGCTTATCGCCTAGAGCGAGCACGTGGGCGCTGGGACGCAGATTCCGCAGGCCGGAATTAGCATCGTGGTTCCAGATTGGTTCCCAAGCGCGAAAGCCGTACTGCTGCGCGATCTGCACAATTGTTTCGGCGCGCTTGACTGTATGGTTTTGCCCCAAAATATTGCTCCTTTCAGCGCTCGCCGCGGCGCGCGAGAAACTCCTCCGGCGCCAAGCCGGGGAACGATACCTGACACTTGCCTTCGGGAATTCCGTCGTGCCGCGCTTGCCCCTGCCGGTCTAATTTGCCATCTACTTTCTTTCCATCGGGAAGAGTCACCGAATACGGCTGTCCCGCTACCGGTTGACCCGCTTCGTCCAGAAGTTTGATCGTGATCCAGCCGGTGTTTACATGAGTCGATACGCGCCGCAGGGCTGGCCCGTCCGCCTTTGGAAAACGCACCAAACAGGTTCCACAGGGGACGGGATCGAGACGGACGGAACCTTCGTCGTTTAGCGAGCCTTCACGAATCTGTCCATTGGGCAAGCGAATCCAGTAGGGCTCCCGTGGAACAGGCTGATCGTTTTCGTCCAGAAGTTGGATGGCAATCCAGCACTTCTGGCAGGGCACTACAACGGGGGGTGGCATCGCGTCGCTTTGTTGCGCGCCAATAGGATTTGGCGGACTCAGTTTCGGGGCCGGACGCGAGCTCATAATTACGAAATCGTTCCGCCCGCCAGCTGGGCTTCCACCTGGTGAACTCTGCCGCCGAGACCGCCTAGTTCCTCGTCATCGAGAATAAGCCGGGCCCAGCGGAAGTCGGGCGACGATTCCAGCATCCAATCGGCGAGGAATGCGATATGGACGTATTTCTTGATCTCGAAAGCTGCGCTTAATCCACGCGTGCGAGCCCGTTCGATTGAGCGCGTCACATGGTGGTGCACGGCGCCCGGCGACGTCATGCGATCGGGATAACAGGACCAGAGAAACTGCGCAATCCAGCGGTGCAGTTGATCATCTTCAAACACACGCATCTGAGCTGCCCGGATCGTCAGCACCAGGAACCCCCAATGGATATTCTTTTGTAGAACGGTTGTAGTATAGCATAAGTTAATGCGCTTAATTCCGCTCTTTCCCCGGCTCACAGACCAATTAAGAACGGCATTCCGTCTAGAGTAAAAGAATGACACCCGTCAAGAATCTGGAAATAGAATTGGAATCGATTCGGGATCTTTGGTCGCCCAAAGTCATCGCCCAGGTGAACGATCAATATGTGAAGCTGGCCAAGCTCAAAGGCGAATTCACTTGGCATAAGCACGACTCCGAAGACGAGCTGTTCCTGCTGGTAAAGGGCGAGCTGACCATTCAATATGAGGGCGGCCGCAGCGTGTCTTTGAAACAAGGCGATCTGCACGTCGTGCCGAAAAATACCTTGCATAATCCCGTCGCCGCTGAAGAATGCTGGATCGTTCTGATTGAAACCGTGAGCACCAAACATACTGGAAATGTGGTTTCTCCGGTGACGAAAACGATTGAACAACAACTGGCCTGACTAGCCCTCCAGATACCTCGGAATGTTCATCGTGGTAATGCGCCGGTTGCCTTTCAGCAGCAGCAACGCCTTCAGACCTTGAGCGCGCTGGTTGTGAAGAATGTAGTGATACCATTTGTGCTCCACTAATTCAGGAACCAGAACCGTGATGTCGCGCTTGGGGTTTTGAGCGCTTAGCTCCAGCACGTATTCGACGATCGGAACGATGACATTGCGAAATGGTGAGTTGATGCAAACCAACTGCGGAACCGGCCGGCCGGAATCGCGGACAGGCTCCTCTACCAAGCGCGTCCAAGCTTCCGCCAAGCCGTCGGGATTTTCATCGAATAAAACGCGAACCGCTCTCACGCCGGTCGATAACCCGATCGCGAAGCGCAATCCTTTCGCGCTGATCTTCTTCCAGCGATCGACTGGAACCACCACCAGCGGTTGATTGATCGAAGCGGTCGATAGTGGCGCCGTCTCGGTAATCTCCGCCGCGACCGACCGGAAGTGGCTCTTGATCGCCACCATAACTCCGATCAACATGGGAATAAGAAGCACCGTAATCCACGCGCCATCCAGGAACTTGGCGAATAACACCACAACCACAGTAATGCCGGTGGCGGCGGCACCCAGGCCGTTAATCAGCATGTACTGATTAGCTTTGGGGTCGGCCACTTGCGCCAGTGCCAAACCATCCCGGCTTGCGAAAGAGTGAACGCCAGAAATGCACCCACGGCGTAGAGCGGAATCAGCCGGTCGGTAACGCCACCGAATATGGCCAGCAGGATCGCCGCCAGGATGGTCAGCAAATAGATTCCCTGTGAGTAGACCAGACGGCGGCCGCGCAGAGAAAACGCGTAGGGTAGATAGCCGTTTTGCGAGATGACGCGGCAGAGACGCGGGAAGTCGGCGAAAGCGGTGTTGGCGGAAAGAGCTAGAAGGATGACGATGCTGATGCTGATCGGGAAAATATAAGCGATTCCGGCCGCTCCAAGCGGGATCAAAAGTGTGAGCGCCGCTTCCGGCCCGTAAGCCGCCGAACTCAGTGCGTCGAGGCCAAAAAAATCGGGATGCCCGACAGCGGTCCCACTCGCTCGCCGCGATCGTTGTCGGATCGCAACGGGGGACCAAATAAGAAGTCGAGTACGGACATGTCTACAGCATAGTGGAAGGTCTAGATCGTTTGGCCCAATATTTACGCGGACGGACGGAACGCCTGTTAGAATGCACTAGTTCATTGACTATCGAAGGAGAAAGAAGTATGACCGACGACGAAATCCGCGCTGAGATAGCCAGGCAAATTCACGATGCTCTTGCGCTTGTGGCCGCCGCGCTCCGGCACGAGGCCGCGCAACCGGGAGGTCCGGTGGCAAGGATAACTCTCGACCGTACGGCCACTGCCGTCGAGAATGTGGTGAAGGCCGAGTGATCCGGAAAGCGATGAGTACTAACTCTTACCCTGCACGGCAATCCACAGCGTTTGGGGAATCGCATTACCGCCAAGCGTCACCACTACCGGTTGATCGCCGCCAGGTGAGTTGGCTGGAATCACTGCATTGAATTGGTACAGGCCGACGAGGCCCGGCGCAAGCCCGGCATACGAGACCTGCGCCGAACTCGACCCGATATTGAACTGCACCGCTGTCGATAATGTCGTCGGCCCTTGCACGATCTGGCCGGCGATCGGGGTCGCGCTCTGATCGACAGGACCAAAGCCAATTCCGTAAAAAGTAACGGTCTCACCGGGCACCGCCGGGGACGCCGTGGTGCCGGGGATGTTACCGCTACTGACGAATTGGCCGCCCGCGGAGTGTGTGGCGGCAACATACTGCTTGCCATCGACGTTAAACGATGCGGGTGCCAAAATCCCCGGTGCCAACGGCGCGAGAGTCAACTTCCCGGCGGCACTCGCCTGTCCGTTATATGTGACTACTACTGAAACCGCACCGTCGCTACGAACGCTAGCCGGCACTTGCGCGTTAACCTGCGTAGCGCTAATGAAAGTTACATAAGCCGCCTGTCCATCCACCGTCACGCTGACGTCGTCGAGCGAGGTCGGCGCTTTTCCATCCTTGAAGTCGCTATCGGCCCATGTCCGGCTCGTGCCACCCGCAAGGTTTGATCCGTAGATCTCGATATGCGAACCCGCTGTCGCCGTCGCCGATCCTCCAAAGGCGGTGGCAGAGATCACTCCATTCGTCCCGATCGCCGGCCCCTGCGGCAACACGCGAATCGTTTGCACGATAACGAGGTTGGCGGCTTGGGGCGTGCCGGCGGTGTAATCGATCAGCGGAATTTGATCGAACGGCGATTGATAGACGCCGGTCGGAGTTGGCAGATTATTGATTGCGTCCATAACCGCTAAGCCCGCCGCGTTGGTGATTCTTCCAAACACCGTGAAGCCGCCATTCTGCGTATTCAGAGTCTTGGAATTATCGATGACATTGAAGAACCATTGATCGGTGGCGCTGTTGGGGTCTCCATCGGCCTTTGCCATCGCCAACGTCCCGCGAATATTGGAAACGCCGAACTCGTTCTTCACCGCCGGGTCGGTCGGTATTTTCACGAAAGTATTGTTCACTACGTTGTAGCCCCCGCCCTGAATGATGAAACTAGGAACGGAGCGATGGATCAGCGAATTGTCGAAATTACCCCGATTCACGTAATTCAGAAAGTTGGCGACGGTCATGGGAGCCTGGCTTTGCAGCAGCGTAACATCAATGTCGCCCAGAGTGGTATGAAAGCGTGCCACGGGTAGAGGCGTACTCTGGCCCGGAAGCGCCGCTGGAAGAAGGGAAAAAAGTAGAAAAACTACGGTATGACGAAGATTCATGGAGCTATTCGAAGTTTACCGTATAGCTAATCCGGGAAGAGATAAAGCAGAACGTCCACCTGGGTTGCGCCCGGCCCGGTCCCGCCATTTGTGATCTTCAGCGTCAGATGCCGGCTGAAATTCAGCGGCTGGTTCCATTGGGACCAGGAGTCCCCGACGCTGTCGATCTGGCTGATTTCCTGCTTGCCGCCACCTTTCTGATCGCCGTAGATCGTAATCGCCGCCGAGCCATTTTGAGGCGCGATTGTTCTGGCGTACACCACGATGTGACGGTAGTGCTCGACATCCTGCTCTTCATAAACAACATGCTCGCTGGGGTTCACCTGGCGGTATTCGATAACTCGCCCACCTTTTGAGGTCTTCCCTTCTGACGGTCCTAAATGAGAAGTGATGGAGGCCAGGACTACGCCAATGAGCAGAAAGCCGAACAATAACGTTCCCTGGCCGCGGAGGTACGTCTTCCAGGTGGAAATGCTTGTGGGCAATTTTCGCCCTACTTTGCGAAGCAGCGCACGAATTAAAAAATAGGCCACCACTGCGGCCAGCGCGATTATCGTGTAAGTCTTGAGCTCTGCCAAACTGAAGCCGAACATTCTGCCGCCTTCCGGACTTCGGAGGTAATCAATATACTAAAATCTCCGCAAGCCGCGTTCTGTATGCGCTTGACAGTATGTGTGTATACCATTACCATACGGCTAGGATACGGCAAATACCCGTATCGAAAATTCTATGGCAACTACCAAAGTGACAGTGAACTTACCGGATGAGACTGTGAGCGCCCTCAAGAGCATTGCCAGTGCACGTGGAACCACTGTGACGGAAGCTCTTCGACAGGTGATTGAAAGCCAGCGATTTTTGGATGGCGAGGTCCAAAAAGGGAATGATCTGCTGATTCAAAACCCAAAGGATAATACCGTTCGGCAGGTTGTCTTCAACGCACCGCCAAAGAGTGCAGCGCGCTAAAGATCGCCTTTCGCGATAACCGATTTGGCCGGCGAACTGGATTTAAGTCATGAAGTTCCGACTGATGCGCCTACAACGGCGGTTCAGGTTTCGGCGCCATTCAGCCTGGAAGAGCGGCGCGAAGAAGCGCGTGGCGATCTTGCCCGCGGGCTTCTCTGGCTCCTTACCTTTGTGATCGGAGGCGTGCTTGCCTTCGTCGGACTGGGCCGCCTGGACGGATCTGTGATTACACAATCGATCTTCCCATCGCTGGTAGCACTGGCGGGGACGGCCTTGGGCTTCTATTTCGGTTCGCAGTCGGGAAAAAACGCGGATTCCGGATCCCTGGGAAGTAACGTAAATTCCGCACCTCGTCCGTTAGGTCCGCCCATGGCGGAAAACTCCAGTCACGATACCGCGAGCGCCACCCCACGGGACATTTAACGATGCACGAACGCTAGCGTTTCACGATTACAAGCGTCGAGGCGATGATGTCATGCAGGCACTGCTTTTTCTCAGTGAAGCCAGCCATGATGTAGCCGATGTACATCGTCATTCCAGAGATGATCTTGCTGAAGAAACGGGCGTTGGCCCGTCCGAAGGTGATTGGGTTGCCGCTCAGGTCCGTGACAATAATCCCCATCACTCGCTTGCCGAACGTGGCCTGGTGGCGCGAGCTTTCCTGCATCGTGAAATACAGCCAAACCATTACTAAGATCGCGATGTAGAACAGGCCATATCCCATCAGGAGCGGCATTAAAACCGTCGGGTCGGGATCGCGTCCATTCATGGTTTGTAGGGAGGTCATCAAAGTTGCGCCGAACACCAGGGCCAGAACCGCGATAACGATTCCCATCGGAATAGAGAGAATAATTCCATCCACCATGTATGCGGCGACGCGTTTCCAAAATCCGGCGTACTCAAAATACGCGGCGGGCGCTGGCGGGCCCCAAGCCGGAGCCTGCGGTGCATACGGTTGCGCGTAAGGCTGAACATAAGGCTGTGGCGGTGCATAAACATCGGCAGGGGCCACGGGTAAAGCAGGAGGCGCCGCCACTGCCGCATTCGCATTCACTACGGCGCCGCAGCCGCGACAAAACTGGGATGTTGGGATGTTATCAGTGCCACAGCGCGTGCAAAACATGGTCGGCCTCCAGCAGGATTGGAGTACACAGTATAACTCGATTAGAAGGCGTGCGGGCTAGGGCCCTACCGCTCTCGAGACCAGTCCGCCGTGTCCACCGTCAGGTGTTTCCCGTCGCTCACAACACGCACCAGACCCAGTTGGTCGGTACGCAGAATTTCGGCGTGCCTTTCATCCAAGCGGCGGATTACGTCGGGATGGGGATGATGAAAACTGTTCTCGAAACCGTCGGAAATGATGGCGAATTTCGGGTGGGCGGCATCCAGGAGCGAATCGATACTGGAGGTCTTGCTGCCGTGATGCGCCACCTTCAGAACATCCACCTGCCGGACACGATCGTCGGCAACGAGCCGCGCTTCCATCTGCCGTTCCATATCGCCGGTGAGCAGAAACGAGTGCGCCCCATAGCTGAGGCGAAAAGCCAGTGAATCATTATTTTTGGGCGCGGGTCCCGGTTCATAATCGGCGGGCGGCGACAGGACTTCGATCTTCGTGTTTCCAAAATCGAATGCCCGCGTCGCATCCAGCGCCACCACCTTGACGCCGCTCGCCTCGGCCTTCTGCCGCAGCGCCATCCAATCTTTGGATTCGGAATTGGCGCCCACCCACAACTCGCGGGGCTGGAAGTTGTCTATCAATGCCGGGATGCCGCCTATATGATCTGCATGAGCGTGGGTGGCCACGATGATGTCGATATGGCGAATACCCCGGCCCCAGAGGTACGGAGAAACGACATCCTCACCGATATCCAGACGCGGTTTGGGACGATTTCCGAATACCGGTATCCCACCGCCATCCACTAACATCAGCTTGCCATCGGGAAAGGCGACAAGGAGCGAATCCCCTTGCCCGACGTCGATGGCCGTCAATTCCAGCTTGCCTCGCTCGCTTAGCGGCGGGAAGGGACTCCACAGCAGCAGGACGAGGAAAACCGCCGCCAGCGCCAACGACGGCCAGCGCCACCAACATCGCTTCCGGCTGGCAAACGCAACCAGGACCAGAGCCCCTACCAGCGCTATGGAGACCCACCAGGGAGGATCCGGAATGCGCCATTGCGGCTCCCATTGCGCATGCCAAGCAGCGATTCTGGCCGCCCACATAAGCAGACTCTCTGTAATTGCCGCGGGAATACTCCAGCCGGTAAAAATCGCCACGAACCCGATGGGGACAACCAACGACATGATCGGCACGATGAAGACATTCGCTGACAGGCCCGAGATGGAAATCCGATGAAAATAAATCGCCATCGGAAGGGCCAGCCCGATCTGGATCACAGCCGAAATTGCCACGAGTTCATAAACGTAAAATGCAACACGGATCGGGAAGGCGATTATCCGCAGAATCCAGTTGACGGGCAGCCTTATGTAGAGCGCAACTGTCTCGGCCAGCAACCGCAGCTCGACGCGAAATTGCGCGGCCTTCGGTTCCATATGAGGATCGATACTCAGATCCGCGAGGTTGCGCAAGCCGCGCGCAAACGGCCCCGACGTCGCTTCGATCAACGGCACACAGAGCACCCCGATCACAGCCACGGATAGAAACGACAGTTGGAAGCTGGCATCGAACATCTGGTTTGGGTCATAGAGTATGTAACCGAGGGCGACCACAGCCAGCAGGTTAAGCAGCTTCCGTTGGCGGAAGAAATAGCGGGCGATCAGGTAGACGGTGAATCCACCGGCGGCGCGGACCACTGGGGCCGACCATCCCGAGACCATCGCATAAACCCAGGCGCCGGATGCCGCGATCGCCAACGCCGGTAGTTCCGGAATAAAACAAAGACGCAAGAGAAATAGCAGAAACATCGCCAGGACGGAAACGTGCTGGCCTGAAATTACGAGCGCGTGGAAAGTGCCGGTGCGGCGGAAATGTTCGGTCCAGGCCTTTTCCAGATTGGTGGTTTCGCCAATCAGAATACCTTCCAGCATTGCGATGGTGTACGGCTTGCCCGCATAAAGTGATTCCAACCGATCCAGTGCTGCGACGCGCAAGGCGAAAATGGCAGCAAAGAAGCGCGAACCACAAGTGCCGGGCAGGATAGAGACCGTAGCACCCTGGCGTGCCGAGGCAGTCCAGAATACCTGTTGACGGTTAAGAAAATTGACGTAGTCGAAAGCCCCGGGATTGCCGAAATTATGCAGCCGCCGGATGCGCGCCTCCACTTCGACCCGCTGCCCATATCGCAGTGGCGGCGGACGCTCCCCCTCGCGGAGGTTCAGCCCGACATGCACCCTTGCCCCGGGCTCGAGTTCCAGCGTGAACTGCTCGCGGGTTTCGTGAAAGACCGCCGGCTCAACGACACAACCGCTCAAAACTACCGCTTCGCCCGACGCCGCATCCAATTCAGGCGGGGGCCCAGGCCGATGACTGAGCTCCACAAGCACCCCGGCCGCCAGTAGAGCAAGCAGGGTGGAATAAATCGTCAGACGGCGAGTTCCGCGCCAGAGACTAAATAGCGCGATCGCGGTAAAGGCGAGCGCAACAAGCCAGCTCTCTCTGTAACCAAACAAAGCGAGACGCGAAAGTAAAATACCTGAAGCAACGGCAATCAGGGGGGCAAGAAGCGGATCATGCATGCGGCGTCACTAAAAGAGTGCCGCCGGCGAAAGAAAGTTCTCGAATGGAACTAGCTCTGGGCACCCGCGCTGGTCATCACGCTGCTAATCTTTGAGAAGATCGTGCTGATCTTATTTGCGACTCCGGGCATAATCGCTCCGGCCGCCACCGCCACAAAGCCCGCCATCAACGCGTACTCGATCAAATCTTGCGCATGATCGTCGCTCCAGATTTGGGCCCACGCGGTTATTTTAAGAATATAATCCATTTTGATTACCTCTATGAGTATTGTTAGCCATCGTTCAATATCCGGCAATTAGTCATTCCCGTAGAAAGCGCTTTAAAGTCCCATGCTTATTGTTCGAGGGGACTAAGTAGTTACCCCCGCTTGTGGTGTACTGAGGCATATGAAGATCGTCGCCATCGATACTTACATCGCCGGAAACCCCTGGAAAAACTGGCTATTCGCCATAGTACTGACGGATGAAGGAATTTGTGGTGTCGGCGAGGGAACCCTCAACTATTTCGCGAAAACAGTTGAAACAGCCATTCATGAATTGAAACCCCTGGTACTTGGCATGGACCCCTTCCAGGTAGAAGTCCTATCCCAGCGCTTGATTCGAGATCCATACTCCGACGGTGGCCAAATTCACATGTGCGCTGTCGCGGCAATTGAAATCGCCTGTTGGGACATTATCGGCAAAGCCTGTGGACAGCCGATTTACAACCTCTGGGGCGGCCAATGCCACCAGCGGCTACGGGCCTACGCCAACGGCTGGTATCGTGGACCGCGCACGCCCGAGAGCTTTGCCGAGAAGGCCAAGGCAGTGGTCAAACGGGGCTATACAGCCCTAAAATTCGATCCTTTCGGCAATGCCTGGCGTACGCTGCCGCGTTACGATTTCGATCTCAGCATCGATATCATTCGAGCCGTGCGCGAATCGGTGGGCGATTCGGTTGACATTCTGATAGAAGGCCATTCGCGCTTTAATGTCGCCACGGCGGTGGAAGTGGCGAACGCGATTGCTCCGATGCGCCCGGCTTGGTTTGAAGAGCCCGTGCCGCACACAAACACCGCCGCGATGGTTGAAGTAGCCCGGCGCAGTCCGGTGCCGATTGCTACCGGCGAAAGCTTTTCCAGCAAGCAGCAATTCGCCGATCTTTTAAAGCATGAAGTGGTGGGTATTCTACAGCCCGAACCGCTGAATTTGGGTGGCCTGTTCGCTACCCGTAAAATAGCCGACATGGTGGACGCGCATTACGGCATGATCGCTCCTCATTCGGCGCAAGGCCCGGTGTGTTCAGCCGCGTGCGCGCAACTCAATGCGTCGTTACCGAATTTCCTGATTCATGAGATCTTCGACGATTTCAATGAGTCCTGGGAAAAAGATATTGTCATCAACGGCGTGGAAGTAGTGAATGGATATATTGAAATGTCGAATCGACCGGGCTTAGGAATAGACCTGAATTTGGAGGAAATTGCCCGGCATCCTTATCAGCAGGAAAACTCTCTGCCGCTGTTCAAGAGCGGATGGGAGAAGCGGCAGCAGCAGACTAGCTAACACCGCGTAATTAGAGATCGGCGGGCGTCGGCGCGAAGCGCTCAATCGGCAGACCGGCGTGAAATAATGCCGTTTCCACTTCGCGCTCGTTAAGCCGCGATGCGTCGTAGTCGACCGTAAGCGAATCCAGCGACGGGGCGATTTGCACTCGGGCGATGCCATAAACGCCATGTACATTGGCCACTCCTTCCAGGTCGGCATCACGCAACGGACGGCTCAACTTATAGTGCAATTGGACTTTGGTCATTCCGAATTAGGATAGCATCGCTCGATTTTCCAGAGGATCTGGCGGAATATCCCTAGCCATACTTCGGCGTCATGCGCGGGCAGGTCCAGACGGCGAATCAAGCGCCGGATTTTCATCTCAGTCGACTCGGCCACCCGGGCGTTGATATATCCGCTCTTGTTTAAGGTCCGTAGAAGAATCGTGGTAATCCGGTCCAGATCGTCACCCGTTGCCTGCTTCTTCGCCACTGGCAGGGTGTCCACGGCTTCCGGATCGCGAATCAGTTCATACAGGCAAATAGAAACCGCCTGGCCAAGGTTCATTGAGCCATGCTCTTCGCGTGTAGGGATACGCGTCAGCCAATGGCAGTAGCTCATATCCTCATTCGAGAGGCCGAATTTTTCCGACCCAAACAAAAGCGCGGCCGGAGCCGTTGCCAGGTGCTCCCGTAGCAATCTCCCCGCATATTCCAAGCGCCGCAAGGGATGTTGTAATTCCCTGTGACCAATCGAAGTCGAGCCCACTACCAGGCTACAATCAGCTACCGCTTCCGCTACGGTGGCGAATTCGCGGGCATTTTCAAGAATATATCCGGCATTTACCGCCGATCGAGCTTCCTGGTAAGCCACTTCGTAGGGATTCACCAGACGCAGATCAGTAAACCCGAAATTGCTCATCGCCCGTGCGGCGGCACCGATATTGAGAGGGTTGCGGGGCGCGATCAAGACCACGCAAAGCGGCGGACGGTTCACGAGTCCACCTTATCACCGCGTTGAAGTTATGGGGGCGATAGAACATCTTTCGGCATGCGGAAACCAGGTTGCAGTTCGATCCCGATAATGCACTTCCCTACTGCCCGCGTACAATACCGTACACGCCCCATTCCCGATAAGCCCACATGCTCCGAACGGATCCAAACCGTATCGCGGACCGGAATCAACATTGGCGACTGAATTCGCATCCCTGATTTTGAGAGGTCGACGCACTTACAGAGGGTGAACGTCGGCTGACCCGACGGATCCATCCACGAAACGTTGATGGCGCCTAGAAACGGAACACGCCGTTGCTTTCTCAAGTCCTTTCGAATCGCCATGATTATGCCCTCATAAGCCTAGCCGTGAATTCACAGACGAAGTAAAATCGATTTAGATGATCTTGCGCGCCTTTGGTCCTGTGATTCTTATCGGCTGCGGCGCCCTTTGTGCGAGCCCGTCGAACAAGATAGTGATCGATCGGGCTGTAATTTCTCAATCGGAAGATGGTCCCGCCGCCCTGGTCGATGAGAAATTCGTGCCCGGTGAGACGATTTACTTCAGCGTAAGCATCTCCGGATACGCCGTTCACGAGCGGGAAGAACAGCGTAGCATCATGTTTAGTTATTCCATGGATGCCAAGGATCCAACGGGAACCCTGCTGGTTCCGACTGAGGCCGGCAAGGTAGTCACCGATGTTGAAAAGGAAGACAAGAACTGGATGCCGCGGGTACGCTGGAGCTTTGTCGTGCCCCCCATCGCCGTTTCCGGCATCTGCCATATCTCGATCACTATTAACGATGAGCTGGGGAAATCGACGGCTACCCGGGAAATTTCCTTCGCCGTAGCGGGCCACGCGATTGAACTGAGCGACAAACTCGCGATTCGCAACGTCCGCTTCCTGCGCGACGAGAACGATCGGGTTCCGCTTACCGTAGCCGCCTATCGGCCTGGAGATACACTCTGGGTTCGTTTTGACATGACGGGTTACCAATTGGGCGAAAAGAATAAACTCGACGTCGAATATGGGATCTCGATTCTCCGGGCGAATGGGGAATCGATGTATGCGCAACCCCACGCGGCGGTAGAGGAGGGGGCATCGTTTTACCCCAAGCGCTACATTCCCGGCATGTTTAGCATCAATATTCCCAAGGATTTGAAGGCCGCGGGGTACGTTCTGGTTGTGAGTGTTGAGGACCGCATCGGCAAGCAGAGCCAGCAAGGCCGCTGGAATTTTCAGGTCGAGTAAATAAATACTGCGAATTACGTCGTCTTGCGGCCACTTAGCTTTCTAATGGCCCTTTTCCGCACGCGTTCCGCCGCCGTTTACGGCATTGAGGCTCACCTTATCGATGTCGAGGTCGATATGTATCCTGGGAACAACCGGGAGATGATCACGGTTGGAATGCCGGATACGGCCGTGAGGGAGAGCCGCGAGCGTATCAAGTCGGCTCTGATCAATTCCGGCTTCGGCTATCCCAGCAAGGCGGTGACAATCAACCTCGCCCCGGCGAATGTGCGCAAGGAAGGCGCCGGTTTCGATCTGCCCATGGCGATGGGAATCCTTGGCGCGATGGGGTCGGTCGGGCGCACGGAAGAGTGTCTGTTCGTGGGGGAACTGTCGCTCGATGGGTCGATACGGCCCGTGCGCGGCGTACTTTCGATCGCGGCTTGTGCCAGGAAGCAAGGCATCGCGAATCTGCTAGTCCCCTGCGAAAACGCGGCCGAAGCAGCCGTCGCCGAAGGCGTGCGCGTTTACGGGATAAAGAGTTTGACAGAAGCGGTTCAGTTCATCCGCAAGCCCGAAGAGTTCACGCCATATAAGGTTCCGCCGGTGCTGCCCCCGGAGATGAACTCCGCAACATTCGATTTTCGCGATGTTCGCGGCCAGGGTACGGCGAAGCGCGCCCTGGAAGTGGCGGCCGCCGGATTCCACAATTTACTGCTGATCGGTCCACCGGGCTCGGGAAAGACGATGCTGGCCAAGCGGCTCTCCGGCATTCTACCGCCGCTCAGCTTTCCTGAGGCGCTGGAAACCACTCAGGTCCACAGTGTCGCGGGCATTCTGGCGCAAGGTGTCGGATTGCTTTCGGAGGGCCCTTTCGCTCGCCGCATCACACGATTTCCGACGCTGGTTTAATCGGGGGAGGATCGGGCACACCACGTCCGGGCGAAGTAAGCCTGGCGCACAACGGCGTCCTTTTCCTGGACGAACTCCCCGAGTTCCCGCGCAACGTATTGGAGTTGTTACGGCAGCCATTGGAAGAACGGACCGTTACGCTAGCCCGCAGCAATATGACGCTGTCGTTTCCGGCAAACTTCATGTTGGTGGCGGCCATGAATCCGTGTCCGTGTGGATTTTTCGGAGATCCGACCCGGGAATGCCGCTGCACCGGTGGCATTATTCAGCGCTATTTGAGTAAGGTGAGCGGACCGCTGCTGGACCGGATCGACTTGCACATTGAAGTGCCGGCGGTGGCCTACAA
>JBBSEX010000024.1:0-70140 GCA_038239345.1 Bryobacterales bacterium
CAACCCATATTCCAGGTCTGCGCCTTTTCCGAAGCCGGAGAGTCCGGGCGCCCGCCCTTGCCAAACATCTGGCTGAAAATATCGCGAAATCCACCAGCGGAACCTTCCTGGCTGGCAGTACGCCGCGCACCTTGTCCGGACATGAATTCCGAAAAATCGAATCCGCCGAAGCCCATACCAGGGTCACCCTGGCCGGGTGTTGCCGGGGCGCCGGGAAAGCCGTTCTCCGAGTAAACGCCATATTGATCGAACATCGCCCGCTTTTTCGGATCGCTCAGGATGTCGTAGGCTTCCTGAACAGTTTTAAAACGATCTTCCGAAGACTTATCGCCAGGATTGAGGTCCGGGTGATACTTTCGCGCAAGACGGCGATAGGTCTTGCGGATTTCCTCCGGCGTAGCTTTCCGGTCGACGCCGAGAGTTTCGTAGTAATCTGTTTGCTTTTGCATAATCGAAAAAGGGCGGATCCTTTGCGCGACCCGCCCCACCAGCCAACGTGTTTAGTCGCTCTTACTTCTTGTCGTCGACGTCGACAAATTCGGCGTCGACGACGTTATCCTTCGGCTTGGTATCACCGGCGGACGATTGGCCACCCTGCGCTCCGGCCGCGGCACTGCTCTGGTCGCCACCAGTAGTGCTGGAGGCTTTGTACATCTCCTCGGCCATCTTGCCGCTGACCTGCTGCAACCGGTCGTTCGCTTTGCGGATCGTGTCCAGCCCGCCTTCGGCCATCGCCTTCCGGGTCTCTTCCAGGGCCACTTCCACATCCTTCGCGGTGGCATCGCTGATCTTCGAACGCTGTTCCTTCAGCGTCTTCTCGATGCTATACACGGTGGCGTCGGCCTGGTTGCGCGCTTCGATTTCTTCCTTCTTGCGGCGATCGTCAGCGGAATTCGCGTCGGCGTCGCGAGCCATCTTTTCCACTTCGTCCTTACTCAGACCGGACGAAGAAGCGATGGTGATCTTCTGTTCGTTGCTGGTGGCGCCGTCCTTGGCCGCTACATTCAGGATGCCGTTGGCGTCAATGTCGAACGTAACCTCGATTTGCGGAATACCACGGGAAGCCGGCGGAATCCCCACAAGCTGGAAGACTCCCAGCAGGCGATTATCCTTCGCCATCGCGCGTTCGCCCTGGAAAACCTTGATTTCTACCGACGTCTGATTGTCGGCCGCGGTCGAGAACTTCTCACCCTTGCGGGTCGGGATGGTCGTGTTGCGCTCAATCAGCTTGGTGAAAACGCCGCCCAGAGTCTCAATGCCAAGAGACAACGGCGTGACATCCAGCAGCAGAACATCTTTTACTTCGCCGGCCAAAACGCCACCCTGTACCGCCGCGCCCACCGCGACCACTTCATCGGGGTTCACGCTGCGATTGGGTTCCTTGCCGAAAAGGTCGCGAACAATCTGTTGGACCTTGGGAATACGCGTCGATCCGCCAACCAATACAACTTCATTAATTTGCGAAGGCGAAATGCCGGCGTCGGTAATGGCGCGCTTGCAGGGCTCAACTGTCCGCTGCAGAATATCTTCCACCATCTGCTCAAACTTCGCCCGGGTCAACTTGATGGTCAGGTGCTTCGGTCCGCTTGCGTCGGCTGTCAAGAAGGGCAGGTTGACTTCGGTTTCCAGAAGGGTCGACAGCTCAATCTTCGCCTTCTCAGCGGCTTCCTTCAAGCGCTGCAGAGCCATCTGATCCTTGGATACGTCCAGACCTTGCTCTTTCTTGAATTCCTGAATCAGCCAGTCGATGATGCGCTGGTCGATGTTGTCGCCGCCCAGATGCGTGTCGCCGTTGGTCGACTTTACTTCAACCACTCCATCGCCCACTTCCAGGATGGAAATATCGAATGTGCCGCCGCCAAAATCATAAACGGCGATGGTCTCGTTCTTCTTCTTATCAAGGCCATACGCGAGTGCCGCGGCCGTCGGCTCATTGATGATGCGGGCCACTTCCAATCCGGCAATCTGGCCGGCATCCTTCGTAGCTTGGCGTTGGGCGTCGTTAAAGTAAGCTGGCACCGTGATCACGGCCTTGGTTACTTTCTCACCCAGGTAGGCCTCGGCGGCTTCCTTCAGCTTGGTCAAAATCATCGCCGAAATCTCCGGCGGCGAAAACTTCTTGCCACTAATATCGACGCGAGCGTCATTGTTATCGCCCGCTACGATCTTGTACGGCACCAGCTTCATCTCTTCGGTGACTTCGTTGTGCCTGCGGCCCATGAAGCGCTTAATCGAGTAGATGGTATTCTCGGGGTTAGTGACGGACTGGCGCTTTGCAACCTGCCCTGCGAGCCGCTCGCCTGTCTTGGTAAATGCCACGACAGATGGTGTAGTTCGGCCACCTTCCTGGTTGGGGATTACGACGGGCTGGCCGCCTTCCATGACGGCAACAACGGAGTTCGTGGTGCCGAGGTCGATTCCAATGATCTTGCTCATAAAGGGTTTGGTGTTTCCTTCCAATTGCCTGTCGCTACGTCCCGCAGGCTTAGTACAACACCAGTATGAGATCTTAGTGTCGGACTGTCAACCATAGTATGAAATTCTTTTTACTCTTATTTGCGTTCCTGCCCCTAAACGCCGCGGATCTACTGGTCGCCGCCGCATCAGACCTCGCGCCGCTGAAGGCCGCCCTGCAAACTGCCACCGGTCAGCGGGTTACGGTTGTATTGGGTGCCAGCGGATCCTTGAAACAGCAAATCCACAATGGAGCGCCATTTGACGTGTTTCTCTCCGCTAATGAGCAATATATAAAGGACTTAGCAGTGTCAGGGGAGATTGTGCCGGATTCCGTGGAAGTGTACGCCACGGGCCGGATAGCGGTATGGTCTTCCAGCGGGCGATGGAAGACGCTGCACAATCTTACAAATAGCGAGGTGCGGAAGATTGCCATTGCGAATCCGGCATCGGCCCCCTACGGCGCGGCCGCGCAACAGGCGCTGGAGAAGCAAGGCTTATGGAAAGCACTCCAGCCGAAAATTGTCTACGCCGAGAATATCCGCCAGGCTCTGCAGTTCGCAGAAAGTAAGAACGCCGATGCCGCGATCGTTTCCTGGACACTGGCGCATAATATTGGCGGCGTGCTGATCCCGCCGGAGCTACACTCGCCTATTCGGCAAGCCGGCGGGATTGTCGCGGCAAGCAAAAATCAGGCGGCGGCGCGAGAGTTTCTGAAATACCTGGTTTCGGCAGCCGGCCGGGAACTTCTGAAGTCCCACGGATTGTAGGGAAGTTATACGATAAAGCTTACTGAATTTGGGGGAGACTGCCAATGATTCAACTGAAGGTGAATGGCGCAAGCCGGCAATTCGATGGCGATCCGGACATGCCGCTGCTGTGGTACGTTCGCGATTTATTGGAGCTGACCGGCACCAAATTTGGCTGTGGGGCAGGACTCTGCGGAGCATGCACGGTTCACCTGAACGGTGCGGCGACGCGTAGCTGCCTTACGCCGATGAAGGCCGCCGCGGGAAAGAACGTCACGACGATTGAGGGGCTTAGCGCCGACGGCAGCCATCCGCTGCAGAAGGCCTGGGAGCAATGTAATGTTCCCCAGTGCGGCTATTGCCAGAGTGGACAAATCATGCAGGCCGCGGCGCTTCTGAAAGACAAACCCAAGCCTAGCGACGGCGAAATCGATGCCGCGATGCAGGGCAACATCTGCCGCTGCGGCACGTATCAAAGAATTCGAAAAGCTATCAAGATTGCCGCCGGGGTGAACGCATGAGCCGTATCGAAAACGTGAGCCGTCGCGATTTTTTTAATGGCCTGTTCTCCGTCGGAGCGTTCGTACTGGGCGCGCAGCTGCTTCCCGACAATGCGTTCGCCGGGACCGAAGGCGGCAGCGCAACCTGGCGTCCCAGTGTCTATCTCGGAATCGAGCCGGACGGCACCGTGATCATCGTCGCTCACCGGTCTGAAATGGGGACGGGTATTCGCACCGTGCTGCCGATGGTGGTTGCCGATGAATTGGGCGCGGACTGGCAAAAAGTTCGCTTGGAACAGGCCCTGGGCGACAAAAAGTACGGGTCACAGGACACCGATGGCTCCTGTTCGATTCGCGATTTCTACGATGCCATGCGAGTGGCGGGTGCAACCACGCGTCTGATGCTGGAGCGGGCTGCGGCCACAAAATGGGGCGTACCGGCGGCGGAATGCCACGCCAATAACAATGAAGTGTCGCATGCTCCAAGCGGTAAGAAGAGTGGATGGGGCGAATTTGTTACGCTGGCGGCGCAACAGCCGGTGCCCAAGAAGGAAGAATTAAAGTTTAAGTCGGCGGCGGAATATCGCTACATCGGCAAGGGTGTCCCGATCGCGGATCTGAATGATTTGTGCACCGGTAAGGGGACGTTCGGGATGGACGCGGCAAGGCCCGGAATGGTCTACGCGTCGATCGAGCGGTCACCCGTTTTAGGGGGCAAGGTCAAGACTTGTGACGACGCCGAAGCTCGCAAGGTGACTGGGGTTCAGCAGACCGTGATGATCGATCCATTCACTCCCCCACATGCCTTTCAAGCGCTGGGCGGCGTGGCGGTGATCGCCAACAATACCTGGTCGGCGATGCAGGGCCGCAAGAAATTGAAGGTTGAGTGGGATAACGGCGACAACGGGAGCTACGATTCGAACGAGTTTAAGAAATCGTTGTATGAGACCGTGC
Organism: Bryobacterales bacterium; assembly: GCA_038239345.1. Taxonomy (GTDB): domain Bacteria; phylum Acidobacteriota; class Terriglobia; order Bryobacterales; family Bryobacteraceae; genus JBBSEX01. Next base: position 4,658 of record JBBSEX010000024.1, read on the forward strand.
GCAAGCCTTGTAAAGTGGTGCGCAATGTCGGCGACGTGGATGCTGAGTTCGCCAAGAACACGAAGATCCACGAAGCCGAATACTATGTGCCGTTGCTGGCCCACGCGGCGATGGAGCCACCGGCCGCGGTAGCCGAATTCAAGGATGGCAAGGTGGAAGCGTGGACCGCGACCCAGAATCCGCAGGCTGTCCAGGAAGCCGTGGGTAAGGCGCTGGGCATCGACAAGAACAATGTGACTTGCCACGTCACTCTGCTCGGGGGCGGCTTCGGCCGCAAGTCGAAACCCGATTATGTGGTGGAAGCGGCGCTGCTATCGAAGAAGGTGGGCAAGCCGGTAAAAGTAATCTGGTCGCGTGAGGACGATTTGCGATTCGACTATTATCATTCGGTGGCGGCGATGTACATGAAAGCCGCCACCGACGATAAGGGCCGACCGACGGCTTGGCTGCACCGCAGTGCTTTCCCTCCAATCGCGTCGATGAACGACGTCAGTGCCCGTTATGGCTTTGAAGTCAGCATGGGCTGGACGGATCTGCCTTACAACATCGCTAATCATCGAGCGGAGAACGGTCCGGCGCAGGCCCACGTCCGGATCGGCTGGATGCGCTCGGTAGCGAACATTTATCACGCCTTCGCGATTCATTCCTTCGTGGATGAATTGGCGGTGGCGGCGAATCGCGATCGAGTGGAATATCTGCTGGACGTGGTGGGGCAGCCGCGTATCGTTGATTTACGTCCGCCGGGAGCGACGGGTCCGAACAAGTCGCCCATGGCCGAGAAATATCCGCTGGATACGGGCCGCTTGCGGAATGTGATTGAGCTTGCCGCACAGAAATCGGATTGGGCGAATAAGAAACCAGGAAAGGGGCGGGCGCTGGGCATCGCCGCGCATCGAAGCTTCCTGACCTATGTCGCCGCCGTGGTTGAAGTGGAGGTTGACGATAAGGGCAAGGTCAAAATCCCCCGCGTCGATATCGCTGTGGATTGCGGGAAGGTGATTCACCCCGACCGCGTAATTGCGCAATTTGAGGGTGCGGCGGTGTTCGGGACGAGCTTGGCCCTGATGGGCGAAATTACGGCGGCGAATGGGCGAATCCAGCAATCGAATTTCAATAATTATCCAGTGGCCCGGATGAATGAAGCGCCCTTCGAGACCCACGTTCATCTGGTGAAGAGCGACGCCGCGCCGGCAGGAGTCGGTGAGCCCGGCGTACCCCCAATCGCCCCGGCTATTTGTAACGCGATTTTCGCCGCCACAGGCAAGCGCCTGCGCGAGTTGCCCGTGAAGAGCAAACTGGCATAGAGGCCAAATCGGGTAAGATGGGGAGCGGAGGAATGGCAGAGCGGTTTAATGCGGCGGTCTTGAAAACCGTTGAACCTTTACGGGTTCCGGGGGTTCGAATCCCTCTTCCTCCGCCAGATTTTAGATTGATGTATCTTTCTTAAAATGAGATAGATACATCAATCTCATGAAGTTGACAGGTGGTAGAACGCTGGTAGAATTGAGGCATGAAACAACAGCTTCGGGTCTACCGAAACCACACCCCGGCCTGCATTCACGGCCATCGAACGCCCCTCTATGACGCCGATACCAGCGTTCCAGATTGCTCATGCCCTCTCAACGTCGTCGGCTATCTGAACCACGTCGTCAATCCTGACGGCACTTTAAAGCGCATTCGTCATAAGAGCCTTGACACTAAGGACTGGCACACCGCCCGTCAAACGGCTGAACAGTGGTTGCAGTGGGAAGACTTCTCGGAACCGTTGCCGGATGCCGACTTGGTGAACCGTCAAGATGTGACGATTGACCAAGCTGTATCCTTCTTCTTCCGTTATTGCGCCGAGACCCACACCAGAGGACAAGCATCACGAGCCAAGTATGAGGTATTGCTCAACCAACGCCTGAAGCCGTGGTTTCAAGGGAAACGAAAGCTCTTCATTAGAGCGTTTGACGATGCGGTTTTAGTCAAGATGTTCTTCATGTCGTGGGTTAACTTGCAACCGGCACGAGGGAAGCAGAGCACGATGGAGGTCAAGAAGCCACTGGCTCTCAACACGAAGCGTGCCGAGCTTGAGCGGTATCGAACCTTCCTCGAATTCTGCCGTGGCAATGGCTGGCTTCAGTTCAACTATGCCAAGACGATAAAGGTCGGCAAAGCGAGAGTCGCACAAAAAATTGCGTTCACGATGGATGAGTACTCGAATATCGTTAAGACGGCTGACGCCTGGACAGACCGTTACTACAAGACGAACCGCCGAGCCGGTCGGCTACGTGCCTTCACGCTTGCTCTGCGTTACCTTGGTCAGCGTTTGAGCGATACTGCCATGTTGGGACCCGACAATCTCATCAAGGACGGCGGCAATTGGTTTGTTGTTCTCACACAGATCAAGACAGGAAACGGCGTCAAGATTCCGGTTCCCGTCGAACTGGTTGAGCGGCTTAACGCCTTGCCGATTCTTGGCGCTACCAAAGAACCATTCGTGTTGCACCGTGCCAACTACAGCATCGACTATGGGACGCAGTTTTGGTTCTGGACAGCCGATATTCCCGAGGGGGCAAACGCTGAAAAGATCAATCAGGTTGTGGAATCGCTGGCTAAGAATTGGTCTGACGACATCACGGCTTTGCTGGCGAAGACAGAAAAGGCGTACTCAAAGTTCAAACATCATGCAACGCCTCATACCTTCCGGCACTTCTTCGCCATCACAATGCTTCGAGCGGGTGTCCCGATTGAGCAAGTCTCGAAGTGGCTTGGTCACTCTTCGCCACTCGTTACCGCCCGTCACTACTCTAACGCCAACAGTGATTGGCACGACAATAGCCACCGAGTCTACATGGACGCTCTAAAGGCGCTAGAACCGGCCTCCACTGGTAAGGTTCTGAAGATGCCGAAGGCGGGATAGCTGCAACACATGCCAAAAGATCAAGGACCCGGTTGCTATTTTGCCGGGTTCTGCGCTCGAAGGTTTCTTCATGGCCCGAGCCACAGTCTTAGGTTCTGGTTAGCGGTCGGTCGCTTCGAGGCCGTCATCTCTTCCGCCGCTTCGATCCGTCTCCGGATCTCACGAGCCTCCTTGCCATACTTGTCAAAGAACGCTTCGGGGTGGTCCTTGAGCCGAGCCGCCCGGTCTTTACGTGTGCGGACCGGCGACTGGTAGGCCAGATGACAGAGCAAATCGAACGGGTCGGCATCGGGCTGGTTGGCAGCGTTGGCGAGGTCGGAAAGCTCAATACCTCTCTTCTCCAATTCGGCGATCAACTCCGCTCGCCGGTCGAGGTCGGTCCAGGCGTTCTTCAGTTCATCGGCATCTCGCCAAATCGTTTTCACCTTGGAACCTGCGTATTCCGTGAGACGCACTGTGCGGAGTCGCCTGCCCTCGGCGTCCAGGTCGAACACGACAGTCCCGGCAATTTCAACAGGCTGATTGTCGATGTAATACTTTCGTGGTGCTCCGTTGGCGGGGTCTACGAGTTGGATTGGCCCTTGTTCAAATACATCATCTTCAGCACGCTCGAAAAGGATGACCTCTTCCTTCTTGGACATCCTGACGCTCGTTGGTTCACCTTCGTCGTTGATGTTCACATCCTCGACAAACACTGGATCGCCGTCGAACTCGGGATCATTAAAGAGTCGGGTTGCCGCTCCGGTGTAGTCGAGGATGTTGAAGTAGAGCTTGCCGTAATCCTCTCGAACTCTCGTGCCTCGACCAATGATCTGTTTGAACTCAGTCACGGACCCTATGTTCCGAACAATGGCGACGTTCTTGCAAGTCGGGACATCAACACCTGTCGTGAGCATCTGCGAGGTCGTGACGATTACAGGTGTGGATCGGTCCACGTCACGAAAGCGGTCGAGATGGCCTCTTCCTATGTCGCCTTCGTCGGACACCACACGGCAAACGTAGTCGGGATTCTGCCGCATGAGTTCCGGGTTGTTCCGTGCGATGGCGGCTCTCATGTTCTCAGCGTGTTCTTGGTCAACGCAGAACACGATGGTCTTGCCGTAGGGATCGGATTCTTGAATGAACTTCGTCAGATGCTTGGCGATGGCCTCAGTCCGATTCTTCAGCACAACATCACGCTCAAAGCTCGGCGTAAGGTAGACCTGATCTGGCACGTCCCGGTTGTACCGATCCGTTTCTCCGGGAGCGGGACGCCAGCCGATTGCGTCCACCGTCGTCATAATCCGATGGACTCGGTACGGGGCAAGGAAACCATCTTCGATGCCCTGGCGAAGGCTGTACTGGTAGAGGGGATCACCGAAGTAACGGTATGTGTCCCGGTTGTCCTTACGGAGCGGCGTGGCCGTCATTCCGAGTTGGAATGCAGGCTTGAAATATTCTAGGATGTCTCGCCAATTCGAGTCGTCTTCGGCGCTCCCACGGTGGCACTCATCCACGATGATGAGGTCGAAGAAGTCTTGACTGAATTCCCGATACAGGCCCGGTCTCCGTTCGTCTTTGGCAAGGGACTGGTAGATGGCGAAATACATCTGACGGCTCTTGTTGGCAACCCCGCCTTCGATCTTCATCCGGGCATCTCCGAATGGAGCAAAATCCTCTTCCTTCGGTTTGTCCACGAGGATGTTGCGATCCGCCAAGAAGAGGATTCTTGGCTTGCCGAATCCGCCAGTGCGATTCCAACCGGACGACCACAGCTTCCAACAAATCTGGAACGAGATAGTCGTCTTCCCGGTTCCAGTGGCAAGTGTAAGCAGGTTCCGAGGGTTGCCTTGAAGAATCGCTTGGACGGCCCGATTGATTGCGATTTCCTGGTAATAACGTGGCGTTCGCTGGCCGAATGTGTTGTACGGCGTCAATAGGCGCTTGGTCTGTTCTTCATTGAGACCGCTGTGAGCGGACAAACGGCTCCAGAGTTCGTCGGGCGTTGGAAATCGTTCAACCTCGGCTTCGACGCCGGTTGTGAAATCGAACTCTACGATTCCCTTGCCGTTGGTGGAGTAGGCGAACTTGAGACCGAGTATTTGAGCGTAGTCCTTTGACTGTTGAAGGCCGTCTGCCGGGAGTTTGTGTTCGGCCTTTGCCTCAACCACGGCGATCATGAAATCCGGCGTGTGGCGAAGTAGGTAGTCGGCCTTCTTGCGCTCCAGGCGTCTGGCCTTCGTTCCAGCGACGACAATCCTACCGTTCGTGAAGCTCCGTTGTTCGGCAATCGAATGTGGTTCTGAGTCCCATCCGGCAGCTTGCAGCTTGGGCACGACGTACTGACGGCAAGTGTCGGCCTCCGTTGGATTGCTGGCGATCCGCTGTCCGATGGGTTCCATGATCTTCAGCGGCTTGCCGAGGCAAGTTCCTTTTGAAGTTCCCGTTTGTGGCGATCAACCAGTTCAACCAGAAGCGCCGAAACGGAACCCCGGCCACCGTCTCTGCGGGATCGCTCGAAAGCAACCCGGCGCAAGAGTTCCCACGTCTCGGTGGGGAGGTTGATGCCGGTAGTGCGGTGCGTGCGTTCTTGTGGCTTCGCCGTCGCCTGACGAGCTTGTTGTTTAAGCATGAAACAACAAGTGTATCGAATGTTTGCCAATTGTGAATTGTCGGAATGGGACCCAGGAAGAAAGGTTCAGCGACCCGGGAGGACCCTCTTTTTCAAAATTTCAATGGGGGCAAAAGTTTGGTCCGGGGAAATTTTTTGAAAACGATGGGCGGTGGTCCCTTTTCGGAACGTTTCCTGGGGAAGCGAAGCCCTCCGGTATGTACCATGGGCTGACTGTATACACCCTGCGGATGAGACTCTAATCCGCAGGACACTCTGGAAATGACGGTGCCCCACCCGATAGTTCTGCTGCTCAACGTGAGGCAGAAGGATGCAAGGTTGACGTATCAGCGGCCACCGTACCTTCCGCCGCCCCGATCACGCCAATAAGGTATGCGTTCGCAGCGGCCTTGGCTTTGACCACATCGGCGGCAAGCGTACTGATCGTCTGCTGGTCGAAGCCATCGTGTTTGGTCAGCGCCTCCAAACAGAGGACGCCGTGATGGATGCTTTTGTTGAACTCGTACAGCACTTCAAATGTGTCGAACCCTACTTTGCCTCCCATCACTTACTCTCCCCTCTTGCCAAAATTTTTGAGACGGTGTACGGGTGCCACTTCGCACCACGCCGGGTCATCACGTGTTCATCGTTGAGACGAGAGGCGATTGTGTCGTATCCGCAACCTTCGGCACGAAGCTGGCGCATCCGATCCAGCACAACCGATTCACCTTTGTAGAAGCCGAACTGTTTCGCCCCTTCGCATTCGCCGGTCCGGGCTTTTTTGCGCTGGCGTGCTCCACGTAGCTTCGCCACGATCATGGTCTTTTCATACTCGGCAAATGCGCCCATGATCTGACGCATCAACTTTCTTGAGGGATCGGCGCTGCAAAGGTCAGGCTCGGCCACGCTGACAAGCCGGAAGCTGTGGCTCGTCAAATCGTGCAGGATGCTCTCCTGGATCATGAGGTCCCTGGCGATTCTGTCGAGCCGTTCGATCAGAACCAGTTTCGTGCCGTTACTGTGCAATGCCTCCATCAACGCCATGAGAGCGGGACGATGCTCCAGTTCCTTTGTCCCGGAGACGCCCTCTTCTCTGAAAATCTTGACGATGCGGATGCCGTTGGTTTTTGCGTATTGCTTGATGGCTTCCAGTTGGCGGGTGAATCCGTCTCCCTCCAGTTGACCTTTTCCGCTCACACGCAAATAGGCAAAAGCGCTTTCCGGCACACTTCCATGTTAGCTTTGGGCTGTGTTGTTTGTCAACTATTCTTCAGAATAGTATAAGTCTATGATTCTAGTGCTGTGGCTGATAAGCGGAATCTTGGACGGCTGATTTGGGTCGCCGAGACGTTCTTCACCCTCAATCGAACTAAAATTGGATCAGCGACGATGCCCAAGAAGCCACCCGTGATCAAATTTCCGACGCCGATGGAAATACCCGGCCCCGACGACCAATCCTGGCACAACGGTGGTGATATCGAAATCGCTCTTTACGCCCGGTCGCTCCAGATCGCCGCCAAGAAACTGATCGCAACCCTTGATCTGGAGCCGAACCCGAAGACGGCGTGGGATGCGTGTCCGGTCATTCTGCTCTACCGGCAGGCCGTGGAACTCAATCTGAAGACTCTTATCGATCACGGAAACAACTTCTTGCCGACGCCGACCGATTCGATCTCACTGTCCAAAACTCATTCTCTGCGTTGGCTGGCGCAAATTGTCTGCCAGATCATCAGGGCGGTCGGTTGGGAGAGCGAGTTCAAATGCGAAGGCATTTCAACCTTAGCCGAATTCAGCGCCCTGGTTGCAGAACTAGAATCATTGGACCCTGTGGCGATTGCGGTTACGGTCGGTCGCAGTCGTCGTGATGGATCGGTGCCGCCTCAGCTAGTACCACCGAAGATCGTGCAATTTGCAAAGAAGCTGGACGCCCTAATCAGTTTGCTGGACGCTACCGCCGATGGGCTGGCCGCTCAAGATGATTTGCTTGCCGAGGATGATTTCAAGCCGACGATTCAATGACGGCATTTTTGAAATCGACTTTTCAGGCGGAACGCTTTGGGTAAGGCTTTATTAGGTGCTCAATCTTCTTGCGATTGTCGGCCTTCTCCTTCTTGCTCCCGATGAATGCGAAGTACCGACTCTTACGGGGCACCGAGGCGACGGTCAGACCCATCTCACGAAGTTTCTTGATGCTGCGTGTGCCAAAGAGCGTGTATGCGTCTCTTGAAGAGACTTGCTTGCCGTCTGGGGTAATGATCGATGCTCTGTCGCCGCCCTTGGACATCACCCCGACGTAATCGTAGCCGCACGCTTGATAAATTATCCCGACTTCACCAGCTTGCGAATCAACCGTGCAAGTGACCACCTTGTACTTTTCCGGCAGCATCTTCATCGATTGCCGAATCAACTTCGATGCGGAATGCGGGTGCGCCCAATGCAGGGAAACTCCTCGTGCAAGACAAATGATCTTGTCAGTGAATTCAAACTGATCCCAAACATGAAGGTTCTCGGTGTACTCTGAGCGATAGACTACGACACCGCCGCAGATTCCATCGAAGAATATCCCGAAGCAACGGATGACAAACGCAGGCATCGTCTTCAACCATTCGTATTTTTCAATGATCGCTTTGGCTTCGGCATGGGCGATCTCTTTCACCACAGCATTTTCAATGGAACAGTCGAATGATTCCTCGGTCTTTGCAAGCTCTTCTCGAATTAGGCGTTGATGGGCCTTTGGCGACTTCGATGTCGATCCGGTGATGGCCTGAGCCTTCCTGAACGCAGCAACCCTCGCACGAGCCGCTGCCGCAACTCCCGGATCATCTTCGGTGGCGATGTAATTGCGCTCGGTCGCCACGCACGCCTCGGGCACGGCACCGTCGCCGCAGAACGGAGCAACGACAAGCTGCCCCGGCTCGGTCAGCTTCTCGATGAAGTACCGAACCTGATCGACGCCCTGGCCCTTCTTGTCCGTGAGGATCATGTCACTTAAAAATGGATGCGTCGGCACGCCTGGAACAGGTCGCTTTGCGAACATCAGCATCGGCGTGAAGTTGCTGGTTACCTTGCGGGCGAGAACGCTGGAACTACGACTGTTCCCGGTCTGGCTCACGGCGCACAACCAGTAGTATTGGAGATGTTTCGCCATCTCGTTCATCCCTCGATCCAGGTACATTTGTCCGCAGGTCACCACGCAAAGGCCACCCGACTTGAGCTTGCGTGATGCCACTTCTGCCAGTTGGCCGTACAGCGGAACTGCGTCTTGCGAATTCGGAGGATCGCAAAGAAAAAGATCAGCAGAGTCGTCTGCAACCAAGCGGTTCAGCAACGTAAGATCGCCAGTGTAGATGCCGCTTCCCTTTGGATGGGCCTTTACCGCCGCATTTCTCTTCGACTGGCGGGATTCCTCGGCAAGCTGATCCTTGGCCTTCTTGATCGTGAGTGTACCGGCGAGGATTTGCTCCAGCATCGGCGCAGAGTGCTTGGCGATTTGGGAGATGAGGCGAAGTTTCCTCGACGGAACAGCGAGTTGGGCGGCTGCGATTTCTCGTTGGCGAAGTTGTGGCTGCTCGGTGGACGCTGTGACCACCAAGCTGAGTTTAGCCCGTCCTGATCCTCCCGCCAATCCGCCCTTCCTGCCCCGTTCCGCCTTGGAGATTGCAATACGCCTTTGCAGAATGCGGTATGCAATGGCGGCACGTTGATCCGACGACAGGTTCCGCCGCCCGATTTGGTTTTCTTCGATCCAGAGTTTCGCCGCTTCCCGACTCGGAAAATCAATTTCGGTGGTTGCGTAGGGAACACGCAGACGGGTGCAAATTTCCAAACGGTTGTGCCCATCGATCAGGATGCCTTCGCTTTTCCAGACGACCAGGGCGTCCCGACAGCCTTCCTCGGCGATGTTGGCTGAGAGTTGACTGCGCTCTTGTGGTGTCAGCGGAGCGATCAGCGCCTTGAATTCAGGATCGACCTTGGGGGTTGGTGGATCGTTGCGGCTGGCGAGGGTTGCCGGAGTCGGAGGCATCGACCGTAGATCGACCAAAGGGGCGGCAAAGTTTACCCTGCGGCGAGGCTGATTGCGGCCCGTCAGATCACATCCGCCACGGCCCGGACTCCACCACACTCGCAGCGCCGTCCGCATTTTGTTGAGAGCGGGTTCAACGGCGGCTTCGACATCCTTACGCTTTGCTTTGAGGCGGCGCTGGATTTGATATACGGATTCGCCGTCAAAGAAATGGGCCTCAAGCACTGCCGGTGGTGTGGTGCCATTCCCTTCAGGGTTGCGGAGAGCAATTCGGCAGCGTCAAGGATCACGAAGCTACCTATTGCCGGGTGGAACGTCCCTGGCGCATACCTGTTTCGGAAGCTCCCTGCCCCGAGGAGACGTACCCTTATCTTCGGTTTGTGACGGTATTGCTCGGATCAGCGTCGAACCGTATATCAGGGTCGAATGCGTCTATGTCGGCCACGCCGGTTCTGCGAAGGCAATCACACAAAATCCTATTCGTACTTGCCTCCATCCCCGGCGATGGTGCTTTCACGCATCCAGGAGGGCCTGAATGATGGCACGCCGGTCTTGTTTCCATCTGTCGAGTATCTCGGTGACGGCTCGGCGAAGAAGCTCGGTTCTCGTCGTCCGCTGTATTGCCGCTGCCTCAGATAGTTGGCGTAGGCTTTCCCGATCCAGACGGACACTTGTGGGGATCAATTCATTGTTCTTCGTTTTCATAATTGTGTTGATGTGGTGATTTACTATGCGACACGTCTATTGTTATAGGCCATCGCCATTTGCTCGTCTTGCTCGAAGAGATCATCCAGGTTGGCATGGGACCCTAACAGTTGGGTCGTGAAGTTACGCTGATATACTTTCGCCAGTTCGCTTGTAGTCGGCAGAGGCACGACCGGCTTGGACAGAATGTGATCCAGAATGCCGAAGACTTCTTTAGGATTCTTACCTTCTCGTTGGATGCGACGGCTTGCTTCTGCCCGTCCGTGTTGCCGGATCATCGTTAGCGCAAAAGCCGCATTCATGCGCCGATTGAGAGTTCCTTCCAATTCGTAGATTTGTTCTGGAGTCACGTCATAGCTCGGCTCGATCTCAACTAATGAAAACGGTACATAGTTTGCGCCGTTCTGGAACAACAAACCGAGGGTCCCAAGCTCCCGAGGAACGCCTTTCCCGAATAGACTTCGCTCGAATCGGACCCAGGATTTCGGGACTTGAGAGCCGGGGTGATCAATCTTCAACTTCGCCGACTTGTCGTAAACCCTAATAAAATCTTTGGACTTTGACGATCCGAAGTACATCGTTTCGCAAGGCCCATACTCACGACGCTGAACTTGAAACTTGTCGGCAGTGCGATTCGGGTTTGAGTATTGCGCCGCCCTGCGTTTGTTTCTGACACGGACGCTCTCACGAAGGCGGTCGATGCTTGTTCCACCGATGATGTCAGCGACTAGATCGATTCGGTAGACACGTAAGGCCATCACGTCGGTGTCGGTAATCTTCTGCAACGTGGCGATGATTTCGTCTCGGTTCAGTGTGCCAACTCCAACGAACTCGACCTTTCGCCATTTCGGAAAGTCGGGGTGGTGGAGGATGATTGGTAAGCCAAAAGACCGATAGTCTTCCCTCGGTCTTCCAAGATTCGGATGTTGACGCCGCAGCTTCTCGAACGATTTGCTAAACGGTGCAGGCCCCAGGTTCAGATAGAGGGCATCTAACCCGCACGGTCGGGCTGGCAGGGTTTGGGCCGGGTTGTATTGCAGTATCACGCACGTATTTAGCGATTCGGCCATTCCTGCCGTCTCGTTTGCTTTGATGTAAGTAGTTTTCGATAACATTGTCCTTTCTCGCCGCTGGCGGTGCCGTCACGTTTGCCAGCGACACATCTATCCTCCTCCTGTTCTTAAATCTGTCAAGTGCGTCCCCCGACGCCCCGCCAGCGGCCTCTTCGACAGGCGACCGGGACCCAACGAGTCGGAAGCAAAAGCACGCCTCCACCATCCCATCCCAACTGCCAAAACTACTCGCATCCGGACCCGAGGAACGGCTGATGGGCGAAGGTCTTTACCGGCCTTCCGATCTGTCAAGTGGTGTGACAGAGCCGTGTCGAACTGACGCTAAATACTCAAGAAAATTCGATTGATGTACCTACTGGCAGCGGAGTTCCCGAAGCCAAGGACTTGGAAATGGAACAACAGAAATCAAACAAAACACGAAAGCGTCACGTCGCCACAACGCCGCACACGCAAAAGCCCCCGAGCAAAGGAATCGACATGGACGAGTTGCTTGAAGTGCTGATGAACGTCAGCGCCGAAGATCATGTTGTGCTGGAGTGGGCATATCTCACGATGGACGAACATCAGATCAAACGTTCACTTGCTGAGGCAAGACGAACTGTAGCCGCAGCCCTTGAACATGACGATGTAGCTCAACTCTTAACCGAGGCGAGTGTTCGAGCACTCTTCAGGGGCGCTCGATGGGTACGCCTGGAGCAGGCACGGCACCCTGACGGCCCTGCTCGAAAAATACGCTGACCACGGCACCGATCAGTTTTCCATTCCAGACATCTTGGAAGTACCGCCGATTTCGGACTACGGCAATGTGATGGAGATCGCCAGCTACTTTGGTGGTCCTGAGCAGTTGAGGACAGCAGTGAACGAGATGCAGCGGATTCTGTACGCTGCATAGGACTGAAAATATGCCATCACCCAACGAGCAAATCGCTTACCGCCCTCTGCTTCGACTGTCTTTGTACGGAGCGGACGAGACGTTGCACTCAATGCTCCAATTCTCTCGGTTCCTATACGAGTTCAACTTGCTCTACGAAGTCTGTCGCTTGGTAACCGATCCTCGATACAAAGAATTTCAATTCCCTCAGTACACATTCCATCGCCAAAAAAGCCCCCTCGATCCTCACCATCGGCTCCTGGTAGACCGTATCCGTCAAGAATCTCCCTGGCAAATTGCAGTTTCAGCCTTGGCTGATCCGCAGATGATTGCGGCGGCAGCAGGTCTACTAACTTGGCTTGGAAAGGGGGTGTTCATTGGTACAGCGTACAGTTGGCTGCTGGACCAGGAGAAGAAACGTATCGAATTGAAGAAGTCGAAACAAGACCTCCGCAAAGGCGAGGTTGAAATCGAGAAGAGCAACTTGGAGCTTGAGAAGGTTCGGCACGAAATTGAAACCTTGAAGCTCGGAAATGAAGAGAAGCGTAGAGCGCTGATCGTACCAGAGCCTCCGAGCATAATCGAGATGCCTTCTCGGATGGCATTAGAAATGGTAGGCGCAGAAGTTGACCCACGAGCGCTACAGAGGAAGCTCGATCAACGAAGGGCGACGAAGTTTGCGGAGCGATCGGCGCACATTTTGGAAAGTCTTGATTTCAAGAGCGACAAGGTAGAGGCGGAATTTGTAGTACGAACAAAAGACCATGAGATCAGGTAAGCAACAACCACTCACAACGGCCCAACAGCTTGGGAGCCTCATCAATCCGCACGAGACACTATGCAGAAAGACAAGGGGTTGAACGGAGACCTCGACCGGCTCCCAATGCTGACGTGGATCATGTTCTTGAAGTTTCTGGACGATCTCGAACAAATCCACGAGCAGAAGGCCAAGGTCGCCGGAAAACCGCACAAGCCTATCATTCAGCCACCCTACCGATGGCGGGATTGGGCAGCGAAAGAAGACGGCATCACCGGCGACGATCTGATCCGATTCATCAACCAGCAGGAAGCGACACGCCCGGATGGAACGAAAGGCATGGGGCTGTTCGAGTACCTGCGCCAGCTTCGGGGCATCAATGGCGGCAAGGATCAGCGGGATGTGATCGCCAATATTTTCCGTGGCGTCAACAATCGCATGACCAGCGGATTTCTGTTGCGGGAGGTCATCAACAAGGTCAACGGAATCCATTTCAGTTCATCCGAAGAAATTCATACTCTCAGTCATTTGTACGAGTCGATGCTGAAGGAGATGAGAGACGCCGCTGGCGATTCCGGCGAGTTCTACACGCCACGAGCCGTCGTTCGCTTTATGGTTGAGGTTCTGAATCCTCGACTCGGAGAGGCGACGTGGGACCCCGCTTGCGGAACTGGTGGATTCCTGGTTGAATCGTTTTCCCATCTGAGCAAGCAAGCTAAGACCGTTCGGGACCGGCAGATTCTCCAAACGGAAAGCATCATCGGCGGCGAAGCGAAGCCACTGCCGTATTTGCTTGCTCAAATGAACCTATTGCTTCATGGAATCGAAGCACCGAATCTAACTCCGACGAATAGCTTGGCCGTGCCACTCCGAGAGATTGGCGACCGGGACCGGGTGGATGTGATCGTGACGAATCCTCCGTTCGGCGGCGAGGAGGAGAAGGGCATCCAGAGCAACTTCCCCGACGACAAGCAAACGTCCGAAACGGCTCTGTTGTTCCTGATGCTCATCATGCGAAAGTTGCGACGAGCACCGAAGCCGGGACGGGCCGGTGTGGTCGTGCCAAACGGAACTCTCTTCGGTGACGGTGTGTGCGCCCGGATCAAGGAAGAGTTGCTGAAGGACTTCAATCTTCACACCATCGTGCGCTTGCCCAACGGCGTGTTCGCTCCCTACACAAGCATTCCCACGAATCTGCTCTTCTTTGATCGCACCGGCCCAACCAAGGAAATCTGGTACTACGAACAACCGTTACCGGAAGGACGCAAGAATTACACCAAGACACAGCCGATTCAGTTTGAAGAATTCGCAGACTGCATCGCATGGTGGAAGGATCGCAGCGAGAATGATCGGGCGTGGAGGGTGCCGGTCGCTTCGGTGCTCAAATACGACGACGAGAATCGCTTGGGCTCAGTCAATCTTGATGTGAAGAACCAGAAGGGCACGGTCGATTTCGAGCACCTGCCACCAGCGCAATTGGTGGATGACATCATCGCTAAAGAGCGGAAGATTTTGGAGATTCTTGGGGAGATCAAATCGTCCTTAGGGGCCGCTCTATGAGGCCATGGCCGGTCGTCCCGCTCGGAGGCCTACTGACGAAATCAGAAGAATGGGTGAAATTAGATCCACTCGCAACAATTACCCAGGTTCGAGTTCAGTGGTGGGGCCAAGGCGCTGTAGTGAGAAAAACAGCCACTGCTGCGGAGTTAGGTTCCGATAAGTGGCTTTCGATTCGTTGGAATCAGTTCCTCATCTCACGCATTGACGCCCGAAAGGGGGCTGCGGGGATCGTGCCTCGTAACTTGCATGGTGCCTTCGTCAGTAACGATTTTCCTGCCTTCAATATCGACACCGAAAGACTTGAGCCACAGTTTCTCGATTGGTACTCAAAGACCGCACGTTTCGTGGAAGACTGTAATTCCGCCAGCGAAGGGACCACTAACAGGGTTAGGTTGAAAGAGGATCGCTTCTCTGCGATGCGTGTGCCGCTTCCGCCGCTTGAAGAGCAGCGGCGGATTGTGGGTCGTATAGAAGCTCTGAACGAGAAAATTAAGAACACCCGCCAGATTTCAGGGCAGCTTGAAGAGGCCAGAAGAAAACTGTGGATGGTCCTCGCACGGGAATGTCTCATTCGTATCGGGGCCGCTCATCCAACGCCGCTCAAAGAATTGGTCACGCTGATAGGTGGTGGCACTCCGTCCAAAGGAAACCCGGAGTTCTGGCAAGGGAAGTTCCCGTGGGTCAGCCCGAAAGACATGAAGCGTCGCACGATTCGAGATTCGGCGGATCACATCTCCGACTCAGCCATCAATGGTTCAGCGGCGAAGCTGATTGAGCCTGGAGCAGTTCTCATCGTCGTTCGTGGGATGATCCTCGCTCATACGGTTCCATCCGCAGTGTTGGCCGTTCCAGCCACCATCAATCAAGATATGAAGGCATTGGTGCCACGGTCGGGACTATCCCCGGAATTTCTGTCAATGTACCTGTGGGCTTTCAATACCGAATTGCTGGCCCTAGTTGAACGGTCCACGCATGACACCCGGAAGCTCGAAACAAAGAATCTCCTGGGTTTTCCAGTGGTTGTTCCGCCACCTGACGTGCAAGAAGCAGTCTGCAATAAACTGCGCCAACTCGAAGATCAGGTGAATCAGATCGCCGGTCATCGGCGAGCGGCGATGAGGGAAATCGAAGCACTGATGCCGTCGATCTTAAATCAAGCCTTTTCCGGCCAACTCTGAGGATCACCAGATGCCAATTCCTGATTACCAATCGCTGATGCTGCCGGTCCTGCGACTCGTTGGAGATCGCCAGGAACATCCAGTGGCGCAGTTGCGAAGTCAAATCGCCGAGCAACTGAAATTAACGGAAGAGGAGTTGTCGCAGCGCTTGGCAAGCGACTCGCAATCGGTATTTGCAAGTCGGGTCGCCTGGGCTGTTCAGTACCTCAAACAAGCAGGCGTGCTTCTCGGCATCCGTCGTGGTGTGTACCAAATCACGGATAGAGGACTGTCGCTCTTGACCGGCAAGCCCTCCGAAATAACTGTGAAGACGTTGCGCCAGTTTCCCGAGTTCGCAGAGTTCGAGGGCAAAGGTTCGGTGTCCGGGCCGACGAATGAATCGGTGGCAACGTTAAGCGAAAGTAAATCCACGCCCGAAGAATCGCTGGAGAACAGCTATCAAGTTCTCCGTGATGCGCTGGCCCATGATGTGTTGGAGGCGATCAAGAACGGGACTCCTGCCGCCTTTGAGCAGATCGTGGTGGACCTGCTGGTGGCGATGGGATACGGCGGCTCCGTCGAAGATGCCGGTAGGGTCGTCGGCAAATCCGGCGACGGCGGCATCGACGGCATCATCAAGCAAGACAAATTGGGACTGGATGCGATCTACGTTCAGGCGAAACGGTGGGGCAATGTTGTCGGTAGCCCGGAGGTCATGAAATTCTCAGGCAGTCTCACGAAAAAGCACGCCAACCGAGGCGTCTTCATCACAACCTCGTCGTTCACCAAAGATGCCACGGAATTCGTGGAGGAGATGCCTCAGAAGATTGTACTGATCGACGGGAAGCAACTCGCTTCTCTGATGATCGAGCACGACGTTGGCGTGTCGCCGACGAGGACGTACACCCTGAAGCGGCTGGATCAGGACTACTTCGACAACTTGTAGGGCCGAGTGCGAATCGGTTTGGTCAACCGGCCCGACCGGCTACAGAAATCGCTTTCAACATCATGTTCTTCATCTCTTCAGGGCCGACGAGCGCTTTGAGAAACATGCAGAACTGCATCGGGCGGAATTTGAGGAGATCGATCACCTTGGCGCAATCTTCCGGGCTGAGCGTGTCCCGGTCAGCGATCACTGGCTCAGTGTCAAAATCGGCGAAGCCCCACTTGAGCGCCGAGGCCACTCGCCACACGTACCGTTTCTCCAGCGGCAGTTTCGACAGAGCCTCCAGATGCGGCTGAATATCAGCGCCTTGCATGGAGGCCATGATGAATTCGAGATACGGCTCCATGTCGGGCGAACTTGCGAGTTCGCTGGCTCCCTCCTCTTGCCGAAGCTCGTTGATTGGGATTCGTTTGGGCTTCTCGTCGCTCATTTTGTTCCGCCTCCTCGTGTAACGCTCAGTGTATCGAACGGCCCCAGCGATAGAATGGCGGATGGTGGCAGAAATTATTGAGGCTGTGCCCGACACGATACGATGAGTGAACCCTACGAGTACGAAGAACAGCAGGCATACGAGGATTTTGTCAATCAAATCCTCAAGGAGCACGGCGACGAGCTTTTTGACGAGCATTACCAGGAGGCTGTTCAGCAGTTCACCGACGAACGATTGAAATCGTACTACCTGAAGAATCCGGCGATGGCAAGACCGGCCATCGAAATGTTCGATGAAGCGGTCGCCCTGAAGCAAGGTCATCCGAAGGCTGCTTTTCTATTTTTCATGATCGCTGCTGAGATCACGGTCAATCAGTTGTTAGTACGCCCCATCGTCAATGGACTTGTCCACAACGAGGCCGTCGCAGATATGGTCGTTAAGCTCACACCCTACACCGGCTCTGAGAACTTCAAGGACCTGCTCTTCGACATCCTCAGCAAACTCGTCGGCATCGACATGACCAAGCACCGACGAGACGGATCGAAGCTCTCGTTGTGGAATGAATGGAGGGGGCTTCAGAAGGAACGAAACTTCTTAGTTCACGGCGGGGCCGACCCGTCAGCCGAGGGTCTAAAACTGGCGGAAGGAGTCGCCTTGGAACTTCTTCGTGTGCTGTATCCGAGGGTTCTGGAGAAGCTCGGGCTGAAAGTGAACGGGTACTTGTTGATTGAGGGGTAGGGCTGGCCGGTATCTTCCGTGACATGTGTTCAAGATGATTCCCACTGTCGAACGAAGCTCCCTCTGCGGGTCAAAAACGCACTGCGACCCGGTGACCAGCAGCCAAACTTTCTTCTGGTAGGATTGCTGGTAGAATCATTGTTGGGTTGGTAGGAGTGGCTGAATTTCCGAAGAGCGGGGCCTGTACCGTGTTGAAAACACAGGTCATGAATTTGATGGACGGCCGAATCCCTCTTCCTCCGCCAGTTAGTTTTTTATTTCAATAGCCTACGCGGATCGATGCCGCCTTTGCCCGGAAGTGCCCTCTGCCTTGTTGACGAGCGCCTAATCGGACCTTTCCGGCTCTCCTGTTTTCCGTGGATAATCCTCACGGCAAACTTCCGAGAAGTTGAGTGTCGGAGCACTTGTAGCAAAGTCAACGGTTTGCGCATTACACGTCAGCAGGGCTGCGAATAATCCCAATATCCGCCCAGCGAGATACACCCCACAGGAGGGATGCTATCAACAACCAATAAGCGCCAACGTCAATACAGCGATCTAGAAAGTATGGACAGACAATACACCGCGTGTTACCTACCGCGATTCCGGCACAGGTTTTGAGCCGACGAAGATTATCAGCTATATGGGCCCATATAATTTCTTAAATGGGTCTTCGGATTCTGGCGCAACGACAGCCGCAAGGTGGCCATCCGATCTGAGCGATTCCCCCAATTGCTTAACCGCCGTGCGATCAGCACCCCATATTTCAATTCCTGTGTGGACGTTGGGACCCGAATATCCGCCACCTCCACCGGATAGACCGGTTACAATCTCTGGATAGGCGCCGATCTTGTCTACCGTCATCGTGTTGATATGCTTGTCGTCTATTCCGATTCCGGCATGATTGAGAATCATTTTGATCTGTCCGGCGAGTCGTGCGGCCTCCGAATCGATCCAGTGCGATGCTATTATCGTTCCGCTACCTGCAAAGGGTCGCATCGAAGCTGTGATCGAGTCCTCTTGTGCTTTCGTCAGGTATCGTGGCTGGATCAGGGCTTCAAGCTCCTTAGCGCGGAGGTCCGCTTCCGCCGCATCCTTTCTCAGATGGGCTATTTCCAGTTGACGCTTCGCGTCAAGGCGGCCTTGTACCGGCCGGGCCATGAAGGTGCCGACGAATTCTCCGCCAACACCTAAGGCAACAAGCAATGTAGAGATAATCTGGCCTAATTCAATCAGCGAAAGTAGTTTTGTATCATCCATTCGAGCGATTATCCCGCGTGCGGCCCGCACAGGCCGCATCATCGCCGGGTCGGCAACATCATGAGAACCGCCGAAAGAGTGGATATGAAGCGCGGTAGAAACACGCGCCTGTCGCCTACTCCAATACCTTAGCTAGAGATTCCCTTAAAATGCATTTAATACGGCACTTTTAAGCCGGATGCACATCGGGGAGGGAACGGAGCCGCTTCACATGGATTTCTTTTGCCCGCTTGCGGGTCTGCGCAATGTCGTAGGCCGATTGCATTCTCATCAGCGTGTCCATCTTCACGCCGAAAGCTTTCTCAATCCGTAGCGCCATGTCGCCGGACAGGTCGGCCTTGCCATTGAGCAAACTGGACAGCGCAGGGCGGGACACCTGCAACCCGGCTGCTGCTGCCGTGACGGACAGGCAAGCCGGTTCAATGATCTCCGTGCGTATAAATTCGCCGGGGTGAGGCGGGTTTTTCATGGGCATGGCCGTTTCCTCCGTGGTGTTAGTGGTAGTCCTCTAAATTGACGTCGCAGATTTCGCGCTCTGCGGCGTCGATACGAAACGTCAAGCGGCGATTCGCCGTAACGCTCATGCTCCACGTGCCCTTGCGGTCGCCGGTCAGCGTGTGAACTTTCCAAGCCGGGAGCGTCCGCAGTTCCTCCGGGGCGTCCATGTTATCGAGATATGCAAACATTTTCCGCAACTTGTCCACGGTGTCGGCCGGAACACCTTTCGTGCTGTCCTCCGCGTAGAGCCGTTTCAGACCCTTATGAACAAAGCTTCGTATCTTCACCGTCAGACTGTAGCCTGTAGCTTAACACTTGTCAAAGGTATCGGTACGCAACCGCTCTCGTCCAGTTGAGAGCCTGGCCTGGCTGGATATTTTCACTCAATGGGAATGCGAGCTTCAAGATGGGTAGCCCTACAGAAGCGAACGGAACAGTTCTTGGGAACTTAGAGCAAAAGCTTGAGGACAATGCCGAAATCATGTGCCAAGAACGTGCCTAGAGTTTGCACTTCTCCATTTTTGACCCGTCTCCCTGATCTTCCTCCCCCGGCCAGACTCCGATTAGATTTGAGATTTGTGGCGCTTTGGTAAATCGGTGCTCCAGCGAACGAGGGCTTTTTCAAGGGCCGCAACAACTTTCCGTCGCTTTGGTTCCTCCAACAGATGCATAGGTAGCCTGTCGAACCAACGTTGGCACTCACTGTTGTCTCCACCGTAGTCGCCCAACTTTTCAAACGGAATTCGACTCGTGGGATGGATTTTCTTACTGTAATAGTCAAGGCATGCCCGCAACTGCTGCACGGTATGAAAGACGAACTTGAAAGAACAGACTCGCACAAACCAAACTTCCCTCCGGGGATAGCGTCGGCGGCAAGGCGGGTGGCAGAAGGAAGGCCCACATTCGATCAAGTTCCGTCGGCGGCAAGGCGCCCTTTCGTTTCGGAACAAGTTTTTCTTTCCAAATATCTGCCATTAGAGTCTGCTCGATTATATGCCGACTCCGTACCGCGGCGATTCGACCCATTTCAGCAGTAAAATCCGAATGGAGTCCTCTCCCAGTCGGGTATAGTGTATGCGGGGTGGTTGTAGAAGGGTATTGCTTAGTTGCTTCGTGCCGCATGTCCACCTCTCTACCCAGTAGATTCGCCTTGATAACGACGCGCTGCCTCCTATTCACCATTCCTTTTTTGCTGCATTGCGCCGCTAGTTCCCGGGGAACTCTTTCGGCCAACATCGGGATGACAATTGATGAAGTGAAACGCCAATCATCATTAGAGATGAAGGACCCCAGACTGATGGGCGATGGCTCGCGTATGAGTGTCGAGGAGATAGTTTTCGAGTTTCGCATTGCGAATTCGGCCGTGCGTTTCCCGCAATCGCGATACTACTGGCTAGAGACTAAAAAGAACGATTCGCGGGTTTCGGTGCTGAACATAGGCATCACGCCGCGAAAGATGTCTAAGCAGGAACTGGACGTGTTTCAGCATGCCGCTCAGACACAACTACGCGCCGATGGCTGGATGCCAGGGCATTACGTCGCCGAATCGAAAGAGACGGTGCTGTTGTGGGGTGGCGAGCGGACTGCGGGTGACGGACGCTACTGGCTGAAGGGCGGTACGCTTCTGATCTTCGAACGGAAACGCATTGACGATCAGGTGCGCGATGAACCCGAAGGCTCGGGAGAATTCATCGTGGACCTTCTCCTGCGCCCAGGCGATCACGATAAAAAACTTATCTTTGAGCAGTCGGCGTGGAAGGAATAATGGTCCGGAAATTACAAATTTGGATCGTCCAGAATATCAAGGGAAGGTGGAGTATAAGGCGCGTCAGGATTAGGCGTCAGAATCGGAATTCTATCCGGTCCCGCAAGCCTCTTCATGTCTTGCAGCAGCTCCTTGATCTCCTTCAGTTCCGTGGCGATCTGGAATAGCTTTACCGCCGCGATAGCCAGGATGCCGTAAATGAACAAGACCTGAATGGCGCCGACGAGTCCGGTCAACATCATGCCCACGATGTCACTCTCCTACGCAATCCATCGACACATTTCCAGAAATCTACAGGTCATCTCTGCCAGGCTGCCGAAATCACGGAGAGTGCCGCGATGGCCGCCGTTTCGGCGCGTAGAATTTGAGGGCCAAGCGAGACCGCGGTCCAACCCGCGGGCGAGAAGCGGATGCGTTCTTCATCCACCCAACCGCCTTCGGGTCCTGCAAGCAAAGCGACTTCATCCGTTTGTTCCCGCAGCGGGGGGAGCGCACGAAATAAAGGCGTCGCGCCCGACTCCTCTTCCAGCACAAACCGATATCCCGAAAAGCGCAGAGCCTCCCTTAAGTGAACGGGTAATGTGATTTCCGGCAAGTGCGCGCGACGGCTTTGCTCGCTGCTTTCGAGCAGAATTTTCCGCCACCGCACAATTCGTTTTTCCGCCGCCAATTCCAAGCCGCGCTCGCTGCGAACCGCTTCAACCGGCACTATCTTCGCCACGCCCAACTCTGTCGCTTTCTCTAAAATCCATTCGAACCGGTCGAATTTGATGAGAGCGGCAAATAGACTGATCCGCACCGGCAGGGGCTTCGATTCAACTGACTCCAGCATCCGAAAAACGATATGTTCCTTCCGTACCGTTTCCACTTCGGCCAGATAGACGCCGCGATTGTCTGACACTTCGAACCTCTGCCCTGGCTCAACGCGTAGCACGCGGCTCAGATGTTTGGCTTCCTCGCCGTTCAACTCGGCCTTGCCGTCCTGCACCGCATCCACAAAAAATCTCCGCCGCGACATAAGCAATCAGAATAGCGCGCTGCCGGCAATTGACTGAGAATGGCTAGATATGTTCGCTTATCTCCGTGGCATTCTGCTTGAGAAACATCCGAACCAAATAATTATCGACGTGCAAGGCGTGGGATACGACGTCGCGATTCCTATCTCGACGTTCTCCGCGCTGCCCGACGTGAACCACGAGGTGCGCCTGCGCATCCACACCAGCGTCCGCGAAGACGCCATCGCCCTCTTTGGATTCCTGACTCCGGAAGAAAAATTTCTGTTTGAGAAACTCACCTCAGTTAGCGGTATCGGGCCGAAGCTGGCGATCACGGCACTCTCGGGGCTCGCCACGGCCGACCTGATCGGCGCGATCCGTAGCGGGTCTATTGAACAGCTTGTCCGCATCCCCGGCGTTGGAAAAAAGACCGCCGAGCGCATCGTTCTCGAACTGCGCGATAAGTTGGACCTGATCGGCGGAGGATCCAAACCCGGCGTCATCGAACGCCCCAAGAGTTCATTCAGCGCCGTCGAGGAAGACGTTATTTCCGCCCTGATGAATTTCGGATCAAACCGGGCTGCGGCTGAGGGGGCGGTGTTAAAGGCGAAGTCGCCCGGAGAAGATGCCGACTTCGAAGTGCTGTTCCGCAGAGCACTGAAACTCGCCCGCTAAGCACTGTGTTACAAACAGAAGCAATGCGAATCTGTGCTCTTTTTCTTCTGTTGGTAACCGCCGTCATGGCTCAGGGAAAAGCGGACGATCTCACCCGGCGCTTTTGGGACGACTACTATTTTCATTTCAATCCGACGCAAGGAACCAGCGCCGGTTTTCACGAATACGACGCTAAGTTGGAAGAGTTTTCCAAGGCTGCCGTCGATGCGCAAGTGCAGGCCGCCCGGAAATTCGCCAAAGAATTCGACGCTTCGCCGGACTTTCCCGATCGCGATCTCTACATCTCGCGACTCCAGTCCGATCTGCTGGCGTTGGAGGTGGTCCGCTCGTGGCAGACCAATCCCGATTCCTATTCCAGTGGCATCAGCGGCAGTGTCTTCACGATCATGAGCCGCAACTTCGCGCCGCAGGAACAACGGCTTCGATCGGTGATTGCCCGCGAGCTCAAGATGCCCCAAGTGCTGCGGGATGCCCGCGTCAATTTGAAGAATCCTCCGAAAATCTTCACTGAGGTGGCGCTGGAACAGATCCCGGGAATCGTCAGTTTCTTCCAAACTGACGTGCCGTCGGCATTCGACAAGGTCACCGATAAAAAATTGCTCGCCGATTTCCACGCGTCGAATAAAGCCGTGATCGAAGCGCTGCAATCTTATGAAAAATTTCTTACAACCGATATTTTGCCGAATTCAAAAGGCGATTTTCGACTCGGCGCCGACACGTATCGGAAGAAGCTGTTGTATGACGAGATGGTGGATATCCCGCTGGATCGTCTGCTGAAAATCGGATACGAAAATCTTCACGCCAATCAGAAGGCGTTCATTGCCACCGCGAAGAAGATCGATCCCAACAAGACGCCACAGCAGATCCTCGACGACGCCGAGAAGGATCATCCGCCGGCGGATCAGTTGTTGCAGAGCTTCCGCGATGTGCTAAGCGGACTTACCGCGTTTATCCGCGAACATCATATTATTACCATCCCCTCTACCGTGCCGCCCATCGTGGAGGAAACTCCGCCCTTTGCCCGCGCCTTGTCGTCGGCATCGATGGATACGCCAGGCCCTTATGAGAAAGTCGCGAAAGAAGCGTTCTTTAACGTCACTCTGCCGGAGAAGACATGGACGCCAAAGCGGGTTGAGGAATACATGGGCGTGTTCAACCGCGGGGTGATCACCAGCACGGCGATTCATGAGGCCTATCCCGGGCATTACGTGCAATTCCTGTGGGTGCCCAGCGCGCCGTCGAAAGCACGAAAGCTTCTGGGCTGCGGCAGTAATGCCGAGGGCTGGGCGCACTATACCGAACAGATGATGCTCGATGAGGGCTATGCCGCGGGTAACATGAAGATGCGGCTCGGGCAACTGCAGGATGCTCTGCTACGCAACGCTCGCTACATCGTGGGAATTGAAATGCACACCGGCAAGATGACCTACGAACAAGGCGTCGACTTCTTCGTCAAGGAAGGCTTTCAGACTCGCGATAACGGCCGCCGCGAAGCCAGGCGCGGAACCTCGGATCCCACGTACTTGGTTTATACACTGGGTAAGCTGGAAATCATGAAACTGCGCGAGGATTACAAACAGAAGAAAGGATCGCAGTTCTCGCTACAGGAATTTCACGACAGTTTCATGAAGCAGGGATTCCCGCCGATCAAGATCGTTCGCCGCGCATTGCTGGGCGACAATAGTCCGGCGCTCTAGCCCGGTGAAGCTGTATTTGTTGTACATCGGCAAGGCCCGCGATGCCCACGTCAATGCCATCGCCGAAGAATTCATCAAACGATCGGAGCGTTACCTGCGCTGCGAAATGCGCGAGATCGATCCCCGGCGATATGACCTTTGGGCGCGGCATCCATCGGCCAAAAAAGTGCTGCTTGATCCCGCCGGCCGCAATTTTAATTCCGGGCAATTCACGGAACTGGTCGGCGAGTCGGAGCGAAAAGCGCATGACATCGTATTTGTAATCGGCGGCGCGGACGGCCATCCGGAAGATTGGAAGTCACGCGCCGACCTGCTGCTATCGCTCTCGCCGATGACTTATCCGCATGAACTCGCGCGAGCGATGTTGGCGGAGCAAATCTATCGCGCCGTGACGACATTGCGCGGCCATCCGTACCCACGCTGAATCCATGAAACTTTTCTCTACGTAGCTATCAATGTGCCTTTAGCGCGTCTATGGATCTTCTTTTTCGCTACTTTGCTGGTTGCCGACGCACCCGCGCCGATCGAATGGCGAGCCTGGTCGGATGACGTGTTCGCACAAGCCAAGCGCGAGAACAAGTTCGTTCTACTCGATCTGGAAGCTGTCTGGTGCCACTGGTGTCATGTCATGGCGGAGACCACGTACAAGGATCCGAAGGTCGTGGCCCTGATGCGCTCAAAATATATCGCCGTGCGGGTGGACCAGGATTCCCGGCCCGATTTATCGAATCGCTATGAGGATTATGGCTGGCCCGCTACCGTCGTATTCGATGGAAAAGGCCAGGAAATCATTAAGCGCTCGGGTTATATTGCGCCAACGCAAATGGCGGCGGTCTTGCAGGCGATCATCGACGATCCGTCGCCGGGGCCATCGGTACGCCCTGAACCGCCGATCCAATTCGGAAAGGAAACGCAGTTGACTCCGGCCTTGCGCGCCGGCTTACGCAAGAGCTACGTGGCGCAGTACGATTCGAAGTATGGCAGTTGGGGGTTTGGCCAAAAATTTCTGGAATGGAATTCCGCCGAATACGCTTTCGCCTTAGCGCTGCAGGGTGATCCGCAGAATGAGCGCATGTTCCGCCAGACGCTTACGGCGCAGTTGCAGTTGGTGGATCCGGTATGGGGCGGCGTGTATCAGTACTCCACTGGCGGCGATTGGAAGGAGCCCCATTTCGAGAAGATCATGGCGATGCAGGCCGAGAATCTTCGCATCTATGCCCTTGGTTACACGAAGTGGAAAGACCCGTCTTACCTCAAAGCGGCGCAGGATATCGAGCGATTTCTGAGCGCGTTTCTGATGAGTCCAGAGGGCGCGTTTTACACGAGCCAGGACGCCGATATCGTGGAAGGCGAGCACTCCGCGGCCTACTTCGCGCTCAATGATGCCGGACGCCGAAAGCAGGGTGTTCCCCGCGTGGACAAGCATGTCTACGCTCGAGAGAATGGTTGGGCGATTAACGCCCTCGCTACTCTTTACGCTGCTACCGGTGATGCTAAGTATCTGAACCAGGCAACGAAAGCCGCCAATTGGATCGTTAAAAATCGCGCCCTCGACGGCGGTGGTTTTCGGCATGATTCACGCGATACCGCCGGCCCCTATCTGGGCGATACGCTGGCGATGGGCCGAGCTTTCCTGCAACTGTACGCCGTGACGGGAGACCGGGCCTTTCTTGGACGCGCCGAAGATGCCGCGAAGTTCATCGTGGCAAACTTCCGCGATCCGGCCGCTGGCTTTCTCACTACCAAGACGCCCACGGATCATGCTTACAAGCCGCACCCCGAACGCGATGAAAACATCGTATTGGCTCGATTCGCCAACCTGCTTTATCGGTACACCGCCCAACAATCGTACCGGGCGATTCGAAGCCATGCGACGCGCTATTTGGACGCACCCGGCATCGCGAAGTTTCTGCCCACTGGCGGCGTCCTGCTTGCGGATCTGGAAGCGAGTACGGAGCCGCTGCACATTACTATCGTCGGTCCGAAGGATTCCCCTGCCGCGCGAAGTCTTTTTCTGGCCGCATCGGCTTATCCCGGCAGCTATAAGCGGGTGGAATGGTGGGATCCGCGCGAAGGTGCCCTTCCGAATCCCGATGTCACCTACCCCGAACGCAAGGAACCATCGGCCTTCGTGTGCACCGGAAGTTCCTGCTCGGCGCCGATCGTAAGCGCTGCCGCTTTGCGCGCCCGGGTGGACCACTTGACGGCCCGGGATAACGCCACAAAATAGTTCGTCCGACCCCAGCCTTCCTTTCACCCCGTTGCGTCAAAACCGAGACTCACCCAGGGCAGTAAGATGTAGTGACATCCTTAAAAAAGATTCGGTGGAATGATGGCCTGGAGAAATGATCAATTGCTAAAGGATCGCGGTTTCATTTTTGCGGTCGGTGCGCTGGCCCTGATTATCGGGCTCGCTTACTGGGATTGGACTGAGTTCCAGTTGGCGACGCGACGCGTGCACGAGACTGATGCGGCGATCCAGAAATTGAACACAGTTCTATCGACAATGAAAGACGCCGAAACCGGCCAGCGCGGATACCTGCTTACCGGTGAGGCGCGCTATCTGGAACCCTACAACCGGGCAACTGGCGAGATTGCCAACGAATTCGCCGCGCTCAAGGAATTTACACAGAATCAGCCGATTTTACAGGGGCAGATGGCGGAACTGGAGACCGCGATTAGAGCCAAATTTGGAGAGCTGGCTGAAACAATCGATCTGCGAACGGGACCCCATCCGGAACAATCCATCGCGGTTGTGAAATCAAATCGCGGCAAATACATCATGGAGAATATCCGCTCCCTCTGCTTGGGCATGCAACAGACACTGAACGACGAACTTGCCGTCAGAAGTCGCCGCGCCGAAACGCAAACCCGGAATGCCCGCCTCACAAGCGTCGGGGCAAGCGTCCTGCTGTTCATGCTCGTCACATCGATCACCATCAAGTTCAAGCGCGAGAAGGAAATGGCGGAGGCCGCGAACCAGGCTAAGAGCACCTTCCTGGCGAACATGAGCCATGAGTTGCGCACCCCGCTGAACGCGATTATCGGCTACAGCGAAATGTTGATCGAAGAAGCCGAAGAATCGCAAGCACCCGCGCTGATTGCCGATGTGGACAAGATCAGGGTGGCGGGCAAGCACCTGCTGGAGTTGATCAACGCCGTTCTCGATTTGTCGAAGATCGAAGCCGGCAAAATGGAGTTGTATCTGGAGACGTTTAGCGTTCCAAAGTTGGTGGAAGACGTGATGACAGTGATCAAACCGCTAGCCGACAAGAACGGAAATACTCTGCGCGTGGTCCTGGATCCGGGCGTCGAATCGATGCGCTCCGATCAGACGAAAGTTCGTCAAAGCCTGTTCAATCTCCTCAGTAATGCCTGCAAATTTACATCCCAGGGAATTGTGACAACGGAGGTCCGGCTGCTTCCCGACCAACGAATCTCTTTTGCGATTACCGACAGCGGCGTCGGCATCAGCAAAGAGCATGCGTCCAAACTCTTCGAGCCTTTCATTCAGGCCGATGCGTCAACCAGCCGGAAATTCGGCGGTTCGGGATTAGGGCTTGCCATTAGCCGCAGCTTCGCCAAAATGATGGGCGGCGACATTACCGTGCAATCGGAAGAGGGTAAGGGTTCGACTTTCACCTTGACGCTGCCCCAGACCGTGGCGGTGGAAGGAAAGAAGGAAGAACTTGTGGCGACGCCGGCCGAGGGTGGGTCCGCCGGAACCGTGCTGGTGATCGACGATGAACCCGCCGTACATGAAATACTGACGCGCACGCTGCTCAAATACGGATTTCGCATAGAGAACGCATTCAGTGGAGAGGAAGGTCTGCGGATGGCCCGCAAGCTTCGCCCCAACGTGATCACGCTGGACGTAATGATGTCCGGCATGGACGGCTGGATGGTGCTGTCCTCGCTCAAATCCGACCCTGATCTTGCCGACATCCCGGTGATCATGCTAACCATCGTCGACAGTAAGAACCTCGGATACTCGCTCGGAGCGGCCGACTACCTGACAAAGCCGATTGATCGCGAGCGCCTTTCCTCGGTGTTGCTTCGCTATCGGGGAAATGCCGCGAATAGCGTTCTGGTGGTGGAGGACGATCCGTCGTCGCGCGAGATGTTGCGGCGTCTCATGGAGCACGACGGCTGGATCGTGGCGGAGGCCGAAAATGGCCGCGCGGCCCTTGACGAAATGGCCCGCAGCCTGCCCAGCATCGTTCTTCTCGACCTCATGATGCCGGAAATGGACGGATTCGAATTCCTCACCGAAATGCATCTTCACGAGGCGTGGCGCTCCATCCCCGTGATCGTCATCACCGCCAAGGACCTG
Organism: Bryobacterales bacterium; assembly: GCA_038239345.1. Lineage (GTDB taxonomy): Bacteria > Acidobacteriota > Terriglobia > Bryobacterales > Bryobacteraceae > JBBSEX01. Next base: position 33,616 of record JBBSEX010000024.1, read on the forward strand.
ACGGCTGAAGATAGAGCACGGCTGAATGGACATGTCAGCCGGGTGATTGAAAAAGGTTTTCTGCGCCGCGATGAGTTGCTGCAACAGGTCAGCCAGTTGGTGGCCGCCCGCGTACGCCGCCCGAAACTTTAAGCCGCGGCCTTGGCGATCGGCTCCGGTTTCACTTGGGCCAAGCGCACGAATTCCAAGAGGCGAATCACGGGCCAGGCGGGATCGATCTCCAGACCGCGCTGCGCGAAGCGGGCGGAACTCGGAAACTCGTGATGGTTGTTGTGCAGACCTTCCCCACCCGTCAACAGAGCCACCCACTGCAGGTTCGTGGCAAGATTCTCAAAATTACGATAGCCGATCATATGGCACAAGCTATTGATCATCGAGTTCAGCAGAATGTAGAACACAACGTGGAAAAGCCACGCCGCCGCGCCCCACATCCACCCGAACATCAGCATGAAAATGATCAGCCCGCCTAACGCCCCAAAATGCAGATAGGGAATCTTGTCGACCAGGTCGGGCTTGTAATCGGGAGTATACTTGCGGACCGTCGCGGGATTGCTTTTCTCTGCTTGATAATAAAAAAAATTTCCGAAGAGCACGTGCCACAACCCATAGATGTAGGGGCTATGTGGATCGCCTTCCTTATCGGAAAAGTGATGATGCTTTCGATGAACGGCAACCCATTCCCGCGGTACGATGCCAGTGAACAAAGAGATCTCCAGGTGCATCAAAGTCGCCACAACCGGATTTAATTCCAGACCCCGATGGGTAAGATAACGGTGGAGATAAATAGTCGTGAAAAGTACGGATATCTGCAGAATGCAGAGAGTAATCAACAACATCCAAACAAAACTCATTCGCGTTCTCCGGCCTGCGGGCAGTCCCCTTATGCTAACAGATGCGATGTGACGGCCCAGTGTCCGATTAACGTCGATTCGCTTACACGGCGGCGGATTCCCGGTGCGCCTGGCGCTCGGCGTTGCTAGCCAGGTCGGCCTCGGCCGGAAACTCGCAATGCTTCCAGCCAAGCCGCCGGTACGCCACCAGCAGGCAATCGTTGAAGAACTCGGGCGTGTCCAGAAAGCGATAATCGCCAGCTTCGGCCCGGGCCGGATACTTGCCGCCGCTCATCGTTTCCATCACCAGGGGCAGCACCGTTCCCGACGTTAATTCCTCCAGAAGCTGAACAAATTCGGGCTCTGGTTCCAGCTTGCCTCCGAAGCGATCCACCACTTCAGCGATGTTCGGCAGATTGAACAGCGCCTGAATCAGCAGGGTCCAGGTTAGATACCGGACATGCCGTGAAATGTCGCCCATGGCGCGGTTCATGGCGCCCAAACGCAGCTGAATTTTATACGCCAGAAGAATTGCCTTGGCGCTGGCCCGGAGGTGTGCCGGATCGAACGTCCGAACGTAGAGGCGCTCCTTTTCAAAGATCTCTACCAGATGTTGCATGCCATCGATCCGCCCGCGCAGGGCCAGGAACGTTCGCGCCATTCGCTTAATTTCCAGGGGCTTGATGTCCGCCGGGAAACCTTCGGCTTGCAGCATCTGAATGTCGGGACGCCCCTCCTGCCGGGCGTAGAAGAGGCCCAGATCCTGTTTGAACTTATCGGCGAAGCGCAGTTGAATAATGTCGTTGGCTCGCAGATTCCAGGCGTGGACGGGGTTCTGCTTGTTCGTCGAAATCGTAATCGCGGAGAGAAATTCATCGCTGCCGCCGGTCACGATTTTTGCGATCACTGGAATGGATCGCAACCGGCTCCAATTGTTGCGTAGCTCCGGATCGTCCTTGTGATCGCGCAGAAACCGGTCCAGCGTGCTGACGGTCTGCGCTCCATTTACGAGGCGCGGTTCGGTGAGCACGAACTGATCGCCCACCAGGCGCATCCCTTCCACGTGAAGCGTGATGCCGTTGTGGTGATAAGCAAAGGCCTGTGCCGGCATCGTCCCACGAAAAACGATATTTTCAAGCGACTCGCGAATCGCTCTATTCGGCGGCGTCGCCGGTGGTAAGCCGAGCCGGATATTACGGCTTAGCAGGCGGCCTTCCATCGTTTCATGGAACTGATGCAAATCCAGCAGGCGAAGAAAACCCATGTACATCTTGACGCCGTTCGGCAGCACGGATTCCAGCAGTTCCCCCAACCGGACATTGAACTCGAACGTCTCGCGAACCTTCTCTACCGCGGTTTCGCTTCCGTTAGAGTGATACTCGATGCCGAGGTTTACCTTGCGCGGCGCAAAGAACCGGTCGATCCAAACGGCCTTGCGTTCCAGGTGTTGTTGTAGCGCTTCCAAAATCCCGCTGCGCGCCGTTTCTTCCGTACTGCCGTTATAAATCAGGTTCACCGAAACCTGCTCAACCTCTTCCCGATTCTCGGCCAGCACTCTACGGAGCGAACCCAAAAGCGGAGAAGGATTTCGGCTGGCGTCGGGCTGGAAAATTCGCTCCATTCCCTTGGTGATTAGGCGAATATAGCCTTCCTGAAAGGCCCGATGATCTTCCGACCAGACTGCGTGATACAGGTTTAATTTGTGGCTGGCGGAATCGTAGTGAAACGCCGAAATTCCCAGCTCGGGATGATCGAATTCAACCTGCCCCGCTACATCTGCCGGTGGTATGCGGAAAACATGCGCGATGTAAAGCCAGGCGAAGTAACTGTCGAGGCGAGTGCCATGCTCATATTGATTTTCACGGACGGTCTGTTTCAGTTCGCTTTCGGTGACAATCATCCAGGAACGCCTCTGCTCCTACGTTTCTTAGATCGCCTCAGGGCCTTGGAACAATTTATTGTACTCTAGACGAAATTTCCTCTAGCGCGCAATCAATACCGTCAAATCCATTACGTTGGTGCGTGTCGGACCGGTTTTCACCAGCCCATCCAGCCGTTCGAAATAGCGATAGGAATCGTTGTTCGCCAGGTATTCGCCGGCCCGCAAACCCGCTGCCAGACCGCGCGCTATCGTCTCGCCATCACATATCGCCCCGGCGGCATCCGTCGGACCATCCGTACCATCGGTGCCCGCGCTAAGCACCGCGGCGCGCTGTAATCCCGCGATGTCGATAGCCGCCGCAAGAACGAATTCCTGGTTCCGTCCGCCTAGCCCGGACCCGCGCAAAGTCACCGTAGTCTCGCCGCCGCTCAATATGCAGGCAGGCCGCCGAATCGGCCGGCCGCTCTCCGTCACTTCGCGCAAAATTGCCGCGTGCACCTGGGCAACCTCACGCGCTTCCCCGTGCATGGAGGTGCTCAACACCAGAGTTTTATAACCCAACTCGCGGGCCTTTGCCGCCGCCGCATCCACCGCCAGACGATTGCTGCCGACAATTACGTTCTGAACACTCTTGAATAGCGCATCGCCAGGCTTCGGCGTTTCGACGAAAGTTGCGGCCACTTCAATTCCATACTTCCGCAGAATCGCCCGCGCATCTTCGCTGGTGGAACTATCGCCCACCGTAGGGCCGGACCCGATCACGTCCAGATTGTCTCCGATGACATCGGAAAGAATCAGCGCGACGACGGTCGCCGGATAGGCCAGCCGAGCCAGTTGGCCGCCCTTGATCCAGGAGAGATGTTTGCGCACGGTATTGATCTCGTGAATACTGGCGCCCGAGTCCAGCAGGCGCCGCGTCAACTGCTGCTTCTGCTCCAGCGTCAATCCTTCGATGGGCGCGGGAAGCAGCGCCGACGCGCCTCCGGAGATCAAGGCGATGACCAGATCGTTAGCACCGGCGTCGCTTGCGATGGCGGCGATTTGTCGTGCGCCGCGAACTCCATTTTCGTCGGGCAGCGGATGGCCGCACTCATTGAGCAAGATTCGTCGCAAGCGTGCGCTGTGGCCATACTTGACGTTGATCAGGCCGCCGGTAATGCGCTTCCCCAGCAGGCGCTCTATCGCCTGCGCCATGGGAGCCGATGCTTTCCCGGCGCCGATAACAAAAATGCCGGTGTAGCGGTGAAGCGGATATCGCTTTCGCCCGGCGATCAGAATATCGTCTTCGATCCGGACATGCCGCAGGACGGCTTCAACGGGGTCGGCTGAGCGCAAAGCGGCATGAAAAATCTGAAGAGCATGCTTCCCAGATGTCTTGGTTTCTCTGCTCGCGCCCATTCTTAAAACAACGGAAGCTGCAAGATATCGGCCACCGTCTTATTAGAATCGTCGTCCATTACATCGATACGAAAGTCCGCCCGGGAATACTTTTCGCGTCGCGAATGATACAACTGTTCCAACTTTTCGGCGTCCTTCGCCAAGGGCCGGTGAGAGGCTGTAGTCAACCGTTTCCGTATTACGTCCAGCGGACAATCCAGCCAGATACTCACGCCATTGTTGCTCAGCAATTCGTAGTTATCTTCCTGCACGAACGTCCCGCCACCCAAGGCCACTACGGTAGGCTTGCCGCTCTGAATGTTCCGCACCCGCTTCCGGATTCCCGCTGCTTCAATCTCCCGGAAGTGCGATTCGCCATCGGTTTCGAAGATGTCGGAGATGGAGCGCCGCTCTTCGTCTTCAATCTCGTCGTCGATGTCGCTGAAGTGCCAGCCCAACTCGTACGCAAGCAGCCGGCCGATAGTGCTTTTACCCGAACCCATGAACCCGACCAGATAAATCCCCGGCGAGCGCTTTAGCTTCAGAATCATCCGGCCGCTTCCTGCCTGTGAAGAATACTCGCCATACGCTTATCCACGACGGCCGGCAATAGACGCTCCAGGGCCACGAACAGCCAGCCGATTCGTGGCGTTACCACAGTGCGCGCATTTCGTTCGATGCCGCGGACAATTGCCTCGGCGCAATCTTCGGCGGTAATCGCGAACTTCTTGCGCGCCGCGATGCCCGCTGGCGGACCACCCGCCAAGGCGTGTTCCTGAAACCCGGTCCGCACATAACCCGGACAGACCGTCATGGCGTGAATGCCGTCCCGGCCCACTTCCATTCGTAATCCGTCGGTAAGAGATCCAAGCGCATATTTCGATGCCGAATAAAGTGTAAACCAGGGCAGCGTAACTTTGCCGCCGATGGAGCCGACGTTGACGACCGACCCGCTGCCTTGGCGGCGCATGTGGGGAACCACTAGCTGGATCATTGCCAGGGGCGCGAATAGATTCAGCTCGAACATTTCTCGCACTTGCTCCAAAGGCGCGTTCCAGCTGGGCGCGTAAAGACCCACGCCGGCATTGTTAATCAAAATATCAATGCGTCCAAAACGTTCCAGGGTGCGCTCTACAATCGCCCGGCGCGTTTCCGGATCGCGTATATCGCCGGCGGTGATTAAAGCCTCGGGTCCGGCGGCTTGTTCCAGTTCGTTATTGCGCCGGGCGGTGAGTGAAAGCCTTGCGCCACGCTTCCGCAATGCCGCCGCGCACGCCGCGCCGATTCCTCCGGAAGCGCCCGTGATCAGGATCACACTGTCCGTGATCTTCATGTATGGGGGGTCAAAAACGCGTACATTTCGCCTTTTCGACGATTGTTTCCGCGGCCCAAAATTGCCGCAATGGAGTAAGAAAGAGATAATAGTACCATGCAACAGGAACTGCTGCCGCTGTTTCCGCTCCAAGTCGTCCTGTTTCCGCGAACGCCTCTTCCGCTTCATATTTTCGAAGACCGTTACAAGGAAATGATGCGCGAAGTGATCGATCAAAAAAGAGAATTCGGTGTGGTTCTGGCCGCCGAAAAAGGCATTGTCAATACGGGCTGCACAGCGCTTGTAGAGCGGGTGGTGAATCAATATCCGGACGGCCGCCTGGATCTGCTGACTATCGGACGCCGGCGATTCGAGATCATCATGCTGAACGATGAAGAATCTTACTTGCGCGGAACGGTGGAGTTTTTCGACGACGAAGAGGACGAGCCTTCCTCGCTCGATCTGCAACAACGGGCCTTGGAGGGCTACAACGAATTGCGCGAGATGGAAGATTCGGAATTGAGCGAGCCGGAAATGGACGACCCCCAATTAAGTTTTCAACTGGCCCAAGCTCTTCCCGATCTGGACTTCCGCCAAGCGCTGCTGGCCAGCCGTTCGGAATCGTCGCGAATGAAGCAATTGGCGGAATTCCTACCCGAATATGTGTTCCGCCAAAAAGAGATCGCCCACGTGAAAGCGGTGGCCCCACGCAACGGCCATGCCAAGTGGCCGACATCGTTGTAATGCCGCGGCGGACCGGGCAACACCTGATTTTCGACGCCGACGATACGCTGTGGGAAAACAACATCTACTTTGAGCGGGCCTTTGAGGAGTTCGTCGCCTTCCTGGCGCATTCCGCTCTTAGCGCGGTGCAAGTGCGAGACATCCTGGATGAGATTGAAGCGGCTAACGCAAAGATCCATGGGTACGGCTCAAAAAACTTCGGCAATAATTTGAATCAGGTGTATCGGCATTTATGCGAGCGCGATATCGACGACCAGGCGCTGACAATGGTGATGTCTTTCGCCGAACGAATTCTGGATCATCCAATGGAACTGATCGCCCACGTCCCGGAAACCTTGGCTGAACTTGCCACGCGTCACGATTTGACATTGTTCACCAAGGGCAATCCCGATGAGCAGCGGCTGAAAGTGGATCGCTCGGAGTTAGGCGGCCTATTTTCCCATGTCGAGATCGTCAAGGAGAAGAATGCGGGGTCTTACGGGGCATTGGTGGCGGCGCGCGGATTCAATCCGGCAATCACTTGGATGATCGGGAATTCACCGAAGTCCGATGTCAATCCGGCCTTGGAAATCGGGCTCAATGCCGTCTTTATCCCGCATGCCCATACCTGGATACTGGAAAAGCAGGAAATTCGCGCTGGCAGCGGAGAATTATTGCAGGTGGACGAGTTTTCTCAATTGCTGCACTATTTCTGAAGTACACCCAATAACAAGCCGCCAAAATTTTAGCGCCCAGAGGCGGACGGCGAATCATTCATAGGAGGAGTTTTACTTATGAATTCGCTAGAACCCAAATTCGGACCCGACACGGAACATCGGGAAGGTCCGGTCGCGCGCGGGATCGAACAGCAGACCGCGAAAGTGCCATCGGACATGTTCTTGTGGGCCGCGCTTGGCTCCATCGGCTTATCCCTGGTCTTCCAAGTCACAGGCAAGAAGGATCAAGCCAATTTCGTTGGCCACTGGGCACCCACTATTTTGATTTTAGGTCTGTATAACAAGATGGTGAAGCTGCACGGGTCCGACGGAGCATAATCCACCGCGGTTGGGGCCTTTTCGGTTCTCCGGCGAGTCCCCCTGAACTCTGCCTGCGCTCGCTACACTATACCTATATGTATAAATCGCTGATCGCCGGATTAGCCTGTGCTCTCGCCTGCTTTGCGCAAGACCCGGCGTCACCAATCGCGAAACCGGCACGGGGCACTAAAGTTGCTTCGGGTTTCGATCTGAAAGCCATGGATAAATCGGCCGATCCGTGCGTGGACTTTTATCAATACGCCTGTGGGACGTGGCTGGCAAACAACCCCGTACCTTCCGACCAGTCTTCCTGGGGGCGCTTCAGCGAACTGGAAGATCGCAATCGGGAGACGCTTCGCGCGATCCTGGAAAAAGCCTCGGGTGAAAAGGTCGGCGATTTCTATGCCGCCTGCATGGATGAAGCGGGAATCAATCAAAAGGGCACTGCCCCCTTGAAGCCTGAGCTTGATCGCATCGCCAGCATTACTTCCAAGGCTGGACTCACCGACGAACTAGTTCGCCTTCATAAAATGGGTGTGAACGCTTTTTTCGGATTCAGTTCCACCCCCGATGCGAAAGATTCCGCCCATGTCATCGCCTATATCGATCAGGGCGGCTTGGGCCTTCCAGATCGCGATTATTATCTGAAGTCCGATGCGAAGTCTGTTGAACTTCGCAGGCAGTATGTCGAACACGTCGCGAAGATGCTGCAGCTTCTGGGCGATGCCGCTGAGATCGCCGCCGCCAAGGCGAAAACGATCATGGCTGTGGAAACCGAGTTGGCCACGGGTTCGCTCGATGTCGTCGAACGCCGCGATCCGCAGAAAACGTATCACAAGCTTTCGGTGAAAGAACTTGTTTCGCTTTCGCCCGGGTTGCAATGGCCGAAATATTTCGAGGGCCTGGGTTTGCCGCAACTGGAATCGCTCGATGTCGCCGTTCCCCCTTTCTTTCGCCAGGTGGAATCGGTTGTTGTACAGCACAGCCTGGATGACCTGAAGATTTATTTGACCTGGCATCTTGTCAACGACACCGCTGCCTCCCTGCCAACGGGATTTGTCGATGAAAACTTCAATTTCTTCGGTAAAACGCTGAATGGCTCAAAAGAACTCCGGCCCCGCTGGAAGCGCTGCGTCGATGTGGTGGATGGGCAGTTGGGCGACGCGCTTGGACAGAAATTTGTCGAGCAGACATTTGGTGCTGAGGGTAAGGCGCGTACGCTGGAAATGGTAAAGGCGATAGAAAATGCGCTTGAGCAGGACATCGCCCATGTGGATTGGATGACCGCCGCGACGCGTAAGCAGGCGCTCATCAAATTGCACGGCATTACGAACAAGATCGGCTATCCCGATAAGTGGAAAGATTACAGCAGCGTCCAGATCTCGAAAGACGACGCTTTTGGCGATTCGGCGCGCGCCAATGAATTCGAGTTCCAACGGGAGGTGTCGAAAGTTGGAAAGCCAGTGGATAAGCGCGAGTGGGGAATGACACCTCCAACGGTAAACGCTTATTACAACCCGCAGACGAACGACATTAATTTTCCGGCGGGCATTCTGCAGCCGCCGTTCTATGAAAATTCCCTCGATGACGCCGTAAACTTTGGCGCTATCGGAGCCGTCATCGGCCATGAGCTGACGCATGGGTTTGACGATCAAGGCCGCCAATTCGATGCCGATGGTAACCTTCGCGATTGGTGGACGGCGGCGGACGCCAAGGCGTTCGAACAACGCGCCGATTGTCTGGTGAAAGAATACGGCGGCTTCACGGCGGTGGATGACATCAAGCTGAATGGAAAACTCACTCTAGGTGAGAATACGGCGGATAATGGCGGCCTCCGCATCGCACTCGCGGCTTTGCTTACAAAGCACAAAACCGGCAAGTTGATCGACGGCCTGACTCCGGAACAGCGGCTCTTTCTTGGCTGGGGTCAAATCTGGTGTACCAACAGGACCGATGAATCCGCCCGGCTGCGAGCCAACGTGGACCCGCACTCGCCAGGAAAAAATCGCGTAAACGGAGTTGTCTCCAACATGCCCGAATTCCAGAAAGCTTTCGCCTGTAAGGTCGGGCAGCCGATGGTGCGCTATCCGGCGTGCCGGGTCTGGTGATGTTCTTCCCTACAACCTCCCGGGAGTAGCCGCCAGGTCTATAAGAGGTAGGAAAAAACTTCAGCTCGCCGCCCACCCCTTGACCCCCAACGCCTGTTAAACTAACAAGGTCCGCCCCGCGTCCCGAAATTGCTTCCCAGGTCGAATTATGCGCATTCTTTTACTTCCGCTCGCTCTTTTATCTCTTATTCCTGTACAGGCCCAGGTGCTATCCATTCTTTCCGGCAACGGTCAAATTGTACAAGAACAATTCCTAACTACGGTACCTATGGTGGTTGTCGCGAAGTCGGCGGATGGTACGCCTTTGGCTGGTGTTCCTCTCACCTGGACCATTACCAAAGGAACGGGGACAATCGTTCGCCCGCAAGGGTCCACGGACGCCAACGGCCAGGCCCGTGCGGATTTTTTGGGAACGCTGGTCCAGCCTGGATTATCGTTCCAGCAGACCATCGTCACCGCCGGGTCTAGCTCGTCCAGCGTAAGCTTCTTCGTTACCACCGGCATCACCCGCCTGGCTGGTGGAGGGCCCGCGCCTCCGCCGCTGGTTCAGTTAATTCTTCCCGTGCCGGAAAATCGCGTCTTATCCGGACAGGGTGGCAGTACGTTGCATGCGGCGGTCGCCATACAGGTGGCTGCTCAGGCAGGGCCGCAGGCTGGGTCGCCAATTCCCAACGTTGCGATGCGAATCACAAACACGGATTCCGATCCCGCCGATTCACCTTCGGGCACTTGCAGTGGCCCTGGCGGCGTGGCGCTTAGCGATAGCACCGGCACCGCAACGTGCGACCTGATTCTCAATAAAAACATCGGAACCGCGAACTTAGCGGCTGTCGTCGGCGAGATCACCATCACGCCGCGATTCTCATTGACCATCCTTCCCGGTCCGGTATGTACGTTCTCTCTTTCGGCATTTACGAAAGCCGTTTCCGCGGCGGGCGGGACGGGTAGCGTCGGCGTTGTCACTCCTTCGGGTTGCGGGTGGACGGCGTTCAGCAACGCCAACTGGATCAACATTACGTCGTCGCCGAACTCCAGTGGCAATGGCACCGTCAACTACACCGCCTTCGCTAATTCCGGAGCGTCGCGCAGTGGCACGCTATTGATCGCCGGACTGACGTTCATCGTGACGCAGGCCGCCGCGGGGACGCCCAACCCTTTGCTGATCACGACAGCCGCCGGACTCCCCAACGCTGTCGTCGGAAACTTCTACTCGCTGGCAATTCAGGCATCTGGCGGAACCCCTCCCTATCTCTGGTCCTCCAGTGGAAGCTTACCGGCGGGGATCACTCTGGACGCCAGCAAGGGTGTTGTAAGCGGCACTCCCACCAGCGCTGCGAGCTCCAGTTTCTCCGTCATTATTCTGGATGCGGCGAAGGTCAGCCAGTCCCAAATTTTCACGCTGACGGTTCTGCCGCCGTCGCCCGGGTTGAACCCGACGATCACGAATACGTCCTTTCCCAACGGCGAAGTCGGCACACCATATCGCCAGGGAATTTCCAGCTCCGGTGGCTGTGTTTCTCCGTTTAATCCGTCTCCGGCGATATCGGTAGTCGATGGCGTTCTGCCCACCGGTTTAGCGGTTGTGATCAATGTCGATGCCAGTTACAGCCTTACCGGAACGCCCACGAAGCCAGGAAATTTTTCGTTCACGCTGCAGGTAAAAGACACGTGCGCGCGTATCGGCAGCACCAGCTTCACGATGACCGTCAACAGCGTGGGCAGCACCAATCCGGCAATGACGGCGAGTCCGTCGTCGATCTCGTTCGCCATTCAGGCAAACAGCAGCGCACCCCCGGCGAATCAGACGATCAATATCGCTACCGGCTCCAGCAATCTGGCGTATGCCGCAACCGTTGCCACAACTGGCGGCGGCAACTGGCTGACGTTAGTGGGCGCGCCGGCCGGGAACACTCCAGGCACGCTAACGGTTGGCGTGGTAAATTCCGCGACGCTTGCGTCCGGCAGCTACACCGGAATGGTGACCATCACCTCTTCGGCGAGCAATAGCCCGGTGGTTGTGCCCGTCGCCTTGACGGTGGCCTCGGCTCCTGCGCTTAACCTCAGCACCCAGGCGCTCAGCTTCAATTTGCAGGCATCGGGTACCGGCACTACTTCGCAGCAGGCAATCAGCATAACCAGCGCAAACGGTACGCCCGTGCCCTTTACGGTGACAGCCACCACCGCTAGCGGCGGGAACTGGCTAACTATTACTCCCAACGCCGGCAGTACGCCACTAACGATCAATGCTATAGTCACCACCGGAGTTCTTGGCGTTGGCCTCTACAGCGGATCGATCGCCATCGCCACTCCCGGCGCCGCCGTCCAGACGGTAGCCGTAACCTTAAATCTAACCGCGCCTCCCATCCTTGGAGTGGCGCCTGGATCGCTCTCTTTCTCCTATCAGCAAGGCGGACCTGTTCCTACGGCGCAGATAGTATCGGTAAGCAGTTCGATTGGCGCCCAAAACTTTACCATCGCGTCCGGCACGGCCACCGGGGGCACTTGGTTGAATGCCACGCCCAGTAGCGCGACCACACCGCAATCCCTGGTGATCACGATTTCGCCTGAAGGTCTCGCGCCTGGTTCCTATACCGGAGCCGTCAATGTCGTATCGTCCAGTTCGGGGGCCCAGTCCCCCAGTGTCCCCGTATTGCTGACGGTAACGCTACCGGCGCCTGCTCCGACGGCCATCACGAATGCCGCCAGTTTCGCCCTGGGTCCAATCGCGCCCGGCGAATTCATCTCTATCTTTGGAACGAATATTGGACCGCCGACGGGGACCCTACTGCAACTGGACGCGAACAATCTGGTCAGCACCCTGCTGGCCGATACGCGGGTGTTGTTCGACGGAATTCCCGCGCCATTGCTGTACGTTTCGTCCACGCAAATTTCGGCTGCCGTACCATATGGCATCGCCGGCCGCGCCAGTACGATCGTCCAGGTGGAATACAAAGGTACGCTTTCGAACCCGATTAATTTGCGGGTAGCGGAAGCGCAGCCGGGGATTTTCACATTGGATCCCGGCGGTCAGGGCGCGATCCTGAATCAGGACGGCACAACCAACAGCGTAACGAATGGAGCGGAGCCGGGGTCGGTCATCTCCTTCTACGGAACGGGTGAAGGCCAGACATCGCCGGCGGGTGTAACCGGGGGCCTGATTAGCTCGACACTTTCGCATCCGGTCGCTGGAGTCAGCGTCACGGTTGGGGGCGAACCGGCTACCGTTACTTACGCTGGATCGGCTCCCGGAACGCTGGCTGGATTCCTCCAGGTGAACGTGCAACTGCCGACGGATCTGACGCGAGGTGCGCCGGCGCGGCTCGTGCTGAAGGTCGGCACGGCGCAGAGCCAGAACGGCGTGTTCGTTTCCATTAAGCCCTAAACCAGCAACCCACAAATCATCAAGCGGGCGCGTGATACCTTAGCTTCGATGAGTAATGAGACCGTGACAATCGCGGCGGGAACCGATACGGAGTTCCGCCGCGAACTAGGCCTTTTCGATTCGACAATGGTAGTCGCCGGATCGATGATCGGTTCGGGAATTTTTATTGTTTCCGCCGATATGGCCAGAACCATCGGTAGTCCCGGATGGCTGCTCGCGGCCTGGCTGCTCACAGGTCTGCTCACCATCACCGGGGCTCTGTCCTACGGCGAACTCGCATCGATGATGCCGCGCGCCGGCGGACAATACGTCTACCTGCGCGAAGCGTTCTCACCCATGGCGGGCTTCCTTTACGGATGGACGCTCTTCATGGTGATCCAGACCGGTACGATCGCGGCGGTGGTCGTCGGTTTCGCTCGCTTTCTTGGCGTCTTCTGGCCGGATATTCGCGAAGATCATTACCTGATCGCGCCCATCCACCTTTCCACTGGCTATGCGCTATCGCTTTCAACGGCGCAGTTGGTCGGCATTGTGTTGATTGCCCTGCTGACGTTTACCAATACCCGCGGCATCGAATACGGCAAGCTCATTCAGAATGTCTTCACAACCGCCAAAATGGGCGCGCTGCTTGGCCTGATCCTTGTCGGGTTGTTCCTTGGCTGGAATGCGGCGGCTGTTAGCGCGAACTTCGGTGATGCTTGGACTGCCCGCGGATTTGACCCGATCGTCCCCGGCCTCACCGCCGCTACGGGCTTTGGCTTGTTCGTGGCGTTATGCGTCACGCAAACCGGATCGCTATTCTCATCCGACGCATGGAACAACATCACCTTCACAGCCGGAGAAGTGAAGAATCCCAAACGCGATGTGCCACTTTCGCTAGCGTTCGGTACGGCGATTGTCATCACGTTATACTTGCTCGCTAACGTCGCCTACCTTGTCACTCTGCCGCTAGAAGCCGTGCAGCACGCTCCGGCTGACCGTGTGGCTACGGCCACCTTGCAGGTGATCTTCCCCGGATTGGGAGTCGTGATCATGGCAGCCGCGATCATGGTCTCAACCTTCGGCTGCACGAATGGTTTGATCCTCGCCGGGGCCCGGGCTTACTACGCGATGGCGAAAGACAAGCTCTTTATTCCCTCGGCCGGGCGGCTGAACAAAGCACAGGTGCCGGCCTGGGCGCTTCTGCTGCAAGGTGTCTGGGCTGCCGCGCTAGTGTTGCCCCGCACCTACAATCCGGAAACAAAAACGTACGGCAACTTGTACAGCAACCTTCTCGATTATGTAATCTCCGCGGCACTCATCTTCTACATTTTGACCATCGCCGCCATCTTCCGTTTACGCGTCACGCAACCAAACGCTGAGCGCCCATACAAAGCGTTCGGCTATCCAATCCTGCCCGCGCTATACATCGTCGGGGCTTCGACGGTATTAATGGTGTTGTTTGTGTATCGTCCAGCCACGACATGGCCGGGGCTCGCCATCGTGCTCTTGGGTGTCCCCGTCTACTTCTTTTTTAGATCGCGAAAGTAACCTCGATGCCATTGTTATTGAAAGAGTCGGAGGTTCGCGAATTAGTTTCGATGGCTGATCTCATCGAGTGCATGGACACATCCCTGACGGCGTTTTCGAGCGGGAGCGTGCAGCAGCCGGTGCGGACGGTTCTGGATCTGGATGGAAATTTCTTCGGCCTGATGCCCTGCCATCTCGGCCGGATTCCGGCGGCCGGCGCGAAGCTGGTCACAGTATTTAAGGGCAACGCGGATCTCGGTTTGCCGACTCATCTTGCCACTATCCTGCTGCTGAGTCCTGCTACCGGCGAATTACTTTGCATCCTCGATGGGCGCTACATCACCGAAACGCGAACGGCCGCCGTGTCCGCCGTATCCGCGCGGAAGCTGGCCCGGCCCGATGCGTCAGTTTTGGCGATTATCGGCAGCGGAGTGCAAGCGCGCAGCCATCTGTCGGCTCTGCGGGAAATGTGTACCTTTCAAGAGATCCGCGCGTGGAGCCCGAACGCGGCGCGGCTGGCGAAATTCGCCGCCGAAATGAACGTAACAGTTTGCGGATCGGCGGAAGAAGCGGTACGCGACGCCGACGTGATCGCGTTGGTCACCGCCGCAACCGAGCCTATCCTCCAGAGCGAATGGGTGAAGGATGGCGCGCATGTGATCGCTGTCGGAGCCTGTCGTCCCGCCCATCGTGAAGTGGATCCGGTATTAATGCGGCGTGCGCGCGTCTATGTCGATTCACGCCAGGCGGCGATGAGTGAAGCCGGCGATATCATTCTTAGTGATTGCCACATTGCTGGAGAACTGGGCGAAGAGATGACGCCCAACAACAGCCGCGAGGTGACGGTTTTCAAGTCGCTTGGATTAGCGGTGGAAGACGTCGCAGCGGCACAACTCGTTTATGAGCGAGCACTCAAGAAGGGGATGGGAACACAATGGCAAATGGATTGACGCGTCGCCAGCTGGCGCTTGCCGCTCTGGCGGCCACTACGGCTATGGCCGACGATACGCCGGATTATGTGGGGCCTCTTACCGGCTTTGAGTCGAAGGTAAATCCCGCCGCATTCGATTCGGTGGCATGGGTGCAAAAACTGTACGAAGATGCTCCGTTGCGATTGACGTTTCGCGCGAAGAACAAAGCGCAGGCAATCGTCTGGCAGAATGAACTGCGGGCGAAAGTCACCGATCTGATTGGCGGTTTTCCGGCTGCCAAATCGCCGCTGAATTCGCAAAGTCTGGAAGTGCGCGAGTATCCGAATTATCGACGTGAAAAGTTCGTATTCGAAAGCCGCCCTGGCCTTGGCGTCCTGGCTTATCTGCTGACGCCGAAAAAAGCCGCGGCACCCCTCGCGACTGTTCTCTGTATACCCGGCCACGGCCGCGGCGTGGACGATATTGTGGGCATCGACGACAAGGGTCGCGACCGGACCGTCAAAGAAGGCTATCAATTCGACTTCGCCGTTCAAGTAGCCGAGCAGGGCATGGCCGCGCTGGCGATAGAGCCTTTAGGTTTTGGCTGCCGGCGCGATGCCGATGCCCGCAAGCACGGCCTCAAACAGAAAGCCTGTGAGCCGGCGGCGGGTTCGGCGTTACTGCTTGGCGAAACGATGATCGCCTGGCGGGTTTACGATGTGATGCGGGCTATCGATTGGATCGAAAGCCGGCGCGATCTGGATGCCAAGCGCATCGGCTGCATGGGAATTTCCGGAGGCGGCACGTGCACGCTTTTTGCAACCGCCCTGGAGCCGCGAATCAAGGCGGCAATGGTTAGCGGCTATCTGAACACCTTTCGCGATAGCGTCTTCAGCCTGCCGCACTGCATCGATAATTACGTTCCCGGACTGTTGAAATGGGCCGAGATGTATGATGTCGCCGGCTTGATCGCGCCGCGCCCGCTGTTTGCCGAATCGGGTGAAAACGATCGCATATTCCCGGTTGCCTCAAGCAAGGAAAGCTTCGCCCGCGTAAAGAAGATCTACGAGATAATCGGCGGGCCGGCGGAACACGATATTCATTCCGGCCGCCACGAATTCAACGGAAAAAAGGGTATTCCATTCCTCAAAGCACAACTCGTTTAGACCGTTGAAGGCTTGTCGCTATCATCAAGATCGTGACCTTGCACACTACGCTCGCGGCTGTCCGATCGGCCGTGTTTTCATTCGAACGAAAAGCGATGGCTTCGCCCGGATTCGCGGCGCTTCTCCTCGCCGGCATCTGCCTATTTGAGTTTATTGTTTTGCTGTTTAGCGCCGCCCGGAAAGCCTTCTGGTATGACGAACTCGTAGTCGTCCACCTAGTGTCGCTGCGCCACCTTTCTCGGATTTTCGACGCGCTATGGGCCGGGTGTGACCCGATGCCCGTGGCCTTCTATTCCATCGCCGAACTGGCCAGCCGGCTCCCGGGGGATCCCCATGTAACACTCCGCCTGCCTTCCATCCTTGGATACTTACTTGCGCTTACGGGCATCTATATCTTTGTCGGCAAACGACTGCCCCCCCTGGCCGGCATTACGGCCGTGCTGCTGCTAACGCTATCGCCATTTCGGGCGTATGCCATTGAGGCGCGTCCCTACGCATTGTTGATTGGTCTTCTAACTCTGGCGGCGGTTTGCTGGCAGCGCGACGGCGATCAGCGCTTTATGACGCCGCTATTCGCGCTCTTCCTGGCACTGGCTGTATCTATTCACTATCTAGCCGTTTTTACGATTGCCTGTTTTGGTTTGGCCGAATTGGCATGGTCTGTGCAATCACGGCGTATCCGCTGGCAAATCTGGGCCGGTTGTGTATTCGCCGCCCTTCCGTTCCTTCTGGCCCTTCCGCTGGTACTGCACTACACCAGTCTTTACGCCAAGAATTTCTGGGCCCGCCCAACTTGGGGACTCACCGTTTCTACGTACAGCTTTTACGCCGGCCTGGAGACGAATCTGGCTGTCGTATTTGTCGCTTTCTTCGCCGCTGTTGTTGGCATGCTGCTCCTTCGGATCTCAGGAAAATCCGGACATCTATCGCCGCCGCGCGACTTCCCGATCCCCGAGGTCGTTCTCATGGGAGCCTTTCTCGGTTACCCCGCATTTCTCGTATTGTTTTCCAAGATCATGAGTTCCGCTTTTACTCCGCGCTATGGATGGCCAGGGATAATTGGCTTCGTTTTGGCATTTTCGTATCTGTTCCGCAACGTATGGTTCAAGACCGCCTCGGTCCAACTGCTGGCCGCGTTCCTGTTTGCTTTCGCCATTCAGACGCGTCAAGACTTACTACCGCTGCGCGGCGGAAATTCCCGTCCGCCGGATGAGACCTTGCTGCAATTGGCGAACGTGACTCGCTCCGAACCTGATCTTCCAGTGGTGATCGCCAGTGGAAAGATGTATCTGGAGGCCCACTATTACGCCCCCCCGGCATTACGCGACCGGATAGTTGAGGTTGTCGATTCCGGGGAGGCGCTCCGAGTGCTGGGTACCGATTCCGTCGACCGTACGAATCGACTTTTGATCCAGTTTTTCCCTCTGCAAATCGTAGATCGGGCCCGTTTCGAACCGGTCCACCAGCGGTTCTATTTGCAGACCGGCGGCGGTTTCGATTGGCTTACAACATATCTGGTAGAGAGACAATATCATTTGCGGCTTCTCACCAGTTCCGCGCGAGCCCCTCTATATTTAGTTGAAAAATAATCAACCCGCTGACCGCAAGGCAAGCGGACGAACGGGTGCGCCCGTGGCTCCTCGTAACTTCAGAGGCGAGGCGATGAACGTGAATTCGCAGACCTGATCGCGCGCCAGTTCTTCTAGGTTCAGGCACTCGATAATATAAATCCCGCAGTCGACCAGCAGATGCGAATGAACCGTCATCCCCGGCGAGGGCATGCGTTCAAAGGCCACAGTGTCCGATCCAGCGGCGAATATTTTGCGCTCGCTCAGCCAGCGCGCTCCGGCTTCTTCCGGGCCGGGACTCGACGGTCCAATATTGTTGCCGCCCGTGATGAAGCGCCGCTCATCGGCGAAGAATCGTCCCCACCCGGTGCGGAGCAAAACAACGTCGCCTTCCTCGATTTTCGCAACCATGGCCGCTTCCAAGTGTTCCGGCGTGATGACGAAGCTAACCGGCAAGGCATCCATTCCGAGCGCGCCCGCGACATCAAGCAGCACGCCGCGCCGGACGATCGGCTCAATGGTCTCGACCGAGAGTTGCTGGAAGCCGCAATCGTAATCGTGAATCGGTTCCGCTTCAATGCCGCCATGCAATTTTCCATCGCGCGAGAAATGACAAAGGGCGTCGATGTGCGTTCCCGTATGCGTGCCCAGCGTGATTGCATCGGCCGCGGAGCTTACGCCATTGCTTAAAACATAATCGCCGTGGCGCTTGGTCAGCGACATCATAAATGGCGGATGGGTGGGGAAGTGCGGCATGCCCAGAAAATAAGGCTGCCCCAAATCATAAACTCGGGCGTTAGTCATGAAGATTTTGAAGCGCGCTTGCGCTTGCCGGGAATCACGATAGCAGCTTTCGAAGACCAGCGGCCCAAACGATAATCGCGGCTATAGCTGGAAGTGATGTTGCTAATCGTCACGGTGACGGCGCCTGTGGAATCGCAGGAAAATTTCTCCTCAATCTCCTGCTTCGCGGCGGTCGTCGAATGGGCAACTGGAACGTTTGTCAGTTCGCTCAAGCCCTGTAGCGCGGGGTCGAAAGGAAAGCGAATTTCATCCCACACCGTAATATCGCCGGCGGGCTGACCATCGGGCCGCAGTTGGCTACATTCCAGATAACGAAAGTGTCCAACGTTATGCACGGGAAAGTATCGGCGGCTGTTTACTAGCGGTGGCTCGCCGTGTCCAGGCAAGCGCGCTCCGCGGGGAAAAAGCTGGTCGAACACTACGTTGCGCCCGCCCTGTCCTTCGCGCCAGACTCCGAAGTTGCGGGTGAACATTTCGCGCAGCACATAGCCTGCGGAAGCGTCCGCTTGAATCGCCAGCCCAATCGCCGTTGCTGAGCGCGTATAGGCGGAACGGCGGACCTTGCGTCCAAATTGCTCGCGCAGGATTCGCGAAACCAGCGGGAGCTCGCTGCCACCTCCGGTTACATAAAGCGCCTCCAGGCTTCGCTGTCGCCCCACGCCATGGGCACTGAGAAGGTCTTCCACCGCATGCACTGTCTCATCCATCAACGGACGGCACTGCTCATAATAATCAGCCACCGCAACCGGCGATTGGCCCCAGCCTTCGCGAACCCGGCCAAGATCGATCACCAGCCGCCGCGTGTTCGGATGCAGGCTCTCTTTCTTTTCCCGGCACTCCTCATGGAGGCGGAACAATTCCGCCTGTGTGATGCTGTCCTGCTCCTCTTGCCCGATACCGCTGAGAGACATCGCAAGTTCGGCCAGTACATGGTCGAAGTCATCGCCGCCAAGAGTCGAGATTCCTTCGGAGGCGACCACGGAATGGGTTCGTTCATTCACTTCAACCAGCGAGACATCGAAGGTGCCACCGCCCAGGTCATACACCAGAATGTGACCGTCGGCCGAGCGATTGCCGTGCCCGTACTCAAGGCTCGCGGCAGATGGTTCATTCAGCAATCCAAGAACGGAAAACCCAGCGTGACGGAACGCCTCAACAGTTAGGAACCGTTGATTGCTATTGGCGTTCGCCGGCACACCCAGCATCACTTCCAGCGCGTCTCCGCGGTCCGCCGGAAGACTCGAATGTTCCAGCAGATAAGTTTTTAGCGATGCCATCATCTCCACCAGCATCGTTTGCAGAGGAATTTGTTCGCTGGCAATATCGAGAAGAGTTTCCGGCCCGGAGTCTTCCAGATAGCGCTTCAGAGAACGAACCGTCGTCCACCCGGGTTCCTGCTGCAGCGGCCAGGCATCCCAGCCATAGCGCCGCTCTTTACCGCATACGGCGATCAGGGGCGGAACCCAATCCGCTGTCGTGTCGTCGGGACCATCGAAACTGATAATCGGGTAATTGCCCCGATCCACTGCGGCGACGACGATCCGCGTCGTGCCGAAGTCGATGCCCAGCTTCATTACACCCGTCTCAACTTCGTCACGCGCCCGTCGGAGATCCATTCCACGACGTAGATGTCGCCTCGTGCGTCAACCGCCGCGGCATGAGGCGAAACGAATTTTCCAGTGACACGCATTTCGTGCGGAACATTCGGCCAGCCCTTTGATTTCCAGATATCGGGATTGTCCCCAAGATGAGTAATCAGCTTATTGTCGCGGTCGAAGATGGTTACTCGCCCATTGAGATCGGGAATGTAAAGCGCGCCCTTGTACTGATCGAAATGGCACGGACGGCGTAGTTCGTCGTTGACGAAGCCGATATGTTTTCCGTCCATCGTGAACGTCTGCAGGCGGGCGTTGCCACGATCGGCGACAACGATCGCCGGCTCGGCGCGAGTGTCAATCCAGATGCCGTGCGGGCAATCCATCTTGCCGGGTTCCTTACCCTTGCCACCCCACGTGCGAATGTACTCAGCCTTGGCGTTGTATTGATGGATATAACTCAGCCCGTATCCATCGGCCGCATAAATATCGCCATTAGCGGCGACGGCGATGTTGGTCGGTTTGTATTTATCTTCGCTGGGATAGAAGCCGGAATCCATGGGCGCCCCCAGCTTCCAGATGATTTCGCCATCGAGCGTCGTCTTGGCGATCAGGTGCCGCTCAGGATCGGCGAGGTAGAGATACTCGGCGTTGCCTTCTCTATGGAGCAACATGCCGTGAGCGCCCTTTTCAAACTCTGCGCCCCAACTCTTGATGAACTTGCCTTTGTGATCGAAAATCACGACTGCGTCTTTGCTGCGATTGTGAATGAAAACGCGCTGCTGCCGATCGATCACGACGCCATGGGTATAGCCCCATTGGACGCCATTAGGCAGTTTGCCCCAATCGCCGAGGAACTCGTAGGTGTGTTCGCCGCTGCCAAGCGTGACGGCCTTGCTACCCAGCAGCAGCGTGGGCCCAAGGGCGGCAGTCCCCAGAAAATGGCGTCGGGATAGGGTGCTCACGTTGACCTTTTTATCATAACGGAATGCCTAAAATTCCTGCACCGGCTTGGGCTGATCGGCGCCAACTGTACCGGTCTTGATGTTGGCCTGGACGTAGTTTTCGCCTCGAACCGGACAATTCGCCATCCGCCGCAGCAAGCTGAGTTGGCCGATGTGCGTCAACGCGTCGGCGATGGGGCCTTGAAATATCTGCTCGGTCGAAAACCCCAGCGTGGTTGCTCCGGCGAGTACTCCGTCAAATTTTTCGAGGGTCGAAAAGAATCGGGCGATTTCCTGGTCCCAGGGCAGTGGTGCTGCATTGCGCCAAACGTGCTTGCCTTCAGCAAGACCGCTAGCCCATTCGAACAGGTCGCCCATATGAGCCAGGATCTGAGCGGGAGTTCGCGCATCCGCGCATGCCTGGAAATTGGCGAACTCGGGCGTAGCGCCGAGAACCGCTTTTCTTCCTCTGTAAGCGACTGTTGCCAGCGTATGGCGGAGTAAGGGAATGTTGGTATCGATTGCGGAAGCCATAAGTAAATGTATACCGTGGTTAGCGGAAATCATGGGACTCTACGGGCTGATCGTCTTTCTCGGCGCGTTTCTGCTTTTTGCAATCCAACCGATGATCGCAAAATTGATCCTTCCCTGGTTCGGCGGAACGGCAGCCGTGTGGACGATGTGTCTCGTGTTTTTCCAAAGCACGCTGCTGCTGGGTTACGTGTATGCCGACTACACGTCGCGGCGCCTAAGCCCCCGGCGGCAAGCGGCGATTCACACGATTCTATTGTTGCTGAGCGCGGCACTACTGCCACTCACCTTAAACACTCTGCGCCCCACCGATCCGGGCCCGAATCCCTCATTGCGAATACTCACGCTGCTATCGATCTCCATCGGACTGCCCTATTTCCTGTTGAGCGCCACCAGTCCCATGGTGCAGAACTGGTATTCACGATCAGGCCCCGCCACACAGCCTTATCGTCTGTATGCGCTGTCGAATCTGGCATCGTTACTGGCTCTGCTCAGCTATCCATTTCTGATTGAGCCGCACACTTCCACGCAATCGCAATTGACAGCGTGGGCGTTGCTATTTGGTGTCTTCACAGTGGTATGTATTGCCGGAGCGTGGAAGGCTCGCGGGGCATTCATCGCACCCACTGGATTGGCTGCTGCGCCCGGCACGCAACAGCGATTACTCTGGTTCGCCTTGGCCGCTTGCGGGTCTATGTTGCTGCTGGCTATTACGAATCATCTTTCCCAGAATGTCGCGCCGGTTCCGCTGCTCTGGGTGTTGCCGCTAGCGGTTTATCTCTTAACCTTCGTCATCGCCTTTCATCATCGAAACTGGTATCGGCGGGGGCTGGTTCTGCGCTTATTGGCCGTGGCTCTCGGATCGCTCGGTTATGCCTATTACGATTCGGAATTCATCGGCATGGTGCAGGTCAGCCTTCCTCTGTTTTGTTTCGGCTTGTTCGCTGGATGTCTTTTCTGCCATTGCGAGTTGAGCGCCCGGCGGCCCGCGCCACGTTATCTGACATCGTTTTATCTGATGATTTCGTTAGGGGGCGCGGCAGGTGCGCTCTTCGTCGGAGTGCTGGCCCCGCATATATTCGTCACGTTAACCGAACTGCCGTTGACCCTTTCCGTAACAGCAGCTCTGGCCGTCGCCGTCACCTGGAATGACAACTGGTCGATGCGCTTATTGTGGACCGCGGTCACGGTGGCGATGCTTGTGGTGTTGGTAGCGAACGTCCGCTCATACCAGAACGGGTCCGTGGCGATGGTCCGCAATTTCTACGGCCCGCTCCGGGTGACGCAGGCAAATGTCGAACCAGAGCCTTATCGAATCCTTTTTCACGGCACGGTCCGGCACGGTGCGCAGTATTTGCGCTTGCCCCGGCGGCTGGAGCCGATTACGTATTATCGCGAGCACTCGGGAATCGCCCAGGCAATGCGCATCTGCTGTTCAGGGCCGAAACGCGTGGGAGTTATTGGGTTGGGGACGGGGACCCTGGCGGCATATGGGAATTCGGGTGACGATTTTCAGTTCTATGAAATCAATCCCGACGTCGTGCGGTTGGCGTATGCGCTGTTCAGTTATCTGCGCGAGTCCAAGGCGACAACCTCCGTCGTCCTGGGGGATGCGCGGCTATCGATGCAGAAGCAGGCTCCGCAAGAATTCGACGTGCTGGCGATCGACGCGTTTTCCGGTGACGCCATTCCCGTTCATCTGCTGACGCGGGAAGCGATGACGCTCTATCTTCGGCATCTGAAGCCCAGCGGAATCATCGTATTTCACGTGTCCAACCAATATCTGGATCTTGCCCCTGTGGTGGAGCGCTTGGCGTCGACGTCCGGGCTCTCGGCGCGTATGGTGGAAGATCCGGCCACTGCCGACCCCCTGTCGTCGAAGTCGGATTGGGCCCTGTTAACCCGGCGGGAATTGACCATTGGAACAGCTATCGCCCCAAAGCCAGGGCTAGCCGTCTGGACCGACGATCGTAATAATTTGTTTCAAGTCCTGCGCCCGATCCCGGTGAAGTAAACGCTTACCTTACAAATCCTTACATCGGTTCCAGGGAAAATGGTTAACACTGTTAATGTGCTGATAGGCGTTCCGCGCCCGAAGTGTCGCTGGTATTTTGAGCGGAAACATTGTTCAAACTTTCGCCTGCCTATTCTCGTACAGCTTAAAACAGGAGAGAATACATGCGAGCATTAGTAATCGGCATCGCCTCAGCCGCCCTGGCAGCTGCCGCTTCCACGAATTCCGCGCCGCCCACCTTTTATAAGGATGTGCTGCCCGTACTGCAAAAGAACTGTCAAAACTGCCATCGCCCCGGTGAAGCCGGACCGATGTCGTTTATGAGTTACGAATCCACGCGGCCGTGGGCGAAGGCGATCAAGACGGCGGTTGCCACGAAGAAAATGCCGCCCTGGTTTGCCGATCCACACTACGGCAAGTTCGAGAACGATCGTAGCTTGTCGCAGGCCGAGATGCAGACGCTGACTGCTTGGGTGGATGCCGGGGCCAAGGCCGGAGAAGCTACCGATGCTCCAAAGCCGGTCGAATTCACCGATGGCTGGGGCATTCCCAAGCCGGACGTAATCTTGTCGATGCCGGCTGCTTTTGCGATTCCCGCATCGGGCACGGTGGACTATCAATACTTCATCGTTCCGACCAATTTCAAAGAAGACCGGTATGTACAATACGCGGAAGCGCGGCCTTCGAACCGCGTCCTGGTGCATCACATCATCGCTTTTGTTCGTGAGCCCGGATCGCCGTGGTTGAAGGAAGCTAAGCCCGGAATCGCTTTCGTTCCTTCTCGTGATTCAAAGGATCGGGGCGAGGGTTTCGGCGGCGACTTTCTGGCTGGTTATGCTCCCGGCACAATCCCCCAATCGTTGAAGCCCGGGCAGGCGAAACTGATCAAGGCCGGCTCGGACATCGTTCTGCAGATTCACTACACGGCCAACGGCAAGACGGGCACGGACACTTCACGGGTCGCTCTGGTTTTCGCCAAGGAAAAGCCTACGCAGCGCGTTCTGACGCTGGCGTCGGCCAATGGGGAGTTTGCCATCCCGGCGGGCGATTCGAATTACCGCGTGGAATCGAAGATCCAGTTGCAGGAAAAAGCGACTCTGATCTCGTTTCTGCCGCACATGCACCTCCGTGGAAAAGATTTTGAATATCGGGCTATTTATCCGACGGGCGAGACCGAAAAGCTACTTGTGGTCCCGCATTACAGCTTCAGTTGGCAGCTCACTTATAATTTAGAGAAGCCAAAGGTGCTGCCTGCGGGAACCGTAATCGAATGCACGGCTCACTTTGACAACTCGGCGAACAATGCCGCGAATCCCGACGCCACTAAAGTGATTCACTTTGGCGAGCAGAGCTGGGATGAAATGATGATTGGATTTTTCGACGTCGCGGTTGACGTCGATACGACACCCATGGACCTGTTGCGACCGAAGAAAAAGGCGACAGGCGGCGATTAAAAAGCGAATGAGGTCTGCGATGTCCCGATTTGGTCTACTTGGTTTGACGATTGCGGTGGCGGCCTCGGCTGCCACCACGCAATCTTCCAGCGTTACGTTTAACAAGGACGTTCTGCCAATTCTGCAGAAGAATTGCCAGGATTGCCATCGCCCCGGAGAAGCGGGTCCGATGTCCTTTTTGGATTACTCATCCACCAGGCCGTGGGCAAAAGCAATCAAGTCCGCTGTCGCCACCAAGAAGATGCCGCCCTGGTTTGCCGATCCGCATTTCGGGAAATTCGAGAATGTCCGCGCTCTCACACAAGACCAAATCAACACGCTTGTCGCCTGGGCCGATAGCGGCGCTGCGGAAGGAAATGCCAAGGATAAGCCGGCGCCGGTAACCTTTGTGGATGGCTGGTCGATTGGCATGCCGGAGCAAGTATTGAAAATGCCGCAAGCGTTCCCTATTCCCGCGTCCGGCACGCTGGAATATCAATATGTGGTGCTGCCTACGGGCTTCACCGAGGACAAGTGGATTGAGCGCGCCGAAGTTCGTCCCGGCAATCGTGCGCTGGTACATCATGTAATCGCGTTTATCAGGCCGCCGGGCTCACACTGGATGGAAGATGCCAAGCCCGGCGTCCCGTTCGTGCCAAGCCGCGACCGTCCGCGCCGCCGCAGTGAAAACCGCGAAGACGGCGGGATGTCGGGAATCGAACTGCTGGTAGGCTATGCCCCGGGATTGCAGCCCCAGGCGCTGAAGCCAGGGCAAGGAATGTTGGTGAAGGCTGGTTCCGACATCGTGCTGCAGCTGCACTACACCGCCAACGGCAAGCCCGGTGAAGATGAGAGTAAGGTGGGTTTGGTGTTCGCCAAGGAAACGCCGAAGCAGAGAATCTTCACGGCGAATGCGACGCAGGCGCGCTTTAAGATTGCCGCGGGCGATGCGAATTCCGAAGTGAAGTCTTCTGTCACCTTCCTGGAGCCGGTGGAACTCGTTTGGATGATGCCCCACATGCACCTTCGAGGGAAAGACTTCCTGTATCGCGCCACGTATCCAACCGGCGAGACGGAGACGTTATTGAACGTTCCAAATTACAGCTTCTCCTGGCAGCTTTCGTATACCGAAGCCGACAAAAAGATCCTGCCCAAGGGCACGCGTCTGGATTGTACGGCGCACTTCGACAACTCAGCAAACAATCCAGCCAATCCCGACGCGACGAAAGACGTGATGTGGGGCGATCAGAGTTGGGAAGAGATGATGATCGGCTGGTTTGGTGTGGCGATCGATCCCAAAGCGGATCCCTCCGAACTATTCCGTGCTAAGAAAGCCAAGGCCGACGATTAGGCTCAGACCAGAAACTAATGCGTACTGTAGCTACAGCGCTATTCGTGTGTTCGATCGCCTTTGCCGCGCCCGTCACGTTTAACAAAGACGTTCTGCCGGTGCTGCAAAAGCATTGCCAGGAGTGTCACCGTCCGGGCGAGATCGCCCCCATGTCGTTCCTGAACTACGAACAGACACGTCCTTGGGCGAAGGCGATCAAGACTGCCGTGATGACGCACAAGATGCCGCCATGGCCGGTCGATCCGGAGCATAGTAAGCATTTCTCCAATGACCGGTCGTTGAGTAAAGAAGACATCGCTATTCTGACGAAGTGGGCCGATAGCGGCGCCGCGGCCGGCTATCCCTCCGATGCACCTACCCCGCGTACCTGGGTGGAAGGCTGGAATATCACCTTGCCGGATGCCGTTCTGGAAATGCCACACCCTTTCGACGTGGAAGCGAAGGGGACTGTGGAGTATCAGTACATTGTCGTGCCCACCGGATTTACCGAAGATAAATGGATTCAAATGGCGGAAGTGCGGCCGAGTAACCGTCCCGTCGTGCATCACGCGGTGATTTGGATCCGCCCAGCCGGATCGAAGTGGCTGGCTGATGCAAAGCCTGGCGTTCCATATGTTCCGCCGGCGCAAAACATGGGCCAGAAGCTGCAGAACATTGGCGGTGGCGGCAGCGACATCCTGACAATCTACACGCCTGGCATGAATCCAGACGTCTGGCAGCCGGGGATGGCGAAGGAAATCAAGGTCGGCAGCGATCTTATTTTCCAAATGCATTACACAGCCGCCGGGAAGGCCGGCGCCGATAAGACTAAGGTCGGACTGGTATTCGCGAAAGAGCCTCCGCGGGAACGGGTGATTACGGTCAGCGTGGCGAATCCGAATTTCACGATTCCTCCCGGCGATCCAAATTATAAAGTGGAAGGGCGCGTGCCAATTAACAATGAGGCAACGCTGCTTAGTGTTTTCCCGCACATGCATCTGCGCGGTAAAGCGATGGAGTACGACGTAACGTATCCCACTGGCGAGAAGGATCAAATTCTCACGCTGGCGCGCTACGACTTGAATTGGCAGCTCTCTTACAAGCTGGATAAGCCCATCAAGTTGCCGAAGGGCAGCAAGGTGCACGTGGCCGGATATTTTGACAATTCCCCTAACAATCCGGCTAATCCGGATCCCAGCGCGACTGTCAAATTTGGCGAGCAGAGTTGGGAAGAAATGATGATCGGGTTCATGGACGTCGCAGTGGATTCGGGCGTGACGCAGAAGACATTCTTCATGACCCGCCCCAAGCCCGCGGCAGAATAGAGTTGTATGGGTAAAGCACTTCTTCTGCTACTGGGCTTGAGCTTCGCGGCTCAGGCCCATGATGTTTTTAGCACCAAAATTACGTGGAGCCGTGAGATCTCGCGCCTCATGTATAAGCACTGTGCGTCCTGTCATCACGACGGCGGTACGGCAATGCCGCTGATGAATTTTGAGGAGTCTCGCCCCTGGGCGAAGGCAATTAAAGACGAGGTTCTAGCGCGTCGCATGCCGCCCTGGGGCGCCGTGAAGGGCTTCGGCGAATTCAAGAACGATCAAGGTCTGACGCAGGAAGAAATCGAGATTATCGGGAACTGGGTGGAAGGCGGCGCACCGGAAGGAGAACCAGCGTACTTACCACCGGCGCCCACTTTCCCGAACAAATTAGCTAAGCCGACGATGGTTCCCACTGTCATCGCGGATCTATCCGGAACATTTACGTTGCGGGTGCCGCTAACGCTCACAGGCGTACAGCCGGGAAATATCGGGGACGGAGTAGGCGTGCAGATCATCGCCGAACGTCCGGATGGCAGCGTGGAACCGATCCTTTGGCTGGACGAGTATAAGAATGTCTTTCCACACACTTTCGAATTTCGAATGCCATTGGTGCTTCCAGCGGGTACGAAGTTAATCGCTTCACCGGCCGTGCGAGGAACGCTAGAGTTATTTGCCGTTCGGGCGAAAGTCAAAGCGGCGGATTAAGGCGCGAGCGCGGGGCAACGGCGGCTCGCAACAGCTTCAGAAATTGACGGGTTGGAAGTGCCACTTCGCCTAGTCTCGCGGCCGGATGATCTGGCGGATGTGGCTGCTGGACATCGATAAAGACGAATTCCATCGCGGTGTATTTCTTGATCGCGTGGACCAGGCAAGCCTTCGAAGCGTCCGTCGCCTCGCGGTACATGGTCTCGGCAACAAACACGTTATCCAGAACCACTCCCATTACCGCACCCAGCAACTGACCGTCGCGGATCGCTTCAATCGTGTTCAATCTCCCGTGATCGCGCAGCGTACGCCAGATTTCGACTACCGGCGGACCCACCCAGGTTTCCGGGCGAAAGCTCCGGTCCAGCAACCGCGCCGTCACTTGACCGAACCGCTTGTTCTCCTCGATTTTAAACTTCTTCATACGCAAAGAATCGGCTCGCCGAGCCTGTTCCGGACCCAGGGGAATGATCGCCCGTTCCGGCCAGCGGTCCCAGTAAAGTCGATCCCGCTCATGATCGAACATCGGAAAGAACCCGTGATTGTACCGCTCCAGAATCGCCGCTATTTCAGCCGGCACGACTATTTCAATTCTTCAACTGGAACGTCAAACTGCGCGGTATTAACAACCCCATCGCGCTGGAACTGAACCCACACGCGATAAATGCCGGGACGCGGAAAGATCATGTTGAATTGCAAGTTAGGACCGCCGTCGGCGATGAAAGGGTGGTTGTGAATAAGATCGATCAGATCTGAGCTCGCCGCCAGCATGTGACCCCAAGCGCCCAGATACTTCTGCAAGCCGTCCGCCGGATCCACCTTGAAGAACAGCAGCGTCTTCATGCCGGCAATGGGATGGGCGGGCTCCATAGTCAAGGCGACCTTCATGTTGGCCGACTGCTTTTCGCTTAAGTCAGCCACCAGCGATGGCTGCTTCAACGCTAGCGAAGCACCAGGCACGATCAGACTTTTAACCGCAAGCTGAGGCGTGCCGTGGGCGGGGTAGAAATCACCCAGGACGCGATATAAGCCCGGCTTCGGAAGCTTCGCGTTGTAGCGAAATATACCATCCGCGCCGAGAACCGGATGGTTATGTAGAAAATACCGCAGATCCTGGCTGACGATGAACATGTGGAATAACTTCTCGTGGACTTCCTGGAATTCTTTTACGATCGCCCCGGTTCGCGGGTCCTTAATCGTGAAAGCCAGTCGCACGTCCTGCCCCGCCCGAAAGCCACGAGGCTTTGCATCGATCGACATCAGATACTCGATGGAATCGGGTATACCGGCAACCAATTTCATACCGCAGCGCGGACAAACACCCGGTTGCAGTGAGCGTATATCGGGATCCATCGGACACACGAACTCGACGGGGGGCTCCTTCGCGGCTGTAACCTGAGGGTCCGCCGGACCCTGAGCGTACACAGCGAATGGGAAGAAAGAAGCGATTGCTAGAAGTATTGTGCGAATAACTATATTATAAGCGTGTTACGGGCCCGCTACTTCTCGATGTCGCGATGACCGGATTTTACTTTATAGCCGGCACGCATCAACCGCTTGCGAATATCGTCGGCGATCATGACGGAGCGATGATGGCCCCCGGTGCATCCGAACGCGATCGTCAGGTAGCTCTTACCCTCGCTGATGTAATGCGGAAGCAGATAAATCAGGAGCTGCGAAATGCGCTCGATGAACTCTTGCGTTTGCGGGAACGAACGAATATACCGCCCGACGCTGGGATGGCGTCCCGTCAGGTTTTTGAACTCCGGAATGTAATTCGGGTTTGGCAGGAAGCGCACATCGAACACCAGATCGCTATCCGCCGGAACTCCGTGACGATAGCCGAAGCTGGTCACCGAAATCATGATCTTCGACTCGTCGCGTGTTCCCAGGAACTTTTCGCCGATCAGTTCGCGTAGCTCGTGTACGTTCAGCTTACTGGTATCGATGATGTGGTCGGCAATGGCGCGAATCGGCCCAAGTTGCCGGCGTTCGGATTCCAAGCTGTCGGAGACGGATTGCTTGATGCCCAACGGATGCGGCCGCCGCGTCTCGCTGAAGCGCCGCATCAAAGTCTTATCGTCGGCTTCCAGAAAGAGTAGTTGGGTGGCTACCTTGCGGCGCATCGCATGATACATCGCCGGGAACCGGCGTAAGGAGTCACCCTCGCGAATATCCACCACCAACGCGGCCCGCCGAATCTTTGAAGCATCGCGGATCAATTCGGCAAACTTCGGAATCAGCTCGATCGGCATGTTGTCGACCGCGTAATAACCAAGATCCTCAAACGACTTGAGCACGGTCGCCTTGCCGGATCCACTGAGCCCGGTGATCACCACCAGATCCGCAGTCTTCGCCTCGGAGGGAATCTGCGCGGTTTTTTTCGCCATTCCGGGGGAGTCTTAGTCTCCCTCGATTAAATCGTAATGCCCGTCGCGCCGTCGCACGAGTACGGAAACGCAATCTTTCCCCGCATCGCGATACACGACGTAATCGACTTCTTTCTCTATATCCAGTAGCGCTTCTTCCAGCGTCATCGGCTTGCTACCGTTATCGTAGTTCACGCGGTAGATTTTTTTGCCCGCCGCTTTTCCGTTTACTGGAGTATTCTCGACGGCTTCCACGTCCACCGGTTCTTCGCCGTTAAGTTCTTCCTTCGACCCGCGATAGCCTTCGCGGCGCTTGGCAACAACCTTCATCGCCTGCTTCTCCAGTTTGTCTACCGCAATCGTCAACGCGGAAAAATTATCAGCGTCCGATCCAAGCCCTACCAACGGGTGATCGTAAAAATTCAATTGGACCTCAGCGTGATGGATGTAGCGCTCCTGGGTTAAAACCACATGAGCTTCCTTCTCGCCTTTTTGCTCGAGCATCTTGGACAGTTTGGCGAATTTCGCATCCAGCTTGGACTGTTGCGTCTCTGACCACTGTTCGTGCTTACCTTTGTAGGTGACCTTCATGGACAACCTCCGTTTGTGGAGATCAAATTCTATCGCGCCTGTTCGACGCCAGGCGGGCACCAATCAGTTTCGTATTCTTCTTTGATGCGTGGAAGGAATTTTCATGTCTTCGCGGTATTTTGCTACCGTTCGCCGCGTGACCTGAATGCCTTCCGATTGCAGCCGTTCGGTAATTTGTTCGTCGGTGAGCGGATGAGACGTATCTTCCTCCTCAATCATCTTCTTCACTCTACGTTTCAAGATCAGAAGTGGAGTGCCACTGCCGGACGGCCCTTGCACCGCCTCGGAGAAGAAATACCGTAATTCGAAAACGCCCTGGGGAGTGTGAGCATATTTGCCCGCCACCGCGCGGCTTACGGTGGACGGGTGCACGCCGATTTCCTCAGCCACTTCCTTGATCATCATCGGCTTCAGCGTATCGATGCCGTGCTCTAAGAATTCAACCTGGCGGCGCACGATCGATTGGCAGACTTTAAGGATGGTCTGCTTCCGCTGCTCGATATTTTTCATCAGCTGTATAGCCGATGCGTAGCGTTCCTTCACGTAGTTCCGAACGTCTTTGTTCGTCTCCTGATCGCGATCCAGCATCTTGCGGTATTGGGCGTTTAACCGCAACTGCGGAATATCTTCATCGTTCAATTGGATGAGATAGTCTTCGCCATCCTTGGAGATGTAGACGTCGGGCTCAACCTGCCGCGCACCCGTGCCGGAATAGCGCAGGCCAGGCCACGGGTCAAGATGCCGGATAACGGCTACAGCAATCTGGATATGCTCCATCGGGCGTCCCAAGGCTTTGGCGATTTCCTTGTATTGACGCATTTCCAACATCTTCAAATGGCCCGATAACACCTGCCACGCCACACCGTTCCTGCCGTTACGGCTTTCCACTTGTAAGAGCAGACATTCCCGCAGATCGCTTGCGCCGATGCCCGACGGGTCCAGCGATTGCACGACGCGCAAAGCTTCCCTTACTTCCTCGACACTGTGCTCGCCCGAAGCGGCGATTTCTTCAATAGAAGCGGTCAGGAACCCGTTCTCATCCAGATTCCCGATTACGTTGTCCGCCGCGTCGCGCACGGCCTCGCTCATAATCAGAACGCTTAATTGGGAATTCAAATGATCGGCAAGGGTAACTGGCGATGAAAGGAATGTTTCGAAAGAAGGCTTCTCAACCGATTCCGACGCCGGGCTCTTATAGCCGGGATCCAAATATTCGTCGAAAAACGAACCGAAGTCGATCTCATCGAACGGGTCGGCGTCCTTTTTAACTTCAGGCTCAATCGCTTCTGGAGCTCCGGAGGCCAACGCCACTTCCGGCGATACAATATCGAATTCCCGATCCAATTCCCGATCCGAAAAGGGCTCGGCGACAATCGCCTCATTCACGCCGCTGGTGGCTTCGAGAATCGTTTTGTCGGCGGGGTCGGAGGCCCGCTCGGATTCCAGGATCGCCTGCATTTCCGCCGGCATCAGCTCTTCGACGCCATCGGCGGACTCTTCCAACATCGGATTTTCGGCGATCTCGGCCGTGATCATGTCCTTCAATTCCAGCCGGTTCAGCTGCAGGACCGTCACCATCTGGACGAGACCAGGCGTCAGGATTTGCTTCTGTGCAACCCGGAGTTGAAGTCTCGGAGAGAGCGAACTCATTGGCTTCATAATAACACCGGGACCCGACCGGGTGGCCCAAAACTGAGTCGCGGAACGGACACCGTTTTCCCGCAGGCGGACACACCGGGCCAGGCAGCAGAACCGTACACTACTGAGCCGCTTGCCGTTAGCTCCTGGCCCCTGGAGTGCGCATCACACGCACCATGCGCGGCATCTTGCGGGACCTCCACTTTTCGCTACGGCTGCTTCGAAATAATCCTATGTTCGCCGTGGTAGCCGTGGCCGCGCTGGCTCTTGGCATTGGAGCGAATACCGCAATCTTTAGCGTCGTGAATTCGGTTCTGTTGCGACCGCTTCCGTTGAAGGACGCCGATCGCCTGGTTGTAATCAATGAAACTTACACCGAAGGATTCGGATCGGTTTCGGCCCCCAACTACGCGGATTGGCGCGACCGCAACAAGGTTTTTGAAAGTATCGCGGCGTTAAGCAGCATTGGAATGAATCTCACCGGCCACGGCGACCCGGTGTTCCTGCAGGGGCAAGCCGTCTCCCCGGGCTTTTTTGAAACGATGAAAGTGTCGACGGCCCGGGGCAGACTCTTCACCGCCGACGAATATAAGCCCGGTGGACCCTTCGCGGTTGTGTTGAGTCAAGGACTATTCCAGCGGAGCTTCGGCGGAGACATCGGCATAATTGGCAAGCCGATCGCTTTAAGCGGCTGGCTTTATGAAGTGGTGGGCGTACTCCCCGCGGGGTTTGCGTATCCGCGTGGAACCGACTTGTTCATTGCCAACCGCTTCGACAATGCGTTGGCCAATAACCGCGGCAATCATTATATGGAGTGCATCGCGCGGCTAAAGCCGGGCATCACGCTAGAGCAGGCTCGCACGGACATGAACGGAGTGGCGGCGCAACTAGCCAACGCTTATCCCGATCAAAACGCGGGACGCGGAGTTCGGTTGGACTTATTGGCGGAACGCATGACGCGGCGATCCCGTCCGGCGCTGCTGGTGCTGCTTGGCGCGGTTGGCTTCGTTTTGCTAATTGCCTGCGCCAACGTCGCGAATCTTCTGCTGGCCAGGGCCGCTACCCGTCAGCGCGAGATTGCCGTTCGCACGGCACTGGGTGCTGGCGGCTGGCGCATTATCCGGCAACTGCTGACGGAAAGTGTTGTACTGTCTTTGCTGGGCGCGGTGCTCGGTCTGGTGTTGGCGAACTGGGGCTTGGACGCCCTGATCGCACTCGTTCCGGCGGGTACCCTACCACGCATGCAGGAGATCTCCATCGATTGGAATGTGTTGTGGTTCACTCTCGCTCTATCCCTTGTGACGGGTGTACTGTTCGGCTTGGCTCCGGCGGTTCAAGCGTTGCGCCTGGATGTCAACGAGGGGTTGAAGCAATCGGCTGGACGTTCCGGATCGGGCCGGCGGAGTTCCTATCTTCGCAATGGCCTGGCCGTCGCTGAGATTGCCGTAGCCGTGCTCTTGCTGATCGGCGGCGGTCTAACGATTAAGGCCTTCGTCGAACTACAAAGAATCGATTTGGGATTCAACTCTTCGCACCTGCTAACAATGGAACTGAATCTGCCGGAAACCACTCCGGAGCAGATGCCCGTGCGCCTCTCATCACTCTTACGCATGCTGGCCGGAGTTCGTGGATTAGCGGGAGTAACCGCGGGCGGCGCGGTGGTTTATCTGCCGCTGAGCGACAGTAATTCGAATGGAAGTTTTCAGGTGGAAGGCGCGCCAACTCCACCGAAAGGTCACGAACCGGTCGCCGAGTACCGTATGGTTAGTGCCGGATATCTGGAGGCAATGCGCATCCCGCTGCTGCAAGGGCGAGACCTTTCGGAGCGTGACGATCGCCACTCTCCCGCGGTGGTGTTGGTGAACCAGGCGATGGCAAAGAGGTTCTGGCCGGGACAAGATCCAATGGGGAAGCGCGTCGCCTTCGACGACGATAAGGGACGTCCCATATGGCTCTCAATCGTGGGAATTGCAGGGAACGTGCGGCATTTCGGATTTGAACAAGAGGCGGCCCCGGAAGTGTATTTTCCAATCGCCCAATTGGATCCCCAGGCGTTCGCGATCACGGCTTCGCGCACGCCATTCAGCTTCGCGATTCGCACATCGGGGAACCCGGCCGCGATGACAGCGGCGGTATCGAGCGCCATTCATTCCGTGGAACCGAACCAATCGCTCACCGCAATCCGTACCATGGATGAAATGGTTTCAGACTCGGTGGCTCGTCCCCGATTCGAATCGCTCCTTCTGGGAATCTTCGCCGCGTTGGCGCTATTGCTGGCTGCCGCCGGCGTGTATTCGGTGATGGCATACGCAGTTACCCAACGCACGCGAGAGATCGGTTTACGCATGGCCCTGGGTGCGCATCCGGGCGATGTTTTGCGCCAGGTTCTATTGGACGGTCTTACTCTGGCGGGCCTTGGAGTTGCGATTGGTCTCGCCGCCGCTTTCGCCATCACGCCGGTAATGGCTAACCTGCTCTATGGCGTCAGCCCGCGCGATCCGCTGGTCTTCGCGCTGGTGCCAGCGATTCTAGGGACCGTGGCAGTAATAGCCTGTTGGATTCCGGCGAGACGGGCGGCGCAGGTGGATCCGATGATCGCTCTGCGCTACGAATAAGTGAACCGTGCCGAATCTCGCACGGCGCAAGCAAGAAAAACGGCAAAGCAAGCTTACGGTCTCTGCCGGCGCCAAAGCAAGCGAATCGCCCAAATGCAGAGAGCGGCGGCGATACTCGTTATCACTAGGTACGACGGGTCGGTAGCCAGATGCCGATCTTCTAGAATCATCCTCAGAATATGTGCCAACGTGACTAGCCCGAAGACAACTCCAGTAGTGATGACGTAAGCCTTCATCGAATTTGATCTACCATAGCAACATTTCCATCGCGTGCGCCGAAACCGTTACAATGTAGGCGTGCGGGCCGACGATTCTCTCCAATTTGCAGTTTCCTCACTTGATCGAGTCCGCAAGGAAATCGGTAAAGTCATCGTTGGTCAGCAGGACGTCGTCGATGGCGTTCTGATCTGTCTTCTTGCCGGTGGTCACGTGCTGTTAGAGGGCGTCCCTGGCCTGGGGAAAACGACGCTGCTGCGAACTCTCTCGCGCGTTCTGCATTTGAAATACTCGCGCATTCAATTCACACCGGACCTGATGCCGGCGGACATCGTGGGCAGCATGATGATTGAAACCAGCGATGCCGGCGCGAAATCGCTTCGCTTCCAACCCGGGCCCATTTTCGCCAACCTCGTCCTGGCCGACGAAATCAATCGCGCGACGCCGAAGACGCAGTCCGCCTTGCTTGAGGCGATGCAGGAACATACCGTTACCAGCGGAACCACTACCCACGTCCTGGAGCCGCCGTTCCTGGTGATGGCGACGCAAAATCCCATCGAGATGGAGGGCACGTACCCGCTGCCGGAAGCGCAGCTCGATCGTTTTCTGATGAAGA
>JBBSEX010000025.1:0-62931 GCA_038239345.1 Bryobacterales bacterium
GTCTTCGACCTCCGATGCACTATTACAGCAGAATTTCACATGACCGACGTTCTCACCCGTCTCGCGGCGCTCACGGCCAAAGATGAACGTGGCATTCTGCCTTGCTGATTCCACCTGCAAAAAGCTCCGGAGGTTCCTCGTTGACAGCCATCCCTGACGCGCGCCTTCGCCCACAGATTCCTCCGACGAGGCAAATAAAAAGGGCCGCGCGAATTGGCACGACCCCACTTGTTGTAACGAATGAGACGAAGACGTTAGGGCTTCTTCTCTTCCTTCTTTGGCTCCTCGCGAGGCTTCGGCTCCTCTCGAGCTGGCCGGTCCCTCGGCGGCGGTGGCTGGCGCTGTTGCTGGTTCTGTTGTAACTGCTGCTGTCGTTGCTGTTCCTGCTGCTGACGCTGCTGGCGCTCCTGCTGGCCCTGCCGTTCCTGTTGTTGCTGCTGGACCTGGCGCTGTTGCTGCTGCTGTTGCTGCTGCTGTTGCTGCTGCTGTTGCTGCTGCTGTTGCTGCTGCTGTTGTTGCACCTGGCGCTGCTGTTCCTGCTGGCGCTGCTCTTGTTGCCGCTGGTCCACTTGTTGACGCTGTTGCTGCTGTTGACGCTGTTGCTGCTGTTGACGCTGTTGCTGCTGCTGGAGCTGTTGTTGATCCTGACGCTGCTGCTGCTGTTGTTGCCGTTCCTGTTGGACCTGCCGTTCGCCCTGTTGTTCGCGTTGTTGTTGTTCGCGCTGCGGCGTGGTGGGCGTGGTGGGCTGAGCCGGAGGACGGTTAAAATCCCCGTTGCGGCGTTGTCCTGGCGCCCGGTCCGGTTGCTGCTGCGGCTGATTCGGCTGCTGGACGGGTGGCTGGGGCGGTTGCTGATTAGGCTGAACGGGCTGTTGGTTCGGTTGCCGTCCAGGCACACGCGGGTCGGGCTGTTGCGGCGGCTGATTGGGCTGTTGGTTCGGTTGCCGTCCAGGCACACGCGGGTCGGGCGGCTGTTGATTCGGTTGACGGTTGAATCGTCCATCCTGGCCCGGCGCGGGGGTCTGACCTGGCAAGCGAGGCTGATTTGTTTGGCCCGGTTGATTCGGCTGCTGACCAGGTTGTTGACCCGGCTGTTGACCAGGTTGTTGACCAGGTTGTTGACCAGGTTGCTGTCCCGGCCGCACATTACCCGGACGCACCGTTGCCACAGGACGGGCAAATTGTTGTTGCGGCGCCTGCTGCTGCGGCACAGAACGCTGAATCGCGCGGGCATCGAACTGCTGCCGCGGATTTGCCTGCAACGCCCGCTGCTGCTGATCGAAACGGACTGGCGTGGGAGGCGGAGTTGCTCTGGTGAAGACCTGCCGGGTATATACTGCCTGCGGAGGTCTTGCCACCGGACGGCCGCCCGCCGCCATCCCGCCGCGTCCACCGAAAACGCTCTGTTGGGTGGGGACTATCGAAGCCCGATGCGTCACCTGCGCTTGGCGCAGGTCGTCCTGTGATAACCGTAGGGAGTTCTGCGAAACCGCCCGTCCCCCGGCGAACGCCTGTTGGTTCATCGCCGATACGCCGTTAACCACCGTCCGGTTTCTGTATTCAATGCGGTTATTGCCGTTGTTATTTAGGTAGTTGTTGTAAACATTCGTCACCTGAATGTTTGTTACCCGGGTGTTCGAAATATTTACTCGATTTACATAGCGCTGGCTGCTGTGATATCCGGGAACATACACTTCACCGGGAGCCAACGGGAACCATCCCACTCCCTCCCCGCCGCCGCGTCCACCGCCGATGGAAACCGACACTCCAAAGCGAGGTCCGCCAACCCAAGCGACTAATGCGGGAGCATACACGGCACGGGAGGCCAACGGTCCTGGGACCCAGCCCCAACGATCTCTGACATAGGCCCAACGGCCGTAATGGAATGGCGCAAAACCCCAGCGAGCATCGTCCACCCAAGTCCAACCCCAGGGGCTAACCCAGGCCCAATGGCCATTATGATAAGGGGCCCATCCGGCTTCCACTCCCCGCGGATACCATACATTCCCGTACTCCGGCGCCGATTCCCAGGATCCGTTATCCGCCAAATCCTCGGCTCCAACCATATCTGAGGAAACGTAGCGCGAGGTTTGCGCGGCGGCTTGTTCTTCGTGCCGGTCGCGCGCGGAATACCAGCTATCAAATTGATCCAGGGGCGGCACGCCATTCAAGTCGTATCTGATTTCATCGGTCCCGGAGACGCGGGCCATCTGACCGGCGCGAACGGTAAAGGCCTGGCCGCCGCCCGTCACTTCGCCCTCGCCGGCGCGGACTACCAGGATCGTCGCGTTGCCATCCGGATCGACGGTGATGCGATAGTCTCCCGTGCGGAGCAGGGAGAATGCCAGATTTGGCGTATCCACTTCATAGGCTTCGTTGTCATCCAAGCGCCGCAGGCGAACCTCCACCGTGCCCTCGGACAGTCGAATCTGCGTTCCCTGATCGTCAAGGTTTAAGAATGAGAAACCCGTATGGGGATCCAGGCGAATCGCGTTCGGCCCAACATGCAGTTCGGCGCGTGCGTTGTCGTCCGTCCATAAATGGTCCCCGGTGGTAAGCGGTCTGTTTATAGCCGCTTCCGCCCAATCGTCAACCCCCGCCGGTTGAAACGATACCGGACCGGTCACATAATTCAAGCGGGCAACCCGGCCCGGAGGGTCGTCATCCTGGGCTGAGGCAGTCTGAGCCCACAACCCACAAAGACTCAAGAGTGAAATCGCGATCGCTGATTGATATTGCTTCATATCCCGTTACCTTCCCATCACCACTGCGACTTGGATGGAAAATTTGGCATCCCCGTTACGAAAGACCTTTGATTTTCCATCTATCTAAACCGAATTTAATCCGCCGCCACCCTTAGAGCGAGGCGTCGATAAAGTTACTAACATCCTTCTTTAACTGCAGCAGCGAGGGTTTGTGGACGTAAAACATATGCCCCGCTTCGTAATCCCGCACTGTGATGTTCTGGTGCGCCGAGGCCGGCAGACCCATGTGACTCAATGTATAAAGAGCCCCGAAGTATGGTGTCGCCATGTCGTAATAACCGCGGCCGACGAACAGCTTCATGTGCGGATTCTTGGCAAACGCGCTGCGCAAAGAAGAGCTGACATCCACGAAGTGATTTGGCGCGCCCCAATCCCACGCTTGCAGTCCAGGAGCACCGCCCAGGATGTGATACACGCTGTCGGACTTGTACCCCAGATCCGCCCGAACGTAATTCGTAAACAGCGACGTATAAGGTGGCCGGATGGCGTCCATGGATGGATCGGAATCGGGAAAGGGGACCGGAGCGCCAAATTTCGCTGCGCCAACCAGACGGCTATCCAATCGCCCCGCGACTTTCTTTTCGTCTTGCAGAAGTTCCTGCATGAACTCGCCGAGACTGATGCGCAGATTGGTGCGGTCGATCGCCTTCGGGTCGAGTCCGGTGTAATGGGCAATTTTCGCGATCGTATCGGCGCGTTGTTCTGGAGTCATGCTATCGCCGCGGGCCAATGCTTCGGTGTATCCGGTGACGCTCCAGGCTTCCACTTCCTTGAGGATCTCGGGTAGCGGCCGAGTGTCCTTCAGCTTCTTGTGATACCAGGCCGCCGCCGCGTAAGACGGCATGTACAGCATATAAGGCAAATCATTTCCGTCGGTGAACAGAATCGTCTGGAAATTCAGCACCGTGGAAAGCAGGATGACGCCATTGAAGGCCACGCCCTGCTCGAACATGTATCCCGAAAGATTCGCGGCGCGCGTTGTTCCGTAGCTTTCGCCCACCAGATAGAGTGGCGAGGTGGAGCGTTCATTGCGCGTGAGATACATCCGAATGAACTCGCCCACCGATTCCAAGTCGCCCTGGACGCCGTAAAATTTCTTCGCCAGTTCCGGCTTGACGGCGCGGCTGAACCCGGTTCCGACGGGATCTATGAAGACAAGATCGGTTTTATCGAGCCAGGTCGCTTCGTTGTCCACAAGCTGGTAAGGCGCCGGTGGAAGGCTTCCATCGTCGTTCATACGCACGCGCCTAGGGCCGATGGCGCCCATGTGCAGCCAAACCGACGATGAGCCCGGACCACCATTGAATGAAAACATCAGCGGACGTTTGGCCTTGTCCGGAGCGTCGTCCAGCGTGTAGGCCATGAAGAAAATATGCGCTTCTAATTCGCCCAGCGGATTGCGAATCGGCATCATGCCGGTGTTCACCGTATAGCGCAGCGTCTTACCGCCGGAGGTGATCTCATGCCTGGTAACGATGAGCTTCTCATCAATCGGCGGAGGCGCGATATTCGTTGTCGTGGGCGGCGCAGCAATCGCCGGAGGCGGCGCGATCATCGGGGATTGCTGGGCGAAAAGCGTAAGCAGGAAGAGCGCTGTCGTCATAGGAACAGCTCTATTTCAACACAACCATCAGGAATGGATTTCCTGCAAGCTCCAAACCCGGATGGGGTCTCGGCGGCGCGAGGCAATTGCTTCGACCGCTGCTCTTGCACCGCTTAGCGTGGTAATACAAGGCACGCGATAGGAAACGGCGCTACGGCGAATATGCTTTTCGTCGCTGAACGAATTCGCCCCGGTGGATGCCGTATAAATCACCAGTTGGATGGAACCCGCCTTCAATAAATCGACAGCGTTTGGCCGTCCTTCATTCACCTTGAAGATGGTCTTGCATTTGATTCCAGCGGCGCGCAACGTGGCTGCGGTTCCGCGGGTGGCCGTAATTTCCAGCCCGAGTTCCTGAAACTTTCGTGCCACTTCCACCGCCGCCGGCTTGTCGCGATCGTTGACGCTCAGGAAGACGCTGCCCTTATCCGGCAACGGCGTCCCCGCTCCCATTTGTGCTTTCGCGAAGGCTTCACCAAAATTATCACCGACGCCCATCACTTCGCCGGTAGAGCGCATTTCCGGCCCTAAAACCGGGTCGACGCCGGGGAATTTGTTAAACGGGAAGACAGGCGACTTCACGAAATAGCGCGAGACGGGAAGGACGCCGGTTTTGTCGGTAAGCTCTTTCAGCTTTTTGCCGAGCATCAGGCCGACAGCGATTCTGGGTAGCGCGACGCCGGTCGCCTTGCTGACGTAGGGAACGGTGCGCGACGCCCGGGGATTCACTTCCAGCACGTACACCGTGTTGTCCTTGATGGCGTACTGAACGTTCATCAGGCCGATGACATTGAGCGCCACGGCGAGCTTGCGCGTATAGCTTTCGATCGTGTCCAGAACATCGCGGCTGAGCGACGTGGAAGGCAGAACGCAGGAACTGTCGCCGGAATGCACGCCCGCTTCTTCAATGTGTTCCATAATGCCGGCGATCAAAACGTCATTGCCGTCAGAGAGCGCGTCCACATCCACTTCGGTAGCGTCTTCCAGGAAGCGATCGATCAATACCGGCCGGTCTTGCGAGAAGGTGACGGCCTCATGCATGTAACGCCGGACGTTTTCTTCGTCGTAGGCGATCACCATGGCGCGGCCACCCAATACGTAGCTGGGCCGCACCAGCACCGGAAATCCAAGACGCCGCGCCACCTCGCAGGCTTCCTCGACATTAGTGGCCGTTCCATTGGGCGGTGAAGGAATTGCCAGCTTGTCGAGTAGTGCGCCGAACAGCTTGCGATTTTCCGCAAGGTCGATATTTTCGGGGTCGGTGCCGATGATCGGGACGCCGGCGGCTTTCAGCGGAAGCGCCAGGTTCAAAGGAGTCTGCCCGCCGAATTGAACAATCACGCCATCGGGCTTTTCCGTGTCGTAGATATTCAAAACGTCTTCCAAAGTCAACGGTTCGAAGTAGAGGCGGTCGCTGGTGTCATAGTCGGTAGAGACCGTCTCTGGATTGCAGTTGACCATGATCGATTCGACGCCGAATTCCTGCAGCGCGAATGACGCGTGACAGCAACAGTAATCGAACTCAATTCCTTGCCCGATGCGATTGGGTCCGCTACCCAGAATCATCACTTTTTTGCGACCGGTGGGGTTCGATTCGCATTCCGACTCATAGCTGGAATACATGTAAGGCGTGAAACTCTCAAACTCCGCCGCGCAAGTATCGACGCGATTAAAGATCGCACTGACGCCGAGTTCCTTCCGCCGCTTGCGAACCGCCAGCGGTTCGGTATTCCAGATGCGGGCAAGCACCGGATCGGAAAGGCCGTCGCGCTTGGCTTTGAGGATGACTTCGCGCGGTGCGGTCTCAAGCGTTTGAAACTTCAGCGTGCCTTCGAATTGAATAACCTCCCAAAACTGCTGCAGGAACCAGGGATCGATATTGGTTAACTCGCGGACCTGTTCGACGCTCCAGCCCCGTTCGAAAGCGAAGCGGATGTAGGGAAGGCGGTCGGGATTGGGCGTGATCAGGCGCGAGCCGATCATGGTCTCATCGAATTTTTGAGCCGAGTCGGACTTGCCGGTTTCCAGGCTGCGAACTGCCTTGCCGAGCGCTTGTTTAAAGGTACGGCCGATGGCCATCACCTCGCCCACAGACTTCATCTGGGTGCCGAGAACAGGCTCCGCCCCGGGAAATTTTTCGAATTGCCAGCGGGGGATCTTCACCACGACGTAATCGATGGTCGGTTCAAAACAGGCCGGAGTCACGCGTGTGATGTCGTTCTTGAGTTCGTCCAGACGATAGCCGACAGCGAGCTTCGCGGCGATCTTGGCGATGGGAAATCCGGTGGCTTTCGAAGCCAGTGCCGAGCTGCGCGAAACACGCGGATTCATCTCCACGATAACCATCCGGCCATCTTGCGGATTGATTGCGAACTGTACGTTCGAGCCGCCGGTGTCCACCCCGATTTCACGCAAGCAACGTAATGAAGCATCGCGCATCATCTGATATTCGCGATCGGAAAGGGTTTGCGCCGGGGCGATCGTGATGGAATCGCCTGTATGCACACCCATCGGATCGAAATTTTCGATGGAACAAACGATGATCGCGTTGTCGGCCTGATCGCGAATAACTTCCAGCTCGTACTCTTTCCATCCCAGTACGCTTTCCTCGATAAGAACTTCGTGAACCGGCGAAAGATCCAGTCCGCGTTCCAGAATGTCGTAGAGATCTTCGCGATTGTAGGCGATCCCGCCGCCGGCGCCTCCCAGCGTAAAGCTGGCCCGGCAGATAACCGGATACCCGATACAGTTCGCGAATTCCAGACCCTTGTCGATATTGCGGATCAGTTGCGATTGCGGTGTATCGAGGCCGATCTTGCGCATCGCGTCCTTGAACAACAGACGGTCTTCCGCTTTCTTGATGGAATCGATTTTGGCGCCAATAAGTTCCACGCCATAGCGGTCGAGAACGCCGGCTTCCGCCAGGTCGACCGAGAGATTCAAACCGGTCTGGCCACCCACGGTGGATAGCAGCGCGTCGGGACGTTCTTTACGAATCACTTCTTCGGCGAACTCCACGCTGAGTGGCTCAATGTAAGTTTTGTCGGCCAGATTGGGATCCGTCATAATCGTCGCCGGATTGGAATTGATGAGGATCACTTCATAGCCGTCGGCACGCAGCGCTTTG
This sequence comes from Bryobacterales bacterium, assembly GCA_038239345.1. Taxonomy (GTDB): domain Bacteria; phylum Acidobacteriota; class Terriglobia; order Bryobacterales; family Bryobacteraceae; genus JBBSEX01. The sequence continues at coordinate 7,496 of JBBSEX010000025.1, forward strand.
CATGCCTGGGCGCCGGAATAATCAAACTCGCAGGCTTGCCCGATGACGATGGGGCCGGAGCCGACAATCAAAATTCGATGGAGATCGTTGCGTCTAGGCATGTATCAGGAATTGGATTCGATGAGCTTCCGAAAGTCCTCGAAGAGATAGTGGGAGTCGTGCGGACCGGGTGCCGCTTCGGGATGATATTGCACGCAGAACAGCGGATGATTCCGATGCCGGAAACCTTCCAGCGTATTGTCGTTGAGGTTGATGTGGGTGGTTTCCACGTCGCTCGCGTTTAGCGAATCGGGGTCCACTGTAAAGCCGTGATTGTGAGCCGTGATTTCCACTCTGTTCGTGATCTGGTTCAACACCGGATGGTTGCCGCCGCGATGGCCGAATTTCAATTTGTAGGTTTTGCCGCCCAGGGCGAGGCCCAGAATCTGCTGGCCTAGACAGATGCCGAAGATGGGCTTCTTTCCGATTAATTTGCGCACCTGTTCGGTGTGGAACTGGAGCGGCTCCGGATCACCAGGACCATTCGAGAGGAAGACACCTTCGGGATTTAGAGCAAGAACGTCTTCGGCCGATGTCAGCGCCGGCACCACCGTGACGACGAAGCCTGTCTGGACCAAACGCCGCAGAATATTGCGCTTGATGCCGTAATCGTAAGCGACGATGTGGTGCCGCGGCTCGGCGATTTTCACCTCTCGTTCTGATGGGGAAACGGGGTTGGTGCCCTGATCCCAGTAGTAACTGGACGCCGTGGATACGCGGCTGGCAAGATCCAGCCCCGCCATTGATGGGATGGCTCGCGCTTTCTCTACCAGCTCGCGCGGATCGCCGCCGGCGCTCGAAAGCACACCCCGCATAACGCCTTTGCTGCGCAGATGTCGAACCAAAGAGCGCGTATCGATGCCGTCGATAATGGGGATGCCGCTTTGCGCCAGGAAGTCGTCCGCATTCTCTTGGGAACGCCAATTGCTGGCTATGGGCGAGAACTCGCGAACCACCAATCCTTCGATAAATGGTTTGAAAGCTTCGCTGTCATATTCGTTGGCGCCGTAGTTTCCAATCTGCGGGTTTGTGAGGATGACAATCTGCCCCGCATAAGACGGGTCTGTAAAGATTTCCTGGTAGCCGGTTAGCGATGTATTGAAGACAACTTCGCCAGAGCGTTCCGTGCGCGCACCAAATCCGTTGCCTTCGAAGACAGTACCGTCCTCCAAGGCGAGGAGAGCTTGATTCAATGGAATGGATCCTCCCGACCGGGTATAAATATTATTGTACTAAGGTGCTTGGCGAGAAATTCCGAATCCATATGGCGGATGGTGTACTCCCTTACTGTGTGACACTAAATGTAGAGATATTCCGATGTTACTTACGAAATCTATAGCGGAAGAAATCGCGGATCTGAAGGCCGACCGGCGGGCGATCATTCTGGCGCATCATTACCAGGAATCGGAAATTCAGGAACTCGCCGATGTGGTGGGCGATAGCCTTGAACTGGCGCGCAAGGCCCGCGATTTCGAAGGCGATGTCATTGCTTTTTGCGGTGTCTGGTTTATGGCCGAAACCGCCAAGGTCCTGAATCCCGAACGGATCATCGTAGTCCCCGACAAGGATGCCAGTTGCAGCCTGGTAGAGAGCTGCCCGGCCGAGCAAATCCATGCTTATCGCCAACTGCATCCCGATCACGTCATCGTCAGCTACATCAATACTTCGGTTGAGGTGAAGGCGGAAAGCGACATCCTGTGTACTTCCCGCAATGCCGTCGATATCGTGAATTCCATTCCCGCCGAAAAGACCGTTTTGTTTCTTCCCGACATCAATTTGGGCAATTACGTGAAGCGCCAGACGGGGCGCGAGAACATGAAGATCTGGCAGGGAGCGTGCATCGTTCACGCAACATTTCCAGCCCGGCGCGTGCGGCAGGCCCGTACGGAACATCCTAACGCCGCCATCGCCGCGCATCCCGAGTGCCCGGTCGACGTCCTGGCGATGGCCGACTTTATCGGGTCCACTTCGGCGATTATCGATTGGTGCGTCCAGGCTCCACAGCAGGAATTTATCGTCATGACGGAGAGCGGAGTGGGATATTCTCTGCGCCGCCGCGCTCCCCACAAGCAGTTTTTCTTCGTGCCGAATGAGAATTGCAACTGCAGTGAGTGCCCGTATATGCGGCTGAATACGCTGGAAAAGTTGCGCGAGTGTTTGCGAACGCTGCAGCCACGAGTGGATCTTTCGCCGGAAATGATTGAACGGGCCGCGATTCCGATTAACCGTATGCTGGCGATTCGCTAGCCCTCAATTAAAATGCACGCTCCTCTGATTGACAAATTCGACAGGGTCCACGATAGCCTGCGCATCAGCGTAACGGACCGTTGCAATATTCGCTGTTTCTATTGCATGCCGGAAACGGGCGTGAAGTTTGTCGAGCGGGAGCAGATTCTATCGTTTGAAGAAATCGAGCGAGTGGTTCGGGTGGCGGCGAGCCTGGGCGTAAAGAAATTACGGCTGACCGGCGGCGAACCACTGCTCCGTCGAAACCTTCCGGTCTTGATTGAAAAGCTGACGGCGATTCCGGGAATCGACGACCTCGCCTTGACGACGAATGGGGTCTTGCTGGCCGAGCAGGCTCAATCGCTCTATGACGCTGGATTGCGCCGCCTGAATATTCATCTGGACACTCTGGATCGCCAGCGCTTTCTGCAAATTACCCGTCGCGACGATTTCGATAAGGTGATGCGGGGCATCGAAGTGGCCCAGAAAATTGGGTTCGCTCCGCTAAAAATCAATGCGGTGGCGGTGAAGAATCTGGTGGAAGAAGATATCGTTCCGCTGGCTCTATTTGGGCGGGCAAATAATATTGAGATCCGCTATATAGAGTTTATGCCGCTGGATTCGCAAAGCCTTTGGAAGAACGGCAAGGTTTTGACGGCCGACGAGATGATTGCCATGATCTCAAAAGAGATCGGTTCCCTGGAGGCGATTCCCGACGCCGACCCACGCGCTCCCGCCACCGAATACCGGTTCCGCGATGGAATAGGCAAGATCGGCTTCGTCGCGTCCATTAGCAGGCCCTTCTGTATGAACTGTAATCGAATTCGTTTGACAGCCGACGGTAAGCTCCGATACTGCCTGTTCGCGATCGATGAAACGGACGTCAAGCAGGCGCTACGCTCGGGCGAAAGCGATGAACGCATCGCCGCTCTTCTCCGCCAGAATGTCAGCGCTAAGTGGCTGGGCCACGAAATCAATTCCACTCGCTTTATTCCGCCTCCCCGCCCAATGTATTCCATCGGCGGTTAAGAGCCAAATTCTAAGGTTTTGCCCGATCCCTGACGATAGATCGTAAGTCGTTAATCGCCCAGGAATAGGATGAAGCGGAAGGTATGCAGTGTTGCGTATGATTTTTGCGGAGAACTCCAGTGCGTCGATTCGTTTGCTAATGGTGGCGCTGGGATGTAATTTTGCGGCGAGTCTTTACGGGCAGGCTGCGAAACCGGCCCCCGTTTCGGCTGCGGTAACAGCGGTAAAAGGCGACGCCGCGGGCTGCGTGGACTCTACCGCTCTACCCAGAATGCAGGGGTGCCGGATCGATAATTGCGAAACGAAAGATTACGAGCGGCGCGACGTCCCCGTGGGAAAAGAACTCAATGGCGACCCCGTTATCGAATCGATGGAAGGCGAACTGAAGGCGGTGATGTACGAGTGCGCCGAAACCGTGAGCGCATCGCAAATTGTGCAGCGCGGGGCCAACCTTCTGAAGCTTAGCGGATACAAAGTTCCGTATGTGAACACGGATGCCGAGGCGGAATTATCCGCGCAATTGAAGGATACGTGGATTCTGGTGGAGGCGATCGCGAAGTATTACACGTTGTACGAATTCAAAGTAATTCCCCCGGAGCCGGAGCCGCTGGAGGCCAAAGAAATGGCTGAGGCCATCGAGAAAACCGGTCACGTGGCGCTCTATGGACTGGAATACGATGCGGCGCGGATGAATGTAATGCCGGAATCGGAGAGCATCATGGACGAAGTTTTAAAGCTTCTGAAAGGGCATCCCGAATTGAAGGTCCGGATTGAAGTGAACACCGATAATACCGGCCTGACGGCTACGAATCATGTGATCTCCCGGCAACGGGCGAGTACGCTGGTAGCCTGGCTGGTAGCGCATGGGATTGATAAGAGCCGGCTTGCGGCGGCGGGAAATGGCGAATCGAAGCCAATCGCCGACATCGATACCGCGAAGGGGCGGATGCTCAACCGCCGCGTAGACCTGGTCAAGATCATCCCGAAGTAGCCTTCACCGCCGATCGGCTAGAATGTATTCTTGATCCGCACAATCACGCTGTATTATCTTCTTTCCGTTTCCGCCTGCTTCTCGCAAACCCAGACCTTCAAGGTGAAGCCGATCAAGGCGGTGGAACAGCTTCGCCGGGAATCGGCGGCGGCACAGCCTCCTGTTGAAAGCGGCGATTTTCGCCAGCCCGACTTGGTGGAATTGGTGAAGCTGGATCCGAAAATACACCTCGATATCCGCTACGCCAGCGATAACAACTTTATGGGCACGCCGTTCTATACGCAAGCTCGGGCATTCCTCCAGCGGCCGGCGGCTGAAGCCTTGGTGCAAGCGGAAAAGCTGCTCGCGGCGAAGGGTTTCGGAGTGCTGGTTCACGATGGGTATCGGCCTTGGGCGGTGACGAAGATGTTCTGGGATGGCACGCCCGACGACAAGCACGATTTCGTGGCGAATCCGGCGCTTGGCTCGAAGCATAATCGCGGCTGCGCCGTCGACCTCAGCCTGTATAGCCTGAAAACGGGTAAGCCGGTGGTAATGCCCAGCGGGTATGACGAAATGTCGGAGCGCGCCTATCCAACCTATACCGGCGGTACCAAAGAACAGACCGAACGGCGCGAGTTGTTGCGCAAGGCGATGGAAGCCCAGGGATTCGAAGTGAATAAGTACGAATGGTGGCACTTCGATTACAAGGATTGGAGCAAATATCCCATCCTGAATATCCCGTTTGAAAAGCTCGGCAAGTAGTAGCTCTTCATTGCAGGCCGCTAATTCGTTCCGCTCGATCGTGGATCCGGCGGGTTCTTCAGAGTGTATTCTTTCGGCGGCTCGACTCCCAGAAGATAGCGCACAAAATAATCCCAGCGGCGCCGCACCATGTATGGCTCGTTGCCGAAGCCATGGCCGCGATTGGGGAGCATGATCAAATCGAAATCCTTGTTTGCCTTGATCAATTCATTCACCACCAGAAGCGTATTCGATGGCGGGACATTGGTATCCATCGTGCCGTGGGCCAGCAGCAAATGCCCTTTCAGGTTCTTGGCGAAGTTCTGGTTGGCCTGTGTATCGTAATTGGTGCTCCCATCCGGCTTGCGCTCCAGTAGGCCGTGCCACTTCTCAGCCCAATCGTCTTCATAGTTACGGTTATCGTGGTTGCCGGCTTCGGAGATTCCCACTTTGAAGAAGTCTGGATAGTGGAACATGGCGCCAGCCGCCGCGTAGCCACCGCCCGAGTGTCCATATATGCCCGCACGATCGATATCGATCCAGGCGTAACGCCGGGCGAGTTCTTTCATCGCGCCAACTTGATCGGGCAGCGTATTATCGCCCATATCGCCGTAGTAGGCTTCGTGAAATTTCTTGGAGCGCGACGGATTACCCATGCCGTCGATCGAGACGACGATAAAGCCGAGTTCGGCCAGCGATTGTATATCGCCACGCGACGCCGAGAAGGCTCGGCTTCCGACGCTGCCACCCTGCGGACCCGGATAAATGTGATTGATGATGGGGTATTTCTTGTTGGGATCGAAGTTGGTTGGCTTGGCCATCACCCCATACAGATCGGTGACGCCATCGCGAGCTTTGACGGTGAACGGAACCACGGGCTTCCACCCGGTGGCCACCAGACGCGATATGTCGGCTGTCTCAAGCGTCAGAAGGAGCCTCCCGTCCAGATCGCGAAGCACTGTGACAGGCGGCGCATCGGGCTTGGAATAAGTATCGACGAAGTACCGTCCCGAAGGCGACAGAGTGATCTCATGATTGCCGTTTTCGGGCGTCAGAAGCGACGTGCCTTTGCCGTCCAGCCCGGCACGGTAGAAGTGTGAGAAGTACGCATCCCTGCCCTTCTCGCGGCCCACTCCCAGGAAATAAAGTGCGCGGGTTTGTTCATCCACGCGCAGTACCTGGCTGACATTACCTTCGCCGCGGGTGACCTGCCCCTTCAGCTTGCCGCTGTCGAGATCGTACAGATAAAGTTGGCCCCAGTTATCGCGCTCGGAGAACCACAAAATTTCGTTCGAGCCCGGCATGTAACGCCAATTCACACGTCCGTTTCCCGATTCGAAGAAGGTCTTCACGGTTTCTTCCAGGACGTCGCGCACGGTTCCGCTGCCCGCATCGGCGACGCGAAGTTGCTCGTGCTTATGGTCGCGGGATGTGGATACAAAAGCCAGGCGAGTGCTGTCCGGGCTCCACTGGACATCGGCCCACTCATTGCCGCGGCAAGCGATGTGGTCGCACAGTGTCGAGCGATGCTGATCGGCGGGCATCTTCAGGCGGATCACGCGCGGAACATCTACTTCGACGATCACCCGCTGTATTGTCGCCACAACATCGTCGCCTGGAAGTGGATACTTCCAGGCCTGCAACGACGGATGGCCGATCTTAGTATCGACTAAATACATCTCGCCGACGCCGCGCTGATCCTGCTGAAATGTAGCGATCTTCTTGGAATCGGGCGACCAGAGAAGGATCGCCCGATCGCTGCGAACCCATCCCGCGTTGTCCGTCGCATAGCCGAAATCCTTCACGCCGTCGCTGGTCAGCTGTGTTTCTTTTTTGGTCGCGACATCGCGAGCCCAGAGATTGTAATCGCGAATGAAGGCCGTGCGCTTCTTGTCGGGCGAGGGTACGTCGTTTCGAGACGCTCCCCGCGCAGCCGGTGCTTCGCCAGTGCCAGGGGCGCAGTGCGAGCCGGCGGAATCGCACGTCCAACGCTTGCCCGCGACGGCGAACGATACAGTGTTTACGCCGCCGGAGAAGTCGATCTCCTGGAAGGGAAGATGATAAGAATCGTAGGCCGCACCAGCCGCTGTGGAGAGGGCGGCCGCCAGTTTGGTGCGATCGAAGGCAGGCTCGCGAGTCCTGCGAACCGGATCGACCACAACAAATTCGCTGCCTTCGACGATTGTATTGCGATACCAGAACCGATCGTCGGGCAGCCAATTGGGCCGTACAGTGGCCCGAAAAACAAGCGGCGTCGTGTTATACGGCATCCATTTCTCGGCGCGCGCATAATCGGCGGCGGTGACGGATGGGGGCGCGGATTGCTGAGCGAAACAAACAACAGCCGCAAGCAATGTGGGGGCAAGATATTTTACGCGAATGAACATGATTTCGGTGCCGCGATAATCACATTAACAGGATCCGGAAGTCAACCGACGCACCGGTCATGTGCAGTGTTCAGCGAAACTATCGCCTTTAAAATGTTCAGGGACTTTCGTGGCTTGTACTATATGGAGTCGCTTTACCTACTACTGCCGCCGTACGTATTCGTATCGGTACGCAAGCCACGCTTTACCGCTTCCGTCTGCCAGCATGAAGCGCTCCTCTGCAAGGTCGTGGCCAGCGTCCTTTTGAATCATGATTTCGTCCATCCTTAACATTTGACCGGCTACGTTCATTCCAGCGCCCGCGATGGCAAACGGTTCGAACATGAGCGTAATCGTTCCCTTATCCCCGGGACCGAAGCTCGCCGCGGGCATCAGTCCAACAGGGTTACGAGTATCCATTGAGACATATTTCCAGCGGCCTTCGACACGGTTAAAGCTCAGGTAGTAAATCCTTCGAAAGTCAGGTACGGCGGAGCCCGGCGCCGGCTGTATGATTTCCTGCAAGAAGGCTCCGATCATCTTGCGCTCCGCAATATACTTCGTTGAAATCGGCGCAGCGCCTGGCGAAGCCCAGATCGTTTCAACAACATCCCAATTTCCAACTCTCTGTGCCATCCGGGAATTCTCGGGACCCAATTCATTCAGCCGCGTCGCCGCTGAAGGTGCTTGTTGTGCTACGGATGCGAAAGGCATAAGAACGGAAGCGAGTGCAATTAAGAAATGATCACGACGTTGAAGCCTGAACACGAGACGAAGCTTGGAAACGATCATGGGTATTGGAGATGTTCACCGGCGAGAACGTTTCGCATATTCAGACGATTCAGCCACAGCTTACTGCGATCATCGATGATTGAGGTCCATTAGCAAAATCAAACGGTGACGCCGCTCGTTTTCACACGGAACAGACCCGCGAAACTGGAAGGAGATGGCAAATGGGGAAGTCGCTAAGAGTTGGGATCATCGGCGTCAGCGTCGAACGGGGGTGGGCGAAAGAGTCGCATGTTCCCGCGGTTCAAAAGCTAGAGGGATTAGAGCTCGCGGCCGTCGCCACCAACAACCAAGCCACGGCCGAGACTGCCGCCAAAGCTTTCGGCGCGAAGGCAGCCTACGGGGATGGAGCGGCGTTGTTCCGCGATCCTAACATCGACCTTGTCGCGGTATGCGTCAAGGTTCCCAGCCATCTCAAGTTGGTTCTGGGCGCCGTAGCGGCGGGTAAGCATATCTATTGCGAATGGCCTCTGGGACGCGGCGTTGCTGAAGCGGAAGAGATTGCCGCCGCCGCGAGTGCCGCGGGAGTCCACGCCGCGGTTGGCTTGCAGACGCGAATGAATCCGGCCGCGCTGAAGGCTCGCGATCTGATTGGGTCCGGCGCCATCGGACGTGTGCTCAGCGCGCGGATTTATTCCAGCACTCTCGGGTTCGGGTCGAAAACACCGTTAGCGGAATCCTATGCGGAGAATGGTGAGAATGGCGTCACGCTCGTCACCATTCAGGGTGCACACACGCTCGATCTGGCCATCGCAGTGCTTGGCAGGTTGGTTGACTTAACGGCGCTTGCCACCATCCAATATCCCGAAGTCGAGATCGGCGGCGACGGGACGCGGCAAGTGCGATCTACGCCCGACCACCTTCTGGTGCAGGCGCGTCTGATCGATGGCGGCGCACTGACGGTCGAGGTAGCCGGAGGCGGTCCGCCGGATACGCCGTTCCGGCTGGAAGCGACCGGTGAAAAGGGCGTTCTCGCGCTGGATGGCGGTGCCCTAAGAGGCTTCCAGTCGGGCCGCCTCCGCCTTTCGCTGAATGGCATTCCCCAGCACGTCGAAGAGGGCGAGATCGGGCCGATGGCGGATACTGCCGCCAACGTCGCGGGGATATACGCAGCTCTTCGCGATGACATTTCGCGGGGCACCTCGACTGCTCCCGATTTTGATCATGCCGTCCGCCTGGCGCGAATGATCGCCGACGTTACGTCCTCATCAGTCGCGGGCATGAGAAAGCCGGCGGCCGGGTGGCCGGCGAACTAAACCCCAAGACCGTCTCCGGCTATGACCAGACGAGGTTGAGGTGTAAACTACCGTAATCGAGCCGCTCATCGGCCTACTGCGATCATCGATCATTGAGGTTCACTGGCAAAATGAAACAAACCATCCTCTCCGAGCCCTCTACTACTCAAATAACGCTCCAGATCAACGGCAAACCTTGCGAACTCCTGGTCGAGCCACGCGTATCGTTGCTTGACGCATTGCGGGAGCATCTTGACCTCACGGGAACGAAAAAAGGCTGTAATCAGGGCGCGTGCGGAGCTTGCACTGTCTTGGTTGATGGAGACCGGATCCTTTCGTGCCTGGCACTTGCCGTTCAATACGAAGGCGCTGATATCACGACGATTGAAGGTCTCTCCCCGGACGGCGGGCTGCATCCTCTGCAGGCTTCATTCATTGAGCACGACGGCTTTCAATGTGGCTACTGTACGCCGGGGCAGATCTGTTCGGCCGTCGGAATGTTGAAGGAATTTAACAACGGTTTGCCGAGCGCGGTGACGAGAGATATTTCGGCCGGCGGTCTGGATTTTTCGGATGAGGAAATCAAGGAACGAATGAGTGGCAATTTGTGCCGCTGCGGCGCCTACGTAGGTATTTGCGCCGCCATTCGCGATGCATTTCAATCCGAGGTGGCACGATGAAAAATTTCGCTTATGCCCGCGCCGAGTCAGCCAAGGGAGCCATTTCGCTGCTTGGGCGAAACCCGAACTCGAAATTCCTGGGCGGCGGGACGAACTTGATTGATCTGATGCGCGAAGAAATCGAGCAGCCCGATGCTCTGGTGGATGTCACGCGCTTGCCGTCGGCCGGGATCGCCGAACTGCCGGACGGCGGTATCTCCATCGGTGCGTCGGTTAGGAATTCCGCAGTCGCCAATCATGCTTTAGTCAGGCAACGTTATCCGCTTTTGTCGCAGGCAATTTTATTCGGCGCTTCGGGGCAGATTCGAAACATGGCCACCCTCGGCGGCAATCTGATGCAGCGCACGCGGTGTTATTACTTCTACGACGAAGCCTCAAGCTGCAATAAGCGGATGCCTGGTTCAGGCTGCGATGCCATCGGTGGATTCAATCGGATTCACGCCATTTTAGGAACGTCCGAAAGTTGTATTGCCACGCATCCATCCGATATGTGTGTCGCCCTGGCGGCACTGGATGCGCGCGTTATCGTGGAAGGTCCGGATGGCGAGCGAACTATTCCCTTCGATGATTTTCATCGCCTTCCGGGAGACACGCCGCATGTTGAGACGGCGCTCAAGCCAGACGAATTGATTACGTCAATTCAGCTTCCCGCGCTTTCCTTTGCGAAGAACTCGCGATACCGGAAGGTGCGCGATCGCTCAAGTTATGCATTCGCGCTTGTAAGTGTGGCCGCGGCGCTTGAAATCGCCGACGGGAAGATCCGTAACGTCCGCCTGGCGCTGGGCGGTGTCGCGCATAAGCCGTGGCGGGCGCATCAAGCGGAGAAGGTGCTGCAAGGCGCCGTAGCATGCGCGGAAACCTTTGAGCGCGCGGCCGGCGCGGAACTCTCGAGTGCCAAGGGATACGGCTATAACGATTTCAAAATAGAACTGGCAAAACGAACGATCGCCGGCGTGTTAAGCGAAATGGCGGAAGCCGGGGGTGGGCAATGAGCGTCATGCAGTCCATTATGGAAACGGTCGTGCAGTTCCTTCCCGATAAAAAGAGGGATCCGCTTATCGACCACGTTGGGTTTGTCGGCAAGCCCTTGGAACGTGTCGATGCGCTCGTCAAGGTCAAAGGCGAAGCGCGTTTCACCGCCGAATTCAAGGTCTCCGGTCTGGTTTATGCGGCGCTGGTTCACAGCACGATCGCCAAAGGTAAGATCGCCAGGATAGATACCTCGCGGGCCGAGGGTGCCGACGGCGTTCTGGCGGTAATCACCCACAAAAGCGCGCCGCGGATGAAAGCGCCGCCGATAATCGACTTCAACGATCTGGGAAAGGGAGTGGCACTCAGCGACCTGCCGATCATGCAGGATGCTGCTATCCACTGGGACGGAGAAGCTGTAGCAATAGTCGTTGCCGACAGTCTGGAGCAAGCGGAATATGCCGCAACGCTTGTCGACGTCGAGTACGACGCCGAGACGCCCGAGGTTTCATTCGAGGGCATGAAGGGGACGGCCGTCGTGCCATCCGATGTCATGGGCGAGCCTCCGGAAATCACGATCGGAGATGTTGCCAAGGGCATGAAAGAAGCCGCGGCAAGTGTCGACAATACGTATCGGGCGCCGCGTTACAACCATAATTCCATCGAACCGCACGCGACGATTGCAGTTTGGAACGATGACCGCACTTTGGCGGTGTTCGATTCCACGCAGTCTGTGAATCTGACCGCCCACACCCTGGCTTATGTGTTCGGCCTGAAGAACGAAAACGTTCAGGTTGTCGCTCCATTTGTGGGGGGCGGTTTCGGCGGGAAAGCAGGGTTGTGGACCAATATCGCGCTTTGCGCGGCAGCCGCGAAAATTGTAAATCGTCCGGTGAAACTGGCGTTACCCCGCGAGGGCGTTTACCGCGTGATCGGCGGGCGTACCATCTCCGAACAGCGTGTAGCGTTAGGCGCGGGGAACGACGGGGCATTAAGCGTTTTGATCCATACCGGACTGACCGCAACAGTAAAGAGCGGGCGATACGCCGAGCAATGCACCTTCCCGGCGAGACATCTTTATAGTGCAGCGAATTTATTCATCGGGCAAAAACTTGTTTACCTCGATACCGTCGCCAATACGTGGATGAGGGCTCCGGGCGAATCGATCGGAACGTTCGCCTTGGAATCCGCGATTGACGAACTTGCCGTTGCACTGCGCATGGATCCGATTGACGTCCGGAGAATTAACGAACCGGCGAAAGATCCGACGAAAGGCACGGAGTTTTCCGGTCGCCAACTACTGGAAGCTTATCGCCTGGGGGCCGAGAAATTCCGATGGGCCACGCGCAATCGCGAGCCTCGAGCGCAACGGGACGGGAAGTGGTTAGTCGGCCAAGGCGTGGCGACGGCCTACTATCCTTATCTTCGGATGCCGGCGAAGGCTCGCTTGGCGATTCATGCCGATGGAACGGCAATTGTGCAAACGCCCGCTTGTGAAATGGGAATGGGAACCGCCACGGCGCAGATACAGCATGCAGCCGATCGCTTGGGCTTGCCCCTCCAGAACATTTCGTTTCAGTATGGCGATTCCAAGCTTCCTGATACCCCGATGTTAGCGGGTGGCTCAAACCAGACCGCTACCATTTTCGCGGCAGTGCAGGCCGCAGTGGAACAGGTTCATCGTGAACTGCTGAAGCTTGCGAATCACCGCGCGGATTCCCCGCTGCATGGCGCGAAATACGAACAGCTGGAAGCGCGTGACGGCGGCTTATATCAAACCAGCAACGCGGCGCTAGGGGAGACCTATTCGACCATCCTGCAAAAAGCGGGGAAGGCGTCGGTCGAGGGGGAAGCGGCTTCCGGACCCCCGTTGGAGATGTTGAAATATTCGATGGCGTCGTACGGCGCGCAATTTTGCGAGGTTCGAGTGCATGCCGATACGGGTGAAGTGCGGGTGTCCCGCTGGCTCGGCTCGTTCGATTGCGGAACGATCGTGAATCCGAAGACGGCCATGAGCCAGTTGCGTGGAGGGATCATCATGGGAATCGGAATGGCGCTAACGGAGGAGACTTTATTCGACGAGCGCAGAGGCCGAATTATGAATCCATCGCTGGCGGAATATCATGTCCCGGTGAATCTGGATGTCCCGAATATCGAAATCCTATTCACCGGGATACCGGATGCGCATACTCCTCTGGGTGCCCGCGGGATCGGCGAAATCGGCATTACGGGCGCGGCGGCGGCAATTTGTAACGCAGTTTTCAACGCAACCGGGAAGCGCATTCGGGACCTGCCAATTACTCTGGACAAGCTGCTGTAACAGGTCCCCTCATCGCAGCCCAATCACCTCTTATTTAGAGAAGAAAGGAAAACGTCCGCGTTCAACGCCACTGGGAACTGGCGTTGAACGTGTCGTGTGACCCATGCTGCTTTATGAACGTTTCCCCGGACGCGGCTCTGGCGTGGAGCTGAACTGGATGTGCGCCGCTGACGCCCCTAACGGCAACAGCTTGGGTACGCGTGCCTGGTAATCGCGGTAAACCTGGCCATGCACCCGCGCCAGATCCCGCTCCTCGAAATAAATGCCGACCAGAATGTAAGCTGTCATCAGAGCCGCGAACAGCAAGTGGCCCGCAGTCATGTGTGGAGTGGCCCAGAACGCAATCAGAAACCCCACCATCATCGGGTGGCGCACCGTTCTATACAAGGCTCGCTCCTTAAACTGAGGTTTGGACATGGGCCGTCCGAGCGCGTATTCGTAAACCTGACGGAGCCCGAATAACTCATAATGATCGGTGAGATAGCTGACCCCCGGAACGATCAGGAATCCAAGCAGGGAGACCGCATACAGGGCGATCCGGCCGGCTCCGCTGACGTTCCAGAGATCACCTCCGATCGGTTGCCAGAACTGGACGATCACGATGACCAGTGCCGCGGCGGTCCACACAAAGGTGCTTCGTTCAAGATGCGCGGGCACCCACCGGGTCAATTGCCGCTTGAATCCCGGCCTGGCCATGATCCCGTGTTGCAGGCCGAACAACGTAATCAGGGCGATGTCGACCAGAGCCGCCGAGAGCGGAAGAAGCGAAGGAGCTCCACTCACGGAATGCGCAGTCAGGTTGGTCGTAAAGGCGATTAGATACAGATACGAGCCGAGGAACAGCAGATAAGCTGCCACGCCATAAACGACAGATGCAATCTTTCTCAACATACTTTTCTCGATTTTCCTTTCTTCTTAGTAAGCGCCGTTTCTTTTGCGATTGCGCGGTGTTGTTTCCTTTTCGCCACTGGGTCATCCGTTTAATCGCAAAAAAACCGTGGCGAATGGACCAAGCTCAGAATTCGCGATTTGGGCTACGAATCCCATCCGCTGTCAGCCGTGCGTTTGAGCGGATATGGAGGGCGATCCGGGTCCTGAGCTATGCGAAACAATAAAGCTGTAATATCAACTAGTGCCCAAATACGCCGTTATTTTGGATATAAATGATGGCCGCCACTTTGATACTCTTGCTTCGAGAAGAGCAAAGGCTTATTTTTGTAGCATTAGTTTATTGAAATCGCTCGACCGTCGCTTTTGCGAGACTCGCATCGAAACGCGGTCTCGGGTGGAAACACAAATTGCGCAGATGCACATAGTAGCGACGATCAGGCGAAGAGGTTTAGCCCAACTTTGAACGCACCCAGGCCCATTGTCGCTGCCGGTATGCACCGCTCGGGGACTTCCTTAATTGCGTCACTCCTGTCCGCATCCGGGGTAAACGTTGGTGAGCACCTGGTGGGTCCCGACATTGTAAATCCGCGTGGGTACTTTGAGGATACCGAGTTCCTAAATCTAAACCGGCAAATGCTTTTGCGGGCTACTCCCGAAGCGGAAGGGCATCGCGATTGGGGCTGGACGGTATGCGAGCGGCTGGATCGTGACCGTTTTATAGAGGACCGGGCGGCAGCCGCGAACCTCATCTCCATTAGACAAGGCTTGCCCGGAATGTGGGGTTGGAAAGATCCCCGGACTACTCTCACGCTTGATTTCTGGCATGAACTTCTGCTTGAATGCGGCTGCGATCCGGCTTATGTCTTTGTCTATCGCTTTCCGTGGGACGTAGCGGATTCCATGCAGCGGTTGGGCGCTGATGTGTTTCTCCGTAATCCCGAGTATGCCAGACGTATTTGGTCGTTCTATAACCGCCATATTCTTTCTTTCTGTGAACGCCATCGCGAACGTTGTCTTCTACTCAACTCGGATGCTCTGTGGCAGGAACCGGAGCGTGCGCGGTCGCTGCTGTCCGACAGGCTGAGAGTGGATTTACCTTCCTCTATCGATTGCGTAAAAGATGCAAACCTCTGGCGCTCCCGAGCCGGCGCCGATCCAATCGTAAGGCTGATCGCTGCTACCTCGCCCGAATGCTTGGACCTGCTATCGCAACTGGATTCCTGCGCGGAACTCTCCGGCGCTAACCTTTGGTCCGCCACAGCCAAGCTTCGCCTGGAGCACGGGTCCTCGGGGACGCCTGGCGGCGCGGTGGATCTTTCGGTGATCATTCCCTGCCATAATCACGGCGAATTTATGATCGATGCGATTGCCAGCGTGGAGCGCTTTCTTCCCGACGGTAGTGAACTGATCGTCGTGAATGATGGTTCTGATCAGCCGCGAACGTTGGAGGTGTTGACGACAATTCGCAACCTGGGTTACGTGGTGGTAGATCAACCTCAGTCGGGTTTGGCGGCGGCGAGAAACCGGGGCATCGCCCTTGCCCGTGGGCAATACATCCTGCCGCTCGATGCCGATAACCGGATTCGCGACGGCTTCGCCGAGACTGCGATTCGGTATCTAAATGATCATCCGGCCGTAGGAGTCGTGTATGGCGATCGTTACGATTTCGGTAAGAGGCGCGGTCCCTATCGCGTAGCCAATTTCGATTTGGATACAATTTTACTTGAGAATTACATTGACGCGTGCGCCGTTTACCGGAAATCCTTGTGGAGCGATTGCGGCGGATATGACACTGAATTATCGGCTTGGGAGGACTGGGAATTCTGGATTTCCGCATCCGAACGCGGCTGGACCTTTCATCGTCTTGACGCGCTTACCTTCGATTACCGGGTGCGCCCCGAATCTCTCGTATTATCGACGCTGATCCCGGAGATACGGTCGCGGCTTCATGCCCATATTGTGCACAAACACGCGGCGCTCTTTCTTCGGCGGATGGCCGCGATCGCGCTGGAATTCCTCGACGGACAGCCTCCAGCGCCCGCAACTCCGCGCATTCAGCGCCTGATCGCCGCCTGTGAAACAACTTTGCTGGATCTCCAAGCGGACGGCGCGCAATGGAAAGAGCGAGTGGCGGCGGCTGAGCAAGGTATGCTTCAGCTCGATCTGCGTCTGCGGGAGATGGAGCTGAACCGGCATCAATCGGCGCAGCGCGGCTTTGAGAGAGAGGAGCGGTTCCGGAGCGAAATTGATCGTCTCACCAGCACCGTCATAAGGCTGAAAGAACGGGAAGAAGAACTCGAGTCCGTCAGGGCATCGGCCACTTGGCGATGGAGCCGCACAATACTGAGAAACAAACTTGTGCGGTGGCTTTTTGGTCCAATTATCGGTCTTATCGCCGAACGTTCTCAGCGCACCCGGGACCGGCATCAAATAACCGGAATTTAAGAAGGTCGTGCTTTCGTTCTGCGGATTTGCCCCGGCTCTACCCCGCTAAAAACTTGTATTAACCGACTCACCACGCGATTTTTATGCTAAGGTCAAATCACTTATGTTTCCTTGATAAGGAGCAAAAATTATGCGTAAAGTGATCCAGATTTGTGGTATTTCCCTAGCGGTTTTCCTGCCTATTTTAATCGCCGTGCCTGCCAATGCACAGGCAACCCGTACCTGGGTATCTGGCGTCGGGGATGACGCCAATCCTTGTAGCCGCACAGCACCCTGCAAGACGTTCGCAGGCGCTATTTCCAAAACAGCGCCTGGAGGCGAAATTGACGCTCTTGATCCTGGCGGTTTCGGCGGGGTGACCATCACTAAGGCACTCACCATCGCGGCGGAAGGTGCGGGCGAAGCCGGAATTCTCGTAGCAGGTACAAATGGCATCACGGTCAGTGCAGGCGTAAATGACATCGTCGTTTTGCGAGGCTTGCAGATCGACGGCGGCCCCGTGAGCTCAAACAGCCTGAACGGAGTGAAATTCAATTCGGGCGCGGCGCTGATTGTTCAAAACTGCGCGATTCGCAATTTTACCGGAGCTGCCCCGAATGGTTACGGCATCTTTTTTGCCCCGACTACGGCTGCCTCACTCTTCGTGTCCGATACGGTTTTATCGAACAATGGCGCCTCCACCGGTGGCGGTGGGATCATTGTTCAGCCAATGGGCACGGGCAGCGCGAAAGCTCGCGTTGTGCGGGTGAATTCCATCAATAACGTCTTCGGGTTCCGCGCCGACGGCAACGATACTAACGGCACCGTTTCGATGGTAGTTAGCGATAGCACGGCGACGGGTAATGCTTTCGGAGGCATCACCGCTTTCACGCCCTCTGGCGGTCCGGTGGTAAGGGCGATCGTCAGCAACTCGATAGTCGCCGACAATGGTGTTGGCCTGAACGCAAATGGGGCCTCCGCCATTTTGCGGATCGGCACATCGGTAGTGACGGGCAATGCAACCGGCGCCACCATAAGCAACGGTGCCACCATGACGTCGTTGGGCAATAATCTGATCAACGATAACGCGATACCGGGCGCCACGCTGCCGATTTCCGGGCCGGCTTAACCGTCGAATATCAAGTAGACATTTCGAAATGCGGAATGGGTCTAGGAAGCCGATATGTTACTTCTCAGGAAATGTCAAGACGACCCCGCCATTAGGGAAGCCGTACACGCGCTATATCCCAACATCCCGTTTACGACGTTCGGACAATGGGCGGTTTCTACCAGCAGCGGGCCGTATCGGCACGACTAATGATTATGCAAGTGGCCGGTTTCATGGGAATGCTCGGGCTCGTGCCGGCCTTAATCGGACTTTACGAGTTGATCGACTACACCGTGAGCCGGCGCAACAAGATCGGAATCCGCATTTCGAATCGGAGCCGAACGTTCGGAGGTGATGCGCATGATCCTACAACAGGGACTGATGCTCGCACTTCCCGGAATCACCTTCGGGCGATTCCTTAGTATGGCGACGGCGGGCGTGTTGGCAAAAGGTTGAAACGGTCTCGGAACACCGGCTGGGTTCGTTATCGTTGCAATTGTCCTCTTAATAACAATAGCTGCCTGCCCCATTCCAGCAAGACGCCCATCGCAAGTGGATCCACTGTTGGCTTTGCGGTAGCACAGCACTGTCTACCCGTAAGTGAAGGCGCACGCCCGGTTGAAGAGCGTGCGCCCGAAGAAGCTTCTACTGCTCTCCGTTTATCGTAACGCCCAAGGACTCGGAGCTAGCCAGATTGCTGCTACCCCAAATAGACTGCGATCCCCACAACGAATTGAATCCGGCTGCAGTGCTACTACCCCAAAGTGCTTGACTGCCCCATAATGATTGCGACCCGGCGAGGAACACCGAACTGCCCCACAAGCTCTGGCTACCCCATAAGCTTTGGCTCCCCCACAAACTCTGGCTGCCCCAGAGTGCCTGCGTGCCCGCCGGGACTGGCGTGCCGGCTAGAGTTACGCTGTTTGTGGCCGGAACATAGACGGCCGTTGGCGATACGGCAACGCCCACGGCTAAGTCGTGATTGGCCAAAGCGGCGGCCACATCCAGGTACCCCGCACCCACCGTAAAGATATCGTAGTAGCTTACGAATGTCTGATTGGTAACTGCGTCCGTGGTCGAACTGGAGACTGGGAACGTCTTGTAAGCCGTCTTCATCAAGCGCGCCTTAACTTGATCCGGCGTTAAGCCCGGTTGCGCTTGCAGTAGCAGGGCAACTGCACCGCTTACCACCGGAGTAGCCATGCTAGTGCCGCTGAGCCGGAAGTATTGGGAGAGTACTGTGTTTCCCGGGTAAAGGCGATCCAACGTATGCCCTCCCCCCAGTAAGGAGACCACGCGGTTTCCCGGCGCCACCAAATCGGGTTTCACGATGTGATCGATCAGCGTCGGCCCTTTAGAGCTATAGCTTGCGATCAGATCGTCCACCCGGGAGGGCGTGCCCTGGGTTTTCATAGCCCCCACCGTAATAACGTAAGGGTCGTTGCCGGGGGCGGCGATGGTGCCATAACCGTTTGTTTGCGCGGAATTATTGCGCCCCTCGTTGCCGGCCGCCACTACCACGACTATGCCCGCCTTCCATGCCGCCTCAACGGCCTGGCAAAGGGGATCGAGCGTGTAGCTTTCAAAGACCGCGCGCCCCAAAGACAGATTGATGACGCGAATGTTGTATTGCGCTTTCAACTGAATGGCCCGCTGAATCGCGGCGATAACCTGGCTGTCGGTTCCCGCGCCCGTCTTGTCGAGAACCCGAAGGTTAATGATATTTACCCCCGGAGCCACTCCGAAAAAGCGCGCGTCCGATTTGTCGCCATCTCCTCCCACGATCCCCATGACGTGAGTACCGTGGCCGTATTCGTCATCGGGCTTTGTATTGGGGACGAAACTCTGCGAATAGACGACGCGGTTATAGCCTTTTATGGACATCTGTGACATATTAGAAACGCCGCTATCGATCACGGCTACCCCCACACCAGCACCACTCCAACCATAAAACCAGGCTATATTGGCGTTGACTGCGGGTACGGCGTATTCAAGCGTACCTTTAACCGGACGATCCGGTGAGATAAACACAACGTCGGGTTCATTCGCCAAGTCTTCCAGTACCCCTGCCGCGATGCGGTATGCGCCTACACGCACGCCGCCGCTGCGTACCAAGCCAAGATCGGAACTCAGCTTACCGCCTCTTACCACCACCTTCCGTGTTTGTTGATCTTGTACTCCGGCTGCGCCGGCTTGGAATTGCACGATAACATCGACCGTGGAATTTGGATCTTTCCCCTCAAGATCCCCTGCTACCTTCGCGTGCCGGGCGAAAGCATTAGCGGATCCCATCAAAACGATGGACGCCGCCAAAATCACTCTAGGCATCTTCTTTTGCAACGTTCTCTCCTTGCGCCACTCCCCGCCCTCGCACGGCTAACTGCGATCGCGGTTTATTCGGCTTGTTCAAACGGACCCGACAACCTTATCGGCTCGTCCAGCTTCTTCTTGAATTATTTAAAAGAAAATCACATCGTTCCGATAAGTATTTTCGAGGATGGGAGCGCGGAAGATGGTGCACAAGAACTGTAAAAGGGCCGTAAGGCGGAGGCTTCTGACGGCTTTCTGTTTCCTCGCCCCAACCGTTCTCGCGGCTCTTGATCCAAGCAAAGCCATTACGCAATATCGTCACGACGTTTGGTCTACCGACCAAGGCCTACCGCAGAACTCGGTCGCCACTATTGTGCAGACCCATGACGGTTATCTCTGGTTCGGCACGGAGTTGGGACTGGTACGTTTCGACGGTACGAGGTTCAAGGTCTTCGACCAAAAAAACACGCCGCAACTGAAAAGTAACCTTATATATACGTTGCTGGAAGATAGGCAGGGGAATCTCTGGATTGGGAGCGCGGGCGGCGGCTTGACGCGCTTACAGAACGGGATATTCACCACCTTCACTACGAAGGACGGTCTGTCCAATGATGTCGTTCTTTCCCTGTTTGAGGACCGCTCCGGTGCTTTATGGATAGGCACCGACGGTGGCGGACTGAATCGGCTGCGGAACGGAAGATTTACGGTCTACACGAGCAAGGATGGCTTGGCCGACGACGCCGTCTACGCTATCACCGGGGATAACCAAAAGAACCTGTGGGTGGGCACACACGGAGGTTTGAGCCGGATGGCGAACGGCTCGTTTGCCAGCTACAAAGTTGAAGACGGACTCCAGAATAACTATGTACGGGCGCTCTGTCCCGACCGCGATGGCGGCCTTTGGGTAGGCACCAACGGAGGAGGGCTGAGCCGCTTTAAAGATGGGACGTTCCAGGTTTATTCCACTAAGAATGGCCTACCAAGTAACGCCATCTGGTCTATCCGCCAAGATGCAGCCGGCAGTGTTTGGATTGGCACTATCGGAAGCGGACTCATCCGCTTCAGGGGCGGTGTTTTTACGGCATACAACGACAAGGATGGCTTGTCCAGCAACGACATATGGTCCCTCTATCAGGATCGCGAGGGAAGTATGTGGATTGGAACTGGCGGCGGCGGACTGCATCGGCTGATGGATGGGAAGTTCACTCCGTGGGGCGTCAGGGAAGGCCTTTCCAACGACGTCACCCTCCCGGTATTTGAAGACCATCGGCGGGTTATATGGATCGGCACTAACGGCGGTGGCGTTAATCGATTTGAGGACGGCAAATTCACTGCGATTACTACTCGCCAGGGGCTGGCTGATAATTTGGTCTTCTCAATCGCCGAAGACCGTGACGGAGCTATGTGGTTTGGAACCCGCAAAGGCGTCGATCGGCTGAAGGACGGAAAATTCACGCTTTTCACAACCCGCGAAGGGCTGCCGGGAAACATGGCTCTGGTCATCTATCTCGACCGTCAAGGCGATCTTTGGTTTGGAACGCGTGGAGGGCTCAGCAGATTTAGGAATGGCAAGTTTCAGACATATACGACGAAAGACGGTATGTCCAATAACCTCATCCAGGCGATTCTGGAGGATCATGACGGCGCTCTGTGGATAGGTACCGGTGGCGGGGGACTAAACAGGCTAAAGAACGGTGCTTTCAAAATTCTAGATTCCAAGCTTGGGCTATCGAATAACCTGGTTACATCCATTCACGAGGACGCTTCCGGCGTGCTGTGGATCGGCACCATGGGAGGAGGGCTCGATCGTCTGAAAGGCGGTAAGTTTACGGCCTACACGACAAAGAGCGGCCTGCCCGACGACGCGATCTTTCGGATTCTTGAGGATCATAACGAAAACCTTTGGATGAGCTCCAACGCCGGAGTTTTTCGCGTTGGCAAACGGGATCTGGATGACCTGGCTAGCCAAAAAACTCGTGCCCTTTCGCCCGTCATGTATGGGACCTGGGACGGCATGAAAAGCAAGGAGTGCAACGGTTCCTTTCAACCGGCTGGGTGGAAGGCTCGCGACGGCACACTATGGTTCCCTACAATGAAAGGCGTCGTGAGGGTGGATCCGGAAAAACTGGGGTCCGCCGAGCCGCCACTTCCCGTATTCATTGAAGATGCTGAGATCGATCAGCGCAAGATCGACGAACGTGCCCCCTATCTGGAAGCATCGCCTGGGGCCGGCAAACTTGAGTTTCACTACGGGGCGATCAATTTTCACGAGCCTGAAAAGACGATCTTCCGCTATAGATTAGAGGGCTTTGATGCCGATTGGGTCGACGCTGGATCCCGCCGCGTCGCCTACTATACGAATATCCCTCCGGGACCCTACCACTTTCTGGTCGCCGCCCGTAACCGCGACGGGGTGTGGAGTTCCAAAAGCGCTTCACTTGGCTTTTCACTCAAGCCACACTTCTACCAGACTAGTTGGTACTACGCCCTCTGCTTGGCCGCGATGATCGGAGTCGCTGCTGGAATTCCGATTTTTCGGGTCCGACAAATGCATGCCAGGGAGCGCTTGCTATCACTTCGAGTTTCAGAACGTACTCAGGAGTTGCGACGGGAAATTGCTGAACGCGAGCGAGTGGAGAAAGACCTCTTTCAGGTGCGGGAAACCGAACAGGCCAACCGCATAGAGAGTGAGTTTCTGGCCAACATCAGCCATGAGATTCGGACACCCATCAACGGTATACGGGGATTAACCGAGCTGACGCTGAAGACCGAACTCACGGCCGAACAAAACCTCAATTTAACAACTGTCCGCGAATGCACCGACGCCCTTTTGGCGGTAGTCAACGACATCCTGGACTTCTCAAGAATAGCGGCCGGAAAACTGGAACTGGACCCTATCGACTTCAACCTCCGTGAAAGCCTGGAAGCAACTGTGAAGGTGGTCTCGTTTCAAGCGCAGCAGAAGGGTTTGGGACTGTTCTGTAGTATCGAACGGGATGTCCCCGATATGGTCCGCGGGGATCTGAGCCGCCTTCGCCAGATTGTTCTGAACCTCCTTAGCAATGCCATCAAGTTCACCGAACAGGGAGAGGTAGTTCTGCGGGTGATTTGCGGGAATAGCGACGGAAATGCCATCTGCCTGCACTTCGAAGTTCGCGACACGGGGATCGGCATCCCCCCTGAAAAGCAGAGGATGATCTTCGAGGCATTCTCCCAGGCGGAACGGTCTACGAATAGAAGGTTCGGCGGAACGGGTCTAGGTTTGACGATCTCCTCGCGGCTGGTTCGGATGATGGGAGGTGAACTCTCCGTTAAGAGCGAAGCCGGAAATGGAAGCGAGTTTCACTTCAAGGTTCAACTCAGCCCACCGTCACAGACCTCCAAACCTGTTGAAGAACTTTCCTATTTTGCGGGTCCCGGCAATATAGCGCGAGAGATAGATCCAACGGCGACGTTGCGGATTCTCGTAGCCGAGGACAACCTTGTAAATCAGATGGTGGCATCGAAGCTCCTGCGGAAAAAAGGTCACACGGTGATGATTGCGAATAATGGCCGAGAGGTCCTATGCATCTTGAAGAAGGAATCGTTTGATCTAATTCTCATGGACGTGCAGATGCCGGAGATGGATGGCTTTGAAGCCACGCTGGCCATACGTGACGAAGAAACAAGGACGGGCGGTCACCTCCCGATAGTCGCAGTCACCGCCCATGCGATGGAAGCCTACAAAACCCGCTGCCTGCAAGCAGGAATGGATCGCTATCTCTCAAAACCGCTCGAGGTCAAACAGCTTTTTGAGACGATAGACAGCGTTATGAGCGAACAATACGCGGCGGTGTCAAGCCAACAGGCACCGGAGCCATCGATAAATTAGAAGCTATAGCGGAGGGCAATGCTGGCGTACGAGTTTCGTCTATACTGGCCCAGGAAATCTTGAGGGTCCCCGCGGATCCAGGTGAGTCCCGCCGTTGCCCGCCAGTGTTGGCCGAAGGTTTGTGAATACTCGCCGCGGAGCCATGATCCCGCGCCGTTTTGCCGGACAGCCGTTGTGAACGCGACACTCCGATTCGCGTCGATCGTATAGCCGGCCCGGCCCAGGAACGATCTTGCAAAGCCGCGATCGGGGGCAAATTGGAGGGCCGTTTGCGGTTCTCTTGTCGTGGCGCTTCCGGCATATCCGCCTACGAAGGACCACTCGCCCACTTGCCGCTCCAGTTGAATCACGTAGAGCACATACTCTTCGGCGCCTGTGGTTTCCGAAGTAAAGTAAGCACCCTCCGCCTTCACCGTGAACCATTTCAAGGGCACGGCGATATCTCCACCGTATAGCCGCAACTCTGGATAATAGCGCTGCACCGTCAAGGTGGGCGCGGGGATTGGATTCAACACGACATCGAATGCCGGCAAATTCTGGCGGCCATCGAAAAAACACAGCGAGTATTCATATCCTTTTCCGACATGATTGAAGCGTGTTCCAAACTGCGATCCGCCCGGATATCTGGCGCCCGCATCGTAGACCGCCACGCCGCTCGCCTCTTCCGGCAAAACAGTCCAGCGCTGATTGAGCAGCGGCGTGCGGCTTGGAGTGAACCGCACCTGCCAAACAAGGTCCACCGTATTGGCACCCGATTCATAAGTCGCCCGCACGGCGGGCACGGCCAGAAAATCCGAATCGACCACGCTCAAAAAATCCTTGGGCGCAAAGCGATCTGTGGGATTTAAGATATCCGCCTTACCCCAGCGGATGAATTGCCGCCCGATCTCGGCGGTCAATTTGCCCTTGTGCAATGTCGCGCTCAGCCGGCGAAGGGCAAACGAAGGACGGCGCAACCCGCGATCTTCGAAATCCAAACGCAAACTACGTTCATCCTGGCGATGAGAATCGAATCGCGCATCAAACGAGCCCGATAGCTTCAACCAGGATGCGACTTTAAAAGAAGCATCGTAGCGGAACAGCGTCTCCTCCACGGCATGGCCGGAATCGTTGGTAGCGGTCTGGGGAAAGAGCGTCAGCCCGGTTTCGATATAGCCTCGCTGCGTGAAGTCCTGCGCTTGGGCGGTCAAACACAGAAGGAACGCCAACTTGCGCATCCCGTTACTCTCTTCGAAGTGCTTGCAGCGTGAAGTCGTCGTCCTTGGCGGACACGTTGTACTGCAGCTTGTCCAATTTAAGAATTGTACGGCTCTTCCGTCCAACGTCCAAAACTTCCGTCGTGCGGGCCGTCAGGATATTCCCGTCCCGCTGAAAGTCCGAGTACTTCACGCGCCGAATCAAGCCGTTCTTATTAAAACTTTCGGTCTGCCGAAATGTGTACGAGTCCTTGGCAACCCACAAATATCCATACGTATACTGCGAGGATTTGCGCGGTTTGGATTCCAGTTTCCAACAGGCTACTCCGTCGTAAGTCTCCTCGCCAGAAAACTTAAAATCGAATTGATTGACGTCGCGCTCTTCCAGATCTTCAAAGCTGAAGTCGGTTCCAAAGAAGCGTGTCGAGCGGTCTTGCAAGGCGATGCGCTGTTCGCGTTCGATCGCCGGCCGCCACATCCACTGATCCGACGCCCGGTCCGCATGATTGAAAATCAACAGCGCCACGCCCTTCACTTCCGGAGGGCTGACAAATCGCAACAACGACTTACTATCGCCAAACGACCCGATACGTTGAAAGACCCAGCGCTTGGTCGTAATCTTATTCTTCTGATCCAGAACTTCGAGAGTTCCTTCATAGCGCTGCGAATTGGAGCGATTGCGCTTTTGTACTTCTTCGATAATCTGCTTGGGGTCCTGTGCAAAAGATCGCGAAGCGGACGCCACCGTCAAACATAAAAGCAGCCACTGTCTCATTCGTATTCCAGAGCCTCCACCAACGATCCCCGCACGGCCGATTCAGCGGGCCCCAGCGCGGATAGCAGCGCCGCAAAAAGAATTACCGGCAGCAGCACCCAAATCATATTGAACGGATATTCGTATCCCAGGCGCATGCCCGCAATATCTCGCCGCGAAATTTCCAGCGTGTAGTAGAGCTGAATGGCCCCCGATACGAAACCCAACACCAGACCGATCATTCCGATGCTCAAAGCCTCCATCCAGATTGTCCGGCGCACTTGCGAACGCAGTCCACCGACGGCTTGCAACACGCCAAGCTCACGGCGGCGGTCTGTGATCGATACGGTAAGTGTATTCGCGATACCTAAAATCGCCACCAGCACGGCCACTGCGATCTGGACATACGTTAGGGCGAACCACTGGTCGGTAAGACGAATCACGTATTTTCTTACATCGTCGTTAGTCAGTACGAATAACCTCCGGACGGCGCCAAATTTGGCTTCGATCCGCTGCTTTACCACGGACGGGGACGCCCCCGCGTCCAAGTAAATACGAAATACATCCACCGAGTCGTCTTTCCAATATTTGATGTAGACACTTCTATCGATCAGAACGCTACCCTGCTGATCGGAATAATCGGTGACAATTCCCACGATGGGTAGCGATAACATCCCCGAGGGCGTTGGGATATCGACGTTCTCGCCAAGGCGGAAATGGTGGAGCAATGCGAAATTATCGGACGCAAGAACGCCCTTGCCTTCCCCCGCGAGGCGGTACATGGTAGCCGCATCCCCTTGCAGAGGTGGCAGCCGCGCATGCCGCTCCAAGCCTTCGATTTCAATAGCCAAAAGCATCACCGGCGAGCGCTTCACCGGTATTCGAAAAGACCGCACGAACTGGACTTGAGCTATACCTTCGATCTTCCGCAACCCATCGCCGATGGAGGCCGGGAAATGGAAGTTGCGCTGCGTCAGGCTATCCGAAGGCGATACAAACAGGTCGGGATTCAAGGCAACATCGAGCCACTTTTGAATTGAGTTATAACTGGCTCGGGTCATGCCGCCAAGCGAAACCACCAGCGCAATGGAAAGCATCAATGCCGCGACAGCGCCCGATGTGCGGCGTGGAGATTGGATCAAACTATCGGCGGCAAGCGTTCCTTCCACTGGCCGCACGAATCGGAGAACGGGACGTAGCGCTTTGGCCAGAAGCAACGACAGCGCCGGCGTCAATAACAACGCCGCCAGGATCGCCAGCCCATATCCCAAATAGAACATCGGCTTAACCTGACTGAATAGCAAGGAAGCTGCGGACAGCCCCGCCATCACCAGCGCAAGGATACGCCGCATCCGATTCTCGCCGGCGCTGAGAGTTTGATAGCGGCCTTTCTGAAGCGCTTTCACCGGGTCCACGCGGGCCGCATCGCGAGCTGGAATCCAAGCCGCCATCATGCTAGTGACAATTCCAATCAACAGCGCAAAACCTAACAACCGCGGATCCGCTGATATCTCGCCGGCGCGTTGCGCCACGCCATAGATTTCACCCAGAAATCCGCCTATATATCCAGCCATGGCGCGCGCGATCACCATGCCGCAAAGGATTCCGACGATTGACCCGAACAATCCCGCGACAGCGCTTTCCACAAGAAACAGCGTCCGAATCTGGCGCCGCGTCGCTCCCAGTGCCCGCAGAATTCCTATCTCCGAGCGGCGTTGGGTAACCGCGATGGCGAAGGTGTTGTAAATGATAAACATCCCGATGAAGAGCGCGAATAGACTGGTGATGTTCGACGCCGTGGAATAGATTTGCGCCGTAGCTTCGAACTGCGCCCCCCGGGCCGATGGTGGTTCCACCTGGAAACCCGGCCCAAGTAAGCCACGAAGTTTAACCTGGGCTTCCTCGACACGCAGGCCTTCCCTTACCACCAGGTCAATCCGATCGAACTTGCGCCCACGGCCAAATACTTTTTGCGCCGCGTAAATGTCCATCACCGCCAGATTGCCGCCGAAAGCGCTACTCAGTCCGCCGGCTTTCATCAGGCCGCGCACCGTGAATTGCTTGGTGCCTTCCATCGTGCTCAGCGAAATTTTGCTCCCAACACGCAGACCATTGCGGTCAGCGAAGCTACGCGTGACGATCAGTGAATCCGGCTGCGCCAGGAACACCAGCGGATCGTCGATCGCGTCTTCTTCGTTATTTTCGAAATCGTAGTCGCGCAGGCTGCGATCCCCGGTCATGTCGACGCCGAGAATCAAGATATTTCCCTGCCCTGCAATCTGCGTATTCACCGCGGCTTCAATCACCGGCACCGCGATCCGAACTTC
The DNA here is from genome assembly GCA_038239345.1 of Bryobacterales bacterium. Taxonomy (GTDB): domain Bacteria; phylum Acidobacteriota; class Terriglobia; order Bryobacterales; family Bryobacteraceae; genus JBBSEX01. The sequence continues at coordinate 35,744 of JBBSEX010000025.1, forward strand.
CGCGAGCCCTTGCACTCGCTCCAGAACATCTTCGCCGAAGCCCGTGTCGCCAGAACTGATTTGTAATTGCGTCGTCCCGGCGATGCGATCCACCGTTTGTCGAAACGCGTAGAGTACAGACTGATTCGCCGTATGCATGCCCACGAATACGGCGATACCCAACACGATACCGGCAACCGTCAACAGCGATCGGGAAAGGTGTTTGCGGACGTATTGCCAGCTAATCAGACGGAGCAGAATCATCGAGCCAACACCGGAGCGCGCCGCAGATCTTCCACCACCAGTCCATCGCGTAATGAGATTGTTCGGGGACAAGCTTCGGCCACGCCGCGATCGTGAGTCACGATCAAAATCGTCGCGCCCAGCCGCTCGTGCAAGTCATGAATTAGCTTCAAGATCTCCAGTCCAGTATGCGTATCCAGGTTGCCTGTCGGCTCATCGGCGAGCAGGATCGGTGGATAGATCGACAACGCCCGGGCGATTGCCACGCGCTGCCGCTCACCGCCTGAAAGTTCATCGGGAAGATGGTCCAGACGCTTGTCTAATTGCACCAGGGTGAGCAACTCACGAGCCCGCTCATCGATCTTCTTCTTTGCCCATCCACGTAAATGGAGCGGTAGTGAAACGTTCTCCAAACACGTCAGCGTCGGCAGCAAATTGAAAAACTGAAAAATGAATCCGATCTTATCCCGGCGCACTCGCGTCAGGTCATCGTCGGACAAACCCCCAAGCGATTGTCCATCAATTCGGATGTCTCCCGATGACGGCTGATCTAATCCGCCAATCAGATTCAGCAGAGTCGACTTGCCAGACCCGGACGGCCCCACAATCGAGACCATATCGCCTCGCTCAATTGTGAGGTCAATCGTCTGCAGCGCTATCACTTTGCGCTTGCCTTCAAATTGTTTACAAACCTGCTGGAGTTCAATCACGAAATTGTCTTAGCCTTATGATGCTCTATCCGGTTCCATCGGTGGATTTCCGGTCTATTTTTCGTTCGGTCGAATCGCTGCCTGGTTTCCATTGAGAAATCGATCAAACCAATAGATCTGCCAATTCAGGCTTTCCACCAGATGCTTGGGCTCGCCTGAGCGCGTCATGTTGTGGTTCTCCCGGGGAAAAATAACAAATTCACTGGTCACGCCAAAATGCCGCAGTGCACGAAACCATGGCTCACCCTGCTCCAGCGGAACGCGATAGTCGTTTTCGGAATGCAGGACGAGTGTTGGCGTCTTCACGTTTTGCACATACTTCAGCGGCGACCAGTCCCAATAGGGTGCAAACTTATCGAACAGGTTGCCGCCAAAATCGCGCTCATGTCCATAGGCGCCGTCGCGAGTGCCTTCATCGCTGATGAAATTTGAAATGCTGCGCAGTGTCACAGCCGCCTGGAAACGGTTCGTATGACTGACGATCCAGTTCGCCATAAACCCCCCATAACTTCCTCCCGTAACGCCCAATCGTTCGCTATCGATCCATGGATTTTTAGCAAGCACCGCGTCCACCCCGGCCATGATGTCGGTATACGCTTTCCCACCCCATTCGTTTTCAACTCCCCGTTGAAACTTTTCGCCATAGCCGGTTGACCCCCGCGGATTCACGAAGAACACGGCCCACCCGCGTGCCGCATAAACAGGAAACTCGTGATACCAATCCACGCCATACATGCTCGCCGGACCTCCGTGAATGGTCAGAATCATCGGGTACTTTTTCCCTTCCCGCCAGCCCACGGGCTTCACCAGGAATCCGTCAAGGTCCCAACCGTCGGCGGCCTTGTAGGTCATCCGTTCCACTCCCGGCAAATCCAGCTGATTCCAAAGTTCAGTATTCAGGTGAGTCAACTGCCGCTCGTTCCGGCCAGAGGCATCGGCGGCGTGAAGATCGTCCTGGTGCGTAAAGTCGTTCGCTACATAGACGATTGTTTTTGCTCCGGCGTTGAGGTCCGTGGCATGAATAGCGCGGGCTCCCGTGGTAAGCGGCTGTACTCCGCCGCCGCTGAGCGCAAGGCGGAACAGATGGGTTTCCCCTCTCACCCCCGATGAAAAATGCAGTGCCTCGAGGTCTTTCCACTCCAAATCAAAAACGGTTTGATCCAACTGAGGCGCTGCGATCTGCTGCTTTCCGCCGGCCCTCGCGGCGATCCAGATTCGTTGCGGCTCGCTCTCGTCATGTGCTCCGATAAAGACGACGCGCTTGCCGTCAGGTGACCAACGGGGGCTGCGATAGGCTGCTTCCCGATCGGAGATCATAGAGGATTTCGCATCCCCAGCGGACACCGCCCAGATAGCCTCGTTCTTGAACGATTCTTTCGCAGTATCGACCGACGCAAATAGAATCTCCAACCCATCGGGCGACCATTGTGGATCGGAATCGTTTCGCGTCGCGCCCTTTGTGATTTGGTTCACCGCCCCGGTTTTCGCGTCAACAGTGAAAATGTGCGAACGGCGATCGTCAAACCAACCTGAGTCGTTGAACTTATAATTCGCTGAAAGATAATGGCGCACGTCGCTCGTGCCCTTCTTGAAATCGTCAGGCAGAGTGCGGCTGACAACGGCAAGCCGCGTCCCATCGGGTGACCATTGGTAAGCCTCCACGCCTTCCTCCAAATCGGTCAGCCGCCGTGGTTCACCTCCGTCCAGTTGGAGAGCGTACACCTGCGGTTTGTCGGCATGTTGGGCCAATCCGTCCACCGCCGGCCGGGTAGAAATAAATGTCAGGCTCTCTTCCATCGGGCTCCAGCGAATTGCCCGCGATGAAGGTCCGGTGGTGATTTGCCGCGGTGCGCTCCGCCCACCGGTCGACGTAAGCCATATTTTCGACACTCGCCGATTCTGCTTCTGGTCAACTGTAACCACCACGTACGCTACCTGGCCACCGCTTGGCGAAATCTTAGCTTCGGAGATCGTCTCGAAGCGGAAGTAATCCTCCGCCGTGATCCCGCGCCTGGCGGGACTAGCGGGCTCGGCCCGTCCCGCTATAAACACGAGCATTGCCGCTATCACTTGATAAGTTGGTCTCATGCTTCCTCAGTTGGCATCGGTCAATTCCCCGGATTGTTTCACATTCTATAGGACACACCCCACGCGGGTGTTTAATTAAGTTGAAACAACGAATGCGGAAATTGACGTCCACCCATTGACGGGGTAGGGGACCTTTGCAGTTGTTTCCCGCGCTTCATCAGAATGGTGCTAGAAATGGCCCACAAGCCTGATAGTTATGGGAACGCAAAAGTTTCGACAGGGATCGCGGGCCTGGACGAAATCTTAGAGGGCGGCCTTGAGTCTGGCCATCTTTATCTTGTCGAAGGGGAACCGGGTACAGGGAAGCCACTCTTGGCTTGGAATTCCTTTTGGCCGGCATAGAGAAAGGCGAAAGAGTAATGTACGTCACTCTTTCGGAGTCGAAACGCGAATTGGAAGGGGTGGCGAAGTCTCATGGATGGTCTTTAGATAAAGTTTCTATTTTTGAGCTTTCGTCACGCGCGGAAAGTTTGCGCCTGGAAGACCAGTATTCCGCTTTTCATCCGGCCGAGATCGAATTCCATGACACGACGCAATCCATTCTGGATCAGGTTGAGCGCGCGCAGCCGAGCCGCATTGTTTTCGATTCGCTGTCCGACCTGCGCCTTCTAGCCCGCGATTCCTTTCGCTATCGCCGCCAGATTCAGGCCCTAAAGCATTACTTCACGAATCGAAATTGCACGGTCATTCTATTGGACGACAACACGGCGCAGCCTCGGGATATGCAACTGTACAGCATCGCCCACGGAGTGATCTTGTTAGAGCGCATTCCCCGAGAATTTGGAAAAGTGCGTCGCCGTTTGGAAGTGGTGAAATTGCGCGGGAGTAAGTTCGCCGAAGGGTATCACGATTACTCTATCGAGACCGGTGGCCTCGCGGTATGGTGTCGCTTGGTGGCCGCCGATTATGGGTTTGTCCCGAATAGCGGGTATCTGACTACAAGCAACGCCGGCCTGGACGCGATGTGGGGGGACGGACTGGAACGTGGCACCAGCACAATCTTCATTGGTCCCGCGGGCAGCGGAAAGTCGTCGCTGGCGATGAGTTATGCCGTCTCTGCCGCCGCGAACGGAGAAAGCGTCAGCGTCTTCCTGTTCGATGAATCGCTGCACACTTCTCACCGCAGGTCGATCGGTTTAGGTAGCAATCCCCACCCGCATTTACAGTCTGGCAACTTACGGATGCGACGGATCGATCCCGCCGAAATGTCTGTCGGTGCTTTCGTCGAATTGATTCGCAACGCCGTCGAATCGGAGAAGGCCAGCGTCATCGTCATCGATAGTCTTAACGGCTTTATACAGGCGATGCCGGGTGAGCAGCATTTGGCGTTACAGATGCACGAACTGCTTTCATTTTTGAATCAGCGAGGCGTTGCGACAATCCTGGTGATGACGCAATCGGGGTTGCTCTCATCGAAGATGCGGTCCCCCGTCGACCTCAGCTATTTAGCGGACAACGTCCTGCTTCTGCGATTCTTTGAAGGCGGCGGCCAGATACGAAAGGCCTTGTCCGTGGTCAAGAAACGAAGCGGAAGTCATGAGAAGACCATTCGCGAATTGCAGCTTCACGACGGCCGGATACAGGTTGGAGAGCCGCTTACCGGCTTCCAGGGAATTTTGTCTGAGACGGCAGTGAACACTGGGCGCCACGATAGTTTGGAGGAAGGAGCGAATGGGAACGATCTCACCTCCTGACGCTCCACGTAACCATGAAAGAGTCCTGATACACGCTCCCTATGGTCGAGATGGAGTGCTAATTGACCGGGCCCTGCGAGTGGCCGGCATAGCCTCATCGATCTGCGCCGACGTGCAAGACCTCTGCCTGGAAATGACGCGCGGCGCCGGCGCGGCGTTAGTTGCCGACGAAGCTTTAAATCCGCATTCGGTGGAGTGCTTTCAAAATACTCTGCTCACTCAGCCGCCGTGGTCGGACTTTCCGTTGCTCGTGCTTACTTGCGGAGGGGAGCCGACGGAGGCCAGCCGGCGCCGGCTTCTTCTACTAGGTCCGCTAGGAAATGTGACCTTGCTCGAGCGCCCTCTGCGCGCAGTGACGCTGGTGAGTAGTCTACGAGCGGCACTCCGCTCTCGCAACCGCCAGTATCAGATGCGCGATTATCTTCGGGAGCGCGAAGAATCCGAGCGGATGCTGCGCGAAACCGACCAGCGCTTATGGATCGCCATCGAGACAGCGCACATGGGTGCTTGGACGCTAGACCTGGCGACCGGCCACATGGAAGCGTCACCACGATGTAAAGCCAATTTTGGATGGCCGCTGGAGAAACCATTCGACTATGCCGACCTCTCAGCGCTGATCGTCCCGGAAGATCGGGAGATGGTAAAGACCGCCGTGGAACGCGCTCTGGCGCACCAATCCATATACGAGGCGGAGTACCGCGTACGCCTGCCTGGCCAGAGTATTCGATGGATTCGAGCGAGCGGACGTGGCATCTACAACGACCGTGGTGTTGCCGCGCGGATGACCGGAGTTACGCTGGACTCGACGGCGCAAAAGCTGGCTCAGGCCGAATTGCGCGCTAGCGAGGAGCGCTTTCGCACCCTTGTGGAGAGCAATCCATCGGGGGTCATTCTCAGTAATGCTGAAGGAGTTCTCCAGTACGCCAACGCAGCGGCACTGGTGATTCTCGGATATTCCAGGGAAGAGATCTCCGCCGGTGAAGTAAGCTGGAGCGGCATCACTCCAGCGGAATGGCATGACGCGGATGTGGAGGCGCAATCTCAATTGGCCGTATCGGGCCGGTGGAATCCGTTTGAAAAAGAGTGCATCTCCAAAAGTGGCGAGCGAGTTTCCATTTTAGTTAGCGGTTCAGTGTTGTTTATGCCCGACGGAGAGTCGGTGATCGCCGCTTACATAACCGACTTGACCGAGCAGCGCATAGCGGAAGAAACCATTCGCGAAGGCGAGCGCCAATTCGCCACACTCGCCGATTCTATTCCTCAACTGGCCTGGATGGCCACCCCCGAGGGTTTCATTTTTTGGTACAACCAGCGCTGGTACGACTACACGGGCACTACGGTTAAAGACATGATCGGGGCTAACTGGGATTCCATTTACGGTCCAAAGGAACTGCCCCGTTTAAACGAGCAATGGGACCATTCGATCCGCGCCGGCGAACCGCTGGAGATTGAATCCCTCATGCGTGGGGCGGATGGGGTCTATCGCTGGTTTCTAACGCGTATGATCCCTCTGCATACGGTGAAAGGTAAAGTAGCCCGCTGGTTCGGGACGCACACGGACATCAACGAGTTGCGTCGTGCCGGCGGAGCTTTGGAAAAGGCTAACGCGGAACTGCGGCGGGCCAATCAAGACCTGGAGCAATTTGCCTATTCAGCCAGCCACGATTTGCAGGAACCGCTGCGAATGGTGGCCATCTACAGCCAATTGATCAAACAAAAGTACGCCCACTCTTTGGACGAGGATACGGCAACATACGTGGGCTTTCTGGTGCGTGGAGCTCACCAGATGGAAATGCTATTGAAAGACTTGCTGTCTTACGCCCAAGCCACGAATATTAGCGCGGACCCCATAAAGATGACTGATAGCGGCGTTGTCTTGGCGCGGGTGGTGGCAAGCATGAAGTCGTCGTTGGAGCAGACGGGAACAACCATTCACATCGGCCCGATGCCGCACCTTCCAGTCCATGAAGCGCACCTGGTGCAGTTGTTTCAGAATCTACTCTCGAACGCCACCAAGTACCGCGCCGAGACGGCTCCACGAATCGCGGTGGCGGCGGAAAGGCAGGGTAAGTTCTGGCTATTCTCCGTTCGCGACAACGGCATCGGGATTGAGGCGAAGTATGCCACGCACGTTTTCGGAATCTTCAAACGGCTGCACGGTCAGAAATATCCGGGCACTGGAATTGGTTTAGCCATTTGTAGCAAGATTGTGGAACGCTACGGGGGCCGGATCTGGGTGGAGTCCGAGGTTGGGGCCGGCTCCGTTTTTTATTTCACCTTGCCGGTGAAAGCCGAGCAGGTAACGGAAGCCTCCGCACTACTTTCCGGTGTCAACTCGCACTCTACGCGATAAAAGACCGCGCGGCGGCGATAGGATTTCTTACTGGAAGAAGATACCACTGACAATCCCGTTCAGGCCCGCCGTACAGGTAATCCGAAATTTTACATGACCGGTGACATTCCAGACCAGATAGACCCCACCGCTGAAATTGGATGTCAGCGCCTGGGAGTTCAGGACGTTCCCATTCGTATCCAGAACATCGATGACCTGGCGTCGCATCAGAGCGTCATAATCCGCCATGTACAGCGCCACTTGATGTGCGCGTGCGTCGCTGATTGGAACGTCGATGGTGAACGAGGTGGGAGAAAACCACACGGCTTCCACTCGCGCCGGTGGATTGGACGGTTTCTGCAGCTGGCGCGGGTCTGACGTCGGGGGATTCCAATTCCACAGGGAATTCCCGGCGATAACCGTACTCGATAAATAGGGCGGGTAAAAAGCCAGATCGTCGGCAACGTTGTATCCATCGGCCCCATACACCGATTTCCAATTGCCTCCAGTTGTCGTATCCGCCTTTACAAAAGACGCCGCAGGTCCGCCGCTTGCAGTCGAAGCCCCAAAGAAGATTCCACTGACAATCCCGTTAAGGCCCCCCGTACAGGTGATCCGAAATTTTACATGACCGGTAACATTCCAGACCAGATAGACCCCACCGCTGAAATTGGATGTCAGCGCCTGGGAGTTCAGGACGTTCCCGTTCGTATCCAGAACATCAATGACTTGGCGTCGCATGAGAACGTCATAGTCCGCCATGTACAGCGCCACTTGATGTGCGCGTGCGTCGCTGATGGGAACGTCAATGGTAAATGAAGTGGGCGAGAACCACACGGCTTCCACTCGAGCCGCTGGATTGGACGGCCTCTGCAACTGGCGTGGATCCGAAGTTGTGGGATTCCAATCCCACAGGGAATTCCCCGCGATAACCGTACTCGACAAATAGGATGGATAAGACGCTAAATCGTCGGCAACGTTGTATCCATCGGCCCCATATGCCGATTTCCAATTGCCTCCAGTTGCCGTATCCGCCTTCACAAAGGATGCCGTAGGTCCGCTTGCCGTAGCTGCCGCCGCGCCAAAGAAGATGCCGCTAATAACGCCGTTCAGGCCCCCCGTACAGGTGATCCGAAACTTGACATGACCGGTGACATTCCAGACCAGATAGACCCCACCGTTGAAATTGGATGTCAGCGCCTGGGAGTTGAGGACGTTCCCATTCGTATCGAGAACATCGATGACTTGGCGTCGCATCAGAGCGTCATAGTCGGCCATATACAGTGCCACTTGATGCGGAAGCGCATCGCTGATGGGAACGTCGATGGTAAGTGCAGTGGCAGAGAACCACACGGCTTGCACTCGAGCCGCTGGATTGGATGGTCTCTGCAACTGGCGTGGATCTGAAGTTGTAGGATTCCAATCCCACAATGAATTCCCCGCGATAACAGTATTCGACAAATAGGACGGATAGGATGCCAAATCGTCGGCAACGTTGTATCCATCCACCCCATATGCAGATTTCCAATTGCCTACAGTTGTCGTATCCGCCTTCACAAAGGATGCAGTAGATCCGCTTGCAGTAACCGCCGCCGCGCCAAAGAATATACCGCTAACAACCCCGTTGAGGCCCCCCGTACAGGTGACCCGAAATTTCACATGACCGGTGACAGTCCAGACCAGATAGACGCCCCCATTGAAGCTGGATGTCAGCGCCTGGGAGTTGAGGATGTTCCCGTTGCTATCCAGAACATCGATGGTTTGGCGTCGCGTCACGAAATCATAGTCGGCCATATACAGCGCTACTTGATGCGGAAGCGCATCGCTGATGGGAACGTCGATGGTAAATGAAGTGGGAGAGAACCACACGGCTTCCACTCGCGCCGCTGGATTGGACGGCCTCTGCAACTGGCGTGGATCCGAAGTTGTGGGATTCCAATCCCACAGGGAATTCCCCGTGATAACTGTATTCGACAAATACGACGGATAAGACGCTAAATCGTCGGCAACGTTGTATCCATCGGCGCCGTATGCCGATTTCCAATTACCCTTCGTAGCCGTATCGGCCTTCACAAAAGACGCGGAGCTGCTCGAGCCCCCCTGGCCCGATCCAAACTTCGGTCCGTATCCGTAGAGAATTCCCCGGCCGGACGTCCCTACATAGACGAGATCTTTCGCGCGCATATCGCCTTCCATCGCCAGGATGGAGCCGAACTGATTCAGATTCGGGTCGGTAAGCTGGGTCCATGTCGCGCCCGAATCTTCCGACTTATACACCGCGTCTGGATCGGAAGCTCTTTGCCGCCCATGAACGTACATATAGGGCGTTTGCGCGTCGTTCCCTTTGCCGAAAGCCATATAGTTACATGCGGTCAAGGTGGGAACGACATTCCAGGTATAGCCGCCATTGGTGGAGTGCAGCAATTGGAAGGGAGTTATCTGGTTTGCGTTGCGGGCGAACGTCATGTAGAGATCACCGGACTTCGCTGGATTTGGCACGATGGAACTGTACACCGTATAAGCGACGGCCGGACCCGCGGTTTGGATCGTCGTGGTCTTGATCCAGGTAGCCGCGTTGTCGATGCTGACATAAAAATCGCCGTTGGCATAGTAATAGAATTTGCCTCCGGTTATCATGTCGGGCACGACGATCTGCCCGGGCCACCAAACGTTATTAACTTGCCACGAACGAGGCAGCAAGCCGCCGCCGGCGAGCATTGCGTTGCGCCACGTACCGCCCCCATCCATGCTGTATCTGACATCTGCCTGGACTGGCGCCCAGACGATATTCAGGGGATTCGACGCGGACATCGCGACGCTGCCGGAAACGCCCGGGCTCTGATCGCCAAACGGTGCCCACGTTTTTCCGTTGTCCGATGTAAAGCCGGTCTTCACCGTGTAAGTCGGATGATCCCAGCCCACGAAAGCCGAGTATTCCGGGTGTTGGGCGGAATAGGCAATCGAGTTAGCTTGCGCCACCCAGCGAAACGACGGTAGCGTCGATGAAGGCACCACATCCCGGCTGGCATGGCGAAAGCCCATCATGTCCGCCACGCCGCTCAAAAGATCGGCACCGGGCTCCGTGGTTCCCGGCACCGTGACGACGGGCGGCACCTTAACCGTTTCCACCACTAGTTCTTCCAGATTTTCCATGCGCCAGTTCCAAGTAGGAGCGGCGATAGTGACATCGTCGGTCTTCAACACGCCGAAGCCCGCCAGCACCCAGAGGCGCTTCGGTAAGGCGGGGTCAATCAGAAGCGATGAGTTACAACAGCCGGTTGATTCGGAAAATATTGCATAGTACGGCGGCGCGTTGCCTGCGCTGGTGGCGGGGATCTTCGTCCAGGTTGCACCCCGGTCGGCCGAGCGCCAGATATTCATTTCATGATTGAGGGCGACCGCAACCACGGCTGGGTTCGTCGGGTCTACGGCTAAGCCGGAAAAGTAGTCTTGCACCCCAGGAGGTGTGATCGGGGTCCAGACGCCATTCGCATAACGCCGCACCGATCCATAACTCGAACTGGCATCGACATCGAACGTAACGTACAGCCCACCGTCGCTGGCAATGGCGCCGCGCAGTGGGTTCGCGCCCGCCAGCACTTGAATCCACGTAATGCCGCCGTCGTCGCTCGCCCAAACACCACTGCCGGATAAGCCAGTGTAGACTCGCCCGGTTTGCGCATCACACGTTACGAAGTCAAAACCAGGCGCGGCCGATGAAGATGGCAGGCCTCCGGAGGCTTTTACCCACGGAGCACTCGGGTCCTTTATCCACAGCCCATCGAAGCGCGTGCCGTAATAGAGCCGGCCCGGCCGTTTCGGGTCGATGGCGATTCGCTCCCCGATATTGCCCACGTCGGCCGAGCTCACGCCCAGACGAAAAGCGGCAAGATTCAGCGTAGTCCAGGTCGCTCCACGATCATGGGACGCGAGAATTTCGGCGACAATTCCAGTCCGATACTGTTGTGACTCCACGCCCGCGTAAACCGAATTAGGATCATTGGGATCGAGCCCGATGCTATCCACATTTTGCGCGACCATATCTGTACCAAATGCATCGAGCAGCGGCAGCCAACGATTATTATTGCGATCAAAACGATATAGGCCGCCAACATCGGCGCGCACATAAATGTCATACGGGGGCAGGCGTTGCGCAGCCATCCCGCTGAGATAACCCATGCCCTGGATGTTCACGTTCTTCCAGGTAAAGGGAGTTTGTCCGTACAACGCGCCTGTTATAACCGCGGCGAATAAGAAGAGTTGAAAAAGCCGTGCACCATTCGAGATGCACTTATTAACCTGCATAGTCAGGTTATCGGCTGTGACACGGTCTTCCTTGCATGTTCTATATTGTCCAAAGGTAACGAAACTTACACCGCTCAAGCTGGAGATATCCGGATAAGTCTTGCAAAGTGAATGGATTGGCTCACAACCCACGCAACGGTGGCGATAGGTGTAGGGAAAAAATCCGCAATCCTCTAAGGCTAAGCGGGCACTCAAAAAAGTAAGGTGCGTGGCAATGCGTTGCTATTGGAATGGCGGGCCGCATACCGCAACGTCGTGCGTATGGGAAGTGGGATAAATACCTGCCATTTTTATCGACAAAATCTTCGTTCCATAAAATTACACCCTCCCCTGACTCACGATGTCGGGCGAATGGTACCCTTCTCCATTGGACGTTCTACTTGATCGTCAGCGGAGTTGCGATCTACAAAATATCGCGAAATGTTCTATTAGCGGCGGCAACACTCTGTTGTGTCTTCATTGGCTCCGTGCTCGCGAATGGAACCAGATCATCCGCAACAAGTTGGGCCGCAACCGGCTTTGTAGTCGCTACCGCAATCACTCTTCTGGTGTTATCCGGTGGTGTATCGTCCTGTACGTCACCCAATACGCTTGGGTAATTCGGCGGTCGAGGACAGCGTAGTGCCAGCGAGGTTGGTTCCGTAAATCGAGACGAATTCCCCCGGAGCCACGTTAGTTGGCCGGGAATAATTCAATGTACGCCACTTGGTTCGTGGATGAGAGACCGAGGCGGGCGTCCAGGCCGGTAGGGGAGGTGATGATAGCGCCGGTCAACGGGAGCGGGGTCCCCGTCGAATCCTGCAACTCGAGTTCAATACCCCCTGACGCCACGGCGAGTCCATTTTCCTCGACCCCCTGCCCCAGCGATTGCCAGTTGGTTGTGCCTGTCAGAAACGATTAGACGATCTGTCCCGTGACATTGCCTGCGTCCGTGATCGCAGCAATCGGCGGAGCGCTACTGGAACAGAGTCCAGAACTGGTCAGCAGGCTCAAGAAGGCGTGGCAAGCAGGAACAAGCCGAGTTCGTTCCGGGCGAACGAAGCCGAGTGAAGCGCTATCGAGCGTGACCACTCCATCGTCAAGTCCGCCACCAAGCGATATAGTCCCCGACTCCACTCCCGTTCCTCCGGTGCCAGCTATGGCCAGCGCATCTACACCCCGAAGGTCGTCTAGACCCCCATTCCACGTATTGAGGTCGAACAAAAATTGGCTGCCCAACGCCATCTCCTGCGTCTGGATATCAATGCCGAGTAGCCCAGCGAGAGCAGTGCCAAAGTGGGGGGTTGCCAGGAACACCGCCTTACGTATCCCCGTATCCGCGGGAGGAGTGTAGGTTGCGGGCGTGCCATCGGCTTTGCCGGCCAGATAGCTGCGAAGAATCAGGCCGCCCATACGGTGTGCGACCACGTCCACCTCAGTGACGGCGGTTCCGTCCGTATAACGGAACCCGCGAAGAAGGGTACCGAATGCCGCTCCTAATTCTTCGATTGAAGGTCTGCCGGAAGTTGGAACTGGTGATCGTGCAATTATCGAAAAAAACGCTAGCAATTTGCTTGGCCTGAAGGACCTGATCGGCGTTGCTGAACGTACCGGAAAAGCTGCTTCCGCTGCACGATGGCTGGTAGCCATTTAAAAAAACAACTGGCGGATGGGGGCCTTTCGGGAGGGGGGGAGCCGGACGGTATAAGTTGTGCACCCAGCAAGCAGGGCAGGGTTATAAAAACAGCGAGACGCATTGTTTCAGACTATCCGGCGACGGTTAAGCCGCCGTCCGCGGATCGTCGTATGCACGGGAAGCGATCAACAAGACGCCACCGAACAGGAGCGTGTCCGAAACATAGTTCAAGCTCTCAATGTCAGGGTTCGAAATCATGATGGCGAGGTATAGGGTTACCACCAGCAGGACGATCCACGCGCCGAGTGCGGCTGCCGCGCGCCGCGAAACATTTCTGACGAACATTGCTCCCCCGCCCAGCAGCAGTATAATCCCCGTCAGAATGGTCCAGAAGTGCGCCAAGGGAATCCAGAGGGGCGTTATCTTCTCTAGCGGGACCCCAGGCACGCACTCGGGGTGAAGAAGATTCTCAATGCCGTAGAACATGGAAATCAGGGCGATCAGATAGAGCGCGCCGGTGGCGATACGATTCTCACCGGTCGTTCGTTCCCGCGCGCTGGCGATGGCCAGCAGTATCCCTCCGGCGCTGAATGCCAACTCCCTCGCGGCAAGAATCCATGCCAGCCGGTTATTCGGCGCGGCAATGACACCCGGAATGTCCATCATCGCCACGAAGCAGAAGAACATGATTCCCAGAAGCGTCGCCGATAAGCGAATCCGCACGCGAAAAATAAAACTGAGGGCCGCGGCGATCAGCGCTACCCCGACGAAATAGGCCCAGAAGAGCTTGCCGGGCATCCATGCGGGGACGAGTCTCATGATCGCTTGCGCCGACACCAGGTGCTCCGCTCCAAAGACCGCGAGGGGAACTGCCAGACAAACGCGACCGAGAGGGAGGGCCTTGTCGAGCCCCTGCGCCCGCCAGAACTCCCGGCCCACCGCTGCGAATGCGGCGATCAGGAATACTATCAATGCCAAATACGGTCCCAACAGTTGCGGCGAACTCATAGCTTTGTGTGATTGTCGCCTGAAGGGTAGGGGAAATCAATAACCACTCGCTTCGTTTTCGGCAAGGCCAACTATGCGAGCGGTGGGTTCGTCGTGACCAGTTCGATTGGGTGAAGTATCGCCGCCAGCTATTGGAACACCGTTGGTGGATTACGACTGGCAAGAGTCCCAGATGGCGAGGAACCGTCAACTTGGATTAGCCGACTTTTAGAAGGGCCTGCGGACATAAGTAAACGCTGGGCCGTTTTTGCGGGATCGAAACGGCCACGATGCCTCAAGAAAGCTGAACGGGCAGACATGTCGCGACGCAACGCATCCTCATCATTCGCTTCGGAGCGCTTCCATTGGCTCCACCGATGCGGCTCGCCGGGCTGGGATGTAACTCGCGGTCAGGGCCGCCACGAGAACGATCGCTCCCGATACGGCGTAAGTAACCGGATCAAGCGCCGCGACTCCGAACAGCAACGAAGATATCCAGCGTGACAAGCCAATCGCTGAAGCCAATCCGATGGTGCCGCCAGCGCCGGTGAGAATCAGCCCCTGGCGTACGAACAGCGTCTTGACCATTCCCGGTTGGGCTCCGATTGCGATCCGGATGCTTACCTCCCGCCGCCGCTGTGCCACTGCGTAGGCAAGGACGCCATAGATACCGATGACCGCAAGCGTCAACGCCATGGCTCCAGCAATTCCCAGCAGGACGAGAGTGAAAGACGTACGCGCCAAGGAGAGGCGGTAGACATCCTTCAGAGTTCGCATCTTCGATAGCGGTAGATCCGGATTCACCGCGTGGATCGCGGCCGTGATTTCCCGAAGAAGACCTTCCGTGGCGGCGCGCTTGCTTCGAATCGCAAGGGTGACCCCGCGGCTAATCCCCGGACGAGCTCCTGGCCGGGACGCTGGGTCCACTCCGGCGCGCCAGAAGACAGTCGTGGGAGCGGGCCGGTCGACGCCATCCAAGCGGATATTCTCTACAACGCCGATCACCTCGGTCCATGGACCATTCCGAATCCGCTTGCCAATCGCATCGCGGGGGGCGCCCCAATTTTCGCGAGCCATGTTCTCAGATACGATCGCGACTGGGCGCCGGTTGAGTATATCGTCCTGAGTGAAATCACGGCCGGCGATCAAACGCGCGCCAAGAGCGGCAAAGAGCCCGGGCGAGACACGCCTAGCGGCCCTGTTCGGGGGTACTTGACCTTCCGGCGTTTTCCCTTCTACAGTAACGGGCATACCATTTCGGTATTCCGATTCCATCGGCAAACCGGTGGCGAATCCAACGGCCGCGACGCCGGGAATCGCAGCAAGCCTCTCCAGGATGGCCAGCTGCACTTGGGCTACTCGCTCCGGTTCCGGTATCTGGGGTTCCGGAATCGAAATGCGCACCGTCTGAATGTGCTCGGGCTGCGTGAATCCGGGGATCACCGCTCGCAAAGCGAGGAAGCTCCGAATCGTCAACCCGGACGCCACGAGCAGCACGAATGCGAGCGCTACCTGCGTAACTACCAAAACGTTCTGAGCCCTGAGCTGTTGCGCGCTTTGAGTCGCGCTTCGTGCATTGTGCACTCGGCCGGGGAGACCGCACTTGAGGATCGCAATCAATCCGAAAAGGACGCTCGAACCAACGGAGCACGCGAGAGCAAACAGCATAGAGGTGGCATCTATCGAAATCTCCCCGAGCCTGGGGAGACTGGAGGGGCCCTGCGTTATCAGTAGACGAAGGCCACCGTAAGCAAACGCCAAACCCAAAGCGCCGCCGAGGAGACCGAGGGTAAGGCTCTCCACCATTAGTTCCAGGGCAATCCGGCCCCAACCCGCACCGAGCGCGGCACGAATCGAAAACTCCTGCCGTCTTGCCTGCACCCTCACAAGCACGAGGTTCGCCACGTTCGCGCAGACCAGCAGGAGGACCAACCCCAACGCACCCATCAGAACACCCAGGGCGGTGCTGACGTCACCCACCACTTCCTCCTTGAGCAGGTGCAAGTCGGGTTTGACTTGAAGCTGATTGAGCATTTGGCTCACGCGATCCGAGTCGCCCCAGCTCCGCAACACTCGGGCAATGTCCTGGTTTGCCTGGACAATGGTAACTCCAGGCTTGAGTCGCGCGAGTCCGGAGCAGCTGAACTCATCCGGCCTGAGTTGGCCGTTGGGAAAGCGTTGCGGGAGAAACACGTCCGGAGTGAGATCCAGGAATTGAAAGGTTTGCGGCATCACTCCGATCACTTGGCGAGGCAGCGAATCTATAACAACCACCCGGCCGAGAACGCGCTCATCGCCGCCAAACCGTCGTTGCCAGTATCCATGACTGAGGATCGCTGTTTGTGGAGTCCCCTTTGTGTCGTCTTCGGTGGAAAACCATCGGCCGAGGTATGGATGTACACCCAATGCCGGAAGGACGCCCTGCGTCAACGTTATGGCCACAACCTGTTCGGACTCGGTGACACCGGTGACGGTTGCAGCGCCTGCTTCCCAAACTCCGAATTCTCGCAAGGTCTGCGCACCCGCCCTGTACGCGGCGTACATACCAGGTGAAATCGTCACATTGTTGAACACCTCCCCGTGAAAAACGACGGAGTTGGAAACGGCAACCAGCGCCTCCGATTCGGGATAAGGCAGGGGGCGAATTAGTACACCGTTGACCAAGGTGAAGATGGCGGTGTTGGCGCCGATGCCGAGCGCGAGTGATAGCAGCGCAGCGATACTAAAGCCCGGCTTTGTCCGGATCATTCGCAAAGCGTGGCGCACGTGGCGTGCGGCGCCTTCAACGACCATAAGCGTGTTCATTTGATAAACCTCCTCGCGAATCAGGGTCGGATTGCCGAGCTTCTTCCGCGCCGCCTCCCGGGCCTCGCTCGGATCCATGCCGCGTTCGACGTATTCTTGCGCGGTCAGCTCCAAGTAGGACTCAAGCTCGTCGCGCTGTTCGGCGTCGGCGGCGTCACGTTGAAAGAATCGGCGCCAATTCATCCTTGTTTCTCAGTCGCAGGATTGAGGATGCGACCAATAGCGCGCACGAGTTGTCCCCACCGGAAGGTTTGCGCCGCGAGTTGCTTCTTGCCTTCAGGCGTAAGGCGGTAGTACTTGGCCCTGCGATTGTTCTCCGAAGTTCCCCAAAAGGCGGCGATCCAGCCTCGGTTTTGGAGACGATGCAAAGCGGGGTAGAGCGAACCGTGCTCCACCTGAAGAACGTCCTCGGAACCCCGTTCGATTGCATGGGCGACGGTCTGACCATGGGCGGGACCCAGGACGAGAGTCTGGAGGATCAGCATGTCCAGAGTCCCCTGGACCATCTCGGACTGGAGTGGGGATTCGCGTCTCGGCATACTCTCCTGTCGATGATCGACTAATACATTCACCCTATTATACGGCCGTCTCGACGAGAGGTTCCAGTGTTTTGGCAGTGGACCGACAGAAGGAAACGGAATCGCTTTCAGCAACAGTTGGAAAAGCTCACTGTGCAGGTGGAGGGATTGCAAGTCAAGGACCCGGCAGGATACAAGGAACAACCAGCTACGAAACTCCTTGCCACCCTCAATCGTCATCTCCGGGAGATCATCCCCCGAAACCCGAATGCGGCGGAGTTTCGACAAGGTAACACGCTAGGAGCAGATAACCGGCACTGGTTTCGAGCGAAATTCCACGAGCGTTACCGGCTTTTTTATCGCTTTTCCAGCAAAGAAAAGGTGATCGTCTATGCGTGGGTTAACGATGAGAACACGCTGCGCAAAGCTGGATTGAAAACGGAAGCCTATACTGTCTTTCGCGCCATGCTCGAGGCCGGTGACCCACCAGACACGATGAAAGACCTGTTGGCGGTGTCCCGGAAAATTGTGGAGTCCCGGTCTTCACGTGGGCGGCCAGCGGCCAAACCTAACTAAGTCGGATTGTCACGCCTGACCCCAGCTCTCGTCACGCTGACGTAACAAGCCCGACCCGCTGATTCGCATTGACAGACCTCACGCGCAGACTCGCTGTTTTACGGGAGCGGCCTCACGCGAACGTTTTTATACTCCACGGTGCTCTTAGGGTCGTGACCTTGAAAGGCGAACGTCCCGTGGCTGATCGCCCGCCCGGCGCCTTCCCTGCCACCAGTCCAATCTGCGGGCTGGGTCCACTTCACCACTTCCTTGCCATTCAATTGAATCGTGGCCGTGTCGCCCTGCACAGTGATGTGCATCGTGCACCACTCGTCATCCTTCGTAATTCCTTTGATATCGTCCGCTCCGATGTCCTTAACGTGATAAAGACTGCCGGTCTTGATGGGATCCCGATGGGTGTTGTTCACCTGAACCTCAAAGCCCTTCTTGGGAAAGCCAGTCTCTTGATACTCTGTGTGAAAGTAGACGCCGCCGTTTGAGTTAGGAGCGGTTTTCACATCTACCATCAACTCGAAGTTTTTGAAATCGTGGTTCAGTACGGGTCCTTCGTAGAAGGCGTGCGCCACGGTTCCATTGGCAACCATCGCGCCGTCCTTAATCTGGAAAGATGTCTGATTGCCGCCAACTTTCCAACCAGTGAAATCCTTCCCGTTGAACAGCGAGATCCATCCGTCTTGGGCGAATGCGATGGGCGCAGCAGCGAGTGCGAAAAAGAAAGCGAGGCGAGTTAGTGTTCTCATCGCGACGATCTTATCACTGCACCTTCCCGCGCGCGACGGGCCACCAAAACGCGACGCGATTATTGACGGCAGTTACGGCATGCTGCTACTCCTGCAACAATCATCCGGCTTTCTTACCCGGAACCCCTGTCAACCTATCTTCAGCGAGAAGCTTACCTAGCTGATCAAGGCGTTTTTCCCACAGCGTGCGGCGGCCGTGAATCCACTTCTCCAAATCGTCGAGGCCCTTGGTTTCGATCTGGCAGGTTCTTACTCTCCCGACTTTTTCCGTTTTCACCAACCGGCATTCTTCCAGAATCTGGAGGTGTTGGCCGACGCCAGTGAGTGTGATTCCAAATGCCGTGGCGAGCTGAGAAACGGAATACGGGCGATTGGTCAAACGTTCGACTATAGCTCGCCGCGTTGGATCGCCCAGAGCGTTAAGAACCCGTTCGATGTTGGCGCTTCGGCCCATTCCTATTAACCGTATCGCGGAACATCCTAGGGAGCTAACTCAGCGCCGAGCCGATCGAACAGGGTGTGCCATCCAGCCTCGCGACGCCGCGGTCCATCTGAACCTTCGAAGAACGCTCCTTGATGAGTGCAGATCAGATTGGTACCGTGTTCCGCCTGAATGAGTTCGATTGTGACAAGCGACGCTGAAATGCGGCGATCTCCCAGGGTCATCGTCGAAGCAGTCACTATCCGCCGGTTCGTAACGATGTCCTGGATGACTCCGTCGGCAACTAGAGCGACGCCCGGAAACGGCGATCCCTCCGGGAGGCGGGACTCGATCCGCTCACGCCCCCCAACCTTAAAGTCCGGAGTGAATGTCTCCACCTGATTTGCGCCTCCCGCGAACCAGCGGCGCTTCATCGCTGGATCGGCGAAAGCGGCGAAGATGCGTTCCGGGGTATCGGGGTAGGCTCGTTCGATCACGAAAGTGCTGTGTACCGTAGATGGCTCGGTCATGGTTTTCCTTTGCAGTAATAGTTAACTGGCGACTTCAGTATCAACTACCCTGGATTAATAGTCAAGTTACTACTTCAGTATTGCCGGTGTTCCTCGACAATTTCATGACGAGGGCTCCCTTCGGTGTATACTTCTCGAAGCTTTAAGGCAACAACGGAAACAGAGAAACGGAAAAACGATGACGATGAAGTGGCACTCGCTAATATGCCCTGCTTTGGGATTTCTGGTCTTGTCCGGCTGCGCCGTGCCAGATAACCGTGAGGCGGACGCCCGTGCTTTTCGTGAGGGAGAGATTTCCAGTTTTATCAAGGATTGGAGTGGCAAGGATACGGACCGCATCGCCGCCCACTTTTCGGTTGACGGAAATTTCATCACCCCAAATTCCCCGATAATTACCGGCAGGGACGCTATTAGCAAGGCGATGAAGGATGCGACAGGCGATCCAAACTGGTCAATCGCATTGCAGCCCGTGCAGGTAGAAATCTCGCGAAGTGGCGATCTCGGATACACCCGTGGAACTTATGTGCTGACCGCCACCGACCCGGCGACCAAGAAGGCGGCGACGGAGAAGGGCCGGTTTGTCACTGTCTTTCGGAAAGAAGCGGACGGAACGTGGAAAGCGGTCCAGCATATCAACAACCCCGAAGCCCCGGCTACGAGCCAATAGCGAGGTCGGGATTTCCTGTCGCCTGAATCACGGTGAAAGTAAATACGCTTTTTTCAACTGCTCATAAAGGCACCCGGCGTCATACGATGCATCCTTATCCTGACCAGCCCGGCGCCACAATTCGTTCCATAAATGGATCGCGTATGGGTCCGCGCCTGGCTCCCAGCAGGGCCCCGTTGCCAAAACCTTCTCCCATTCCGCGAACGCCACAGGGCAAAAAGTCTCGGGAGATAACACATACCGTGAAAGCCCCTCCTGTTCGACGGCGCGCGTCATCAGATATGGTCCAGATTGTCCCCATTGCAGATTGTGCCTGTCCATCGCAAGGCAGGATTCCCAAGCCCGGCGAATAACGGCGCTATCGGGTGGAACCCGCATGGCCGCGAGGTTGACGTCCACTTGTCCTTCCCGATGTTGACTGGAAAAAACGTAATCCGCGGTGAACTGAAATGGCTTCAGGCAGATGGTGTCGAGATCGACGAACCACCCGCCATTTTCCAGCAGGAGCTTGTAGCGGAAGAAGTTCGCAAAGCCAGCATAAGTCGGATACTCGCGATAGGTGAAAATCGCCGAGGCCGGGAGTATTTCATTTCCGTCGCACAGGACGGTCCCCGGCGGTACGCCTTCGGTTTCTTGATAAACGTAGAGATGAAACAGGTGGCCGTGCCGCTGGAAAGAGGATATGCAAAGCCGCTCCATCGTGGATAAGCGCTGGCCGATCCACAATCCCTGGATGATCCTTCCGGAGGCGTCTGGATATGATTTATTCCTCACGGACCCTTATGGGCGCTTCTTCACAAGTTCCGACCCAGTTAATCAATGGTGAGCGATACGCAACCAAAGCTGCGAATCGCAATCGAAACCGGGTATCTCCGTCAAAGAAAGTTTTCGTTTTGCGCATTGTTCAAGAAGCCAGCAGAGCCGATGCCGGATTACGCCGGGGACATCGCTCTCGTGGCTTGTACCCACCCACATGTTCCCCTGATAATCGTCTTCCGTCGATTCAGCGGGCAGGTACGATGCCAGAAATACCGCTCCCGTATTCGCATCCCGGACAAAGGAATCGAGAGTAGCCTCAATCTGACTCTTACTTCCGTGCGTCCAAATGGACCGAGCGAGAAAGAAATCAAACCGGGCTCCGAAGGCGGAAGAATCAAAACCGGCATCGTAGGAAAATCGCGGCCGTTTCATCGTTAATAGCTCCGGGGTAAGCAGATGCCGCAGGCCCAATTCCACTCGCTTGCGCGCCGGTTCGATACCACAGTAACAGCCGGCATCCAAGAAGCGAATCAGCCAGTAGGCTATTCGGAGACAACCACAACCAAAATCCAACACCTTGGATTCCGGCCGTAAACCTTGCCGAAGCAATTCGATGAGTTGGCTTCTCCCCGCCTCTTCAAACGACTCCAGCGGGACACCGAGAAAACTTTCTGCCGCCATCATTTCTTCCGCTGCTTGTTGCACTCTCGATTTAGGCATTCTTATGCCGGTCGGCGAAGGGCTGTTCAGCGGCGACCAGAACGACCTCCTGAGCCGCATCAACCGATTGTAGTCCAGTCAGCCGCCCGTACGGCGGCATCCCGACATCCTGATAAACTTTAAATTTCGCTGAAGAAGAAAAGGTCCTATGCTCATTCGTACGCTTCTATTCGTTCTTTTTTCAGGATTATCCTTCGCCGCCACTTTCCCCGCACTTACATATTCCACTTATTTGCGCGACAGCTTCTCGCCTAACGCTATCGCCACGGATTCCTCGGGAAACGTGTACATGGCGGGAAACGCTATCGTCGATCCGGCCACACGGCAGAGCACTATTCTCGTGGTAAAGCTGAACCCGCGGGGCAGCCAGTACCTGTATGTGCGCTACCTCGGTGGCGCTGTGAAGGATTCCGCGAATGCCATCGCCGTCGACTCCGCGGGCAATGTGTATGTCGCCGGCTCAACCGCATCGCCGGACTTTCCCGTCACCAGCGGCGGCAATCTGGGGACGGCGTCTCCAGGTTTATCGAGCCCCCGATCCTTTGTGGTCAAACTCGATGCCAGCGGCGAGATCGTATTCTCCGATCTGCTTGGCGGCTCGGCTGGAAGCGCGGCGCAGGCCGTTGCGGTCAACGCCGCCGGACAGATCGTCGTCACGGGTATGGTCAGCGACGGGGCTGGGCCGGCCTTTCCATCGACGGCGGGCGCATACAGCCTTGCGAATACCGCGAATCATCCTTATTTGCTGGAGCTTGATCCCACGGGCACGAAAGTTATCTTCTCAGCGACTGGAATCGGCGGTAGCGCCCTTGCGCTCGATACAGCGGGTAACATCTACGTCGCGGGCTCGACATTCCTGCTCGATTATCCGACCACGCCGGGCGCTTACCAATCCACACTGCCGGTGTTTCAAGTTTGTTCCTTTCCTCCTTGCATCGGGACCCATCAGGGAACGAACCAGTATGTAACCAAGGTCGACCACGCCGGCTCAACGCTCATTTACTCCACTGCTGTTTCAGGAAAGGGAAACACAACCAACGGCGGCCTGGCCGTTGATCCGATGGGCAACGTGTATCTCACTGGGTATGCCGGCGCCACGTACCCCTATACCGTGACCACTCCGCCGATACCCATAGGCCCAATCGACTCTATTTTCTTTTTCGAAGCTCCTTTTCTTTCTAAGCTCGATCCCACTGGGAAGACGCTGCTGTTTTCCGTGCCCGTCGGCGGAGCCGGTGTCCAGGTGGACTCCCATGGATTCGTCTATGTTAGCGGCGGCGCTGGGTCCGGTCTGGCTGGATCTTTTGGTATCCAGAACAACCTCCCGGCGCTGGCAAACGTCCCCACCCGTTGTCTGCCCAACGGCTTGGGTATCCATAGCATTGCTTACGTTTCGCAAATAGATGCCACGTCAGGTAACCAACTCGGATCCCAATTCATCGGCGGTTCTACGCTTGTTACTTCTTCTGTCGCGCTGTTCGGTTCCACTGTCTGGATCGCCGGATCCACTAGCCTGCCGGACTTCCCACTCACCGCGAATGCCGTCACGCTTCCTGGGTTTCAATCAACCCCGCTGGCCGGCGCTTACCTCGGTGCCGTCGATTTTTCGCAATCGCAGCCTGCTGCTGGGACGCCTCAGATTTTCTGTATCCTCGACGCAGCGGATTTGTCGCCCATTGGCGCCGCCGCCCGCAATCAGCTGCTCACGGTTTTCGGCACTGGACTAGGCCCGCTTGCAGGTGTAAGCGCCCGCGATAATTCCACTACCACGCTGGCCGGAGTTAGCCTTAGCCTGGGTCCCATTACGGCTCCGCTGCTGTACGTTTCCGATACCCAGATCAACTTCGCCGTGCCGCTGGTGGATCCCGCCCAGAGGCTGGCTCCGATGCAATTGACCGTCAACGGTGCAAGCGCTACCCCACGCCAGATTCCGATAACCTTTGCCAACCCCAGCCTGTTCCTGACTGATCCGCAGACGCAGTTGAGCGCGATAGGTTCGCTGGCTGTGGCTTTAAACGCGGATGGCTCCGCGAACTCCGCCACGAACCCGGCGAGACTCGGGTCGGCCATCTCGGTTTTTGTTAACGGGCTGGCGCCGGATCCGCGCTTCAACCAGGCTCCGCTGCAACTTTCGACGACCAATGGATGGGCAGTCACCGCCATCGTGCCGGTGAATCCATTCGTCCTGCGGGTGGACCTTCAAGTTCCTTCGGCGTTGGTCAACGACTTTTCCTGCAGCCCGACATCGCTATGCGCCGTCAATTTCACGCTGTATGGAGTGGGCTCGGTCAACGTCGGCCAGATAGTATCGGGCGGCCAGGCGTTCGGCGGAGTCGTGTACGTAAATCGAAATTGATGGCGGCTGAAAAGCCGGTCTACGGCTGCTTTTCTTCTTCCTTGGCGGCGGCGGGCTTATCCACTCGTGCGGCCAGTTCCTTTTCCAGTTGCGCTAATTGCTTCCGAGCGGTCTCGCCTTCCTTCTGATCTTTCACCAACAAAAGATAGGCACGCAGACTTTCCGCAGCCCCCGCAAGCTCCGATTTGTTCGCTTGAATGATGCCCAATAGGTACAATGACCGCGGATTCCGATGCTCGGGATCCATCTTCACTGCCTCGCGTGCACTCTTTTCCGCTGGGTCCAGTTTGTGCATCTGGAAATTGGCCAGAGCGTTGAAGTAATAAGCCTGCGGGAATTCAAGCGGATTCAAATGAATCACGCGATCGCTGGTCTCCACAACGTCCGCCCATTTCTGCTCGCCGGCGGCGATCATGTACAGCCGCTCATAGGGCTTGATGT
The DNA here is from genome assembly GCA_038239345.1 of Bryobacterales bacterium. Lineage (GTDB taxonomy): Bacteria > Acidobacteriota > Terriglobia > Bryobacterales > Bryobacteraceae > JBBSEX01. The sequence continues at coordinate 60,230 of JBBSEX010000025.1, forward strand.
ACTTTGCATCGGCGGCGATTGCCTGCTGGTAGGAATGCCGCGCGTCCTGAACCTTACCCGCCTGTTCCTGAACGCCGCCCAGGGCCATCCAGGCGGAGGCGTACTTTGGGTAGGCTTCGGTGGCTTTCTCCAAATAACCCTGCGCTTCGTCGGGCTTATTCTTCTTCAACAGGTCGCTGGCCTTCTCATAAGCTTTTTTCGCGTCCTTGGGAGCCAGGGCATTGGTGACGCTGATAGTCGTACCCTCGACATTTGCCATGCGATGCAGAACGATGGTGCCCACATCGGGATTGTCCAGCGAACGATGTGAAGTCAGATTGACCACGTCTGATCGATACCCCGGCAGAGACGCTTTCAACTCGCAGCCCATCAGGTCGCGTTCCCGAACGCCGCTTCCTCCTTGAGACGATCCAAATCCGCCGGAGCGGCCGCCATCACTGCTGCTGGCATCGGACATCAGTGCCGAGTTGTGACCCATCTCAAATGAGAACCGGCCTTTGTTATCGGTGAACGCTTCGCGGTGCGTTACGCCGTTGCAGACGCGCTCGATAACCACAGCCTCGGTGGGCGCGTAGCCATCGCTCAGCATCACTTTGCCCGAAAAGAACAAAGGCCGCGGAACATCGGTTCTGGGGAAGGTTGTGGGATTGTTATTAGGAAACGTACTGTTAGTCGGGTTATTCGTGCTTCCCGGACCGGGGTTCGTTGGCCGGGTAGTCCCTCCAACCGGAGTCGAAGTACCACCGCCCGTTTGACCACTCTGGGTTTGTCCTGGAAGTTGCCCGGCGAAAAACGATAGGCCGGTGGAGAGACTGCTAAGGACGAGAAAACTTTGCCTGAACTTCATACGACACCTCGCGCTTGTCCAAATTATACTCTGGGTGACATACTGAGGCGATGCGACTTCTATTAAGTGCCGCCGCTCTGCTAACGATGGTTGGATGTTCCGACCCCGCCAAACAGGTGACAACGAACAAAGAGCCAGCCAAGCCCGAACTCATAACAGGCCAAAAAGCATTCTGGAAATTGGTGCCGACGGCTCGCGCCTGGGCCACCGACTGCCAGATTTTGGAAGTTAGAAGCATTCCTCTAACCGAGATGAAGTCCGACAATAAGGGCCAATTCCCCGCATGGCAGGCGACCTTCGTATCCGCGTCGAAGGCCAGCAGCAAAATATTTACGTACTCCGCTATCGAGAGCCCCAACGTACATCAAGGGGTGTTCAGCGGCGTCGAAGAAAGCTTCGCCGGGAAACGCGGCCAAGCATCACCTTTCCTTGTAGCCGCTTTTAAAACCGATACCGACGACGCCTATCAGACGGCCGCCAAGAAGAGCGAAGAATTCCTGAAGAAGTATCCCGACATGCCCGTAAATTTTCTGCTGGAGTTTACGCCTCGATTCCCCAGTCCGACATGGCGGCTGATTTTCGGCGAGTCAATCGGAGCCAGTGGTTATTCCGTTTTTGTGGACGCAACGTCGGGCGAGTTCTTAGAAAAGGTACAGGGGTAAAGGCTAGCGATCTTGTTGTGATTTCTTCGCGGCGGGCCGAGCCTGGCGAACCGGGACCACGGCCCGCAGTTCGATAATCGGAATCAGGGAGTTCCGCTGATCCTGATCGACAGGCTTCACGCGGCGGGAAATTTCGCTGTTGAGGGTGGACACGAACTCTTCAATCTGGCGCTGCATCTCTTCCATTTTCTCGCGCATGTTGAGGATGATTTCGACGCCCGCGAGATTCACGCCAAGATCGCGAGTCAGCTTTAGAATTACTTCCAGCCGCTCAATATCGTCGTCGGTATAGAGACGCGTGTTGCCTTCGCTGCGCGACGGGGTCAGCAGGCCTTCGCGCTCATAGAGGCGCAACGTCTGGGGATGAATTTGATAGTGCTCCGCAATGGCGGAGATCATGTAAGCGGCTTTGGACTTTGGTTTCGGCATCAGTCGGCTCCTGTTATTGTCACCTAGCTGCCCGCGCCCAAATCAACCTCGCTCCAGATGGCCGCTCGTGGGTCGTCCGGATGGAGCTTGGCCAATTCCCTGAGGATCTCTCGCGTCCGTTCATCTTGCACATTAGGTACTTCGACGTTCACTTCAACGATCTGATCTCCGCGCGAACCCTTGCGCGAGTTATTGACGCCCTTCTCTCGCAAGCGGAACTTCTGTCCGTTTTTCGTTCCCTGGGGAATCTTCAGTAGAGCCTTGCCATCAATGGTGGGGACTTCAATCTTAGCGCCCAACCCAGCTTCATCGATGCGAATAGGAAGCTTGATTTCGATGTCGTCGCCGTTACGGGTAAAGAACGGATGAGGGGCGACGCGCACCGTGATGTAGAGGTCTCCCGCTGGCCCACCCATAGCGCCGGCGTTTCCTTTACCGGCCACGCGCAGACGAGAGCCTTGTTGCGCGCCCGGCGGGATGCGAACTTCCACTGCTTCAGTGGATGTCACCCGGCCGTCGCCATGACACTTGGGGCAAGCGTTGCGAAGACGTCCCGTTCCGCTGCAACGCGGACAGGTAAGGCTGAACTTCATCGCGCCCGCGGTTTGATTTACGTTGCCCGTTCCATTGCATTCCGGGCAGACGGAGACGGTATTGCCAGCCGATCCATTACCACCGCAAACGTCGCAGGTTTCCTGACGCGAAACATTCAGGCTTACCTGCGTCCCGCGAATCGCCTGCCAGAAATCGATAGTCAACCCATA
>JBBSEX010000026.1:0-54036 GCA_038239345.1 Bryobacterales bacterium
CGAGCCTCGATTCTGCACAAGACACCTCGCAAGAAATCCGCTTCCACCACCTTGGTCGCCAAAGCTTCTTTCAACCCCCGGTTCTCCCTCGCTAAGGCTTCTTCTCGGTTAGTCCCAGCCTCTCCCATCCGATCCAGATGCAAGAGCTGCTTTCGCCAGTAATACAACTGCCGCTTCGGTATGCCCAACTCTTGCGCTAGCTTCTCGTGCCGACAGACGCGCATGCGCTCGACCGCCTGTCGCTTCTCTTCCATCGTCCACCGCCGATATGCTCTCATCTCACCCTCCATTCCCTGCAGGTGGGGATATTCTCTCCTGTCTCATTTCGGGGGGTCACTCCAGGGAATTAACAGAGGAATTGTCACCGTCCAAGCTACCCTGCCGGCTGCGCGAACGCACCATCGCCGACCCCAGTTGCATACCGCCGCAGTATGTGCCGTTGCGGAGCTTAGGATAACAGAACCGAGCCTCGGTGACAGTGGAGTCTACGACGAGTGCAAAGAGCGGCCAGAGGGGGAAATAAAGCCAAGAGCCTGAACCGCTCGAACATGGCGACCAAGTACAGCAGGGCCGGTTCCCGCCGGCTCTGGAAGTCGTTGATTTCAAAGCCGGACGGCGTTGTGACGAGGCACAGGTAGTGCGGCTGCCCTCTTCGTTGGGAATGACTTTGGCTTCGCCACCTTCCATAACGGCCACAACCGAATTCGTAGTGCCGAGGTCAATACCAATAGTCTTAGCCATGTTTCAGATCTCCTTAGGTCGTGACGACATCAATGATTTGGGCATCTTCTGGAGGCCGAAAAAGCGCGGGACACTGCATTTCGCTTGACTTCCCAAGTGACCAACGAAGTCCGCCGAAACGTTGACAAGCGAGTATGGTCCGGGTGCCGATACGAAACTGTGCAAGATGGACCACCGCGGCTCGACCACGACGAGTACTCTCAACCAACGGTCAAGGTATCTGGCATGAAGAGGCTGTTACTAGTTTTCTGAGCCTTGCCGGAACAATGTTCAGCGAAGTGCCGTCCAAAAGGCCTGCGTCGACATACCGATCACAGCAAAGCAGCAGGCACCCACTCAATTCACTTTTTTCTGGCCCAATAGCAATTCATGGTAAGGCCGCGACTATGTAGTTGAGGTCAAACAATAATGGCATTGCATTGCTCGAAAATGCCAGGTTTGAGTGTCGGTTAAAGCCGGATCACTCGGAGGCTGCCCTCTGAACGACGGAACCTGCTGCCCATGCGATTGCGGCGTCAATCTCATCGAATCCGAAGCTCTTCACTTCAGCTTGAATGAAATGCTCGGCTATTTTCGGGGCCATGCTGGCTAGTTTGGTATCCGCCGCAAGAGCAATCCGCTTCACCTTTCGATGATGATCGCGTATGAACCTCATATGACGAAGGAGGCCCCCCAAGTTTTCCCAACCGGGAAACTCACGGGTATGGATCACGAGGCCTTGCAGGTTGCCGTGCGCCTCTATCCATGTATCCGCAGTGAATGCAAGCGCGTCGAAATCCTGCGCGCGCAGGGCTTGTTTGACTTCGACCACAATCACGCCTAGGTCGGGGAGAAGACGGTGAGATACGGCTGCGCCTTCGGGGAGCGAGGTCAGCCAGCCAATGGCTTTGTCACGTTCTTGATTACTGAATACGCGCACGGGACACGGCATCAGGAACGCGGCCAACCGTGTAAATTCTCGGATCCACGCCAGGTCCGTAACGACGGCGCAGCCGTCGAAAAGCCGTATGGAATGAAGCCCGATTTTTGCATCCTCCCACGCTGCGCCGGAAGTGAAGCCCTCGAACTCAGGCCCGAGCTGATACAGAAATCGAACGTGACGCCCCTCTCGTCGCACGTCATCGAGAAGCGGCACAAACACCTGCTCGTAGTCTTCTTTCGATACCTTCCCGAGGGCCCTAACTCCATCGATTCCATTAGGGAGATCTTTCAGCTTCTCTATCACCCGACTCTCCTTATCAATTGCGTCCGAGTCGAGCTGACGAATGACAAAAGCTCTGTCGCAAGTCTTCATCTCGGCGCATTATCGATTTTATTCCACAACCCAGATTGTAAATCCTTTTCCTTGGCGGACAAGTTTTTGGGCGGGGTCTCTATCAATAAGTTTTCCCAGCCACGAAAGTGACTTTCTTCAGATGGCCACCGTGTCGCATTTCCGTGCCTGCGCTAGTGCGGATACCTTTGGAGAGTCAGGCCACCCTGCGGGCCTTCGTAGCCGTCTTTCGTGCATTGCGTGACTTTCCCGAGCCTTGGGGCAGCCTTTCCTGCTGACGTTCGTCCTCAGGGTATGCCGGAATTGTCTTAGTTGTCATGAGGCGGAGTGTGGCAGAACTCCCCGCCTAAAGTGTCCATACGAGAGATGCCACGCTCGCGCCTACGACCACACTTGCCGCCGTCAGCGCGGACGTTTCTGTTTGTTCAGCGCTTCGAAGCCGGAGATTACGTCGAACAACTCTTCATCGATGGACTCCTGACGAACACGATGTAGCGTCCGGGTTAGATCGTCCAACATGCTGTCAATGTTCTTGTCTGCGCGCTGCATCGCCGCGAGACGGCTGGCGTTCTCGCTTGCAAGGGATTCGGCACATGCTTGAAAGAGCAGGACAAAAAGGTATCCGCGAACAAATGCGTGGACCGCAGAGGATACTCCCCCAATCACCTCGGGCAAGCTCTTCGTGGGCCATTGTCTCTCAGCTAGCTTTTTTCGCCACGCGCCATCGAGGGGCAACAATCGTCTGCAGACGGGTTCGTAAAGTGATCCGGATTTAGGATGGTTGTGAAAGACATACACCTCCACCACTTCGCCCGCATCGATAGCAGTCTCGATATCGATGAGCAACTGGCCAACCAATGAAGTGATCGCATTAACAGAGTTGGGAACGACCAATTGATCATCAAGAGTCAAACCTGTATCGGTCAGGAGCGCCCGAGCGCGGTCTCCAACCGGCCAAAGTCTTTTCAGCTTGCCGGGCATGGGCGCTAGCGTGGTCGTTGCAAAATCGACGACAACTTCGTTGAATCCACCGACAAGGCCCTGATCCGAACCGAAGATCACAGCCCCAATCTTACTTTGTCGCGCCGGTTGTTTCACAAGTATGGCGGCTGGCTCGGCCGCACGAAAACATGCGGAGAGTCCAAGTTCGAGCGTTCGGTAGTAATCGTCCAGTGATACAACGGCTTTTTCGTACTGCGAAATACTCGATGCCGCGAGCGCTTTCATCGAGCGGACAACGCCTTGAAGGTCCGTCGCTCCAACGATCTGCCGCGACAAGCTCTGCGCCGAGTCGCTCATGATGCAGCCTTTGCTGGGGATTTAGGGTCAGGAGCGGGTTGGAACGGACCGAGCGCTTTCCTAGCCATATCCAGAATCGCCTTGTGATCGTCATCACTTAGCTTGTCGGCAGACGTAAGGCGACCGGCAACATCCTTATCGATCGTCGCAGTAGCTTTTCCCAGAGCAGCTTCGGCATCACTGATCTTCTCAAGCGGCACGGTGTCGAAAAGGCCGGAAGATAGAGCGAGAAGTATAGTGATCTGTTCGGTCATCGACACCGGCTGCGATTGCGACTGTTTCAAACAAGCGCGAATACGCTGACCATGATCGAGGGTTTTACGAGTGGATTCGTCGAGACGTGTGCCAAACTTCGCAAATGTTTCAAGCTCTTCGTATTGTGAGTAGGCAAGCTTCAAGCCTTTTGTGACAGCGCGATATGCCGGACGCTGCGCTTGGCCCCCGACCCGCGAAACGCTCTTACCCACATCAACCGCTGGCAGAACACCGAGTTCGAACAACGTCGGGGAAAGGTACACCTGGCCGTCGGTAATGGAGATGAGATTGGTCGGGATGTAGGCTGAAATATCTTCAGCCTCGGTCTCGATCACGGGCAAGGCCGTAATAGAACCACCGCCGCGTTCTTTGTTTAAGTGAGTTGCCCGCTCCAACATCCGCGAGTGAATGTAGAAGATGTCTCCGGGAAACGCCTCACGCCCTGGAGGCCGGCGAAGCAAAAGGGACAGTTCACGATAGGCCCGCGCGTGCTGGGTCAGATCGTCATAAACGATCAGCACATCTCGTCCTTTTTCCATGAAATACTCCGCGATAGTAGTCGCGGCATAGGGAGTTACGTATACAAGACCGGGCGCGTTCTCCCCTTCGACCACAACGACCACGGTGTAGTCCATAGCGGCCTTATCCTCCAGGTCCGCTACCACCTTGGCAACGGCGGAGGCCCGCTGCCCGATAGCGCAATAAACGCAGACGACGTTCTGGCCCCTCTGGTTCAAGATGGCGTCGATCGCGATAGCCGTCTTCCCCGTCTGCCTATCGCCGAGGATGAGCTCCCGCTGGCCGCGCCCGATCGGAACGAGCGCGTCCACCACCTTGAGGCCCGTCTGCAATGGCACGTCCACGGCTGCGCGGTCGAGGATGGCTGGTGCCGGCCGTTCTACCGGCAACCGTGCTTCCGTAGCAATGGGGCCCTTGTCATCGAGCGGTCTGCCTAAGGTGTCAATCACCCTGCCGATAAGGCTATCTCCAACTGCAACATCCATTACCCGATGGGTACGCTCTACTTCATCGCCCACATGCAAGTGTTGATAGTCGCCGAGCAGAACAACACCGATCTGGTCTTCGTCGAGGTTGAAGGCCATCCCCAACAGTCCCCCGGGAAAGCTGATGAGCTCCTCGTAGCCGACACCCGGAAGCCCTGACACGATCGCTACGCCGGTTGATACCCCGACAATCGTTCCGATTTCCCGGAGTGTCAGTTGGGGGGTAAAACTTTCCCGTGCTTCGCGCAAGTCCGCAAAGGCACGGTCGACCGCGCTCTCAAGCAGAGTTGTGGGCTGGTTCACTTGGCCTCAGGCGTTGGCTGCGCGCCCAGAAGTTCGCCAATCTTCCCATCTAGCGCAGCCAGATAATTCGCAATCGTCCACGCAATCTTCTGGCCACCAGCAGACAATTCGATCCCGCAGACTCCGTCCGGGGTGGTCTCAAAGCGAATCCGCACGTCCGCCGCGAAGGCTTCATTGATTGCGTTCTGAATAGCAGCTTTTTGGTCCGCTGGCTGGTCGAAGGTGCTGCGGATGAGGGCCGGATCGTTGGAAGCTTTGATCGCCGCTCCCATCGTCGCTTTTGCCTGGGCGTCTATCGCGCGAAGACGACGTGTGAACACCTCCGCCATCCTCTCCTCCAGACTAACCGTAGACAGGTCGTTTAGCGTCTTTCTGGCGATGCCGAAGACTTCGTGGGCAGCGGCGCGGGTGATTTCTTTACTCAAGCGAGCGTTGTCGTTCTTCAGAGCGGTGGCTTGCCCGGTCCGCGTGGCGTCCGCTTCTTTTTTCGCCTCGCCGATGAGACGATCGTGCTCCGCCTTGGCTTCCGCTGTGGCCTTCGCAAAGAGCGCATTACGCTGTTCGTCAATTGCTTTGTTCTTGCCCTCGAACTCGTTACGCTCTTTTTGGGCGTCGGCCTGCTTCGCGGTGGCGCCCGCGAGTTGATCCGCGATCCGTTTTTCCCGAGCGTCGATTGCGGCAAGGATTGGCTTGTAGAGAAAGTGTTGTAGCAACCACACCAGGATGAGGAAGTTGAGCACCTGGGCGCCCACAGTAAACCAGTCGATAAGCATCGCTACTTACCCCCGGCGTGAGCGATCACTTCTTTCCAAAAAGGATTCGCAAAGATCAGAATCATGGAAACTACGAAACAGTAAATTGCCAGCGATTCAATCATGGCAAGGCCCACGAACAGCGTTCTTGTGATTGTCGGAGATGCGTCTGGCTGCTGTGCGAGTGAAGTGAGCGCGGTAGCGACGGCGCGTCCCTCGGCAAGAGCAGGGCCTATCGAGCCGATGCCGATGGTCATGCCAGCTGTGGCTATGGATACTACAGCGATGACGGTGGTGCTGTCCATGGTGTCTCCTCTGAATCTCGGGATTAAGTTGCAGGCGCAGGTTGTGGCTTGAGCTGAGGAGCGGCCGTAGGCGTTGGAGTAAGCGTAGCGGCTGCGATGTAGACGCCCGCGAGAATCGTAAAAATATAAGCCTGGACCATGCCCGTGAGCAGGCCGAGTGCCGTCATGAAGATGGGGAAAATAAATGGTGTGATGGTGAGCAGAATGGCAACGATCATCACGCCGCTCATCATGTTGCCAAACAGACGAACGGCAAGCGCCAACGTGCGTGAAAGTTCACCAATGATGTTGAACGGCAACATGATCCAGGTGGGCTTGGTGTAGGTCTTCAGGTACCCACCCAGCCCCTGCTTTCGTATGCCGAAATACGGAACAGCAAAGAACACGCACAACGCCAGGCCTGATGTAGTGGAGAGGGATCCGGTAGGCGGTTTGTAGCCGGGCAAAACAATGGAGAGACTGCACAGTGCGACGAAAAGAAATAGCGTTCCCAGAAATGGAAGATACTTCTCGGACTCAACCAGGCCAACCTCTTTGATCTGCCCCTGCAAGGCTGTGACGATGATCTCGATCCCAGTCTGCCAGCGTGATATTTTGCCCTCCGTCACAAGCTTTCGCGTGACGAGCATGGCACCGAATGTCATCAGGACCATCATCACCCAGGTAGTGACGATCGTCTCATTGAGCTTGAGGAAGCCGTGCTGCCAGAAGATCATCTGATCGGAAGTGAGATTCACCGGACGCCTTCTTTCAGCAGCCCGCGGTCAGTATTCAAGGGAACCTGGCTGAGTCGTTTAACAACGATGCGCCCAAGCATGAACCCAAGGAGGCTCACCAGGAGTCGTTGCCAACTTCCCCTGCCAATAAGGTAGAAACCGGCTAGCGCCAGAATCGTTCTTAGCAACATACTTGCGGCGAACAGGAGACCTGGCTGCTTGGAGGACATCGCCTTTTGTACTGTCCACCAGAGACCGCCGAAGAATAGGAGCCCTATAAAGACACCGGTAAACAATGCGCATGCGGTGAGGACTTGCTCAATCATTTTGGCGCTCCCGCCTCATCCTGTATAGCGTGGGCCTGCTGGTTTATCCATCGCCATGCGTTCGCACAGCCTATGCCTAGTCCCGCAACCAACAACGCCAGTGTCCAGGAGTGGCCGCCCGGATGATGACTATCGACCCACAACCCCAGGAGTGCGCCGAGGACTGTGGGTACAGCAATCGACCACCCGATAAGGCCGATCATACCCAGACCAAACCATACATCTCCCGGGCCGCGGCTTTGCGCTCTGAGCTTGAGAACCGCCTTGGCGGCTACCTGCTTCTCGAAAAGCGTCTCCTCCGGGGATGGACTCTGGGATTTATCGCTCATGCTGGATCTCCAGGAGCCGACTGACAAAGCCACCTTCCATCTTGTTCAACGCAGTGCGAACTGTGGCCTCTTCGCTGTTGTGTTGGAGGAACTGATTCTTCACCGCCTCGTGAAGGTGACCGAGATCCGGTCCGGCGATGGCTCGACGCACGGAGACGAGCACCTCCGCTCCGGCTTTCACCAGCACTCCCTCATCGACGGCGAGGTATACGGTTCCACTCGCAGCAGAATCGTAGGTGAAGATCCCAGGAGCCAGCGCAGCCACACAGTCGAGGCGGTGTGGCAGAAGTTCGAAGGAGCCTTCGTGCGTCTCCGCCACAATGCGTGACACCTCAGTCGTATCGATGAAGACGCCGGTCGGGAGCAGGAGTTTGAGCGTCATGCGGCGGCCACCGGTCCTGGATTATGAGCACCTGCGCTCTGGGCGTCAGTCACTGCCGGCTTAGCAGTCGGCTCCGGGGACGTACCCGGCTTCGGCTTTACGTCCGGCTTCTTTGCTTGATCGATGGAACCAATCATGTAGAGCGCGCTTTCAGGATAGTCCTTGAACTCATCCTTGAGAATGCGTTCGCATCCATCCAGCGCGTCCTTGAGGCTGACGGTTTGGCCCTTGATTCCGCTGAACTGCTCCGTGGTGAAGAAGGGCTGGGTCAGGAAGCGCTCCAGACGCCGCGCCCGGGCAACGACACTGCGATCCTCTGGCGAGAGTTGGTCCAAACCCAGCATTGCGACGATGTCTTTCAGTGCTTCGTACTGAGCGAGGGTCTTCCGGATATCCTGTGCGATCTGATAGTGACGTTGCCCGGCTATTCCCGGGGTTGCCATGCTGGAATTCGATTGCAAAAGATCGATGGCGGGATAGAGACCTTCCGCAGCCCGCTTGCGGGAGAGCACAATCGACGCCGAAAGATGCGAGAACACATGCTCAGCAGAAGGGTCTGTCAGATCATCTGCAGGCACATACACCGCTTGAATTGAAGTAATCGCACCCGCCTTTGTGTTCGCGATGCGTTCTTCAAGCGCTGAAAGCTCGGTACTCATCGTTGACTGATACCCGAGTCGCGAAGGCATTTGACCCAGAAGTGCAGCGACTTCCATGCCAGCCTGGATGTATCGGAAGATGTTATCGATCAAGAACAGCACATCGCGATGCTCGTCATCACGGAAGTATTCAGCCATGGTGAGTGCCGCGCTGCCGACCCGGAGCCGGGTGCCCGGCGGCTCATTCATCTGGCCGTAGACCATCACCATATCGTTGAGAACACCGGCATCCTTCATGGCGCGATAGAGTTCTTCCCCCTCGCGGCAGCGCTCCCCAATGCCACAGAAGATGCTGATGCCCTTCTGGTGCCCGATCATATTGTGGATCGCTTCGGTAAGCAGAACTGTCTTGCCCACCCCGGCCCCACCGAACAGGCCTGCCTTGCCACCGCGTTCCAGCGGTACAAGGACATCGATGGCCTTGATGCCCGTCTCGAATATCTCCGCTTTGGTGGATCGCTCCGACAATGGGGGTGGTGCACGATGAACGTCACGCCATTGAACATCGGTGGGGGCTGGCTTGTGGTCGATTGCAACCCCAAACACATCGAACATGCGCGAGAGGATGTTTTTGCCGACAGGCACCTTGAGTTGGGCGCCACCTCGCTGACCTGATCGGTGTCGGCAAGCAGATTTACGGCTTTCTGCTGAACTTGTGCGTCTGGGTCAAGGATAAGGGTGGACAGGGATCATTCTACCGCTCCCAGCATGAGATGGTCTGCGTCTTTCAGAACGGTAAGGGCAAGTATCGCAACAACATACAGCTGGGCAAATATGGACGTTACCGCACCAACGTTTGGCAATACCCCAGCGCCGGCACCTTCTCAAGGCAAGGCGACGAAGGCAACCTCTTGGCCCTTCACCCCACCGTGAAACCCGTCGCCCTGGTCGTCGATGCGCTTATTGATTGCTCGGCGCGAGCGGATCTGGTGCTTGATTGCTTCCTCGGTTCCGGCTCCACCCTCGTCGCGGCCGAGCGCAGCGGACGGCGCTGCTATGGCATCGAAATCGACCCTCACTATGTCGACACCGCCATTCGTCGCTGGCAGCGCCATACCGGCGGCCAAGCCGTGCATGCTGTGACCGGAACGAAGTTCGATGACGTTGCCGCCGGGATTCTGGAGACCCCCAAAACCTGTGCCTAAGGACCCCACCGACGACGTGGGCTATGGGAAGCCGCCCCGCCACGCACAATTCCGTCCGGGTCAGTCGGGTAACCCCACAGGACGCCCCAGGAAGACTGTGTCCTTCAAGGAAATTCTCGAAAGGAACTTACTGTCTCCGATTACCGTCACGATCAGAGACAAACCGCGTAAGATCACAACCCGCGAAGCGTTGTTGATACGCCTTCTTAGTAAAGCACTCAACGGAGACAACAAGTCCATCGAACAGGTTTTTAGCCTGATGAAATCCGAGTTGCCGGAGACCGGAGACCGTCTCTCGGAACTATTGCAGGAGTTTAAGGCGGCGAATGCCCGACTCTCGGCCGAAGCCAAGAGCGGGGAAGGAGAAACTTAAGATGCCCATCTTTAACTTTGGTCCTCGTGCAGAACTCTTTGCCATGCGCCCGCCCGAGCTGGACTGGCTCATCAACATCCTGTACGGAGCCGTCCGCAGTGGCAAGACCTTTGCCCTCCATCCTAAGGCCATCTACTGCTGTGCCTATCGTGTGGGCGGCCGGAAGATCTTCACTGGAGTCTCCAAGCAAAGCATCTACAACAACGTTCTGACGGACCTGTTCGACATCCTCGGCTCGCGAAACTGCAGCTATAACCGCAATACCGGCAAGCTCCGGTTGTTGGACACCGAATGGCTGGTCATCGGCGCCAAGGACGAGGGCTCGGAGAAGTACCTGCGAGGGCTGACGGTCGGCGTCGCCCTTTGCGATGAACTCAGTCTCATGCCACAGAGCTTCTTCCAGATGCTGCTCAGCCGCATGTCCCCCGAGGGTGCCCGCCTGTACGGGACCACCAATCCCGACAGCCCCCACCACTGGCTCAAGACCGCCTACCTCGACAATCCCGAACTGCGGGAGAAGCGGATTCTGTGGTCGAAACACTTCACCATGGCCGATAACCCCAACCTCACCTCCCACTTTGTCGAGACCCAGAAAAAGCTTTACACCGGCTTCTTCTACAAGCGATTCATCGAAGGGTTGTGGGTGATTGCGGAGGGTGCAATCTATAAGGATTCCTGGTCCGAGGAACTGCTTTACGATCTAAAGGACGAACCGCCTGATCTTCGCTTGCCCGGCGGCCACCAGCAGCGGTATGTCGCCATCGATTATGGGACGACGAACCCGATGGTCTTCCTGGACATCATCGATGACGGCAACAAGATTTGGGTGGTCCGCGAGTACTACTGGGACTCCGCCGTACAGATGCGGCAAAAGACCGATGCCGAGTATGCCGAAGATCTGGCTGAGTTTATCGGGCCCCAAAACAACGCCAAGGTCATCATCGATCCATCCGCCGCATCGTTCAAGGCCGAGATGAACAAACGTGGTATCTGGCATGTGGATGCAGACAGCGACGTGAACGAAGGGATTCGAATCGCTTCGATGGCGCTGAATCAGCGCCTGGTGCGATTCTGCCGCCAGGAAGTACCCAAGACTATTCAGGAAATGCAGACTTACGCCTGGGACGCCAAGGCGGCCCAGCGCGGCGAAGAAAAGCCGTTGAAATTGCACGATCACGGTCCAGACGCCTTCCGCTACTTCGCCAAGAGCGAGATTCCGTATTGGAGACTGGTCGGGTGACCGCCGGTACCGTCTATACACGTGCAACCGCTGGCGCGGAGACCCGACGGTTGAGGCTTAGCGCGGGTGTTCGACACCCGCGCGGCGACTCTGCCTATCCTTGCTTCTGAGCGGTGCGCCAGCCCTCTGCGCAGCGGCAATGCGCCGCCGAGCCGATGCCGGCATGACTCGCTTTGGCCGCCCAGTGGCGCTGGTATTGGTCGCACCGCGCGGGCCCTCCCCTGCAGCCTTCGATGGACCCTGATTGCTGAAGATGCATTCCAGCGCCAAAATAGCCTCATCGAGCTGGCCGCGTTAGGGTCGAAGTTCCGCTAATACCTGGGACAAATCCGCGATGAGATCTCCTATCGAAGCTTTTGGAATTCTTCCAAGACTACACGATTAGGTTGGACGGTGAGTTGCCTCCGTCCTCACAAACTTACGGTTTGGCCGCCTCAAGCCCGTTAGTGCTTGGCCTAGACCGCATCCTCCGACTGCACCGCAAGAGCATTCTTTTCTCCGGTTTCGCTCGACTTGCTGCCTGCAAGCCAAGCGGCAATGTCTAGCAGGAGACAATCGCCATGAACGAGGACCTAACCACGCCACTGAAGAGCCTGCCCGGCCTGCAGCGGCCCGCCTTGCTGGAATTGTGGAGCCGGCTGTTCGCTACCCCTCCCCACCCCAAACTCCGCCGCAACCTCATGATTCCCATCCTTGCCTACCGCCTGCAGGAGAAGGCACTCGGTGGCCTCAAACCTGCTACGCGTGCCCGGCTCCAGCGTATGGCTCGACAGCTGGAACTCCATCCCGACCGGAGCATCGCCGCTCCCCCCGGATCCGCATCAAGGCCGGCACCAAGCTGGTCCGCCACTGGCAGAATCAGCCCTACGAAGTCCTGGCTCTGGACCAAGGCTTTCGCGTACGGCGGCCGGCGCTACACCAGCCTTTCCGACATCGCTCGCCACATCACGGGCACTCGCTGGTCCGGCCCCGTCTTCTTTGGCTTGAAGCCTTCTCAAAAGAAAGCAGGACACTAGCCGTGGCCCATCCCTCCGGTGTGAAGAAGCGAACCCGCTGTGCCATCTACACCCGCAAGTCCTCCGAAGAGGGCCTGGAGCAGACCTTCAACCCCTTACATGCCCAGCGGGAAGCCTGCGAAGCTTACATCCTGAGTCAGCGCCATGAGCAGTCAAATGCGAACTCGTCTCAAACTCTGCTAACAGGGAAAATAATAGGGAAAAACGCGGGTGTAAGGAGCAGCGGCGGCTTAGGAGTGGTGCAATGGAATCAAATTGTCGTATTCTGCTGTTAACGGAAACGGGGGCACGTCAGCCCAACCCTCAGAGCGCCAGCTTGGCGAGCAGTGACCAGGAGAACCTGACATGTACGACGCAATAGTTGTTGGCGCCTGTATAGGAGTTCTGATGCGCTCCCGCAAGTCGGCAAGTTCTTACGCTCTACGTTCGGTATCAGGCGACTAATGACCTCGGAGCGATCCCCGGTGGAAGTCATCCTGAACAGTGCGCGCCAAACTGGGACCGAACCTCACCCTGAACCTAGAAAGAACACCGCCCCCCTCGTCGCACCCGCCATCGCTAGGGCATGATCAAGCCAATCCCATCAATCGTGTTTTAGGAATCTCACCAAAAGTCCGCAGCAACGGTGTCAAGGTCAATCCCTGAACGAAGACGGAGAATGCAACGACCGCAAAACGCGCGTGCGAAAGAAACGAGCAGGATAGCTGCAGCAATGGTCGGCCATCCGGTCAAGAAGTTCTGATGGGCCTCACGAATACCGATCAACAGGAACACTAGCGAGTTTGCTACAAATGCTGCGTACTCCCAAAACGCATAGACTGCCTCCCGGCCACGCTCGCTGATCGCTCCCAGTTGCCCGATGTTGCCAAGCATAGATCATAAATGGATCAAGCAATTGCGCGTTCCGCGGTGAACAGTAGCCTCGCGAACCCGGCACCAAGTAGGGAGGAACTTCCCGACGCAGCAACGCCTTTAGTGCAATGCGTCGCTAGCATTGCCATCGGGAATTCATCTGATCCCCCGGCACGCATTGAAGAGCTTCCATAAAGCATTGCCAACGCAACCCCTCCTGCGAGCATGATGATCGTGATGAACGTGACGACCAATTTGCGACCAACGGAAACGCTTGCCCTTTCCATCCCCGTCATGCTGGACGCTGGTAAATTTCTTGCCCTTCGATTTCCCGTGGCGACATGCTCTACCGACGTCGCGAGATCTAGGCGAGTCTGCCCCACTGCGAGCTTCGTGCCGCCCTTTCCGAGTGCGCGTTCGGTTCCCATGCCGTGCTTCAGATGATTCTTGACCAGCCACCAATTGATGGGATACGCGAGCAACGCGCCGACTAAAGTTGCTAACGACATAGCACCCCAGAAGCGTAACGAGGTCGGTTCCATGGCATCCATGTCTCTCGTCATGAGGATAATCATCACCGGGATCATTCCAGCCATCACTGCATTCATCGAAAGCCACTCGGGAAGCCACGTCGCTCTGACCGCCTGCCAGTAGCTCCCGCCAAGCATGTCTTTCATAAAGAGTGCCTGGAAAATCAGCAGGCCGAATGCGAAGCCCGCAATGTATTCGACGGCTGCGTCAAGGCCCATCGGCAACCCAAGCAGGCTGGTAATGGTGGCCGCGACGATGATGCCCGTAGCGTCCCCAGCAATGCAGTGAATGGTTGAACCGACCGATTGCTTCCAGAGCGGAGCGATAAATTCCTCGTGGGACCCAGGCGTAGGTTCGCGGCAAGAGAGCCAATATACGGCGAAGCCAATTGGGCCGGTGTATAGAGTGACCAGAACCCAACCCCATTTCATTACCTTCATCTCCGGTGTGCGCGTGATCAGATCCCAGGCAACGAAAATTACGGACAGGGCGGTCAGAGAAAACCAGATCCGTAATGCAATGTCGATCCAGTTATGACTCTCTACAAACATGACGGCTCTCCTTGGTTCGGAACGAAGCGTTTTAGGAACCTTAACCCCTATGGGAAAGCGACTCCAGCGAATCGTTGGTAGGCCACGAAATCGTCACCAGAAAAGCCGAGTCGTCGCGAGCTTCAATGTCGTGCTGGATTCCAGGCGCGAGTGTAAGTATCTGCCCACTCTGAAGATCCTGAGGCTTCTCCTGCACACGCAAGCGCAACCCCCCTTGCAGGACATGAATCGTGATTGTCCCGTCAGCATGATGTTCCTTCATTGTCGCCCCGACATCCATAGCAATAAGGAGGACTCGAAGGTCATCGGCTTTCACAAGGAGTTTGGAAAACAAACCTGACTGCCACGGTTTGTGGTTTGCGAAATGAAAAAGCTCTTCCGCTAAATCGTGCGTTACGCCGCAAAGAAGACTGTTATTAACAAAGCTTTCGGATGCCATTGGGATCGCTCCATACTTTCTCGTCGAATTATTGGAAGCCTCCACACGCTCACAGTTTTGCCGTTCGCAATCTCAGGGAGTTTGCGATTACCGATGCGGAACTGAAGCTCATTGCCGCGGCGGCAATCATTGGGCTCAGCAAAAGTCCGAAGAATGGATACAAGACTCCCGCTGCTAAGGGCACTCCTAGCGCGTTGTAAAAGAACGCAAAGAACAGATTCTGGCGAATGTTGCTCATTGTGCGTTGGCTGAGCATCCTGGCTTTAACGATTCCGCGGAGGTCGCCTTTGATGAGGGTTATTCCGCCGGTCTCCATCGCTACGTCGGTACCCGTTCCCATCGCTATGCCAACGTTCGCTTTGACTCCGCCACACTGCAGCTCTTTCACTGCTTTGTCCGCGTCTGTGTGAGTGTGATAAATCGCGACGACTGAATTTTCTGTAGACATTTCTATTCTGCTCGGCGATTTGCCGCCGTTCTCCGACATCGACATCGGACCTGCTTGACTATGGCAGTGCGGGGTCAAGGAAACTGATCTCTATTGCTCAGTGTCAGTTGAGGGCAGGACATTGAGCGAAGCCAGTCTTAACCGGGATTTCCAATTTGTCCCGGCAGTTCGAGGCTCGTTGTATCCGCCTATTTTCCCCCGAGGCTGATCACGTAGGAGACTAGAGACTTCATATCGTCGGCACTCAGGGTCAGAGGGACCATGCCAGCAGCCTTCATCTTGGCTGTGGGGGTCTTCAGAACTGCTGTCAATTTGTCGGGCGAATACTGATTGGATACCTGAGTCAGCGCGCGCCCGGACCCGCCTCCTCCCCTCGCTCCGTGGCATCCGCCGCAGCCTTGAGAATCGAAAATTGCCTTGCCCCCGGCGGCGGTTGTACCGCCCGCCGCACCTCCGGCTGGCGCAGGCGAGGACGACCCGGGAGCCGGGGTTGTCGCTGCAGACGCCGATGCTCCCCCAAGACTGATCACGTACGAAACGAGCGCTTCCATGTCGGCAGGATTCAAAGTCACAGGAATCATGCCGGCAGCTTTCATCCCGGTGTTCGGCGCCTTCAAAATTGCTGTCAATTGGGCGGGCGGATATTGACTGGAAATATGAGTCAGCGCGGGCCCAGCACCGCCACCCCCCGTCGCCCCGTGGCATGGGCCGCAGCCGTGAGAATGGTATAAGCTCTTCCCTCGGGCCGCGATTGCGGCGCCTCCCGGACCTCCAGTTGACGCTGCCGAAGCTTTCACTGTCGCGGGTGGTTCTGTTTTGGCCGAGGCGGGCGAGGATGCCCCAGAGGCCGGAGGAGTTGCTGCAGCGGCCGATGTGCCCCCGAGAGTGGTCACGTAGGAAACCAGAGACCTCATCTCGCCAGCACTCAAAGTCAGTGGCACCATGCCAGCGGCCTTCATCTTGGCTGTGGGGGCCTTCAGAACTGCTGTTAACTTAGCTGGAGGATACTGACTGGAAACATGAGTCAGCGCCGGCAGCCCAGAGCCGCCTCCTCCGCCCGCTCCGTGGCATCCACTGCAGCCGTGAGAATCGAAAATGGCCTTCCCCCCAGCGGCGGCTGTCGCAACTGGCTTCGAGTTGCCCGATGTAGTTGAGGGCGCGCCGGAGGCGACCGTAACAGGGGCAACGCCCTCCGTCCACATTTTGAGATGACCTACTTGGGATGCGTTGTGAATCATGTCGTGGCAACCGCTCGAAAGGCACGATATGTGGTTCGACGTGAGCTCCCCGATAGGCGGCATTTGGTTCATGTGTTCCTCAAAGCTGCGCGCCCCCAAATGGCAGTGCAAGCACTGCAGGTTGCTGTACCTGCCCTTTAAATGGATTGTCTTGGGGGTTGTACCAATGTATGTCATATAAACGTACTTTAGGCCATCGATCCTGCTCTTCCAGGGGCCGTAAATGGTGTAATCGGTATGACAGGTGTAACAGGCCTTGTCCGGCGGCACGAGGTGGTTCTGAAAATGTTGTGCAGGGATGTACCTCGGATCTTCCAAGTGCAGGCTTTCTCCGTGGCTTGCCATGCTGTGGCACGAAATGCACGAGCTAGTCTGTTGGGAGCGCTGCATGTGGAAGGACATACCGGTGCCGATGCATAGTGCCGGAAGAATGCAGAGACCTATGAAGGCGAGGATCTTGCCCGTGGGTCCAACGGTGGTCGAGGGACGCACGAGAAACACTGCAGCAAGAACGATCGTCAGTACCACCAACGCGATAAGGACTCCAGTTAGGCCAGACACATCTCCTCCGTACCGCTCGCCTGAATTAGAATTGGAATGCCGGCAAACCTCCTGCCAATCGTTAAGTCCTATTTCCTTGGCTCGCGGTCTAGGAGCTTGTTGAAAATGCCGGCGCAGCGGGGTTCTCGTCGTTTTCTAAAGCCTAATTTCAGATGGAAAGTCTTGTTTTAGCTTCCCATCAAGTGCCCAGCGCCGTCGGCACCGGCGGTCGAGGCTGAATCCCATCCCTTCATGCGCTCTGCGCCCGCAGTTTCGGGATACGGATCAGGTTGAACGCGGCGCAACTGAACACGAACAACCAATCCACTTTCGCCAGCCCTCGCAGCTTTACCTTCTTCATTGGTCCGATCTGCTCAGCCATCCGAACGGTTTCTCCACCAGCCAGCGTTTGCTTAAACTCACCGCATAGCCCGGGTGCCGGCTCGTCCGTTCGTCGATGGCTCCATGCTTTCTGCGCGCCACATGCGGCGTCACTCCCAGTTCGCGCGCCGTACTGACAAAGTCTCGTGTGTCATACGCTTTGTCCGCTCCCGCCGTAATCTTTCTGTGCTTCTTCCGGGTCCACTCGTGCAGCATCAATAAAGCCGCATCCCGTTCCGCCATCCCATCCGCCTGCGTCGTCATCGCGGCCGCAATCAGCCCGTTTCGATTCTCCACCAGCGTGTGTCCCAGATAGCACAACTTCGCTTCCTGCCCCCAAGCCTTCTTGTACAACCGCGCCTCTGGGTCGGTGCTCGAGGCGTGCGTCTGGTTCTTCCGTCGCTCCCCGTGAAAATCTCCGCCCTGCTTCGGCCCATCCTTACCGCCGTCCTTGCGCCGAAAACTCTTCTGCCCCGCCCACGCTTCGATCAGCGTTCCATCCACCGTAAAATGCTCGTCCGACATCAGCCCCGCCGCCTGCTCCTTCACCGCCGCAAAAAACTTCTGCGCCAACTCCTGGTTCAACAGCCGCTCCCGGTTCTTCGAGAACACCGCGTGATTCCACACCGCATCGTCAATCTCCAACCCAACGAACCAGCGGAACAGCAGGTTGTAGTTGAGCTGCTCCATCAGCAGCCGCTCGCTCCGCACCGTGTAGAACACCTGCAACAACAACGCCCGCAGCAACCGCTCCGGCGCGATCGAGGGTCGTCCGGTCCGCGCGTATAAACCGTCGAAATCTTTCGACATGCCCGCCAGCACCGCGTCCACCAGCTTCCTCACCCCGCGCAATGGATGCTCCGCCGGGATCCGCTCTTCCAGCGCCACGTAACTGAACATCCCCGCCTGTAACTGCTCATCGTCTCCACGCATCCTTACTTCTTATCACATCTCCCCCGTGAATTAAGAGTCCTTTTTCAACAAGCTCCTAGACGACGAGCTCTTTCCTCAAGTTTCATCCGAGGTTCTCTGCGGGCGGGGAAACCGCGAATACCAGCGAAACGAGATAGACCACAATTCCCAGTCCTATCAGGACTGCACCAACAAAGGTAAAGATCACAAACGTGATGGGATGCACCCAGATCACGGTCACTAGCTCGACGAGCAGGCCCGTAATAATGAGGATGCTCGAAACTCGCAGCCACCGCCGGACTCCAATCACATGGAGTTTCATTGACCAAGCCTCCACATTTCGAGTCGCTTCACACCAATCTCCGTCCCGTCATCAGAAAGTGTAGCGGAGCGCGAATTCGACATTGCTGCCGTTGAACTCCTGTATGGGAATTGCTGCCAGACCGGGTATTGCGTTCGATCCCGGCCCCTTGCCGTTGTACCCGTAGTAGCTCCAGGTCATTCGGTAACTGAAGCCTCTGGACAAGTCGACAACTGCTCTCACATATGGCTTTTGATAATTGAAAGCGAGAGTCCCGGGTACCTGCAGCGGGTCTATCGCGAGCGTACTGCCGCCAACGAAGGTTCCTGCGTATCCGATGCTAGCGGTGACTCGCTTTGTAGTCCTCCACGTGATGTCCCCATAAGCGAAGTGCTGTTTACTCGAGTAGGACCCCAGGCCGGACTCCGCCGGAGGCGCATAGCCCAAACTGGCTGGGCACGGAGTTGTAGGCGAGGGACCAAAGGCGTTTTGGTAGTAGCAAATCTGCGCTTGAGTATAAATGTTTGTGTAGGTGTAGCCGAGGTCAAAGAACACTTTGGAGTTCGGCATGACAGTAGTTACGAAACTATAGTTCCGGCCGTGCTCGATGTCATTTACCGTCGAGACGTTGTCACGGTTGTGATGAATGTCGAGCACGCCGTCGAGGGTCATCCAGGCTCGCGGTTTGTAGTTCGCGTGGATCTTGTAGCTTTGCACCTGGCGCGGGCTAATCCGGGTGAAGGAGTAATCGTTGGAACCGAATGCGAAGTCTCCTGTAATCGTCAGATTGTCCATGGGGCGGGCCGTGAAGCCCACTACCGCCGTTTCCTCATGAATTCCAGTGATATTGCGAGAGGTATCGTTGTCCAGGGAAGGGCCGGAGAACGTCAACGAAATGAGCTGGCCGGTCACAGGATCGACGGTCTCAGTGCAGGCCGCAGGCACAGCGCAATCTCCACGCGCTGCGAAATAATCATTCGCTGCCGTTCCTCCGATGCCGCCTGGGAAATAAACTTCGCCTGTATAAAAAGTCGCACTGAAATCGGCAATGGTGCGAGCTGTGTACTCATAACCGATCCGGCCTGTAAGGCGCTTGCTGAAATCGTACTGGACTTGGAAGATGTTCGATCGGACGTTCTGGGCCAGAAACTTCGATGTCGGGCCGTTGACCGCGTCGGCAGACGAACTTGCGCTATGACTAGGGCAGGTGACCGCAGTGTACGGCGCGGGACAGAGGGAAATAAACGTTGCTGCAGTAAATATCGCCTGCGGCTGCGCCAAGCCCACCAAGCCCGGCTGCATTTGCCCGAATATATTTGTCTCTGACGTGTCCCAGAGGCCGGGAGTGCGCCAGTTGTCGTAGCGGAATGAATCGAGGATTCGAAACTTGTCGGTGACCGAATAGACTCCCGACCAGTCCGCGTTTACGGAGACCCGTTTCGCGTCGGCCGGGCCACCAGTGGTGCCGCCACGCGAACTGGTCCGGATGACGAAGTCATTGACGATTTCGTTGAAATTAGGAACCGAGTTGTTGGCCGTGCTATAGCCCACTGAGCCCGACATCTCAAAGTTCTTGAAGTAATTTGACTGAAATCGCAACCGTTCCGTGGGCATGAAATTCCGCGGGCTGGCTGCCTGACTGTATGACAGATAGGCGTTGCAGTTTGGATTGAAGATGTTCGGCGGGGCCGCGATCGGCGCGGCGCACGGCAGAATCTCGACCGGCCCGTTGGTGCTCCAGACGATCCCTGGGTCCACGGGCGTGCCGTCGGCCAGTTGGTAGCCGGAATTCTGCGGATTGTCAGTGACCACGTTGTCCTGTTTGTAATAGCTCAGGAACTGATCGTAAGAAATTGTCGTTTTGGGTAAGATCTTGAAGT
The DNA here is from genome assembly GCA_038239345.1 of Bryobacterales bacterium. GTDB lineage: Bacteria > Acidobacteriota > Terriglobia > Bryobacterales > Bryobacteraceae > JBBSEX01. The sequence continues at coordinate 20,192 of JBBSEX010000026.1, forward strand.
CCACTCCCACGCGATAGACGTTAGTCGTGTAGCTGTAGGATTCGTTGAACTTGGGGACGGTGCCGCCGTCCGCGGTAAAGAAACCCGGACCCTCGTCCCGATTATGCGAGAAACCGAGCCGCAGCCGAACCCGTGATTGCGGCAGCAATGTCAAGTTGTAGTCCTGCATGCGGCGAACCAGGTCCAGCGAATGCGGCGAAGTGGCTATGCCCACCGAGGGAACCGAAGTCGAAGGGTTCAGCGGATTGGCGAATAGGTTGTAGTCCCAGAAATTCTTGTCTCGACGAAACAGCACACGAAAGTCGTACCATTTGTTTTTATCGATGTGCAGTCGGGTCACGTCACTCGGATCACCGCCGTAGCCAAAGTTGCTGAAGCTGAGATTGTCGAACAGGATGCCGTTATGGTCCAGCGAGCGCATATCCAGCGTGTAATCGAAGAGACGAAGGCCCGAACCGAGATTCACAAAGGTGTCGTAAGTGTCGAGGTTTCCATTGATCGAACTGGTTCTGTAGCCGACCTCAACCGACTGCTGGATGTTGTAATGTCCCGAATCCTTTCCCTTCGCTTCTCCCGAACCGGCCTGCGCAGCCGAGAAGGGCGCAGAGGCCATGAGCGCCATGAAGACCATTAAGAAGCTGATCCGCGGAGCTGCCGAGTCGCTTCTCGGGAACTCTCTCTTAACCGTCGGACGATTGCGCTCATGCACAATATTCATGGCTTATCTCTACTTGAAAAACCTTTGGTCGAAGTTGGAGCCGTGGATCTGGCTATGACACAGCGTGCACGACTTGAAGAAGGCCTGCTGGCTGTGAAACGAAGGAGTCCCTGGCGCACCGCCGGTTTTCCCGTTCGGAGCAGAGTTGGTGTGGCATTGTAAGCAGAGCAAATTAACGTTGCTCACTCTCAGCATGTGAGGATTCGCGCCTCCGTGGGGAATATGGCAAGAGTTGCATCCCTCGATCTTTACGGGCGCGTGTTCAAACACAAACGGCCCCTGCTTATCGGCGTGACAGGTAAAACAGACGGCATCCTGCGTCGCCGAACGTCGCACCTGCTTCGGTCCCACGGTGCCGTGCGGATTGTGGCAATCGGTACACTGCACCAGTCCTAGGTTGACGCGATGGTGGAACGGCATTTCGAACTCGGCCTTCTTCTGAAGGTGGCACGAGTAACAAAGCTCAGGCTGGGCTTTTACCAGCAGAAACTCTTTGGTCTGCGAGTGGTGCGGCGAATGGCAGGAGATACAGCTGACGTTGTTTTGCGTGTGCATGGAGTTGATGGCGTTCATATGCTGTGGGCCGCCGGCGTGGCAGCTCATACAGCGGGCGTTGATTTCCTTTACCGAAACGTCCTTGAAGGTAAATATCTTGCTTACGCCGCCGCCGCCTGCCACATGGTCCGCACCGGGCCCGTGGCAGCCCTCGCAACCCTGCTTGGAGAGCCCGCCCTCCTTGTTCAGCGTGGTCACCCAGTGCGGCGTCTTTTCCCATGCGTTGTAGATTTCTCCGTGACAGGACTTGCAGGTCTCCGCTCCCACGTACTTTGCGACTTCGGAGAAGGGCGCTGGTGCACCGGCAGATTGAGCGCTCTTTTCGGCAGCCTGCTGGCGCGCCTCAACCGGAGCAAGGGCGACAATGAAGAGGAATAGGACTGCAAGCGGAAGGACTCGACACGGCACGCAATTTGCCAGCATTAGCACCCCCCTGCGTGCCATAGGTAACTCCTTATTTTCACAGCTGGAGATGTTAAGGTGACTCACAATGCCGCGACTGGTCAAAATTGCACACTTTCACAACATCGGACAGAAACACTCACGTGGTGCAATCTACGTCGGGCTGCAGGTCTGCGAGTCCTCCACCGCGACAAAGAGGGATGGGCCTTGACCTCCGTGATCAGGCAATGGAGAATGCACGATTTTGACCGGTTTTCGAGTTGTACGTTGTTCCATGACGGGGAATTACGAGGGAGCCCACGCGCCGCGGATACCACTTTCGAGCGCTCGCTGAAGCCGGTCGCGAGAGAGCGTTGTTATCAATCCCAAGGAATAGTGGCCCATCGATTTCTTGTTGGTGCCTGTACGGGCAAATAGCCGGAGTAATGTCGAGGATGTGCTCTTCATTGAAGGAGCGATCGAAGGACGAGCCTCTATGGCCCAACGTTCCCAACAAAACGCGTTGCGCCGCAACATTAGCGTCGGGGCGGTCCTCATAGTAGGCGGTCATTAATCTCGGTAGGTCTACAAGGTCAGAAGCTCACCATCCCGCACATGTGTGGCGAAGTTGTGCGATTCCTAATCATGCAGATTTCCGTTTGGTTTGCGGCTCACTGATTCCTGCCTGGATGATTGCCAGAAACTGGTCGGCAATCAGGCTGGTGCCTCGCCGATGAGGGCACCGTCGACATCCGGCTGCCGGAGCAGCGCGTCGGTATTTTCGGGCTTCACTCTCCCGCCGATCTGTATGCAAAGCGTGAGGGCCGGCTCCGGCCCAAAGAGCTGAGCGAAGCGAAGCGATACCGAATCGCCATGTGCGTATCTTGAGCCTGCTGCGGAGTCGCGCGCGGCAGATCATGGTGAAAGGCGGCGTCGAAACACGCCACTTGGGGCAGGTCGGGGAATCGATGATGAAACCCCTCGGTCAGCTGGATCTCCTCCGGCAGATGGTCGGGATCGAACGCGCTGAGTTGATGTAACTCCCCACTCATCTCCGGTGTGATTCGCTGGGGTTTCCAGTACTTCGGTCCCCATGCGCGACGCGGTGTCCCACCGCAGTCAATGCAGCGCGCCCGTTCCGCTCCTCGATCCACTCCATCAGAGTGCCCACCGCCACCGTGTGATCCGCCGCCTTGACTGACCGCGAATAGTCGTCAGCCGGGTCCAAGCCTTTCACCGCCAAGCGGCCTCCGGCTGTCCAATCTGCTCGATCGCTCCCTCTAGAACCCGGCGGAGAGAGTCGCGATCCTCGAACAGCGCGAACTTGATGCTCGACGAGCCGCCATTGATCGTCAGGACGCATGCGTTAGCGGGTTTCATGGATGACTCTTTCATTCGTCCAATCCGAACGAGGCCAGTTGCGTGCGGGTGGATTTGTAGTCCGTGTGAAGAATGCTTCGGATCCCTAATCCTTCGGCGATCTGGACGAACATCGGGGTGTTTTCGATATAGAGCACCTGCCGGACTGGCGTTTGGGCGATGTCCAGAGCAAGGCGAAAGATTTTTACGTCGGGCTTGCGGAGATGCACGAAGCAGGAGGAGATAAAACAATCTGCAAGCTCGGGCAGCTTGAACTTGCGAATCCGATAAGCATTCACTTCGCGCGATTCGTTGCTGACCACGGCGATCTTCAGTCCGTGCCGGACCTTGATCTGGGCGAACAGCTCAAGCATCTCGGCGTATGGTTTGGATTGAGCGAATATGAAACTCCGAAACTGAGCCCGGGTAAACTTTCTTTTTTGGTAAAAAACCAATCGACCTAAGTACTCTTCGAACGTAAGCTTTCCCTCCTCGTGCGTTTCGAACATCAGGCCATGGCGATCCTCCATCTCGGACCAATCGAGCTTAAAGTGCTTCGCCGCCCGCCTGCGGGCGTGATGATCCCAACCATTGGTAAGCACGACACCACCGACATCCAGGAACAACGTTGTGATCGGGTCCGCTCTTTTCATTTGATCTCCGCTCGTCGAGCAAGAAGTATTGCGCTGGATCGCGAGGACAGACTATAAGTCCGTGAATCTTCCAAAACCGCTTCCTTGCCTACCGCAAACAGAGTTTGTGGCGACCCGCGAGAGGTATCAACGGCCAGACACCATCGAGCGCCCAGCGGTACTTGTCTCGATAACGCTCCAGCTCACTCAAGGTGAATCCATCGTCGTTACGACCTCGCGGTCTAGACAAACGACCTTTGCTCTGGGGCGAGGAGCCGGGTTGCATCCGGCCTTTGCGCGCCGCAGATGTTTGCCATCTGTCCAATCCCCAGTTGGCGACGGAAACTTCTACGGTCCAATGAAACCCGACCCAACCGACGGTCGACGACACCTACCCGAGCAAAACCAGCCTCGGGGTGGAGCACGTGAGGTTTTGATAGGCTCCCGTCCGTCATCCGAGGCCCTCCTCCGAAACTTGACCACTGCATAAGGCAGTGTTCTTCGTCGTTTTCAATGTCGCATTAGAATCCCTTGGAACCGCAACGACACAATAGTTCTCGTTTTCCCAGCGATCGGAGTCCTGCCAATAAATGGTGAACACAATGCGGGAACCTGGAGACAAGTCTTTCGTCTCCAAGTCGGCGATAAATGTGCCCAGTCCTGACGGAATTGCCTTCGTGTCGAACATCGTGGTCCAACCGTTCGCGGTCCAATGGACTAAAGCAGACTCCGCAAGCGAAATGCGAAGAGTCGTTCCCGCCACAAACACGAGAGCTTTGTTGCTGCTCGACCAGAGTGAAAACACAGAGCGTTTCTTCCGTTCTTGGTATCGGGTCGTGGTTTGGACCGGCTGATCGAACACCCGTCCGTCACGAAGGGAGCGTGTCAGTTTGATCAGCTCGGCATGCGCCCAGACGAGCGGGCGTGCCGAGCCCGACGGATGGCCGAAATAGAGCTCGCGCTTCGGCAAGTCCGCAGCATCCCACACTTGCTCTGAAATGAGGCCACCCGCGCTTGCGCTACGTTCAACCGTTTGCAACAATATCTCGGCACCTTGGCGGTTCCCTGCCGCGAGTTCGTACAGGGCCCTCTCGCCAGTGAGGAGTGGCCATGCCCGGCCGATCCCGGTGCCATCGAAAGGAGAGCCATCCTCGTGTTCGCCGTATCCGTCAAAATTGTAACGATGCCATACCGGACCTTGAGGCATTTCAGTCCGCAGCAACGAATCGACTATTTTGAGAGTGTCGACAATTCGCGGATCGTCCGCAGAGCGCAGCCCGAACCTTACCAGAGCCAAGAAATCCGTGCTGATCAGGTCATCCGTCGGCTCCTGTGAGTACCCAACTGGGCGATTCTTGACGGTCACAAATCCGTCTTTTGGTGATGAAGCAGTACCTTGAACATCCTCTAGCGTCGCAATCCGAATGTAGTAGCCGCTCACATTAAACTTCCGTGCAAAGTCGGAAGCGCCAGGATCAGAAGCGCTGACGTAAGTCCACCGCTCGATTGAATCGTTCCATGTATCGGCAGTTTCGAGCAGATACTGCGCTAGTTTGGATTCGCCTTGCGTTTCTGCAATATCGGCTGCGAGAACCAGTGCCGCGATTTCCACCGCGAGCGTGAAGGGAGAATATCCCTCATCCTCTTCCCACCTATCTTGCTGAGTAACAGGACCGTTGCACACGAGATAGCCGGCGGCCTGACGGACCATCGGCCACAACCCCGTCAAATCGGAGACGTCGAGTTGCTTTTCGCGCAACAGAAGATTGACGAGCAGGATTGGAAATGCCACTTCATCCATTTGGACGCCGTTCCAATAAGGCAGGCCGTCTAGCCACATGTTTTGCGGCCAGTGGCCATCGGCTTCCTGCGTGATCTGGAGGTAGGACAGCACGCGAAGCGCGTGCTCGCCTGCGCCAGCCGCCAAAAGACCTCCAGCGGTTTCCACCATGTCCCGCGGCCAGATGAGGTGATACCCTCCCAGGTCCGCGTCTCCTTTGGAAAATCCCCAGGGAATCGACAGGCTGGCAATGATCCCTCCCTGCAACTCTTTCGACTCGTGCACGCGTAACACTGCGGCGCTTGTCCGGAAAGAATTCGATCCGGCGCGATCGAGCGGCAGCAGCGATTTCTGCCAGTTCTGCCATGGGGCAATGTAATTCTTCTTGGCCGCTTCAAATCCATCGAGAAGGCTTGCACGGGCAAGCTGCCCCGCCTCAGCCCAGGATGTCCCAAATGCAAGAGCAAGTGTGAACTCTGCTGAGGCGCCCATATCTATTTCAGCCGTCAGCGCGATATTCCCGTTCTCCGCCCGACCATACTCCCATCGCATCGTTCCATGTTGCGATATATCCTGCCATCCGTCGGAAACTCCGACGAAACCCACCGACCGTTTTCCCCACGTCACCGAACTGGCCAAAGCGAGCGCGCAGCCACCGCGCTCGGCAAACAGCATTGGAATACCCTTGTAGTCTCCAACCCAGCCAGTGTTGCCCATTCCATAACTAGCTAGGTGCGGTGCCAGAATTACGTGGACGCGATAGTCACTGGCCACGCCCTGGAGCGGCACAAACTTGGTGCGCTGAAGAACCACGCTACGAACCGGGTCAGCAACAATCTCTTTCTCAATTCGATAGCGGCCATCTTTGCACTGGTTTACCAACCGATAGGCGGGGACTCCGGGGCTGAGATAATTCACAGTGGAGGTTGTGTCGCGCTTCTCTTCCGAAAAGAAGTTTTGGCCAGTAATGATCAGGCCCATATCGCGCGTGCACGCCTGGTCAACCCGCGGATAATAGACTTCGTTCAGGATGCCGTGGCTGAGCGTGAACCACACGCGGCTTAGGGCGCAGAGCGAAGTTCCTACTCCATCCTTTGCGCTCGACGTCCAGCGAGCAATCGTACCGGGCCATCCGGGCGGACTTTTGGTGTCTATCATTGCTCCCCCCTCAACAGTGTTGGCGACTCATACCTTCTTCAAGAAGTTTGCAGCTATGCTATTTAGTGAGGCAGAAGTGCGCTGGTCAATTGTGCACAGTATTCGACTGGTTGCTGTGGGCTACTACCGATTGCGTTTCTCGATGTCCACTTTGTTCGCGCAGCCAATGCGGTGGTGTGCCCGGATGGAACTTGCAGAGTCCAATGGAAGGCTAGCAACCCGTGGTGCAAGTCTGGATTCCGGATCAAAAAAGATGGTGTGATGCACAGGGCTGAATCGTAGAATGCACGCATGGCGATGGGCAGGCGCAAGCAGCGGGAGAAGCAAGAGGGGTGTGGATCGCGCACACAGAGTTGGCCGCGGCGCCGGTGCATCTATTTTACCAGAAGCTGAACGAGTTACTCGAGGCGGAAGGTGCCTATGCGCGAGGTCGCCGGTGGCGCCGAAAAATACAAACGCGTCAGACTGGAAAGCCGCCATCAGGCGCCTCCGGCTTGGTGACGGTTTTCTCCAGGTGCCCTCCAAATTCATAGCGCATCGCCGAAAGCAGTTTCGCCGCATACTCCTCATTACCACGGGAAGCAAAGCGGGTGCTGAGGGCCGCACTTATCACCGGCGCCGGAATGCCTTCGTCTACGGCGGCCTGTACAGTCCAACGTCCTTCTCCGGAGTCCGACACGTGGCCCTCGAAGTTCGAGAGATCAGGATTCTTCCGCAAAGCTGCAGCGGTCAAGTCGAGCAGCCAGGAGCCGATCACGCTCCCGCGCCGCCAGACCTCGGCGATCTCGGGAACGTTCATGTCATATTGATAAAGTTCGGGATGGCGCAGCGGTGTGGTTTCGGCGTCTGCCTCGCGCTTCACCTTGCCGGCGTTGGCACTCTTGATGATGTTCAGTCCCTCGGCGAAGGCAGCCATCATTCCGTACTCGATACCATTGTGGACCATCTTCACGAAGTGTCCTGCGCCGCTGGGACCGCAGTGCAAGTAGCCGTTTTCAGACGTCGAAGGCTCGCCGGTTCGGCCCGGAGTCCGCACCGCTGAGCCGACCCCCGGAGCCAACGACCGGAAGATCGGGTCGAGATGACTCACGATCGCTTCCTCGCCGCCGATCATCAGGCAGTATCCGCGTTCTGATCCCCACACCCCGCCGCTCGTTCCGCAATCGACGTAGTGGATCCCCTCGCTCTTCAACTCGGCTGCGCGGCGGATGTCGTCGTGATAGTAGGAGTTGCCGCCGTCGATCACTATGTCTCCCGGTTCGAGCACCGGGATAAGCGAGGCCAAAACCGAATCGACAGCCGCCGCAGGAACCATCATCCATACGGCCCGCGGATTGCTAAGCTTCTCCGCAAAACCCTTCAGACTGTCCGACGATTCTGCGCCTTTTCCGGCCACTTCCTGTATAGCTTTCGGATGAGTGTCATACACCACGCACTCGTGACCGGCCATCATCAGTCGCTGAACCATGTTCGAACCCATTCGCCCCAGACCTACCATACCGAGTTGCACTTTGTTTTCTCCTTGAGAAATTGCCGTACGGGTAAGAACAATATTCGGGTTGGTCTTCGCGACAGGCGAAATCAGAATCGGTTTCACGAAACTGCGGAGTGCCGATCATGGCATGTGCAGGTTGTTGGTTGGATGCGGGGAATGAGGATGAGGGAAGCTGTTGCGCCCGACCTGGTTTTCGATCATCGTCCTGTTCTTGTCGATGGTGATCCTTCTGGCCTGACCCAGATCAGAAATCCGCATGTTTTTCAGTTGGATTCCGAGAGATTCTGAACCGGCCTTGCCACTCGTAAGTCGAGCAATATCCTCCAATGCGTGCTTGCGCTGATCTCCGACGCCGGGCGCCCTGACGGCGGCAACTTGGAGTGGGCCACGTAGCTTGTTCACCACGAGGGTAGCCAGCGCCTCGCCCTCGACATCCTCTGCAATGATGAGCAGCGGCTTTCCGCTCTTTGTGATCTGGTTGAGTAGCGGGAGCAAGTCCTTTTTTAAGCTGATCTTCTGCTCGCAAATCAGAATGTAAACGTTTTCGAAGGTAACTTCCATGCGTTCGGGGTCAGTGATGAAAAAGGGGGAAAGGTATCCGCCGTCAAATTGTATGCTGTCAAACTGCCCGTCGTCGGCCGCTCTGCGGGCAATCATATTCACGTCGCGGACGGTTCCGGATTTTTCCAGACAAGCCAAAATTTGGTCGTGCCCTGTAGCAAGTTGCGCAGTCATCTTGCTGAACCTCCGTCCACAGTACCTCAAGGCATACTTTCGTCGAAATAGACCATTCCATTCCGGGCCTCAATTTTTCATTCCGGTGATTTTTGTGCCGACGATCACGGAAAGCAGTTTTGTTTTCGCTGTCACTCCCTATGGACTGCTGAACCGGTTTGCAATTCGGATCGTCGGATCAACGGTGCTCGACCGGTTCATGGCCGGACACTCCCATCAGCCAATACTTTTCTCGTTGATAGTGGCGATGCAATTCCTCTTCGTAGTCGCGAGTGATAAGAGCGGCTTCCGTATATTCTGGGGCCTGCTTGATGGTTTCGCGAGTGAGGTTGACGAAGACCTTGGATTCTTCCCAGCTGATTCGTTCAATCCATTGGGTTGAGATCAGAACCTTTTTTCCCGGCCACCAGTTGCGTGTACCCACAATCAAATAGCGAATCGCCCACACCTCGTCATCCACGACAAAATCCTCGAGGTGGCCAACCTCTCCATCCTCGGCCTGAATCGTACGGCCAGCTACATCTTTCGTGCTGCGGAGATGCAGGTCGTCACTGTCTTTATGGCTGATCTTGTCAGACCACGCCCCTTGCCCGCGATTAGGGGAAGGGCCGGTTCCCCACATGTAGGGACCGCCCCAGTATCCCGCCCAGCCGTAATAGGGGTAGTACTGCATTTCATATTGGCGTGAAACTGGTTTGTCGGCGTCCAGGGATGGACTATTCTCAATCTGCTTTCGAGTCAAGTCCACCGGAATGACCTTGTCATTCTCGCGAGCTGGGTCCAGAGCGTAAGGGGAAATGAGAACCTGCCGTCCAGTCAGCCAGGTACCTGTATCTGCAATCAGATATCGAACCGCCCAACTCTGGTCATCGAAGTAAAACTCTTTGACCTGGCCGATCTCCCCGTCGCGTGCGCTTAGCTTGTAACCTTTTAGATTCTTAGCTAGTCGCAGCATGTGCGTTTCTCCTTTGATCCACAACTTGCGTGATTTGTCCCTCGTTTTCCCACCGTAACCCTATACAAATCTCACGTCGTATCAACGACGCTCCGCCCGATCTATGCAGCATGGCCAAAGATTTGGGGGCATGCCGGTTGCTGCATATCCTCGATCTTGGCTACTCTCTGGCGCTCGCTGAGCGTGTTTAAATGCCGCAAGAGGCAATCGGCTCGCGGTCCATGATGGCGTCCTTCGCGTCTTGCAGCGGTTGCTCTAGCGCTACAGCCTCCAGCAGGGCAGCTTCAAATAGCTGCTCCCAGTTGTCCACTGAACCCGCTGGCCATGTCGGAGTAACGTTTTCGTTCATGGCGTTGACACCAAAGATTGATGTGAATACCCTTGATCGAAAAATGCTCCGTGCGAATGCGCTTTGAAGTCCTGGTAACAAAGTCTTTCTTGCACCTTCGAGCGGCTGACGGTTTTCCCCCAAGTTCTCGACTCTGCAATCGATCAATCGTAAGAACATTCGCGGGGTGTGTCTGGTCACAATTGACCACTGCCGCGGCAGATCACCTCAGAGGCCGAATCTGTCGCTGACGCGACACCCGGCCTAATTGTTATGCGCAGACGTATGCATGGAGCGGATGTACGCAACTATCGACTTCATGTCCGCTCGTTCATATCGGTCGGGGGCGTGCTCCCGTTCATTCCTAGGAAAAACAACAATCGCATTTCGGGTTGCATCAGCGCACCAGGGCGCTCCCGGGGCGCAGTCGGAGGCTTAGCGCAGCTCAGCACAGGGCTTGAATAGGATCGAGAAGCTCGTGATTCGCTTAACAGCGGATCAAGAGACGATCTCGGGGCAGCAGAAGGCGAGCGCCAGCGGTGTGTATGCGATGCGAATCGCGCGAGATCTGGTTTCGGAAGAACCGACGCTGCTGGTGCCGGTGCCAAGCTGCCCGCCCACGTCATCGGTCGCCCTTGGGCATCGAGCAAGGGTTCCAACCGAAGCTCTGGTAGATGGTGCGTTGATTGTTATCTATGCGCGACCGCGCCGAGATCAGCGTCAAGCTCCGACTGTTAATCAGATGAATCCGCTCGCGTAGATCGCGCCCTGCCATCCCGTTGAAATTGATTTTTTTCCTATACCAAGCAGTCTGCTTCTCCGCCAAAGCCTGCTCCTCCTTTACAATCATTACCATAGATCGCGAATTTCTGAACTCCCCCTCAGATGTAGGGAACCCGAAGGAGTAGCAAAATGGAAGACCAATTCAAGCGTTGGCACTTTGACCCAATGTTGGCAAGTTCGTCGCGGCGCTGGTCGGGCTTGTCCTCGTCTATGCGTTTGGCCGTTTAGCCCAACGTTCCATCGGACGTGACATCACTTACACGGACTCTCGGTATCGCGTCCGAACGTTCGTTACCTTTCTCGGATAGTCTCCGTCACGCAGCAGTTCAACACGACTTCATCCATGGGTCGACTGACACTGAACGTGCTGCTATCGTTTGCGCAGTTTGAACGGGAGGTCACCGGGGAGCGCATCCGCGACAAGATTGCCGCGTCGAAGAAGAAGGGCATTCGGATGGGCGGAGCGGTTCCGCTCGGCTTCGCCGGTTTATCGGTTGCACTGGGGGTGCCAGGAGCGGGGATCGCCTTCGCACTCCAGGAGGTGATCGCGAGCGTAGCGAGTTGGGTTGCCGTCTCTTTCGGCAATTTCTATTCACCTGGGGATCGCGTGCAATTGGGAGGCATCAAAGGGGACGTAATCGACGTCGGCGTTCTTCGCACCACGCTCATGGAGATGGGCGAGTGGGTCAACGGTGACCTCTACAACGGCCGTATCGTCCGTGTCGCCAACAGTTTTGTCTTCAAGGAGCCCGTGTACAACTACTCGGCGGATTTTCCGTTCTTTGGGACGAGATCACTTTGCCTGTGCGGTATGGCTCCGACTGGGAATATACGAGAGGAGTCCTGGAGCATGTGGTCAACGAGATATGCCACGAGTACGCGATTCAGTCACTGGAGGCTTGGCGCACCGCAGTCAGGAAAACCGCCTCGAGGATGCCACGATCGAACCCGGTCACTTGCTCGTGCCCGTTGTGGTGATTCATTTTAGTCTCCTTCAGAGCGTACATGCTACGAGCCGGGCGAGAGTGAGCACTATTGCTCAGAAGAACCGCACCGCTACCGCTAGGCTTTGAGGGAATACTAGAGAGGGCACAATGAATAGCACCACAGCTGTGAAAGATCCTGTCTGCGGCATGGACGTAGAAACGGCGACGGCCGCTGGACGAACCGAGCATAAAGGCCAAACCTATTACTTCTGCGGCTCCGGGTGCAAAGAGAAGTTCGACCTGAATCCGGATCAATACTTGGGCAAGTCTGCTGGCACGCCAAAGAGCGGCCACGGCTGCTGCAGCTAAATCTAAAGAGAACCGAGGAGAGACGATCGTGAACATGCCAAAGTCAGTATGCCTGTCGATCATCGTGCTTGCCCTGATGTGTGTTTCGAGTCTGGCTCAGGACACCGCAACCAAACCGACGGACATGAAAACCATGCCAGCGAGCGCTGAGGAAATGCAACCGCACATGGAGAAAATGCGCACGCAGATGGCAGAGATGCAGGCCAAGATGAAAGATAACATGGCCAAAATGGAAGCCGCCGATGCAGCCATGAAGAGCCACATGGCGACCATGCGAGACAACATGAAGGGCGAGATGGAATTGAAACATTCCATGATGAACCAAATGCAAATGATGATGGATCACATGCAGCAGATGACGGATCGCATGGCCACGATGTCCGATCAAATGGAAATGCACAAGAAGCCTGGCAAAACAACAAAGAAGGGCAGCGGGATGATGAAGGATCAGAAAAAATAACGTGGTATCGCAATCTTCAATACGCGTGAATACCGAAGTTCAATTTAGGCGAGTGTAAATTCGACTCGAGTTCTGCGGAACTGACCCTCGGTGGCTGGCTGTCCACCTCTAAGAGGGCGGCATCTTCGGGCACTCTGCAGGAGGTCCGATGCACGATTATGGTATGCACGGCTGGAACACTGGTTGGATGTGGATGTTCGGCGTAATCGTAATCGTCCTCCTTGTCGCGTTGATCATGAAGAGAAATTGATGACGAAACTGCGATCTCTCTCACGGCCAATGTTTAGGTTCGCACGGCTTGCCGGTTGCTTTGTCAAAGTGCTGCGCCGCAGTGCACGGGCTTCATTAAGAAAAAGAAAACAGGACCAGGATCAGGACGTGAATGGTTGATGTAGTCATCCCGCCCACCCTCGGTGCGGCTATCGGTTTCATGCCGTCCGACCCAATCCCCGACTCCCACAAGATCAGCGCAAGACTCAGAATCCCGGCGGCCACAGTAATCAGCTTGGGGCGTAACCGCTGGACTGCTCGGCGAACACAATCGCTCGACGGTGGTGTAGGACCCTATCGCCGTATATGCTCCGGGGGTACCGTGACAAGATCCCTTGCCGAGCCGGTTTTTCCTGACGACCCGGTCCTCGACATGATCAGCGGCGTAAAAGACAACACTCAGCGCTTGCTGACGAGCGGCGCGAATCTGACGTAAGGAGAAAGCAGATGAAGAACGTCATCGTTTATTCCCAGCATGGCTGAATGTTCTGCGATCAAGCGAAGGAGTATCTTTCGCAAAAAGGCACACATTTTCAAGAGAAGAACATAGCGCAAGATCCTGGCGCTTTGGCGGATCTCAAAAAACTCGGTTACATGACCACTCCTGTAATTGTTATTGATGGCTCGGTAATCGTGGGATTCGACGCCGACAAGATTGATCAAGCACTCCAGGGTTAGCATTGGACCGGGGAGTTCAAGGGGGCGGGCTGTGAGCTTCACCACATCGTTGAGCAAAACTGCACAGTTTCCGCTCCTCCACTGCAAGATACTGTCTAAAAGAGTCCTGTTGACATTGGCGGCAGCAATGCCACCATTCCTCTCAGCATTTACGCGGACTACATACGAATGGGCCTGGACTGATTAACAAAACCGGAGAATTCATCATGAGCGCGAATGCCGAGAAGCCGGAGAAGGGGCCCGAGTCTAAGAGCGATCTGAAAACGCTGCCCCTACCGGAAGTGGAGAAACAATTGGGGTCATCTCCGAACGGCCTCAGCCAAGCCGAGGCGCAGAAGCGTCTGACGCAGTATGGGCCCAATGAGATCACCGAGAAAACAACAAATCCATTTCTGAAGTTTCTCGCTTATTTCTGGGGCCCGATTCCGTGGATGATCGAAGGCGCAGTCATTCTTTCCGCAGTGGTCCGCCACTGGCTGGATTTCTTCATCATTCTCTTTCTGCTTTGTTCGAACGCTGTGGTCGCATTCTGGGAGGAACATCAGGCAGGCAACGAGATTGACGCTCTGAAGGCTAAGCTGGCAACGAAGGCCAAGGCGAAGCGCGATGGGAAGTGGGTTGACCCGGAGGTCTCTGAACTGGTGCCAGGCGATATCATCCGTTTGCGGCTTGGGGACATCGTGCCGGCGGATGCGCGCCTGTTGGCGGGCGACCCGGTCCAAGTGGATGAGTCTGCCTTAACCGGCGAATCCTTGCCCGCGACGCGCAAGCCTGGCGAGGCAGTGTTTTCGGGTTCGATCCTCAAGCGCGGCGAAACCGATGCTATGGTTTATGCCACCGGTACCAAGACATACTTCGGCAAGACTGCACAACTGGTACAGGAGGCGCATACCGTCAGCCATTTTCAGCGCGCTGTGTTGAAGATTGGCGATTACCTGATCATCCTCGCAGGTGCCCTGGTCGCGCTGATTATTACAGTGGCGCTCTTCCGTGGTGACCCGATCCTCAATACATTCGAGTTTGCCCTCGTGCTTCTGGTGGCCGCGATCCCGGTAGCGATGCCCACCGTGCTGTCCGTGACCATGGCAGTCGGTGCACGCCTTCTGGCAAAAAAACAAGCGATTGTGACCCGGTTATCGGCCATCGAGGAACTGGCCGGCGTGGATGTGCTGTGCTCGGATAAAACCGGTACCCTGACTCAGAACAAGCTGACACTGGGCGATCCATTCTGCGTCAATGGCATCCCTGCCGACCAAGTCATACTCGACGCTGCACTGGCTTCGCGCGCCGAAGATAAGGACATGATCGACCTCGCCGTGATCGGCGGCCTGAAGAACGATCAAGCCTTGAAGGGCTATCAAGTGCTCCACTACCAACCCTTCGATCCAGTGCACAAGCGTACCGAGGCTACGGTTACAACGGCGGACGGAAAACAATTCAAGGTGGCCAAAGGAGCGCCACAGGTAATTCTGCAGATGGCGATCAACGTCGGAGAGGTCAAGCCCGCCGTTGAAAAAGTCGTCAGTGAGTTTGCGGCGCGCGGCTTCCGTTCCCTTGGGGTGGCGCGGGCCGATCAGGAAAACCAGTGGCAGTTTGTCGGCGTGTTGCCCTTTTTTGATCCCCCTCGCGAACAGGCACAGGCAACCATCGCCAGCGCCGTGCAGATGGGCGTGAAAGTCATAATGGTTACGGGCGATCAAATCGCCATTGCTCAGGAAACTGCCCGTCAACTCGGGATGGGCACGAACATCCTCGATGCCAGCGGATTACGCGACAAGGATCCCCAGCAGGCGGCGACGGAAGCGGAGTCCGTCGAGAAAGCGGACGGCTTCGCCCAGGTATTCCCCGACGACAAGTTCCATATTGTAGATGTCCTGCAGAGACGCGGCCATATCATTGGTATGACTGGCGACGGAGTGAACGACGCCCCGGCGCTAAAGAAAGCAGATTGCGGCATCGCCGTTTCCGGCGCGACCGACGCGGCCCGCGCAGCGGCCTCCATCGTGCTGCTGGCATCCGGCCTCTCGGTGATCATCGACGCGATCAAAGAAAGCCGCCGCATCTTCCAGCGGATGAACAGCTACGCGATTTACCGCATCACCGAAACGCTGCGCGTGCTGTTTTTCATGACGCTGGCGATCTTAGTCTTCAACTTCTATCCGGTCACCGCGGTGATGATCGTGATGCTGGCGGTGCTCAACGACGGAGCCATCCTCTCCATCGCCTATGACAACGTTCATTACAAGGACAAGCCCGAAGCCTGGAACATGCGACTGGTGCTGGGCGTTTCCACAGTATTAGGCGTCATCGGGGTTGTGGCAGCGTTCGGTTTGTTTTTCCTTGCCGATCGCGTGTTTCATATCGACCACGCGCACATACAGACGCTGATGTATCTGAAGCTATCTGTAGCTGGACACCTGACGATTTTCCTGACGCGCACACGCGGCCCCTTCTGGTCCATACGCCCGGCGAGGATTTTGTGGGTCGCAGTACTGGGCACACAAATCGTGGCGACCTTGATTGCAGTTTATGGTTTGTTTATGACCCCACTGGGATGGGGTTGGGCAGGGTTCGTGTGGGCCTATGCTCTGGCTTGGTTCGTCGTGAATGATCGCGTGAAACTGCTCGCCTATCGGATCTTCAACCCCAACAAAGCACGATTGCTGGCCAAGAAAATGCCCGATCTTGCATCTCAGATCGCAACCCGGGCCTATCAACTCTATGAGGAACGGAGCCGTCAGGATGGCCTGGCAAATCAAGACTGGCTTGAGGCGGAGCGCGAGACCCGGAAAGAACAGACGGACCATGCACCACGCGGCGTGAAGGTCCCGCTTAACCCCACGGCGTCGAGCGCAACTTGAAGAAATTTAGGCCAAACACAGTTACTGGAGGAAACACATGCAAGTAATAATTAATATGGACCACAATATCCAAGGTCACGAGGCTCTGGAAGCGCATGTCAGCGATGTTGTCCAGAAAACCCTAAGCAGGATTAGCAAACACATCACGCGAGTGGAAGTCCACCTCAGCGACGAGAACGCCGACAGGCACGGCCACAACGACAAGCGCTGCATGATGGAGGCTCGCCTCGAAGGACGCCAACCCACCGCAGTTACATACGACGCGGCCACGCTGGATCAAGCCGTTGCTGGCGCTGCACACAAATTAGAGAGGTTGATTGAGAGTACCCTCGGCCGCCTGCACGATCAGGCGATTCACAGGACCGACCCGCTTCCACCCGAACCGAAACGCACAAGCCACACATAGCCGCTGCCTGAAGGACGAAGATGAAAATCGATTCCAAGGATTTCCGTGTGCCGCCGGGGAGAAAGTCAAACTCAAAGAATGGCCGACGATTGTGAAGCCCTTTTGCAAGTCGAAGAAGCAAAATCAGGAACTCCTGAAAACACACCTTGAGAAGTTCAGTGCGCTGCAACAACTTCACTACGCCTCCAACCGCTATCCGTTACTCCTGATTTTTCAGGGTATGGATTCGGCGGGTAAGCACGGTGCCATTCGGCACGTCATGTCCGGGGTCAATCCCGAAGGCTGCGAGGTTTTCAGTTTTAAGCAGCCGAGCGCCGAAGAACTGGAACACGATTTTCTCTGGCGTACGACCTGCCGGCTCCCCGAACGCGGACGGATCGGCATATTCAATCGCTCCTATTATGAGGAAGTGCTAGTGGTGCGGGTGCATCCGGAACTTCTCCGCAACCAAGGGGTGCCGGAAGAACTGCGCGACGAGAAAACCATCTGGAAGGAGCGGTATCGTCGATGGTCGACCTGGAGCGTCACCTTTATCGCAACGGAACACGAATCGTTAAAATATTTCTCCATCTCTCGCAGGAAGAACAGGCAAGCGATTCCTCGCGCGCCTTGAGGTGCCTGACAAGAACTGTAAATTCAGCACTTCGGACATACACGAGGGGAAGTATTGGGAGGACTACATGGAGGCTTACGAGGATTGCCTGCATGCCACCAGCACCCACAACGTGCCCTGGTATGTTGTGCCAGCCGATGACAAACAGAACGCCCGTTTGATTGTTTCGAGAATTGTCCTTGGTGCCCTGGAAGGTCTCTAGATGACGGATCCCAAGGCCACCGAGAAGCGTCGGCTGGAACTGCAATCGATTGGCAAACAGCTGTCAAAAGAGAAGTAACCGTCCGGGAGCGCTAGGCGCAAGAGTATTACACGGGAGGTGGATATGGAATCGGTGGACCACGACCGGCCAGACGCGCATAAACAGTCGGTGGCCCATCGACGATCAACACTCGATTTTTTCGATTCTTCCCTTGAGTGGCGGCGCTTGTTCGCGGAGACCTGGGGCACGTTCCTGCTGGTGCTGGTTGCTGCCGGTGGCGGCGTCATTGCGGCGATTAGCTCCGGCAGAGTCACCCTGGGCATGGTGGTGGTAGCGCCGGGACTCATGGTGATGGCCATCATCTACTTTATGGGCGCAGTGAGCGGCGCGCATTTGAATCCCGCCGTCACGTTGGCCTTCGCGATTCGACGTAACTTCCCTTGGAAGAGAGTCCCCGGCTACATGGTCGCGCAAGTAATCGGAGGCATCTCTGCCGCTGGTTTTCTTCGAGTCATGTTCGGGACGGTTGGCGCACTCGGTGCGACGCTGCCGGGTCATGATGTGACAAGCGGGAAAGCTCTGGCTATGGAAATGGTGCTCACGACTGGTCTGGTGAACACCATCCTGGGTACGGCGTCCGGTGCGCGGAACATCGGCACCAACGGCGCGATCGCCGTGGGTGGATACATTGCGCTGGCAGGACTTTGGGCCGCTCCGATCACCGGTTCTTCAATGAACCCGGCGCGTTCGCTGGCACCGGATCTGGTGCGCGGCGACCTCCACACCACCTGGATCTACCTCGTCGGGCCAATGTTGGGGGCCGTGATCGGTGTGGCCTTCGAATGGATTCTAAAAGGGAAGCCAACAGCCGCCGGCATGATCGCTGCACAGGGAGCATCCCTTGACAACGATTCAACTGGGTCCGATGCCTGAGTGCAACAGAGCCGTTACCCCACGCGAAAGGAATTCGAGAGGAACAACCAATATGGCTACTAAAGAGCAAGCAACTGGCTTTGACCAACTCAGTCGAGTGTCACGGGACAAGGACCTTGATCAAGGCAGCCAGCCGGCCAAGTTTGTCTTCGACGCGGCGTTGTCTACCGCCGTCGTGTCCAACGAGCACCGTCAAACAAAAGCGCCAGTTCCCAAGGGTCCGCTCACGCCGGCCATGCTCGACAAAATGAACCGCTACTGGCGTGCCGCGAACTATCTGTGCATCGGACAAATCTACCTCTTTGAAAACCCTCTATTGCGACAGCCGCTCAAAGCGGAACAGATTAAACCCAGGCTGCTTGGACACTGGGGGACTTCGCCGGGACAAAACCTCATCTACATTCACCTGAACCGCATCATCAAAGAGCACGATGCAAATATCATTTATATTGCCGGTCCCGGGCACGGTGGTCCCTCGCTGAATGCATGCTCGTACTTGGAAGGCACCTATACCGAGGTCCATCCAGAGATAACGCCGGATGAGAACGGCCTACGCCTCCTCTTCAGGAAATTCTCAACGCCGGGTGGTGTCCCCAGCCATTGCGGGCCTCATGTCCCGAATTCCATGCATGAGGGCGGCGAGCTTGGCTACTCTCTGGTCCACGCCTTCGGCGCCGCATTCGATAATCCCGATCTGATCGTTGCATGTGTTATCGGTGACGGCGAGTCCGAGACCTGCCCCCTCGAAGGTAGCTGGAAGTCCGTCAACTTCCTGAACCCGGTGCGGGACGGCGCCGTCCTTCCGATTCTTCATCTCAACGGCTACAAGATCTCCGGACCAACGGTTCAGGCACGCACGAGTGACGAGGACTTAGAGGCGCTGTACATCGGGCGGGGATACAAACCCTATTTTGTCGAAGGCAACGATCCTGAAGTCGTTCATCAAGTCCTCGCTCAGACGCTCGATGATTGTTATGCCGAGATTCGTGCCATTCAGCAGGAGGCGCGCCGAAGCGGGTTCAAGAAGCAGCCGATCTGGCCCATGATGGTCCTGCGTACGCCGAAAGGATGGACTTGCCCGAAAGAAGTGGATGGAATCCCGATTGAAGGCACCTTCCGAGCGCATCAAGTCCCCCTCTCCACAGTCCGAGAAAATCCCGAGCATCTCAAGATCCTTGAAACCTGGATGCGAAGCTACAAGCCCCAGGAACTGTTCGATGAAAAAGGCAAGTTCATTGATGAGCTAACCGTCCTCTCACCTGCAGGCGATCGCCGCATGGGGGGCAACCCTCATGTGAACGGCGGAAGGCTTCTGACTGCGCTTGATATTCCGGACTTTACGAGTTATGCGCTCGAGATTCTGGGGCCGGGCGAAGTGGTCGCTGAAGCTCCACGCAAACTCGGGGAATTTTTCAGAGACATCTTCAAGCTGAATCCAACAAACTTTCGCATGTTCTGTCCTGACGAGACGAACTCTAATCGCCTGAACTCGGTCCTCGAAGCTACCAAACGTTGCTTTATGGCGGAGACCGTATCGATTGATGACGAACTCAGCCCTGATGGCCGCGTCATGGAAGTATTGAGCGAGCATTGTTGTCAGGGTTGGCTCGAAGGCTACCTGCTGACCGGGCGGCATGGCATGTGGTCCTCTTACGAAGCTTTCGCGCAAGTTGTGGATTCGATGCTGACGCAACACGCCAAATGGCTGGAGCAATGCCGCGATTTTCCCTGGCGCAAACCACTCGCATCGCTGAATGTTCTTCTCACAAGTCACGCGTGGCGAAACGATCACAACGGGTTCAGCCACCAGGCGACTGGATTCGTTGATAATGCGCTAGCTCGCAGGAGTGAAACCATCCGTGTGTACTATCCCCCGGACAGCAATTGTCTGCTGAGTGTCTTCGATCATTGCCTACGGAGCCGAAACTACGTCAACATCGTGACCTGCGGAAAGCAACCTCAACTACAGTGGCTGAATATGGACCAGGCTCTCGAACATTGTTCGCGCGGGGCGTCGACTTGGAAGTTTGCGACGAATGATGGGGGTGAAGAGCCCGACGTGATATTGGCTTGCGCCGGTGACGTGCCAACCATTGAAACCTGCGCAGCCTCATGGCTTCTGCAGAAGTACATTCCCGGCATCAAGGTGCGGGTCGTCAATGTGGTCGATCTGAGCGTTCTGATGAGCTCGGACGATCATCCACACGGGATGGATAACATGTCCTTCAACGCATTGTTCACCGAGGCCGCACCTGTAGTCTTTGCCTTCCATAACAATCGCTGGCTCATTCATACCATGGTTCATGGACGCTCCAATGAAGCCCGCTTCCATGTGCGCGGTTACATGGACCAAGGCACAACCACCACGCCGTTCGACATGGTAGTGCTTAATAAGATGAGCAGGTTTCACCTTGCCATCGATGCCCTGAAGTATGTCTCAAGGTTGCGTTCACAGGTTTCGGACGTAGTCGACATGTTCAATCAGAAGCTATACGAACACCACGACTACATTCGGCAACACTTGGAAGATATGCCGGAAATCAGGAACTGGCGATGGACCTCTGATTTCAGCGAGCCGACCGTTCCTCCACCGCTGGCCAAGGGACATCCTCGTGGAAGCCTGTTCAGCGACAGCTAGAGCGCCGGGACTGTGTCATCGGCCCGGTCGGTGACGTGTTCTGGCGGTAATGTATCCGGCACGTCAAGGCGTGCCACGCCAATCCGGCTGTCGGCCATTCCGTAATACACGTCGTAGCGATCCGGTAAGCCGAGATCGTCACGCCGGTCGATGCCGGTGGGGAACACGACGTGGGCGACGGTCCCGCTCAGTTCTTGCGGCAGCGTCGGTGTTAAGACCGGCGCAGTCGAACGATAGCGAATCACCTGCGGATGCTCCTTCGAGAGCATCATCACTCCGGCCGAGTAGCGCAGTTGTCGTCTGCCGTTGCTCGCCTTTTGCCGCTCGCTGACGCCGTGGTACACGATCAGCCAACCGTGCCGGGTCAGGACAGGGGGAGTACCGCCTCCGATTTTGAGCTGTTCCCAAGGCGACACAGGCGTGGCCAGGCGGTGATGAGACATAAAGTGACCGGCATGACCTGGCCCAGCGCCTTTCAACGAGAGCGGGCAGTAAGAAATCCAGATACTTTCCCGATCAATATCCATTTGATGCGACACGGATCGCTTCACCGTTTCCTCCGGACGAGTGCCGGGAAACAGAGGCCGGTGGAGCATCGCGATCTCCGGATGGCCCGAAGGATTAGGAATGGGCACTGGAAATAGACTGGCATCTTTGTCATCCACGTCGCCGCATTCGACGCCATGATATGGACCAAAAGTTGCGAGCCCGAGCCGCTGCCAGTGAAAGAGGTCCTTCGACAGGGCGAGCGCTATTCGTGGTCCATCGGACGAAAAAGCGGTGTACGTCATCACATAGCGCTGCAGCGGCTCTACAAACGTGACACGAGGATCTTCGCAGCCGCCGCCACCACCGGGCCGCCGCTCGTAATCAGCTTCCGGTTCCAATGCGATGCCGAGCCGCTCGACGCCAACCGGATCGCCAGCCGTATTGAACCGCACCCGTGCAATGCCAATGCGCGAGTAGTTGCCCCGCGCGACGAGCCTCGGAAAAAGATACAACTCACCATGCGGGCCACGAGTGGCAGCCGGATTCAGGACTCCTTCAACCTCTTGGGGATTCCCCGGCTCCGGCTCCATTAACATTCCGAGACGATGCAGATTAAATCCACTCATCTAATCCGCCGCATGACGTAACACTTTCTGATTGCGATCAGCTAAGCACGCAATAATTGTCTGGATCACTCGTTTCGTCTCACTCGGATCCTTCACTGGGATAGAAACGACTCCTGCTTTTTCGGCGGGGTAATCATTTCCTCCACGATACAGAGCATCGCCTATGAAAATCATCTCTTCCAGTGAAATCCCCAGCAGGTCTCGCAGTTTTCTGATACCGTCGGCTTTGTCGATGCCAGGCTTGGTGATGTCAATGGATGTCGAGCCTCCGATTCGGACGGAAAAGTCGGGAATGGAAATATCTACGAGCGCTTTGATCTTCTCCCGCTTCGTGAAATCGGGATCCCATTTTGTTTTTGCTTCTAGAGGGGCGTGCTGACCTAAACCGGAGAATGTGATCTGGCTTCCCCGATCTTCAATCTGCTCTCCCCATATCTTTTCGATCTTGAAGGCAGCGATGCCGATCGCCTTCTTGAGAGCACTGAGAATCTTGTCTCGCTCCTCTGTTGTAAAGTCTTCCGCGTAGATCTTTTTCCAATCGGCCGAGTCGTATCGGTAGAACCGTGTTCCACAAGTAGGGAGCAGCGATAGATTCTCCAGACGCTGGTCATGCGGAAGATTGGAGACCAGTTGTTTTTCAAGCTGAGGCCAACCGCCCCCGGAGATTACCGCCACTTTGACGATGCCGAGAAGATCATGCAGCAGACCCGACATTTCGGAATCAAGCGGCGACTTGCTTTCAGCAAGTGTTCCGTCAAGATCGAATACGATTAACTCTTTCACTGTACTTCTATCCTCTGAATTCTCGGCATATCAACTAGGCAGTGCAATCTCCAACACCGTTACCGGACTGCTAGGGCAAAAGTACAGGTGCCGATCACCGCCGGCAAGAGCGATACATCGCCTCTTCCGACGGCGTACCTGTCGCCGCGGTGCTCTACATGCCCTGCCCCATCGATACATACCAGCACGCGCGGCACATCCGCGGCACCAACAGGAAACGCCGATTCCCCGCATACTCGCCACAACCAGAAATGTTCGCACTGGAAGAGCCTCTCGCGCTTCTCCGGCGACGTCTTCTTCACCACGGGCGTTACGCATTTGACCGGACCTTCAACATCGACTCCAAGAAACGAGGCAGGCCGCTCCACATCCGACCTTAACAGCGATGTCGGCGCTCTTCTGAGCAAGAGTGCTCACTCTCGTCCGGCCACGCGGTTGTTTCCTTCGAGAAGAGGAAGTTTGGTCTGGGGCGCGGATCGTTAGGTATATCCCAATTAGGTTTTCCATCTAAGAACGGAGACGACATGCCGCACGATCATTAGATCTTCGTTGGTCTCTACGACTCGTACCTTCACCGGGCTTTCGGGCACCGATATCAATGCTGCATTGGCTTCATTGGATGCCGTGTCCAAATGAATGCCCAAGAACTCCAATCCATCACAGATCCGTTTGCGAACGACGGGTGCATGTTCTCCGATTCCACCTGTGAAGACGAGCACGTCTAGCCCTCCAAGAACTGCCGCGTACGCACCAATGTATTTCTTCGCTCGGTAGCAGAACAGAGCCAAGGCTTCCTCGGCTCTGGGATCTCGATGAATATTGTCTAGCAAGACCTTCATGTCTCCGGATGTGCCCGAAACCCCCAGCAGCCCAGACCCCTTATTCATCAGTTGATTTAACTCTTTCACAGATATCTTCTTGTGCTCCAAGAGGTAAAGCAGCACGCCCGGATCGACATCCCCAGAGCGGGTAGCCATAACCAGTCCCTCAAGTGGGGTGAAACCCATTGAGGTGTCGATACTTTTGCCGTCTCGGACTGCGACCATACTAGCGCCACTGCCGAGATGCGCAATGATCACGCGTCCGTTGGCAAGCTTGCCTTCCAGCGCGTGGAGCTCGCACATCACGTACTCGTAGGAAAGACCGTGGAAACCGTATCGAACGATGCCCTGATCGTAAAGGCCTCGCGGCAACGCATACATCTTCGCAACGTTTGGAAGGGAGCTGTGAAACGCCGTGTCGAAACATCCCACTTGCGGAAGACCGGGAAATCTCCCGGCGATGAATTTTAGTCCCCGAATCGCGGCAGGCATGTGATCGGGGTCGAGAGGAACCAACTGCTCGATCTCTGACAAGAATTCTGCCGTGATCCGTTGTGGATCCTTGTGTTGAGGTCCGCCTTGGACGAGCCGGTGACCCGCAGCCGCCAGTCCGGAGAGAAATCCGTGTTCGCCGAGCCACGCCCACATTGCTTCTAGCGAAGCATTGGCGTCCCCATCACGGACGGCGGAATCCAACAAGCTCGTCCCCGTTGGATCTGTGATCTTCAAACGACTGCCTACTACGCCAGAATGATCAACTGCCATCGAAACGAGGAGTTTGCTATGATTTGCCACCTCATAGAGGACGGACTTTAAGGTCGAAGACCCTCGGTTCATCGTTAAGACGCGTCTTTGAAGCGGAACCGTCACAGAGTCATTCTGCCAGCGACGTCAGCTGCGATCTGCTTTACGTATGCAGCTGAGCTGCACTGACTAACCTGCCGTAAGTGTTGGGACGTGCAGAATCGCGAAGGCATTTTGCAGAACGGATGGACCGTGGTGCTCTTAAACGAAGCTCTTTTCCCGCCCTGAAACTGGGAGACATGGTCTCAAGCTCAGCCCCCGGACTTCCTCAACCCATCGGAGGCAGCTAAGGCTCTGAGCCGTTATGTTCACGCTGGCTCGTTCTTCTCGTGAAAGAACTACCACGTGAACAGACGGGCACCACCGCCCGAGGAGCGGGACCTTCCGGTTTGGACAGAGGAATTGTGAACCGGAGGCGTCTCAGCTTGGATCGCGTTAGGGAGCTCCGGACGCGAACCGCTGATCTTTTCGATCTCCACAGCGCCATGGTTGTTCATAATCTCAGTCGCCGCCTCCGCCTTGTCGTCCGAAGCCGTGGCAAGGACCATGACTCCTCCTCGGCGTACTCCTTGGACATAATCTTTGGCGTCGGCTTCGACCACCCCAAACGCCGTGAGATCACGAATCAAGCTGACTTCAAAATCAGTGTGCGGGGTGCTCATCATTCCGCTCCCCGCCATTTCCCGCGGCTCGCTCACAACACGAACGTCATTCCGAGGAAAACCGCTGCCCTCAAGATCGCGAACGACCTCGTCGACTGAGCCTGGATTCTTAAACAAGCCAATTGCTGTTTTCGCCATGTATGCCTCCACTAATCTATTTGCAACACGGGCAGGCCTAGGTCTGAAGCTGCCCGGCTTCATTTCAGCTATGCCGAAACCGCCTCAGCTGAATGCACTGTGCAGTAGGCGGGATTCGTACTTTCGATAATCTCTTTCGCCCGGTCTACTTCTGCAGCCGTCCCATGAGCGATCAGAAGGAATTGATCTGTCTTGAGCGCCGTTTCGTATTTCACGATACTATCTTTAGGAATTCCGATGCTGTAGAGGCCGGCTCCCACAGCGCTCAACCCTCCAACCACCACCGCACCTTCCAACGCTCCCACGATCCACGCCACCAGCGGTCCAGCCACCAAAATTGGTCCAAGGCCCGGAATCATGAACATCGCAGACCCGAATAGAAGCCCCCAAAAGCGGCCCCAATACTTCATTCGGTCGCCGGCGTTGTAGTAGCCGACTACCTGTTCATCGGCGTGGTAGCCCTACCCGACGATCGATAACTTCTTCATATCAATTCCGCCACGCTGCAGTTCCTTTACTGCTTTGTCCGCGTCTGTATGCGTGTGATAAATCGCAACCACTGAGTTTTCAATAGGCATTCCGATTCTCCTGGCAATTTGCCGGCATTCTCCGACCAATGAACATCGCCCACTGTCCCACTATGACAGTGCCGGACCAGCGAAACTGGTCAATATTGCTCGGTGTGAGTTGAGGACGGGACATTGAAACGAAGCGAGTACATGCCGAAAACCAACAGGCTCCCGAAACTACAAGCCCACGAACTCTGGACGATAATCCTTCCAAATCCCCGTAGCCGGCGAGATCATGCGGACGGGGGCATTCTCAGCATATTTCGCGGTCCTCGCCCATTGCCACGCGTGCTGCATTTCAGAGGACTCGAAATAACGCGTCTCAGACTGAAGAACGGCGGCTCCGGCGATCAGGAGGTCCACCACTTCTTCCCAGCGATCCGCTCCGACAATCGCCATGCGTGCGATGTGGTCGGTATGTTTTTGCAGGAACCGCAGATCGTCCCAGCGTGCCTTCCATTGGGCTCCGTGCATTTCTGTCAGGTCCGCCAAAATGCCGATCGGGTGCTTCTTGTTCTTCGCGATGAAGAAATCAAGCTGAGGCTCGAACCGTTCAAGATCTTCGCCCGTTAGTCTTCCTACCACCTTAAAACCGAATGCAACTCCGCCAGTTTCCTTTAAGCGTTCAATCATTGGAGCTCCTCATTTTAGTTTTTTATTGAAGGCGTGGCGCTCTTAGGCAGAACGTTCCGCATTACGTATCTAACAGCCCAGCCCATTTTCACCGGACGATTTCACCGTTCAGGATGGGCTGCTGTTTGTTAGAACAACCTTCAGTGCGCCCATTTTGGCGGCATTCCCAAAAGTGTCGTATGCCTTCATGATGTCGTGCATCGCGAAGCGATGCGTCACCAGCTTGCTGGGCTGTAGCTTGCCCGAGCGTATGACCTTCAGCAGCATCGGTGTTGAAACGGTGTCCACCAGGCGGGTGGTAAGCGAAATGTTGCGGTCCCAAAGCGTCTCCATGTGCAGTTTCACTGGTTTGCCGTGGACGCCTACGTTGGCGATGTGCCCGCCGGCTGCGACAATGGCCTGGCAGATGGCGAAGGTGGCGGGAAGTCCGACTGCCTCGATGGCCACGTCCACGCCAGATCCCTCGGTCAGTTCCATCACCTGATGGGCGGCGTTTCCATCGGTGCTGTTGATCAGAGTGGTAGCGCCAAACTGTTTGGCGAACGCGAGGCGCTTGTCGTCCAGATCGATCACGAAGATCGTCGCCGGTGAATAGAATTGCGCTGTCATCAGAACAGCGAGACCTACAGGACCGGCGCCCACGATGGCGATTGTGTCTCCAGGCTTCACTCGCCCATTCAGAACACCACACTCAAAGCCTGTTGGCAGAATATCGCTCAGCATGACCATGGCCTCTTCATCGCCATCCACCGGAAACTTATATAGGCTCCCATCGGCCTGAGGGATGCGCACGTATTCGGCCTGCGTTCCATCGATGGTGTGACCGAGAATCCAGCCGCCGTGCCGGCAGTGGGAATACATACTTTTTTTGCAAAAGTCGCATTTTAGGCAGGCAGTAACACAAGAGATGATGACCTTGTCTCCTACGTGAAATTCCGAGACGCCGGTTCCGACCTCTTCGACTACGCCAATGCCTTCATGGCCAAGAATGCGCCCATCAGTCACCGCCGGTAAATCTCCCTTCAGAATGTGCAGATCAGTCCCGCAAATCGTCGATGTGGTAATCCGCACGATGGCATCGGACGAGTCCTGGATGATAGGGCGCGGCTTGTCTTCCCAAGCGCGCTTTCCCGGTCCATGATAGACCAGCGCCCTCATTCTGGCGCTATCGCGTGGCGTTACGACGCTCTTGGGCGCCAGTTCTAGTTCGGCGATTGTCATCGTTCATTCCTCTTCTGAGTGTTCCCACGTTGTCGCACTACTTGCAGCTCGTTAGGGAAAGGAGCGGAGGGTCGATACCCTCGACTGCTCTTGGTTTCGGGTTGATCACCGCTCTAGCCTCGGAACACTAACCCACGACCCAACCATCACTCATCAGTTTGGATGCTACCTCTCAAGACAATCGGTGGGCTGTTCAAAATTGCTCACGGTTTGCAATTGAGGGGATCCCCAGGTTGGATTCTCAGCCGCCATGCGGAAATCAGCGCGCGCACCTCGTGGCTTATCGGCTGGCGGCCTCCGAGCCGATGCACTCTGGAGAGCCATTTCCAATACAGCCGATCTGCCACAGCCAGATCCACGGCTCTAATGCCGCTTTTAACTTTTCCAGGTGACTGATTTTCAGGTGAACGGAGAGGTGAACCGTGACGCTCTTTCGTCCTTATCGCGTGACCCACAGATTTCTTCGCCCCCCGCACCTGGTATGTCACACGATTGGCCTAGCACTTGCCGCTCTCGTGCCGCCAGCATACTCGCAACGGTTAGCTGCGCGCGCTTGCGACCCTCGTTCTGCGGTGCCCGCCTCCATCTCAAACCTCCTGGCCTTGCAATGCCACAAATCGCACAGGAACATTCCCTGAGGCAAGTCTCCTTCCAAATTTGCCGACAACTCATGCCCCCACCCTCACGATGATCGGCGTATGGTCGGAGGACTTTTGCTGGGAGCGAGGGCGAGTGTCAATCTCACATCCTTCTAAGCGGTGACTCAGGGTGGGTGAAAGCAAGAAATGGTCGATGCGGATGCCTCGATTATGCGCGAAAGCCTGCCGAAAATAGTCCCAGAAGGTAAAATGCCCTCCTTCCCCAGGGTGCAGAGATCGGAACGCATCCACATAGCCCAAGTCGAGCATAGCGCGATAGCGGGCACGAGGTTCGGGTTGAAAGAGGGCATCGCGTATCCACGACGAGGGCTTGTGGCAATCGACGTCCTCCGGAATGACGTTGAAATCCCCACCGATTAGCAACGGCACCCGCTGAGCCAGCAAAGTGGTCAAATGCTGATGCAGCCGATCCATCCACGCTAGTGGTCTGCGTCAAACAGAGTGGCTGTTATTCAGGGTACGGCGGGCGCGGGTGACTTTTGCCAGGATGTCGTCAGCGCGCGCGGTCCCGATAAACGGTTTCGGGCTTTGGTTGTTGCGGTCGATGTAGGCGCCGATGGCCATGATCAGCTCTTCCAGGTCGCGGAACACGCCCCGCCGCAGCCGATTCTGAGTCAGGTCGCGGAAGAAGCGCTCCACCATGTTCAGCCAAGATGCGCTGGTGGGAGTGAAATGCAGATGAAAGCGAGGGCGCCGCGCCAGCCAGCGCTGTACGGTGGGGTGCTTATGGGTGGCGTAGTTATCGCAGATCAGGTGGATCTGCCGATGGGCTGGGATGGTGTGCTCGATCAGACGGAGAAACTTGAGCCATTCCTGGTGGCGATGCCGCTGTTGGCACAGGCCGAAGACCTCTCCGTTGGCTGTATTCAGGGCGGCAAACAGAGTGGCGGTGCCGTTGCGTTTGTAGTCATGGGTCATGGTCTGGGCGCGTCCGCGCTTCAGCGGCAGGCCGAGTTGAGTACGATCCAGAGCTTGGATCTGGCTCTTCTCGTCCACGCACAGCACCAAGGCGTGCTCGGGCGGATGGAGGTACAAACCCACGATGTCTTCCAGTTTCTCGGCGAACGCCGGATCGTTGCTGATCTTAAAAGTTTCCACGCGATGCGGCTTGAGCCCGTATGCTTTCTGATATGAGCGCGTTCAAGCCATACCAGACAAAAACTAAGCTTGAGATAGTCTGCGCGGTGACAGCGGCGATGACAAGCATTCCTGTATACCCGTTATACAGCAATTGCCTGGTGGTAATGTCGAGGCGCTGGGCAGCCGAATTGGCCAGCCGGGATTGCGGATTGGATTGCCTCGCGGACGAAAGCCCGAATCGCCGCCCTTCCGCGCTGCTTCAGTCGTCAGCCTGCACCATTAAGCGCCTCTGACACACTCGTAGGGAAACCCTGCACCAATGCCAATCAATTAAGTGATACATTCGGAGTGTCCGTTGACACTCTTTTCAGGCAGAGAAGACAAGATTCAGATGCGAACAGCAATCTCTATTCTTCAGGTAATTGTCTCCGTTGGCCTCTTGAACGTGTGGCTCCTTCGCTTTAATCGAAGCACGGCTTACCGGGAAGGCCAGGCCCGTTCCATGCCAGAAGAATTCGCCGTCTATGGGCTACCGGGCTGGTTTACCTACCTGGTGGGTGCCCTCAAGGTGGGAGGCGCAGTGTGCCTGATTGCGGGACTATGGTTTCATGCCCTGGTTCTGCCGGCCGCGCTTGTCATTGGCATTCTCATGGTGGGAGCGCTGGCGATGCACTTGAAGATTCGAGATCCACTTAGAAAGTCTGTGCCCGCACTTTTCATGCTGACGTTCTGCGTCATCATCGGCTTAGGCTCGATTCGCTGACGCGCACAACCCGCAATCCCGGTCAAGGAAGTCTCGCCGACTACAGTGGGTTGGTGTTGCTACACAATCCAGGCGTTGCTACTCGACCGAGAATTCAGGGCCCCCGCGAGCCAATTGTCCAAAAATGGAGGTTCCGATGACAAAACACCTTTTCGCTGCGGCGACTTGTTTATGTGCCATTCTGCTGACCGGCGGCTGCCAGGGGGAAACACAAACCACAAACTCGGGAAAGGCTGTCCGTGCCGAGAACCGGCCAATGACCGCATAATTGTTAGCGACTTCTCTGGTGCGCCAAAGGCCAGTACAGGTCTGAGGCTGGAGTTGATGCAGAGAACGGCAATTGTGACTGTCCGGTCTTGCATCTCTCTTGTTCGGCTCCACGACCTGAGTGTTCATCCCCTTGCTGCGAAACACTTCCTGGGCGTGGTCCCGAATCGCTCGCGTGGGAGCTCCCACGCACGTTGTGGTCGGTTGCGGCCCTGCATTAGCCCATTCGCTGACCAAACCAAGTGCGCGGGTCATTGCGCACATTCGCCAATGGAGAGTTTTCGATGGCGGTTCGCGATTCATACCGTGCCCGTGGCAGCAAAGACGGGAGCGCGCATCGCCATTCTCGGCAATTGGCTGACCGGCTCGACCATAGTCACATTCAACGGCAAAGCGGCACCGTTCACCGTTGAATCCGATACATACATAAAGGCAACAGTTCCGACCGGCGCGACTACGGGCACGGTGATGGTCACCACAGCGACAGGAACGCTCAACAGCAATCCGGTATTTCAGGTGCTAAGGCGAGCTGTCTCGACGGCTGAAGACAACAGGCCATTTGCACGTTTTGACCCGATGATGAGTGAAATGGCGATTCATCAACTTGGGAGGTTTGAAAGAAAATCCACTTCAGACCGGAAGACGTTACCTCTCGGAATGCGACAACTGCCGTGCTGTGCCGCGTCAAAACTCTCGCACTTGCATAAGCTAAGGACTTGTAGACCAGCCCGACCTAGGGTTTCCGATAGGACTGCAGCATGATTCTGGATCTGCGACATATCTTCGGCTGGTTTCTCAGTGCCTTCGGTTCTTGAAACGATCTCGTTCTCGGAAACCTCGCCCTCCCGCAGGAACTTCTGGCACTGCAAATGACTCGCCCCTGCCACCGACGAGTTCGCTTGACTCTTTGGCCAAACAGAGCGGCAATGGACATGCCCAGGAGGGGGCGGGTCCATGAACCAGACCAAGATCAGAAAGCCAAAGCCCAGCAAGAAACAGGCAGTTGCCCAACTGCTGACAGAGTTGCCGACCATGGAGCGCGAGGGGTTGCGCCAGCTCTGGCACGATCTGTTTGGACAGGTGCCGAGCCATGCCTTGCGCCGTGAAACGCTGATTCCCATCCTCGCCTATCGCATCCAGGAGAAGGCCTTCGGCGGATTGAAAGAGTCTACCGCGAGCCGGCTGCACGAGTGGGTGGCCGAGCACGCTGGGTGCGCCAAACCTCTGCAGACCAGCCTGCGGCCGAAGACCGGCACCCGCTACGTCCGCGAGTATCGCGGCAAGCTGCACGAGGTGACCGTGCTCGAATCCAGCTTCGAGTATGAGGGTTCAACCTACCGCAGCCTGACCGAGATCGCCAAGGTCATCACCGGCTCCCAGTGTTCTGGCCCAGCCTTCTTTGGCTTGAAGCGCAAGGTCGGGAGGGTAGCCGCATGAGCCACCGGATTCGCTGTGCCATCTACACTCGCAAGTCGTCCGAGGAAGGGCTAGAGCAGTCGTTCAACTCGCTCGACGCTCAGCGTGAGGCCTGTGAGGCATACATCAAGAGCCAGCAGCACGAGGGCTGGCAGCGTATCCCTACCCGTTACGACGACGGCGGCTTTTCCGGCGGCAACATCGAGCGGCCCGCACTAAAGCAGCTCATGTCCGATATCCAAGCCGGCAAAGTGAACGTCGTGGTCGTCTACAAGGTCGACCGCCTGACGCGCTCCCTCGCCGACTTCGCCAAGATCATCGAGCATTTCGACAAGTGTGGCGTCAGCTTCGTCTCCATCACGCAGCAGTTCAACACGACTTCGTCCATGGGTCGGCTGACGCTGAACGTTCTGCTATCGTTCGCCCAGTTTGAACGGGAGGTCACCGGCGAACGCATCCGCGACAAGATCGCCGCGTCCAAGAAGAAGGGCATGTGGATGGGCGGAGCGGTTCCGCTCGGCTACACCGCACAAGACAGAAAGCTGATCGTCCACGAGACCGCCGCCGCGACCGTGCGCACCATCTTCCGTGAGTTTCTGCGCCTGGGCAGCGTGCAACGTCTGCAGGACTGGCTGCGCGAGAACAACATTCGTAGCCGATGCGGCAACCACTACTTCCGCGGAGCTCTCTACACTATGCTGCGAAACTCGCACTACATTGGCCTGATCAAGCACAAGAAGGCGAGGTACCCTGGCCAGCACTCGGCGATCCTCGATCGCGAAACCTGGGACCAGACACAAGCCCTGCTGAGCGGCAACACCCAGGGTAAGCGTCGCAAAGCTCGCACCACCAAGCCCAGTCTGTTCACCGGGTTGCTCTTCGACACTAGTGGTAAGCGTTACACACCGACCCATGCCAACAAGAACGGCCTGCGCTACCGCTACTACACTTCGCAAGCGGTGCTCCGCAAGGGCGAGAAGGGCGAAGTCCCCGGACGTATTCCAGCGCCGGACTTGGAACAGGCCGTTGTTGACTGCCTGCTTGATCTCCTCCGGGATCCGGCGAGGCTGGTGGCCTTCGTAGACAACGTCGAGGAAGAGAGGTCATTCCCGGAGGGAACACGACTGCGGCTGGTGGAGCAAGCGAGAAAGCTGACCAAGAGCTGGGCAAGGATGTCTCTGGACCACCGACAGACCTGGCTTAGCACCATCCTCCACAGGCTCGTGATCCACGCCGAACACATCGAGGTTAAGGTCGACACAGGAAAGTTAGTCGAGTTGCTTCTTGACACCAAGAGGAAGGAAGTTGCGCTTCCAGCCGCTCCCAGAATCGAATCCCTCGAGTGCGCCTTCCGTCATGTTCCGCAAGGCCGAGCCTTGCGCCTAATCGTGGGCAACGGCAACCTCACGACCGACGCCAGTCGGCAGGCGATCATCAAAGCCATCGCCCGCGCCCGGCTCTGGTACGAGCAGCTCACCACCGGCAAAGCAGCCAGCATCGGCGAGCTGGCCGTTATGCATGGCATCTCCCCGCCTTTCGTTTACCTGCATCTCAGGCTCATCCCACTCAGCCCGCAGTCGATCGAACACCTGATGACTCGCTCCGAGTCGCTCTCACTCTCGCTCGACGATCTGCTCACCACAGTGCCACTGAACTGGAACGAGCAACAATTCGGAGGC
>JBBSEX010000027.1:0-52696 GCA_038239345.1 Bryobacterales bacterium
CACCCAATCGTACGGCTGACTGCAGCATTTATGTACGCACGCTTGACAATCAGTCCTTATGTTCAGTTCTCGGAGGTGCTTCAAATGCGAATACTCTTTTTTTTTGGGAGCCCCGTAGTGCCGGATAATCCCTGGTTATCTGGCGCGTTTCGTGGTGGGACTCGTGTTTCGCTCCTTTTACGCCCGATCTTGGCAAGGTCGGGGGCACGTGTTATGTTACCCCTGCATGGCGCTACTCCAGGTCGGCGTAGCTGGTGGAGTGTCTACGAATTCACCGATCATTTAGGGTGTGCGGCTTAACGTTTAACACTTACACGCTATGGCCGTTCTCAGGCTCTGGATACTAATCACCGGTGGGGTTGTCCTCACAATCACAGGAGACGTGTTTTTGAAGCGAAGTGACGGTACCGGCCGGCCGCTCTACCTTATCGTCGGCATGGTTTTCTATCTTCTTGGGTGTATACCAGTCGTTCTGGCATTCAAAAAGACCGAATTTGGATTGGTCTTTATCGTCTGGGAATCCATAACCGTTGTTCTAGGGATCGCTATTGGCCGGGCTCTATTTGGAGAACCGGTTACCTTAAGTCGCGCTCTCGCAGTCATTTTCGCCGTTATTGCACTCACGTTGAGTCAGAAATAGCTCATTCCGAGCCGACCCAGTTTACAAGGGCTCTCGTCATTTCCGCCTCGGTGGCTTGTAAATCCCAAGTGACAGAATCGATGCTAATTCGTCAACAACTCCGACCGCCGCGCCTCACGCCAGTTTTCCGAGTATTAAAAATGGGTTCCTACCAGACCCACGCCTGGCTGTCATTTACTCGAGAGGTACGATTGTACCGGGATTCAGAGTTGAGCGTTCCCATCGCTGTACATGCTGACGGGACATCAAGTCTTGAACTCCCGTCGGCGTCCTGCCGGATGTGAAGCATATCTTTTTACCCTTCTCAAGAACGCGGTATTTCGGCCGATAAAAGCGAGGGTTTGGGGCCATAGAGACGAGATGCGTGAAACTCGCGTTCTGGCGCCTCAGCGGGCACCCGCTCGGATGGTCTTCGAGGCTGCGCATAGCTTAAGGGGTCGTTACATTATGCACCGCTAAGAATCGTAAACCTCATAGCTGCCGAGCGCCGATTTGCGTCGTCAAGTTTTCCCTCCTTGACAGCTACCAGCAATTCGCTACGATGAGCGTACGGACATAAGAAAAGTCAGCCGATACCACCACGTCGAATAAGCCGTGAGTGGTGAAGGGCTGGCCTTTCCTTGGTTGAACTTCCGCGACACCTGAAGCTTTTTCTTCGGTTGTCGCGGGACGCCTTAACCAGGCGATCCCGAACATCATTGACGGGAGGAATGGAAATGCACATCTCACTTACTGAGTGGCTGGCTGAAAATAGCTACTCAACGGCTGAGGAGGCGTTGGTCGAATACCGGCAACTCGATACGGTTTATCCAGCCCTTTGCACCGAAGGGTGCGAGGTGGAACCAGACGGTCATTGTCCCCACGGGGCGCCGTCTCTGCTCTTGGCCCTGGGAATCATCTGATGCGGGAAACGAAGCCGCCGCTAGGAAGATTCCTTCTCGGCCGAGTAGTCGCCACTCCCGCTGCGCTGGAGGCGATTGGTGCGGTTGGACAGACATCCCAGGAATTTATTAGACGCCATCACGCTGGGGATTGGGGCGAGTTGGACAACCACGACCGGCTCGAGAACGAGCGATCGCTGAAAGAAAACGACCGCCTTCTGTCGGCATACCGTCTCAGCAATGGAACGAAAATCTGGATCATCACGGAAGCTGATCGCTCTTCAACGACGATCTTATTGCCGGAAGAATATTGAGTGAGGCAAAACGAGCAAAAGGGAACCCGCAAGCGTGGGTTCCCTTTTCTTTGATTGTTGGCGTGCCGCTGCTTCACTGCGGTAGCGTCGTCCGGGGCGGCATAGGATCACACCGGCAGGTGTGGACCGAGGATATCTAGCAGTTCTCTGGCGTTGATGATTTTGGTGCTCTTCCAATGCCGGGGGAAGTGCTTGAGATTGCCCGTGATCAAGTAATCGGCCCGAGCCGCCTCGGCGCACTCGAGGAACATATCGTCGTCGGGGTCATGGCAGATGGCGAGTTTGCGGGTGAGTGTTACGAGCTCACTCCGTTCCGTGATCAGATCAATCAATGGGCGTCGTTCAGCGGTCGGAATGCGCAATTCCGGTCGGGTTAACACGTCGGTGTATTCAGCCAGAATCTGTTGGGAGATGAACAGCCGCGCTGGGGCGGTCATTGCAAAAACCAGGGCCGTCCGTTCCAGGCCCCTTGGCTTGAGAGCAGCCGAGACCAGCACATTGGTATCAATGACCAGCTTAAGAGGCAGCACGGCGGCGGCTGGTTCTGGCCGCCTTGATGACCTTTTCAATTTGGCGCATGCTGAGCTTATCAGTACCGCGGCGACTCGAGGCCTCGCCGAGGCTTGTAAGAATTTCGGGTTCAGGCGCGGCAAGACGGATGTAGTCCTGGATGCCGAGCAGGATGGCCTTGGGGCTGCCACGTTTTTCAATGACAAAGCTGCGGCGCTGCTTGTCGACCTGGTCGAGAATCTGACCAAATTGGCTGCGGGCGGTCAGGGCAGAAATGACGTTGGACATAGGTTTGATTTGCTTCTTAATGGTGAACCTCCATGGACACAACTGAAGAGTTGATCCATCTGAACTGTACAGGAGGAGCAGAATGTTGTCAAACTACGGGTGACAACTACGGGTGACCTGAACCCGACATGCTAATGTCCGCCTAACCGGCTGCCAGTGGTTCGTCGCTTGTTGTCACCGGTACATCCACCTGCACTTCACCGCCTGTCTCGTTATTAACTGTGACCGGAATCTTGCCTTGAATTCGAATGTGGTATCCACAAAGCTGTGTGTTCAGAGCACGGCCCCGGCCGGGACGTGAGCACTGTCACGCGCGCACCTGACATTCCGCCACAGTGGCGGGATGTCAGGTGCGCTACCCGTATTTGAGGCGGCTCGCGATGTCCTCATAGGAGAAGTTCGGGATGGCCCAATTGATCTGGCTTGGTTCGAATACGCCGTTGTCCCAGGAACAGCCGTAGATCCCAGCTTCGATGCTCCACGCCGAGAAATGCCGATAGTTCCAGAATTTTACAGCGAGCGGACCGCCCCGCAGATGCCGCCTACGCCGGACCCGCCTGTCGCGGGGAACCAAGAATCCGTCGCAGTCCCAGCCGTCTGGAGTGGTTGCCTCATCCGGCAAGACGTATGGTGACGTATCGAATATCGAAGGCTCCTTCGGATGTTTCGGACCATACACAATCAAATATTCTCCGGTACGATTTGTGCATTGACCCCAACCACGGCTGGGTAGGATCTCGAACGTCGGGCGAATCAGATCCCCGTAATCGAGATCCAAGAGAACCATCTCCTCGACAGAGCACTTCATGGCTGTTCAGGCCGATCTTACCGCCATCTTCTCAATGATATTTAAACGATGGTCAAAGGTGAGTTGCCAGTTTTCAAGGGCACGTCGATCCGCTTCTCCCCACCGCTCTCCTGTTCAATCGGAAGCGAAATACGTCCCTGGATTTTGATATGGTCCCCGCAAAATAGGATGCTCTCAATGATGGTGCGAAGAAACCCGAGCCACTTTTCGGGCGACAAATTGGTGAGATTCGCCGCCGCTTCTGCGCAGTATTCCGTGATCCCGTATTCGACTTGCTCCACAGGTAAGGCATCTTTGTGTTGGCCCTGGGTTTCCGATCGTCGCAAGTCGAGGACTGCTTGCCTAGCTTTGAGCTTTTCCAGCTGATGCCCGAGCTGAGCCGGTGAGATGACGCCCGTCCGGTACGCCTCCAGTATCCGCTCCTCTTCGGTGTTGAGCCGATTCGTCTCCACTTCAGACTCGCGTGAGATCTCGGCGCGGCTCCCGCGCTCTCGGGCTTCCGCTTCGTCCAGTTGGCGCAGCGGATCCAGAATCACGTCGGGATTCATCATCAATTCCCTGACTGCTTCTTTCACCGATTCATCCAGAACAGCTTCGCGCACCATGGGCTGTTTCTTGCAGCGTGCCAGGCACCGGTAATAGAACTTGCCGTGACACGGATCGCCGGTGTACCTCGCTCCGCAAGAGCCACACCTTACCAGTCCCTTCAATAGGTATGCATGCTTTTCATTACGCGGTGAGAACGTGATGTTCCGGTCGAGTTGCCGCTGCACTCGCTCCCACCGTTGGCGCGGGACAATGCACAGAGACTTGGGCAAGGCCAACGGCAGCCATTCACTTTTGGGGCGTTGCCGGAGACTGCATTTCCGCCGCCTGCGATAGCGCGGGCTCATTGCCGGGTTCTGCGGTTCGCAGCCCTGAAACTTGTTGTAGTGCCAGACTCCGGCATACATTTCACTCCGCAGAATCCGTAGCACGCTGGACTTGCCCCAACGCGCCGCCCCTTTTCGAGGTGGAATCTTCCGTTCATTCAGGCGGTTCAGGACTTTCCTGGCAGAAAGAGCATCGTGGTCCACCCACTCAAACATCTGCCGGACAACCAAGGCCTCCTCTGGCGCGAGTTGTAATAATCCCTCGCTGCCGGACGCCTGATCCTTGCGAATATATCGAAACCCGTACGCTGTATTCGACCCAAGATACTGTTTCCTGATCTCCACCTTGTGACGACGGCCGCGTCGCGTGCGGTCCGCAATCAACTCCCGCTCGAACTCCGCAAAGCTGCCCAGGATGTTCACCATCAAGTTCGAGGTGGGGCTCGCGTCTGAAGGCAGCTTGCGGAAAATGACCTTCGTGCCATGCCGCTCCAGATCGCGCTTGATCACCCCTAGGTGAGCAACGTCACGCGCCAGCCGGTCCACATCGTTGATGAGAACAGCATCGAAAACACCCTTCTGCGCGTCATCGCGCAGGCGGTCTAGTTCGGGCCGTTCCATGACTCCGCCGCTCCAGCCCTCGTCCTTGTAGGTTCCAACAATGGGCCAGGTTTTTTCTCGGGAGAAGCGCTCCAGTTCGGCGATTTGGGAGTCGATGGTTTGCCCTTCCCGCTGCTCCTCGGTGGAAACGCGGGCATAGATGGCCAGCCGCAAGGCGGCTTCGGCTGTTTCGGGCATATATGTGTGAGGGGGATTAAGGTTCCATTCGTCGTTTATACAATAGCGTCTTGTCGGTATTTGTCAAATTCCGTTCTGTGGATAACGGGATTCGGCGATGGAACAGGATGGCAACCGCCTTGAGCAGGGCGTGGGGGTCCGGATTCGGTGCGGTCTCCCAGATCACTCTAAGTTTAGTGAGTTTTGGCGGCTTTGGCATAGGGGCCCCATTGGTTATTTGAAGGTTCAGCATAGGAGATCAGGGGAACGTCGAAAAGACGGGAAAAGCTGAGCGCGGCTCCCACTGGATGTAGCCTGGCTTTTTCCCGTCTTTTCAATTTTCCGGTCCAGCGGCATCATCCCTCGACTATGCTCGACAACCGTTTCGCAGAATTCATCCTGGATCTGATGCGCGCTCTTCTCATTGATGAGCTGTCGGAACATGTCCGGGATGGATTGACAAAGCTGTTCGAACGCCGCAAAGCGAGCGATGGCCGACGAGCCATCCTGACTGTTCACCACAAAAACCGAAAGCGGCTCCTACACAGGTTGCTCACAGAGCTTGGGCAAGACCTGTAGTTTTCCACAACTTTTCCCGCCTTTACCGATTCCACTGAATTGTTACAGTGACCTTACTAAAACACAAACCAATGCATTCACCCAAACAAAAACAAAATAGTTTGCTTTTGTATCGGCGCAGGATGGGATTCACGCAGAAGCAGGTAGCCCAGCTGCTCGGTCAGCGGGACACGTCGATGATCTCCCACTACGAACATGGCCGCTCGCTGCCGCCCCTGCCGGTCGCCTTGAGCCTGGAGATCATTCTTCGGGTGCCGGTGGCCTTCCTGTTCCCACGTCTGCACGATGATCTCAGGCGCCGGATTCGCCAACAAGAAGAGGAACTGGCCGGACGCGGCCAGAAGCCCCTGTTCGAGAACATTAACGCCGCTCACTTATGACGCCCATCCTCGACCGCTACGGTCCGAAGCTATCCGCATTCCGGCCAAAAACCAGCGCTGACTTGTTTGCCTTGTGCCTGGCCAGGAAGCTTAATGACACGCCGGCAGCAAGCCACTATGTTGAACTGATAACTCAGTACTCGGAAGCGGAACTGCTTACGGCATTCCGGCGTGCCATTCATTCCGGCGCGCGTGATCTCGGGCGCAGCTTTCACGTGGAGCTACGTCACTCCTCCGGCAACGGCAGCACCGGCCATAGTTGGGATCTCGCGTCGATCCGAGTGGAACGCCGCGCGGTGGCCGTGGCCGTCTTCGCGGGCGACCACCTCTCGTACACACAAGTCCGGCAGCTCTCGTCCGCCAAGGGCAAAGCTCTGGCTAGCGCAATCGGATTCATCAACTGGATTGTCGCGCAGTTTCGGCTCGACACAGCTGCGCTCGAGTCGATTCCGTCCGGTGATGAAATTCAGCGCCAGGTACTCACTCACGCTGTGGTCCACGCGCTACGCGATCATGCTCTGCCCATCTGGGAAGTGCCGAAGCAAGACCTGTTCCAGTCCTACTCGAATCCACCGTTGAAATCCCGCAAAGAATTACGGGAGATCGCCACGGACATCTGGCCGGTCCTGGCAGGCAGTAACGGTCAGAGCTTCATCCAGGACGCCGCTGTGTTGGGTCTGCATGTGCAGATCGAGCGATCCTTTCTCAACTAATCCCAAATTGTATGATAGGCCCCCTCGCTTACATCGGCGGCAAGAACCGCCTTGCCACCAAAATCATTTCCATGCTTCCGGAACATCTCACATACGTTGAGCCATTCGCGGGCGGCGCGCAGGTCCTGTTCCATAAACAGCCCTCGAACGTCGAGGTTCTCAACGATCTGGATTTCGACATCGTAAACTTCTTCCGGGTCTGCCAATGGCATTACGACGAACTGGTCCGCTATCTGCGATATGGCCTGGTCAGCCGCACGTTGCACGGACTGCACCTCGCTACCGACCCCGCAACCTTGACCGACGTCCAGCGCGCCGCCCGGTTCTTCTATCTGCAAAAGAACTCGTTCGGCGGATTGATCCTGAAACAGAAATTCCACTATGGCGTGACGCACCCATCGAACTACAACCTGGAGCGGATTCCCGAGATCATTGAGCGGACCCACCAGAGGCTGCAACGGGTACAGATCGAGTCCCTGCCCTACGGAGAGATCCTCGAAAAGTACGATCGACCAACGACGGTGTTTTACTTGGATCCGCCCTACTGGGAGCGCAAGCTGTACAAATTCAACTTCACCGAAGCCGATTTCCAGGATTTGGAGCAGCGGCTTGGCCGTCTTCAGGGAAAATTCATTCTTTCCCTGGATGACCGTCCCGAGGTGCGCAGCCTATTTGCACGGTTTCGCCTTGCGTCGATCGAACTCACTTATACGGCCAAGCGCGATACCGGCGTTCGTCACAAGGAATTGTTCATCTCGAACTTCGATCCCTAAACTGGAAACAGATGAGCCGTAGGGAACCCAAGCTGTCGCAATTTGGTCCGGCCTTTGCCTGGTTACTCGAAAAGGAATTCTCATCCGCTCGCATAGCCAGCCTGTTTGGAACCACGGCCGAGAATGTCCGGGTCGCTGCGTTCCGGGCTCGCAGCACAGAGTTACAGCCGGAACCGGACCAAGCTCATCTGGATGACCCGGTCCGGCCCGACACGGCTACAGCTCTTGGGGTCCGTGTAGACCATGATTACGGGGCCCCAACACTCGGCCGCTGTAGGAAGGTAGATTGGCTGAGATTCCAGATTGACTCCGCCGCGAAGCAACACATGGACGCCTATACGTTTCTCGACGGAATTCGTGCCCTACGCAATCTAGCCCCGCGCGTGGGATATGCGGGGCATGTCCGGCGCATCGGCTTGCGGGCGAAGCTGCACCAACACATGGCATGGTTTTTGGTCCACGCGGGCCAGTGCGACTCTGCGGCTCGCGAGGCGAGCGTTGCGCGGGAGCTCTGGCGCTGGGCCTATCACGAGTCTCCACGCCGTGAGTATGCGGAACAATTTGTAAAGTCAGCTCTGATCGGCTCGCAGGCATGGTTACTATCCCGCCGCCCGCGACAATCGCTAGCGGCGCTCGAAGTGGCGCGTAGCGCGGCGGAATCCGTCGCAGCGCCGCTCGGCTCGGACCATTTTCGGCAACGGGGCGTGGCACTGTTCCAGCTTCGAGAGGACGAACATGCCACGGAGGCATTTCGCAAATCAGCGGAGGCCATGGAACGCCTGAACGAAGCACGAATTCCGGCCCAGGTAGTCATGACTGGCGTCAGGTACACGAATTTACTTGGCTCCCCAGACTGGGATGGCGCGACCGAGGTGCTAGCCACCGCCCGCCAGAGTTTCGGACAGGAAAGCCTTGAAGCGTCCATGGCCTTGCACTGGGCAGTAGCTTGCGGCGTATCGACGGACAGTTCTTCTGCCGTTCAACAAGCCATTCAGTTAATCACTCATGCTCCAGTCCCACCGACGCAGTTCGGCCATCAGCTTACCATCCGACAGTTGCTGACGATCACGCCCGAACTGGGCTTGTATTCCGGTCTGCGCCGGGCCTGGGTGCGCCGCACTTTGTACGAAAACGCCTTCCGCAATCGCTGATCGACACATCCTCGCGCGTTACAAAATTCGCGGGGGGTGACCCTGTCGTGAAAAAACGATTGACCGCATTCTATGTGTGCGAGGTAAGACCTCCGGCGGTTGCGGCGCTGGTCCGATCCTAACGGATACCCCGAAGGATTCGCGGTCGGGCACGACACCAAGCTCGTCGCTCCCATCAGGCCGCGCTTTCAGGATTAGCTGCCAGCGTCGCAACCGCCCGGAGGTCCCCGCGCTAGACAGAGTTTTGATTTCAGTACTTAAGCCATAACGTGATGATCGAAAGAATTTTCGCTTCCATTTGGAATTACGCTGTCACTCCGAGGCGCCGGCCGGAACCGGTCCGCTCCCAGATGGATCTGGGCTACCGAATTACGGACGGCCAAATACAAAGCACCCGCGCCTATGTGCCCGATGCGCGGCGTTGCGAACACCTTGCGATTCTCGGAAAAACGGGCCAGGGCAAGTCATTCCTGTTGCGTCATGCCAGCGGTCAGGATGTCCGGGGGCGAAGGGGATTTGTGTTCTTCGATCTGCATGGCGACACTATGCCGTTCCTGTTAAAGCTCGTCGCGGCCGAGGAGCAGCGTACCGGTTCCGACCTCAGTGAACGCTTGATCGTGATTGAGCCGGCC
This sequence comes from Bryobacterales bacterium, assembly GCA_038239345.1. Lineage (GTDB taxonomy): Bacteria > Acidobacteriota > Terriglobia > Bryobacterales > Bryobacteraceae > JBBSEX01. Next base: position 9,319 of record JBBSEX010000027.1, read on the forward strand.
GATCCCGAGTTTTCCATCGGCCTGAATGTCCTCGAAGCGCAACCAGGCGAGCACAGCTACGTCCAGTTGGCCGAGTTCGCTCAAATCCTCAAAGCCCGCTGGCAGCTGGATTCCCTGGGAGCCAGAACGGAGGAACTGCTGCGCAATTCCCTGCACGTCCTCGCCGATAACAACCTGACCTTACTTGAGCTATCGCCCCTGCTGACCAGCGCCGGGTTTCGCACCACTTGCCTGCAGCGCGTACACAACACCGAAGTCTCCGGTTATTTCCGCGCTCGCTTTGATACCCGGAGCGAAGCCATGCAGGGTGTGTACCGCGATGCCATCCTCAACAAGATCTCCGGGTTCACCACAGACCCGCGGTTCCGTCACATCCTCGGCCAACAGCGCTCGACGTTTTCTCTGCTCCATGCCATGGATCGCGGCTACTGGGTGATCTTGAACCTCGACAAAGGAAGGCTCGGGGAAGGAGCAGCGACGCTCGGCAGCCTACTGCTTACGAAACTCAAGAACGCACTGTTCGCCCGCAAACGCCGCCAGCTGTTTACGTTTTATTGCGACGAGATACAAAATCTGGTGGCCTACGACGCGGGACTTGATACTCTGCTTTCCGAAGCCCGCAAGTTTGGGATTTCCGTTGTCACCGCTAACCAGTTCCTGGAGCAGTATCCGCCGCAGATGCGCGCCGCGATCATGGCTGTTGGCACGCACATCTTCTTTCAGCTTTCGAGTGGGGATGCGGACAAGATCGCCTCGGCGCTCGACGGCGGCAAGCGCCTCGGCGAGATCCTGAAGAACCTGCCGAAGCGCCATCTGGTAGTCAAGAGCGGTTCGCATCGTCATCAGGAGGTGCTGGTGCCCGATGTCCATCAGCCCGATGCGGATTCGACGGACCTCTACAACCGCTGTCGAGCACGGTGGACCAGAAAGCGCACCGACATCGAAGCTGAAATCCGGCAGCGCAGCCAGGACGCCCAGCGGGGTGCCGAGGAGGTGCTCAATGACTGGGAATAAGCGCAGGGGAGTCGTACTTCAGGATCGCGATCGACAGCTGCTAACCGAGCTTGGCGTGATGCGCATCATGGACCGAGATGCTGCCAGGACAATCGGCCGCTTCGTCTCGATCCGCCGGGCTAACCGCCGCCTGTTACTGCTGACCCGAGCTGGGTTGCTGCGACGATTCTTCGTTGGAAGCACCGCTCATGGGCGCAAGGCTGTGTACACGTTGTCAGCCAAAGGCGCAGCGCTTGTTAGCGCTAAGCTCGGCGGCATCCAGCGGCCTTCCGGTCGGCTCGTTGTCGGTGACGCTTTTGTGGAACACCAATCCGGCATCAACGAAATCTACCTGGCGCTTCGCTACCGGCCGATTCCATTCACCGGCGTCCGCCTCCTCCGCTGGCACACCTTCCGCCAGCCCATCTCGGACCAGATCAAGCTGACTCCGGACGGCTACTTCGAGATGGGCGTTAGTGAATCCATTCGCTCGATGTTTCTTGAAGTCGATCTCGGCACCGAAGCGCTCTCGGTTTGGCAACAGAAGGTCGGCTCCTATCTCCAACTGGCGGTCTCGGGTGACTTCCTGAAGCAGTTTCGACAGCAGCAATTCCGGGTGCTCGTGGTCGCCAGCTCAGACCGGCGACTCACTAATATTCGAGCAACCGTTGCTAAATCCACTGACAAGATTTTCTGGTTCACGACCTTCGAAAATATTCATCGCGATGGCTTGTGGTCTCAGGTTTGGCTTCGCCCGGCGGGAGATCAACAGCAATCGCTTCTGTGAGGCTCATCCATGCGCTATTGCAATCAATGTCACCGCATCACGCCCGGCGAGCCGCTGTTCTGCAACTTCTGCGGGCGATCTTACAACTTCAAGCTCTGCCAGCACCGGCACCCGAATCCGCGCAATGCCGAAGTCTGCAATCAATGCGGCTCCCGCGAACTCTCGACGCCGCAACCTCGCGTTCCGCTGTGGCTGGCTCCCCTCATCCGGCTGCTCACGATCCTGCCCGGTCTGCTGCTGGCCTCGGTCAGCGTGGTGTTCGTCTTCGGCTTGGTGCGTGCCCTGCTCTCCAGCCAGCAGCTCCTGTTTCAAGCCATCCTTGCCGGACTCATGCTGTCCTTCGCTTGGTATCTGTATTCCAGACTTCCGCATTTCCTGCAACGGCTGCTCACCAAATTATTCACCCGTTCCAAATCAGGTCCTAACGATCATGGCCATTAAAGTTCCGAATCCAAATACCAAGCAAAGCTCGACTTCCTCACCGAAGGCCCCAGGGCCCAAATCGGCTAAATCCGCGCAAACACGGCCCTTTTCGCCCTCCTCCCTGGGCCAATGCCGGCCCACGCATTGGCCCGGCCAACCAGGCGCGTTTCCGCGCGACCCAGGGCCAATCAGGGGCCCGGCTGGAGCCCCGCTCGGGCCTCCGCTCACCATTGCTGGCGTCGCCGAACTCATCGGCTGTTCGCCTTGGACCGTAAGGCAGACCCTAATTCCACGAGGGCTTCCGCACTTCCGCTCCAAGGCCAGCGGCCGACTGATCTTCTACCGGGATCAGATCATTCGCTGGATCGAAAGCCAACAACAAGGAGGAAATAAGAAGTGAGCCTGTTCAAGCGCGGTAACGTCTGGTGGTCGTACTTCTACGAAGACGGCATCCGGCATCAGCAATCCACTGGTGCTTCCAACCGGAGGCAGGCCGAAGCCATCGAAGCCAAGATAAAAGAAGAACGCAACAACCAGCGCTTCCAGATCGTCAAGACCGATCCGGACATGCGGTTCGGCGAACTTGCCGCCCGTTTCATAGCGAGCGGTTCGGTTCGCCCACACCATCTGTACCATCTCAAGTTCCTGCTGCCCTACTTTGCGGAGCGGCCAGTGCTACGGATCACCAAATCCGTCACGGACGAGTTCCGCAAGAAACGCCATGCAGGCAATTCCATCAAGGAGGCCACAGTCAACCGCGACCTGTCCGTGCTGCGGCATATTCTTTACTGGGCGGTCGATGAGCAGCTGCTCCCGGCCAATCCGCTGGCTCGCCTGAAAATGGTGCGCGAGCGGCGCACCCGGCGCCAGGTGCTGAGTGTTGCCGAGGAGCAGCGGCTCCTCGATGCGGCTGCGGATCATCTGCGCGCCATGACCATTCTGGCGCTCGATACTGGCATGCGTCGCGGCGAAATCACCAGTCAACTCTGGGAAGACATCGACTTCTCGCGCCAGCTGCTGTTTGTGACCCACTCGAAAACACCCGAGGGGGAAAGCCGCGAGATTCCGCTTACCGGCCGTTTGCTCAAACTCCTGCTTGAACGCCAGCAGGACGAAGCTTTGATCATCCAGTTTCAAGGCAAACCGGTCCGCATCGTGAAACGAGCCTGGCAAGCCGCGCTCAGGCGCGCGTCTCTCCGCCACATTCGTTTTCACGATCTCCGCCACACTTTCAATACCCGCCTGATGGAAGCCGGAGTCATCCAGGACGTTCGGATGGCGCTGATGGGTCATTCCTCAGGTTCCAGGGTCCACGCCACTTATACCCACATTGAGCTGCCGGTGAAGCGCGAAGCCATCCGGAAACTCGAGCAGTGGGTCAACCAGCAACCAACCGACATTCAGAAAGAGGATTACTATGCCCGTACCGAAATCGACGGATCCAAAACCGCAGGATCCGAAACCGGCTGCTCCGGCCCCCAGGCCCGATAGCCGAAAACCGTGGAAGAAGAAGACGCCCGTGGAGGTCGTCTTGGAACAGGCCGACAAGCTCAAAGCCGAGATTGCCGAGACAGAAGAGGAGCTGAAGGACAAGCGGCGTCAGCTGCAGAAATTCGAAGAGGCCAGAAAGCTTTTTGAAGGGATGTAGCGCCATGCCGCTGCTCGACGATGAGTTGCGCTCGCGTCTCCCGCCTATGTACTCGCAGGAGGCGGAGAGTGAGCCGCGTGTTTTCGCTCGATGGTTCCTGCCGGGCACTTACTGGGCCTGGTACCTGATCGAAGGCGAAGCCACTGATGACGATTATCAGTTCTTCGGCTTCGTCCGTGGCCATGAGAGCGAGTTCGGCTATTTCCTGCTTTCCGAGTTGGAAGCCCTGCGCAGCCCCGCCGGGGCTCGCGTGGAACGCGATCCGACGTCTATCGAAGGCAGGCTCACCGATGTAGTGCCCGCGCCCGATCTTTGAGCGTTGGGTGATCTTGAGACCAAGAATCTTCTTGGTCTCTTTTTAAGGTGCAACTCCAGGCTGAAGTTGTGCCTGAACTTGAAGCCGCAGTAGCCGGGAGAGGACCCGCCTCCCAATTTTCAATAAAGGAGAAGTAAAAACGTATGAAGAAACTATCCGTAGTTGTTGCCGGTACCGGCCAGATTCGCGACATCGAAATCCGGCCTGGCACCACTGCCGGCGACATCCTGAATCAACTTAGCCTGACGGACTATCTGCTGTCCAAAGGTGCCAACGATCCCTTCTTTGCCGCGGCCGAGTCGGTTTACGACAAGGTCAATGACGGCGAGAAGATCTTCGCCTCTACCAAAGCCGAGGTCGGAGAACTTGCGCGGTGCGCATAAAAGACCTCGGTAGCCGGCCTGCTCCCGCATCCATTCGCGACCTTCTGTCGCGGGTGGTGCGGGGGCGCGGCCCCCTCGTCAATGTCCAGCGTCGCGAAATCCCGTATTGGCAGGAGCGGAGTTGGACTCGCAACGACAATGCCTACACCGGCAACTATCAAACACCCTATGCAGCTTTTTGTGGTCACATCGAAGAACATCGCGGCGGTCACACTGACTTTTACCTATACAAGCCGTCGGAGGAGATCCGAGGCCACACTCACTGGTCCTGCTTTCAGCACCGGGGCAATGACTGGTATCTCGTTCACATGAGCAGACGCCCGTCGGATGTCAGCTCAGGAATCATCACCATTGAGCGCCTGATCACAGACGCTTACCAAGACTAAAAGGAGAATTTCTAATGGAACAAGTAGCAACTAACAATATTGAAACCGAGCGCATGCGGCTGATCAAGAAGCGCCAGCAACTCGTAACTGCATTTAACCGGGTGGCCGAAACAGGCAAGCACAAGCGGCTGTCTGAACTGTTCGTCCGGATCCAGCAAACTAATCAATTCCTCCAGTCCCTGGATACTATTGGCGCGGCCGCATCCCAGCGCAAGCCGGGACCACGGCGCTACGCGGTCAGTTCGCTCTTTCTTTATGAAAGCTTTCGCAAACTGACCGCTGACCAGGACGAGCAGTTCTTCTTCATCACCGGCAGCGAGGTGGAAGGCGTGCTGGTCCTCGATCAGTGCGCCGAGTTTGCGCATCAGAAACGGAGCAGGGGCGGCGTGACCGGCGAGCCCCGCGCCACGCATGGGGTACTCATCAAGCTCGAACAGTTTGGCCATCGGCTGCTGGCCCACTTTCATAGCCACCCTGGGGATGGGGCAGACGCAACCAATCCTTCCGGCATTGATCAGAATTTCCAGCGGCGTCTGGAGAGCGCTGGTCATGTAGCAGTCATGGCCATTTTTAGCCGGGACGGTTTTATCCGCTTCGTCCGGCTCGATCAGAACCTCGAAGTTGAGATCTATGGCAATGGAGTCGAAAAGCATGCACCCGGAATTTACCGTCTCATCAACACGGATATCGCTTCATCTTAGAGGGAAGCCCATTCCTGGAGCGGAAGATCGCCAGAGCAAGATAGCTGGATTCGATCAAGCCGTCTTCTCACGCAGCAGCGTGATCTGCATCGGAGCGGGCGGGCTCATCTCCCACATTGCTCCGACCATTGTTCGTAAGGGCATCGGAACCATTGCTTTCTTTGACAATGACACCGTCGAAGTAAGCAATCTCAACCGCCAAATGTTCTACGAAAAAGACCTTGGTGAGAACAAGGCAATCGCGCTGGCCAGGAATCTGGAAGGGGAGTGCATCGTGGATACCAGGATCTTTGGGTACTCGTATCGACTGGAGGAAGCACTGGCCTCTGGGTTCGATCTGTCGTGTGATGTCGCGATCTGCGGCGTTGATAATAATCCAGCACGGGTCGCAGCGAGCCATCACTTCCGAGATCTCAGCGTGCCGGTCATCTTCACAGCCGTGAGCCGGGATGGTGACCACGGGTACGTGTTCGTCCAAGATCGCGGAGGACCGTGCGTTGGTTGCCTGTTCCCGGACATGGCTGATGACGATCGCTATCCGTGTCCTGGGACTCCGGCCATCGCTGACATCCTGCAAGCCGTCGGAGCTTTTGCGGTGTATGCCGTCGACACGCTTCTAATGACCAGACCGCGGGCCTGGAACTATCGGCGAACGAGCTTAGCTGACGCGTTAACGGATGGCCCCGCAAATGTTCCAGTGCGCCAGGGCTGCAAGCTGTGCGGTTCCGGCCATAGCTGAGCCGTAAAGACCATGAATCAAAGTTTCAAAAAACAAATACAAGGAGAAATGGAATGGCAAAGTGGAGAAGAAACGAATCTTTAGGCAAAGCTCTTGGCCGGGAGGGCAAGAGTATTGCCAAGGGCGTAGCCAAGGGACTCTTATCAATCGCGACACTCGGGCTATATCGCCCCAGCCGGAGGTGGAAAAAGAGGAGGAGATAACCATGTCGACTCGATCCTTGCCGAGTGGGCTTCTCGCATCAGATTCGCGCTCGGTGGCCATGAAAATCGCCGAGATCAACGTTGGACTTCGGTTTCGAAAGGATCTGGGGGATCTCCGAACACTGGCCGCAAGCATCGGGGATGTTGGTCTGCTGCACCCGATTGTGGTGACTCCTGAAGGGCGACTTATCGCGGGGCAGCGTCGCCTGGAAGCTTGCCGATTCCTGGGGTGGGCCGATGTTCCGGTGACTGTCGTTGATCTGTACCAGGCGGCGCGGGGAGAAGCGCACGAGAATTTCGTGCGTAAGGATCTGCTGCCGAGCGAAATCGTGGCGCTCAAGCGGGCCATCGAGCCCATTGAGCGCCGGGAAGCGCGAGACCGGCAGGGCAGCCGAACAGACATCGGCCATTCACAGGCCTTAGGGGGGTGGCAGGGGGATACTCGCGATAATATCGCCCGGTACCTGCGAGTTGGACGAACCACCATTGAACGGGCGGAGGCTGTCGTGCAAGCCGCGGAAGAAGACCCGGATGAATACGGACGCCTAGCCGATCAGATGGACCGTAGCGGCAAAGTTGCGGGCGCGTACCGCAGGCTCACCGTCCTTAAACAGGCGAAGGCGTTGGAAGCCCAGCCCCCATCGCTACCTACTGGCCCGTTTCAAGTGATTGTGGCAGATCCGCCCTGGCGTTACGGCAGCGGGAACGATCTGCCGTACCCCACCATGGCCCTTGAAGAAATAAAAGCCTTGCCCGTTCTCGATATTGCTGATCGGGATGCAATTCTGTGGCTGTGGACCACCAACGCCCATCTCCGCGTCGCCTTCGAGGTGGTCGAGTGCTGGGGATTTCAATACAAAACACTTCTCACCTGGGTCAAGCATCGAATGGGAACCGGGGAGTGGTTGCGAGGCCAGACCGAGCATTGTCTGCTGGCGACGCGTGGCAAGCCGGTATTCCTGCATGGGAATCACACGACGGTGCTCGATGGTGCGCGCCGCGAGCATTCCAGAAAGCCGGAGGAATTCTATTGTTTGGTAGAGGCGACCTGTCCCGGCGATAAGGTCGACTTGTTTGCCAGGCAGCTGCGGGGGCACTGGCAATCGTACGGGAGCGAAGTTAACACCTTCAGAAGCGATTGATGACCGCCGGACTCGAACAATCAGTCGTTTCCCGCCCCGGATCTTCCCCTGCATTCCGTTTCTCAACGTTGATCAATGAAATTGAGTAAACACGTCGGCGACTTGGGCGCCTAGCTGCCCAAGCACCTAAGACCAACAATCGGAGTGCCTGTTAACCGAAGGGTTGTAGGTTCGAAACTGTTCGAAACCTATTTGCGGAGCCAGATATTCCCGGGACGCTCCCGAGTCGCTTCGGTTGACTAACCGACGGCGCAAATGCGCGGAAATAGCCAATACTGCGGGCCGAAGGCTCTCTCTAACCGGGCGATGTTGCGTGCGGCTTGTTTGGCTAGGCCAGTCGGCAGCCTTTCTATGCTGGGCTCTCAGGCTCTCTGGTACGTCGTGCACTTCTGGTTAACAGCGCAGGAAGCGCGGGCGGCTTAGCGCCGACGCCTGTCCAGCACAGATTGTCGCCTAATGCCTGCTTGGCTATACTGCAAGCATATTGACCAACGCCTTTCTTGCCACAGTCCTCGCATTGCTTTTAGCTTCTGGTTCCTTGCAGGCGGGTGATCGTGAAGGTCCTGGTGAATGGTTTCGAATTCGATGGCCAGATCTACTGGTCTCTCAGTGCGATTGCCCGCGAGGCGACCGGAACGAAATGGAACGGTTTCCTCTTCTTCAACCTGACGTCCACGGAGGAAAAGCCCAATGGCCAGGAATAGCATGGCACTAGCGCCGACCACGGCATCGAACACTACGGGAGGTGCCAAGGCCGTCCGGTGCGCGATCTACACGCGCAAGTCCACGGAGGAGGGACTCAACAGGAGTTCAACTCCCTTGATGCCCAACGGGAAGCATCGGAGGCGTTCATCGTCAGCCAGAAGCACGAGGGCCGGCAGGTGATCACCGACCATTTCGACGATGGTGGGTACACCGGCGGCAATATGGATCGCCCAGCACTGAAGCGGCTCCTCGCAGCGGTCGAGGCGCGGTCGGTAAACTGCATCGTGGTCTACAAGGTAGACCGCCTCAGCGAGATTTCATTGTGCGAAATTCTCCTTACCCGCTTCATTTTTGGGTTGACTGAACGCCGCAAGGCGCGTAGTCTTCCGTCAAGAACTTTAAGGGAGCCTTGACCATGTTGTCACTCAATATACTTAAGTGCATTTTGTTGGGACTACTCGTCTCAACCATCGTTTTCGCTCAACTGGAAACCGCAACGATTATCGGTACCGTCACGGACGCTAGTGGTGCGGTACTACCGGGCGCTTCGGTCGTCGTCGAAAATCAGGAAACCGCAACGTCCGTCAAACTCACAACCGATAACAACGGCAACTACATTGCGCCGGTCCTCCGCATTGGTACCTATCGCGTCAGTGTTTCGGCCAGTGGATTCAAAACCTCCGTGAACGAGAATATACTGCTGCGCGTTTCGGATCGAGTCCGGGTGGATCTGAGTCTACAGCCCGGAGTTGTGAGCGAGAAGATTACGGTCTCCGCGGAGGCGCCTGTCGTCGATACCGAATCGACCACCCTAGGCGGAGTGGTCTCGACTCAACAAGTCGCTGAATTGCCCGTCAATGGCCGCAGTCTCACGCAGTACCTGGTTCTGGTGCCAGGCGTGATCTTTCTCGGTCCGCAGCGCAGCATGAACGGAGCAAGCCAAGGACGTCTGTTTGAGAGCGGGCTTAAGTATCTGGTGGATGGCGGAGATTCCGGCCAGGTTGACTCCGACCTCGGGGATGGCGGATATCAATCGGGGGCTCGCATTTCACGCGCCAGTGTCGATTCCATTGCCGAAGTTCGCGTAGTGGAATCCGCATACTCAGCCGAATATGGACAATCGGTCGGCGGAGTGATTAACTTCGTGACAAAGTCGGGCGGCAACGATCTGCATGGCAGCCTGTTCGAATACTTCCGCAATGACAAATTGGATGCCCGCAATTACTTCAATCCGGCACCTGGCTTCAAGCCTCCATTCCGGCTGAATCAATTCGGCGGCAGTTTAAGCGGTCCAATCGTCAAAGATCGTTTATTCTATTTCGCGAATTTCGAGGCCGTTCGCCAGCGGCTCGGAGTGTTACAGAATGTTCTGGTGCCAACCGCAGCTTTCCGCGCCAGCGTTAACCCGACGCTGCGAACGGTAACAGATTTACTTCCGCTTCCCAACGGAGCCGCATCGGCCGATCCGCGCTTGGCCTCGTTCACCCGTGGCGTGTCGAACAGCCTCACGGAGAACACCGGTTCAATCAAGGTTGATTACCTGCTCACACCCTCCGACCGGATCGCCGTGCGGCATAATACCAACCGATCCGATACTCTGACCAACTTTGGTGTGGCGACGGGCAACTTCCGGACTGTGCCCGCTCTATTGTGGCTAACCAAGCTTTCGTACACCAAAACTATGACGCCGACTCTGTTGAACGAAGCCAGCTTTGCCGTCAACCGTTGGAACGCGACCGATCCTAGCTCTGACGATCCCGCTACTCGAGCTATTGCGCGGGTACCTAGTCTGGGTAGTGGGTCCGCGGGCGTCGGCGGCACTCAATTCGATCTGCTTGTCAACAATACGGCCTTCACGTTCCTGGACACACTCTCTTGGATCAAGGGTCGTCACCAGATGAAATTTGGTGTGCAGATCATCCGTAATCGAGAGAACAAGGCGTCTCTACGCCAAGTGACGGTTACCTTTAACACCTTGGATCAGTTTGCCGCCAACACGCCTTTCGCGATCTCCGCGGGCGGCAACCCCCGTGTGGGAATGCGAAATACCTACTACAATTGGTTCGTCCAAGACGACATACAGGTGAATCGTAAGCTTACCGTGAATGCCGGGTTGCGGTATCAGTACGACACCGTGCCGCGTGAGTCTCACGATCGTATCGCGAATTTCGATCCTCTTACGGGCAAGCTCGATCCGATAGGTACCGACATCTTCAAAGCACCGAGGAATAATTACGGTCCACGGCTTGGCCTCGCCTACACCCCGTTCGACTCCAAGCAGACGGTGATTCGGATGGGGTACGGCATCTTTCATTCCAGTTTGATTGCCGCGCAGGCGCAGTCGTTGCCAGCCAACATCCCTGGCGTCAATCTGAACGCCGTGGTCGTTTCAGGTCAGGGTGTCCCGATTACTGCTTTCCCGACCACCGACATTTCACAATTTGCGGGTGTCACGGCTTATTGGAGTATGGACAAGAATTGGCACACCGCGGCCACTCAGAGTTGGAATCTGAATATCCAGCAGGGTCTAGGCAAATCCACAGTTCTCCAAGTCGGATACATCGGCAATCACGCCACCCACCTCGTTCCCTACCGCAACATCAATGCATTCGACCCGCGGCTGGGGCGTCGTCCATTTGTCGGGCTATCGGACATCCAGCAGTTCTGGGGATGTTGCGACTCCAACTACAACGCGCTCCAGGTGAGCTTGAAGCGGAGGTTCAGCAGAGGACTCACCTTCAACGTGAATTATTCGTGGTCGCACAGTCTGGATCAAGGTGGACTGACGTTCGGTTCGCAGGCACAGGACTTCACCAATTATCAGAGCGAGTACGGGAACAGCGACTACGACGCCCGTCACAATCTGCAGTTGGACTACACCTATGAGATCCCGGGCATTCATGGAATTCCCAAGTTTATTGGTAGTGGATGGCAGGTTAACGGAATCACGGTCTTGCGCAGCGGCCTGCCGGTTACGGTGTTCTGCGGTTGCGACTCCAACGGCAATGGCATTGCGAACGAGCGAGCCAATATTGTGCCGGGAGTCAGCACGGCGCCCACGAGTAAGGATCTTCCGAAAGCTCAGTTTAATATCGCGGCATTCAGCATACCTGCGCCAGGCACGGTGGGCAACAGTGCCCGCAATATCCTGCGCGGGCCGGCGGCTATCAACACTGATTTCTCGCTCTTCAAGAACTTCCGCTTCCGCGAGACGAAAGTTGTGCAGTTCCGCGCCGAAGCTTTCAACCTATTTAATACTCCCGAGTTCAGCCAACCCGGCGCCACGCTAACATCGCCGGCCACTTTTGGCAGAAGTTTCAGCACGATCTCTACGATAGGCGGCTTCGCATCCAATCGCCAGATGCAACTCGCGCTTCGGCTGAATTTCTAGACGAGTTTCAACGCACAGTCGCGGTTGTTTGGGTATAGAGCCCCGGTTTGGCCGGGACAGGCTCGAACAACTCCGGTATCGGACCGTTAGGATCCAGCGCCACGTCCATTAAGCCGCCCAGCATCTCGTTCCAAGTCTGCTCACCATAGGTGACCAGCGCGTTAGGGTCAGGATTGAACGGGTTATTCGGCGAGTTGTCGAAATGGCCAAACACCTCGATGATCGTGCCCTTGGGCATGACCTTGGCGGTCTCCAGATAATAATTCATCTGCCAATTGAAATCCCAGTGCGGCACTCGCAGGAGCACCTCGGATTCGCCGGTCGGATAAATTGCCCGGAACTCAAAATCCTTGCCGCGGAAGTGCATATGCGGACGCAGACTCACAATCTTTATGTCGCGGGTTAAGCGTGCTCGCGCTTCAATCGGATAGTTATCCACTCGCGGAGGAATAGTGAAGGCAAACTTTTGCACATTCACTGTGTGCAGGCGTTCGATGGGTGGGTTCTTGGCAAACACCAGTCCGAGCCGCGACTGATCGGTCCCTGGCTTCCCACTACTCGTATAGTGCAACTGAAAAAGGATTAGCGAGCCAGCCTTGATCAGCTTGGCTTGACCAGGCATGGTCATGAGCGGCACCGATCCGGGAGTGTAGCCCTGAATGTATTCGCCACCAAGTCCGGAGTCGAACTCGTTGATGGAAGGGCCACCAGCGAGGGTCGCATTCACCTTCGCAATCTTCTTTTGATCGATCGAATCGGCGTCCAGAAATTCACCAACCTTGCTTTTTGTAAAACCCGAGCCGGGCATGATTGAGATCGCCTGGACATGGTGCAAAACAGTTCGGTTACCGGGACGGATTTCCGCTGCCTCGACCCACTTATCTTCCGTGAAACCCGTCGCCACGGTTATGTATTGATACGGAATTTTTCCTTCAGCGGGAACCGAAAATGCTTTCGGCATCTCGATAACTACGTCCGGCTTTCCGATTGCCCAGCCATCCACGAATTCGAGCGGCTTGGGCGCATCCTTGACGTCGCCTTCAATCGCTCCACCATCCGCCCAGGCCACTAACGTGTCGAGCTCGGCTTTCGAGAGCAGACGATCATTCGAGAATTTCCCAAAATGGGGATCCGCGAACCATGGCGGCATTTTCTTTTGGATGACTGCCGCGCGGATCGACTTTGCCCATGGTCTCGCCTCCCGGTAACTGAGTAGAGACATGGGAGCGACCTCTCCTGGACGATGACAGCCTTGGCAGCGACTCTGCAGGATGGGCTCGACGTCCCGGTGAAAAGTGACTGGGGCAGCGGTCAGACTAGAAGCGGCCAGGCACACCGGTACAAGCAGAAGTCGGTTCCTCATACTCTAATCGTAAAGGTACCGATTCGGGTAAGCAATCTCGATAGCCGCTACCATTCGAAGGTTCGCTAGTTGAAACTTTCGCGAACGAGTATGCGGAGTTCGTGGGGCGGAATCTTGAGCTGCAGACGGACTCCAGAACCCCGAAAGACATGGTCGGTCAAAACATCACGCCAAGCGGAGTTAGCTTCGCTCTTTCTAACCGTCAAACTGCCGTCGTAGCGCTGTTCCGCCAACGTGTTTACAACGGTAATGACTCTATGAGTGGAACCCTTGTAGAAGTACGCTGCCACATCCTGACCATCGGCGGAGGGTTGATATGACTGAGCACCGTAAATGAGAGCATCCTTGTACTCTTGTCGAATGGTGACTAACTTCTTAAGATAGGGACACCGATCGCGAGACGCGGAGCAATCTCCGTTTGACACGGCGCGAGATCCGCAGACCAGTATGCCGAAACTCTACTGGCACCCAACGTAAATTGAAGGGGAGCAATCCCATTATCAAGGTCTCCGTCAATGTCGGCGAATAACACGCCTCCCCGGCCATCCGCGTTGTAGACGCTGGCGACCTCCATTGAATTCATACCCGTCGGCAGCCCACTCTTCGGACTGACCCGCATGCCGATAGGTGGCCCAGGGGACATTGGTAAGTCGGTGTTTGCAAGCGGCACAACGTTTCCGATTTCAGTCTGGACCATGCCCATACGCCGCCGTGAGGGCGAGCCAGCCGTGATGAGTTAACCCAGTTTCGGGATCAGAGCGCGAATAAGCATTCTGGTTTGCCCGGTATTCGTCATACAGAGTCGCATCAGGGCAATGGACTCATGCCTGGGAACCGTAATCTCGATAGTGAATCGTAGCGGAGGAGCGACTGCATGACAAGCACTGACATTCAGCGTCAATCCATCCTTCGATCGTGCGGAACTGTCCACTAACATGCCGCCATTGCTTGACAGTGTGAGGTTAGACAGTGTCGGGCCGCCGGTACTCACCTCGAACAGAGGAGACGGCTTGACCAGGTGCTCGATATGTGTGACGTTGTTTCGAATGCCCGCGAGGTTCATCCCGCGCGAGTCGAGTTCGAAGCGAAGTGATATCTTCTTATTGCCGACAGTGATCGGGGTCTGCGCCAAGCCGATGCACGCTAGGACGAGTATCAGCGCGAGCGGTCGAATAAGCATTCGAATAACCTCAGCCCACGACGCGGAATGCCGGTCTCAGTCTCTACTCGATCCCGAGCTGTTCCTTGTCTGGCAATTTGGGAAACGCTGCGTGCGGCTCGGTTTGATACCAGAACGCTACTGAGGCGATATCGTCCCTGAGCGGCAAATAGGTCCGGTTCACTCTCCATCCGAGCGCTTGAATGGTGATGCGCAAATCCGTATCGAAACGCACGGGATCCGCGACGTGCCAGCGATAGAGGCCAAATCTCTGTTGGGAGATGTAAAGCCCGTCGGGCTTGATCACCTGCACGAGACCGGAATAGGGCGTAGTGAACGTCTCGTACTCTTTCTTGTCCCTGTTCTCGAAATTATACGAGCCGTTGAAGTAGTCTTCCGTGCCGGTTCCATTGATGGTGGGAAATTCTTTGTCGCCATCCAGGAAGAACTTGATTTCGCCTTCGCCCCACCAGCCATTGGTGTGCACACCCCACGCCATATAGGTGCCCACGAAATGACCCTTGCCTTTTACGTTGTCGAGAATCGTGTAAACCTGTTTGAACGGCAGCGGGTTGCTGCGGCGGAACTGCGCGTGGAAATAGGCGGCGTCACGAGGCACCTGGCCTTGCGTATAGTCGATCTGGTAATAGAGCCGCATGGCCACCGTGTCCAGGTTCTCCATGGTGATTCTGGCTTTTTTTCGAAAAGGCATCGGCCAGTAGGAATTGAACGCGCTGCCGGGATTCACGCAGATTGCGAGAGAAGAGAGGTGAGCGTACTTGCCCCAACCCATCGCGAAAAAATCGCCGACCGGAACTTCCACCGAGGGCTCCGTCTCATCGTCCCAGAACATACGGAGAATGGAGTACCGCCACTGGCCGGTCGGAGTCATCCAGATGTGCTGGATATTGCCTTGGCCGTTGATCTCGCCGAGAGTGAAGGTCTTGCCCGGCGGGATAACAACATAGGGATTGACTTTCCAGCCCTGACCGAGGTCGGCTGCTTCGCGGGAAGCTGTACCCTCCTTCGCCATGCCGCCCTTTCCTTTTTCACCGGTGAAGTTTTCCGGGCTAATAGAAAAAGACTTTGTGTTTGAGAGCCGGTACAAATTGCTCATGTTACCGGCCAGCCCGTCAAACGATCCTTCTTGAGCCACCAATGTCAGAGAAGCAAACAGCAAAAGCCCTGAAGCTGCCGACCTAACGAGTCTCATCCGTGCAGTTCTCCTTCGATCTTTAACTACGGTGACTAGGATAATGATTAATGCTGGGCTGTGGCAACAACCGGCAAGCTTTTATTAGAAACCACAGACTCAAACAATTCAGGGTCGCCTATTTGGGGGCTGATGGCGAAATCCATCAGGCCGCCCAGCATCTCGTTCCAGGTTTGCTCTCCATAGACTACCTCTGCGTTCGGGTCCGGATTGAACGGATTGTTATGGGAATTATCAAACATCCCGACCACCTCAATGACAGTTCCTTTCGGCAGCAGCCGCGGAGTCCTGAGCAAATAGTTGAGCTGCCAATTGAAATCCCAATGAGGAACCCGCAGCAGGACTTCCGATTCTCCACTAGGGTAGGTGGCACGATACTCGAATGACTTGCCGCGCAGATGCATGTGAGGCAATAGAGAAAGCAGAGTAACATCGCGTGTCAGCCGGGCACGCGCCTCGATCGGATAATTGTCAACGTTGGGCGGGATGCTGAATGCGAAGTTTTGGACATTGACAGTCTTCACCCGCTCTTGAGGCTGTTGGCGCGCGAACCGGATACCGACGCTCGTGGTGTCGGAAGCCACCTTCCCCGCGGTTGTGTAATGTATCTGAAAAAGGATCACCGATCCAGCCTTCATCAGCCGCGCCTGGCCAGGCTCCAGAACTTTTGGAACGTAGCCCGGCACATAGAAACCAAGAGTCTCCGAGTCTGTTCCAGAGCTGAACTGCTTCGGCTCGGGCGCACCTGGTTTGCGCGCGAGTGCCTTGGCAATCGCTTCGGCATCCAGGAAGTCATTCAACTTGCCGCGCGCCAGGGGACTCTTCTTGGGGTCCAATGCAAATGCGATCACATGATGTACGATCGCGCGGTTGCCCGGACGAATTTCGGCGCCCTCCACCCAGCGGTCTTCTGTCAAACCGGAAGGCATGAGGATGTACTGATAGGGGATGCTCCCGGACGCGGGTGCCGTAAACGACTTGGCCATCGGAATGACAAGATCCGGCTTGCCGATGTTCCAGCCCTCCGCAAATTCCAGCGGTTTGGGCGCATCTTTCGGATCGCCTTCGGGTGCGCCAGTGTCGGCCCAGGTTGTGAGAATCGCCAGCTCGTGAGCTGAGAGACGGCTGTCATTGGCGAGCTCCGGGTGGCCCGCCTCTGCAAACCAGGGCGGCATCTTCTTCTGAATAACGGCGGCGCGAATAGCCTTCGCCCAAGGACGCGCCTGGGTATAGGTCAGCAGAGGCATGGGAGCCGCTTCGCCCGGCCGGTGGCAGCCCTGACAGCGCGCCTGCAGCACCGGCAAAACATCCTTGTTGAAAGTGACAGAACCCACTTTTGCGCTCGCTGCTTTCACATCGCCATCATCCGGGGCAGCCCCGAAGATCGGGGGCGTATCCGTGACTGGTTCCATGGCGATTTCCATGAAGCCGTTCAGCATCTCTTCCCAGGTCTGCTCCCCGTAGTGCACATCCACCTTGGGATCCGGATTAGCGGGATTGTTGGGCGAATTGTCGTAATGGCCGGTGCATTCCAGAATGGTGCCTTTCGGGAGTAGCTTCGGACTCGCCATGTAGTAATTGATCTGCCAGTTAAAGTCGTACCTCGGAATGTTCAGCAGAACTTCGGATTCACCTGTCGGATAGATCGCGCGATATTGAAAATCCTTGCCGCGGAGGTGCATGTGGGGAAGCATCGAGACCATGCGGACGTCATGTAAGACCGTGGCTCGCGCCATTAGCTGATGATTAGGATCTTCCGCCGGGATCGTAAAGCGCGTGTTGAAGACGAGCACACCTTTGACACGCTCGCGTGGCGGCTGCTTTGCAAAAACGAACCCAATCCGGGTTTGGTCACTCTCCGGCTTACCGGTGGTCGTGTAGTGAATCTGGAAGGTGAGATTCGACCCGCCCTTGACCAGCTTAGCTTGTCCATCTTTGAGAGCCGGAGGGCCTCCCCCTGGAACGAACACCTGTAGCATTTCGCTATCCGCCGGCGAAGAGAACTGCGGAGGTTCTTTGCCCGATTTGGCAGTTGCCAACCGCGCTTTTTCAAGGTCAAAAGTGAAATATTCACCCAGCGGGCGCGCCGCTGCGAGTCCCTTGGCCTGGGGACCGCTTGACGCGATGATGTGATGCACCACCCGGCGATTGCCGGGCCGCACTTCAACCGCCTGGACCCATTTGTCCTCCGTGAATCCCGTCGGCACTGAGATGTATTGGTAGGGGACTGTGCCGCTGGCTGGGATGTAGAAAGCTTTCGGGATTTCAACGATTACATCGGGCTTACCGATCCGCCATCCTTCTGTAAAAGTGAGCGGCTTCGGAGCGTCCTGGCTGTTCCCTTCCGGCGCGCCCGCATCGGCCCACGACGTCAATACCTGAATTTCCTTTTGCGACAAGCTGGGATTGTTCAGGAATGCGCCGTGCGAGCCGTCTGCAAACCAGGGCGGCATCTTCTTTTGGAGTACGGCACCCTTAATCGCCTTCGCCCAAGGCCGTGCTTCGGCGTAGTTAAGCAATGACATCGGCGCAATTTCACCGGGACGGTGGCATTCCTGACACCGCTCCTGCAAGATGCGCTCGACATCTTTGTGAAACGTGACAGGTGCAGACGCCCAAGCACAAATGGAAGCGCACAAAAATACAACGACAGCTTTGCCCTTCATATCCAGAATCATATCGGTACCAACCTTAGTCGACAAGATCGAATTGGCCACGGGTATCAAGGTTCATTAGGCGAAACACGCGCCAGCTCGCATTAGTATTTGCGCCAGACCTGCGTGACCGTTTGTTGACCGACGCCTGGGCGGCTGTAATCGCAAACACCTGCGGGAAAGATCGCCCTTAACTTGCCGATCTGGTCCGGTGTCAACGGCTGGCGGTAGTCTTTCGCATCGATCTGCTTCAACGTACACTTCACGATGTTGTTCGCGATGGGCGCGCCTGCAGCGATACGCGGGTCTCCATAGAACGGATACAGCGTCTCACATGGGCGGGCCTTACCATCCAGTAGCTTCTCGCCTGTCGCGTTCCAGCACGCATCTTGAAGTCCGGCTGGCTTGTTGCGAGCCACTTTTTCCGCCGCGCTTCGATTCGATTGATCCTGCTGAATGCTATTCAACCACTGATCCATTACCGGAAGCGCTTCCGCGAGGTGAATCGTAAGAGGTGATTTCAAAGACGTCAGATCGTTGTACAGAAAACCGGCCGTTGGCATCGTGAACATCACTTGATTTTCCGCATTGCCGTTGGCCGAGGTCAGCCGGGCCCGCGTCGAAAAACTCCTGAAGCGATCATGCAGATCGGGCAGGTTGTCGAGGTAGGGCCGCATATCGAAAATAGGCGTGGCTGCCAGCCCACCACTCCCACTGTTAATTCGGCCCGCTTGATAGGCGAGTTGGACGGATGACGCACTGGCTGTCATTCGGCGTGCGCCGATTTGGCCATCGACATCGTATCCACCGACGCGTTCATTTAGATCGAGAAATTGAGCCGCGTCGATGCGCCCTGCGTTGAACGCCGCAAGGCCGTATTGCACGCCTGAGTTATCCAACAATCTGGACGCGAAGCCTGTGTCTCGATCCTTGCCCAGAATGTTCACGGCATTATCGTAGATAGTGCAGCGCGTTCCAGCAGAATTCTTGTCGGCGTTGTACACCGCAGCGCTCGGGACGACCTTATCGCAATTGGCGGGATTCACCCATCCTGGCGAGAAAGTGGACGGAATCCAGGTAAGCTTTCCCAATTGCCGCGTGGTGCACATACCCCAACTGGAGAACCCGGAAACTGCCGTCTTTTGGTCTTCGGTCCACGCCGCCGATGAGGTATCGAAAGCGTGCGCCAGAAGCGAGCAGTCCAGCGCTCCAGCGGCCACGGTGTAAATGTCGGGATAGCTGATACTTGGCATAATTCCATCGAGCAATCCCGGGTAATCCTGCGCGATCAGGTGCTGTTGCATCGACCCGCCGGACCCGCCCCAACCGATGGTATGAACTGGCACGCCGAACCGCTTGATGAAATATTCCTTGACCATCATCAATGTCTCGGCGGACAGCACGTCATTGCAGTTGTTACCGAAGACATTGAAAGTCGACGAGGCCACCGCGTAACCCTGCGACAACACCGAATTGTTCAGGACGCCGCCAGTAGTCGTGGCCTGGCGATACCCGGCGGAGCATCCGCCGCCGAACGTATAGACAAGCCTCCCGTTCCAACCTGGCGACGCGGTCCATGGATCCGGCAAAGGCTGCCCGGGCTGATGCAGGAAAGCGATCTCGTAAACGGCGCGGTTGATTGTGCCAGTTTCTTTGCGGACGATGTTATCCACTGTGTGGCCGTCTGAAGTCTTAGTCTGCTCGATGTCAGACGGGCGGGGCCCGGAAGGATCGAAGGGCTTGAACTTGCCTGCCGCAGTCGACCAATATTGATATTCGATTCGCGTATTCGCGGTGCAGTCGGAATCCAGCGCGGGGCCTAATCCCCAGAACTCGGTCTGACACACAAAAGGCGATTGGTGCGGACCCGAAAGCACCGGACCTGTCATGGGATAGTTGGTTACATCCAGCGCGGCCTGGCGCGATCCTGTATAGATGAGTTCGAGCGCATTGTGACCAATGTTGAGATGTGTCGCCAAGCCCAGCATCGATCTTGGTTCTTTCACGCCACGAAAAGCCTGAGTGATATCCCGCCCGTTTAGTAAGATCCGCAAGGCCTGCAAGGAACGTTCATCGGGGCCGGTGACTTGAACGAGAGCGTCTCCTCCAGTGACCATATCTGGCCGCGACGAGAGAATCCGGAGAGTGAATTTGGGAGCGGGCCAAGCAGGCGTGGGACCAAGCTGAAGTGCGAGCGCAATGGCCGCGGTCCAGACCGCCCTATTGCTGCGCTGTCGGCTGATTGGTGGCACTGGCTGATGTGCCGGGAGCAGCGGGTGAGACCGCATCGCTGGGTGCATCCTGGAAGAACTTCAGTTCTTTGAGATCTGGAGGGATGCCTAACTCCACGAATCCCGCCATCATCTCATCTTCGCTTTGAAAGCCGCCTTTTACGCGAGCCTGCGGGTTGGGATTGTAGGGATTATTGGCCGAGTTGTCCCATGCTGCCGAACAGATAAAAAGCGTTCCCTTCGGCAGAACTTTAGGCTTGTCAAGGTAGTAGCTCATTTGCCAGTGGAAATCGTACTTGGGTACGCGCAGTAGAACCTCAGACTCGCCGGTCGGGTAGATCGCACGAAATTCCATCGATTTGCCGCGCAGATGCATGTGAGGTTGGAAGGCGACAATCCGCACTTCGCGGGTAAGGTAAACCTGGGACTGCATGCGATGATCCGCCTCACCGGGAGGAATCGAAAGCAGCGTGCCGTTGTTGATCCGAATGGTGTGGACGCGCTCGGTCACAGGCTCTTTTGCGAAGATAAGACCGATCCGGCTCCGATCCGTGCTCGCGGTGCCGTTTGGCGTATAGTGCATTTCGAAAATGATGTCCGACCTGGCCGGAATCAACTTGGCCTGACCGGGATGAAACTTGACTGGATCCGCACCCGGAGCGTATACCTGCAAATGTTCGGGCTCGCTGACCGCCGAGAACATCGTTTCGCCTTTGGGCCGGGCGGTGAATTTGTGATATTTGGCAAGCTCAAAAAACTCGCCGGTGGGCGCCGTTCGTGCATACTCGCCACCGGGCTCACGTGCGAAAAGGACGGAGTGGTGAACAACCGTTGGGTTGCCCGGACGAACCTCGATCGCTTGGACCCATTTGTCTTCTTTGAATCCGCTGGGAACAATGATGTATTGGTAGGGCAGCGTACCTGTTGCCGGAACATTGAAGGCGACCGGCATTTCGATCACTATGTCCGGTTTCCCGAAGTGCCAACCCTCGTAGAATTGGCGCGGCGGCGGTGCGTCTTTGGGTGAGCCTTCGAGAGCGCCATTCTCAGCCCACGCAACCAAAGTCTGGACATCGTGATCCGACAGAGAGCGATCGTTCGCGAAATGGCCAAATTGCGGATCGGCGTGCCATGGCGGCATCTTGCGTTGCAGCACCGCTGTGCGGATGGCTTTGGCCCACGGGCGAACCTGCCGATACGTTAAGAGCGGCATCGGACCGATCTCACCGGGACGGTGGCAGCTCTGGCAATTCTTCTGGAGCAGAGGCAGGACGTCGCGATCAAACGTTACCTCTGGGTGTCTGGCCGCGAATACTCCACCAGCCATCGACAGAGCGAGCAACAAAGGCGCGAAGCGGGATGCCATAGCTAATGTAAGCTTATCATCGGGCGTGTGCACAGCCAATCTGGATTCGAAGATGCGCCATCCGGTTCGCTGTTCGAAACTAAGCCGGCGCTTCGAGACGGAGGTACTCTGGAGTCGAGAGCGCGTTTGCGCATAACGGTTCGATTGAGCGGCCTGTTATGAATCGTTGCGCTCGACTAATGGGATTTCGTACAGTGAATCTTTGGTGACCAGCTTGAACGACGACAGCACCTCGAAACGCCGCTACCTAGTTGACGCAGTCTCGAAAGCTTGTGACATTTTGGATGCCTTCCAGTTCGACGGTGAGCTGTTACGGCTGCATGACGTCGTTGAGCGCACTCAGATGAATAAGACGCGCACGTTTCGCATCTTATGCACTTTAGCGGATCGCGGATTAATCGAGCGGGTGGGCGCGCATCAATACCGCTCCACGATCAAGCCTTTGAAGCGGAACAAACATCGCATCGGGTATTGCGCGCTTACCTCCGAAATTGCTTTCTCAAGAGCCATTACCGAGGGTCTGCGGCAAGCGGCGGCCGAGCAGCGGATAGATTTGATCATCCTGGACAATCACTACAACTCGAAACTGGTGGTGCGAAATGTCGAGCTGCTGATCCGCGAGAAGGTGAACCTGGCCCTGATACATCAGGGGGACGAGCATCTGGCTCCTATAATCGCTTCGCGTCTAAGAGAAGCTGGAATACCGATGATCGCTATTCATGTTCCTCATCCCGGAGCGAACTATTTCGGACCGGATAACTATTCCGCGGGCGTGCTGGGAGGCCGCTACGCCGGCAAATGGGTAAAGCAGCACTGGCATGGCGAGATCAACCAGATCGTGCTGGTCGAGTACCCAAGAGCCGGATTATTTTCGCGCAGCCGTCTTACCGGCGCAGTGGCTGGGCTCAGGGAAACGCTGCCCGGGATCGACGACTCGCGCGTGTTTTTTCTCAATGGACAAGCCAAGTTCGCGGCCAGCCTCGAGATTACACGAAAACACTTGCGCAGAACCGCCAAAGTCGAGCACGCCCTCATCAGCGGCGTGGACGACCCCAGTACGATCGGCGCTCTGCGGGCGTTCGAAGAGGCTGGCCGCGGCGAGAATTGCATCGCCCTGGGGCAAGGGGGGTCGCCCGAGGCTCGCGCAGAACTGCGCCGACCCAGAACTCGGTTGATCGCGTCGGTAGCCTATTTTCCGGAACGCTACGGAGAAGGCTTGATTGCAATGGCCATGCAGATTCTATCCACGAAATCGGTCCCTCCGGCGGTGTTTATCAAGCACCAGCTAATCTCACCGGCGAACGTCGATCATCTGTATCCTACCGACGCGGTTGTTCAGACGGCTGAACTCACTGCGGCGTCATTGGGTGATTCAGCCTAGAACCACTGTGCCTAATCGTCAAGTTTCTCTGTGCGAAATTATACCAGGCTTGTGTTTATCGATACAGCAAGACCTTCGTCATACTTGCTGACGTATCTTCCCCAACAGGATAGCTCTCTTTAGAAATCTTCGATACAACCCTGTGATTTCATCAAGTGAACCTTGCTGCGGAAGGGGAATTACACTTGCCCAAACGTATCTCCTTCTAATACGCTGGACCCGAACTGAAACGAGGGGTCCGATTATGCGAATTATTGTGTTCGTTTTACTAGCGATCGGCAGCGTGTCTTCCTGCCTTGCCCAGTTGGATAACGCCACCATCCTTGGAACAGTGACCGATGCCTCGGGAGCGATCGTCCCTGGAGCCATCGTAGCCGTCCAGAAACGCGAAACGGGTGCGACGGTGAACCTGGTCAGCGACGGGAACGGCAACTTCGTCGCCGCCGTTTTGCCCGTGGGAACTTATCGGGTGACTGTCTCCGCCAAGGGCTTCAAAATGTATGTGCGCGATACTGTCACATTACGAGTAGCCGATCGAACGCGCGTGGATATCTCCCTGGTGACTGGCGAAATCACGGAGAGAGTCACGGTGACCAGTGAGGCTCCTATTGTGGAGACTGCCTCGACCACTCTTGGCGGTGTTATCAGTACTCAACAGGTGAACGAGCTGCCCCTCAACGGACGAAGTCTGTCATCGCTGCTTGGCATCGTGCCTGGAGTGGTGATGCTCGGGACCACACAGCAGCGCAGCATGGGTGGCACCAGTATGAGTAGGCTATGGGAGAGTGGCAGCCGTCTGTTGGTGGATGGGGGCGATTCAGGCCAGGTGGACTCGGATCTTCCGGATAGCGCATACGCCTCGGCGGCACGCATCACTCGAGCCAGCGTCGATGCGATTTCGGAGATTCGAATTCAAGAGACATCTTACTCGGCCGAATATGGCCAGTCGATGGGTGGCGTGGTCAATTTCATTACTAAGTCCGGGACCAATCTGTTCCATGGAGGTCTATTCGAATACTTCCGCAATGAAAAGCTCGACGCGCGTAATTACTTCAATCCCAGCAGTCAAAGTAAGCCGCCGTTTCGCTTGAATCAATTTGGCGGAACGTTTGGTGGGCCTATTATCAAGGATCGGCTGTTTTTCTTTATCAACTATGAAGGAGTTCGCCAGCGTCTTGGAATTTTCCAGAATACCTTTGTCCCCACGCAAGCGTTTCGCGATACTCTACCCGCCGCAGTCAAGGCCGCTGCGAACACACTGCCTCTACCAAACGGGACTGTCTCACCGACTGAGCCGCGTTTGGCGAGATTCACCGCGGGTTATTCGAATCAACTGAGCGAAGACACGGGAAGCGCCAAGATCGATTACCTGGTTACTTCGAATGACCGGCTGGCAGTCCGCTACAACGGCAACGGATCGTTTACAAAAACTTATTTCGGGCCGAGCGATGGCCAGTTCCGGCCGGTCCCTGGGCTGCTTCAACTTGGGAAAATAACTTACACCAAAACAATTTCGCCAACGCTGTTGAACGAGGCCGGATTCGCTTTCAACCGGCTCCACGACGATCCCGCGGCTGGCGGCAACAGCGCTATTCTCAGTCTTCCGATCGTGGTGGCCTTCGCGGGAATGGCGCCCATCGGCCAGACGCTTTTCGATTTGAAGGTCGCGAATAATTCGTATACGTATCAAGATACTGTGAGCTGGGTCAAGGGCCGGCAACAGATAAAGTTCGGCGCGCAAATCGTCTTCAATCAAGCCAATAAGGCGATCGGGCCGCAAGGCTACTTGCAATTCCTGTCCCTCGACGACTTCGCTAAAAATAACCCATTCTTGTATCTAACGGTTGGCCAACCGCGCATGGGAATGCGGAATCGATTCAACCATCTATTCGTCCAGGACGATCTCCAGGTAAATTCGAAGCTCACGCTCAATCTGGGCCTTCGTTACCAGTACGATACCGCGCCGACTGAATCCCATGGAAGATTCGCGAATTTCAATCCTGTCACTGGTGATGTGGATCCCGCGGGCACTCCGTTGTTCGAAGCGCCGAAGGCTAATTTCGGACCGCGCATCGGCATAGCCTACACGCCTTTTGCCTCGAAACAGACGGTGTTCCGATTTGGATATGGCATCTTTCACTCGGGCATTAATCCCGCGGCTGCGCAGACCACGCCTGGCAATCTGGTTGGCATCAGCCAGTCGGCCACATTCGTTTCCCCGGGTCAGGGATTTCCGCTTCTGCCAGTGAGTTTCGGAGGGGTCGGGCGCAATCTCGCGGCCTTCCCAAAGGATTACCAGGCGCCCTATTCGGAAAACTATAACTTCAATATCCAACAAGGCTTTGGACAAAACTCCGTGCTGCAGGTGGGGTACGTGGGGAACCGGGGTCTGCATGAGAATCCCAACCAGGAGCTCAACCGGATTAATCCCTTGACGAAGTTGCGGAAGTACCCGCAGTTCGGAACTATCAGCAACTTCTTCAACGGCGCGAATTCCAATTACAACAGTCTACAGACCAGCTTCAGAAAGCGGCTGACTCAAGGCCTGACCTTCAATGTCAATTACACGTGGTCGCATAATCTTGATCAGTCCGGTGTCGTCAACGGTGCCGCCAGCTTACCTCAGGACGACGCGCATTTCAACCTGGAATACGGGAATGCCGATTACGATGTACGACACAATCTGGAGTTCGATTATACGTACCAGATTCCGGGTCTTCCAGTGGTGCCCAAAATCATAGGCGGAGGATGGCAACTGAACGGCATGACGGTGATGCGTTCCGGTCTGCCTTTCAATATCACGTGCGGATGCGATCCCACCCGGATCGGCACAGCCACCGGTCGTCCGGACCTGGTGCTGGGAGTTCCTCTACGCCCTGACAATTTTGACCTTCCCGGAAATCAACTCAACCTGGCAGCCTTCAAGGCCCCGGTCGGTCATTTCGGGAACCTGGGCCGAAACGTCCTTAGCGGACCGTCCGCGTACAACTGGGATTTCTCCCTGTTCAAGAACTTCAAACTGAACGAACGGAATGCTGTCCAGTTCCGCGCGGAGATGTTCAACTTGTTTAACATTCCCCAATTCTCAAATCCGCAGGCGGCCATCAGCGCGCCAGCTACTTTTGGAAAGAGTTTGTCGACGATCCCAGCCGTTGGCGGCTTCGGTAGTAACCGCCAAATTCAGTTTGCATTACGGTATTCGTTCTAGGCGTGCGTAGCAGGGATAAGGCCGGAGAGAGACCATGAAGGGAACGTGGATTTTGCTAGGTTGCCTGGTAACGGGTCTGGCGGATGCCGCCGTTCCGCAGGCGGTTACTTTTTCGAAGGACGTCGCCCCGATTTTTCAGAAGCACTGCCAGGAGTGTCACCGCGCCGGCGAGATTGCACCGATGCCCCTGACGACCTATGCTCAAACGCGACCCTGGGCCAAAGCGATTCGCTCCGCTGTTTTGAGCAGGAAGATGCCGCCTTGGTTCGCCGATCCGCACTATGGTCACTTCTCAAACGATATCTCTCTATCGCAAAAAGAGATCGACACATTAGTAGCTTGGGTCGATAACGGAGCTTCGGAGGGCGACGCTCGCGATCTTCCCAAACCTGTGACTTTTCAGGAAGGCTGGACCATCGGAAAACCGGATGTGATCGTGCAATTGCCAAAAGAATTGCCGGTACCGGCCCAAGGCACACTGGATATCTTGTACGTCGTCGTGCCGGGTAACTTTAAAGAAGACCGCTGGATTCAAGCAGCCGAGGTGCGCCCAGGAAACCGCTCGCTGGTGCATCACGTGAATACCATTCTTCGAACGCCTGATCAGAAGACCATGCGGAATATCGAACCTGGAGTTCCGTATGTGCCTCCGAAGCGTAGCGCGGTCACTCCGCCTCCGGATGGGGCGCAGCCGGATAGCGAATTCTTTGTAGGTTACGTTCCCGGCGCATTGGGGCAAATTTGGCCGGCTGGCGAAGCGAAATTCGTTCCGGCTGGTTCCGACTTCATATTTCAGATTCACTACTCGACCAACGGAACAGCGGGGACGGACCGAACCAGGCTCGGACTCATTTTCGCTAAGGAACCGCCCCGGCAACGCGTACTGTCAGCGGTGGCGAAGAGCTGGAGTTTCGTAATTCCGCCGGGCGCGCCAGATTACAAGGTCAATTCAATGGTTGAATTTGCTTCGGATGTGACTCTGGTCAGCCTGCAACCTCACATGCACTACCGGGGCCGGGACTATGAGTACAAGGCGGTGTATCCAACGGGTGAGACCGAAATACTGTTGAAGGTGCCGCACTACGATTTCAACTGGCAGATCACTTACTTCCTTGAGAAGCCGAAGTTGCTGACTCGCGGCACTCGCATTGAGTGCACGGCCCACTACGACAACTCCGCGAACAACGCCCATAATCCCGACCCCAACGCTACCGTCAGGTACGGTGAGCAGAGTTGGGACGAGATGATGAGTGGCTGGATGGAAATTGCTTTCGATCCTGCCAAGAATGCAAAGAGCTTGTTTGTGGTGAAGCCTGTCGAAACTCGCGGAGAGTAATCTGCGAACTGTTTACCTGCTGGTTCTAGCGTCCCTTTCGCTGGCTGCAGGCGCGGCTGAGTTTGGACGCACCATTCTACGGAAGGTCATTGAAGATCGCGGACTGCAAGACCTGCACATTCAGGAAGACATCGAACCCGGGGTGCCGGAGTCGTACAAAATCTCCGCTGGCAAGATCGCCGGCGCCGATGCGCGCGGCTTAATGTATGGCCTGATTGCGGCTGCCCAGCAGATTCGATCCGAAGGTAAGCTTACGCCCGCTCAGGATTCGCCTCGCACGCCTATTCGTGGTATTCGGTACTTCATCCATAACGCCGATCTCGAATCGAGGGCGACTGGTATTATTCGCACGATTATTGGGATGAGTACCTATCGATGCTGGCTCAAAACCGATTCAATCGGTTCAATCTAGTCTTCGCGCACCAGACTGATTATCTTGCTCCGCCTTACCCCTTGTGGCTCAAGCTTCCGAAATTTCCTGACGTACGCGCCCGTAATCTCAGACCGGCTCAGCGTCAAAAGAATTTGGAAATGCTCCAGTATATTTCTCAGGCAGCCGCCGATCGCGGGATCGATTTCACCCTGGGAGTTCGGGAGCACGGTTCGTGGCGCTACCCCAATTCGCGAATGATACTGATGACGAATGGCCTGACCCCGGAGAACATCGGCCCTTACAGCTATGCGGCTTTGAAGAAGATTCTGCAAGTGTGTCCGAACATTACGAGTGTGCAAATGCGCACCAATAATGAATCGGGCATTCCTGCTGATCGACAGGTGGATTTCTTCAAGAATTATGTCTTCCGGGCTATTCACGATGCCGGCCGCCCGGTGCTGCTCGATCTGCGCGGATGGCTGGTGGCGGGTGGAATGGTGAAGGCTGCGCAAGAGGTCGGTATACCTGTGCGCCTGTCTACGAAATACTGGGCCGAGGACTTGGGACGACCGTATCAGCCCGCCGAGACGTATCCGAATTACAGCTATCTTAATTTTCTCGAGAAACCCCGCTCCTACGGTCTCTATTGGGAGTTGTGGGGGCTTGGATCAAATCGGCTTCTGCTTTGGGGCAACCGCGATTACGTTCGACGCGCCGTTTCCACATTCAACCTCGGCGGCGCGGAAGGGTTTTAAATTGATCCACGGCTGGCACAGAAGGGGTTTGGGAATCGGCCCGGCGTTTGGGGCATTTTCACTGACGCTGCGAAGAGTCGTGTTTTTTGGAAATGGGAATTTCAGCGTTACTGGATGTTTTACCGGCTGTGGGGACTACTTAACTACGATCCCAACACGCCGGAACGCGCCTGCATGGATAATTTGCGGCAGCGCCTCGATATTCTTTCATTCGGATTTGCGCTGGGGCTATTGATTGGCCGTGTCATCGTATGTCGTATCCTCGTGAACGTGGCGGCGTCAACAGTTACGCTCTGGGCCGCTGGCGCGATGGCGGCGGCTACTTTCTTAATGTTCAGAACGAATGTGTCAGAACGAATGACCCGGCTTTGGCAGGCATTATAGTATTCTGTGTTGGAATTGCAATGGTGCCGGTGTTCCCAACCAGGCATGCCATGGTTGCCGATGCGTCTCTTAAGAGCACTACGGCAATGGGCGTTGTCATTACGTTCGGCTTTATTGGTCTTGCACTCAGTTCCCCCTTGTTTGGCGCGATCGCGGGAGGCGATCCGACAGCTCTGAAAACCGGACTCCTAGTGCTTCCTGTCGCCAGCCTGATCATGATCCTGGTAAATCTCGCGTTACGACCGCTGCTGGCCCGGGCACACGAACGGCGCGAGCTGGTCGAATCGTGATGCTGGTAGGACACCTCTCACTCGTCGTCGCCGCGCTCTTCTCCGGCGCTGCTATCTACATCAATTTTGCAGAACAACCCGCGAGGCTGAAATTGGACGATCAAGCGTTGATTGCGCAGTGGAAGCCTTCCTACCAGCGCGGCTTCATGATGCAAGCGCCTCTGGCCGTAATTGGATGCCTTCTCGGTATCGCCGCCTGGTGGATCACAAGGCGGCTGGCATTCGTAATCGGAGGGTTTCTAATGATCGCCAAACTTGCCCTGGACCGTGTTTGCCGTCATGCCGATTAACAGAATTCTTATGCAGACGGAACTGGCGGCGGCCGGTCCAACATCCCGTGCATTGATCACCCAATGGAATCGTCTTCACGCGGTCGGTCGGGACTTGGCGTGTTGGCGACGATCGCCTTTCTAATCGCGCTTGCGCAATAACTACTGACACGGTTCACTGAATCTGCTGGAATGGTTTCTTGAGAGGAACATGATGGACACAAACCTCGACCGGATGACAGGGAAAGACCTTGTCGCTGAAATCAAGAAATTGCGGCACGGCATCCGCCACGCGACAGTAGCGGGCATGAACTTTGTTGGCACCATCCTTCCCTTTGGGGTCTGTTGCCAGAAAAGACAGATCCGATTCCGATAGTACCGGAATGGCCAGAGTTCATACAGGGGTGCGTGAGGTACCGGCAGTCGCTCGATGAGCAAGCGCCGCACGCTCCGTGGACGGGATGAAACGATCTTGATGAATCCTCGCCGTCCGGCTTGCATTACTCGGCGCCGGGTACTGTGAACTTCTTATGTAGTTCGGCCGCGTTCGAAGGAGTCACCATCATGGATTCTATGGTGTATTCTTTGTCCGGGCGAAAACCTGGCTCGCGGAGGATGCGATTACCAATCTCAACCGCTTTATCGACGCAGAGCGGATACACGAATGTCGCAGCCAGCACACCGTCCATCACCTTCTTGATCCCGCCCGCGGATCCGCCCAGTCCGTCCACGCCGACAAATGCAATTTCCTTATCGCGCCCCAGTTCTTTCGCTGCGAGATATGCCCCGATTGCCATCGGATCGTTGTGCCCGTAGGTGACCTCGATCTTGGGTTGCGCCCGTAGCACTTCAGTCATGCGGTCTTTCGCTTTGGCTTGAATCCAGTCCGCCACCGGATCCGCAACCACTCGGATTCCGGGATATTTCGCGAAAACGGCATGTGCCCCCGCAGCCCTATTTATTTCTCCCTCTACCCCGAGCAGGCCGCGCATTTCAACAATGTTTCCGAGCGGCTTGCCATTTTTTTGGGTGAGGTAATCCACGATGAACTGACCGGCCATCCGGCCGATCGCCACATTGTCGCTGTGTACGTATGCAGTGTAGTTCGGCTGCAGGATATCGCGCTCCAGGCACAGCGTCGGGATTTTGGCTTCCATGGCTTGTCCCATGACTGCTGTGAGTGCGGCACGCTCGTTCGGCGCAACGATGAGCAGATCCGGCTTTTGGCGAATGAATGTTTCCACCTGCGCGATTTGCTTGCTGTTGTCCTGCTGGGCGTCGGAGATCACCAGCTTGACATCAGGGTATTCGGAAAAGAGCTTGGTCATGAGCGCGTTCTGGGCCGCACGGTAAGGCTCGGCGTTGTTGCACTGGCTGAACGCGACGAAGTATTGTTTTGTTTCTTTGCCTTGGTTCGATCCGTGTGAGCCGCATGAACAGCAAAGCGATGCAGTCACAACCGCACCAAATATGAACTCGAGTCTTGAAGTCATTCGCATTGCATCAATCCTTTTTTCGCTGTACGGCCACGGCCAGAATGATAATCGCCGCCTTGATCATCATCTCCACATTGCTGTCCACATTTTTCAGCCGCAGCATGTTGGTGAGCACGCCGATGATCAAGGTCCCGATGATGGTTCCCGAAATTGACCCCTTCCCGCCCGACAGCCGCGTACCTCCGATCGCGACGGCGGCAATGGCATCCAGTTCGTAAGCGACGCCCGCGTTTGGATTGCCCTGATGATTCTCCGCCGCATACAGGACGCCCGCGAATCCCGACAGCAGTCCCGAGAGCGAATACACGATCGTCTTCACGCGGCGGATCGGAAGACCCGCATAGCGCGCGGCGGTCTCGTTGTCGCCGATGGCACGAACGTGCCGGCCAAACACGGTCCAGCCCAGCAGAATCCAGAAGATCGCCGACAGCCCCGCGAAGGACCCAATCACCAACGCCTTCTGCCGAAAAATCGAGGCAAATCCGGCTGCAACATCCTGGCCGAATCCAATATCGATATTGGCGTTGGATGTAATCCATTTGGCGAGCCCGCGAATTCCGATCATGGAGGCCAGCGTGACGATGAATGGCTGAATTTTGAGCGACGCTATCGCCGCTCCGTTGATTGCTCCAACGATTCCGGCAGCGGCTGTTGCACACGCGATGGCATAAACAATGTGGAGCCCGTCGTTCGAACCGTGCCACGCGCGAGTAAGGCCCATCGCCGCCAGCGCCGTCGAAAGGGCCAGAATACTGCCCACGCTCAAGTCGATACCGCCCGTCAGGATTACAAAGGTCATGGCGAGCGAAACGATTCCGATGACTGAAACCTGCCGCAGAATATCCGTCAGGTTCCCGATTTGGAGAAAGATCCGGGATCCATCGACAGCGGTGGGACTGATGATAACAGCAAGCAGAACGATACCCGCCAGAGCTATCAGGCTTTTCGAATCGCCGAGCCACGCGCCCGAAATGATCCCCTGGCGGTCCCGCGCGCCAAGAATGTTGCCGACGGATATCATCGTTGCACGTCGCTCGAAATCATGTTCGTGGCAGCAGTCATGATCTGCTCCTGGGTCGCTTCCACTGCATCGTAAATTGCGATGAGCCGCCCTTCATTTAGGACCAGAATGCGGTCAGAGCAACGCAGCAGCTCTGGAAGTTCGGAACTTACCAGAATCACCCCTTTACCAGCGGCGGCAAGATCGTCGATGATGCGATAGATGTCTTGCTTTGCGCCGACGTCAATGCCGCGTGCCGGATCGTCCAGGAAAAGAATGTCGGGATTCAGCAGTAGCCATCTCGCAAGCAGCGCTTTTTGCTGGTTACCGCCGCTCAAAGCGCTAATTTGCGCCGACCAAGACGGACACTTGAGCGCTAACTGCCGGTAGAGCGGCTCTACGGCCGCTTGCTCTTCGTCTTTGCGAATCAGACCGTACCTCTGCATCCGGCCAAGCACCGTTAGCGTGCTATTCTCCAGAACGCTCATCTGCATCATGAGGCCTTGCAGCTTGCGGTCTTCGGGCAGCAGGCCGATGCCTCTCGACATGGCTTTGGCCGGCGAGCCAGGAGTTGCCGGCTGTCCGTTTACGCGAATGGTACCCTCACGCAACGGATCGATGCCAAAAAGCGCGGCGCCAAGTTCACTCCGGCCCGACCCCACCAGCCCCCCAACCCCAAGAACCTCGCCGCGGTGCAGGTCGAATGAAATATCCCGGAGCTTATCCGTCGAGAGGCCCGTCACCGAGAGAATCACATCATTGGTCCCGGTCTGCTGGCGCGTACGGACCGCCTCCTTCAAATCGCGTCCCACCATCAAACGAATCAGGTCCTGCGGATTCGTCTTCTCAATTTCACGTGTTCCCACGGTTTCGCCGTCGCGTAGAACCGTCACGCGGTCGCAGATGCGAAAAATCTCATCCAACTTGTGAGAAACGTAAACAATAGCCACGCCGCCCTGCTTGAGCTCTTCAACCACATGAAAAAGTCTGTCGGCGGCGTCATCAACGAGTGAGCTGGTCGGTTCATCCATAAGGATAATGCGCGCGTTCATGCTCAACGCCCGCGCGAGCGCCACAAGCTGCATATGTCCGATCGAGAGGCTGGAAAGAATTCTCCGCGCGCCGCAGCGTAAGCCTACTCGATCCAAGAACGGCCGGCAAAAGGCATCCACTTTCCGGAAGCTGACAAATCCGGTTTCCGCAAACCCCAGGTTTCTTATCACGATGTTCTCGCCGACCGAGAGGTGCGGAAACAGATCGAGTTCCTGGTAGACGATCCCGATCCCAGAACGCTGCGCATCGAGAGGACTCCGAATAGCGGCTGTCTCGCCGTCAATGAGGATGCGGCCATGGTCAGCCCGGACCGATCCGGCAATGATCTTGGCGAGCGTACTTTTACCAGCGCCGTTCTCACCCATGAGAGCATGAACCTCGCCACGCCGGAGCGAAAAAGCAGCATTCTTCAGCGCGTAGACGCCGCCGTAATGTTTACCGATGCCCTCGGCCTGGAGCAGTTCCGGCACAAGTTAACTTCGCTCCGGTTCAGGTGCGGAAGGACTGGAGCGCTCTAAGTTCAGAACTGCCAGAGCTGCCGGCTCAGTTTGGGGAAAAGCTAAAGCATGTCCCACGTTACGGTCGCGGTTCTGCCGCGGTCTTGACGACGTAGTAAGGGGTGGTTACGCGCGGATCGGGCTGGAACCAACCGCCATTCGCGTCATTGATCACCTCGAAGTAATACATCAGGTCCCATTGCGCCGAAATGTCCTCTTTGGGGATGGTGAGGTCAGCGCCGGGCCGCGCTTCCATCATCTTGAATGGCACTAGCTGATCCACTGGTCTGTAGTACAGCCTCACCGATTGCACGTGAGATGTATTCTGAATCGACAACCGCACCGTCAGCGGCTGGCCCGGTTCGGCCTTGGCAGGCGCGCTATGCCGGAGCTCCGGCCGCTTCCTTACGGTCGCGGTTCTGTAAGGTGTAGGGACTGCAGCCTGCCCTCCACGGACAATGATGCCGCTGACCGACCATTCTCCGTCGGGAAAGGGTATTTCCAGGCGGCCGTTTTTCGCGATCAATTTCAGGTTGTCTAACGAATGGTCGGGATGTAACAGAGCCACTTCGTATGATCCGTCCGGCATATTGACACCGAACTTCTGTCTGCCGTGGCCTTTGATGTAATCGCGGAAGAGCACGTCGTGTGCAAGATTGCCCGGGTCCTTCGCGACGGCCCGTACTTCTAAATAAGGAGTGAGGGGAATCGTAGCAGCTTCGCGCTGCCCATCATCCAGCCATCCGAAGCCTCTGTCGGTACTGAAGCGGGTCTCCGGAGCAACCGGCGCAAATCGAGGGGCTACGTTGTTTTGCAGCACGTATTTATCCTGGCGGTACGCTCCATAGGACGGTTGACTCTTCACCGGTCCACCAAAATCGAAACCGGCTGTAAAGCGGCCGAACCGATTGAAGATGTCCTCGCGCTCCTTGACGAGTTCCAGGTCGTACCGGACGTAGGGAAGTTTGTCTTTCCAGTGGCCGATATCATCGGGCCCAAAAGCCATCTGCTCGGGGTACAGACCATCTGTCAGTTTCACCAGATCCTGCCAGATCGCGACCCCGCTGGTCAGTTCACGCTTTGCCGAGGCCAAGGCCACAGGGTCGGCTGTCTCATCGAAAAAGGTCAGCGCGTAGGCTGCTCGTTGCTTTCTCGCATGATAACGCGCCATCAAGGCGAGCACGCGAAAGTCAGGCTCCGAGGAGAGCCACTCACGGTTCATCGGCTTCACCTTGGCTCTCGCCCGCTCCAGCGCGGTATCGACCCGATGAGCGATATCGTCGAACCACTCCGCAGTTTCCGGCGGCGTCTGTTTCGCGGAAGCATTTCGGTTTAATCGATTCCGCACGGCCTCCGAGACGGTGGCCACATAGCGCCAATCGCTGGGCAGCACCTGGGCGTACGCATCCACCAGTCCGCCCGGATTGATCTCAGGCCAGATATACATGTTGGGGTCGGCAAGGTGTACGGCAACGATCTCGTTGATCACTTGACTCGCCGATTGATACACATCCATGACGTCCGGCGCAGCAGGTCCGAAACGCTTTTTCATTTCGTCCATCCAGGCGCTTTCTGGAGTTGCGGGATCGTAACTCAGGCGCCCCCACAGCCGGTAAAAGAGCCAATAGCGTTCGAACTCCCATTTCCAGAACATGCGCTCGCTTTGGGAATTGCTGAAGATGCTCCATTCGCCGAGCGCATTCCCAAAACCTTTTTGGGCGAGCGGCGGATCGATTTCGAATCCTTCCGCGCCTCCGAGGTTGAATGTGGAAACGGCGCGTCGAACGTAAGCGGGGTTGCCCCAAAGCAGAAGCCGATTTGATCCAAGCCCCCACAACTCCCAATAGAAACCGTAGGAGCGGGGTTTCTCGAGAAAATTAAGATAGCTGTAATTCGGATATGTCTCGGCGGGCTGATACGGTCGGCCCAAGTCTTCGGCCCAATACTTGGTCGAAAGGCGCACCGGGATATCGACTTCGCGCGCCGCTTTGATCATGCCACCGGCCACAATCCAACCGCGAAGGTCCAGGATCACAGGACGTCCGGCGTCGTGAATGGCGTGAAAGACGAAGTTGCGATAGAAATCCACTTGGCGCTCGTTCGGAATTCCGGACTCGCCGTTGGTGCGCATCTGTACGCTACTGATGGCGGGACAAAGCTGCAATACTTTTTTGAGGGCGGCGTAGCTGTAGGGGCCGATGTTGTCCGGCGTAAGACCTTCGGTCATCGGCTGCATGGGCGGTTTACGGTAATCCTGTATGTTGTGTTCCCAAACCCCAAGCGTAAAATCGATACCGTGATCAACGGCGGTTTGGGAGATATGGCGCAGCATCTCCAGATTCCGATCGCGTTGCGCGGGTGTCAGATTACGGGCTCGAATTGTTGGAAATTCGGGAACGTCTACCCAGAACGGATACGGCGGCGCGAGGTAATCGGTTTGGTGCGCAAAGACCAGGTTGAACCGATTGAAGCGCTCCCGCGCGAGCATTGAGAAGTACTCGTCCCAATAGTCGCGCGAGTAATACCAGTCACTCTCGAGCTCTGCATTGTGAATAAAACGCCTAATGCCGCGTATCGCCGTGTGTGGGGCGGTTTTGACATCATGGAGCCCGCCCTGAGATCGGATCTGTTCGGCGACTTCAAGCAGCCCATACATCAATCCGCGCTCATCGCTGCCTGTCACGTTGCGGCCGGTTACTTCAAATGCCCCCGGCGGGCCGGGCTGAATTGTGGTCTTGATTTCGAATTGCGCTAAGCCGCGATCGTGCATGGCGCGGGCAATTTCGGACTGGCCGAAATCGCTCGGCCGACCGAGCAGGATCGAACTCAAAAGGAGAGGCAGGCTGAAGGAAGCGAACCGGGTGATCGACATCGCTGGTTCTTTCGATCTTATGCGAGAGCGGCTTCCAAACACAAGTGTTGGCGAAACGTTTCGTTTCTTACGGGAGCCTGAAAAATCCCGGAGTCGCTAGATTTGAGCGGCCCGGAAGCGTATCCACTATGAAAATGTAGTCTGAGTATGCTATGCCCAACGCAACTTCGAGCGTGCGAATTACTCCGGTGGCAAATCATTTACTGACTCGACTCTCTGGTAAGCTTCGGCAATCGAAGGCCCAAGTGATTGAAGAAGCGCTCGAGATCCTGGAGGAACGCGTCTTCTGCGGGATGCCTTTGCGACCGGTGAATCCACAGAATGCTTGCCGAACGTGAGTTGTGGGATTCAACAGTGAAGGATGGGCCTCGCCGGGGACCGTTGGTGATGTGGCGCGGCGAGATTCTGTGGTGTGATCTCGAGCCACAGCGCGGGCGTGAACAGGGCGAAGTGCGGCTGGCAATCATCATGTCTGCCGACGCATACAACGAGACGCGCTCTCCGCTAGTGGGCATCGTGCCTCTGACTGGTGCGATGGCCAAGAATCCGTCACACGTCGCGCTCTCCGAAGACGAGACCGGACTCGAGTCGCCATCGGCAGCATTCGTCGACCACGCTCGTTTCATCGATCGGTCCCGGCTGAGGGCAGAAGCCGCCGGGAGGCTGACAGGCGGCGGTCAGGCGCGGGGTAGTTAGGAATCTGGCGCGTGTTTTGGTCTGGCGGACTCCTTGCCATAGGTAGCCACGCACGCGCGAAACCAAGGGCCATCGGCCCAGAAGCAGGAGTCCCGTAGGCCCAAGAGCCGCCTAAAAAGGCGCAGGCCCGCAGGAATGCCGCCCAGGACTCCATTCCGAAATTTCTGAAACGTTTCGCTTTACTTGGCGCGGACTTTGCTTTAGACTACATTTCAAGTTCCTCAAGGGAGGTCACCCAAGTGAGTTGCTCTCGACAAATTTTCCTCTGCTCAGCCGTAGCGCTCTTGATAGTAGCTCCGGCATTGCCTCAAGCTACCGCCGTAGTTCAAATCTCGGGCACTGTTTTGGACCCGAATGGCAGCGCCGTCCCAGGGGCTCAGATCAAGGCCATACAGACCGACACGGGATTCACGCGTAGCACCACCAGCGGACCCGATGGCGGCTATCTGCTGAACAGTCTGCCCATTGGGCCGTACCGTCTGGAAGCGACTTCGCCGGGTTTTAAGACCTATGAACAGCGCGGAATTGTGCTGCAGGTCAACACGAATCCCGTGATCAATGTGGCTCTGGAACTGGGCGCGCTGTCGCAAGCCATTGAGGTACAGGCGAACGCCGTGATGGCGGAAACGCAGAGCAACAGCGTTTCGCAGGTGATCGATGAACGTCGCGTGGTGGACCTGCCATTAAACGGACGCCAGCCGACCCAGTTGATTCTTCTCTCGGGCGCCGCCGTAACCGCGCCGCCGAGCGATTTGGCGAGCAGCAAGAATTATGCCTCATCGACAGCGATAGCGGTGGCTGGCGGTCAGGCCAACGGCACGTATTATCTCGTTGACGGGGGAGACCATAACGATGCGTTCGGCGCCATTAACCTGCCGCTTCCTTTTCCGGACGCGCTGCAGGAATTCAGCGTGCAGACCAACGCTATACCCGCCAGCTATGGCGTGCGGGCCGGGGCGGTGGTCAACGCGGTAACCAAGTCGGGAACGAATCAGTTCCATGGCGACGTATTCGAATTCTTGCGCAATGGCGCCACCAACGCGCGGAATTTTTTCGCATCGACCGTCGACAACCTGAAGCGGAATCAGTTCGGCGGCACGTTCGGCGGGCCGATTGTGAAGAACAAAGTATTCTTCTTCGGAGGTTATCAAGGCACGCGAATCCGGACGGCCCCGCCCACCAATACGGTGTTCGGACCCACCGCGGC
Source organism: Bryobacterales bacterium (assembly GCA_038239345.1). Lineage (GTDB taxonomy): Bacteria > Acidobacteriota > Terriglobia > Bryobacterales > Bryobacteraceae > JBBSEX01. The sequence goes on from JBBSEX010000027.1 coordinate 47,939, forward strand.
TGCTCTTCAGGGCGACTTCAGCGTCCTGGAATCGAGCGTCTGCGGAAAAGAGCGGACCATCACCGATCCGCTCACCGGCAAGCAATTCCCCAATAACCAGGTTCCGGTTGGGAGGTTCAGCCCGCAGGCGCTGAACTTCCTGAAATTCGTTCCAACCAGCGGCGACCCGTGCGGGAAACAGTTGATCGGGGTTCCCAGCAACACCGATGAGGACCAGTTCCTGGTTCGCAGCGACTGGCTCCAATCCGAACGGCAAACGGTTTTCGGCCGCTACTACTTTACCGACCTGCGGAACCCCGGCGTATTCGATGGCAAGAGCCTGCTGCTCACAACGCGAGCCGGAGTGCTGGACCGCGTCCAGTCGTTGACGCTGGGGGATTCCTACAGCATCACGCCGAAAGCCCTGAATAGTTTCCATTTCACCTGGAGCCGCGATCACGTCACGCGGGGTCCGGCGGGAGGTCTGCCTACTTCAGCGGATATCGGTCTGAACGTGGCGGCTTCGGAGGGAAACTTCCCGAGTTTCAACATCGCCAATAAGTTCAGTACCTTCTGCGGCACGTGCTCGAAGGCCCATATCAATACCGCCAGCTTCCAAAGCGCGGACGATTTCAGTCTGTCGCTGGGCCGCCACCAGCTTTCATTCGGCGCGGAATGGATTCACCGCAGTCTGGATTTTCAAGTCTCCACGCAACAGAACCCGGCATACAATTTCAACGGTCAGTTTACCAACGATCCGTTGCTGGATCTGCTGCTGGGAATCCCGGCCGACTTCACACAAGGCAACCTGACGCGCATGCTGATGCAGCAGAACTATTTCGGGTTTTATGTGGATGACAAGCTGCGCTTCAATTCACGGGTAAGCATCAACGCCGGACTACGCTGGGAACCCTATCTGCCGGAGCACGACACGCAAGGCCGCGCCACTCACTTCGACATGGCGGCATTTCTCGCCGGCACGAAAACCAGCGTGTTCAATAACGCGCCTCCCGGTCTTTTCTTTGCGGGCGACGCGGGATTTCCGAGCGGCGGAACCAACCGTCACTTGGCCAATTTTGCTCCCCGGCTGGGAATTGTCTGGGATTTGAGGGGCAATGGCCGTACCGTTGTGCGCAGCGCCTATGGCATTCTCTACGACTTGCCGCCCATGCAATACTTCGACCGCTTCGGCTTTGGGCCGCCATGGGCGAGTACGATTACAATTTTCAGCCCCACGGGCGGTCTGGCCGACCCGTTTCGCGGGTTTCCGGGAGGCAATCCGTTTCCCCAGCCGGTGCCGCCTCCGGCCAACGCGGTGTTTCCAGCGGGAGGACAATTCATCGATCTGCCGCTGCACATCAGGCCTCCATACATGCAGCAGTGGAACCTCAGCCTGCAGCACCAGATCAGCGGGGACTGGCTGCTCTCCGCTAACTACCTCGGCAACAAATCCACTCATCGTTGGGTTACGATGCAGGCGGATCCCGCCGTTTACATTCCGGGCGCGTGCGGAAGCCAACCCTGTTCGACCACCGGGAACGTGAACGCCAGACGCGTGTTGGCTCTGGCCAATCCACAGGCCGGACAGGCCTTCAGCAGTCTGGTGCGAGTGGACGATGGCGCAAACGCGTCTTATAACGGACTGCTGCTATCGGTAAATCATCGTTTGCAGCGACACTTCAGCGTGCTGGCAAACTATACCTGGTCGCACTGCATCAGCGATGGAGACGTCCAGAGCGAGATTACGGGCGGGTATCAGAATCCGAATAACCGAAGGGCGGACCGCGGAAATTGCGTGGTTGACATACGTCATATCTTCAACGGCTCGCTGGTCGCGGAGACGCCGCGCTTCCACGGTGCAGTTACTGGCAAACTACTTTCCGATTGGGAGCTGTCGGCGATTGTGACCAAGCGGAGCGGCTTCTGGTTCAATCCGGGCTCGGGCCGGGATAATTCGCTGACGGGGGTGGGCGCGGACCGACCGAACGTAGTGGCGGACTCGCACGTGGATCAGCCCTCGCCACAGCGCTGGTTCAACACGGCGGCCTTTGTTCCGAACCTCGCGGGCACTTACGGCAATGCCGGGCGCAACTCGCTCGAAGGCCCGGGCGGGTTCAACATGGACATGGCGGTGATCCGCCGGATTAGGGTGCGCGAGTCGCACTACTTTCAGATACGAGGGGAGGCGTTCAACGTGCTGAACCACACCGTGTTCGGGCTGCCGCGCTCCAGCCTGACCGACGCTAATATCGGAAGGATTCTGGGCGCCAACGATCCGCGAATTTTGCAATTCGCTTTGAAGTACGTTTTTTGAAGGAGTTGGTCGTTCCAGAGCCGCCTGGAAAGGCGGCTGCAGGCAGGAATGCCTGCCCCACGACGCTTGCAAAATGCCAAAGAATGGAACAGCCACCATGCACGATGTGGCCCGCTTGGCCGGGGTCTCGATCGCGACTGTGTCGGCAGTGCTCAACAGTACCGCGGTGGTGAGCCCGCGGCGCGCGCAGAAAGTTCGCGAGGCAATGAAGGCGCTCGATTATCATGCCGATCAGGTCGCTCGTAGCCTCAAAACCGGTCGAAGCAACGTCATTGGGATGATAATCCCGGATGTCACGAATGCTTTCTTTCCCGATGTGATCTCAGGCGCTGAAGAGGTCGCAACCCGCGCCGGGTACTCTCTCATTCTTTGTAATGCGAACGAAGACCCGGCCCAGGAACAGCGGCAATTAAGCACGCTTTTTTCACGCCGCGTGGATGGAGTTTTGATCGCGTGTTCGGACTCCTCGACGGCCTACGACAGCTTGATGAGGCGGCGCTTTCCAATCGTTTTCTTCGACCGGATTCCACGAGGATTTCGTGGCCCGGCGGTGGCGACCGACAATTTTGCCGCCGGTTACCAGGCTACCCGTCATCTGATCGAATTGGGACACCAACGGATCGCAATCATTGCAGGGAGTATGGATCTCTCGCCGCACGCCTGCAGGTCGGAAGGGTTCCGCAAGGCTATGCAGGAAGCTGGATTTCCAGTTCACGATGAGTATTTCCGAGTGGGCGCTCTCAGGATCGACAACGGGTATCAGTTTGGGCTTGAACTACTGGGCCTGCCGGGCCCTCCCACCGCCATTTTTTGCAGCAATAACAAAATGCTGCTCGGTCTAGTGCGTGCGATTGGAGAGCTCAAAGTGCGGTGTCCCGGTGAGGTCAGCATCGTCGGTGTCGATGACTTCGCCTGGACCGAGAATTTCAACCCGAAGCTTACCACTGTCGCGCAGCCGGCTCGCGAGATTGGCCGGCAGGCCATGGAACTTCTACTGGAGCAGATTGGAGCGGACCGGCAGAACCTGGCCACCCGCGAGCAACGGCAAGTAATGCTCGCGCCGGAACTGCGCATTCGAAATTCGACCGCGCCACCGGCTGCGTTTTTTACAGGAGTGAACTGATATGTTAACGGCCCATGGAAAACTACCGAGCTTTGCTCGGCTGGACAAGCTGAAGCGTGTCCTACTCATTTTTATCACGATACCTGCGCTGTCGCAGGACATTGGAGGGCTGTATAGGCTCTCAGACGCAAAGACGTTTTCCATCAGCCCGGAAAATCCAACCGGCGGGAGGGGCCAGGGCGCCATGGCCACCGCGGGAACCGCCGCTCGTGAAGCGCGCGATCTGGGGCAAGGTTGGAAGATGAATCCGAGTATCGTCATCGAGCCGAAACAGACCGCGACGCTGGCTGAGATCACGGGCCAAGGCGCAGTCCAACATATCTGGATGACTCCTACGGCACCTCGCGGTATCCGATCATTCGAATGTACTGGGATGGCGAAAAAGAGCCGTCGGTAGAGGTTCCCGTTGGCGATTGTTTTGCAATGGGCTGGGGCAAGTATGCGCCGCGCTCCTCTTTGGCCATCTGCGTAAATCCTGGTAGCGCGTTCAACTCCTATTGGCCCATGCCCTTCCGAACCAAGGCTAGGATCACGATGGAAAATCTGGATAGCCAGCCCATGCGGCTGTATTTCCAGATCGATTACACGCAAGCGCAGGATTCCTAAAGACGCGGCATATTTTTACGCTCAGTTCCGGAGAGTGAACCCGCTTCCTTATAAGCAGGTGTACACGATCGTAGACAACATCCGCGGCAAAGGACATTACGTCGGAACGTACATGGCCTGGGGTGTGAAGAGTAACGGTTGGGTGGGGTGAGGGCGAGATCAAGTTCTATATGGACGGCGACAAGGAATTTCCAACCATCGCCGGCACCGGAACGGAAGACTATTTTGGCGGATCGTATGACTTCGAGAACAAGGAAAAGAAGCAGTACGAGGAGTTCACGACGCCGTATTCAGGCTTGATCCAGGTGATCAAGCCGGATGGCCTGTATCAGACTCAGCAGCGCTTCGGCCTGTACCGCTGGCACATCCTGGACCCGGTTCGTTTTGACGAAAACTTGCGGATAACGATTCACGCGCTGGGGTGGCGGCACGATAGAACCTACTTGCCGCTTATGGACGATATCGCCTCGGTAGCGTTCTGGTACCAGACGGAACCGCACGTGAGTTTCCCTGACTTACCAGATAGGAATGAGTTGGAAGTCAACTAGTGCAGATTGCCGCTTCCTTACGGTCGCGGTTCGGTAATGGGCAAACTGAACCGGTAGAGTAGGAGGGGACCGAAGTGCCCCTCCCCTCGTCGAACCGGACGTGCGGGTTTCCCGCATCCGGCTCTCCTGAAAACTCTCGCCTCAGGCATGCGCAGGCAGTTGCGCGGGCCTCTTGGCCGCCAACAGCA
>JBBSEX010000028.1:0-39962 GCA_038239345.1 Bryobacterales bacterium
ATTGAAGCGGCTCTTGGCAGCCGTGGAGGCTCGGACCATTGACTGCATCGTCGTATACAAGGTTGACCGGCTTAGTCGGTCCCTTCTGGACTTCGCGAGAATCATCGAGGTCTTCGACCGGCATGGCGTCAGCTTCGTGGCGGTGACGCAGCAGTTCAATACGACCAGTTCTCTCGGACGGCTGACGCTGAACATCTTGTTGTCGTTCGCGCAGTTTGAGCGCGAGATCATTTCGGAGCGCACGCGCGATAAGATGTCGGCCGCACGGCGGAAAGGCAAATGGATCGGCGGTCATCCGGTGCTTGGATACGATATCGATCCCAAGGGCGGCCGGATCATTGTCAATCCTGCCGAGGCAGAGCAGGTCCGCACCCTCTTCGGCCTGTACCTGGAGAAAGGGTCAACGCTGCCCGTCCTTCAGGAAACCCAGAGGATCAATCTCGTGAGCAAGAAGTGGACCACCGAAGACGGCAACGTCCGGGGTGGGAAATCATTCACCAGAGGCTTGCTGCACGCGACCCTGACCAACGTCCTATACACCGGAATGGTCGACCACAAGGGCGCCTTCTACGCGGGCGAGCACGACCGAATCATCGATCAGGAGACTTGGGATCGGGTCCACGAGACCCTCCGGCACAATGGCAGCACCAAGGGTGCCACCGTTAGGAACAAGCTGGGTGCCTTGCTGCGTGGACTGCTCTTCTGCTTGCCCTGCGGGACCCCGATGATGCACACCTACACGATGCGGAAGTCGAAACGCTATCGCTACTACGTCTGCTACAACGCCCAACAGCAGGGCTGGCAGAATTGCGAGACGAAGTCGGTCTCCGCTCAGGCCATAGAGACGGCAGTCCTGGACAGCATTCGGCGCATCGGCACCGATCCGAACCTCGCGGAGGCCGTTGCCGCCGAAGCCATCGACCAGTTGGCGCGCCAGCGTGCGGCTGTTGACAAGGAACTGGACACGCAACGCGGAGCCTCCGGAAGCTCAACCAGAGCCTTGCCCGCGAGGCAGCCGACACAAGCGTGGACTCCGGCCAGAGGTTCGAACGTATCGTCACCCTTCAGCGGGAGATCGAGACAACGGAACACCGCCTGACGAAAGCTGCGGAGCGGAAGTCCTGCGAGGAGGACCGCATCAACGCAAATGACCTCCGCGGCACACTTGCCGAGTTCGACTCGATCTGGTCGTCATTGATCGCGAGGGAGCAGGAGCAACTGATTCAACTGCTGGTCGCCAAAGTCGGCTATGACGGGCGAACCGGCAAGGTGACCGTCAATTTCCGCAGTGCAGGAGCCAAGGAACTATGCCAAACAAAGAGCTGACAAAGGCTGCCGCCGAGGCGTTGGAGGATGGCGCCATGCAGGTCGAAGTGACGCTGCCAGTGCGCCCACGTCGCCACGAAAGCGGCAAAGGTGGGCAGCCCGACTCGGTCTCCGATCCCCAAAGCCGGTCTCGAATTCCCCGAGTCACCCGGCTGATGGCACTCGCGATCAAGTTTCAGGACATGGTGGATAGAGGCGAAGTTCGCGACTACGCCGATCTTGCGCGACTGGGCTACGTGACCCGCGCTCGGATTACCCAGATCATGAACTTGGTTAACCTCGCACCGGACTTACAAGAGAAGCTCCTGTCGTTAACTCCTAGTCGAGCCACGTCGACGCTCATTGCTGAGCGAAATCTTCGCGAAATCGTGTCTGCCGTTGACTGGTGCGAACAAAGGCGGCGATGGGACTCAAGTACATCGTGAACGAACTGAGCGACCTTCGGGGCCGGGCAAGCGGAGGGCACCGCGGGAACAACGGGCGCATCACGCGGTTTTCAGGTCACCTGCAATAAGCGCAAATTGTTCCAAGGCAGCCTGAAGATCCTCGACGATCTCAGAAGCGATCACGTCGGGCTCGGGAAGATTCGAGGAATCCTCAAGGCTGTCATCGCGCAACCAGAAGATGTCCAGGCTGGCTTTGTCCTTTTTGAGCAGATCGTCGTAAGAGAAACATTTGAATCGTTCCGTCTCCTGCCGCTCGTGGCGGTTCTGCGGGTTATAAGATGCCACGAAATCATCAAGATCCGCGCGCTGCAGCGGGTTCGTTTTCAGCGTGAAGTGCTTGTTAGTGCGCAGGTCATAGATCCAGAGCTTCTTTGTCCACGGTGTCTCAGCGGCAGGTTTCCGATCGAAGAACAGAACATTGGCCTTGACGCCTTGCGCATAGAAAATGCCGGTCGGAAGCCGGAGCAGTGTGTGACGAAATCGAGCTAGAAAATCAGGGGGTCGGACCTCTATACAATTTTTCGGCGGGGTCCCCTATTGCACCCCTTTAGGCCTATTTCCGGCCGCAGGTTCTCGCGGATCTCCGCGTCGCGCGGTCGCTGAAATTCTTAAGCGGGTCTGGCCGGGAGATGGTGTTCCAGATCTCTACGAACCGACTAAGCGGTCAGTCCGCGGACACCGTGCCGAGGGCCGCTAGGGAGTCGAAACTCGTCGTGGTGGAACCACCGCCATGCGCGGCTTCCTCTGTCCTGGGCGTACACGGTGACGTTGTTCTCGTTGTCGATTGTGAATGTGCTCGAGGTCAAGTGCCATGGATTTTGCACAGCGAACGGCGGCCTGAGTCCCTTTTTATAGACCCGACAAAACGAAGGTCCCGGAATGGATCTCGTCACGGTATCCTAATAGCGTTTGAACGTTGGTCCGGCATGCCGAACGTTAGAAAACTTCGCGCTCTTCTGCCCTTCCCGGTTGGCGGGGTTTTGCTGGCTGTGTATGTCCTCGGGGTGAGACCAGAAGCGGAAGGATTGTACGGGTCGAATGATGGCGTACTGCTGCATCGCGCACACAGCCAAATTTGGAACGGGCAGGATGTCGAGGCCGGCAAGCTTTTCCTGAATGCAGTTCGGCGCGATTCAGCTTCCCCCTATCGGTGGTGCGACTTGGGGGACTACTACTCCGGCCAAAAGAAAACCGCCGAGGCCCGCTACTGTTTCGCTCGCGCCGTAAACCTGGGCAGAGGAGCTCCGCCAATTCGCCTGAGAGCAGCCAACTATCATTTGCAAGCCGGGGACATCGGCCAGGCGCTTAGCCTGATGTGGGCAGTCCTGGGGCAAACAGCTTTTTATGACGATTTGATTTTCGGCTACTACAAGAGACTGGAGATTCCCGCCGATCAGGTTCTCAGAACAGGCGTGGCAGCCGAAGGACGAGGAGTTCAAGCTTATTTCCGAAGCTTGTTGACTACCGGGGACCGTCATAACGCCGACATCGTTTGGAAGTGGCAAGTGACCCACGGTTTGGTGCATGACGAAGCCAGGAATCTGTACGTAAACTTCTTGATGGCACAACGGGAGCCGGAAGCAGCGTTCGCGGCCTGGACGGAAGGCCGGGGAACAAACCAAGCAGGATACGGGGTTGGAAACTTGGTTTGGAATGGTGGCTTTGAGCGCGAGCTTTCCGGTTCGATACTGGATTGGATCATTGAACCAGGCCGGGTGGCCGCCGTCGCCAGAGCAAAAGGTGGTGCGCACTCCGGCGATTGGTCACTGCGACTCGATCCCGATTCGAAAGGCGGCGCCGCGATTTCACAGCTGCTGGTGGTGCGGCCCGGAAAGTATATCTTGCGCGCGCAGGTCCGGGGAGAGGGTCTTGACGCTGAACAAGGCCTTCGCTTACGGGTATACGATTTTGAAAACCCAGCTCGCTTCGATACCTGGACACACTCGGTAGCAGCCTCGAAAGATTGGACTGCCCTAACGCATTCGTTTACGGTGCCCGCGCCAACGCGCATGCTTCGCATACAAATAGCTGCGCAACCCTCCTTCACTGCCTGGATCGACGATATTGAACTCGAGCCTGGGAGGGGCGCTTGAGAGCGTTGACAGGCAAGCCAGCCCAGCACGGTTTGCTTTGGTCTCTGGCGCTCCTTTGGTTCTACGTCGCCTACCGCGCAGGCGGCGTAGAACCGGTCGTCTGGAACCAATGGCTGATAGGACTTGCCGCCATAACAGTAATTTTCTTTTTCGCTGCTTCCAGGTCGCCAAGCGGCCCACCGTTGTCCAAGCCTTTCGGGATTTTACTTTTCCTGCTGCCTTGTTACGTGGGTTTTCAGCTTGTTCCTCTTCCGCTTCCCTGGTTAAAGGCACTCTCTCCGGCGAAGGCAGAGATGGTGGCCGCGCTAGCGCCAGTGATTCCGAACATCGTGACCGAACCGCTAGCGGTTCGTCCATCGATTACTCTCGAGCATCTGACAAGAGTAATTTCTTATCTGCTCGTTTTCCTCCTGATCCGGCGGATCTCCTGGTCGCTATCGGAACGCCCCTGGACTTGCGTTATCCCGTTGTTAGCGATCAGTTCAGCGGAAGCTCTCTATGGACTGGTTCGCTATCAGCAGCAAAACGAGGCCAACAGTTTCGTGACGGGCAGCTTCATCGATCGAAATCATTTCGCGGGAATGCTGGAGATGAGTTTCCCCTTTGCGCTGGCATACGCTCTGCTTTTGGTGACCCGAGAGGATTGGCTGTGGATATCGGATGTAGGACTCGCGGCACGCATCGGTTTACTGTTGTCGTGTGCCGTCCTGCTCTTCACTGCGATTCTCGCATCATTGTCGCGAATGGGCTTGTTTTTAGCCATTTTGTCAATCGCTTTGATCGCATGGTGGGGGTTATCCAGATTGAGAAACCGTAGATGGCGGCTGCTTGCAATAGCCGGCGGGGTGGCCGCGATCAGCCTGACGGCAGTCATTCCTGCCCGGCTGCTGGACCGATTCGGGGAGTTTTCCAGGCCCGTCACGGTCGCCACCGACCGTCGCATGATCTGGGATCAGACTCGCCGGATGCTCTTCGATTATCCGTTAACTGGCTGTGGCCTGGGTGGCTATCAGTTCACGTACATGAAATATAAGACCGAACTCCCTATCTGGACTACCGATTTCGCTCACGACGATTTCCTTCAATTGACCGTGGAATTAGGCATCCCCGGGGTAGCGCTGCTTGGCGCGCTCCTGGGCCTTGTATCGATTGGGGCGATCGGCAAGCTCTCTTCGCGTAACGATGAAGAGATCCGCATGATCAGTTTCGCCTGTCTGGTCTCTATGGCGACGATATTACTGCATGGATTGGTCGAGTTCAATTTATATATTCCTGCAAATGCGCTGGAGCTGGCGTGGGTTTCCGGCCTTTCGGCTGGGCTCCCACGGAGATACCTTACTCAAGGTTCCGGAGAGCGGGTTAACATGTACGATATCATCGAAATCAACTCGCCTTACCGGGCCTAGAGTATTTAGGATGAAGCTGCTATTGCTCTTGATGGCCGAGGCGGCGTTTTGTAGCTCACCGGTTGGCGTGGTTGTAAGTGCCGGCCCAATCTCACTCAGCGGGACTCTGACGAATGCGGACGGAGTGATCCAATGGACCCTACTGGACAACGATGAAATCCAGACCAAGCCGTCACCGGCTTTGTTATGGGTAGGGGGCGCGCGGGCGACCGTCAGCGGCGATTCCCGCGTGAAAGTAAAGCGGAACTCGCTTCAAGTGATAGAAGGTGAGGCCTTCGTCACGTGCCCGGAGCGATGCCAAATTACTGTATTCTGGAACGGCGGATCGGAAACCATTTCACGGGGGAACGTCATTCACCTGGTCAATAGAAACAATAACGTGAGCGTATCGCGGCGCGCGCCTGTTCCCGCTTTCGATGTTCCGCCCGAGTTCTTGACTCGCAGACTTCCTTACACTTTGGGAGTTTACCTGCCTTCCAATGCCAGGTAACCGGGCGTGCGCCTCCTGGTGGCTAATGTAAGCAGCCGTCGTGTAGGAGGGGCGGAGAAGTATCTGGCAAAATATCCTCTCCGTACTTCGAAGGCGGGGCTATGAAATGGCCTTGCTTTGCGAGACCGATGCTCCCGCCGATCACGCCCCGATCGATTCCATTTGCACGTGGTGGATGGCCCAAATGGGCTACGCACGGAGCTCTAGCGGCGGCGTGGGAGTGGAGCCCACCGTGGCGTTGGTCAACAGCTTTTCTACTGCCTCTGCGGTTTGCCGTCTACATGATGGCGATGGGCGGGGAGTACCTGAATACGTGGCTGCGCACCGGAACGCGTGCACAGGAACGGGTATCCGGGTGGGTTTCTTCTGGCCGCAGGCGGGCCTGAGCCGCACGCTTGGGAGACCCGGTTCGCTTGCTCTTCACGGGCCGGATGGATCGATGGAAGGGCGGGAGTTGCTGCTTGAATCGGTGCCTCAAGTGACCCGCCCGGCTGGGCGTCAGGTCCGATTTTTCAGGCTGCCTGGGAAGCGACGCGCTGCGCGCGGAAATGGCGGTATTCGATCTACTGGTGACGCCTGCGAACCTCCCACGGGATCGGGCTGGCGGTCGCAATCGCCGCGTGCCTCGAGGATCCCGGTCATTGAAAACCTCCGCGCTGGCGCGCTTCGTGCGGCAAGCAACCTTAACAGTCAGGCACCCTGCGAGGTATTAATCGAGATCCTGGAGCGGGCTGCGCGCTCTCATTAAGCGCTGACACCGCTAACGCCTGTAAACCGCAAGCCCGGTTCCAATTTGGACGGCGGCCTCGAACGTACGCAGTGCCGCGCTTCGGGGGGCACTGTTCGGGACGAATAAGATGTCGTTAGCCTGCAGGGCGATGTCCTCGCCTTTTCCCGCCATCACTTTACTTAGATCTACCAGGATTTCCGTACGGGTACCTGAGGTCCGATTGGGCCGCAGCACTTTGGCGTTCTTAGGGGCGGCGGTTCTATCCATGCCTTCCGCGAGCGAGATCGCCTGAAGCACTGAAATGCTCTCATTCTCCCCGAGCACGAAGCCTCCGGACTTTCGAACGGAACCCACCACATAGATCAAATCGGCCTTCGGGACAGAGATGACGTCGTTAGGTTCGATCAGAATGTTTTCGGCCGGGTTCTTTGCATCCATTACGGATTTGACAGCTAATTCCGCCGTAGTGAAATCGCCGGTTGAATCCGTGGTCTGGTTGGGCAGGGGGATGGGTCCCCATTGCTTCCGCCGGGCGATTTTGATGCGATTGCCGGCATCCTGCCGCAAACCGCCGGCTTGCGACAACACTTCAAAGAGCGTCTTCCGCCCCTGGACCTGGTAAACACCAGGTGTAGTCACGGCGCCGAGCACCGACACCGGCTGACTGTGAAACTCGCTGACCGTGATGGATACATGGGGGTCCTTGTAGAACTGCTTCAGCCTTGCAACGATCTCTTTTTCCAAAGCCTCCACGGTGAGTCCGGCAGCCCGCAAGCGGCCGACCAGAGGCGGATTGATATTGCCGCGCATGTCAATGCGATAAGGCTTGTTGATATCCTCGACCTCCGGCGCTTGAATGGTGATCTGATCCTCAGGGCCCAAGATGTAATTGGCGCTGGACTGGTCGGGGTTGGCCCGCTCCGCTGCCGGCGCAGGCTGTTGAGCCAGGGCGGTCGAACTGAGCGCCAGGCAAAAGGAAATGACGATATGTGCGGTTTGATGGTTCACTGTGTTGTTCAGCCTTCTATTTCTTGTTAATCACTGACGATTCAAGTCCTGGCAGCGGCGCCCTAGCTGAAGGGGCAAAGATTCGTTTCACGCCATAACCGGCCAGCAGCCGCAGAGGCCGGAGCGGGTAATAGAGAAACGAAAGGGGTCCCGGCAGATCGATGAGCTGCCATTCCCCCGCGGTGGGTACGAGCAAGTTCTGTCCAAAATACCGCAAGCGGTCCCACAAGTGTCCGCCGAGTTGGAGGTGAAACAGGCTGGTGCCGAAAATACCGAGCGACCCGGCGCTGGGCCCCTTGAGCCGCTGCCCCACTTGTGCGGCCAGAACGCCAATGCGCCGTTCGGAGGCGACCGCCCCTTGAACCGATCCGGGAAGTGCGGCACCGAGCAGATCGGAAGCGAGCAAGAGACCGAGTAACAAGACTCTTTCCAATCTCAGTTCGCGCGCGTACTGAAGCGTTGACTCCCAAGCTTCGGCGGGGTGGAGCGACACGAGTTCGGCGATGTCGCGGATCCACTTTAGGCGGCCCCAGGAGTGTTTGGCCCCATGGGCGCAGAGGAAGATCAGCAAGTCGTCCAGCGCAGGTACCTGCACGGAGTGTCCGAAGAAGTACATCGACTCAAGCCGGTCCCACCACGCTTCCGAATTCAGCGAACGTCCAAGGAATTTGCGTTCTTGAAAACCCCAGTGAATCTCGATCGGGCGGCTTGATCCCGGTTTTTCGAAGGTCATCTCGCAGTTGGTCCCGGCAAAGGCGCGGGCCGACATGGCCGAAAGATCCAGGCCCGGACGATAGCCGTGGCTTTGCAGAACGCTGGCAGCTTTGGCGGTGTCCTTCCGGGGGATCAGGATATCCAGGTCGTCGAATTCGCGCCAAGCGATACTGCCGTAAAGCCTCATAGCGAGAACGGGGCCTTTTAGGGGAACGGCGGAAATGCCGTTCGTTTGGAGGACGTCCAGGACAGCCAGCAACTCAGCGCTACCGGAAAGATTGCGGGCGGTGCTTTCGCGCAATTGGCGGTTGAGGCGCTCGGCGGCTGCTGGGGGCAGATCGTGGCCTTGCAAACGGAGCGCGACCAGCGGCAGGATCCCGTGCCTGGAGGCGCCGTCGAGGATGGAGTGCCAATCGAGGGACTGCGCAAGGAGCGCCTCCAAGCGGCGGGAATCCTGGTCCACTCGGGTGCATTGGACGAGAAATTCTTTTTCCGGGACGATCGTTTCCAATAGGATCGTTTCCGGTGCGATCGAGGGCTTACGCACGGAGAATCCGTTCTCGCACGGCCGCCAGTTCTTCGAAACGTCTGGGAATGGACAACCGAAAGAAGCTCAGGTGGGCAAGGGCCCCCCGAATGAATTCGAATTGACGTGTCAAGCCGGCGGGATCGCCTACGTCTAGCAGAAAGGCATACCGCACGAGTTCGATGAAAGCCTCGCGTGCGGAAATCTGAGTGAGCGTGAAATCCGCGGGGGATGTCAGGAAGTAAATAGCGGCCAACGGAGCGGGTTTCAGGCTGAAGCGGATGCGGGCTTCGGCGGGACCGAAGCGGCGTTTGAGAGTGTAATGGGCCACGGGGAGAGTCTGCCGATGGCTTTCGAGAACGGCGGAAGCGGAATCGGGCATGAGGCGGAGACCCGAATAGAGGGAGCTGCCCACCAATTTACCAGCGCGTTCTTGGATGTGCAGGCAGTCGTCGGCGAGGAGAGAACATCCCTGCGAGGAGAAACTGGCTGCCAGGGTCGACTTACCCGATCCGGTCAGACCCGCGAAAGCCACGGCGCGCCGGGAGAAGGCGACGGCGCTGGCGTGGAGAATGAAGTTGCCGCGCAGACTGAGGGCCAGTGGCATTACCTGATCCAAAAAGAGATGACGGATAGTCTCGGCCGGTGTCTGTTCCGGAGCAAAACACCGAATCAGCCCATCCTCCGGCGAGACGGTAAATCGGGCTTGGTTCGCGAACTCCAAGACGAAGGATGACGCGATGCGACCGATGCGGAGCCATACTCCGCCATCCGGTAAACACCAACGATGGAACCACCGGCAGGGGAGCGGCTCGGGCTTTCGCTGGGTGACAAATTCCAACGACCAATCCGGCGCTGTGTTTGCGGAGCCGAGTTCGGGAAGCGCTATATTGCTCCGCAGCGAGGAACCGGCGAAACGGTACAACGCTGGTTGCGCCCTGATGTCAGGCCAACCTGGACCGTTAAGGTTTACGGGCGCGATGTGTTCCGCCGTCATTCGCGCTTACGGTGGTTCCGCTCTGTGTGAGTTTCTGCACGCTTCCGTACTCGACCAGTCGAGGGGTTTCATAAGCTTTTTTAACGGGAGCCTGATTATCCTGATCGTTCATGAGTTGTCCTCTCCTAGTAGTATGCACTGATTTGGGGTGAAATGTGCTGCGAAGCTCTCCTATATAGTACGCTAGGGACCACCGACAGCGTTACGGGACACGACCGCGTCGAACCACAAGTTAATTCCGAAGACCATCCAGAGCGGGCAAGTGTGTCTGGTGTAGCCAAGACTGCCGGAGCGATGCTCGTTTTCCATGCGCCGATATTTGCGCTCCACTTCACGTTGGTCAACCCATCCCGCCGCCGCAATAGGCAGATTTTCGAATGAGTGAGCGCCCCCGTTGCGTTGGAAGGCCTTCAGGAAGACGGAGGAAAACTCCGCTTTGGACCTCCTTTCCCGAATGGACTCGGGCAGAATCGGGCGCATGGCTTGGCGAAGGACAAATTTCGTGCGGTCATCGCGCCAGCGTTGGTCTTCGGGTAGGGCGAGGGCAAATTCCAACAAGCGCCGGTCGGAGAAGGGATGGCGCTGTTCCATTCCAAAAGAAGATGCGGATCTCTCCTCCATTTCGAGCGCGTGAACGCGCCAGCCGCTCGCGTAGACGGAGTAGAGATCTTTCTGGGCGAGAGTTGGAAAGGGGGGAGTCGGGGTATCCTGGCGTAGGCGCTCGGCGAGTCCGGTTCGAGCGGCGAAGCGCGCGTCGATCCAGGACGGGATGCGGTTACGGTCCAGAAAGCCCCCGGCGATCGTTTGCGCGGATTTAGGCAGCAGCGGCCATAGGCCAAAGCGCAGCAAGGTTCGCCAGGAGAACCGGCCACCGCCGGCTCGCGCATTGGCACGCAGTTTCCGCGCGAGCGAGCGGACTTTCAATCTCTTCAGCAGGTCGGCATAACCGTAATGGCTGCCCATGAGCCACTCGTCCCCGCCCAGTCCGGTGAGAATCACGCGACATTCTTTTTGCAGGGCGACTTGGCTTAAGGAATTCGACATAGCCCCATTGGGGTAATCGGGGAAATCGTTGAACCTGCGAACTTGGGCGAGATATTCGGCTGCATTCTTTCCCGACGCGCCGGCTGTGTGGGAACGGACGCCGGATTTCACGACCATGTCGCCGATGAACGCGGATTCGTCGCAGGCTTCGCCGGGAAACACCATCGAGAACGCATCGAGTGGCTTGCGGAGCCGGCAGGCAACTCCGGCGACTGAGGAAGAATCCACGCCTCCGCTGAGGAAGACTCCCGCGGCAGTTTGGCTGCGCAGGCGGCAGCGCACGGCTTCGGAGAAGATTTCCAGGAAATGGTCGGAGTAATCTTCGTCGCGCTGATAGCGAATCGTTTTGGCCGCGTCGATGTCAAAATAGCGGCGCTTAATTAAGCCAGCAGCGGTCACGGTCAGCGAATGCGCCGGCGGGAGCCGGTAAATGCCCCGGTAGAGAGTCTCTTCCGCCCCCGTCATTGCGCAGGCCAGATACTCGGCAGCTAAGGCTTCGTTCACGCACGGAGAAACCCCTGGGTGGGCGACGATCTGGGTGAGCTCCGAGGCGGCGAGGAATATGCGGGAGTCCGCGTAATAGTACAGAGGCTTGATTCCCATGGCGTCGCGGACCAGGAATACGCGGCGCTCCCGAGGATCCCAGATGGCGAAGGCGAAATCACCGACGATTCTATGGGCGCAGGCTGGTCCCCACCGTTGATAGCAGCGGAGAACCAGTTCAGCGTCGCCGGCCTCCGGATGCTGATTGACGTCCCGGACAAGCTCGGCGCGATTGTCCACTCGGCCGTCCATGGAGATGCACAGGCCGGAGGGCCGGTCCACAAAGGGTTGGGATTCCGCAATCGACTCCAGCGTGGTATGGAGCATCTGATGACCAAGATCCACGGGGCCCGACGTGAATTGGCCGGCGCCGTCCCGGGCCCGGTCTGGCGATGCACTCATCATGCGCATCAACGAGTCCGGGTCCGAAGGGCTTGCGTCGCGGTGGAAGATCAGGGCAATACCGCTCATGCTCGTTCTAAGGTGGTGTAGGTGCCGGCTTCCGGCTCGCCCAATACGACCTCGCCATCCATCTCAAGCCACGCGTGAGCATCGAGCTTTCCGGCTGAATCGAGAATGACCCCAAGGCGGAGCTGGGAACCCCGGCCGCTCCAGGCAAGCATGAGTTCCGCAGCCAGCGCGGCCGTGAGACAGGTGGAGTACGGCACGCGAGCGGAGGCGGACTGCACGGCCCGAATGATGCCGGCTGGGGGAATGCGGCTTGGCACTCTAAGTGAGTGAGCCCAAGTCAAGCAGCGCCGGATGCGACCGAACGGAACACAGGTGATAGCGACACGAATCAACCCAATCAGAACGAACGCTGTGAGGCGGGTGGCCAGTTCCGGCAAGGTTAGCCGCGTCAGGGTGTTAATCCGCAGGCTTAATTTCGACCAGTCCTTTGGCCGCGAGATCTTGCAAGAGCGATTCGAGATCCTGCCTGCATGTGTTCGAATCAACGGCATATTCTTCGTTCAACGTATCGAGGATTTGACCGACGGTTCTGGGTTGCTGAACGAGGTCCCATACGCGGGCTCCGACTGGGTTAAGCCCATAATAGACACCGTTCTTGAGACATAAAATCACTGCCTCGCCAGCCAAATTGCAGGACATCTGCTGGCTGGCCGCGAGAACGATGCAATCAGAAGCGAACATCCAATAACTGACGGAATTGATGCCTTATGCCCGCACGCGGCGGCGCGCCAGCAGCACTGCGACCAGTCCACCGGCGGACAACAAGATCGTGGAGGGCTCGGGAACGGCCGGCGGGGCTCCGGGCGCAAAGCGAATTTGGGCGATCGCGAAGTCCGTGTCGCCATTGATCGAGATACTGGTGAACTGCTGGTCGGGCGTCGTTCCAGCGATCAGACGAGCGCTAGAGATCCCGGTAGGGTAGGCCTGCACGATAGTACCGACGCTTATCGCTCCGTTCAGGAAGTTGACGGTGAGGGTGTGAGCCGAGAAAGAATCGATCTCGGCTTCAAACCCGAACGTCTGCACGGGCGTATTGAAAGACAGAGTGACCGTTTGGTTCGCTGGCACCAGAGGGGTCTGGATTTCATCGACGCGTGGAGTCGCGGTTTCGGTAAAGGGTGGCGCAGCCCAGGTTTGCCACCCCACTGGAACTGGCGCACGTGGGATGACCGCGGTAGCTCCGGTGAACGATACCGTAAATCCTCCGCTAGAAAGCGAGGTGACGGGTACATCCTGGGTTCCGGGTGGAACGAGGGTCGTGCCGGAAGTGTAGGTCGTGTTAGGAAGCGGAATTTGTATGAAGGCCGCTTGGGCGGTGCCAAGAACAGCCAAGCCAAGAACCGTCCATAAAGCGGGACTGAAAACGCTCTTCTCAAATTGCATGTTTCCTCCGATGATGCTCTTTAACAATACCGAATACCAGAATGATACTCTATCGGTCTAATTTTTGCTGGCGAGATTGTACCAGCCGGCAAAGACCGGCCTCGCAGTCCGCCAGTCGGCGATTCCGTGATTTCCCGATAGAGCTGAAAAAGTGCGCTTGGTCATGTCTTCCAGACTGAACTGCCGGTAACGCGGCGCCGCCCCGCTTGTAGGTACCGCTCGCAGGTTGCCGTCGTCAAGGAGCAGGCTGATCGCGGTCGCTAAGCCATCCGGGTCCGCAGGATTGAGGGTGAGTCCGGTAACGCCGTGCATTGAGACGAAAGGAACTCCGGAGTCGACGGGCGGTATTCACCACTGGCTTCCCGCAGGCCATGGCTTCGAGTTGCACTATGCTGAAGGCCTCGCTTCTAGTGGACGAGGCAGCACGAAAACATCGGCGGCATGGTAATAGCGGACGATGTCGCCGATATAGCCCAAGAAGACCACTCGTTCTCGGACCCCGGCGAGTTCCGCCTCATGTTGCAGCTTGGGACAGCCCGGCCAGAAAGATCCGGAAAGGGAATGAGATTAAGAAAAAGATGAAGACCAGTCCCAGAGGTTAGCGCAGGCGTTCTCCTTCCGCGGGCACGCTGAACCACAGCACCGCAGTAAGCGCCCAGATGACCGGCGTTTGCCACAGAATCAAACTCGCCGTTTCGGCCAGTTCGCGCCGGACGCGGGCGGCGCGTTGAACTTCTTGGGCCCGACCTGGGATGAAGGGCACCTCGCGAGGCAGAAGTCTGATGATGCCGAAATCGAAAAGACTCAGATAGGTGAGAATCTGGGCGGTGCGAGCCATAATCCGTAGTAGTGCTGCCCTTCGATGCAGGACGAAATGGATCGCCCAGAGTCCTGCCAGCAGGACGACGATCTGATTTACATAGCTGAAGGCAAGTCCACTAGCGATCTTCTGGTTCTGCTCATCGGACGGACTCGACGGTGCTGAGACGATCCCGGAGGTCGCGGGTGCGGTTGTCAGGGCTACGTAGCGCGGCGGCGAAAAGAGTTGCATTCAGAAGCCACAGTTCCATCCCGCCTTGGCCGATGAAAAAATCATAGGTGAATGTGGCAGCCAGCGCCCCGAAGTTATAGGCCACCAGCAGGGCGCCCCAGATCCACAATTCGCCCCGGTCCCGAAGCAGGGCGATCCGGAAGGCGGTGCGAATCGCGAGAAAAATCGCGGCAAGATAGGCCAGAATCATTGGAATACCCCCGTCGAGGATCCATCCGGTCCACTGCACTTCGGACCAGATCTGATCTTTGCGAGGGTCGGCCGAGCTTCCGAAGTAAGCGTAGACCATACCCCAGCGTCCCAAGCCCGCCCCGAGGGGGTACTCAGGAAGCAAAGTTTCGAACGTATATTGCAAGAGGCGGCCGCGGTTTTGATAGAAGACATTCCCTGGGCGGTCGTTGACGAGGGTGTTCAGGCGTCCCGTGACGCTCTTTCCGCCCAGGGTGATCGCCCAGCCCAAACTGGCGAGAACAATGAGAGGTAGCGCCACCGTCAGGACCACGATTAGGGCACGTCCTCCGCGCCATAGCACGATCCCGTAGAAAGCAATGATGCAGATACCTAGCATTACCAGCGTGACTCGGACCTGCGAGAGGTAGACACAGACCATTCCCATAAAGAGACCGGCAACGGACAGCATTCTCAAGAGCGGGCGCCTTTCCGTTAGCAGGAAGCCAAGTCCGAGCAGAACGGCATAGAACCCGGAACTGGCTGCGCCACCGGGCCTGTCGGTCAGGCCCATGGGACGGAATACGTGGGCTCCCGCTGCGGTCTCGATTTCCAGGCTCTTGACGTACGACCCGCCCCGCATTGAGATCACTGGTGACAAACTGGGTTGAAACCGTCCCGGGTAGTAGATCTGCAAAAGACCGCAGCCCGAACTCAAAACGTGGAATCCCCAGAAAATTAGCAGCACGCGGCGAAGCGAGGCGCAATCGATGCGCAGGTGAGAAACCCAGAAGAGGGGCGCCAGAATCGCGAGATTCAAGGCAATCTCCGCAGTGCCGGCCAACGCACTATTCGTCAGGGGGTGGAAAAAGCCGATTACCAGAATTATCAGAATGGCTATGGCCGCTTTGGCGGCAGGATGGGGTTTTGCGCGGCCAGGCAGGAAGAACAAAAGGGCCAGGCTGAACCCGAAGGAGGCTGCTCGGAACAGCGGTCGAGCCGTCCCGACCGCGCTCCACAGCAGCGCGAGCTGACAGGAGATCTGGACGTACATAAACACCTCAATCCAGAACCCTGGCGAGCGGTTCTTAGACGCTCGGGAGGGCAGAGACGCGCGCGGGCGTGCGAGGGTCGCTTCCTGAGATGCCGTGGAGGTCATACGCCCATCGATTCCCGGTAGATTGGTTGGTGGCACGCGCCCACGGACCGCCACGAGAATTCGCCCGCGCGCTGGCGGCCCGCCGAAGCCAATCGGTTGCGCCATTTGGGCACGGAAAGCAACTCGAGCAGGCAGCGCGTGAAATCGGCGTCATCGGCGATTACACCATATTTGCCGTCATCCAGTACGTACTTCGCCCCATCGTTGGGAGAGCTCAGCACCGCGGTTCCGCTAGACATTGCTTCGATGTAGGACATTCCGAAGCCCTCGCAAGTACTCTGATAAGCGAACATCCAGGACTTCCGGTAAAGTCGCGCGAGCGTCTCATCAGATGGGAAAAACCTTCATCGACGACGCCGCGGTCCCGCGCGGACAGTAATCGGAACCCACGCAGAGCCGGGCCTCGGGAAAAAGCGGTTGCACGTCTTGTACGAAAATGTCGTAGGGAAACTGGCCACGCTTGCGGCCGGTCCATGTTCCAAGGTACAGGATTAAAGGGTACGACGTCTTCGCTCCGGTTCGAAACAAGTCCGTGTCGACTCCGTTGTTCGTGGCCGATATCGATAGCGGAGTGGGAGAGTCTCGAAAGATGCCGGACGGCGCTCGCGATTTCCCTCTCGTACAAGCCGGTAACCTGATGGGTACCGACGCGGGGATCTAGAATGAAGTGAGTCCCCTTCAGCAGCCCTGCCCGGACCGCATAGCGACGCACGCTGTCCCGATCAGTCTCTTCTCCTTCACGCGTCCCAAGCCTCGGGCTCCCTTAAGTACGGATCGACATCCACCGGGTCCGAGCGGCGCTGTAATCCGGCCTTGTAGATTCGCATCAGCTCGCCCGCAAGGCGGTCCCGGTCGAAGTACGCTTCGGCGGTTCGCCTGGCCTTGAGGCCGAGTTCACGCCGTAACTCCGGGTCAAGCGCAAGCTGAGCGATGCGATCCGACAATGCGGCAGCATGGCCGGGCGGGAACCCGAGCGCGCCATCGCCCAGAGCTAGTAGTTCGGCTGCGCCTCCCGCAGCACTGATTATCACAGCGCTGCCGGACGCCATCCCTTCGGCGATCACCATTCCGAAAGGCTCTGGCTTGGTGCTGGCATGCACCAGGATATGGAGCGAACGCATGATGGGCGCGGAGTTGAAGCGGAATCCGGTGATTCCGACCCGGTCCGCGATGCCTAGCTGAGCCGCGAGCGAGTGCAGGTCGTTCGGGTCGCCTTGGCTGCCGTCCGTCTGATACAAAGCGCCTCCGATGATGTAAGCGCGAACCGGGATTTCAGGCGGCAGCATAGCGATGGCGCGCAAGAACAGGGCGTGGCCCTTCCAGCGGGCCATGGTCGCCAGCAAGCCGACCCGGATAGTGCCGGGCGGAGCAGGTGGCAAGTTGACGAGCCGGTCCAGATCAAGCGCGTCTCCGGCAGGACAAAAACGGTTCAGATCCACACCGTTATAGACAGGCATGATTCGGAGCCGAGAGCCGCAGGCAATTCTCAAATCGCGGGCTGTGCTAGAGGAGTTCGCGATCGCGCCTGCGCACATTCCGGCATGGCACCGCAGTAACCTGCTCATGAAAGGCCGGGGCGTCACATAATCGTGGATGTGCCAGAATATCGGGGTTGCGGAGCGCCGCGTCCAATTGCCGAGTAGAAGCATTTTGAACCCATGCGCATGCACGACGTCGGGATTGAGTTCCCGGATTGCGGAGCGGAGCCGTTGAACGTATTTAGCGATGGCTAAAGAGGCATACGCGATTTTGCGGGCCACCGACCATCGTGAAACCTGAAAACCCGCTGGCCCGCCCGCCGCGGCGTCGCCGAGTTGAGCCAATTCGATGGGGTAGGGAATCACCTCAACCCCGACTCCTAGGTCTCTCGCGAGCGGAATCAGCATTCCATCCTGGCCCACGATCAGATGCAAATGCCAGTGCGGAGCAGCGGAACGAATGCTGGCAAGCATATCCAGCAGACTGATTTCGGCGCCTCCCAAGTGGCCAGTCGGGTTGAGGTACAAGACCTTCATGCGCTGATTTCAGAGCCGGCACTGCCGGAAGCAGGCGCTCTTTCTACGTGCTTTGCTTGCCCTCGTAGGCCCGGTAATTCTTGTAATATCCGTTGTACCCGTAGGCACTGGTATGGCGAGGGTTCCAGTCGTTCAGAATGGTTCCGATCAGGGCCGTTCCATCTTCGCGGAAGCGCTCTTTGGCTACTAAGGCGACGTCTCTTGTTGTTCGTCCGGACCTTACCACCATGATGACTCCGTCGGCGAACCTGGCCAGGATGCGGGCATCGGGAATCTGGAGAACCGGGGGAGTATCGAAAATAACGCCGTCATAGTTTTCCCGGACCAGCCGCAGTAACTCGGGCATACGGGCTGAATAGAGCAGATCGGAGACCTTGGACGTCACTGGCCCGCTGGTGAGCACGGTCAGGCCCTTCACGCCGGTAGCCTGGGCCGCATCCGAGAGGAGTTTTATGGTGAGCGGCTCTTCCGATTCGAGGAGATCGCTCAACCCGCGCACGTTATCCTTGCCAAAGATCACATGCAGGCGTGGGCGGCGCATGTCGGCGTCGATCAACAAGACTTTGCGCCGGGTCTCCGCCATGGCAATTGCCAGATTACTGGCAATGGTGGTCTTTCCCTCACCGGGAGCGGCGCTGGTTAGCACAAAAACGGAGCTGTTCTTGTCCAGGCCGGTTGAGAACAGCAGTGACGCGAGGGTGGCCCGGAAGGAGTCCGCAAGTAACGATGGACCCTTCTCGCACATCACCAATTCCACCACCCCTTGCGTCGAGGGACCTTCAGCGGCGGGTATCGGGCTGAGCGTTTTCTGCCCCTTTGAACTGGACCCATAAGAAAAGCGCCCCATTCCGGCCGCTGGGATGACGCCCAGTTCGGGAAGGCTTAGATAGAGCGATGTCTCCCCAGGATCCTGTAAGCTTCGATTCACTCGTTCGCGGAGCGTTACCAGTCCCAAGCCGGCTACCAGTCCGCCCAGCAGTCCCAGGCCGATATTCTTGACCAGATTCGGCCGATAAGGCATCCCCGGCGGCTTGGCCGGATCGACAACGCTCAAATTGGTGGCCCGCATGGCCGCGCTGATTCCCGCTTCCTTGACGCGCTGGAGCATGGCTTCATAGAGCTGGCGATTGGTATCCACCTCACGCTTCAAGATGTCGTACCGGATGGCCTTGACGGATTGACCGGACACCGTGTGGTTCTGAGTTTCGTAAGCCTCAACCAGCAACTTCTCGCGCCGCCCCGCCGCTTCGAATTCGTCGTGGATCTTCTTAAGAACTTGCGCTTTTTCCTTAGTGAGAGCAGCCTCGAGTTCTTCGATTTGAGCGTCAAGTCTTTTTACTTTCACGTTGGCTGGGGTCATCGTGGAGCTGAGTTCGGCGCGTTGCCTGCGGAGATCCACCAACTTGGCTTGGTAGTCGCGGAGAGCGACGCTGTCGTAGAGCTCGGGAAGCGTTCCGCTGGTTTGTGCAGCGGCGAGTTCGTAAGAGGATTGTTTGAGAACACGGTCCGCTTGCGCCTTGGACAGCTCTTGCTGAAGCTGGCGCAACTTCTCTTCGGCAACGCTCGATTTCTCATTTGTGAATTGGAGCCCCGCCTTCTGCGCATAGCCCTGCAACTCGGCCTCGCTGCGTTCCAGCTTCAACTTGACGTCCCGCAACTGAACGGTTAACCACTCGCCAGTATCCTGCGTCATCTTCCAACGGCTCTCGCGAGTATAGGCGATGAATTCCTGCACCAAAACATTGACAAAGTCAGAGGCTAGCCCGGGGCTGGGTGAATCGGCGAAAACTTCCACGATGTGGGTGCTTCCGATTATTCTTGCCTGAACGGTCATGGCGGTGCGCTTCAACATGTCCCCCCACGTGAGAGGTTTGCGAATCTCGATCCCCCAAAGTAACAGACCCCGGGACGCGCTTTCAGGCTGCGCAGCAGCGGCGTGCTGCTCGGTCAGCTTCCGGATCGTGCGATCGACGAGCACATCACTCTGCAGAATCTTCATCTGCGTTTGGATATAAGCTTCGGCCGAATAGTCCTGAAGGGCATTGGTCGGGTCGACCGACTTCATGTTCAGAAAATTGTCATTGACTCCCTGAACTTCGATGGTCGTCCGCGCCTGATAGATGGGTGTCTGAGGTATGGTGAAGGCGAAGGCGGCCAGTGCCCCGAGAACGCTAACGAGCAAAATCGCGCCCTTGCGCCGCTGGATCAGACGCCAGTATCGGAGGATCAGACTAGGTTCGTGATCGGCCCGGGAGTCATTTTGGACAAACTCTGAAGAAGAGTGATTCACGCCATTGCGAGAATATTGTCCAAGGGGAACAATCTCAACCTGGGCTCCGTTATTAGGGGGATTAAGTTGATTCATTGAAGTTTGACTACTGCGCGGCGGACGATTAACCGCTCTTAGCGCAAGCTCCGCTCAAAAAGTCACATCTGAAGTGACCCAACCCGGTCAGTATGTGGTCAGATTACCATGAACGGAATGAACTCTCGGCTCTTTAACCTGTTAAAAAGAGAGTGAAAGTTTGCCCTTGCGGCAGCCTTGGTTCTATCGCAAGCCGTACCAGCGAATGAACCGGTAGTGTGAGGCGAGTGGAAGACCGCCGTCTTACACAGTCGTGCATGATGGTTTCCGGTCCCAATCAGCAGATTTTGCGTCTTCCTGATGTCCTATATATATGAAGCGGGTCCGAACCTGAACTTTACAACGGGACCGGGACTTGTTCTTTAAAGATGCAGAAATCGATGATGGAAATGGGAGTTGATGGCGCCGTCGGACCTTTCTTGCAGAGTATTTCCCGCATTGATCAGCCGTCTTGGCAGGGGTGGGTTTCGTGGTCGCGCATCTGCTCGAAAAGCCGATCACGGTTTATGGTAAGGGGAAACAGGTTCAAGATCTGCTCTACGTGGACGATTTGGCGGATTGTTAGGAGAAACGCGTCACCGTTTTGCAGCCGATGAAACCACCGCCTTCAGGTAATCAGAACTCGCAGAACAGTAATGCTTACATAAGTTAAAAGCGAGGGGGCCGGAACATCCCCAGGTTGCCTTAATTCGCCTCAGCCGGCAGATTGATTGTTGCTTGACACGGACTTTCCTGGTCTAACGCTCTTACCAGTGGCCCCGATGTTAAGATTGGCCTTCGTGACCCAGGCCTATGGGCTTCAAAAATCCCGTCCATGATCCACCGAGGCGCATCTTGGAACTCGACGGGATCAGGGGCTTCGCTGTAGCGCTGGTTCTGCTGGACCACTTCTGGCCCAATGTGGGAGCTTGGCGCGTCGCACTCCCAGTGACGGGAATGGGCTGGATCGGCGTCGATCTATTCTTCGTCTTGAGTGGATTTCTGATTACCGGGATATTGATCGACAACCTTGACCAACCGGACTATTTCCGCCGTTTCTACATACGCCGTGGGTTCCGGATTTTCCCACTCTACTACGCCTTTCTTATTCTGATTTTCGGCTTTCTAACGGTCTGGAACGGCGGGCGCGATCTGATAAAGCTCCGGACAGAATGGGGATCTCCCGTTTGGTTCTTTATTTACCTTGCGAACTTCATTACGATCGCCAAGGGAATCTTTCCCGTATTTGGCCCCTTAGGACCGCCATGGTCCTTGCAGATTGAGGAGCAATTTTACTTCGGGTTTCCGATAGTAGTCCGATTGGTCCGTAAAAGGTTTGAGGTACTGATGATAGCGATGCTTCTAGGGTCGCTGGCTTGGCGTGTTCTTATGCTAATCTATGCGCCGGAAAACGCCATGATTCAATACGTAGGCACACTCAGCAGGCTGGACGCCCTAGCGGCAGGAGGTCTCGCAGCGTTTTGATACGGCGCCTTAAACGAGACTACCTGCGGAAAGCCACTCTGTGGGTGCCGCTTTCCATGCTCTCGCTGGTGCTACTTTACGTCTGGGCGGGCAACGAACCCAGCCACCCTGTGACCCGCCCGGTGGGCTTTTCGCTCAACGCTGTGGCGTTCGCTGCGCTGATTTTGTGGGCAGTCCAGCGCCAGAACGAGCCGGCATCCGCTCTATTTCGCTGGACGCCGGTCAGATGGCTTGGAAAAATCTCGTATGGAGTGTACCTGCTTCAATTGCCAGTGCAATCGATGGTGAAGCTGCTGATCAAGTCGCCCCTGCTGGGAACGTCGCAACGGGCAGCGGCCCAAAGTCTGGCATGGTTGACAACAACCTTGGCCGTAGCCTGGCTCTCTTGGCGATATTTCGAAAAGCCTTTGCAGGATTACGGTCATGAACTCACAACTAGAAAACCACGCCTGAGCGGAGTGGGCTAAGAAACACCTGAGATTTCGAATCGAAGCAAACCCGCGCCCCAGCATGCAAAACGACGACGAAGCGCCGAGGTCGGGTTGCACCTCCGCCCCCATCCGAGCCTTATTCTGCTCGTACCAGATCTCCCGAACGACGCCAGCCTCAAGAGTCGTTCGCAACCCATTAAGGCGCACATATCTGCCCCTTCAACATCGACCTTCAAAATTGATATGGGGTCCAGAACGGATCATCTCATCCACACCGACCACATCGACTTCTATGCAACGATCGGACTCCTCCAGGGTTAATCCTCCCCACCCCCGTCTGATCCGTTGGACCAACATCGAACCAGAGCCTTCCCGGTGCCGACCCGGCTGGCGACGGGACTACTGGATCTGCCCGCCGAGCCGATTATGATTGACGTTCCGCCGGAGAAGATCAATGTTGCGAGGTGAGGCCTCAAACGCAATGCACTTGTTGGACGAATTGCATCCTGCCCATAGCAGTGCGAAATAGCCGAGAATGGCTCCGATATCGACCAGGGTGCCACCTTGCCGAGCCGCTTCGATGATGCGGCGGGTCAGCGCAGGTTGATACACTCCGGTGAATGCGATGCAGGCGGAAATCCAGTCCCCTGGTACCAATTCCATGCTCACCAGCGGACAGTGTCGCAGACTCGCCGATTTAAACAACGGAAGCCAGTCGTTTTGCCTGCTGCGGTACAAGCGCGACCAGACCGAAATGCGCAGTCGATCAGGGCCTACCCGAACAAGCCATGGGCGGTTCATCCGATCACTGTACCAAGTGTGGTTCCGTCGTAAACCGGACCACCGAATGAACTGGTAGGGTGAAGCGAGTGGAAAACAGCGGGCCAACTTGCCAGGATTACTGGCGACTTAAAGCATTGCGGGCTAGCTTAGTAAACATGTCGTTGCAGGAAATGATTCCGACTAAGGTCGAGGGTGATGGCTGAGATCGCGCGCCCCGCGGCACCCCTACAGTTCCTGGAGCCTTACCGCCGCATAACGTCGACCGGCCGGTTCATCCCCGAAATCGACGGACTGCGCTTCCTCGCCATTCTGTCGGTCTTTGTTTACCATTTGAGCGGGGATGTTTTCCGCCACTCGCCGCAGGGGTACTCACAATCGCTCGGTTCCAACTGGTTTTTCCTTGTAACTCAGATTTTAAATATCGGCGTACCATTGTTTTTCGTTATAAGCGGATTTGTTCTGAGTCTGCCTTTTGCCGAGGCACGCCGGAATCTAAGGCGCCCGGTGTCGCTCAAAAAATATTTCCTGCGACGCTTGACACGCCTGGAGCCGCCTTATTTTTTGTGCCTCCTTCTGTTCTTCGTTTTGAAGATCGTCACGAGCAGGGGCAGCGCCTCTGTCTTGCTTCCTAATCTGATCGCCAGTACCTTCTACGTACACAATCTCGTCTTTGGCAGACCGAGCGATATTGACTTTGTAGCCTGGTCGCTGGAAATTGAGATTCAGTTCTACATTCTCGTTCCTCTGCTAGCATCAGTCTTTGGAATCGCAAACGTCCCAGCTCGGAGGTCGATGCTAGTTACGTTAGTTCTATTGGCAACGGCGGTAAGCAGGTTCGCTTCCGGACACACCCTTCTGCAACTCTCGTTCCTCGGATACGCACAATACTTTCTCGCCGGCTTTCTCCTGACTGAGTTCTACCTGTCGGATGAAAGGCGGCCCGGGAAGAGCCGACTCTGGGATTTCACCTCAGTCGCCGGTTGGTCTTTATTATTGGCCTTGCTGGTACGTGGGGGAGCAACCATTCAGTGGGTGGCACCGTGGCTGATCCTATTACTCTATGTCGCGGCATTCGAGGGCGTTACCGTCCAGCGCTTCCTCGCCAGCCCATGGATCACAACGATCGGCGGCATGTGTTACACGATATATCTGTTGCATAACTATGCCATCGCAGCGCTGGGAATGGTAACGCAACGCCTCAGCCCCGCTGGTCCATTCTCCTTCCGGCTGATTATTCAGTTCGTTTTAATGACGCCTATCGTACTTGTGATCAGCGCCCTGTATTTCCGCTTGATCGAACGTCCCTGCATGCGCCATTGGCCCGTAGACCCAGCGAGCGGCTAAGCTGGTTCAATTGCCGCTAGAGAAGAAGCCATACCTGCTGGTAACAGGCGACCTGGTGACCACAGGTGGAATGGATCGGGCCAATTTAGCTCTGGCACAATATCTGTCGGATTGCGGATATGAAGTGCATGTTGTCGCTCATCGCGTGGATGTGGAACTGGCCGCGCGCGCCAATGTCTTTGTCCATCGAGTGCCGAAGCCGCTGAACTCGTGCTCGCTCGGCGGAGTGCTCTTGCGGCGTGCCGGAGAGCTCTGGGCTGTTAGAATCGCGGAGCGTGGTGGATGCGTAGTCGTGAACGGCGGCAATTGCAACTGGGCCGGCGTGAACTGGGTTCACTACGTCCACGCCGCTTATGAACCGACCGTGAACGGCAGTCCGCTGCAGCGTTTGAAGTCGCACTGGACACATCGCGCTTTTCTGCGGCAAGAGTCCAGGGCGCTCCAGCGGGCCTGTTTGATTCTGGCGAATTCGGAGCGGACGAGACAGGATTTGATCGCACGCCTGGGCATCCCGCCCGATCTTATCCAAACTGTCTACTATGGCACCGACCGGGAGCGTTTTCATCCGGCAACACCCGACGAGCGAGCGGCAGCTCTCCACGAGCTCTCGTGGGATCCGGCGACCCCTTTTGTGGCGTTTGTGGGCTCGCCGGATGATCGCCGGAAAGGATTCGCCACGCTCTTCAAGGCCTGGGTCACGCTTTGTTCGGATGCAAGATGGGACGCCAACCTTGCGGTGGTCGGACACTGCGCAGACCTGCCATCTTGGACTTCGTGCGCGGAGGCCTGCGGTGTAGGGTCCCGAATTTTGTTCCTCGGATTCCGTCAAGATGTACACACGGTGCTGGCCGGGTGCTCGTGCGTGGTGGCGCCGACGCACTACGAAGCTTTCGGCCTCGGGGTTCAGGAGGGGCTGTGCCGCGGCTTACCGGCGGTGGTCAGCGAGAATTCAGGCGTCGCTGAAATTTTTCCTTCCGCCCTGAAACCGTTGCTCTTACCGGATTCGGGCAACGTTGACTGTCTCGTCAGGCGGCTTTGGCTGTGGCGTTCAAACATGGCGGACTTTCAGGCGGCGGCAGTGTCCTTTTCTCAAGAACTCCTCGCTTATTCCTGGGACCAAATGGCTGCCCGCATCGTGACGTTGATCGAGGCCGACCGGCCATGAACCGGCCACTGCGCGTCGTATCCATCGCCCACTCGTACTCCGTCGCGCTGAACCGGCGGCTCGCCCATGAGATGGCACGCGCCGGGACTGGCCGGTGGGAAGTGACAGCGGTGGCTCCGGAGCTGCTGCATGGTGATTTTGGCTTGACACGTCTGCAGCCGGAAGCAAGCGAGTCGTGCCGTCTGGAAGCCGTACCGTTGCACTTCTCCAAGTTCGTGCACGGCATGCTCTATGGACACCGGCTTCGGACTATTTTGAACCACACTTGGGACGTCGTACATTGTTGGGAGGAACCGTACATCGCGGTTGGCGCCCAGATTGCTCGTTGGAGCCGCCCAAACTCCCGGTTGTTGTTCTACACTTTCCAAAATATTGGCAAGCGGTATCCGCCACCATTTTCCTGGTCTGAAAGATATTGCCTGGACCGCTGCAGCGGTTGGATCGCGGCTGGCCAGACTGTAGCCCGAGCCCAGCTCGGACGGAAGTGCGGATATGAGGAACGCCCTTGGTGCATTTTGCCGCCTGGCGTTGACATCGACAGGTTTTGTCCCAATCCGGAGCTTCGGAGTCGGGCCTTGACTCATCTCAATTGGCTCCCGAACGCACCCGTGGTGGGGTTTGTCGGCCGATTCCGTCCAGAAAAGGGCTTGGCAATGCTGACCGCTGCATTGGGCCACATGCCTTCCGGCTGGAATGCCCTGTTCGTCGGTACCGGGCCTATGGAAGATATGCTGCATCGGTGGGCAGCACCATATGGGGATCGCGTTCGGATTGCTACGGACGTCACTCACGATCGCGTTCCGTTTTATCTGAATGCTATGGACATTCTTTGCGTCCCCAGTCAAACGACGGCCACTTGGCGCGAGCAATTTGGACGAGTGATCATAGAAGCGTTCGCGTGCGGCGTTCCGGTGATTGGAAGCGACAGCGGAGAAATCCCTTATGTGATCGGCGATAACGGTTTAATCGCCGCTGAAGGCAGCGAGTCGGCGTGGACAAGTGTACTGTCCGGACTAATTGCAAGCCCAGAACGCCGTGCCGAACTAGCAGGCCGTGCGGCGGAGACTGCTCGTTCCACTTATGCCTGGCCCATCATCGCCCGCAGGCACCTGGAGTTTTTCAGTTCAATCCTGGATCGCTCCGCGATCTGATCCGGGATTGCAATAGCACCGCCGCTTAATTCACATCGGTGGGAACCATCGGGCCCATAGTATGCGGCAAACGGCGCATTAGTGGAGAAGGATTCAGGTCCCAGGCTGGCGCGGCCCACCATGCGTGTAAACAAACTGGCCGCCTTTGATCAGTACAGTCCCCCGCTTTGCCGCGTCCACCGCGATTGAACGGTTGAGCGCCGCAATCTCCAGCAACGACGTTCGAGCTGGAGGACTCGAGTTCTCACCAAGTACCACGCGGGTGCCGTCCAAGGTACAAAAATACCGAGGCCGACGTTGTGGTTGCGAGCACATCAACACTGAAGGCGGGCCAACAGATAACTCTTCCGGGTTCCAGCGTTACTCCGCTAATCGTTATTGAAAGTACTGGTAGGTGTAAACTTCCACGCACTGACGGGGGCACGTTAGAGCCCAATAAGGATGGTATTATAAACTCGACTCTCCACCCGTGAGTCACGCAAGTTTTGACGGCTTTTGGGGAGTTCCAGCGGTAACTCTGTCCTGTGAGCGAGGGCTCGGCCGAACAGTCAGTATTATGCCACCGAACGTTAACCGGGGGAATGATGAACCGGCTCAGGCTCTGCAATTGCGCCAAGGCCCGCGGCAGTGGCCATCGCCTTTTTATGCCTACGAACGGTATGCCAGTGCTCGACGAATGGGGCGCTGCTTAAGGCGGCCAGCCTGGCAAGTATGATCGCCGGGTGGACGGTCATCGATCTATCCCAGGTCCGAGTCTCCATGATTATGCTTTTGATTTGTTTTGCGGCGTTCTTCGGTCTGCTCTTCTTTCGTGGAGAAAGAGTCCGGTTGCGCACTATCATCGTGGCACTGCCTTTGGGGGCATTGCTCAGCCTGGGTCTGGCGATTGGGATGGTGGCGCCGCTGTGACCTCCCGCCTACAGACTCTCATCGCAAGCAAGCCGGGTGAGGTTTATTACCGGAACCGCGGGTTTCTCATGGATCATACCTTTCGAGAAATTCTTCCCCATTACCCGCCGGGCGCAGGGCTCGGGCGCTTTGGCATGGTAGACCTTTACTTTGGAAAAGAATCCGATCTGACCCGACCTCCGATTTGGGCCGAAATTCAGTGGACCGCGTGGATACTCGATGGGGGCGTCCCCCTCACGCTTGCGTATCTGGTTGTCCTGATAATGGCGTTGCAAACCAGTTGGCAGATCGCGTCGCTCCGAAGTAATGAGATATGGATCTGGGGGGCTTTGGTGTTGGCATATAACGTCGGCGCGCTGGCCGCCACGTTTTCTTATGTATTTTTTTTATCGCAGAGCGGGATGGAACTCTGGGCTCTCAACGGAGCCATCTTTGCAGCGGCGCCCGCGTCGGTGGAAAAGCTGCAGAGCCGTTCGAGGCCGGCTTAAGACGAGCGAGTCATGGCGCCCCGGAGATGGGATATTATTACCGGCGAGTATCCGCCTCAACGGGGCGGCGTTAGCGATTATACGCAGCAGATTGCGAGCGGATTGTCGGCGTGTGGTGACACAGTGCATGTTTGGGCGCCAGGACCGGAAGATGCCGTGCGAATGGAACATGGGGTTGAGATCCACCGCCTGCCGGGCTGCTTTGGTCCTCGAGCCATCTGGACGATGGAGCGGGCTTTCAGCCAAATGAAAGGCCCCCGGCGACTGCTGGTTCAGTATGTGCCCCATGCGTTCGGATGGAAGGCTCTGAACGTGCTGTTTTGTTTATGGCTGCTCGTTCGCCGCCATGACGAGATTTGGGCGATGTTTCATGAGGTCTCGTTTCCACTGAGCCGCCGGCAATCGCTGCGTCACAATTTTCTCGGGATGGTTACGCTAGGCATGGCCGCCGCGGTGGCCCGGGGGGCCGATCGAATCTTTATCTCCACCCCGGCATGGCGACCGCGACTGCAGCGCCTGGTGCCGCGGGCCAAGCTCAGTATCTGGATGCCAGTCCCCACCAACATCTCGACCAGCGCCGATCCCGCAGAAGTTAGAGTGGTTCGCCGCCGAATTGCGGGCGTGCCTGGGGCCGCGCTTATCGGCCATTTCAGCTCGTACTCGACGCTGACAGCGCCGTTACTGGTCCAGTGGCTGGGGCAACTCCTGATGTGCTGCCCATCCCGCGCCGGTCTGGTGATTGGATACCACTCTTCTGGTTACGCGGATGAGATCCTGCGGCAATTCCCTGCGCTGGCCAGCCGCTTGCATTCCATCGAGAACTTGGATCGCCGGGAGGTCGCCGTTCATCTAGCGGCGTGCGACATCCTGGTTCAGCCTTACGCCGATGGTGTCAGTACGCGGCGTACCAGTATGATGGCGGCGCTAGCACTCGGCATGCCGATCATCACCAATCACGGCCCCGCTACGGAGCCTCTATGGAGCGAAAGTGGCTCGGTAGCGTTGACGCTTTCGGGGTCACCTGACGACGTCGTTCGGATCGCCGAAGATCTCCTCGCTCGTCCAGGACTGCGAGCGGAACTGGGATCCCGCGCCGCGGGTCTTTATGCCCGCGAGTTTGTGGTTGAGCGCACCATAAATCAACTGAGATCGTTGTGAACAGTTTGCCCCGGGTAGCAGTGCTGTTCGATCAAAGGGAAGAAAACTGGCCCAGCATGGACTTCGTGGGTGAAATGTTGACGGAGAATCTTCGGAACGCACATGCCGACAGGTTCCAGACCGAGGCCATCGAGTCCGCTATGCCCCGCTGGTCACCCATGCCCTATACAGCGGCCCGGTTGGCCGGCCGTTTCTGGACATATCCACGGCTGGTGCGAAGCATCCGCGACCGTTTCGATTTGTTTCAGGTTGTGGATCACAGTTATGCGCAACTGGTTCACGATCTGCCGGCCGGGCGCACGGTGGTTTGCTGTCATGACCTCGATACTTTTCGCTGCTTGCTGGAGCCGGAACGGGAACGCCGGGGGCCGCTGTTCCGGCTGATGACTAAAAGAATTCTGAACGGATTGCGCAAAGCCGGGCGAGTCGCCTGCGGCAGTGACGCCACGCGATCGGCGCTGCTGGCCCACAAACTGCTTCCCGCCGAGCGGGTTGTCGTGGTTCCCTACGGAATTCACTCCGCTTTTTCGGATAATGAAAACGAAATCTCGGATGCGGAAGTGGCGCGCCTGCTTGGCCCGCGCAATGAGAACACGCTGGAGATCCTGCATGTTGGCTCAACCATTCCCCGCAAACGCATCGACATACTCCTGCGTGTCTTCTGCCTGGTGCGGACGCGGTTTCCCCAAGCCCGACTGGTTCGCGCCGGGGGATACCTGACACCGGGCCAAAGAGAACTGGCGGCAGGCCTGGGTCTGGGGGATTCGGTGCTGGAGCTACCCCGGCTCACAGTGGAGGAGCTTGCGGCGCTGTATCGCCGTTCGGCTTTGGTACTGCAGACTTCGGAGCGCGAAGGGTTCGGATTACCGGTAACTGAAGCGTTGGCTTGCGGCGTTCCGGTAGTGGCGACCGACCTTCCGGCGCTCAGGGAAGCGGGAGGCACGGCAGCCCGGTACTGCCCACTTGAGGATGTCGAGGAGTGGGCCCGGGTCGCTGGTGAGTTAATTCAGGAACGATTTCAACTCCCGGAACAATGGGCCCGGCGCAGAGAGGCGGGGCTCCTGCAGGCCTCCAAATTCAGTTGGCGGGCGCACGCCTCGCAAATGACCATGATCTACGAAGAATTATTGCGTGAGCGGCCATGTTAGCCTCGGCGCCCGCACGGTCGGCGCCCCGCAAACGCATGGTCCTCCAGGTGGGCAAGTTCTATCCGCCTCACATCGGAGGAATTGAAACGCATTTGCGTACACTCTGCGGCGGTCTTAGCGATTCAGTGGACGTGCGCGTTCTCGTGGCCAGCGACAATCGGGTCGTGGAGGAAGTGGTCGATGGAATTCCCATCTCCCGCCTGACCAACCTTTTACGGCGGTTCTCCGCTCCGGCATGTCCCGCGATGATTAGCAGAATCCAGAACTCGGGTGCCGATCTAGTCCATCTGCACCTACCGAATCCCAGCGCTGTGCTGGCCTATCTGGCAAGCGGGTACCGCGGACCGCTAGTGGTCACTTATCATAGCGACATCGTCAGGCAGAAGTTCCGGGGCGCTCTGCTCCAACCTTTCGTCGATACGGTTTTGCGCCGCAGTTCCGCTATTATTGCGACGTCTGGGGAGTATGTACAAACGTCTCCTGTTCTGTCCCGCTTTCGCGACCGTTGCCACGTGATACCTTTCGGCATTGCCTTGGAGGAGTTCGAAACAATTGAGCCGGGCCAAGTGGCCAATTTGCGGAGCCAGTTCGGGAGCCGGGTGGTGCTGAGCGTCGGCCGCCTGGTGCATTACAAGGGATTCGAATGCCTGATTCGCGCCATGATGCATGTGCGGGGCAAGCTCGTAATAGTCGGAGATGGCCCCCTCCGGAGAGAACTTGAGAACCTGACTGCAAAGCTGAGGCTCGGCCGGCAGATTTTCTTCGCCGGCAAGGTAAAAGAAACCCTACCCTATTACCACTCGTCGGACGTATTCGCGCTGGCTTCCGTGGCTCGTAACGAGGCCTTTGGAATCGTTCAACTCGAAGCTATGGCGACCGGCCTGCCAGTAGTGAATACAAGCCTTCGATCCGGAGTACCTTTTGTGTCCTTGCATGGCCAGACTGGATTCACCGTCCCCCCATCCGATCCCGAGGCGCTAGCAAGAGCGTTAAATCAATTGCTAGACGATAAAAAACTGCGGACGTCGTTCGGCGCGGCCGGCAGATTGCGCGTTCAACGGGAGTTCAACCTGCAAACCATGGTATCCCGTACGCTCGCGCTATACGACAAGATTGGGCGGTAATTTGCCAAACGCGAATGGTTCCCCCTCCCGGGAAATTTTGGCTTATCGCGAAAAAGCGGCAGAACTCAGCTGCGGAACTAGCTCCAGTTCGGTCTACTCGATGATGGAACGAGTTATCGTAGCCAGAGACCTGCGAGGCAAGATCCTGGATTACGGAGCCGGAGTAGGGGAATTCACACGGAGGTTGCTCGCGCTGCGTCGCTTTGAGTCGGTCTCGGCCGCGGACATCATGCGCATCCCTGACGATCTTGGAGCGGTCGAGTGGATTCAGCAGGATCTAAATGATCCGATGCCAGGGCATACTGCCGCATTCGACGTAGTCGTCGCTGCGGAAGTGATTGAGCATTTGGAAAATCCCCGGTTCACGATGCGGGAAATATTCAAGCTCTTGCGCCCCGGTGGCACGGTTCTTGTTACGACTCCCAACAATGAAAGTTGGCGATCACTGATCGCCCTGGTGTTCCGTGGACACTACCTTGAGTTCAGTGACGCAAGCTATCCCGCGCACATAACGGCTTTGCTCCGCAAAGACCTGACCAGAATCTTTCAAGAAGCGAAGTTTTCCGCTCCAACGTTTCACTTTACCAACCAGGGGGGCATCCCAGGAAAGCCCGCGTTAAACTGGCAACGGATTAGTCTTGGACTGCTCCGTGGCCCGCGGTTCAGCGACAATCTGCTGGCTGAGGCGAATAAGGCAACCTAGCGGAACATGCGGCCCTTCAACCCAAAATCTAGCAAGGAGTACCTATCCTGCAAGTTCTGATTACCGGAGGATGTGGTTTCATCGGTCGCAACACGGCGGCGCGTTTCTCGTCAATGGGCCACAAAGTGGTGCTCCTGGACGATCTGTCGCGTGCCGGCGCAGTCGCCAATCTTGCCTGGTTGCGGGTTCAAAGCGACCCGACCTTCGTGCGAGGCGACGTTCGCAATCGCGATCTCGTCAGTAATCTGATCCGGGATCATCAGTTCGACGCCGTCATTCACTTGGCGGGACAGGTTGCCGTGACCAAGTCGGTTGACGATCCGAGACTCGATTGCGAAGTGAACATACTGGGCACGCTGAACGTGCTGGATGCGGTGCGCCTCGGAAGTCCGCAAACATTCGTTTTGAACGCCTACACCAATAAGGTCTATGGCAATCTTGCCAACCTCCCGCTGCGCGAGACGCCTACCGCGTATGAATGTCCCATGGCGCGCGAGGGCGTGGCGGAAAGCCAGCCTCTAGACTTCTATTCTCCTTACGGCTGTTCTAAAGGGGCCGCGGACCAATACGTTATAGATTACAGCCGCATCTATGGAATCCGCTCGGTCAATTTTCGCCAATCTTGCATTTACGGCAACCGGCAGTTCGGCGCGGAAGAGCAGGGGGGGGTTTCGTGGTTCGTTATCGCGCATCTGCTCGAAAAGCCGATCACGGTGTATGGCGACGGGAAACAGGTTCGGGATCTACTCTACGTGGACGATCTGGTGGATTGTTACTTACAGAGTATTTCCTCTATTGATCAGGTGTCTGGTGCGACCTTCAACATCGGAGGAGGCCCCAACAACTCCGCTTCCATCATCGAGTTTCTAAATCTTTTAGGACAGATCTCCGGGCGCGTTGTAAATTTCAGGTTCGGTGACTCGCGACCGGGAGATCAGCTTTTCTATGTGTCGGACATCAGGAAGGCGCAAACTGTTCTAGATTGGCGGCCGGAAACCGGGATGCGCTATGGTGTCGAGCGATTGTACAATTGGGTGGCGCAAAATCGTGAGCTGTTCGCCGAGCCGGTCGCCTCAGTCCTTCTGTCTAATGCTGATGTTTCGGTAGCCCGAATCCGCCTTTGATAGGCTAAGCGCTCAAGCCATGCGCGTTCTACACATCTACAGCGGGAACCTGTATGGAGGGGTGGAGACCTTGCTGGCAACCTTGGCTCGGTGCCGGCATTTTTGTCCGAACATGGAGCCGGAGTTCGCGCTATGTTTCGAGGGACGCTTAAGCTGGGAACTGCATGCTGCGGGAGCAATCGTGCACGCGGTTGGACCGGCGCGCTTCCGGAATCCCGGTTCGGTGTGGCGAGCCCGTCGTCGATTACGGCTGTTGCTTCAAAGCAAGCGATTTGACGTTGTGGTTTGCCACATGGCTTGGCCGCTGGCCATTTTTGGTCCGGTGCTACGCAAATCCGGCCTTCCTTTGGTATCGTGGCAACACGGTCCGCTAAGCGGGCGCGATTGGATCGAGCGGTGGGCCGGGCGGACCACACCCGGCCTGGCGCTTTGCAATAGCCGGTTCACCGCTGAACTTTACGGCGGGCTCTACCCCGGCGTGCAAAAAGCGGTCCTGCACTATCCCGTTATCCCGCCCGCCGCTCCGCCGGATCAGATTGAGCGCGCCGCGGTTCGTCGAGGCTTAAACACTCCGGAAGACGCCATAGTTATTATCCAAGTGAGCCGTTTGACTCCGTGGAAGGGTCACACTCTCCACCTGGAAGCCCTCGCGAAACTTCGAGATCTGGATGGCTGGGTCTGCTGGATAGTGGGAGGCGCGCAACGGCCCGAGGAGGTCGCCTATCTCGGAATCCTCCGAACGATGAGCCGGCGTTTGGCGATTGCCGATCGGGTTCATTTCCTGGAAGAGCGCTCCGATGTACAACGACTGCTAGGGGCGTCGGATATCTTTTGTCAACCTAACACGGGCCCGGAGCCGTTCGGCATCGCGCTAATCGAGGCTCTATATGCCGGATTGCCGGTCTTAACCACGGCCATGGGCGGAGCTCTTGAGATCGTAGACGGGAGCTGCGGTGAACTCCTCCCGGCGAGCGATCCGGAGAGCTTGGCCGCGGCTCTACGCCGGTTCATCGAGCGCGGAGGTTTGCGCCGTTCGGTCGGAGCAGCCTGCGTGGCTAGAGCCCGGCAGCTCTGCGACCCGCAAGCGCAAATTCACAAATTGAGCGTGATACTGGCCGGCATTTGAACCGTGCCTGAGCGCTGGAGCCCGCGTTGCTTTTACTAATCGATGCGTCTGCCGCGAACCAAGGGCTGAAAGAGAAAATTTGTGCAGACCTCGATTGAGGCTACATTTCCATGCAGTAGATCGCGCGCAAGATCAAGATTAATTTGTGCTGGATGGTAATCGAATTTTGAGAACAGCGCAAGAAAATCGCGGAAGGAATAACCGCGCTCCCGCAACCGTAGGCCGTTGTATTCGATGAAAATCGAATGTATGCTCTTGTTTTCAAGACAACGGGCCGCGCCTTCGATCACTTCGAACTCATGGGCTTCAACATCGATCTTCATGAAATCGATCCTGTCGATCGCCTCTCGCTCAACAAACCGATCCAATGTTACGGCGCTTACCGGAAGTTCTCTGGTCGCTACCCCTTCGAAGCGATTCAGGCTGCCCCAACCGGAATGGTCCGCCGCACTCCGATAAAAGGTCACAGTCCCCTCATGACTGCTTACCGCAACATTGTGCAAGGCAACTTTCTCACCGAATGTATTCAGAGCGCAGTTCCGGCGCAGTCTGGCGAAATTGTCCGGGTCCGCCTCAAAGGCATAAACTTTGCCCGAACGGAGTTGTTTCGCGATATTGAGCGCATAAAAGCCTACGTGCGCTCCCACGTCGAACACAATCCCGCTCGCGGGGAAAAATGGCCGAACCTGCCTCAGCAGGTCCTGTTCGTAAGCGTTAAAATAGATCCTTTTCTGGACATCGTCCCGAATGTCCAGGTCGAAGAACACCTCGCCACATACCTGCTGGGTTTTTGTGCGGACCCGCGCCGGGTTGACATGGTAGACCACTTCTTCTTTGTTGGGGATGTTCAGCTCGCGTAGTTTCTTCATCAACGGCTCAATCGCCTCGCAACAACGTGCAACCGCGATGGAGTAAAGGTGATTGCGCTTGCGTCGAAAACGCTGGACAAAATGGAGATCGGGATTGCTCACTTCCTTACATATACCCTGGAAGCTATGCACCGGCACGGTCGTTCCTTACGTATTCTCACGGTCTTTATCGAACCGCCTCTCCCATTTGCGCATGCGGCCGGCCGATGGTATGCAGTGATACTCAAAGGCTTGACTGCGCGGGGTCATCGTGTGACTGCGCTTGCAACCTGCGCTCGCTCCGAGGACATTCCCGAGACAAAAAGAGTTTTCCCCGCCCCGGATTACGATGTTCGGTGTTACCTAAATCCTGCTCGCGCGGGCTGGAAATCAAAACTCAACACGCTACGCCGTCCCCACTCCCATGCCTTCAGCGACGCGCTAATATGGGATCTCGATCGCGAGTTGAAGGCAGGCTTCGATATTCTTTATCTGGAGAACCTGTGGAGCGGATGGACCGGACTGGCTCACCGCAAGAAGGCGGTTCTGAGCGTGTTGTATTCGTTTGCGGTGGACCTGGAGGGCGTTCCCACTCAAAGCCTGCACGATCGAATCCGCCGGATAGCAACTGATCGCGCGGAACGACACCTGTTGCGGACTTACTCGACCATCTGCGCCGTAAGCGATCCTTTGCGCGATCGGATTCGGCAAATCAACCCTCGGGCCAGAGTCGTCACCGTCCCGCTAGCGATCGATCTCTCACTTTATCGCTTCGCGCCGAATGCAGGGAACCAACCGCCTGTGGTTGGCTTGATTGGCTCGTTCGATTGGCAACCGACGTACCAGGCAGCCGTCCGTCTGATCACCAGTCTTTGGCCGGGTATCCGGAGGCAAGTGCCTGACTGCCGTTTGCACCTGGTCGGGCGTGCAGCAAGCTGCATGCAGCGGTTTAGGAACTCGGACTTGATCGAAATCCACGAAAATGTAAAAGACATCGAGCCTTACTTTCGCAAACTGGACGTGCTTCTTTACGCGCCCGAACATGGTAGCGGGATGAAAGTGAAGGTTATGGAAGCTTTCGGCTTCGGCGTTCCTGTGGTCACGTCGACCTGCGGCTCAGAGGGTCTGCCGGTGCGGGACGGAGTGCATCTGGGACTAGCCGATGAAGATGACGCCCTCATCGCCCGAACGGTGGCCCTGCTGAGAAGTAGGGATCTGCGCGAGCGGCAGGCCCGGGCTGGGCGTAATCTACTTGAAAGCCATTGCTCGCCCGAAGCAAGCGTGGGAGCGCTCGAGGATGTCTTCCAGGCCCTGGCCGGACCAGCTTGAACAGAAGCATGCGTTTGGTCACGCTTACCGGTAAGAACGGGTGAAAAGACCTCCCCGCACCAAACAGAGCGTCTTTTCGATGGCCGGCGGAGTTCTGTTCACGGGCACTACCGTAGTGGCAGGCGCCTTGGCAACCCCCCTGATTCTAAGGGCTCTTGGAACGGAGCGCTTCGGCGCATTTCGCGCTATGGCGGACGCATTCGCGTATCTGTGGTTGCTGGAAATAGGTCTGAGCGGATCATTGATGACACGTCTGGTGCACGCCCTCGGCACGCGCAATGACGACGCGGTACGCCGAATAATGGCCTCGGGTTGGCGCGCCTACTGGATCATAGCTATTGCCATGCTGTTCGGCGGGGCTGGGCTCACGCTCATTTTGCCAACGTTCCTTCATCTGCGTTCGGTCAATCCGCACGAAATGCAAATGGCCTGTCTGGTGCTGCTGATCAACGCTCTTGTCACGCCCGCCGCACTATTTCGTGCTTTGGCGGAAGCCCGGCAGCGAGGCTACATCGTGCACATCTCACAAACGGCCATAGCACTTCTCACCGTTGTGTTTGCAGTGATGGCGGCGAGGGCGGGGTGGGGCCTGCAGGGCCAGGCGGCAGCTTCAGTTGGGGCGCCTCTCGTGGTGCTTCCCATGCTGATCAGGGACGGGGCATCCCGTTTCCCTGGTTGGTTCCGTGCTCCGCTGGATCGGGAGACTACCGGTTCTTTGTGGGGTCTAAATGGGCCAATGTTCGTGATTGCCCTGAGCGCCCGCCTTGGCACTTTGAGTGACAACCTGCTGGTGGCCGGGTTATTGTCGCCGGCTTTGGTGGCGCCGTTCTATCTGACTCAACGGCTAGGCAGCGCCCTTCAGTTTCAACTGCTGAACATTGGGAGTGCCACTTGGGCCGGGCTTTCTGAATTGCACCTGCAGGGCAAGCAGCGGGCCATGCGGGAGCGGCTTCTGGAGTTATCAACCATAGTCACAGCGGCGAGCCTTGTTCTCCTAGTTCCCGTGGCCGCTTATAATCGGGCGTTCGTGTCCCTCTGGGTTGGCTCATCGATGTACGCAAGCGATCTGGTCACCCTCATGGGATGTGTTAACATCTGGCTCTCGGCCCTAGTCAGTCTGTGGGGATGGCCCATCACTGGCACGGGGAGCGTGCGGTTGATTGTGCCTGTCACGCTGAGTTCCCTCGCCGTAAATGTGGCGGTCAGCATCGTGGCCACTTCGCGGTGGGGCATCATTGGACCTCTGGTGGGAACGCTCGCGGCTCTCCTTGGGATTTCGATTTGGGCCGTCCCTCGCCTCTTGAAACGGTTGTTTGAACTGTCGCCGGTGTCATTGTTGACCCGCGCTCTGTGGCCGCTAACTTATGGCCTACCCTACGCCGTTTGCGTTTGGTTCGCGTCCAGGCAATGGCCACCAACAAGCTGGTGGCAACTCCTGGCGGAGGGTACCCTTTCGGCACTCGCAGGGGCGGGGT
Organism: Bryobacterales bacterium; assembly: GCA_038239345.1. Taxonomy (GTDB): domain Bacteria; phylum Acidobacteriota; class Terriglobia; order Bryobacterales; family Bryobacteraceae; genus JBBSEX01. Next base: position 37,706 of record JBBSEX010000028.1, read on the forward strand.
TGTTTCTCGTAACAATGCCGGCGGCCGCGCGGAATGCGTGGTGGGGCCGGCTAAATACCCTGGTAGCTGGCGATCAGGCCTGAGGACGGGAAGAACGCTCAGCGGGCTTCGCGTTATATGAGCCAGCACACTGGTCTTCGTATGGTCCAACGAAACAACGAGTTGGCGGTAAGATCATTAGAAGTGCATGCGCCCTTACGGGACCCTTCGTTAACTCCGCGCAGCCGATCAGGAACGCTGCCCGCTCTCACTGGCCTGAGATTTCTTGCTGCCTCGCACGTCGTGTTTTTTCATTACGCCGCAAAAACCGCTGGATGGAACGATTTACCCGATTCGTTAAAAACTGCTATCTCAAGTGGTCCTACTTCCGTGCTGCTGTTCTTCACACTGTCGGGGTTCATCCTGGCATACAACTACCTTGGTCCGTCAGGCGCCTTGCTCGATTCGCTACGCCATTTCTGGGTAGCGCGGTTCGCGCGGGTCTACCCAATGTACTTGTTCGCATGGCTTATATATGTCCCAATCGGACTATTCAAATATAGTGGTTGGACCATTACTGTAGCGAGCCTGTCGTCGATAACACTACTTCAATCATGGCTTCCGGGCTCTTGGCCAATAAAGTGGAACTCACCGGCATGGTCTCTCTCGGTGGAAGCATTGTTGTACCTGCTCTTTCCCTGGATCGCCGCTTTTATTTTCAGAGTGGCAATGTCAACAGCGGTAACGCTCGGTGTGCTCGCATGGGTGACTACTATTGTCTTTGCTATTTCAATACACGACTGGGTCTTCTTCCCACCGCTGTTCATTCCCTCATTGGTGGTCGGTATAGTCGCTGCAAGGATTTTTCTAAGTGGGTTGCGCATGCCGTCTCAATGTGTTTGGATCTGGTTGGCTCTAATAGTAATCGGCCTTGTTACTAAACCATTGAAACCATTTCTTGGCTTTGGAATGCTGACACCTTTGTACGCTTTATTAATCTTTTCGCTTGCGCAAGGACAACAGACTTTCGTCGGTTACGTTCTCGGCGCGCGTATGTTTACCATTCTTGGCGATGCTAGTTACTCCCTTTATCTTCTTCATGGTCCGATCTGGGATTATGCGCTCCCTGCATACAACTGGCTAACGGTAAGATCCATTAGCAACGAATGCCGGCATCCCATCCTTTTCTTTCTTTACTTGGGGCTCGCTGTATTCACTTCAATCGCTTGCCTACGCCTGATTGAAATTCCTTGGCGGGAAAGAATCAAGAGGACGTCCCGGCCGTAGCAAAACCATCCGGCCGTACGCGATGAACGCCATAAGGAGGCCCAGTACGCCGCTCCAAATGATGGGCGTGATCTCGCCGCACTTGGCATGAATCCAGACGAACACGAGGCTCTCGATCGCCAGGACCGTGGCGGCCACCCCCGTGAGCGCCGAATGCCAGTGGAAGGCGGCGGGGACGATCAGCCCGATCATGAAGACGAGTTCGAGGATGCCGAGGGTTCATCCAACGAGTTCTTGAACTCCACGAGCTTTACTGACACTTCGTCTTGGAGCTTCCCGCAGAAGGTAGCGACGGACTGGGTTAGTTTATCGATCTTGCGACCGGACTCCGTCGCAAAAGAGTCCAGACGGTATTCCATGCCCGATCGGATGAGTTCTAGCCTTGGTTATTAGATCGGGTTAGGCTTTCGACCTTTGCAAACCACGCGGTCGAGCAGGCGATCGAGTCTTATGCCAACTCGTCCGACGCGGAAGGCTTTGCCTACGAAAACGGCGGTCGGCGAACTGTCCGAGAAATAAACTGGCTACGAAACAAGACCAGGTTGCGGAGCCCAGCGATACCGACGAAACCATTGTCTATCAGCGTGTCGGGCATGTCTCGGGCGTTCTTCTGAGGAAACTGACCCACAGATTCCGCGGCCGAGGCGGAAATATAAAGAGGACCTCACCCATCATGGCGCGGACGGCTACTCGTTTGCCAGTTTAAAGCGATCTCTTGTTGTATCTCACAGGCGAGGGGTCCACTAAGTTTAAGACGGCAATTCCGAAATCCCGGCTTGGTTAACATGATGGAGAAACTTACTCCGGCGGGTTTCTCCATTCGCGAGTTCGTATCTGTGTACGTCTTGGGGGTACGCGTCCTATTAACCCCTCTGGTTTAACAGGCCCGATGTGCCGGATAGTGGATCTGTATGAAACCAGCAAACGGTTCGAAGACGGCCATGGCGCGAAGCGAGTACTGGAGGAAACTGGTTCAGCAACACGCCGCGAG
>JBBSEX010000029.1:0-39376 GCA_038239345.1 Bryobacterales bacterium
GCTGCTTCAGCACGCCGATAATCTGTTCTTCTGTGAACCGCCCTTTTTTCATCTTCGGATCTCCTTTTCGTCGCTTCTTCCTTCTGCGCCGATCCTGAAATCCTCAATTTTATCTGGTCCAGATTATCGAGGGCACGTCAATAGTTGCTGCCTGACTTCGCCGCTTCCATTCTGTATCTATTATCGCGTCTCTTGTCGCAAGGTCAAAATCGGGGCTCATCCTCCTTGCCACGATTCCCCATACTAGGAATCTGGTTGTCCGAGAGACTCCGGGTCGCCATTCCTTGGGGGTTCCTATTTCGCTTTTCGGACAAGCTCGTCGAGACATCCCGTTAGATACCGTGAGGACGCTACGCATGACCTCCAAGAAGCGTTTGAACTCCTGGGTTGAATCAAACGGTGCAGCCTTCATACTGTGTCGATAGTCGTTCGTCAGACCTTCGTAAGTGGAATGTGAAGTATGTTATCAACCAATTAAGCTACGGTGTGATTGTGAACCCGCTTGCGTTATCGGGTTGGAATCCGCGGATGTGAAACGGGAACTGCGCGAGCATCGCTTCCGGCACCCGCATCAACAGGCTTCGCTAATCTGCGCCGTGGCTCCCGCGACTTGCCATTGCGTCACGCTCCCGCCGCCAGGCTCATCCTTCAATGAGAAATGTTGCGTCTAGTTCTGAACGGTAAACAGACGGCTGCCGACGCCGGCGATGCGGCTGGCGTTATCTAGAACGGTCCAGCCGATGGAGTGTATCCCGTTCGTGAGCTTTGTCGTATCGATAAACAGATAGCCGACTGCTCCGTTGGCGTTGGCCAGAGTCGGAAACAGTGTCGCGATATCCACACGATATTGGTTGTACACGGGATGACCGTAGGAAACTCCGTCGATATTCACCGTTATGGTTGACCCGTCGGTAGGAATTACGTAAGGATTTTGCGTCAATACCCAGCCGAAGTTGATGAAATTCGTTCCCGAAGCGATTCCTCCTTGCGACGGCGTATCGATTTGCCCGAACGGATGCGTGCCGTTATCGTTATTGCAGGTGATGGTGCTCTTGCCGATTTCCGCCTGGTTGCCTTGCTTGTTATGGGCGATGGCGTGGAGGGTAAAAGTTCCATTGCCGTGGCCGGCGGAGCCATCGGAATTCGCCAGGAAGTTCGTTAATACTTGAAATCCCCAACCGCCTCTCGTGTTCAAGGCGTAGGTGGAAAAGCCGGCGGCTACATCGGGCCGGGCGTTCAGTACGAAGACCGCGTCGCCGATATAGACCAGATATTTGGGCTCGCCTGGCACCGGATCGCGCCAGATATCGACTTTCACAACTTCAATCAAATCGACCGACCATCCAGTGACGGCGATCGCTCCCTCCACCACCGAATTGTTGGCCGGCGTGTCGAAGAAGCCGATGGGCAGGGTAGGGATGGGAACGTTCAGCGTGATGCCAACCTTGATCTGCTGGATCGGATTAACGGTTCCCGGCGCGCTGACAGTGACTATCCCGCCCGCTCCCGTGGTAACCGCAACCTGGAACGTTCCACTGCCCGAGCCGAGCCCCGCGGTAACGACGATGTTGGCCTGCGTGGATTTGGCCGTCCAGGCGACTCCATTTTGACCGCCGAGATTTACCGATACCGTTTGCGGGCTGGTGGTGTATGTGTTCCCAGTGGAAATCCCGAATTGGAGAACTGTCTGATCAAGCGCCAGAGTAACCGTTCCAGTGGCCTGAGCGATGGCGACACTTTGACCTCCCAGGGTTAGCGTGCCGCTTCGCTGCTGCGGCGTATTGTTCAAGGGGACCGAATAGCTCATCGTATTGCCCGCCATCGACACGGATGCCCAAGCGACATTCGAAACCGCGGCCGCCACGCAGGCAGCCAGGTTCGGGGTTGCCACGATCGTTCCCGAGCCGCCCGCTGGGGGAAGGTTGAGGCTCACCTGGCTCAGAAGAAAACTGCAAACACCGCCAGCTTGACTGATGGGTACCGCCAAGCCTGAAATCGTCAGCGTTCCGGATTGGGTCAGGCTCGTCGTGGTGCTGGGAACACTATATTGAACCGTATTTCCGGAGACGGAGACGGAGGCCCAACCGACGTTCGATGTTGCCATCACGGCACAGCCAGCCAGATTTGGAGTGACCGCAATGGACCCTGATCCCCCGCCGGCCGGGATGCTCACCGAAGTGGGATTCAGGGTGTAAGAACAGGTACCGCCAGCCTGGGATATCGATACACTTTGTCCGGCAACGGTGAAACCGCCACTGCGCGGCTGACTGCCGGGATTCGCGGACGCGCTGTACGTCGCCGTTGATCCCGCTACCGAGACGGTCACCCAGTTCAGGCCAGAGAACGCGGTAACGGCGCATCCAGCGGGATTCGGGGTCACTCCAACCGCGCCGGATCCGCCGCCTGCAGGCACCGAAACGCTGGACGTATTCAAGGAATAAGTACACTCGCTGAGTTTGGTAACAAAGCCGCTGAGGCTGCCCGCCAGATTGCTGTGAAAGGCGTTTAGAACGGGAAAATCAGACGATTGCGTGGAGCCCGCCACGTACATGTTGTTGCCGGAATCGGCGGCCATTGCCAGGATTCCGTCGCTCTTCGTTCCACCCAGATAGGTACTGAACACCAAACCCGCGCCGGGCATGGCGATGTAGCTGACGAACCCGTCGTATTGACCGGAAAACAGAGCTTGCGTGGGATTGATCAGCGGGAAATCGGTGGAGTAAGTGTACCCGGCGACGCGTGGTTGTCCTGCCGCGACGACGATGCTACTTGCCCAATCGTAGCTGTTGCCGCCCAGGTAAGTGGAGGCCAGTAGCGCTCCTCCGGTGGAAAATTCAGCGACAAACGCATCGGTAGTACCGCCCCCATAAACGCCTTGCGAGGGATTGAGCAAAGGAAAATCGACAGAGCTGGTGACGCCGGTTATAAATGCCGTTCCCAGTGAATCGAGTGCGACTCCATTGCCCATTTCGGGTCCACTGATATCACCGGAACTTCCGCCGAAGTAGGTAGAGTAGACCAAGGTAGTTCCGCTTGCGGAAAACTTAGTGACGAAGGCATCCTGGCCGCCGCGATTCCCGGTTTGCACGGCGTTCAGGACCGGGAGATTCGTAGAAAAGGAACCGCCAGTGATGGTCGCCTGACCCACCGAATCGACCGCAATTCCATTGGCCAGATCGTCGGCGGTTCCACCGAAATAGGTACTGTAAACGATGGCTCCGGCTGGGCTCAGCTTTGTTACAAAGGCATCCATTCCGCCTTTTTTTGTGACCTGATACGGAGTGCGGACGGGGAAGTTGGTGGATGTGGTTGAGCCGGTAATATAGCGATTTCCGCTGGAGTCGACCGCGATGGCTTTGCCCGTATCCGCGCCGTTGCCGCCGAGATAGGTGCTGAAATTGATAGCTCCGGTGGAATCCAAGCCGGACACAAAGGCATTTTGCGACCCGCCCAGGATTCCTTGAAAGGGATTGTAGATCGGCCAATTCGTGGAGTGTGTGGCGCCGGTGATGACTGGGTTGCCTGCACTATCGAGGGCGATCCCGAATGCTCGATCGTCGCCATTTCCGCCAATGTAAGTGCAATAGACGATTCCAGTACCTGACGAATTTAACTTCGCGACAAAGACGTCTACGCTGCCAGCGCTCGGACCGGTAGGGGTGCCGGGGACAGCAAGATCGCGCGTTTCCGTCCAACCGGCGATATATGCATTTCCCGCGCTTCCAACTGCAATTGCCTGCACCGTGCTGAAGCCTGTCCCGCCAAAAAACGTGCTGTATGTGATGACCGGATCAATTGTTAGCGGCAGCGAACGGTTATATTCACCGAGCCGAAATCCGACGGTATCGGCTGACGAGAGATAGAAGCTGGCGGTTACTTGCGTCGAGTCGCTCTGCCAGGCAATGGGGCGCTTTTCGTGAATTTCGCCAGCGCCGGTGGCGACGATCAGATCACCGGCCGCATCGATTTGGAGGCTGGTTGCGCCTCGATAGTGCAGCTGTATTTCAGATGGATCGGCGCCCGGGCTGACAATGAATTGGGACTTCAGATTTTGTGCGGAAGCGGCGTACTCAATATCGATTCCGGGATAGACTTCGCGATAGGCAAGTTCCCCGAAAGTGGGAACGTTGCTATGCCATTGCCGGGCATCATTGCCAATGTAATAATTCACACGACCGGGCAGTGGCCGATAGGCTTCAACGGTCGAATCCTCTCGGCCGCCGAATTCCAGCGTTACCGCGCTTGATCCGGAACTGAACCGAATTTCGCGATCGAGGAATGTGGCGCGCCACCCAGCTCCTTCCAGAGAATAACGGATGCCGGGGCGTGCTTGCCCGCGATTCTGAACGAAGTATTGAGGTAGCTCGGCACCCGATGCCGCGATCCCGGTAACAAGGGTCAAGGCTACCCACAGGCGGAGGAAAATACGCACTAGACAGTAAGTGTCCGGAGCGGTGTATTCCTCTCCAATATTCCGGGCTACCGGTCGGCGGTTGCCCCGTGGCGGTGGACGTCGGAACCGATGTGAATTCGTACCGGAATCACGGTGCCGTCGCCTGGCCGTTGGAACATCAGATGATAGTTGCCGAAGAAGCCGACCGGCGGCTGCCAATAGAAGATGCCCGTTCTTTCGTCGAGAGTAGAGCCAATCGGGAGAGAATGCTGCTCGCCGTTGACGATATGCCAGCCGCGAATCCCCGCCCCGCCGAGATGCAATTCCACCCGATCCATTTGGTCGAGTTCAACTGTGAAACCGGCGTCACTGCGAATCAGGTGTTGCAGTTGGCTCGTGGTTTGGAAGCCTCGGCGCAGGTCAATCTTTTCAGAGTCCTTCGAATCCGGCGTCTCGAGAATGCTTCCGCTCCCTTCGCCTCCCGTAGCGCCGCCGCCCTGATTAAATACGGTGAACAGCCTGCTGCCGATACCCTGCACGTTGCCGCCATTATCGGTGACGGTCCAGCCTAGAGAATGCTGTCCGTTTGTCATCAGGGTGGTGTCGATGCGCCAGTACCCAACGGCCCCTTGGGCATTCAAATGATCGGGGAATAAACCTGCGATGTCGGACCGATACTGATTGTAGACTGGGTGGCCCAGCGAAACTCCGTCGATAAACACGAAGATCGTGGATCCGTCTTTGGGAATCAGCTTCGGCGGCTGTGTCAGTACCCATCCGAAGTTGACGAAATTCGAGCCCGATGCGGGCCCGCCCTGCCCTGGCGTGTCGATAGTGCCGAATGGAAGATTCGCCGCCGCGTTATTCACGTGTATCGTCTTTGCGCCCAGTTCGACGGTATGGCCGTCCTTGTCGTGGGCGATGGCGTGCAATTTGATTGTCCCGTTGCCGATGCCACCCGAGCCATCGCTGTCGGGAAGGAAATTCGTGAGCACCTGCATTCCCCAGCCGCCGCGATAGTTGTCGGGCAGGGTGGAGTACGCAGCCGCGACATCGGGCCGGGCATCGGCGACGAAGTAAGCGTCGGAAATGTAAACCAGGCCGTTGGAGGCGATGGCCGCGCGCGGATCGGTTGACACGGGATCGCGCCACACATCGACCTTCGCCACCCCAATATCGTCCAGAGCCCAACCCGTCACGGGGATGGGACCGAAGACTGTATCTCCTTCCTTCGGCAGATCGATCACGCCGAACGGGCCGGTGGTGGATGCGGGGTTTATTACGGTGGTTGTGGTCTGAACGAACTGCGGTGAATTGGAGACTCCGGTAGCCGTCAATGTAATGTTGGCCGTCAGAGTGGAAGGACTCGGCAGCGCGTTACTGCTCAGCGATACCGTAAACTTGCCTTTGCCGATTCCCGAAGTGGGCAATACGACGATCCACGGCTGGTTCGAAGCGACGGTCCAACTGACGGAAGCGGCTCCGGGACCGCTGACGTTCACCAGCACATCCTGCGGATCGGTGGGCAGCGCGCCATTATTAGTAGCGCCGAAAAGCAGCTTGCTGCGATCGAGGGAAACGGTGGCTTGCTGTTGTAAGTTGTGATCGACCACTACGGGCCAAGCCGCATAGTAACGGTTCACGACAGTGGCTCCATTCGCCAGAACGCCATAAATATAGTAGGTGCCGTTGGGGATCGACGCTGTGTTCCAGCTGTAGCTTGCCGTGGCGGGATCTAAGCCGGCGGCGATTTGCGTACCGGTGAATCCGCTCGCGTTCGGGCTGTAGTAGAGGCTTAAGGTTGGCGCGGCAGGGCCGGGATTTACATAGTTCCAGGTGATGTTATAAGCACTGTTGGTGCGTTCGAACGCTGCCAGCTTCGCCGATTGATAATAAAAATCCGTTGGCGGCGTGAACTCGTGCGGCTTCAAGCGGAAGCCATCGACCATGCCCGTCCACCCCGTTCGCGATGGACTGCCGCTGCCGGTTTCGAGCATCAGCGTCTTCATATCGGTGACAATTTTCTGAATCACGTTTACGTTTGGAAGAGAATTTGTGACAATATCATTCGAAACGTTCTCCAGCGCGTCGCCGTTTACCCGCCAGATGATTCTGGCAATAGACCCGTTATTGATATCGCGGGCCGCTTTCACGCCGCTACGGACGGTGAGGATGCGATAGCGGCTGGTGTCGATCCGGTATGTTGCGCCGCGAACAGTCCAAAAGAGCGTGTAGATTGCCGTGTCGCCAGAACCCGTGCCGGACAGGCTTGTCCCGTATAACACGCGCACACTGCCCAGGGAGTTACCGGCTTCGTCCTCGGCAGGAATGGTTTTAATGCTGACGTTTTGCGCCTGGAAGATTTTGTCGGCATCGGTCAGAGCATCAAAGTCCCAGGGATTGTTCAACTGAACCGTGGCAAAATCATCGGTGCTGCCTTCTGGATTCGGGGCGGTAAACGTTAATGTCGGGGTGCCGCCAACAATCCACGCTCCCGTCGCATAGGAACATCCGGTGCTGCTATTGGCAGGGCAGACTACGGGATAATAAGTTCCGGCCTGCAGGCCGCCCGCGTAAAACTGGAAAGTAGTGCCGCTGGCATTATGTGCGATCTGCCCGGCGACGCCGTTGCCCAAGTTCGTATCGTTATCGAGATAGATATCCACCGCGCCAGAACCAGTCCAGGTAATTGTTTGATTCAGCGCTGCATTATCGGAAACCAGCCGCGCCCAATCCACGCTGATGTTTACACCGGTCAACGCCACGGGATTAAATCGCAACGAATCCACCGGCTTAGCGGTCCAGGTTGCGGGACCCACGGCCAACGGTAGGCTGGGAATATCGACCGAATAAATCCACCAGCCGGGATACGTAAAGAAGGCCCCGGAAGCGCTTAGTCCGCCAGTCTGATAAATCGTATTGTTACTCCACAGGATCTGAGCCGATTGCGCGCAACAGGGTGGATTCGGTGAAACTCCGCCTCCACTTAAGTTCATGCGAATCAGAAAGCGCCGGTACTTGGTAGAGTCGATGGGAAACAGGCTGCCGATCTTGCCGACCGGGGCAGCTTCCGGATTGCCGCTATCGAGCAGCCAAAAATTAGGATTGCCGGTAGAACTGGTAGCCGAAAAGATTCCATTCGCCACCGTGGGATTCAACAGGTTAACCGGAGGCTGATCGATGCCAAACGTGTACCATCCAAGATCGGTCCGCTGGCTCATATCCCACGGATCCTGGAAGATCTGCGTGGCGTAGTCGTCGGCGGCCGCGACAGCTACATTCGATGCCGGAGCGGTCACCCGAATCTGACCCCAAGCGGAACAGGCCGCGGTGAGTGCAATTAAGACGATCGCCGAAACTCTCGCTGTCATGATGCTAAACCCCTTATCGAACGCGGCGGGAAAAACGTGAGGACTAATCTCGCTGGTTATCCGTCTATGGACTATAGTCAAGCGGATATTGTTACAGATTTCGGAAAAACTCGACGGGATCCTGAAGATCGTGAATGTTGACACCGAATTGACTCTCCCGTCCAACCACCATCAGAGTGCCGTCGGGGCGAGCCCGGAGGCAAATGGGCCGCTCGAAATCCGGGGGAGCCGCGGTTCCGATCGAGTTCTCGATTTTAATCAAATCGAAGTAGTTCGCCGATGGTTGAATCATCTCTTCGTAGCCATCCTCCGGGGGATAAACGACTACATGATTATAAGGAAGCGCTTGCAAAGCTTTATTCAAGCCGGCCCATTGATCCTTATGTAAATAATGTTCCCTGCGGAAATCGCCAGTAATATGGGCGACGTTATAAGTGTAGCGGATCTCATTTTCGAGCGATAGCCAATGCCTGTGGGAATGCTCGACAATAACCGGTATTTCGCCAATGTTCGATTGAAAGGCCATCGTTATATAACGGAGCTTCGGCGAGTCCGGATAGCGCTTAAAAATATCCACCAGGCGATTCAAATTGGCTTCAAAAACGCTGTACTTTCCAAACTTTCGGAGGACCGCGAATAACTCGGGTTGCATCGTGTCCAGGGAAATATTGATATGGTGCAGACCGGATTTGGCCCAACCTTCGAGGACATCTTCCGACAGAGGACGGGCAAGATTTGTAGTAAACCAAACCTTCGAGCGGCAATCGAGCGGGATCAACTCCAGGAAGTCGTTGAGCCTTGGATGCAAGGTAGGCTCATGCAGGCAGGAGAGCCAGAATCCGCCCTCGGGCACCGATCGGATCAGCGCCAGCAGGCCCACAAACGTCTCCTCCGACATCAACTCCGTTTTAGTGACAGCGCTATAATCTACCAGGCAGAACGGGCATCGGAGGTTGCAATTATTGACGATGTCGGCGGCGATGTAATTCAAAAAGATCAGCGGATCGAGTTGGATTTCCGATTTGCCCTGGTGTTGCAGCAAGACGCCGGTATCGCGAACACGCAGGGTGAGTGGCCGGGTTTCAGCGCGCCAATCGCGAGTGGGCAGCTGACAGGAGAATGCGTGTTTACCGTCGCCGATGCCGGCCTTCTGAAGGTCCGATCGAAACACATCTGCCGCCGCCGATGCCACCAGGACATCGCCAACATAGGCGTCGACGAACAACGGTTGGGCGAGATGTTCCATGTCCGCCGCCCATCCGACCACCAGCGAACCCTCGGCCCGATCGACGAAGCCCTGAATAGACGACCGGACGGTTTCCGTTTTGCGAAAAGGGGAAGTCCACTTCATAGCGGCCATTTCATAGCGATGAATACGAAGACATTGGGCGTGACACTTCCTAACCTCAGGCTATCACGGGCGGGCGGCGTCACTAGCGGCCGAGAATTCGCAAAACGAAGCCACCGCCGGACATCAAAGTCCGCCAGATGCGGCTGTTGAGCATTCCCGTCAAGTCGCGATGCACTTCGTCCAGGCGCTTCTCGGCGCCCGATAACCGATTTTCCAGACGCCGGATCAGGATGGCATCGACGGCCCCCGCGGGCTGCCGTTCCAGGCGTTCCAGACGCGCGGCCAGTTCGGTGGCCGACGAATTTTCCAGCGCCGTCGCGGACTTTCCGAGAGCAGTATCGGCTGGCAGGCCAAGGGCTCGCGAAACACTTTGTAAACCTTCATGCAGCCGGTCCTGACCGCTGTGTAGGGCTTCCAGCAGCAGAGACTCGTGCGCCTCGCGAAGACGTACTACTTCGCCGCGAAGCCGGGTTAGTTCGGCGAAAAGTTCCAGCGATCCAGCATCTTGTGCCTCGCCCCGGCGCAGTAGGATGGCCAGCGGAGTGAAGAAGCTGGCATCAAACGGGTAAACAGGAGCGAAGCCGCGCTTTTCAAACTCACGCAGCCAATAGACGACCGGCTGGCTGCCGGGGCCCATTCCAAACAGGACAGTATCCGAGGCACCGCTGAGGCGATCGAGCGCGCCCGCTAACTGGCCGGGGGGCAATTCGTCCACTGGACCGTGGCAGAGGATCAAGTCATATGCCCCGTCGACTTCGGCCAACGATTGCACGCTCGACGCTTCTTTTCCACGTTGGCGAAGTTCAGCGGCCATCGCATCACCCCCCACTTCCAGGATGCGCTTCGGTTGTAACGCCCGAAGCAATTGATCGACGATCGCGGCGGTCTCCATATTCGAGTTCCCATTCTAGTCTGATACACTAGCCCCGCTGAAGGAGTTCCAAATGAGATCTGTCTTCTTATTGTTAGTTTCGACGCTCGGGTTTTCCCAACAGTCCACGTTTCAAGCTCCAGACGATGTGGAATACCGCAGCGCGAATATCATCAGCGAAGGGACAAGGATGCACGCCGAGGTGTTTTCCGCCAAGGTAAATGCAGGCAAGAAATTGCCTACCATCCTGATGGCGCATGGCTGGGGCGGCAATGCCAATGGACTGCGGCGCGACGCGGTTGAATTCGCCCAAGCGGGTTACCTTGTCGTGTCGTTTGATTATCGGGGCTGGGGTGAGAGCGATTCCCGGGTGATTCTAACGGGGCCCGCTCCCAAAGCGAAAGATGGAAAATTCACGGCCGAAGTGCGCGAAGTACGTGAGGTGGTGGATCCGCTCGACATGGTCACCGACTGGTTCAACGTTATCCATTGGGTACAGGCGGAACCGCAATTCGATCCCGATCGGCTGGGGTTATGGGGCAGCAGCTTCTCAGGCGGGTTGGTGGTTTATGTGGCGGAGCGGGACCATCGGGTCAAGGCCATTCATAGCCAGGTGGGATCGCTGGACGGGCGGGGTATCATGATCACGCCGGAGGCTAAGGCGCTGGCATACGACGAAGCAACCAAGATGGCCCGGGGGCAAATGCCGTATCCGGAACCGTTGGCGAAAGTGCTTGGAAATTTGCGGGGTGCGCCCATCCGGTCGCGATTTATGTTCTATGCACCGGTGGATGAAGTGCAGATGGCCGGCAATTGCGCCATGCAATTTGTAATCGCCGGGAAGGAAGAATTGTTCGACAACAAAGACCACGCGTTGAAGGCCTACGCGCTTGTGAAGGGTCCGAAAAACCTGGTGACGATTCCGAACATCACGCATTATGGAATCTACGGGGAAGCGCGGGTCCAAACACACAAACTTGCCCAGGAATGGTTCGACAAATATCTGAAACGATAGTTTGGTTTACGGAGCGGCGGCAGGCACGGCCTTTTTGCGAGCGGCGCGGCGTTTTTCCACAGGAGGTTGACGATCGCTCTTCTTTAGCGAAGGCAGCACGATGGAAAGTACGAATTTCTTCTCGCCGTGCTCATCGAACTTGATAACGATGTGGTCCTCAGTGCAGGAAAGTACCGAGCCGAGCCCGAATTTTGCGTGCTCAACCTGGGCTCCCTGCGCAAATGCTGGTTTCGTTGCCATGTCCTAATCCGCCTTTAAGGGTAGTGTAACATATTGACTTAGAACAGGGAAACCGTCTCACGCAGCAGTCATTTTCAGCCTTACCCGGGCGTGATAGAACTTCTTAGTGGTAACGGGTTTCATCCTGTACACGCCTAATCGTAATTGGTAGCGCAATCTCAGGATCTCAACTTACATGTATAGATACCGCAATTCCGTTCACTCGTCCCGACCGTTCTCCGCAAGCCTGCTGATGGCGGTCTTGGGGTGCGCGGCGGGGTTGGCCCAGCAAACTGCTCAAGATCCGGTGAAGCCGTCGAATCAGGACGTTACAGCCCCCGCCAGTCCCGATGCCCCGGTGTCGGTGGATAAGCGCATCTTTGGCGTGCTCCCCAATTACCGCACGGCCGATGGTTCGCTGCCGTTCCATCCATTAACCAGCAAGCAGAAGATGACGATCGCAGTGAAGGATTCCTTCGATTACCCGGTTTACGTATTATCCGGAGTCTTTGCCGGTCTGGCGCAACTGAATAATACCGATCCATCCTTTGGACAGGGTATTAAGGGATTCGCCAAACGCTACGGGGCTTCCTATGGCGACCAATTAATCGGGAATATGCTGACCGAGGGCATTATGCCTTCGCTTCTACATGAGGATCCACGTTATTTCCGCCGGGGAACGGGACCGGCCGGTAGCCGTCTCAAATATGCTCTGACGCGTATTTTCGTCACTCGTACGGATTCCGGCGGGTCGCGCTTTAATTGCTCTGAGGTCTGCGGTAATGCGATGGCCACTGCCATTTCCAACGCCTATCATCCCGACGGCCGCAACGTGGGCGATAACATCCAGCATTGGGGAACGCAGCTGGGAACGGACATGATTTCCAACGTATTAAAGGAGTTCTGGCCGGACATCAAGCGAAAAATTCACAACCGCTCTCACGACGCCGACTAGGGCATTATTGCGCCGCCGTAGCTGCCGTCGCCGCTGTGGTTCCCCCCAGAAATGGAATCAGCCCGGCATGGAAGGCTGCGGCGCATTCAACCATCGGAATGTGCCCGCATTTATCGATCACAAGCGTTTGTGACCCGGCGATATCCTTGGCGTACGCTTCTCCGGCCTTCAGTGGAACCAGCGCGTCCTGCTTGCCCCAGACGATCAGGGTTGGCACTTTAATCGCGCCCAATTTGCCATCGACGTAATCTTCATCGCGGAGTATTGAATCGATGAACTGGTTTATTGTGTAGCCGTCGTTCTTCCGAATATGATCGGCAAAGGCCTGTTCGGCCACCATGTCGCTCAGCATCATCTTGTTGTAGAAAACCACTGCGAGCATTTGCTTGGTTCCCGCCAGCGATGATGGGTTCAGCCCGATCATGACATCGCGGCTGAGTTTGGCGGAGTGGGTCCGCTCCGGCGAATAGCCCGCCGCATCCACCAGAACCAGACGCTCCACCTTATCGGGATGAGCGATGGTGAACGATGCCGCCGTCCATCCACCCAGAGAATTTCCGACCAGGCTGGCCGTGGTGATCCCGAGCTTGCGATAAAAAGCATCCAGGAAGTCAACCAATGTCGACACGCGGTAATTCAGCATCGGCTTGTCGGACTCTCCGAATCCGATTTGATCGGGTGCATAAACGTGGAATTGCTTGGACAATACGGGAATGGTTTGGGCCCAGTTTTTGGCGTCGCCTCCCAAGCCGTGCAGCAGAATCACCGTGGGTCCTGATCCGGCTTCCAGATAATGGATTTTCTGGCCGTAAACTTCTACAGTTTTACTGGCCGGGGCCTGGGCGAAAGACGCCGTCATGGCGACAAAGAACAAACAGAGTCTCATGCGCCAGACTCTATCACAAGCGCGCTACCATTATTAGTTTGGATCTGGAAACAGTAGAACCGAAATCCTTTCCGGCGGTGCGTACTGGTAAGCCCTGGTATCGAGCACTTGCCGGATACGGAGTGGCTGTTGGTCTGTTCCTGATCGTGGAAGCGGCTATCTTCCGCAGCGGCTATTACGATCAATATCTGGAACCTAATTCTTCCACTGGCATCTTCGAGGCGACTTTACGCGACGAACACAATCGCATCCCGGCCGCCGACAAAGACGTGCTGGTACTCGGTGATTCGCGCATCGCTGAAGGGTTTTCCTCGAAGATCGCCACGCAGGCGGGCGAGGCCCTGGGCTACTCTTACGGGAATGCCGCAACGGCCGGCACGACGCCCCGCTGCTGGTATTATCTGCTGCGCGATCTGGACCCCACGCGCCGCCGCTATCAGGCGATTGTTCTGCCGATAGAGGATTTTTACGATGAGGACAATCTCGAAGATATCGCCGATCGAGCTCTGGATCTGCGCTACGTGATTTCGCGAATTCGATATTCCGATATTGCCGAATTCACCGCGTCGTTTCACAGCACTGAGGTGCGGATGGAGGTTTTGCGGGGGACTCTGCTGAAAGGTTTGGTTTATAAACCGGACGTGCAGAATCTGATTGAACATCGCGAGTCGCGTTTGAAAGAGGCGAAGCTATTTCGCGACCATCACGCCGGATGGATCGATAGCTACGGCGGTAATAACGGCAACCTCAGGGGTCTTGCGGTGGACTGGGACAAGATGCGATTCAGCGCCACGCCGCCACAATCGACAGCGGCTGCAATCGCTCGCCTGGAGCAGAATCTGTTGCACGAAACCACGGCTCAGACTGGCCAGGCGGCGGCGTTTCGACGCAAGTGGTTTGGCATGATTCTTGAGCTTTATTGGGGAACATCAGTGAAATTCGTCTTTGTACGAGTTCCCCGGGGACCGCTGATCCGGCCGGAACGTCTGACGCAGAAGCAATCCAGCGTAGTTCGTGAGCTATCTGCGCGGCGTGACGTTCTGGTCTTGAACGAAAACACTTTCGTCGACCTGGAGAAGCCGGAATACTTTTTCGATGCGCTGCATTTAAACTCCGCCGGCCGGCCCATCTTTTCAGAGCGCCTGGGCAGAGTGATCGCGGAAACGCTGGAACGGAATCCGTAAATGCTTTTCAACACGGTGAATTATTTCGTGTTTTTCTTCGTGGTTCTGGCGCTCTTTTATACCGTGCCCCGATCATGGCGGAAGGCTTTGCTGCTGGCTGCGAGCTATTTCTTCTACATGAGTTGGAACCCGAAGTTTATCGTGTTGCTGCTGACTCTGACTGTGGTCGATTATATAGCGGCCATCTGGATTGAACGGTCGAAGCCCGGCCCTCGCAAGAAACTCTCATTGATCTTCAGTCTGGCGGCGAACCTAGGTTTCCTGGCGTTTTTTAAGTATTTCAATTTCGCTGCGAGTAATGTTGCGTTCTTGCTGGGAAGGCCGGAAAATGCTTTCTTCCGCGATATCGTTCTGCCATTGGGGATCAGCTTTCACACGTTCCAGAGCATGTCGTACGTGGTCGATGTCTATCGCGGCGAGCAGGAAGTGATTCGCAAGCCGCTGGACTACGCGTTGTTCATCGCCTTCTTCCCGCAATTGGTGGCGGGGCCGATTGTGCGGGCCAAGGAATTTTTCGTCGATTTGTATCATTGGCGTCCTCCATCAAGCGAAGAGGTTCAGCAAGCGGCGTTCCTGATCCTGATTGGACTGACCAAAAAAATGGTCTTGGCCGACCAGTTTGCCAAAGTGGCCGATGTATATTTTCGCGATGTAAGCGCGAACCCCGGCATGCTCACGGCGTGGAGCGGGGTTGTGGCGTTTGCGATGCAGATCTTTTTCGATTTTTCAGGCTACACGGATATGGCCATCGGTTGCGCGAAACTGCTCGGTTTCCATTTTCCGTTGAACTTCGCGCGCCCCTATCTGGCGTTTAGCATCACTGAGTTTTGGCATCGGTGGCATATTTCACTATCGCGCTGGCTGCGGGATTATTTATACATACCGCTGGGCGGAAATCGCCATGGAGCTATTCAGACCTATCGCAATCTGATGCTGACCATGTTGCTGGGCGGCCTGTGGCACGGCGCCAGTTGGAACTTTCTGGTGTGGGGAGGATTCCACGGTCTGCTGTTGTCGATCGAACGCATGATTCCCGGTTGGCAAAAAGCGCCGGCCTGGATGAAACCGCCAAGGGCAATCCTGACATTTGCGCTCGTCTGTATCGGATGGGTCTTCTTTCGCGCGTCCACCTTACACGACAGCCTATACGTCGTGCAACAAATGTTCAGCGGGGCGACTGGGAAAATGCTGTTGGAGCGCTGGCACATTTGGATGATCGCCATCGCACTTATTTTGGCCATCCTGGAAGAGACGAAGGAAGTCTTCGAGCGAATTGCCGCCGCGCCCCGCTGGGTACAGGTAGCGGCGATTGTGACCATCTTTTTCTCGCTGGAAATTTTCGGCGTGACGGACGAAAAGATTCCTTTTATCTATTTCCAGTTTTAATAGAAGGAAAGATGTGTGAATTCCGGCGAAGTATCCGGAATAAACAAAGCGTCGAATTGCCAGAGGGCGAAATCGTGGCTTCGATAAAGCGGCTCGGCGAAGTCGATGCAGCGGAATCCCAGGGTCTCCAGATGAAGGCACATCGCGGGAAACCGGTGAGCTTTATCTTGGAATAAATACATCTCCATGACGATTAACGACGTGTCGCGAAGCACGTTTTTACACCCTTCCAGGATCTCTCTTTCGGCGCCATGGGTATCGAACTTAATCAGGAACGGAGGGGGAAGTGCGCGCTCGTAAACTTCATCGTCGACGCTGACTTGCGGGGCCTCAAACGATTCGTTGTAAGTACCGGCGACAGTGGTAGCGGAATGCCGATCTTCGGGGTTTAGATATAGCCTGGTAGTGCCGCGTTCAGCGCCGTCGGCGGCAAGTGAATAAGAAAATCCCGGATACCAGGCAACTGCGTTTCGAAGATCCGGCTCCCATTGGGGATTCGCTTCCAGCAGGTGGCATCGGGCTTCGGGAAAAACCCCTCGCGAAGTAACAGACCAGGACCCGTCGGACGCACCGATATCGATGATGGATCCGATACTTCGCTTGCCTCGATCGCGAAACCGCTGCAGCGCCTTTACGGTTGGCAAAGCATGATACGCGGATTGGCGAAATTGTTCGTGACTTTCCACGGCGGGCCTGATTATTTGGCCGCCAATTGCCGCAGCACATAGGGGAGGATTCCGCCGAAGCGATAGTAGTCGACTTCCCGCGGCGTATCGATGCGGACGATGGCTTCGAACACCTTATCGTCGGCCTTTACTTTGACGTGGGTATTAGTGGCGATGGCGTACTTCAACCCGTCTAGCGAGTAAACTTCAGAGCCTGTGAGTCCGAGTGTCTCGCGCGTTTCCCCGGGCACGAATTGCAGCGGCAACACGCCCATTCCCACCAGATTCGAACGGTGAATGCGTTCGAAACTTTCGGCGATTACGATTTTTACGCCCAACAGCAAGACGCCTTTCGCCGCCCAATCGCGCGACGATCCGCTGCCGTATTCCTTACCCGCGACAATCGCCAGGGGCACACCTTCCTCTTGATAGCGCACCGCCGCATCGTAAATAAACAGGCGCTCATTACTCGGGTAATGCGTGGTCCACCCGCCCTCGGTTCCCGGAGCGAGTTGGTTGCGCAAGCGAATATTAGCTAACGTCCCGCGGACCATTACTTCGTGATTTCCCCGGCGGGCGCCGAATGAATTGAAGTCCGCCGGCTTCACTCCTTGCTCAATCAGATACTTGCCCGCTGGCCCGTCCTTCGGGATGTTACCGGCGGGGGAGATGTGGTCGGTCGTAACGGAATCGCCCAACATCGCCAGTAATCGCATGCCGGAGAGGTCTTGAATCTGCAACTCCGGATCGACCGGCTTGTCGAAGTAGGGCGCCTTCTTGATATAGGTCGACTTGTCGCTCCAATCGTACTCGTCGCCACCCGGTACGCGGATCGAGTTCCACGTCTGGTCGCCTTCGAACACTTCCGCGTATTGCTTCTCAAACATGGAACTGTGGACGGAATCCCTCACCGCGTTCTGTACTTCTTTCGTCGTCGGCCAGATGTCTTTGAGGAACACCGGCTCGCCTTTGTCGCTTTCACCGATTGGATCGGATACTAAATCGATATCGACGCGCCCAGCCAGTGCATAGGCGACAACCAATGGCGGCGAGGCGAGATAGTTCGCCTTCACCAGGGGATTGATGCGGCCTTCGAAATTCCGGTTGCCACTGAGCACTGCGGCGACGGTAAGTTTATCCCTCGAAACGACGTCGGCAACTTCATCGGGAAGGGGCCCGCTATTGCCGATGCAAGTGGTGCAGCCGTATCCGACCAGGTTAAATTTCAAATCTTCCAGATAGCGCGTCAGGCCGGCCTCATTCAGATAATCCATCACGACCTTGGACCCCGGGGCGAGACTGGTCTTCACCCACGGCTGCGTTTTCAAACCGAGTTCAACGGCCTTCTTCGCCACCAGACCGGCAGCCAGCATCACCGCGGGATTCGATGTGTTCGTGCAGCTTGTAATCGCCGCGATCACAACCGAGCCGTCCTGTAACGCATTGCCAGTGGGGGCAACGTGGGGTTCAGTGCCAAGCGTGGCCAGAAAGTTCCGCTTCACATCGGCCAGCTCCAGGCGATCCTGCGGACGCTTCGGGCCGGCCATCGACGGCGTGACACTCCAGAGATCCAGTTCTAAAGTATCGGAGAAAACCGGCTCGGGAGCTTTCGCGCTATGAAACAGACCTTGCTCCTTGGCGTAAGCCTCGACAAGCGCGATTAGGTCCGCCGGCCGATTCGTCATTCGGAGATAAGCCAGCGTTTCGTCGTCGATGGGAAAGATGCCGGCTGTGGCGCCATATTCCGGGGCCATATTGCTGATGGTGGCGCGATCGGCGAGGCTTAATGAGCTTAAACCGTTGCCATAAAATTCCACAAACTTCCCAACGACACCCTTCTTGCGGAGCATCTGCGTGACGGTGAGCACAAGGTCGGTCGCGGTGGAACCTTCGCGCAAACGGCCCGTGAGTTTGAACCCGACAACGCGCGGAAGCAGCATGGATACGGGCTGTCCAAGCATGCAGGCCTCCGCCTCAATACCGCCCACGCCCCATCCGAGAACACCTAATCCGTTGATCATCGTGGTGTGTGAATCGGTGCCAACCACGGTATCGGGATAAGCGTCGTCGCCGTTGCGAAAGATTACCGGCGCTAGATATTCCAGATTCACTTGATGAACGATGCCCGTATCCGGCGGGACGACGCGGAAGTTCTGGAAGGCCGCCTGGCCCCAGCGCAGAAACTCGTACCGCTCCTGATTGCGATGGAATTCCAGCAGCGCATTCAATAGGAAAGAATTCTTCGAGCCGAACTCGTCGACTTGCACCGAATGATCGATGACCAGGTCGACCGGGATTAGTGGATTAGCGCGCCGCGGATCGACGCCCTGGGCCTTCAGCGCATCACGCATGGCGGCAAGATCCACCACGCACGGGACCCCGGTAAAATCCTGCAGCAGGACACGCGCCGGCATGAAACTGATCTCGCTTGGCGGGGTTGCCGCGTCCCACTTGGCGACGTATTCCACGTCTGCATGCTTGACCACGATTCCATCTTCCAGCCGCAGCAGATTCTCGAGCAAAATTTTTATCGAATAGGGGATTCGGGAAAGGTTCGCCAACCCCGCCTTCTCCAGGGCATCGAGACGGAAGATGTTGTATTCGCGATCGCCCACACGGAGCGCTGACATGGCGTCGAAGCTGTTTTTGTTCATTAATTTTAGTGTACTAAGCCGCTGTTTTCCCGTGCACCATTGCAGATTGTTGCATCATACAAATATGAAAGCTGCTCTACTTTTCCTGGTGCTCGGGACGCCGCTTTGGGCCCAAACAATTGTCATCCAGGATGTGAGATTGATCGACGGAAGCGGACGTCCGGCGATGCTGCACGCCACCATGATCATTGAGGACGGCAAGATCAAATCGGTATTGCCGCTATCGGCGAAGATGAGGCCGCCGGAAGCCAGCCTTGTCCTGCGCTTCACGGGTATGACGGTGATGCCGGGTTTGATCAATGGGCATGGACACCTGGGGATGACGAAGGGCAACACCTCGGGTCCTCTGAACGACACGGAAGAGAACATCAACCATCAGCTACTGCAGTATGAGCGCTACGGCGTGACCACGGTAATGTCGCTGGGAATGAACCGCCATCTGCTGTATGAACTGCGCGACAAGCAGAAGCAAGGGGCCACAATTTTAACGGCCGATCGTGGTCTTGGGACTGTCGGCGGCGCCCCGGCGATGACTCTCGGCGCAGATCAGATGTATCGGCCAAGCTCGCCCGAGGAGGCCCGCGCGGCCGTTCGCGAAATGGCGGGGCGGCACGCTGACTTCATCAAGATCTGGGTGGACGATGGATTGGGAAGGCTACCCAAGCAGAAGCCGGAAGTTTATCGGGCCGCCATCGATGAGACGCACAAGCTCGGCCTGAAGATCGCGGCCCATGTTTATTATCTGGCCGATGCGAAGCAGTTGGTGCGCGATGGTGTGGATGTGTTAGCGCATAGCGTTCGCGATACAACGGTGGATGATGAATTCATCCAGTTACTGAAGCAGCGCGGAACTTACTACATCCCGACATTGCAACTGGAGGACGCCTTCTTTGTGTATGCCGACAAGTTCCGCTGGATGAATTCCGCTTTCTTTAAAAACTCCATCGCCCAGGAGTTGCTTGATTATTTCAACTCCGCCGATTATGTAAAGAACGTGCAGGACGACCGGACCTCGCCAACCCATCGCCACGCCTTAGAGCAAGCGATGTTGAACCTGAAGATGTTGACCACCGCCGGTGTAAAGGTCGCGTTTGGGACGGATTCCGGGGCGTTCCCGGCGCGGATAGCGGGCTTCGCCGAACATCGCGAGCTGTGGCTGATGGTGTCGACCGGAATGAAACCGATCGCCGCAATTCATAACGCGACCGCGGTGAATGCGGAAATGTTGGGAATCGCCGGACAGGTGGGCACGCTGGAGCCGGGCAAGTATGCGGACTTCATCGTTCTGGATGCCGATCCGGAAAAGGCGATTCAGAATACGACGCGGATTGTCGGAGTTTGGCATCGAGGAGCCGAGGTCCCCCATTCCAATTCGACGGGTGTTAGGTGGTGAGAACTTTGAGACGCCGCAGCGGAAAGAGCGACAAGAGGCGGTAAAGTTTACAGTGCCGCTGCACTGAATTTTTTCTAAGCCCTTGATCCTGTCACCCGGGAATTGGAACCAAAGTTGCTTTGTAGAGGGCGGTTCTCTGCAACCAAAGGAGCATGTCCATGAACGACAGCACAAAAGACAAAGTTGAAGGTACGGGCCACGAATTGAAGGGCGCCGTGAAAGAAAAAATCGGACAGGTTACAAACAATCCCGATCTGGAAGCAGAAGGCACAGGCGAGAAGGTAGCCGGCAAAGTCCAGAAAAAAGTAGGGGACGTCGAAAAGGTTTTCGAGAAGTAGTAAGGGGGCATAACGCCCCCTCTTTCTTTATTGCAGCGGTAAATCGTCTTGTGTGATGTCGCCGTTTTCGGGTGTCACGGCGTCTGGGATTACAGAAGCGGCGGATACTGCATCGCCATCTTCCATGCGCACAAGACGAACGCCTTGTGTGGAACGGCCAGCTTGGCGGATTTCACTCGATTCGATGCGAATGATTTTTCCGTCCTTGGTGATGATCATCAGATCGGTATCTTCTTTGACGGAAAGAATTGCCATCACTTTACCGATCCGTGGCGTCGCCTTCATATTGATGATGCCTTTGCCGCCGCGAGCGGTGAGGCGATAATCCTTGAGCGGGGTTCGCTTACCAAAACCATTTTCCGAGATCGACAGCAGTAGACCTTCCTCCTCCACTACCTCGGCCCCAACTAAATAGTCTTTCTCACTCAATTCCATCGCGCGCACACCGCGTGCAGGCCGCCCCATGGGACGCACCTGATCTTCATTGAAGCGGATCGCTTTCCCTTCATGCGACCCAAGGAAGATATAGTTCAAGCCGTTAGTCAAACGGGCGGCTATCAGTTCATCGCCTTCATCCAGTGATAACGCGATGATGCCTCGCGACATCGGATTGTCGAACTCCGTTAGCTCGCTCTTCTTAATGACGCCCTTCTTGGTAACCATCACGATGAACTTATCGGGTACGAATTCCTTCACGGGAAGAAACGCTTCGACACTTTCATCGGGCTGCAAATTGATCAAGCCGGAGATGTGCTTGCCCTTACCGGTGGTTCCGGCATCGGGTATTTCATAGATCTTGAGCCAATAGACACGGCCTTTATTGGTGAAGATCAGGAGGTAGGCGTGTGTGGATGCGACGACTAGGTAATCGACTACATCCTCGGTCCGCGTACCCATTCCGATTCTGCCCTTGCCGCCTCGTGTTTGCCGGCGATAGGTATCGACAGCGGTACGCTTCAGATAGCCGCCGCGCGTTACGGTAAGCGCGACATCTTCTACCTGAACCAGATCTTCCAGACGGATTTCGCCGGTATCTTCAACGATTTCGGTGCGCCGGGCATCGCCGAAGTCCTTCTGTACTTCCTGCAGTTCCTTGATGATGAGGGTCCGCAAAACTTTTTCCGAGCCGAGAATTTCGCGATACTCGGCGATCATCCGTTGAATGTCCGCCAACTCGTCGATAATCTTCTGCTGCTCCATACCCGTCAAGCGTTGGAGCTGTAATTCGATGATCGCTTGCGCCTGGCGTTCGCTGAATCGGGGACCGGGCTCGCCCGCCCCGATCAATGCCGCGAATTCCACGGCTTCTTCCGGCGTAACGAATTCCATCAGCTTCTCGCGAGCTTCGCGAGGGCTCTTTGAGCTGCGAATCAAGTCGATAACAGAAGTGATATTATTCAGCGCGCGCTGAAATCCGAGTAAGAGATGTTCCCGCTCACGGGCCTTCCGCAACAGATAATCGGTGCGGCGGCGGATGACGTCGATGCGATGATCGATAAAGCGCTTCAGTACTTCGATCAACCCCAATTCGCGCGGTTGACCGTTAACAATGGACAGCAAAATGACGCCGAAGTTAACCTGCATTTGCGTGTGCTTATACAGGTTGTTGAGCACGACTTCGGCCTGCTCACCGCGTTTCAATTCGAATACGATGCGCATTCCATCGCGATCGCTCTCATCGCGAACGTCGGAAATGCCTTCCAGTTTCTTTTCATTCACCAGACCGGCGGTGGTCTCAATCAGGCGAGCCTTGTTCACCTGATACGGAATCTCCGTGACAATAATCGCTTCCCGATCTTTGCCGGACTTTTCGGTGGACGCCTTGGCGCGCAATTTGAGCGACCCGCGTCCGCGCGTGAAGTAATCGAGGATGCCCAGACGGCCCAGGATTAAACCGCCAGTCGGGAAATCGGGACCCTGAACCATGGGAAGAATATCGGCCAGTGTCGTTGCCGGATTCTCCACCAAGGCGATGGTCGCGTTGATAATTTCCGTTAGATTATGCGGTGGAATATTGGTTGCCATGCCCACCGCGATACCGGATGAACCGTTGATCAGCAGGTTCGGTACACGCGTCGGCAGAACTTCGGGCTCCACGCGCCGATCGTCGAAGTTAGGTTTGAAATCGACGGTCTCTTTATCCAGATCTTCCAACAGCGCGGTGGTGATTCGCGAAAGACGCGCTTCGGTGTAACGGTAGGCCGCCGGAGGATCGCCGTCCACCGAGCCAAAATTACCTTGACCGTTGATCAGTGGATAGCGTAGCGAGAAGGGCTGGGCCATGCGCACCAGGGCCTCGTACACCGAGGAGTCGCCGTGCGGATGATAGTTCCCCAGCACTTCGCCGACGATGCCGGCGCACTTCCGGGTGGGACGGTTGAACGTCAGCCCCATATCGCTCATCGCGTAAAGAATTCGCCGATGCACAGGCTTTAGCCCGTCGCGTACGTCCGGCAAAGCGCGGCCAATAATGACGGACATTGCGTAGTCGAGATACGAGCGGCGCATCTCGTCTTCGATGTTGACGGGGATAAGATTATTCCCGCCCGCGTTCCCTCCCAGGGGGATCTGCGCGCCGCCACCGGGCGGAACTTGTGGTGGTTCTTCTGAATCTGCCAAAAAGGCTCCTTACTCGTTAGATGAACCTCAATTTTAGCAGAATATAGGGGGGTAATCCACTCCAACACAGTACGGTTAAGCCGTTTTACTGCATCGGTTTAGAGTTGCTTCAACGGGGTTAGATTGTTGCCTGAAAACGATTCGGGTCGGGAAGTCGCCGGGCTGACTCTATTTAGGCCAGCCGCACGGCGCCTTCTCTTTGAGCATTCTTCCAAAAAAAGTATGCTCCTCCACTTGTGCGCCCACTAGCATACAGAAGTTGATTGCCGAAAGAAAGGGGCTTACTACGGCTCTTTCGGTTGTTCGCCCTTTTTGTAAAGCGAAGGAGCTTTCCGCTTGCTGGTTGCTTCCTTCTTATCTTCAGCTTTTTTCGCCGCCAATTCTTTGGGATTCATCACAGCTTCGCGCTCGTCTTTTTCCTTCTTGTCCTGCACAGCGATGGCGGTGGCTCGTCCTGATAAATCTTGCGTTGATAATTCCACGCTATCGGTGGTGGTTTCAATTGCCTGATCGAGCGCGAACTCATAGCGGGCCAAATCCCTCGGCGTTGCGTCCTTCACCTTCTGTAGTTGCTGTGCCATGTCCTTCTCGGCATCGGCGACGAAGGCCATCCCGATTTCCATCGGGAGCTTGCGCTTTAACGCGTCATCGGCAACGACGTCGATGGCCTCAATGATTTTCGTGTAATCTTCCAGCGTGTCGTGAATCAACGCCGAGCGCCCGGCCTTCTCTCTGGCGAGCATCTGCTGCAACAGATCCAAACGCTGGCGGGCGAAGTGGATGTAGAGCTTCATTCGGTCATTCGGCTCTTGCGCCTCCCGCACCTGATCGGCTTCGTCGGCCGTCAGGAAATCACGTTGCGCTTGGGGAAAAGCTATGGCCGCAGCCAATAGCACCAGGCAGAATAACTTCATATAGGTCTCACTTTTTCTTGCTCATGATTCCCAGAACCAACTGGTCGCGAATTTCTTCCAGATCGCCGCGCAGCTTCGCGACAACCGGCCGTTCTTCCACACTCACATCGGATTCGAAACTTTGCAGCCGCCGCAACAAACTTCGAGTATGCATTTCCACTCGCTTAAAATGCTTGGGATTCCGCCGGGCGTTCTTGCCCTTTTCCTGCAAGGATGACTGCGCCAGTTCCACCGAAGCGCGAATTTCCTCTAACGCCGATTGCATTTTTATGGCGTCACCATTCTTGTAGGCGTCGCGCGCTTCATCAAGCGCGGTGCCGGCGTTCGCCATGGCAAGGTCGGAACGCTTTTCCAGATTCTGTTCCAGCTTCACTGACGCAAGATCGGCGTAAGTCCATGCTGGGGATGGCAAACCGCTTAGCAAAATTAATAACGGGATCTTCAACACGAAGTCATCTCTTATTCTTGCCCGCTTCACGCTCCAGCGCGCGTATTCGCTGCCGCGCCTGAAAGTCTTCCTTGTCGCTCTTGCCTTGATCTAATTCCAAAAATTTCTGATAGCTTTCCAGAGCCTGCGGACGTTGTTGCAAGTGATCTAAGACCATCGCCCGCAGAAATAGATGCCCCGGTTTTTCGGCGTTCAACGCCTTCAGACGATCCAGCGCCCCTAGCGCCGGCCGATAATTTTCCGCCACCACCAACACGCCCGCCATTTCACTCCAAGCCTCCGCCGAATCCGGCTTCAACTGTGCCGCTTTTAAGAATTGCTCCGCCGCTGGATTCAAGCTGCGTTTATCGCGAAGAATCCGCCCATACAACATACGAAGCTGAAAATCTTTCGGTTCTGCTTCCACGGCTTGCGCGGCCAAGGGCAGGGCCTTATCCAGATCCTTGGCTTTCACGTAAGCCACGGCTAACGTCGCCCGATTGGCGGCCGAGGGCGATTTCTCTACCGCCGCCAGCAACCGCGGGATTGCCTTAGCGGCATTGTCACCCTTCAGCAGCAACTCTCCCAGATGCTCTTGCGCTCCAGGATTATCGGGGAACTGTTCGTAAATCAAGATTGCCGGATCGTTCCGATTTTTATCTTCGTATGCCGCCGCCAGTTCCAGCAGGCTATCTCTGTAATGAGCATCGAGCGCCGCGGCTTTCTCAAAATGAGGCACTGCATCATCCAAACGATTTTGGTTCAGTACGGCGTGGGCCAGCCCCAGTTCTGCGGCGGCCGATTTCGGATCGATCGCTAATGCCGACAGATACTGCTTCTCGGCTTCCGCCGGTGCGTCCGGCAGCAACGCTTCGCCGAGGTAAAACGTGGGCCGAAATTCCTTCGGTTTTTGAGCTGCGGCATCTTTCAAAAACGGCAGTGCCTCATGCGGCTTTTTTTCCCCGATCAGGAGAATACCGAGATTTAGCTGGGCCGCGTAAATGCCCGGCTTCAACTCTAAAGTCTTGCGATATTCGGGAATCGCCGCGGTAGGTTTTTCCATTAGGCTATAAGCCAGCGCCAGGTTGAAGTGGGCGCTGTAATCGCCCGCGTCGGCCGCGATCGCCTTCTGAAATATTTCCACTGCTTGCGGATAATGCTGGTCATCCAGCGCCTTCAGTCCGGCGGTTTGATAATCGGGGGCTTGAAAAAATGTCAGTAAAGCGACAAACGCGGTCTGCCAGAAAGCCACGATCCGATTCTATCGTGCCCTTCGCGGCGGCGGTGAAATTCACGCTATTCTATTTGGCTTCGTGACAGGAATTGCAGTCGATACTGACTCAATTCTGGCGATGACAATCCATGCATTCGCCCATCTTCAGCACGGCCCGTTCGGCGTCGGCCGCATGGCAGGTCTGACACTTTTGCGAAGCGTCCAGATGGACGCGATGGCTGAAGAAGACATAGCCGGGTATCTGATTCACGCGGACCCAGGGTATCGGGCGGCCGGCCTTGGCGAACTCCGCCAACTTCTGAATGGATGGTTTATCCTTGGCAATCGCGACGTGACAGGTCATGCATTTTGTCGTCGCCGGAAACGTGACGTTCTCACCGGGATCTGGATTTTGGTGACAGTCGGCGCATCGCAGCGCTACCGCCAGATGGGGCTTATGGCTGAAGGGCAGAGGTTGTACGACGTCGGCGAAGGCCGCGGCGCGAAACAGGAAAATAGCGAATAACCAACGGCTCACTACAGCTCGCCCTTCCTCATTTCTTCGGACGCGTATTCCGCCGCGCGCATGGTCAGGGCCAGAATTGTGAGGGTCGGGTTCTGCACGCCGCCGGAAACGAACGAACTGCCATCGGTGACAAATACGTTCTTCACATCGTGAATCTGGTTAAACTTATTCAGCACGGATAACTTCGGGTCAGTCCCCATGCGGCAACTGCCGATCTCATGAATGCTCTCGCCCGGGGGCACCATGCGCGGATGCTTGCTCAGCACCTCAAAGCCGGCGCCGAGACACAACTCTTCGGCAACGTGCATGGCATCTTCGGCCATGGCGTGTTCGTTGTCGGTGTAGCGATGAGCAATGTGCAGACTGGGAATGCCCAGATCGTCTTTCAAGTTCGGATCGATGCGCACGTGGTTCTCAAATCGCGGCAGCACCTCGCCCATTGCCGTCAGACTGAAGTGGGAATTTTGTAAGTCGGCAATCTCTTTGAGCAGAGCTTCCCCGTACAGCGGGATGTACTTCGCTGGCGGCGCGCCGCCACTGCCAAAATCGAAGGAGTAACCGCGAAGAAAATTCTTCTCGCGAGTTTGCAGATTGCGAAAGCGCGGGATGTATCCGCCTCCACCCATCAGCGTCCGTCCGCCCTTGCCGCCGCGCGCTTCCGGAACGATCGCGTCGACGATGCCCTTCACATAGAACTGATCGAACAGATAATGGCCCAGCATGCCGTTCGAATTTCCCAACCCATTCGCATAACGGGGGGACTTGGAATTCAACAGCAGCCGGGTGCTCTCTAAACAGGATGCGCCGACGAAGACCACGCGCGCGCCAACGTGATACTCCCTCTTCGATAATCGATCGATGAAGGAGGCTCCGTTCGCCAGACCCGTTTTGGGGTCGACCGTAATTTCCCGCACTACGGCATTGGGAACAATTTGCAGATTGCCCGTAGCCAGCGCGTCGGGCAGCAGCAGGTTTAGCGAACTGGCAAGGGTTCCAGTAGCGCGCCGGGGCTTCGTGGTGACGATATTCTTTTTCGCCGCCGAATCCTTGAAGCGCTGCACGGATTGACTGTCCTTGGAACTGTCTTCCAGATAGATTCCATCGGGCAGCTGGGGCAAACCTTCTTTACGGCCCGATACTCGGAAGAGCGGCTCGATGCGATCGTAATAAGCGGCGAGGTCGGCGTAGGAGATGGGCCAATTCTCCCCGAATCCATCGTGATCCTTGCACTTGAATTCGTAGTCGCTCAACCGAAAAGAAGCACGGCCCCAACGAATGGTCTTCCCGCCGATAGCCCGGATGCGAACCCAATAGTACGGATCTTTCGGATCGTAGCTATAGGGGTTAGCCTTCTCATCCAGCCACAGATTCGCGTCAAACTCCGAGGCCTGCGTGATATGCGGAAAGCGGCCGGGCTGGCCGAAGCCCCGATACGGAAGATCGTAAACGGGCTTCAGCGCGCGATGGCGTTCAAAGTCGATGACGGGCCCGGCATCGAGGATCAGACACTTGATGCCTTTCTGAGCAAGCGTGTAAGCTGCCATGCCGCCCGCCGCGCCGGATCCGATGATAAGAACTTCGTGGCTGGATTTCATGACGTTATACGAGGGGATACCAGTAAGTGCCGATGCCCCGGCGCGATCCTGAAGCGGCAATCCACTGCCGGGAACTTGTGGTGGCTTCCAGAAAATGATCCTTCGCGGTGTAGAGGAATCGCTCGAACAAATCTTCCGCTGGCAAGTACGGCGCGGGCTTTGCAAGAGCTGCAAGGATCGGCGCCGCCTGCTCCGGCGAGAGTTCCGCGAACGGCTTGGTGAACCTCTTTCGCGATTCCGCTTCCAGCCGCCCGAGCCCATCGCGATATAGCTTGTGCATATCCGGCCCTGATTGGCCGATGAGGAAATCGAGAAATTGAGGGACTTCCGCCTCCACCGCTCCAGGCCGGTTCGCGGTGGCAGGCAGCACGATCACACTTAGGTTGTAAAGCGTTGCAAATTCCGTGGGATTGAAAAATCTCGCCGCCGATTCCCCGACAAGATCCGCGGAGGCGATCGCCAATTTCGGATACTCTTCACCGACTACGCGGGCTACCGGAGCCGCCGCCGTTTGGGTTGTCTGTGCTTCTAAAAGTAAGGGCGGGAGCACTGCGATGACGGGCAATCCGAGGATTGACTGCAGAACCTCACGGCGTTTCATTTCCCTGTATTATGGCACGCCGAACGGGCTAAGTTAACGTTAATCCGCGGACACTCGGCGTGGCGGAGCGGTCCCGGCAAACGAGGGCCACAGCGAGGCGATCTTCAATTTGGACCAATTCCCCTTGATCCACGTCAAGCCAAGCATCAGGACAATCAGCAGTGCGGAAAAGATCGCGCACTGCACTGCCGTGAGTCCTTCTTTCCAGAATCCAAACCAGCGGCCGTAGACCAGCTCGATATGCACCCAATACACAATTAAGGAATTGGCGCCAAGTTGGCGGATCCAACTCCAGTGATGTCCTGGCAAATGCTCGGTCCACAGAAATGCGAAAGCGAGCAGCAAGAGCACGACCCCGAACTTCACGGCGATCAGACCCGGACTATTCAGCCAGAATTCCGATTTCGTATACAACGAATAAGGAAGGTTGGAAAAGTATTGCCCGCCGGTGATGAGGGCGAAGCCGACCACCGTGGTCCACAGCATCACGCGGTGCATCTGAGCTTGTTTCACCATCTTCAAGATGCTGCCGACGCTAAGACCGAAGGCGAGGAATGAGGCCCATGGAAAGAAACTGAAAAAGTCGTAACTAGGAACGAAGTAGGAGCGAACGAAAGGATGAAGCCAATCCCAATTGGCGGCAGAGACAAGCGGCGAGGCGGCGGCGATTCCCAGGCCGATAAATAAGCACCACCGAGCCCGCTGATCAAGCCGCGCCATCGCCGTTACCGACAGCACAAACATTGTCAGAGCCATGCAGTTCAGGATGTCGACTTTGAACAGCGCTTGCCACGAACCATAGGGCTGACTGAATAACCAGAGTTGCAAGCGAAACAGAACGGCGAGTAGCAGAAGATAGCGCGAGCGATGCAAGGCTGAGATCAACTTCTGCCCGCGCGATAACCCTTGGCGATCGCTCCGTTCCATGCTGAAGGCGAACGTGATCCCGGTGAGGAAAAGAAAAATCGCCGGCGCGATACCTCCCATAAATTGCGAAAGGATGTACGGGCCGTCCTGCCGCAGGTCATTCCGGGAAAAGGAATGGAATGTGTGACCCTGCAGCATAATCGCCGCCGCGATCCCGCGCGCCCAATCCAGGAATGGCATCCGGACGGAACGGGGTTGTGTCGCTTCACTCATCGTCGTATTTTCGCTGGCAAGCGGCGTGCCACTATCGCTGCGGATGCTCTTCCTTAACCCCGGGAGGGATCTTTAGTTCCACGGCATGCTCATCCATTGGGGGATTCCAGGCGATATTCGTATAGGTGACAAGCCGATAATCGCCGGAACTTTGAAAGAGCTTCTGCTGCAGAGGATAAGAAAAACCATCGGGAATCCAGAGCTCCACTTTGGTCAACATTTCCTTAACGTCCTTCGACTTCGGCAGCAGCTCCAGCACGCTGGTATTCTGGCCTTGGAGCATCTCGCGCCGTATCAGCTTGATGGCGTAACTCTTCTGTAATTCCGCACCGGTTGTGCCGAAGCCCAGCAGGAAGAATTGATCCAGTTGGTCGGCATGCTTATCCAAATCGTACACTTGCACCGTCTTGATCTTGGGCAGATATACCAGCGCTTTGCGATCGTGGAAGTAATAAACTTTCGCATCAGGCTGGCTGACGTCGAATTTACCTTGTACACGGCCCTTGCTGCGCCGAAGAATGACGGAGCCGGTTTCTTCACTATCGTCGTTGATGACGGCCGTGTGGCTGATCCACTTGACGTTCGCCGTCAATGCCTGGAAGGCTTTGCCGGACACATCCATTTTCTGCAAAAGATCCGTCAGGGGGTCGGCAGATTTTGCGCTGCCCGTTGTAGATAAAATAAGCGAGATGACGAGCACTGCGGGGTGAAGGGAACGCATTGATAAGGGTGGGATCGGCCTACTGCGGCGAGGTGAACGCCATGTATCCTTTGGTTTCCTGTTCGGAATCGAAGATTCGTTCGACGCGTAAAATGCGCTGCTTCTTTCCGTTGGGCGATTTGATAAGCCGCGCCGCTTCACCTTTCCAGCCCGGCTCGGGTATGCCGGTCAGCAGTTCCGGTTCAATCCAGAAAACATTCGCCGCGCCTTCGGCGGGAAGCATCACGATCTTGTTTACTTTAGGGTCGTCGCGAAAGAGTTCCCGCGGAGTGAAAAAGATAAACGCGAGTATAAGGATAACGATAACGTCGTAGGGCCAACTGGCTCTCGGAAAGTCCCACAGGATAATACGCTTGATGCCGCTACCCACAGATTCCAGTGTAGCGCAGCATGCGGATTTCCTTGGATCAGTACTTGCGCAACACCGCCAGCACGCGTCCTTGGATCTGCAAACTTTCGCGCGATACATAGATTGGCTGCATCGCCGAATTCGCCGGTTGCAAGCGCACGCGCCCATCGGGTTCGGAATAGAAGCGCTTCAAGGTGGTTTCCATCCCGTCCACCAGAGCCACGACGATCTCCCCCTCGCTGACCCCATCCGTCTTCTGAATCAGAACGTAATCGCCGCTACAAATGTGATCCTCAATCATCGATTCGCCGCGAACTTCCAGAGCGTAGGTATCGCTATTGCCCATGAAATCGCCAAAGTTCAGCGAATCGTTACCAGCAATGGCTTCCACCGGAGACCCGGCCGCGATGCGCCCCAGCAGGGGGATTTCCATGTTCGGCGGCCGCTGCTGATAACGGCGCTGCTCCAGCAAATACTTGGGCGCCACTTCCAGCGAGCGGCTCTGATTGGCGCCGCGGCGGACATAATGCTTCGTTTCCAGCGCCAGGATGTGCTTATGAACAGTTGCCAGCGACGCCAGCGTCAGGCCGTCGGCGATTTCTTCATAGCTCGGACTATAGCCGTTTTTCTCAACGAACTGGACCAGAAAATCCAGGAGTTCCTTTTGCCTTCGCGTCAGGGCCATATACAGATATATTGGGCGAAGAAAAAGAGAAAGTCAACAATTCTCATCAGTTATGGTTTAGGATTCTGGCTCCCCCAAGCGGAATCGCCAGACAACCAGCGGTCTCCGCAGTCGATAAAACACCCACCACCCGCGAAAGGTCGACTCCTTTTGCGACGCCAGATCGTTTTAACGACAGCTAGACAACCTAGGCGATGGAACGGACAGTATGCGGCGCTCGTACAAGCAGAGCCCGTTAAGTCGTAATCAAAGGAGAAATAAAATGTCAAAGAGCTTGATTGAGGGACCATATATAGTGTCTCA
Organism: Bryobacterales bacterium; assembly: GCA_038239345.1. Classification (GTDB taxonomy): domain Bacteria; phylum Acidobacteriota; class Terriglobia; order Bryobacterales; family Bryobacteraceae; genus JBBSEX01. The sequence continues at coordinate 31,775 of JBBSEX010000029.1, forward strand.
AGAGGATTGGCTTGCGGCTCGCACCAAAATCCTTGTTAGAGAGAAGCAGCACACCCGCGAACGCGATGCCTTGGCGGCCGCGCGTCGACGGATGCCGTGGATGGCGGTTGAGAAGCATTATGAATTTGACGGACCCAATGGCAGAGCGAGCCTGCTCGATCTGTTTGAGGGTCGCCGTCAGCTGATTGTCTACCGCGCATTCTTCGAACCCGGGGTATTCGGCTGGCCCGATCACGCCTGCCGCGGTTGCTCTCTTGGGGCTGACCAAGTTTCTAATCTTGCCCATCTGAACGCCCGCGATACCACCCTTGCCTACGCCTCACGTGCCCCACAGCCGGAAATCGACCGCCTGAAGTCGCGTATGGGATGGGAGATCCCGTGGTACACCATCAGCGACAGTTTCGATAGCGACTTCGGTGTCGACCAATGGCATGGCCATAACGCGTTCATCCGCGACGGCGACAGCGTGTTCCGCACTTACTGCATCTACAGCCGCGGCGACGAAGCAATGGGCACTGTCTGGAGTTACCTCGACATCACCGCACTTGGGCGTCAGGAGACTTGGGAAGACTCGCCGGCAGGCTACCCCCAAACCAAGCCATACGAGTGGTGGAACTGGCACGACGAATACGCCGCGAAAACTGTGCCTGATGAGCGGTGGGTCCAAGTGTCGGAGGCTGGGCAGGCGGCATGGAAGGATCCCAAGAAAGGCCAAATCGACTCCGCAGGTGCCTAGCTTACCGAGACTCTTTTATCCGCCCTCGATCGTTTTAATAACAGCAACAGACTGGAGCAGAACTGATGAGCATACGAGACAAGAAGGTGATCGTGACGGGCGGAAGCCGAGGGCTTGGGCAAGATCCAAGGCGGCGTCGATCGATTCGGCAATCCGCCATCGGAGCGGGAGGAGACTTTCTACCGTGTCTCGCCTGGGTACTTTGCGACCCTTCGTACACCTCTGCTCAGCGGACGCGATCTCTCGCCTCGCGACAATGACGACGAACCGGTGTCGACGATAGTCAATCGGGCATTCGCGAGACGATACTTCGGAAGCGAATCGGTGCTAGGCAGGGAGTTCCGGCGTGACGACGGGGTGCGCCACAAGATTGTCGGCCTGGCCGCCAATTCACACTTTGCTGATCTGCGCCACGGACCGGAGCCAATCGCCTACATCCCGATGAAGCCGCCGAGGGCCTTCACGTTGTACCTTCGCTCCACGTTTGCCCAGGTTCGGTGGCAAAGATGGTGGAGCGCGAAGCGGAAACGTTGGGATCGGGCCTGCGCGTCAGAGAAGTCACCACGGTGGAGGCGCTGGTGGGAAATACCATCCTGAGAGAGAGGCTTCTCGCCAGTATTGGCGGTGCCTTTGCTTTCCTTGGCCTCATTCTGGCCGCCATCGGCTTATTCGGGCTCTTGAATTACTCGGTCACCAGGCGGACTAGGGAAATCGGAATCCGTGCCGCGTTGGGTGCGCAGCGATTGCCCATCTATGGCTTGGTGCTGAAAGATTTAGCCGGTATGACTGTTGGAGGGCTGTTGGCTGGCTTGGCCGGATCGCTGGTGGTGATGCGTCTGACGCAATCTCTGCTATTTGGAATCGAGCCCGCCGACCCGCTAGTCATCGGCACGGCCATGGCAGTCTTCCTTCTCGTCTCCGCCCTCGCCGGTGGATTACCGGCCCGCCCCGCGGCGGCGATTGATCCCCTGGTGGCCCTAAGGCACGAATAAATCCGCCGGTTCGTGGAGTGTTGCGAGCAAGCCCGTCACCGAAACGGCCCAGCTCGCAACTATGCCTTTTCTGAGGTATTGGCGGCCATTTTCGGAAAGCCACTTACCTTTATTTCTTTTTTCGAATAAATATCTTCCCATTAAACGTTGTGAATTGAAATTCCGGTCCGCCGCCATTAATCGTCCCATACATCGACTTGTCGATCTTCACCTTATAACGCCCGCCGTTCTTACGCCCATCCTCCACCTGCGGCCCGCCCTTCGATGCGTCCATCTTCACATCGAAATCGCTGAAGATATCGCCGTTGTCGGTCTTCATCTTGATGTTGGCTTTCACTTCCGCTGGGAAGGTGACATCGATATCGCCATTCAGCGAACTAAACGACATCGGCTTCGACGCGTCAATCCGATCGAAGGTCACCGTTACGTTCTGGTTCAGCGAATGCGCCACCACCGATCCTGAGACGTTCCGCAGACGGACCCCGCCGTTCAGGTCGTTCACATCCAGATCGCCGCTGACATTTTCCACATCGATATTGCCATCGTTCACGCAGCGCAGGTTCAGAGATGTGTTGCGCGGCACCTGAACCACGATGTCCAGCGTCCTCATCACGCCGGCGCTGATCCTCACCACGTTGTTCTCTTCCTCGGCTGTTAATCCGAAGCTGGTGTTCTCAATGCGGTGCATCCCGTCCGGCGCCGATCTCCCATGTTGACGGCCCTCTTCGCCGCCACGGGTCTTCGTTTCGATGATCACGTCCTTGCCGTCATAGCCGCGCACCGTTATGCTGCCGTTTAATAAACTAGCGTGCAAGGTCTTCGGCCGCGACGGGTCGGAGAATGGAACGGTTATGCGATCCTGACCAAAGAGCGCCGTTCCTAAAAGAACCGATATAACTATACTTATTTTCATTTACTGCTCTCTTTTCCTGATATAAATATTGCCGTTGAAGGCATCGAACTGTAGTTCCGGTCCGCCTTGGCCGACTCGTACTCCGAATTGCCGGTTTTGTTTATAAACAAACTTGCCCTCATGCCGCTCCGCCACCACCGCCGCCGCCAGGGGAAGAGCCGTCACAGGAAAGTCGGTATAGACGCTCCCGTTGAAAGTCTTCATCTTCACATCGGCTGAAAGGCCATCGCGAAACGTCACGTCAACCGCTCCGTTCAACGACCCAAAGAAGGACGCTCGCGTTGGATTCTTCGCGAACAATACCTTAACTCCTCCGTTGAGCGCATGCGCCCGCCCCGAGCCCGCCACATCGACTATATCCACGCGTCCGTTGATGTCGTCGACATCAAAGTCGCCGCTCGTATTCTCGAGCTTAATGTTTCCGTCATTTACTGTTCGCGCGTCCACGAAGACGCCCGCCGGCACTTTCAAATGAAAATCGTATTTCACTACATAGCCGTCATGATGCCGCCCGCGATAGGAAACGGAATGATCTTCGCAGTGGCAGCGAAACGGGCCATCAACCACGATCCGCACCGTATCGCCTTCCCGCGTAATCGCCAGCTTCACGTCGCGATTGGCTACCTCCGCTCGTTCCGGCGAATCGGCCTTCAACGTCTTTTCCGCTTCCATCTCAATTGCCGATCCGCCATAGCCCGACACAAAAATCGCGCCATTCAGGTTATCGACAATCACTTTCTTCGCGCCATCGAATTTCTGCCGTTCCGTGTTGTGCTCTTCCACGTCGGCGAAAGCGCATCCGGTCGCCATTAGAATTAGCAACAGCCTCATTGCATTCTCCCCAGCGCCCACTGCGCCCGCTGCTTCACTTCCTGGTTCGTCTTGCTATCGCTAACCAGGGCTTTCAACACCGGTACCACCGCCGGATCGCGCCACTCCGTCACCATATCGATCAGTGCTATCTGCACCAGTGGCGATTCCTGCTTGGCGATCGCCTGCACCGCTCCCTTGCGCGTTATAGGACTGCCTGAAAATGACCGAAGCGCGTCCACCGCCGACAACCGCACGTTCGTATTGGCGTCATGATTCACCGTGAACAACAGCGCCGACAGCACCTCCATATCGGACTGTTCCACCCGGTAACTCCAGTTCACCCCTTGCAATCGCTGGCTTGCCGATTGCTGTTGTAAAAGCGATAACGTCACCATCTGCCGCATGCTTTGTATCTCCCCGCGAAGTTGTGAAACCTCACCCGTTGCCGGAGCCGCCGCCCCGGAGGTCTTCAACCCATACCCGCCTGCCACTCCGCCGAGTACGCCCAACGCCGCCAATCCCATGCTTAATGCGAACTGCAGCGCCGGACGCTTCGGCCACCAGCGCTCCAGCGCTTCGCTAAAGCTGAATCCCTTGTGCTTTCGCGCACCCGACGCGATCCCTTGCTCATACACGTCCAGCATCTGGTGAAACCTGGCCCGCATATCGGTTCCAGGCTCGGGCGCATCCAGCATTCCCAGCTTGGCCCACAATCCCGAGAGTTCCTTCGCTTCGCCCCGGCACGCTTCGCATAATGACAGGTGAGATTCGAACGCGAATCGTTCGCTCGCCTCCAGCGATCCGCTCCAGTAATCGGCAAACCGTTCACGCATTGTTTCGCAAGTCATGATGCCTTCTCTCCCGCCATCTCATGAAAAATTTCACCTAGCGCCCGCATCGCCCGGAACACGCGCACTTTCACCGTGCCCACTTCGCAACCCATGATTCGCGCGATCTCCTCGTACTTCAAATCCTGATAGCGGCTCAACACCAGCACCTCCCGTTTGTCTTCCGGCAGTGCCTGTAGCGCCTTCCGCAATAACCCGATTTCCTGACGCCGCCCAAACAATTCGTCGGCATTGGGAGTCCGGCTCACCGGTTCCTCCCAATCCCGTCCAACCGCTTCGGGTAAGGGGGTCTCGCCTCTACGCTTCTGCATATGATCCACGTGCGCGTTCCTGGCAATCTGGTACATCCACGCTGTGAACGGGTGCTTCTCGTCGTAGGTATGGCGATAGCGCAAGATCCGGAAGAACACGTCCTGCACCAGATCTTCACTCAGCGCGCGATTGCCCGTCAATCGCACAAAAAACCCGTGCAGCGGCTTATGATGCTTCTCAAACAGAGGCTCCAGTTGCCGGACCTCACCGGTCCGCACTTGTGCCATCAGTTCGTTATCCGTTAACTTCACTCATGTCCTTCGATGGGGAATACCGCGATACGCAAAAATGGTTACAGCCAGGGGGTTACAGCTGGAAGCAGGTAAGGGATTACGGGCGTGATCCATTCGCAACCCCCCTTTCCCAGCGTCACTTCGGCTCGCCGAAGGTAATAGTCGACTCCGCCCCGAACCTCTGATACTTCGTATACCGGATAATCAGCCGCACCCGTTGCGGACCCGACCGGAAGTACAGCGTATCGTCGGCATACGTCTTCAGCGGAAACCAGAATTTGCCGTCCACCTTCTCCCTCACCGTCGTGAAGTGCGGGAACAGATTCTCCTGCTTCGTCGATCGGATTTGCGGCACCGCCTGCCCTTCACTGCGAATCGTCGAGAAGTCGCTCTTGTCGATCCACAACATCCCCTCGAACAGCCTTTGCCCGTCCAGAATCTGTCGTGGCTTCACCTGCAGCACCCAGCAATCGATGCCGTCCATCTGCTCTTCCCCACGAAATTTCGTTTCGTAGAGGAACAGGTGATCGGTGGTCAGCAGCATCGGCTGTACTTCGCGAATATCGCGAAAATCTTCGGCGGTCAGCGTCATCCGCACCAGGCTGTTGTTGGGCTTCCCCACCAATTCCTCCGTGCGCGCGCCGGTAGGCGAAAACATCACTTCGCGAACTTCCCGATACTCGCCCGAACGCCCGCCCCGAGGATTAAACTCCTCCATCGTCACTGCCTGTGTATATAGATAATTATTCCGCGCCGCTTCGTTTTCCGCTTCCCGCGCCGCAGCCTTTTTCACCAGACCCGGAGGCATCTCCTGCCCGGAAATCGCCGATATAGATGTTAAGCTGAAGGCGAGAATGAAGGCCCGCAATGGCGACGTCAGCCGATTATTGTTTCTATTAATAGCCATCTGGACGGCATCCTCCATCGCGGCCTTTTTCTATTCCCAACAACAGCATATACCGGCCCGGATGTGGATGGCCGCGCTCCCGGCATTTCTAGTCGAGATCGCGCTTTACCTCACCCTGGCGTATGACCCGGTTCGCAAGCGCTTGGAATCCACCACCCAACCCGTCCTGTTCGCGGCCTGCCTGCTCACCAGCGCCATCATCCCTTACTTGATGGCCAGCCTCGCCCTGGGAACCTTCAGTTGGAACGCCTTCCTCGTCTTACTCTCGCTCACGATATTGGCTTCGTTCTGGTTCATCTGGTTCCCCCCGTCGCCTGCAGTCGACCTGTTATTTCTAGCCTTCATTGGCGGCGTCCTGGCGCTAAGAGTCCTAAAGCGCGTCTACCTTGGACCCATCCCCAAGCTTTATCTCGACACGCTAGGCCACCTGATGTGGATCCGCGTCGCCGTCCTGGTCCTCTTATGTCTGCGCAAAGTAAAAGGAGTCGGCTTCGGCTTCATCCCCCGCAAGCAGGACTGGATCACCGGAACTCTCTACTTCCTCTACTTCCTCCCCATCGGAATCGCATTAGCCTGGTGGATCGGCTTCGGCAAACCCCACGGCATCACAACCGAATTGTGGAAAGCCGGAGCCACCGCCATCGCGACCTTCATCGGCGTCCTCTGGGTAATCGCCCTAAGCGAAGAATTCCTAGCCCGAGGCCTTCTCCAACAATGGCTTTCCAAATGGATGCACAGCGACCTGGCCGGCCTCCTAACCGCCTCGGCATTATTCGGCTGCGCCCACCTCTGGGCCAGCCAATTCCCCAACTGGCGTTTCGCGATAATGGCGGGAACAGCCGGGATTTTTTATGGATTAGCGTTTAGGAAAACAGCGAGTATACGGTCATCGATGGTGACGCATGCTTGGGTGGTTACGGTGTGGAAGGTGTTTTTGGGATAGAAGCTGTCGTGCTAGCAAATATGATCTAAGCAGTTTAGCCATTTCCTGCTGGTACTCTGAATAAACGAGAGTCTGGCAAAATATGCTCGCACTTACTGTTGTACTGCTTCACAACCTGCAAACCGGAACGGAAGAAACGAGCGGAAGAAACGAGGGACGTCCTGATCTTCGACCTTTTCCACTAGCCGTTAAAGGGACAGATCGATCCACCCGGATTTATTGAGAGTAATTCCCGCACCAAGGCTCGAAGAAGCGAATGCCCAGAAACGCCCGCTGTGTTCTTCTCGGCCTTCATTATCAAGTCACGCAGCGCGGTACCAACCGCGAGGATGTCTTTCATTCGCAACAGGATCGCGAAGTATATCTGAGCCTGGCGACGGAACACCTGCAATCGGAGGCCGTGCAAGCCGTCGCCTTTTGCCTCATGACGAATCACGTGCACTGGATCGTCAAACCGCGTGAAGACGACGCGCTGGCGACATACTTCCAGCGGTTGCATGAACGGTAACGCCCAATACTTCAATCCGCTCCGAAAGCGATGTGGTCATTTGTGGCAGAACCGATATTACTCCTGTGCATTGTCGACCGCCCACCTGAAAACGGCCATCCAGTACGTCGAATGGAACCCCATTCGAGCGGGCCTCGCCCAGCAGGCTGCCGACTACCGGTGGTCGAGCGCCGCCGCCCATCTAGCTGGGCCGTCAATACAGGAAGTCCCGCCGTTAGAGTGGGATCTATGGCATCAGTACGGTGGAATAGCGGGCTGGCAAGAACTGCTCGAGACGGCACCAGACATCCGGAAGGAACGCGAACTGCGCCGCTACACGTACTCCGGAAGACCGTTCGGCGACAGTGAATTTATCGGTAAACTGGAAGCGCATTTCGGTCGGCAATGGAGATCTCCA
>JBBSEX010000030.1:0-36903 GCA_038239345.1 Bryobacterales bacterium
CATCGCCGCCCGGCGCTGATTCGCTGGTCCGCGCTCGGATTAGTGGCCGGCGTCTTGCTATTCGGCGGCGGCTTTTGGCTGGGGACGTTGGCGCATTAGAGGTGGGGTATGTGGATTCTGGTTTTCCTGTTGGACTTTCTCGGACGGAAGAACTTCCTGCGTTTCCTCGCGGGATGGGTTCTGATAATGCTCTTCTTCCTGTACTGCTTCGTGCATGAGGCGTTCGACCAGCCACGACCCACACAAGGCGCGATGATTCCGCACATTCAAAGTCAGCCTGTAGGGGCCCCCAAGCGCTAACGTCCGCGCTCGATTATTGTCAACGGCTTCTTGATTGTCCGGGCTACGTAGTCATCCTGCCGTCGTTCGTTGCCTTTGTGCGACAGATCGCGTGAACGGATCGCGCTATCAACCTCTTCTGTGTTGATGCCATGCGATAAGGCGTAGACGGCGTAAGCAAGATCGACTCGCGTTCCATCTCCGCCGTAGCGACCGTCACCGCGGAACGCATCGATACTCTTCAGATCCTGCGGGCTGATCGCGCCCGCAGGGGCGAGTCGCCTGCACCTCATGTGTTCCCGCTCGGAATTCCGTCGTTCAAGCTCGCATTTCACGCCAGCCAGGAACCGCCCCGCCTCGGGATAAACTCTCCCCCCAGCCTCGATCAAACGAACGAACGGATACAGCCCTGTGTTCGCGTCCAGATATTTGGTTTTTCGATTATTTCTACCAAAGTCACACTTTCGAGTACAACTGGCTTCAAAAGAAAAGGATAGATATGCGGCGTTATCGTATATTTGAACATCGGTCGCTCGTCTACCTTCCGAGTGCGTGCTTTTCATGGCAGTAGCCTCCGAGAAGTTGAGTGATTTCTTTTGAAGCCAGTTGATCCGGCTGCGTGCCGTCTGGGAGATTGACGACTGCGACTTGCATTTGTGTGGACAGGCGGCGGCCGATTGCAGCGGAGCCGTGACGGCCCGCTTCGTCACCGTCCAGCATCAGGACGGCTTGCGAAAAGCGTTGGGCCAGAAGCTCGGCCTGGTGGTCGGACATGGTGCAACCCATCAGACCGACGACATTGCGGTACCCCGCCTGGTGGATCTTCATCGCATCGAAGAAGCCCTCCACGACGACAACACTCTCACGCCCGGTCTGGCGCGCCCGATGCAGGTTGAAGAGAACCTGGGATTTGCGGAATCCGGCGGGGAAGCGATACTTGGGCTCCGACGCGTCGGTCGCCCGTCCAGCATATGCAACGAGTTCACCCTTCTCATTGCGAATCGGTATCACTACCCGACCCTGGAGGAGTCCCGTGCCGCTATAGAAGCCGACGCCGAAGGTCCGGGCTGTGTACGGTGTGATCGAACGAGAGCTGAGATAGGGATGGTCACAGTCAACGCCGCGGAGCACGAAGCCGAGCGACGGATTCGGCTCTACCGGTTCGGCCGGAGCGGGGGCGACCGGCCTTGGGTGACTTCCAACAGGTAGGCCGAACCTGTCCCTGAGGCGCAGCGCTGCTTCACGCAGGGAGCACCGCTCCATGAGCGCCACGAGGTCGAGCACGTTGCCGCCAGCGCGTCCCTCGCGGGCACTCACGCAGGAGGCTGACTGACAGGCCCACGCGTTCAGGTCCACGTTGACCGAGAAGCTGTCAATGCTGTTTTGCGAAGTGTGCGTGGGAAGTGGACAGCGCCCGCGGAGTTCATGTCGCCCGACATGACGGAGATGAACTCCATACCGATCCAGAACGTGCTGGATTGGGGTACTGCCTTTGACCTCCTTGAAGTCTATCCAGTCGCCGCTCATTCATTTGCTCCTTCGGGTGCCGGCGTCCACGCTCAGCCGGAGGATTTCCTCTCGCAGATTGTTTTCGCGGGTGTCGTGTTCCTGCGCGGCACCTTCCAGACGAATGAGCTTCACGATCAGAGCGTCCTTCGATTGACGGCGGAGCCGGTTGATTTTGGCTCGCATGTTGGTCCGCTGAGTGGTTGGCGTGTCGCGCAGTAGCTGACATAAGGAGGCCTCCTTTGGCACCTTCCGCTGAGGTTCGGTACGGTGCTTCTGATACGCCTCGTAAGCAGCCTCATTTCGGTGGATCGTGTTGCCAGAGATAGACACGCCGGAGAGCGTTTTCACAGTGCTTCGAATCGTTTCGATAGTCACGGGCTCACCTTTTTTGACGAGATGGCGAACCGCGGCGGTAACTCGCTTTGCGGTTTCCCTTCGCTTTCGGTCCCATAGTGTGCGCAACCATTCCGGGTTTCGTCCGGCGCGCTTCTTTACTGGCATGTATCTTCTCCTGTTCAACGGCCACACTCTGGCTTGAATCAGCACGCGCGCGTTCGATGAGAGTCATCTCTTCGAGTACTTGATCGCAGTCAGCCGCAAGCCTTCTCATCTGACGCTGTTCCGCCGGGAGGCCCTCCTTTGCGGCCCATGTAATCTGGACCAATGCCCAATCTCGCTTGGCTTCGATCTGGCCGCGCCGGTCCGGATCAGGTGCGTTGCCCGAGCAACCGACGCATGCGAACTTTGCAGGACACATATTCCCAATCACGCAGGTCCCGCCGACCACCTCGGTAAGAGCGCCGATCTGACCCTCTGCTTCGCGCAACATCCTGCCAATCTCGGCGGGGTGGCGAAGCGATTCCGCCGCGATGTCGATGCGATCGACAAACAGCAACTCCGCGGCCTGCATTACTTGCTGTTTTGTGGGCCTCGAATAATAGCGCGTCGTCTCCAGATTGCGGTGATGAAGGATTTGCGCGATCACCTCCACCGGTACATTGAGGCCCGCCATCTCTGTCGCAAAACTATGGCGCAGGAGATGCGACGTGATGTCAACGCAGGCTCCGTTGGCGTCCAAAACGGCGTTGTAAAGCAGGAATCGAATCGCCGTGTTGAGGTGGGACTGGTCCAAAGCCCTGCCATCCCATTGCAGAATGTACCGATCGGCTGGATGCCTCGAAGACTGAGTGGGGATCACAGGCAACTGCCTGGCGTTCGAGACTTCCCGGTGTAACCGTAGCACCTCGATCAAGAGGTCCTTGGTGTCGTTGTCAATGAAAAAGTCGCCACGCTCTCGCCGGCCTTTGGGAAACATTCTCAGCAGCCACCGTGTAGCCGCTTTCGGGCCGACGTTTACCAACTGCTTGATGCACTCGGGATTCTGGGAGATCTGTTGCACCTCGCCGATGCGTGCCCCGGTGGTGGTTTGCATCCTGACCACCAGGTGCCCGAAGAGACTCGTGGCGTAGATCCCTTCGTAATGAAGGAAGCGATAACCATGATCGTGTTCGAGGAACTGCGTCTCCGCGCTGGTGTGGCGGCGAATAGGCTTCAGGAGACCGGGAAGAAACTCCCACGGAAGCCGTGATGTGTAGCCGCGATCTTCGAGGAAGCCCGCCCGCTTCTCCTCTGTTTCGGAAGTGCGCTGGCAAGAGAACACCCGGTTCTCGAACAGATCAAGAAACCAAAACGGCTCTGTCCGGGAAGATTCGCCAAGAGATTCGACGCCCCGATACTGAAGGTGATATCGCGAATCAGGCCGAGCGAACCGACCCGTTCGCCGTTTGCGGTGCCTGCCGGCTTTTTCGAGATTTCTTGTGAAGCCCAGGGAGCGGGCATGATCAAAGAGCGAGGCGTTGTCCCAGAGAGTAAGTAATACGCGCTGGTGGACAGGTCGGCCGGATTCAGTTGCGACCTTCTCTTCGTAGCTGAACTCGTAGGGAAACGGGCATTTCCCTTCGATGACGGAACGAATCGCAGTCTTCACCCCGGCGTGGAGTCTACTTGCCTGATTGCACCGCACCTTCGCAAGGAAGCGCAGTTTATGGAACTGCGTGTGGATGATGTCGGTTTTAGCCTTTACCTTCTGATGGCGCTGATCTCGAATCAGAATCGACGGACGCTTCTGATGCATCCGGTAACGATTCCGAAGAGGGCGCAAGAAGAAGGCGGACATGGCCTGCCGCTGCTTTTCATCGAGACGCTCGGAGTATTCGAGGAACGTGTTCGTCAGCGTATTCCATCCCAGCAAAAGCGCCGATTGCTGTGTCGATGTCAGATCTTTGCCCGCCTTCCCTTCGCTGACTCGAAACAGGAGATCGTCCGGGTTGATATCCTGGACCCGCTCGATCTGTTGCTCATCCATCAGCTTTCGGAGCGGCACTGCACACGTCGAAAGACGACAGTAAAGCGCCTGGTCGCCGAATGTCGCCTTGATCAAGGCATATAGAGCCATCACATCGCGCAGCGACTGATTCTCAATGCGCACCAGATACCCGACCAGCCGTGGATGAAGGCCAGGCCAACGCCCGTCGTTATTCGGATCGAACCAGGTGAAGGGGGCAGTTGCAATGTCTGGAGAGACTGACTTCGCGAGGGCCTCAGGCCCTGCAATGTTGGGATTCGCCCACCGAGGATACTTCAGACGAAAGCCCCTGGAGGCGCGCCACGCATGAAAGCCCTGCTGAATCGCACGTTCGTGCAGGTGCGGCAAGCAACTTCGTATCGCTTTGATCCGAGGGTGGTGACCGGCGTCCCACATCGCGTTGCAGAGATCCGCGATCAGGTGATTCGCCACCGGTTCCGACTTGTTCGCGCCAGTAACGGATCGAATTTTCTGGACCGCCTGCTCAATCGTCATCGTCTTCTCCGAGCAAGTAGGCAAGATCCTGATCCAGAACGTTGGATTCCACCGGTTCCGGCGACTTGGACGCGACGACGTGCTGGAACGGCTGGCGCTCTCGCCTGTGCATCGTCTCGTGAATCTTACGAAGGCGGCGGGCGAAGCTGGCGCCGCGTTGTACGTGCTCATAGGCTTTCAGGGTTCGCTCGCCGCTTCGCCAGGCCATATATTGGATCAGTTCCTCTTTGTGCCGGCACAACTCCGCTTCGGTCTTGGCAATGGTTTCGATGTGTCGGAGTGCATTCGTCACAAACCAGTGGCGGCAAAGGTGCGGATCGGCATCGATCCCGGCTCTCTTCAGCGCCGGTTTCCAGTAGTGGTCTCGAAAGAGCTTGGCGCTCATCGGTGACCCGCGCGCAGTCAGGTAGATCCTGACCTCGTGCAGTTTGGCGGGGGCGGACCGAAGCATCGACGACAGCCCAGCGACAGTCAGCCGGCCTGCATCAAGTGCGCACCTGCCCTCTGTATCGTCATCAAAGTAGCGCCGGTATAACTTCGCGGTGGGATTGGAGACCACCAGCGTCTTCACCCGGCATCCGTGGCTGCCTTTGCTGCGGGCGAGAAACCGGTTCATAAAATGACTGGTGGACCAGTCCGCCGCCGTCAGGTCGAAAATCTCGGAGATGCGGGCGCCGGATTCGAAGAGCGTGCGTACCGCGCAAAGTTCGCGCAAGCTCCAGCCGACCTGCTGCCCAGCCGCATAGACCTCGTTCGGAAAGTTGGGATCATCAATGGACTTCGGCTGCCACTCGCGGTTCACCAGGCGGAAATAGTTTTGCGAGAGCCTCAAGTTTCCCGATGGTTCGTCAATACCGCTCACGGCGGGCATCGGGTTTCGGCCAGTAGCGGCCCTGACCGCCTGGCGTTCGCCCCGGCGAAACTCCGCCAGAGCCTGCGCCGCATCCTCATGGACCAACGGATTGGCAAAGGCGTACAAACCCCGATCAATTAGGACCTCGTACAGTTTTTTCAGTGAAGCCAGTAAGAGCCGTACGTTGATCCTGGTTTGGTCGGTGACATTGACGTACGTCACACGGAGGCCAAGAGTATCGGGGCGCTGCGTAACCCTGCATTCACCGACAACAGTGAGATATTCCCGGAGCAAGTTGCGGACTTCCCGAGGCTCGCCATAAAGCTGCCATCGATTTACGGCAGCCACCGAATCTCCCAACGTCCAATTCGCGAAAACGAGTAGCTCCCGGACGTATCCACGCACCGATCCATCCACCAGGGACCGGCGGAGGTCGTTGGCAAAGATAGTTAAGGCAACCTCCGGAAGCCCATCGGCTCGAACCACCTGGATTGGAAAATCACCTTGAATGCCGAAGATGCAGCGGAGCGTTCGCCCGGTATCGAGCCGATGGACTGGCGCTCTACCGAGCGCGGTTTCCTGATCGTGATGGCTTGTGCACGGCATTGGTTGATTATCGCTCCAGAATATGCGATACTGCCACATATATTTTGTAAATTCTGCACGCATCGAAAGCCACTCCGCGATCATTGGTGTTTACGTACTACAAAATCCTGCGAGGCGCCCGAAGTGCCGCCAGTCCGCCGCGCCTCGATCACCGCCAAATTTCGCGGCCAACGTTCGCGCGGCTGCGGTGCTTACTTCCTTGCTGAGTCGTTCGGGGTGCTTCAGCCAAGCTTGATAATTCTCAGGGGACGTTTCCACGATGATTGCGGGATTGAAGCCGTCCTGCTTCATCGCCGCAACTGCGTCAGCCCTCAGATCGTCGACCATGCTCAGATCATGCTCACCCTTGGGTCGGATGTAGATATTCCGTCCTTGACGATTCTGGTGGCGCAACCACGGCACGGATTTTACGATTGTCCCGGCATCCCAAACACGCGGGATCATGACCGATTCGGCTGGCCCGACATTTGGGTCGTAGAGCCCAACTTCAAAGAGTTCGGAACCCATCGCCGTGACTTGTTGTTGGACTGCGGCTGCGGTCTTACCGGCTGCCCCATTTGATTGACCCCAGCTCTCAGTAGAACCATTCATCCTACGGTACAGTCCCTAATGAAAAGGAAACGGAGGTGAGTATCCGGGACAGACTCTTGGTTTTAATTTTTACTGCCGGGGCGGCCACCGGGGTCTTCGGCAGGCGCGCTAACTCTACGCTGGGCGACTTTCGGCGGTTTGACCCCAGGCTGAGGACACCGAAATACACCTTCTTTCCGGATCGCCGACGATAGATTCGCAATCCGACATTGGTGTGCTGGTGAACTAGCCTCCACAGCTTCGAGGATTTGAGCAGATTCGCTCTCTGTTCAAAACGTGTCGATGCCTGCTGGTCGTTCGCTCTCGAGGTGAGTTCAAGAGTTTGATTGACGTTTGCTGCGACTTCCGCCTGGATTATTTCCACACCATAACGCGCTTGATAGCCAAGCCGAGTCAGGCGTGGCACGGACGACCATGGAAGGGAATTTTGCTCCGGCAGAAACGTTATGGTGATAGTAGAGAAAAATGTGTGCCCACTAATGAACGAGCCGAGGACCCGACAAAGCGTACCTTCGCGGGTTGGACGCTCTTAACATTCATGGCCATTAACATCGGTTTGGGAGGGCTTCGCTATGCGCTGCCCAAGGTGCCCTTCCCAGCTCCGATGCCAAACTTCTATGTTCGTCACCCATGGCTGATTGCCCATGCGGTTTTCTTTTCGGTGGCGCTGCTGGCCGGACCCTGGCAGTTCCTTCCCGCCTTCCGGCGTCGTTCGCTCAGGGCTCATCGCTGGCTGGGACGGGTCTATTGCGGAGCGGTCGCTGCCGGGTGGCTGACGTCGTTGCCCATTGCGGCGCATGCCCAGACCGGAGCCGTGGCTTCCGCTGGGTTTCTAGCACTCGGGGCGGAGTGGATGGGCACGACGGCTGCGGGCTACTTCACCATCCGCCGGGGGCAGGTGCAGGCCCATCGCGCGTGGATAATCCGCAGCTACGCTCTGACGGCAGCGGCCGTCACCCATCTGGTTCGAGGCCTGCATCACGCTTCCTGCGAGAACCAAGACCGCAGATAGCGTCATCAATGTTTTTCGGCAGGTTACGGGAGGCCACCCGGCCCGAATCATCCTGCCCGATGCGATGCCGCCCAGGACCGCGCCCAGGTCTGAGAGCACGGCGGTATCCAGGCGACCATTCCCATCCGAGTGAAGCTGAAATGCTTGGCTGAGACTAAATATTCCGGCATCCAAAAATTGAAGAAGTAGCCGGAACTGTCGCCGAAGAAGCGCACCAGAATGTACGCGGCCACGCGAGGGACGCGCAGCCAGACCATCGAAAAGGCAACCCGGCTGCTCGCGGGGCTATCCGGCTTGGTTACGCTGTTGGCGTACCACCAAGCCGGCACCCATACCAGCCCCGCAACGAGCGGGATCAAGAACGAGACGCGCCAGCCAAAAGTAAGCGTCCGGTAGACACCGTCTTCACAAGTTGAAAGAGAACCATCATCCTTGAGGAGCGATGGCGACGAATGGAAGCGGAGAGATGCAGCCGAGCAGTAAGCCTGTGGGCAAACGGCGGTACCGGTCGGCGTTGGAGCGGCGAAAGATAGTTGAGGAGACATTGCAGCTCGGCGCCTCGGTGGCGATCATCGCGCGAGCGCACGACGTAAACGCCCATCAGGTGTTCTGCTGGAGAAAGCTATACCGGCAAGGGCAACTTGAGTCGAAGAAGGATTCTGCAGAGTTGGTGCCGGTCCGAGTTTTGGACAGCGTTTCTGGCGATGCCGGCAAGCCGGTGAAGAGAGAGGCTGACGGATTGCCGCCCGGCGTGATTGTTGTCGAACTCGGCAACGCTCGCGTTCGAATCGAAGGCGCCGCGGACCCAGCGAGTATTCGCGCCACGTTCGCCGCACTGGATAGCTTGCGCCGATGATCTCCTTACCGGCGGGCACCAGCATCTGGATTACAGCAGGCGCGACAGACATGCGCCGCGGCTTCACCGGATTGAGTGCGGTGGCGCAAACGGTGCTCGAACAGAACCCATACTCCGGATATGTTTTCGTTTTTCGCGGCAAACGCGGCGATCTGATCAAACTGCTCTGGTGGGATGGCGACGGACTGTGCCTGTTCGCCAAGAGACTGGAACGAGGCCGATTCGTGTGGCCGCAAGCTGAGAATGGCGCCGTTTCGCTGAGCCGCGCACAGCTCTCGATGTTGCTCGAAGGCATCGATTGGCGAAGGCCGATTCGAACGGCTGTGCCGTCGCTGGCTGTCTAGAACAGCTCTTTACAAAAGTGTTTCTAAATCTTCATCTCATCGACAAACGGGTGTGACAGAGTTGCGGTGTGGACACCGGCAACGAGCGGCGGGCATCGGGACTGCCGAACCTCAACGCGCTTGACCCGGAAACCCTGAAGACTCTTGTTCTCGCGCAACATGCCGAGATCGAGAACTTGAAACTGCTGGTTCTTAAACTCAAGCGCATGCACTTCGGCGCGAAGTCGGAGAAGCTTAACGGCGACATCGAGCAACTCGAACTGCGGCTCGAAGAACTCGAAGCCAATCAGGCTGCAGCCGATCCCTTGCCCGCCCAACCTACCATTGCGGTGATGGCTCCAAAGAAACCCGCACGCCGCCCGCTTCCCGCGGAACTGCCGCGCGAAATCGAAACGATCTATCCAAAGCAGGAAGCCTGCCCCGATTGCGGCGGCAAGTTGCGCCCGCTCGGTGAGGACGTGTCCGAAGTACTCGAATACGTTCCGGCACGCTTCAAAGTAATCCGAACGGTGCGTCCGAAACTGAGCTGCGCCTGCTGTTCGCGCATCGTGCAGGAACCGGCTCCGCACCGGCCGCTCGACCGCGGTCTGGCGGGGCCCGGTCTCCTCGCCCATGTTCTGGTATCGAAGTACGCCGATCACATGCCGCTCTACCGGCAATCGGAAATCTATGCGCGTTCCGGCATCGATCTGGACCGCTCGACGCTGGCCGATTGGGTAGGCGGCACAAGCCGGACCTTGCGGCCTCTGGTGGATGCATTGAAGCGCTACGTGCTGAGCGCGGAGAAACTTCACGGCGACGATGTGCCGGTTCCGGTGCTGGAACCGGGGAACGGAAAGACGAAGACAGGCCGCCTGTGGACCTATGTTCGCGATGATCGCCCAGCCGGAAGCGAAGCGGCTTCAGCGGTCTGGTTCGCCTACTCACCGGACCGCAAAGGCGAGCATCCGGCGGAACATCTGAAGAGCTATCGTGGCATTCTGCAGGCGGACGGCTACGCGGGCTTCAACAACTTATACGAGACGGGCGCGATCGTCATTGCAGAATTCAAAGAACCCTGGGCAATCTTGTGGCGTTCCCACATCAGGGGCACAGGCGAAGCGATCTTGCGTGATCTGCGTAAGATAGCCGGTGGCACGCGTTAGCCGGAGCAGCTCATCTTCGGGATGAATGGAAGCTGCCTGTTGGGCTCACGCAAGACGCAAGTTCCACGATCTGTACCAGGCGCACCGGTCACCGGTTGCGAAAGAGGCGCTGGAACGCATTGCCCAGTTGTACGCGATCGAGAAGGAGGTCCGGGGACGGCCGCCGGGAGAGCGAAGCAAAGTCCGGCAGGCCAAATCGAGACCGCTGCTGGAAGCCATGCACATATGGCTGAAGGCGACCATGGCAAAGCTGTCGCGGAAATCGGATGTGGCCAAGGCGATCCACTATGCACTCGAACGCTGGCCCGCGCTCATGCTGTTCCTGGAGGATGGCCGCGCCGAGATGGACAACAATGCCGCGGAGAGGGCTCTGCGCGCTGTCGCAATCGGACGCAAGAACTATCTGTTTGCTGGGTCCGATGCCGGCGGGGAACGAGCGGCAGCAATCTACAGCCTGCTCGGATCGGCAAGGCTGAACGGGATCAATCCGGAAGCTTACATGACCGAGTTGTTGCGGTGCGTCTCCGATCACCCGGTTAACAGGATCGAAGAGCTCTTGCCCTGGAGGCTCTTCCCGGAAATCCGGCGGAGGTCGAAGCAGCTTGACTCTCAAACAACCCTCAAACAGATCGTGTCCACAATCGGGAATGTGGAGCCAAAATGCAAACTGAGATAAACGAATAGCGGCGGCGTCACCAGCGAGCCGATGCCGGACCCACCCGTAAAGATCGCGGTGGCCAAGCCTGGCTGTGCGGAATTGAATCGCAGAGCGATGGTCTTTACGCCACCGGTGAAGCCACCTGGTTCAGCCATCCCGAGCAGAAATCGAAAGGCGACCAGCGTCCAGACGCTAGTGACTGCCGCGTGGAGCCCCGCCGCCATGGACCACGCCCCAACGAAGAGAGCCAGGCTCAGCCTGAAGCCTAAACGGTCGACAATGGCCCCGGACCCAACTTACATGATTGCGTAACGCGATCAGGAAACCGTTAACCGCGTACGCGTAGTCGAGCGGGCTGAGATGCAATTCGCGGCGGAACAGCGGAGCGACCACCGACAAGGCATTGCGATCCATATAATTGAGCAGGTTCATCAGAAATAACAACAGCAGAACCTTGATCTGTGGCCTGGTGAATCGACTGGACTCCGGTGATGTGGGGGTCAGCGTCATTTTTCGGTTCGATCGTTGCAGTATGCTGGCGATTGCCCCGAGTAGTCAAGTATTGGTGCAGGAATCAGGACAACAGACGTGGAGTGGCCGGTTAATCCACTCTCTTGCCTCCAACACCATGGACGCTCGGAGTTCAACAGATAGCAAGCCTGGAGAGCGGAAGAGTGAAAACGGCATTGCCGTTCTTCGAGGCGCATACGAACCAATGGGACGGACTGACACGATCTGGACAGGGCCTCAGCAGGAGCGGTGCGTTTTTGCACAGGCCCGTCTATAACCCGCTCGACCATGACGACGAACAGCATGCGATTTTTATCCCACCCACCCAACCAGCACACCTGCCATCCCTCAATGACAGTACACCATTCGACCGCTCGCCCGAGCCGCAGGAATTTCGTTCCAAGGTACATACTCCACGCAGCACATGTATGGCTCGGCACAGGCGAGAAGTCAACGAGCGAATGCGTAACCATCCGGGCCGGGGTGGGAGTGAACAGCGCATCGGTTCGTTCCAGAGTGTTAGTGTAGAGATTCGTTTCTTCCCAGAACCGACCTCTGATTCAAGCTTGAGCATCGGCTGTTAACCGAAGGGTCGTAGGTTCGAATCCCATTCGCGGAGCCAAATTGTTTTTATCGAACGCTGACGGCTCTTTTGTTGACTCCATCGCAGGGTGGTCGCCTCATGGACCTTGACCGCCAGTAGCATCCGAGAGCGCGCCCTCGCTGTCGATCTTTTCGCCGCCTCGAATCCGCGCGGCCGCGACCAGGTACCTGGAAACGGCAAACCGTTCGAGTCCGTTTCCGGCGCTGTGGGCAGAAGAACTGGGGCGAGCCTGCAGTTGGTGACGACGACCGTCTTGTCGTGAAAAGGATATCGTGGTTCGCCGATTCCCTGATAGGGGCGGCAGGAAGGAGAATAGATCTCGACCGGACATTTCATATCGAGAGCTTCGTGCGGTCTTTCGTTGTTAAACTCCTCCAGGAAAGCGTCGAACTTGGCTTGCTGTTGGAGCAGGTTGGCGCCGGCGGGTCGTGTGGCCTCCTTTTTCAGGGTGAGGTGCATGCGCTCATGCCGGCCGTTCTGCTGCGGATGACCAGGCCGTATGCGTTCGATGCTGATGCCGAGCCGCAGCCACCACACTGAGAGCCTGGAGAGATTGAACAGTCCGTTGGGAGAGGCGAAGGGAACGCCGTTATCGGAGCGGATTGCTTGCGGCAGTCCGCGCTCTTTGAAAAGGCGCTCAAAGGCAGTAATAGCAAAACGTTCCTGGTTGGATTCCATGGCCTCGCACAGCAGCAGGTAGCGCGAAGCATGATCGGTGACGGTCAGCGGATAGCAGTAGCGCTGGTTGCCGAGCCGAAACTCTCCCTTGTAGTCAGCACACCACAGGGCGTTTGGGCTGGCGCCCGAAGACAGCGGAGTTCCTTCGGTGCGGGTGCGTGATCGCTTGGATCGAGTCACAAGTCCATGCCGATCGAGGATGGCGTGAATGGTGCTGCGGGCCGGGACCTTCACTTCGCTCGGCAGCCGTCTGAGGAGGCGCACCTGGATCTTGCGGGCGCCCCAGTGGGGCTTCTCGCGCTTGGCCGCTACGATCGCGGCTTCGATCTGCTCGGGCAATTGGTTGGCGTAGCGATGGGGGCGCTTGGCACGATCCGTGAGCCCCTCCAATCCGCATTCCTCATAACGCTCGAAGATCTTGTAGCCGGTTTTGCGTGAGATCTGAAACTCGCGGCACAACGCGGCCATGCTCTCACCGTCTTTGAGCCGAATCACGAAACGTATGCGCTCGTCCATAACAGAACTTTCCTTCCATGGCATGCCACCCGCCCCCTTGCAGGGGAAAAGTGTAACCCATGTCTCCGGTACGTTCTGTCACCTATGTCTCGGGCCGGTCATTTCGAACGCCAAGTGCCTGTTTGTTGACCCCATCGCTCTCAGGTGCCGGTCAGGCTTTTTTCTCCTGCTACGCGGAAATAGGCCTCAAACAAGCGTGTCATCTCTTCCCGTTGACGCTTATTCCGAAGGGCGGCCAATGCACTCGGTGACCAGTTAAGCAGCGGCATTTCCTTTCATTTTCGCTCGTTGTGTCAGCCGACAAGCGCCCGATAAAGAGTGGTACGGTCCACATTCAAGAGCGCGGCCACGTCCTCGCGGCGATTTCCGGCGTCGATCAGATTCCGGGCGTGGGTGATTTGCTGCGCCGTCAGTTTCGGCCTGCGTCCGAATTTCACGCCACGGCATTTTGCGTCCTTCACTCCGGCGCGGGTTCGTTCGCTTATCAGGCTGCGTTCGGAGTACCGCAGCATGGGTAGCCTGTCCTCGCGATTCATCTGAAAAAAACTCGATCCCTGACCCGGGACTTATTCAGCGAATCGACTTTTCAACAGCATCGACCCATTGTGCGACGCATGACCCAGCCAATGACCGACGCGGGGGCAATCCCTTGCGTGGAGTACTATATTAGGTATCCACCGATTAGCTTGTAACGGTGGCTCTCGGGCCAATTATGTTGGCGGAATGAACGGGGAACAATGACAGCTCGTCGCCTTTTACTGTTGGCAATAGCAGCCTGCGTATTCTCCTTGGATGTCAGCGCCGCCGATGCCGCGGGCATCTGGCGTGGCGAACTCAAGATGGTTGGCGGCCAAGGCGAAGTGCGGCGCGATGTAACCCTGACCCTATCCGTGAATGGTTCACAGTTGACAGGTCACCAGAACCTGCAGTTTTCGCTCCCGGACGGACACATTTTCGACGTGCGCCATCACTTCCCCGCTTTTTCCATCTCCAGTGCCCGCGGGAAAAGAATGTTGTTTTCGAGGTGGACGTGCCGGTGGAGATTACTCTCGAATTCGGCAAGCCCGTGATACAAAGCGCGAAATGTCGGGCAGCCGTCCGGGGGAGTTTGATAGCCGTGCGACAGCGCTGAAATCCGTGCTATCGAATCTCCGGCCTCGTTGTGGTCCGCCAGCATATGCTCTATCGGATTGCGCACCGAACCGAAGAAAGCGGGCGGCGGTGCGTGACCGGTCCGGACGGCGTCATCCATGGAATTCAGGTACGGGAAGAGCACCTGTTCTTCTTTGAGCATGTGGATGGAAAGCTCCTTGTAGGTCTCCGCGAACAAGTCGTTTATCGTCGTGACTTCGGGATGCACCCATTCATGGCGATCCTTGACCTTCCGCAGCAGAACGAGCAGTCGCGGACCCTCGGTCCTCACATAGTCGTGATGCTGACTTACGATATGGCTCGTCAATTCGGAGAAGCGGGCAGTAACCCATTTCTCGGGTGGTGTGTGTCCAGCCGCGTCCTTCAGATTGTCCAGCAGTTTCAGCACGCTCTCCGGCGACACGTTCGCCTTGAAACACGCATCCTTGAGCGGGATTTTTCCTCCACAACAATAGTCGATCCCCAGCGACTCAAAAATTCGAGTGCTCGCGGGATTCTCGATTACGATCTCGCTGACGGTCCGTTCGGTGGTGATAGCCATTAGTCTGCCTCTGCATTCAGCGTGGCTCGGCCAATGGGGTGTTGGGAATGACTTAAGTCACCGTCTGCCGGCGAATGGCAGAGTCGTCGAGGAGATTTCCGCGCTGACATGCTGTGCCGGCGATCGCCCGAAAGCGGAACATCCGGAATCCTGTCTCAATGGAGATGCACCGAAACCCCGCCGCCTCAAGCCTCGCCGACAGCGCTACAGGATCGATTGGCGTGTGCGTATCGGCAACATGCAACAAACGCATCGCCCAACTGTTCAGGCTGTCTGCCCCGATGAACATTCCGCCGGGCCGTAACACGCGCCGGACCTCATGAAACATCCGATCCTGAAGCGCCGGCGTTCTAAGGTGATGGAGCATTGCGAAACATATCACCGACGTAAATCCGCAATCGGCAAGGGGCAGCGCAGTGGCATCGGCCTGGATGACGCGGGCCTGTGTCCCCCTAAGCCCCTCGGCAACGCGGCGCGCCAAACCGAAATCGATCTCAATTGCGATAAGACGAGGCGCCACAGCTTGCAGAAGCTCGGTTGTGAGGCCCGGTCCGGGGCCCAGTTCAAGGATCTCGCCGCCCGGTGAAAGGCCGTAGAAAACCCACGGAAGCAATTTCTGTTTCAAAACTCGACTCCACAGTGCCGATCCGCAGAGCCAGTTATGGACGACATTCATGGGTCACCTCGCAAGCCCCCCTGTACAGCCGGACTATACAGAAGATCGCGATGCGCGATTCAGATAAGGACCTCGCCGAGATGCGACGGCGGGTGCGCCAGTCGCTGCTCAGATCCCGGCTGCAAGATCGCCCAATTCCATGCTGGATGTCAATCTGCCGAATGCCCGATGCAGCGCTCTCTGATCCTCGTTTGACAGCAGCTGGTCTGCCATCGGCAGAAGAAGATGGTCTTCCTTCCAGAGATGCTGCCGGTACAGTACAGCCAAACCCCTCAATGAGGTCACGAATCGTTCGTGGTGCGCCCCGCCACCCCGAACATATCCGGAAATATTTTCCACGAGTTCCGATGCGAGGGATTGCACTCTGCGATGCTCCCAGGCGAGACAGGCAATGAAGCAAGGGGATTGAGTTACATTACACATTTTGCCGCAAGCAGCGGAAAGAGCAGTTCCTCCTCCTGCACCTGCTGACACTGCAGGGCAAACGTCTCCAGAAAAGACGTCACACCGGTAAGAAGCGATTGATCGACGAATCGATATTCTTCAACGGCTTCTGCAATCTTCAGGATTGCCGTTAACACGCTTTCGATCGCCAGATGTTCATGGGTCAATATGGCAGTCGCGCTCAGTTGTACGCTCATGGCAGCAGTAGAACCTCCATCACCCCGGGGCTATTCCACGACGCAGGGCCATCGATCGCCCGATCACGGCCTTATCCGCATCCGACAGCACCTCTTGCGCCCAGGGAAACACGTCGTTTTCTTCAATTTCCATATGCTCCCGGTAGAGTTTCGTCAGCGAAGAGAGAACACTGCCGAGTCTCGCCGTATCCCGAAGACAGAGAACATCGTCGCGAAGCCAGCGGCTCCCGATGTCCTCGCACTCGCGATGCCACTGCTCTGCCTGGCTATGATCGGCTTCGAGCCTGTCGATCCGGCTCCAGACGCCGGGTGCATCAGTCCGTTCCATGCCCCGCAGTGCGGGAAACAGATCTTCTTCCTCGTCTGCCGTGTGGTTCGGCGCCGCATCGCGAAAATAATGGAGCGCCGTCTGCAACGCCTGGCGATATTCTGCACCCAAAGGCCCACCACGTTTCTCATCGGTAACAATCTGCAGCGTTCGAAGAAAACGATCTATGCGGCGATGGCAATCCGACAGCAACCCGATCGGGTCAGTGAACACATTTGCAGGGATTCCGATGGTCACCGGCATATCAGGTCTTCCTCACGGCGAAGTAGGTAGCGTTGATCTGTTCAAAATGCCCCCACCGCTTCGGCAGGTCGTCAAGACTGAAGATCGCGGAAACCGGGCAAACCGGCACGCACGCCCCGCAATCGATGCATTCCATCGGGTCGATATAGAGCTGCGTTTCGGCATTGAAGACCGATTCGTCTTTCTTCGGATGAATGCAATCGACCGGGCAGGCATCGACACACGCTGTGTCCTTCACGTCGATACAAGGCTCGGCGATTATGTAAGCCATCGGTCTTCGACCTTTGAATCGAGCTTACGTGGCCTCGCCGTTCGCCGCAATGACTTAAGTCAATGTCCGCGCCTGAACGGCGAGAGAATCGAAGGCGCATTCGGCGCGGGCACGACCTCCGCAGGCGCTGACGCCCGGTAGACTGGGTTTTGGCTATCAATTCATGATATGCAGCGGATGGCGTCCTGCGTCTGACGACATTCGCCGTTTGCTTCAGAGCAAGGCGGTAAATCGCGGTGACAGAGGGAAACAAAATTCCGGAATCTGGTTCAGGGAATCGCCGTGCGCGGGCGAAAAGTCCCGATTCCGCTCATTTGACCGTGGCGCAGAAAGCCGCGGCTCTCGCCCGCAGTCATTTGTTCAACGGCTTGCCGCCAGCGATTTTGGAATCACTTGCGCACTTTGCCGAGTTCCGCCTGTTGGGCCGCGGTGAAATGCTATTCCTCGCCGGAGAGCCCGCGCGCGGACTGTTTATCATCGTCTCCGGTTCAATCCGGGCGTTTCGTGTAAACGCAAAGGGCAGAGAGCAGACGATTCATGTAGAAAGCGCCGGAGCTTGTCTGGCCGAAGTCCCTGTCTTCGACGATGGCAACTACCCCGCCACCGCCGTGGCCGAGGAGCCCTCCGGAATCCTCTTTCTTGCCAAAGCCGAGGTAAAACGCTTTCTCATCGCGAATCCGGCGATTGCGCTGACTGCACTTCGGCTCATGGCCGGACGGCTGCGACGTCATGCGGAGTTGGCCGATTCACTGGCCCTGATGGACGTAGGGCAGCGTCTGGCGCGCCTTCTGCTCGCCGAAGCCGGTCTTCAGCAGGGACCGTATCTCGACTTCTCGAACCAGCAACTGGCGGCTCGCATTGGATCTGTTCGTGAAGTCGTCTCCCGAACGCTGGGCCGGCTTGCACAGGACGGCCTGATCGATATCGATGCAAGAACGCGGGGGATCACGATCCCCGATCGACAGGCGCTGGAGCGCTTCGCGGAGAACGATGTGTAATACAGGCAATTATTCCTGGCTCGGACTACCAGGCAAGCCCGAATGCTCGCCGCAAAATGATGGCGTATATTGGCATCCCCGCAGAGTGCGGCAATCGAAGCAAAATCCACTGCTCCCTATTCGCCTGGATTCGAGGGGGCCAGGTCCAAGCATGGACAAACCCCTGACTATCGTTTACGTCCTGCCGTACAGGTCGCGAACGGCAGGTTCATCCCCCGGGAATCCGGGTCGTCCTGAGCAGTCAATGCACCGGAGGACTGAAAAGGCGGCCCGCCCGCATCCGGAATCCGCTATCCGCTATTCTTCGGGCAGGTGCCTGGCATGAAAGAGTGCGTATCGCCAACGCCACTGATTATCATGACCATCGGGCACAGCACGCGCCCGATCGGGGAATTTATACGCCTTTTGAAATCGCACCAGGTAAAACGCCTGGTCGATGTACGCACGGTCCCACGCTCGCGGCACAATCCGCAATTTGAACGCGGTCAACTAGCGGTTGCGCTGCATTCCGCTCGACTCCATTACCGCTACATGCCCGGACTGGGTGGTTTCCGGCGTGCGCGTCCGGATTCCGGGAATGCCGGCTGGCACAACGCCAGCTTCCGTGGCTATGCCGACTACATGCAGACTCCTGAATTTCACAAGAACCTGGACGATTTGATAGAACTCGCGAAGTCGGAGCGGACCGCCATTATGTGCGCTGAGGCCGTACCATGGCGCTGTCATCGCTCGCTGATAGGGGACGCTTTGCTGGCACGGGGAATTGAGGTGCGGGAAATCGTCAGCGCAACTCGCGCACAACTCCACAAGCTGCCGCCCTGGGGCCTGATAAGAGGAATGCAGGTCACCTATCCAGCCGAACACACAGACGGGTAACACAGGAACATCGCAGCGGGAGCAAGCATTCACAAAGACAATCCACGGCGGAACATATACTCGAACCATGCAAGGCTACGACGAGCTTCGCGGTGGCTCAGCGTGGCTGGACGTCTCCGGCCGCGGAAAAATCCGGATGGCGGGAGAGGACAGAGCGCGCCTCCTGCACGCGATGACCACGAACCACATCCAGCAACTCACTCCGGGGACCGGGTGCTATGCGTTCTTCCTGACAGCGCAGGGACGCATTCTGGCAGATGTGAACGTGTTGTGCCGGCAGGATTCGTTGCTGCTGGATTCTGAGCCCCAAACGCTGCCGAAGCTACTGGAACATCTCGACAAATTCATTATCGCGGACGACGTTACCCTGGAGGACCTCACACCGGCGCTCGCGACAATCGCGGTGGAAGGGCCGAAGTCGCCCGATGTCACGGCTGCGGCGGGAGCTCCGGTGCTTGAGTTCCCCTATGGCGCCAACGCTGAGTGGGGGCCGGCTCTGGTGGCCAGACTGAGTCTTACAGGGGGGCCTGGTTTTTTCGTGATCGTGGGCGTGGCAGAGAAGGACGAGATCCTAAGAAAAATCGTCGCTGCGGGTGCGGCGCCTGCGGATGAAGCTGCGTTTCAGGTCGTGCGTCTGGAAAATGGCAAGCCACGTTATGGCGAAGACATCACCGAGCGTTACCTCGCTCAAGAAGCGAATCAACCGCAGGCGATGCACTTCCACAAAGGGTGTTATCTGGGCCAGGAGATTGTGGAGCGACTCCGCTCGCGCGGGCTGATTAGCCGCGTTCTGATGGCGCTTGAAATCGAAGGACAGCAGCCGCCTGAATCCGGGACCAAGCTACAGATCGGCGGTGCGCCGGTCGCCGAGATCACGTCAGCGGCCTACTCTCCCGCACTGGGGAAAGTGGTGGCGATGGGTTACGTTCGGGTAGACCGCGCCGAGATGGGGACAGGGCAACTACGAGCGCGCGTGCGAAACCCCCAATCATGGAATGACCGGCACCCATAGCCTGTACCTGTCGGCAAGATACTCTCCGATCCAGGACTATTTTCGATGGTTTGCCGTCCGATCTCCGAAACGATTCTCCATCGAATAGTGCCGATGTCGGTTCGGCGTTTGGAAACGACATTGACTATGCCATGCTGATAAAAATTTAGGGCAGCGATGGTGACGGCGCGCCTCCCGAGTGTAGAGTGGGAAATCTCACAGCTTCAAAAAAGAGTGGCATTGACGTCCGGAGTATCTGACTCTTCATAACAACATCGCGCGTCCGGCTGTGCTCCTGGCAGGCGGAATTGGCATCACGCCGTTCCGGAGCATGGGTGCTTCAGGCCGCTCAGGAAAAACTGTCCATCCGCATCTTCCTGTTCTATTCGAACCGCCGGCTCGAAGATGCTCCATCTCTCTCCGAACTTGAGGCGCTGGAAAAAACGAATCGGGCCGAAGAGTTTGCGGGCTACTGAACAGACCCGGGCAGTGCATCCTTTCCGCCTTGTGGAGAAGCCACATCGCGTGCTGCCACAATCGATCCTGCGTTCCCGGGTTCTATAGTTTCAGTGAAGAAAGCCAGAGTGCGGCCCCACGCATCTGCCGCTGCGTTCGGCCGATAGCCACTCGCATTACCAGGGTTTTGAAAAGCGTGGCCAGCGCCCGTGTAGATTTTTACGTCAGCGGCCTTTCCGGCCGCCTTCATGAGCATCATGAAGGCTCGAACTCTGGATGGAGGAATTCCTCGATCTTGAGCGCCACAGTTCACCAGCACCCGAGCATTGATTCTGTTTACGTCGACAAGGTTCACTGGAAGGGCGCCATAGTTCACGACGCAGGCAGCGAGGTGCGGCTGATGAGCTGCGAACTGGATCGCGAAGCTGCCGCCCATAGACCATCCGATCGAGCCAATGCGTTTCGAGTCAACGTCGGGGCGAGTGGCCAGATAATCAAACGCAGCGGACATATCGCGTTTCGCGCGATCATCCGGCAGCGTGCGCTTCAGGTTGCGCGCTACAGAGGGGTCGTCTGTGACTTTACCTCTGTAGAGGTCCAAAGCAATTACAACGTATCCACTCGCAGCCAGGTTCGTGGCCTGCCTCTTCACCCAATCCGTCAGACCCCACCATTCGTGAAGCGCGATGACTGCACCATGACGCCCGTGACCTTCGGGTAAAGCGAGAAAACCCAGAATGCTCTCCGTGCCGCTGTGAAATTTGACCATTTCCGTCTTCAGCGCTTGCGCCCCCTTTTACCGGCCTCGTGCGTCTGTCCTAAGCTCACGCCCAGCGTCAAGGATGCGGCCAGACCACCATGCAGTCAGACCCACTTCTCATGCCGAGAGCCTCGTGAGTGCCGAACCTTTGTGCATCGCCACGTGATCGGTCCTGTCGCTCTTGATCTCATATTGCGGATCATCCTCACTTGCATGAACCTTGTAGCCCTTGAACTCGATCTCGGAAGTGATCACCTTTATGATCGTGCCACTGACGCGCCCGGCCTCCGAATTCCATCCGACGTGATCGCCCACCTTGTAGTGTTTCATTGCGGTATTTCCATTTCTTTTACTCTGGGTGCTTTACGTCTGGCAGGGCTGCAATCCGCGGGCCTTTCAGTTCTGCAGCAATTGCGTCGACGTCAGGACAACCCTTGAACGTGGTTCGTTCGGTCCATCCCGCACTCAATTGACGTGTCTTGTTCAGACTCCAAACCCTCCCGAGTGTAGAGTGGAAAATCTCACAGCTTCAAAACAGATTGGCATGACGTCCGGAGTATCAGACTGGCACAATATTGCGGTTTGGCCTCGAACCTGCAATAGTCCTGCCGGGTTGCATGCCTGTCGAACGTTGGTATTGGATCAGGATGTGATTTGCTTTTCCCTTTCTCAGCGGATGCCATTCCGGCTGGACCTGACTGCGTGGGCCTTGCGGCGTCGGCGCGAGAATACTGTGGATTGTTGGGACGGCGAGACATATCGCCGAGTCCTGGCGGTTGGTGACAAGCCCGTCATGGTTGCGGTGGCTCAGCGCGCGACGACCCTGAACGTCACAGTAGCAGGAAGGAGTCTTTCTCCTGTGATCGAGCAGGCCGCCACGGCTGCCTTGAAGCGTCTGCTTGGGATCGACGTGGACCTGTCTGAGTTCTACGAGTTCGCTTCACGGCATGCCCCCCTGGATCAGTTGGTTGAGCGGTTTCGCGGGTTCAAGCCTCCGCGTTTCGCCTCTGTTTTTGAATGTGTCGTCAACGGAATAGCATGTCAGCAGTTGAGTCTGACGGTCGGGATCGCTTTTCTCAATCGTCTTTCTGTGTTCCGTGGTTTGAAATTCAGCCACGGCATGCACGCTTTTCCGCGTCCGGAAGACCTGGTTGATTTGGAGCCGGCGGATCTCCGGCCACTGGGGTATAGCGGCAATAAGGCTCGATCGATAATTGGCGTTGCGCGGGCAATCGTCAACGGACAACTCGATCTGGAGGGACTCACTCAGCTGGATGATAAAGAATGCGTCGAACGGCTTGTCGCGATACCCGGAGTAGGACGCTGGACAGCGGAATACGTGCTGCTCCGTGGTCTTGGAAGAACCAATATATTTCCGGGCGATGACGTTGGCGCCCGAAACAATCTGGAACGTTGGCTGCATCTGGAGAGCAAACTCGATTACGAAGGTGTGCAGCGCGTTCTGAGGAACTGGAAAGGCTACGGCGGCCTTATCTTTCTTCACTTGCTACTCAGGAATCTCGACGAATCGGGTCTGCTGGGCCAAAAGGCCTTGCCGAACATCTGAGGCTGTCACTGGATCTGACAAGCGCAATGAAACAGCGGCTGGAAGCCGTGGCGGGCAGCGTAATTGACCGTTAGTACAATATGGACGGGCCGAGATGATGAACAGAGGGGAGTCCACGATGAACATCCTTGACCACGTGGCTATTCGATTGTCGTGTAATGCTTGCGGCAAGAGCTACGAAGTGCCGTTGCGCGATGTGTTGCTGTCGCATACTTTGATGCGACGCGGGTGCCCAGTGGCACAGGAAACAGAGTGTCCGTCTCCCTTTCAGATCCGGCTGTTTGATCGCGAACCCATCGAGGCGCTGAATTCGGCATGGGAGACGCTCGCGAGAAGAGCTCATTCGGACGGCGGCGAGCTGGTCATTTTGGACAGGAGAGAGAAGTCGGGGGACTGACAGACAGATCGCTAAAGGATAGCAGTCAGTGAATCAACACGAAGCCCATCCGCAGGAACATCGCATCCTCGAGCCAATCCTTGCTTCGCGTACGCTCCTTACCTTTGATATCGGCAACGAAGTCTGTCGTCTTAAGTCGGAACCGCGTTGGCAAGCCGGGCACACCGCTAACACAATCGTGAAGTATCCCGACTTCCGCATTGTAATGATCGCTCTCAAGGCTGGCGGCCGTATGCACGAGCACCGAACAGCGGGTTGCCTTTCTATTCACTCCCTCTCAGGCGAGATTAGAGTGCAGGTGCAAGGGAAACTCATCCAGTTGGCCGCGGGGAAACTGCTTTGTCTTGACCGCGATGTTCCCCACGATGTCGAAGCGACGACAGACAGCGTATTTCTCCTCGCCATTGCGTGGCCGAATGACCGAATCCAGAGGTATCGCGCAGCGAGAGAAGGCCTTTCGCGAAAGCGAGATCATAAACCAAGTGCCCGTGTCCAGCCCGCGTCACAGCAGTTCTGTGTTTTCTTCGGATCACGGCTTACGCATGTTGACGGCCTCCGGTGGCGTCTTCGCAGCACCGCTGGACATCGGTCGCCGGTGCGCAGTCAAATTTGCCGCAAAAAGGAATTCGACATTGGTCAAAAACGGCGGTAATGAGCGTTGATCCCGTTCGATGCGGCGCATAAAGCGGTCCACTATCCACCTGATCGGCGGTTTCGGGTCTGGATCAAGCCATCGTTTGTAGCAGGCGCTGCAATGATGATGTTGCTGCCCTTCTTTCTCGCGTGGGGGGAGGCGATCGTTTTCGGTTTGCCGCATATCCCCTTGCCTCAGTTGAACACCGCTGCATCGCCTCACGGCTTCCCGCTGTGGGTCCGCTACGCTCACTTTTTCAATTTTCTTTTTCTGACGATGCTGACCCGCAGCGGTCTCTCCATTCTAATGGAGCATCCGCGGCTCTATCTCAATAACAACTGCACGCCGGGCACCGAGTGGATTCGTTTCACGCCTTTGGCGGTTCCGAAGGACCGTGTATGGACGGCGAACGACGATGAGCGCTATATTTCACCGCTGTTTGCGCTGCCGGGCTATCGTCATTCGGTTGGAGGCGCGCGCTCCTGGCACTTCATCGATGTTTATGGTTTCATTGTCACCGGTCTGGTTTTCGTGACATTACTCTTCGCAACGGAGCAATGGAGAAGGCTTGTACCAACCTCCTGGACCGTGCCCGGGCAGGCATGGAGCACTTTTGTTCTGTATGCCAACTTTCATTTACCGCCGGAACCCGATGGGTTTTACGGATATAACGCACTTCAGCAACTAGCCTATTTCGCCGTGGTGTTCGTGTTCGGCCCATTTTCGATTCTGACCGGCATTGCGATGTCCCCGGCACTGGCGAATCGGTTTCCTCTGTATCCACGCTTGTTTGGCGGCAGGCAGGCTGCGCGCTCCATCCACTTTCTTCTTCTCGTGGGCTACGTGGCGTTCCTCTCCGTTCACGTCACGCTGGTGGTCCTGACCGGCTTTATACAAAACATGAACCACATCGTTCTCGGAACGGACGACCGAAGACCGCTCGGCATGATTCTCGGCTTTGCCGGAATCGCGGTGGTAGTGGTTTGCTGGGTGGCCGCTCACTATGTTTCATGGCACTTTCCGCGTAAGCTGCAACATATTGAAAAAGCCGTTTCTCAACCTATTCGCCTCGCCACGCTGAATCGTCTCGCGCCCGGGCAGGTGTACACGAAGGACCAGATCTCTCCGCACTTCTGGTCTAACGGTAAGCGTCCCGAACGAGATGACTGGCGACGGATGTCGTCGGACAACTTCCTCGATTACAAGCTCAGCGTGGGCGGCCTGGTCGAGAACCCGGTGGAGTTATCTCTTGCGGAACTGGAGCGTCTGGGAAAAGTCGGGTACACAACGATGCATCATTGTATTCAGGGGTGGTCCGGCATCGCGCAATGGGGAGGACTGCCCATGAAGACGCTGGTAGACCTGGTCAGGCCGAAGGCGGCGGCCAGAACGGTTGTGTTCTATTCCTTTGGTCCCGGCTTGTATGGCGGGACGTACTACAGTACGCAGCGTCTGGACAACGTCCTTAAGCCGGAGTGCCTGCTTGCGTATGAGATGAACGGGATGCCGCTCGGGAACGAGTATGGTGCTCCGCTACGGCTGCGGGTGGAGAATCAACTCGGATACAAGATGGTCAAGTGGATTGAACGAATAGAGTTCATTGAGTCCGAGCGGCAGATTGGCGAAGGCGAGGGCGGAACGGACGAAGACGATCTGTACTTCGATCTGCTGCCAAACATCTGATGAGAATCCTCACCCCCCAAGAGCAACTCACCGCACAGTGGAATCGAGATGATCAAATTAGAACGAGTTTATGACAAGAGCAGTTCCGCTGACGGAAAACATTACCTCGTCGAGAGGCTTTGGCCTCGGGGGGTCAAAGAGGTCTCTTTACACCTCGATGGGTGGTTCAAGGATGCGGCGCCAAGCACTGAACTGCGAAAGTGGTTCAGTCACGACCCCGAGAAGTGGGAGGAGTTCCGTCGCAGGTATTTCGCCGAACTCGATTGTGCGCCCGGAGCTTGGGAGCCAATCCTCCAGGCCGCCCGCGAGAATACGGTGACTCTTCTGTACAGCTCGCACGACACCGAACACAACAATGCTGTTGCGCTGAAGGAATACCTCGAGCGAAATAAGAGCAGCAGAGCCGCTCGACCGTTGCACGCAATTGTCATTCCGGACGCCCAGAGGCGGAAGTCCGGCGCGGCGCGACGACGAATATCTGTCGGCGGAAAGAACCTTAAGTGAGCCCCGGTTATGGAGGAGTGCGCGTATAATCACTCCATCCACATCAATCATCAAATGCAACCAATCAGCCCGGTTAAACCGGCTGGAGCACTGCCTCTCGCACTGGGTACAGTTTCCTTCGCCGTTTGCTTCGCGGCTTGGGGATTAATTGCCGCGTTTGCCCCGCGCTTCCGCGATACTTTCCACCTGTCCGCCACCCAGGCTGCCCTGATGGTAGCGGTGCCTGTGTTGTTGGGCTCGTTGGCACGGCTTCCCATAGGCATGCTCGCTGACCGTTTCGGCGGACGGCTTGTATTTTCATTGCTCATGTTCGTGTCCGCGCTTCCGGCGTTCATGACACCCATGGCGCAAACCTATCAGCAACTGCTTCTGGGCGGTTTCTTTCTGGGGCTGGCCGGGTCGTCTTTTGCCGTCGGTGTAGGATTTGTCTCCCGCTGGTTCAGTGCTGAAAAACAAGGCAGCGCACTGGGTGTCTACGGACTGGGCAACATTGGCCAATCCGCGGCGGTCTTTATCGGGCCTCTCCTGGCGGTGTCATTCGGATGGCAGAATATTTTCCGGGGCGTAGCGGCGATGCTCGTGGTTTGGTCAGCCGTATTCTGGCTGTTCGCCAGGAACGCGCCGGTCACCGTCCATCCGAAAACCATCAGCGAAATGTTTCGTTTGCTGGCGCGTGAACGCCTTTCGTGGGCACTCTCCGCGTTCTATTTTTTGACGTTCGGAGGCTTTGTTGCCTTCTCAATCTACCTGCCCAGCCTCTTAAGAGATCAATTCCATCTCAAACCAGCCGATGCCGGGTTTCGCACCGCGGGATTTGTTGTGTTGGCCACTTTGATGCGCCCCGTGGGAGGCTGGCTATCGGACCGGATTGGCGGCGCCCGCGTGCTGTCGGCCGTGTTTTCCATTGTCATTCCTTTTGCACTATTACTCGGGTGGCCTTCGATGCTGCCTTTCACGATCGGCGCGTTAGGCTGCGCGGTCATGATGGGCCTGGGCAACGGCGCGGTTTTCAAGCTGGTGCCCCAATACTTTCCCGGAGAAACAGGAGCCGTGACAGGGCTGGTGGGCGCGATGGGCGGGCTGGGGGGTTTCTTCCCGCCTCTGTTGCTCGGGATATTCCGCGACCGCCTGGGCGCCGTCTGGCCGGGTTTCGTTTTGCTGTCCCTGGTTTCACTGGTGATGTGGCGGATAAACGCGCGTGTCTTCATACCGCGTCAGGATGCGCTGGATCTCTCACTGCCAGGCCATCTCACGCGCACGGCAGACAGCGTACGCGCAGCTGCGTGGGCGACGTTATTCACCCTGCTTCTGATCGCGGCGATTGTTGTGGGTTCGCGCAACCTGGAAAATTTCGATCCAGCACTGGTGATCTATACGTTTGCCATTATCTTCGCCACGTGGGGCGTGGTTTATCACTACAATGTCTGGCTCGATAAGCCGCCAACCCGAATGTATTGGCGCCGGGGCTGGGAACTATTCCGCAGTCAGGGGATGCTTCGGTCATCAATCACCCTGGCGGGCCTGACCGGGAAGAACATCGTTGCACAAACATTCATCGCCAAACGATCCCGCCATCGCTGGTGGATGCACCAGTGCCTCTTCTGGGGCTGCATTCTGGCAGCCGCGATAACATTTCCTCTGGTTTTCGGCTGGATCGCCTTTCGCTCCCTGCCGAACGATCAATCCATATACGTGACCTACCTCTTCGGATTTCCGGCGGGCACATTTCCGCTCCACACAGTTATCGCGTCGCTGCTTTTTCACGGGCTCGATATCGCCGCTG
Source organism: Bryobacterales bacterium (assembly GCA_038239345.1). Classification (GTDB taxonomy): domain Bacteria; phylum Acidobacteriota; class Terriglobia; order Bryobacterales; family Bryobacteraceae; genus JBBSEX01. The sequence goes on from JBBSEX010000030.1 coordinate 27,523, forward strand.
TACTTGTGATAGCCGGAGTGTTCCTTTCCCTGTGGAGACGCCTCCGCGATAAAGGCGCCCAGACGCTCCAGAGTTTCGCAATGGACTTCTTTCCCGTGATCCTGTTATTCGCGATCTCAGTGACTGGAATCGCGCTGACGGTTTCCCAGGAATGGTTGCGCGGCACGGCTTACAGCTTTCTTGCGATCATTCACGCCATCACCGTCATCGCGGCGCTGCTGTTTCTGCCGTTTGGGAAATTCTTCCATATCTTCCAGCGACCGGCGCAGCTAGGTGTAAAGCTGTACCAGAAAGCCGGTGCGGAAGGTGCGGGTGCGATTTGCCCGCGTTGCAAACAGCGTTTTGCCTCCGCCATGCACGTGCGGGACCTCAAGACCGTCCTGCCTCAAATGGGTTTCAATTACCAAATACCCGGTACAGAGTTCGCCTGGCAGGATCTTTGCCCGCCCTGCAAACGAAAGACGCTTTCGCTGTCGCAACTCAAACTGAAATCCACCGCACAAGAGGCTGCCAATGGCTAAACCGCCTGGAACGCCGGAACAGCTTCGCGAGCAGTACGGACCGCATCTCAACTACACTCCCGACGGAGGCTGGAGTAAAGAGGCGAGAACCCAGCCCGATCGGCTGGTCAAAACACATTGCTGTTTCTGTGGCCAGCAATGCGGCATCCAGCTCAAGGTGCGCGGCAATCGCGTGATTGGCTTCGAACCCTGGGAAGACTTTCCGTTTAACCGCGGGATGCTGTGCCCCAAGGGCGTCAAACGCTACCTTCAGTCGAACCATCAGGATCGTTTACTCGATCCTTTGCTCCGCACTGACTCCGGTTTCGTGAAGGCGAGTTGGGAGGAGGCGATGTCATTCACCGCGCGGCGACTGCGGGAAGTCCAGGAGCGATACGGAAAGGACTCCGTGGCAGTGTATGGAGGCGCATCGCTCACGACGGAAAAGTCGTATCTGATGGGTAAGTTCGCGCGTGTCGGGCTTGGTACCAGACACATCGATTACAACGGGCGCCTCTGCATGGTTTCGGCCGGGGTTGCCTACAAACTGGCGTTCGATGTCGACCGGAGTCCGATTCCATGGTCGGAAATCCCGAAGGCCAATGTGATCTTCGCGATCGGCGCCAATGTGGGAGAGTGCGCACCCATTACGACGGACTACATCTGGCGCTGCCGTGACAACGGCGGCAAACTGATCGTCGCCGATCCCCGCATGACTCCGATCTCCCGGAACGCTGATCTCTTTCTCCCGCTGCGCCCCGGCACAGATCTCGCACTTCTCAGCGGAATGCTGCACATCGTCTTACGTGACAATCTGCAGGACGATCTCTTCATTGCGCAGCACACCAGCGGGTTCGAGGCAGCCAAAGCATCGGTCGCCGGCTTCGATCCACGGACAGCGGCTGAAATGACCGGCGTTCCCGCTGAGGCAATCGAGAAAGCCGCGCACATGTTCGCAAAGGCCGACCGGGCTATTGCGATGCACGCGCGCGGGCTGGAGCATCAATCGAAGGGAGTGGAGAATTGTTCGGCGCTGATCAACCTCACGCTGGCCACCGGCCACTTCGGGCGTGAAGGGTGCGGCTGCACGATGATCACGGGTCAGGGCAACGGCCAGGGCGGACGCGAACACGGTCAGAAATGCGATCAGTTGCCCGGCCAGCGGTCCCTGCTCGACCCTGAAGCGCGTGAACACGTCGCCGGCGTCTGGGGAATCCAGCCGGACGAACTGCCGCAACCGGGTTATTCAGCGCAGGAGATCATGAACGCAATTCATGCCGGCGAGATCAAAGCGCTGTTCTCGATCTGCTTCAATCCTGCCGTCTCACTTCCCAATGCGGATTTCACGCGGGAAGCGCTGGAGAAGCTGGAATTCTTTGCGGTCACCGATTTCTTTCTGTCCGAGACGGCACGCTACGCCGACGTTGTGCTGGCCGGAAGTCTTCAGGAGGAAGAAGAAGGCGTGACCTGCAGCGCCGAGGGCCGCGTCATTCATATTCAGCGTGCGGTTGACCCGCCCGCGAACGCTCGGCGCGATTCCGAGATCATCTGTGACCTGGCGCGCCGCCTCGGCAAGGGTAAATACTTTCCGTTCGAGACGCCTCGCGAAATCTTCGACGAACTGCGCGAAGCCTCCCGTGGTGGGCACGCGGATTACTACGGCATCACCTACGAGAAAATCGACGCCCAAATGGGTGTGTTCTGGCCATGCCCTACGCTCGAACACCCTGGCACACCGCATTTGATGCAGGGTGGTGTCTCGTTTTATCCGGACGGGAAGTGCCGGTTTCAAGTGGCGGAGTGGCGCGAGAGTGGCGACCCGGTTGATGAAACATTTCCGACATATCTGACGACCGGGCGGGTTGTCAGTCAGTATCTCTCGGGAACGCAGACCCGCCGGATTGGCGGACTGGTCGACATTTATCCTGAGCCGCGAATCGAAATTCATCCGCGCCTGGCGGAGCAAAAAGGCATCGTGGACAAAGACTGGGTGAAGGTTACGACCCGGCGTTCTGAAATCACTCTACAGGCCAGTGTGGTGCGCACAATCCGCCCCGACACGGTCTTTATTCCCTATCATTGGGCAGATAAGAAAAGCGCGAACATGTTGACACACCGGACACTCGATCCGCGCAGCAAGATACCGGAATTCAAAGTGTCCGCATGTCGGATTTGCAGGGCCGGCGGCGCGCCGTCATGGGCCACTGCCCGGCAACTCGTGACGATTGGATCGCCCGATCATAAACAGGGAGACGTCAACTAAATGTACGGATACGAGTTTTATGTGGACCCGTCGCGATGCATCGGTTGTCAGGCGTGCGTGAAGGCGTGTGAAGAATGCGAAACTCACCGCGGGCAATCGATGATCAATTTTGATTTCGTGGATCGCGCCGAGACGATCGCCACCTCCGCCTACGTTTGCTGGCACTGTGACGAGCCGACCTGTGCGCAGGTCTGTCCCGCCGACGCAATCAAAGTCGGGGAGGACGGCATTGTGATGTCGGCGCTGAAGCCGCGCTGCATTGCATGCGAGAACTGCGTTCTGGCCTGTCCGTTCGGAATTCCGAAGATCATTCCGGAATACGAGCAAATGATGAAATGCGACATGTGTTGTGACCGCACCTCTGTCGGCAAGCGCCCCATGTGCGCGACGGTTTGCCCCAGTCAGGCGCTGGCTTACCTCCGGCCGGAAGAAATCGCCCAGCGGCGTGAGAAGCCGTCCAATGTTTTTCAGTTTGGAAATCAGACGATTACGACGCAGGTTTACATGATGACCCCGGCGGGAACTGAGTCGGTGCATCTCGACATCACCGAATTCATGTGGGAGAACAGCAATGGCTGATCGGACAAAGGAACGGGAACCACTCTGGCGCGACGAATTCTCTGTTTCAAAGGCCGATGAACGTTATGTCAGCCGACGGCAGCTCGCGAAGTTTCTGACTTTGGGAAGTATTGGAATGTTTGCCGGCAACCTCTGGATACTTATCAGGAGTTGGTTTCGGAAGGCTCCGGTTTACAATCGCAGCGCGGTCGCGCACGTCGGGGAGTTTCCCGTCGGAGGTGTGAAATTATTCCAATACCCTAACCCCGGTGAACAGTGCATCATGATTCGGACGGACGAAGAGTCCTATGTTGCCTATAGCCAAAAATGCACGCATCTCTCATGCGCGGTCTTCTACTCCCGCGAGCAGAACCGGTTGGAGTGCCCCTGCCACCAAGGCTATTTTTCCGTGAAGGACGGCTCGGTGTTACAGGGTCCTCCCACCCGTCCCCTTCCTCGTGTTGTTCTTGAACGAAGCGGGGATCAACTCATCGCAATTAAAATGGAGTTCGGGGCCTGATTATGGCCGATCACTCCAGTTCCCGCAATATTCCGAGCCAGAGACGCGGGCTGACCGCGATTGACGCGATCACGGCACTCATTGTGATTCTTCTGATGACGCAGATCTGGCTGCTCTCGGCGACACTGGACACATTTCTCGCGGGGCACACGGAAACGGCGTTACCCGGCGCGATCGTTTCCGGAGTTTTGTGCGTCGCGTGTCTTGCTATGTATGGATTCGTTCGCCGGGTAGACCGCGATTCGCGCCCTGACTGCTAAGCTGCCTGATATTTTGTTCTGCGCGCTCGCATTTCAGCCGGGATTTCGGAAATGTCGAGCGCGTTAAGGCATCGTCGCGCGAACGACGTGAAGACCTCGTCTTCGGCACGTATGTGGTTGCCATAGCGCAGGTGCACGAAGGCTTGTCCGTCTGCGCTCCGGTCAACCAGCTAGTCATCATCAGATCGGCGAGCTGCCTCGGCTGCATGCAGTGTGTCGCGGCCTGTCCGGCGGAGGGTGCGCTGTATCTCTCGCTGCCGCGCCGCAAGCGCGTCCCGGCGTGGACGGTTGCCGCGGGAGTGGCTGCGTTGTTCCTCGGCACTTATTGTTACGGAGTTTGGGGCGGTCACTGGAACACCAACATGTCAGAACAGGTTTACTTACAGTTAGTCCCCCACGCAGACGAATTCGGACACCCCTGATCAAATAGCTGCCGGTACAACTCGCTCAAACTTGCGGAGATCTTGCTCAAGAGCGAATCATCGTCAAAAGCATCTTGAATCGACTCACCGCCTTCAGCGCGTGCGGCTGATTTGCCGGCAAGAATACCGCCTCCCCTGCTGTCGGCCGGAATGGCTTGCCCGAGATCGTGATCTCCGCTTCGCCTTCCAGCAGATGGGCTACTGCGTCGAATGCCGCAGTATGCTCGCTTAACCCCTGGCCTTCATCGAACGCGAAGAGCGTTACAGTTCCCGTACCTCGTTTGACAATAGTTCGGCTGACAACAGATCCATCCTGATAATTCACCAGGTCCGTTAGTCGAACAACTTCCGCAACGGGCATCTCGCCCTTCTTCGGTCCGGCCTGTGTATCCATGTTTGGCTGTCTCCTTGCGCGTCAGCATCTTCATCGTATCTGTTCCTGCCCGCCGTGCGAGCGTTTATCACCCGTTGGCCTGAAAAGCACTTCAGTGTGACTTCAGTCACTGCCTGCAATCTCCAATCGCCCTACCTCAACACAGAGACAAAAAAACAATGGAAACCACCACGCAAAAAATCCACGCGGCCGCCGTCCGTCTGGCATAAGTTTCAGCTTCAACATGCCGTCATGGCCTTCACTGTTACCGGCATTGCTTTCTTGCTCCTGCCCGGCACTTTTCTGGGAGTCTGGAATCTCATTTCCATCAGCAACAGGCAGCAGTTGGACGGGCGATGGATGCCGGATGCGTCTACTGCCGCAGCCTGCTCCTCAAGCGCTGAATGGCTCTTTCCGCCATTTCGCGCACCCTGAATGAACTGCTGCAGGCGACTGGCTGTGGGCGTGCTGATGACAAGGACAGATATCCCGATTTAAAGCACGATTTCAAACGAGTATTGTTCCCCGTCGACTTCTCGCGTCAGTGTACCAGCACGATTTCTTTCGTGAAAGAAATGGTTGGAAAGTGCGGCTGCGCTCACCCTGATTCACGTGGTTCAGATTCCTGTCGCCTGGTACGGGACGATGTCTCTACCCACCACGGGGTCCTGGGAAGCGTTCGAAGAATACCGCCGTCTGGGCGAACAACACCTGGTGGCATTCAGGGGCGAACACTTCAGTGACGCACAATTCAGGGACGCACAGTCGATCGCCACGATTTGCGAGTGGGGAGACCCCGGCGATGCAATTCTCGCTCACGCGGAAAAGGCGGACACAGACCTCATCATGATGGCCACGCGGGGCCACGGCCCTTTTACAGGCTTCCTGCTTGGTTCGACCGCAGCCAGCGTATTGCACCGCGCGGCGTGCCCCGTCTGGACCGACGCTCACCTGGACGCCGATGCGGAAGAGCCTCGCCCTGAACACGTGCACGTCAGGAACATTCTCTGCGCGGTCGATCTTGAGAAAGACCCGCGCCACGTCATTCAGTCCGCTGCCGCCCTGGCGGCCAAACTTTCCGCGGAAGTCCGGCTGGTCCACTGTGTCCCTTCGTCCGCCGGTGGCCCCGCGGCGCAATTCGACCTGGAGTTTGACAGATTTCTCGCCGACTAGACACTGCTGACATTGCTGCGGCCACTCTCGACGCTTCCAAACTTGGTTTGGAATATGCGGCGCGCGACCCCGCCCTTCTTCACTCGTTTTGGCTCCTAACGCAGTTGCCGCTCTTACGACGATCTTGTTCTGAACACATTCGTGTTCGGGTTGGGCGCGGCGCTGATGCTGCCGTTTGCGGCTTTACCTGTAATCACGATGCACTGGACCCATGTTCCCGTGCGTGCCTGGTGGGGACTCGCTTTCCTTGTCATCTGTGGATCGGTGATTGCTTATGTGATCTATGCGTTTGCTCTTAATGAACTGGCCGCCTCGAAGGTGGCGTCCTTTTCGTACCTGCAGCCGATCATAGTCGCTGTGCTCGCGATTGTGTTTAGCGGTGAGCATATCCGCAAGATGGAGATCGCCGCTGGTGCCTTGGTGCTCCTCGGAATGTATGTTTCCGGTCGCACGTCAAGGCGGTATGTGCATCATCTGGCCCACAGCGGCACATAACAATGAGGAGGTATGCGCGTTACCGTGGCCCAACGAGCGAACACTTTTTGCTTCACCATCGCTGTTCCGATCAATTCGTCTGCGCTACTCCCTCCAGGCATTTCGATTCTGGCAAGACCTTCGAAACCTCCGACAGGAACCGTGCGGCTACGCGATGCATCTCAAACTGCTCGACGTTCCGCAGACCAGCCGTACCCAGGTAATGGCAAAGCTGTGGATCGCGGTAGAGGCGAACGATGGCATTGGCGAGCGCTTCGGGGTTCTTCGGTTCCATCAGTATGCCGTCTCGAACAACCTCAGGGACCGCGGCAGCGCGTGCTGCAACAATCGGTCTGGCGGCGGCCATAGCCTCCAGAAAGACGATGCCAAAGCCCTCCTGAACGCTGGGCTGGCAGAAGACATTTGCGCGGTTGTATTCCTCGGCAAGCTTCGCCGCAGGCACGTCACCGAGCCACTGAACGACCGGTTGGAGATTCAATTCAACACAGATTCGCTGCAACGTTTGATACTCCGGCCCGTTTCCCACGATGCGAATCGCGAGGTTGGGAATTGTTTTGCGCAGCAGAGCGGCAGCCCGGAGCAGAACATCCAGACGCTTCCGGCGATAAAACCGGCATACAGACAAAACGGTGAATTTGTTCGGATCGGGCGTGGCAGGATTGGCCCGGAATAAATTCCGCCACGCCTCCAAATCGATTAGTTCCGGAACGATGACCGCGTTTTGACACCATACAGTTCTTTCAGGTGCTCAGCACAGTAGCGGCTTATCGTGATCAGGTCCGCGCGCCGAGCATGCTTTGCTTCGAGCCAGGCTTGAAGCGCCAGGCTGGCGCGGGTCGCGCCGGTTTCGAAACGCACCGCATCGCCCAGAACTCCTTTAATGCAGGCGATGTGGGGCGGCGAATTCCACCCGCGGGGGATTGCGTAACCGTCCATATCGATGCCGATGGTGGCGGAGCCATCGAACCGGCACCGACGCAAGGATTCGTTGGATAGGAGGCGCGTGGCCGTATAAACCGGGGTGATTGTGCGTGGCGTAACCATCGTTACGCCCGTTCCTAGCCGGCGCAAACCTTCGACCAATGTCCGTGTTCCGATGTAACATCCGCTGCCTCGCTGGACATTCCAAGGGAATAGCCGTTATGAATTTGAGAGTCACTGGGGCCAGACAGCCCAGGAGCAGGCGGCCTGGTGATTCCGTGTTGGTTCGCCGGACTGTTCTTGGTGAACGATTTTACCGTTCCCGGAGCCGCCATGAAGCAGGGGAGACGGCAAGAACCCTGCATCACAACCAACCACCCGCTCCCAACTGGCAGCATGCGCAATGGACCTTCGCTTCACTGGCGCCGTCCTCCTTTGATCCACGATTCGAAAGAGGGAAACAGCAAAACCCCTTCCTCGGTCAGCAGCTTGCGTAACGCAGAACGCAACAGCAGCGCCCACAAGTCCACTCTAAGAGAGGCGTAGTCAAAAGGCCATCAAAAATGAGAAGGCCGGTCGAAATGGGGTCAATCGACAGCAGGGTACGTAATGTGCCGGCCCTCTACCTTTGCGAATGGAGTCAGTGAGTGGGGCTGTGTCTTGCTTGCGCTCATGATGTGCTCAACTGGACAGCCAGACGCCGTGAGGGCATCCGCGATCAGCGATCGATGGCATCGCCAGGGTACGGCCTCGGCGCACATAATGACCGTTTGTTCAAGCCCTGCCGCTTGAATGAGCGTTTCCAGGCCGGCTGCAAATTCCGGTGTCTGCATATAGTCCGCGAAGCCGCGGAACGAAGTGTTATGCCATCCGGTGTTGGGTGAGTCTGGGCGCGCGTGGCGCAATCCGCCTAGATCTTCCATGTGTGTGTAGTGGATACCGGCGGGGCGTAGGGTATCTGGCAGAGCATCGCGATTGAACTGTGGATTGTGCCGGGAGCGTGGGATCGTTCGCACATCCACAAGTCGCTTTACGCCGTTAAGCTTGAGGAGCTCGATAAACGTTTGAATCGTTCGGGTCGAATGCCCAATAGTGAGGACCAATGGTCCGGCGGTGGAAGCACGTTCTGGTTACCGGCATCAACCCTTTCCAAGCATATCGTCCGTGGAGCGTCCATCCCAGCAGAAAAGCAGAGCAGGAAATTAAGCTGCGGATGGTGCTCTGATTCGTAACCCGGTGCGGCGGTGCCTCGAACGCCCGTGTGCTGGAAACTAATAAGTTCTCCTCGAAGCAGCGTCAGGCCATTTCTGTCCCGGCCTGGCTGTTGGCGACATCCTCTGCCCCAGCGTTCTTTAAGATTTCGGAGATCCGTGCTGCCTGTTCGGCAGTATCGCATTCAGCCGAGAGAAGCACCTTCCCGTGGACGACCCGTCGATCACACCACTCGGCAGGAACCCCCATACCGGCGAGAGCTCCTGAAAGCGCACCTCCAACAGGCCCTTCTCCAGGATCCGCAAAACCTAAAGTGCCATCGAGCGGAACCGAAGCTGTCTTGCCATGGTCAGTACCCTCGGGCGGCTTTGTGCTTTTCCTCTGGGCGAATTCCCGCGTTGTCCTATTGTCAGGGAAGAGCACGGAGATATTCGGTCGCCAGCGCACCCTTCACATTCAAGACGGCCGCGCCTTCGCCAGTCCCAATCAAAGGGATCTTGTAACGGCATCGTCAAACAGCAGCTCTTGATCCTTTTCTCGAAGACCGTGTTCCCTAGTGTCTGAATCGTAGCCGGCCTTGGGCGCGGTTCCAGGTTTTCATCACGTTTTCGACGGCGCGTCCTGCTGTGCCGATTCGCAATACATCCATAATCGCCGGCATCATCTCGTTTCCGATAGGGCTGC
>JBBSEX010000031.1:0-33900 GCA_038239345.1 Bryobacterales bacterium
CTGCTTCAGCACGCCGATAATCTGTTCTTCTGTGAACCGCCCTCTTTTCATCTTCGGATCTCCTTTTCGTCGCTTCTTCCTTCTGCGCCGATCCTGAAATCCTCAATTTTATCTGGTCCAGATTATCGAGGGCACGTCAGCATGTCAGATGCCCTGCCGTTCATTCCCCCTTTTTGGTCAGGTAGGACGCGATGGCTTCACGCATGATTGCTGCAATCGGCCAATCTTTGCTGCGGTGCTTTTTCCTTCGTAACGATTCATCGAGGAGTAGCCCGCGAACATCGCTTGGGAGCGTAACGGTAACTTTCTCAAAATCCCCGCGCTCGCCGTAGGGACGATCAACTTCGACGGAGTCCGCCAATTGAGGCGTTGCTCTAGTAGCAGGTTTTCGGAAAACCAGTTTCCTGGTTTTCGGCTTCTCGATTTTGGGTTTGGGCTGTGGCCTCTCTTCGCTCCTCTCCTCGGGAGCAAGTAGCGTTGCGGCCAAGTCCATCATTCGTGCTCGTTTGCTCATGCCTTCACCATCCTCTCTATTGCGGTTGCCAGTTCTGTAAACTCCTTGACTCCCTCGCTAGCCGGTGCGTACTCACGAAGCGTCAGGCCCATGAGGACTGATTCCGCAATCGCTATGCGCTGGCTGATACCTGGGAGGATCTTTTCCTTTGTAGGGGCCAGGGTCTTTTCAAGATCCCGCGCGAGCACGGTATTCTGGATGATTTTTGAAGGGGCATAGGCGATAAGGGGTCGGCCTTTAGATCTCTGCTTCTGAACGTCGCGGATTAGTTCAAGCGCGGCCTTACTGGCGATAACGTCAAGCGGGGAGGGGGTAACGGGAAGAATGACAAGGTCGGCCATCAGCGCTGCCATCATTCCGATATCGGGGAGTCCGGGCGGACAGTCTAAGAGCACGCGCTCGGCCTCGTCCGAGCATGCCTCGACGACCGCCTTGAATTCTTTCGGGCTCTTGATGCTTACCGGGCCTACAATTTCTGAAAGAACCCCGCCGCCCATCCTTGCCCAAGTCGCGAGGCTCTGTTGGGGATCAAGATCTAGCACTCTTACGATGAGCTTCTTCTCGACCAACTCACCGGCAAGGTTTGCCGTGATGGTCGATTTTCCAACTCCTCCTTTCTGCTGAATGATTGCTATGACTGCCACGAAGAGCTGGGTTACTGGTTTTCGGAAAACCTGGAAAGAGGTTTTCTTTTCTGTTTGCTGGGGAACTGGTTTTCGGAAAACCGGAAGGGCTCCGTATTTGGCTTTTAAGCCCTTAAAGATCCTGACGGCGGGTTACATAGTCGCGGGTCCCGCGAAAAACCGTTTTGGGCCGGTTCCGGCCACAGAATGATGCTCTTCGACCACAGGCACGCGGCGACTTAACGCCGACAGCAACTTCCTCACTGTTTCGGGCTGTCTATGGACCGAAGATACAGATCGTAACGTTAATCAGAGCGGAAGAATTCTGGCCCGGCTTTTGTTCGGATCGATTGTCACCAAAGCTCCCTCGGAAAGCTCGGACGCAAGTTTGGAAATGGCGTTAACGACAAGCTCGCCCATCTTCTGCGGCGTGACTTCTTGAGTTCGAAGCTGGATGACGCTTGGCTTTCGGCTCTTAGACAAAGCCAACAGAGTGCCAAAATCAAGGTCGTGGGTGAAGAGAATGAGGTTGTTAGAACGTGCCCATTCGAGAAGCTCCTTGTCCGGGGCGTTGCCTTTTCCGATTTCGCTCCAGTGGACAGCGTCAAATCCCGCGTTCAGAGAGTGTGTGCTTCCACTCTGGTGAAAGGCACATGTCGATCAAGAACTTCACGCTCGTTTCAGCTCAACCTCTCGTTCCTCGGAGCGCCAAGCAGCGTAAGCCAGTGCTTGTGTAATATCTGCTGGCTGAAGGTATGGGTAGAGCACTAGGACTTCCTCCTGCGGATGGCCCTTTGAAAGCAGGCCAACAACCGTCCCTACGGTCACGCGGGTACCGGAGATACAAGGCTTTCCTCCCATGATCTCGGGAGACAGTTCGATGCGATCAAAGTTCATGGTGCTCCTCTTTTGGTCACGCTACCAGCGTCTAAACCCTTTCTCAAGCTCGCCTTGCTAGGGGCGAGCAAGCTATCCGCGCGGCTGTGTCGGACGAAATCAACGGTCTCGTCAATTGCGGCGTCGCTCTCGCTTTGGGGAACGCCTTCGACCCTTTTAGCCATTTCTGCCGACCACGCATACCTCTCACGGTATGCCTCGTTGAGCGCTTCTCTATTAAGACCGGGTTTTAGGATGCGGCCCTTCGAGGCTCGGACAAGAAGCAATTCGTCTTCGTCCAATGCCCCACCGAGCAGGACTTCGGCGGCGTGCCGTTTCTCGGGAGAAAGATCACAGGTTTGGACAAAAATACTCTTTTCCACGGGACGCTCCAATTCAATGGTACTAGCGCCGATTCTACGCTGAGTGACCCCCGCTGTCACGCTCAGACTTGTCGAAACGTTACAAAGCGGGGAACGACGCGAAGGGCTTAATCTTAACGATTCGCGTCGTCCATTAATGACTTTCTGCTATCCAGGAGCCTGCCTACGTGGCCGCGGACTGCTTCTTCTGACTGGGCCTAACTGCGGCGATGGCTTTCTTCCATCCCTTGATGAGCCGTTTCTTTTCGACCACGGCATCTTGCATCTGGGCTACTTCAGTTTCGCTTATAGAGATCCGTTTTTCGAGTGCGGCGGTCGCCGCTTGGATCTCCGGGAATAGTTCTTGCGTCATGTGGTCTGTTCTCCTTTTGTGTGTTCACAACTCGGCTCGTCAAAATCGAGCCATCTTTGCGACAAGCGCATTGCCGCTACTTCGCAAAATCGTTCTTCAATCTCGATACCGATTCCAATTCGTCCACTCTGTCTAGCGGCTACGAGCGTGCTCCGACTCGCGCAAAACGGGTCAAGTACGATCGAATGGCTTGTCGAAAAGGAGGTGATAAGGCGCGACAGCGCGCCAATCGGTTTTTGATTCGGATGAAGTGGCACAGGGGGCTGTCTCCAATCCAGGACATCGCTCATGGGCGACTTTGGTTTTTTGGGTTTACCCTTGGCCAGTAGGTAGGCCAGTTCATGCTGTCCTCGCGTGAAATATCCAAGTCCCCAGCGTCTTTTGACAAGCGCAAAAACGCTGACTGGTCTGAAGCCGACCTGACGCCAGGCCGTCAAGAAAACATCGGCATGCGGCCAGCCGTAAAAACTGACGCAGAGGGAATCTGGTTTCAGCAGCCGATGAATTTCACGGTAGGCAGGAAGCACCCAACCCGAATCGGCATCACCTTGAATCGGCTCCCAGTCGCTGCCCCACCTTCCGGAATATGAAACGAGATAGGGCGGGTCAGTTACGACAAGGTCGAACGTTTCAGATTCGAGTTGAGGAAGAATCTCTCGGCAGTCGCCGAGATAGAGGGTGACGTTATCACTATTGTAGTAGGGGATAAGGGCCAAAGCGTCTGCTCCAAAACTGCTCCATTAACAGAAGCTTTTGGAGAGGCCATTGAAAACAGGGTGTTTTCCATCGCCATTCATTAACACCGTAGACGCCTATGTTCTTTATTTTCAAACCACAGTCGATTTCCCAAGCTGGACGTCGCCGGTTCGACCCCGGTCTCCCGCTCCAACTTTTCAACAACTTAGACGAAGCCAGCAACGTCCTTCACTCCATTTCATTCAGTTAAGCGGTGAGCATGGCGTTTTCGAGCTATTCTGCCGCTTCGGCGCGCCTGGACAGGGCGGTTCATGCGCCGATACCAGACGTTATTCCTCCACATGGGCTTCTCGGCGTTCTATGAAGCAAAGACCCACGACTTTGGATGCTTGGGTACAAGCTCCATCCATTCGCGTAAGCAGTTGGACATCTTTGTGGGAATTGCAACCACTCGGGTGGGGAATTGGTTTTGGGTGGATCGATCTCGCCACGGTAAAAGGCACTAATCGATGGAGATTTGGCGGCAGTCAGCGCTGATATTGGCGGCGCTGTAATGCCAGAATCTCGCCGGGATGCATCCCTGAGAAATATGGTCGATTCTAAAGAATAAGACCTGGAGGAAAATCCGGGGGTCTCGGTCAGGGACACCTTGGGCCCACCCGCGCTCTTCCACTTAGTCACGGATTGATTCCGTGAGATGATAATTCTCCATCGCGCTCAGGACAATCGGCGGGGCTCCTCACCGAAAACGAAGCGCGAATGTGCGGACAATAAGGGAAGCTTATCTCCAACATCTGATGTCATCGCTTATTCGCGCCTTGTCGGAAATTCCTTCGAAAGGTCGCGGATGATGAGACTCGACTGGGCGCCACCTTTACACGACGGATGCCCGAAGCCGCTGGGGCTCATATTGTTCAGCCAATCGAGAATCATGTTGTCGTTGTGATCGGGGCTCGGGCGCATCGGCACCGCGTCAGGCTCTTTGATGTCTAATCCTCCGGGCGATAACGTGATCGGTGCAAGACGTGTCGCCACTCAGACCCTAGCCGCCGATTGGTTTGCCGATCATAGGATCCCTCGGTGTACCCAAAGTGACTGAATCCATTTGCCGTGCTTGCTTTGGAAGCGGCAATCACGCGGATACCCGGCCACTGGTCGGCGCGCGTCGTTCTGCTAAAAACAATCGCGCAGACCACGTCGTCCCAATTCACCACGACGGCCCATTCCTGATTGCTCATGCCGCCGTTCTTGGAGGCGCCTTCGTGAACAGGCTTCGCACGACACCTTGTAATCGTCCTGCGTCGGGCAATCCATTGAAGTTCAAAACGCCTAGATCCGCTGGCGCCGAGATCAGCTTTGGCACGTCTACCAGATCCGACGCAGCCGCTAACTGCCCAGCCCGGGGATTTATGTTCATCCAGATCCTCTTTCAGTCCTTCGCCCTGGCGCATGATGGCTGCCGGTTGCTTTCAGACACATCTCATACGCATCCATGTAGTGCGCCCAATACTGCCGTTCGTGAATATCGGCAGCGCTGAATTTCCAGTTCTTGCGGTTTGTCGATGCGTTTTAGGAAGCGGCGTTTTTGTTCATCCTTTGAAAGATGCAGGAACACTTTGATGATTCGGGTGCCGTTACGATGAAGGTGAAGCAGCACGCACATGGCCGAATCGCCACGATTCCTCGCGCGTGACTTTGCGCGTCAGCGGGAGCAATCGCGTTCCGTCGCCCCCTGCTAGGATTACTCTCCAACGATGCGGCGGCGGATCGTTTCGGTGCATGCCAAACTCTCCTTGAGCGCGGTCCGTGATTGCCGCCCATACTAAGGTTGGACTCTGGTTCGAAATTAATTTCACCGGAACGACCTGCTTTGCATTTTGCGATGGAGGCTACACATGCCGACGACAGTAGTTAGATTATTCGAGAAACCTGACCTTCTTAACGAGGCGATACGTGAGATCGAAGCCCTTGGAATTCCCAGGCAAGAGATACGCTCTGAAAAAGAGCCGGCGCGCTTCGATGTCGCTCGCGTCATGAACTTTCCGCGACTCGATTTTGAAGTGGACCCGGGCCGCGAACTTACCCGAATCGGCGCTACCGGACCCGAGTCACAGGCTTACGTCGAGGGGTTGCAGCGCGGAGGATCGTTGGCGTTTGCAGGTGACGGCGGCGGGCAATATCATGAACAAGCGCGGAGCGATCGAAATCGAAAAGCTCAATGGTTCCGAACCGCGGCTGCCCCTGTTGTCCACCAGAACATAACTCATGCAAGCGAGGGTACCGTCATGAATGGGCGAATTCGTCAGTCGGGCGGCGGTGCCGCTTTCTTCGTTTGGTAACTCGAGCGGCAGGATCGGTTTGAAACGCGCAGACATGAGCAAACAAAACGCTCCCAACGCCGCAACCTGGTCTCATCCGGCCGCTGGAATCGAAGGCTTCGGTTCCCTTGCCGAACTCGCCCTCGACATGCGCTGGTCCTGGAACCATGCAACAGACGAAGTGTGGAGGGAACTGGACCCAAAACTCTGGGATATTACCGACAATCCCTGGGTCGTTCTTCAAACGGCATCCCGAGACAAGATCCAGCAGGTGCTGGCTAACCCTGCTTTCCGCAAGAACGTCGATGATTTGGTGGAGGCAACTCGACGCGCTTCGGAAGCTCCCGCGTGGTTTCAAAAGACCCATCCGAAAACCTCCCTTACATGTGTCGCCTACTTCAGCCTGGAGTTCATGTTGAGCGAAGCTCTGCCGATCTACTCCGGCGGCCTTGGGAATGTAGCGGGTGATCAGCTTAAGGCTGCGAGCGATCTGGGCGTTCCAGTGGTGGGTGTCGGCTTGCTCTACCAGCAAGGGTACTTCCGCCAGGTGATCGACAAGGAGGGCGCACAGCAGGCTCTTTACCCTTACAACGACCCGGGACAATTGCCCATCACGCCATTGCGTCAAGCAAACGGCGAATGGCTGCGGCTCGAGATCGCTTTGCCTGGATATTCGGTGTGGCTACGCGCGTGGCAAATCCAAGTTGGTCGCGTAAAGCTATACCTTCTTGACAGCAATGATGCCGCAAACTTTCCGGTACACCGGGGAATTACGAGTGAACTGTACGGAGGTGGCCCGGAACTGCGCCTGCAGCAGGAGATGCTGCTCGGAATCGGCGGGTGGCGTCTGCTTCAGGCCATTGGCCTAAGGCCGGAGGTCTGTCATCTAAACGAAGGACATGCCGCCTTTGCCGTCCTGGAGCGTGCCCGCGATTTCATGGAAGAAACCGGCCAACCCTTCCATGTCGCGCTGGCCGCTACCCGCCCCGGTAATCTGTTCACTACACACACGGCGGTAGCGGCGGGCTTCGATCTTTTCGATCCGGAACTCATCGGGCAATACCTTCGCGGCTATGCCGGGAAGCTCGGGATTTCGCTCGAAGATTTGCTTGCTCTCGGCCGTCAGAATCGGGAAGACTCTTCGGAAAAGTTCAACATGGCTTATCTGGCGATTCGCGGCTGCGGAGCAGTCAGTGGCGTAAGCCGGTTGCACGGGAAGGTAAGCAGGCGCATCTTTCAACCTCTTTTTCCGCACTGGCCGGAAGAGGAAGTTCCGGTCGGATATGTAACCAATGGAGTTCACATGCCCACCTGGGACTCGGCCGCAGCCGACAGTCTGTGGACCGAGGCTTGCGGCAAAGATCGCTGGCTCGGCCCTGTGGATCATCTGAAACAGGATATCCGCCGCGTATCGGACACAAGACTCTGGCAATTTCGGACTGCCGCCAGTAACTCTCTTGTGGAATATGCCCGCAAACGATTATCACGGCAACTGGCCGCTTCCGGCGCGTCTGCCGAAGCGGTTGAAGAGGCCAGACATCTATTCCATCCCAACACACTGACGCTGGGCTTCGCACGGCGCTTTGCGACCTACAAAAGACCGGATCTACTGCTGCACGATCCGGAGCGGTTGCTTCGCATTTTGACCAATCCGCAACATCCCGTGCAACTCATAATCGCCGGGAAAGCGCATCCGGCGGACCAGGCAGGTCAGGACCTGATCCAGAAGTGGGTGCGCTTCATCCGACAACCGGAAGTGCGCCCCCACGCGATTTTTCTCAGCGACTACGACATGCTTCTGACGGAGCACCTGGTGCAGGGAGTGGATGTGTGGCTGAACACGCCGAGACGTCCGTGGGAAGCTTGCGGGACTAGCGGAATGAAGGTGCTCGTCAACGGCGGCATCAATCTGTCGGAGTTGGATGGCTGGTGGGCCGAAGCATACACGCCTGAAGTCGGATGGGCCTTGGGAGATGGCAAAGAACATGGGTCCGACCCGGCCTGGGACGCCGCCGAAGCAGAAGCGCTATATGGCCTGCTGGAACGCGAGGTGATCCCGCAATTCTATGACCACGGCGAGAATGGCATTCCAGTCTCCTGGGTAGCGCGAATGCGCGAAAGTATGGCGAGCCTGACCCCGCGCTTTTCAGCGAATCGCGCCGTCTGCGAATACGTTGAGAAACACTACATCCCTTCGGCATCCGCTTACCGGCAGCGCGCTGCCGATAAAGGCGCTGGAGGCAAGCAGGTCATTGACTGGCAGCAGGCGCTGGCCGAGCAGTGGCACACGCTGCGCTTCGGCGAAGTCAAAGTAGAAAGCGACGGAGAGCATCTTTCTTTTGAGGTTCAGGTCCGCAACGGTAAACTCGACCCCAATGCTACAGAAGTCCAGCTTTATGCAGATGGGATCGACGGAAGCACTCCGATGGGGCGGGAAATGAAACGGCGGGGTGGCGATAACATGGCCGAATGTATTTATTCCTGTCAGGTGCCCATCGGGCGCGCCGCCGGTGACTACACGGTTCGCGTAATACCGCGCTTGTCGGGTGCGGCTGTTCCGCTCGAAGCCGAGCAAATCCTCTGGCAGCGCCCGTGAGGCAGAAGCCCGGCTTTCCACCTTTTCCGGAGGAATACCGCGCTTCGGGCTTGCAATGAGGCTGGCCAGCAATGGTGGCAGGCGCTCCCTCTCGGCCCGACCGGATATGGGAACTCGCCCTATCAAGCACTATCGTCGTTTGGCGGTAATGACCTACTGCTCAGTCCTGACGCACTCGACTGTAAATCTCATTTCGGATCGCAAGCGATTCCGCGAGATCCTCCTCGGGCGATGAGGAAGGTACGGCGAATAGCGTTTCCCGGCTGAATGCGGACAATGCGTGGGAAAGTTCCTGCTCTTGTTCTTCCGAAAACGTAGACTGCGTGGCTACATCCCCTTGCCGCCCAATTCTGTAATTGTTGCCGGACTGCCCGGATCGAGAAAAGTATAATACGCGGCTGAGGCCCATCATGCCCCCGGCCCTTGGCCAAAAATGCCTACAGACCGATGTAGGTCAAGCCATTTGAATCGCCAACGATGCAATTGAGCGGCGGCCAAACCATTCTCCAAATCCTGTTCAGTAAACTCTGCGCCCAAATCTTTGTTGTGGACCTCCAAAAAAGGCGATCACTTCCTTCCGGCCGTCTACAATCGGAATGCACATGCCGGATGTCACGCTCAGCCGCTCACGCACTTCCGGCAAGATCACGGAGTCATTCAATGCGTCGTTCGTAAGATAGGGATTTCCGTTTGCGAGGGCCCAATGAGGCCAGCCGGTTCCAGAAGCGTAATCCTGGTATAAATTCACAACGGTAAGCACTCCGGGCGATGCCTGCAGAAAATGGTCGCAGGCCATTCGATTTGCTGTTCGCAAACCCGCGCAGCCGCTCTCGGCGTTTGTGAGTTCCAGCATCTGCCCTACCAGCGCATCCAGCAAGCTGTTAGGGTCGAAAATCGAATTCAGCCTGTCGCTGAGGCGAAGCAGCGACTTGAGCGAACGTTCAACCCCATTCGCAACGGCCTCAGGTGAATCTGTGTTCTCCGAGTTCAATGACTCTCTCTCGCCCCAATCCACTCGGAATCGGTCCGAAGCCGATATCCGACGCCAGGTTCAGTCACGGCATAGCGGAGAAATTTTGGGTCGCAAACCAGCTTCCTGCGCAGATTGCTCACGGTCGCGCGCAACAGGTGCACGGCGTCCTGATATTGGGTGGTGCCCCGGAGTTCGTGGATCAACTGACGATGCGTCCTGACCAGCCCCGCATGGCGAACAAGCACTTTCAAAAGGTCATACTCGGTGGCCGTTAATTTCACCTCGTCGTCTGCAACGTAGACCTCCCGCCGGTTGAAATCGACTTTGAGGGCACCGGCCGTGAAGACCTCGATCGTTGCGCTGCCAAAAGCTCTCCGCAAGGCCGCCCGCAGACGAGCCAATAGTTTTCCCATTGTGAAAGGCTTGGTAAGGTAATCGTCGGCGCCTGCATCGAGGCATGCTATCTTTTCGGATTCCTCATGGCGAACAGACATGACGACAACAGGGGTGGTTGTGCATTCGCGCAGGCTTCCCAAGACTTCCTTGCCGTCCATGTCGGGCAGGAACAAGTCGAGCAGGATTAGCCCGGGCCTGGCCAACTGAACTTTTCGCAGAGCCTCCGCTCCAGTGAAAACCGGGTAAAGGGTGTATCCGGCCGACTCCAGCGTAACGCTGAGAATATCCTGCGTGGATTTTTCATCATCAACGGGCAGGATACGTGGCCTTCCTTTTCCATTTCGTGATGTCCTTTGGAGGATTTGGCGTGGTCTTTTACGTCGGCGTTAGACTGAACCCCGCGATTATATTTTGGTCGAGTTCTTGAGCGGAAACCGAATTCCGCAGGCTCTCCAGGCTACCCATCTTTGTTCACCTCCCGATTGCGCGGCTGCCCGAGCTCGCGACAGCGCAAAACTGAATTGTCGAGGTGCCTACACGCCGGCAGAAACTTCGGATACTACGAACTATTTCCGAGCTTCTATTGATCGATGTCCTACCAGTTGCCGAGCCGCAACTGAGATGAAGTTTTGTTCAGAACGGTCTCGCCGCCGATGAGCCGGGGCAGGATTTCGGCAGCGAGCGAGTTAAGGAACCCATTTGTCCAATCCGTTAGCCCGGACGGTGCGTCATGGCTCACCGTTGGACTTAACTCCGGTCCTGAACAACTCCGACTCGTAGAGAAATCGCCAGGAACCGGCAACGATTTTGACGCTCTCCCCCAAGACGTCTCCTTTTCGAAGACAATATAGCGTGGACTGCTGAGGCGAGAAAATCGAGATGCCAGATACGGATATCACGCGGCGCGAACATGAGAAGAAGTTTGATCGGCTTACTACGATCAACCATCTATTTCATCTACAGCCCTTCAAAGGTTTCGTCATGGAGTTGGAAGACGTTCATTTCCATTTCGATAGCGCGGTGATTCTGCCCGACTTTGGAACTTTCGACGCGCCGCTTGAGGGCGATCCAGCGGCCCCCGATCCGGCTACGCAACGCGTGATCAGCCTGGCTGTAGTGCGCGCTTGTTATTTGCAGGGCGCCAAGGGCCAGAAGATGCTGATTGCCGGTCACGCGGATACTTCCGGCTCGCCCGATTACAATTTCCCGCTGTCGTTGCAGAGGGCGAATAGCTTTTTTCACCTTCTGATGGGAAACCGCGCCGAGTGGGTGAAGATCTCCGTCGCCAAGCACAAAGTGGAGGATTACCAGCAGATCCTGAAATGGATTGCCAACGTCTGGGACTTCAATTGCGATCCAGGCAATGTGGACAACAACCATGGAGCCCTGACCACCGCCGCCGTCAAGGACTTTCAAACCGAATACAACGAAGAGTTCGATGCTTCGATCAGCGTGGATGGGCAAGTGGGCCCGGAAACCTGGGGTGCCTTTTTCGACGTTTACATAGCCGTGCTGGCAAATATCATGGACGTCGAGGTTGCGGATCTGCAGAAATTTCGCGACGCGCTGCAGTGGGTAGACGATTCGAAACGCACTGTTGGCTGCGGCGAAGAATTTCCTATCGAGCAACCACGCAAGCAGAATTATAAGAGTAAGGTAAACCGGCGCGTGGAGATTCTGTTTTACGACCCGGGGCAGGAACCGAAAATCGATTGTCATCCCGGGCCCACGAAATGTACGCCGGTTATATGCGAGATCTACAACCCAAAAATGTACAAGTATGTTCACCTGCCGGTGGATCCCGTAACTTCCCTGATCGCCTTCCGCATCAAGATGGAATTGGGCGATATCGATAGCCTTTTTACGGACATCGGCACCAGCGACGACACGGACACCGGCATCCGGGAGCGCATGCAGGCGATCGGTTTTCTTTATGCGCCGTTGAACGATCCGGCGATCGCCACCAGGGCCAAGGACGCCTGGGATCATTTCAAAGTGGTCACGACAGCGGGATCGGCTCAGTTGCAGACCATGGTCAAGAACACAATCGTCGACCAGAATGTACTGCCGGCAGTGGGTGGTTTCGGAATGCTCCGAATGCCCGGCAGTTACTGCGTGACCAACGCGCAATTTGCGGCCCAGTTTTTCGGAAATCCCGGCGCGACGGGTGCCCAATCGGGCCGTTTCCAGGAAGAGACCGCGGTCTGGACGGCGAACGACAAGCTGGGTCTGGTGCCGATTGTTACGAAAGTGGAATCGCGGCCGAGAACGAAATGGAAGCCGGCGAAAGCGGGCGTGAAAGTTCATTTGCAATTGATTCCGCCGGATGCCCCACCAGCCGGATCGCCTGTGGCCGCCCCTGGCCTGCGCGCTGTGCCGACAGTGAGTGTGAATGTAAATGGCACGCCGCCTCCGCCGACGGTCACCTTTACGATGACCGGATCGCCGGCAAAGTTTGTCACCGATACCAAGGCTCAGAATGCGCCCGTGGCGAACGACCCGCAGGTGGATAATGTGCATTCGGCCAAGGGCGGCAAGCGGGGAAATGCCGTTGCGGGCACAAATCATTTAACAAATGTTTTAGAAATCACAACCGCCCGGCCGGGCTTTCACGGGAAATTTTCCTTCAATGCTTCCGCCGCCAGTACGCACGCCAATGCCGTGATGGCCGATACAAATAACGACGGTAAAGCGGGGTTCATCCTGATGCCGGCATGGACCGGGGGCGATCGCTACAAGCTGCGGGCGTTCCTGGATCCGGTTCGCGGCAAACCCTTCAACGGGACCGAGGGCGATGCCGTGAAGGCGGAGAGCGGAACGATGGTCGTCTGGCGCATTCTTCGATTCAGTAACTACATGCGCTGGGATTATCCGGCTGGAGTTCCCGCCGCTGAGGTCAACTCCTGCGGGGGCCCACTCGATAATTTCGATTTCGCCGGGGTAATCGCGACAGAGTACAAGAACTCGTGGTTCGACACGGTCATAGAGCCGAACGCGGCTAGCTTTCAGTTGATTACCCAGGCTCAATGGCAATTGGCGCAAAGCCGGGGTCGCGCCGCAATCGCTGGAAAGCCGCTCACCTCGCAAAAGTACGACCTCAACACGTTATTCCCGTTGGGAAACAATCCGAGTTCCGGTCTCATCCGCTTTCTAACCGCCGCACAGTACGACGCGGCTGTCAAAGGCCCGCCACCACCGGGCGGTTGGCTCTCGGCGGCGGGTGATCCTAATTATTTTAATAACATGGTGGCTCTGCAGAATGAGATGATCGGCGAGTATGTAGAGTTTTTCAGTAAAAACGCGGTTGGCGGCCTAACCGTCTTACAAGCGCCCTGCTTCTGTACGCTGTCCCTGGGCGTAATTCCAACGGCTTTTCTTCCGGCGTTGCGGGCAAGCGGATTGGGTACTTCACGGCGTGGCTGTATCGTCTGTTTCGGACATAATATCTACGCCGGCGGCATGCCTTATGACGCGAACCACAACACGATGCATGAAACGGGCCACGTTATGTATGGGGTGCATCAGTACACGGCTGGGGTGCAGGTAAACGTCAACACGGGAACAATTTTCGACGAACACGATTACCACGATCTGTGCATTATGGGGTATATGCGCTGCTCAGGCGGTTATTGCGGGCGCTGTACTTTGAACCACGCTGGTTGGAATACGCATGCTATCGCCGGGAATAATCCCGGCCCGTAAAAGCAGATAGGCGGAGGAGCACGGATGGGGCATCGTCGATTAGGAATTTTGTTGTCCGGCGGAGCGGCCATTCTCGCCGTGGGGATGTGGAGTGTTAGTCGATTAGTAAGTCAGCCGATTGGGAGGTCGTCCATGAACATCCAGGTTTCGCTCTCGATAGGACGCACCAGTCTGATTGCCGGCGAATTGACTTCGGTGACGATCAAGGTCACCAATATCTCCAACGAGACGATCGTTCTTCCGGACCTCACGACCAGTTCCAAGTGGCCGAAATTGCGCTTGCGCGACATGCAGACCGGTAAAGATGTCGTGTATGGTCCGAACGAGAGACCGGATCCACATGCCGACGATTTCGTCCCGCAGTTGCCGCCCACCACGGTTCCACTGGCCCCTGGACACGATATGCAGCGGACGGAGGATCTGTATGCGTGGGTCGGCCCGCTGCATTCAGGACGGTATGAACTGGCCGGATTGATGACGTATGCCGAGTCTTCCGGTAAGTCGCCCGTGGTTGTTTTGCGAATCGATCCAGCGCTGGTAGAGAGCTCTTACACGGTGGGACCGGACAGCGGCCACGGCAATTTCCGAAATACGTTCTGGGTTTCAAAGAACGGGAATACCAACGTGGCGCTCCTCACGGTTTACGCCTTCAACGACCATGGCCACGCCAACGTCTCCGTTTCGAAACGCATCGCCGAGATGGAGAAGCCGCTGCGGCTAATTCCCTCCATCACGCCGAATGGCCTACCGTACCCCAGCCAGTGGATTGTCGCGCTGGATGGCCAGAATCTATACACTTTGTTCCTCAAACAGGCGCAGGTTACGTCGCCGCTTCGGTCTACTCATCTTGCATTGTCGGGTCCGGCGGCTGTGGTGGGTCCAGTGTTGCTCGACCTCGAGGGCAACGATGGTTCGCGTCCCGGTCGGGGACTGGTGCCCCTCTGGGAGAACGGCAAGATCGGCGTGTGGACCATTCAGGCCGACGGTACCGTGCAGGCAGGTCCCCAATTTCCGGTGGAGCAGGGTGAACTCCGATGGGGGGCGAATGTATGGCTTTCCAAGGGCGAACGGCGCATTCTGGTAGCGATAAGCCGCGGGGGGCATATGGTGGTGGAGATGCTTCGCTGGACGGGTGGTAACAATGCCGCGCTCACGAAGATCGGGGAGTTCGCCGGCGAAGCGGTGGGTGGCGGGATGACATTGTCGAACGACGACCAGTTGCATGGTGGCATCGTGTTACGGAACGGAAGCGACTATACACTGCAGACATGGGCGGTGGACCCCAGTGGCGCCGTTACGCTTCGGCCGGCAAACAAGCTGCAATTCGCGCTTCCCGTGAAGATCGCCAAGGCCGACGTGATTCTTAGCGCGAATGGAGCGCCGTTTGTCCTTATGGAGGGCAACGATCGCCAGCAATTCTGGAGTGTTGGAAAAGGAATCGTGAACGGCATCGCGCCGGAGATCGCCAAGGCCGGAGTGCCAATCGATGGCTTCTGGCTATCGGAGAACTCGCCGTTTTTAGTAATGGCCGGACCGGACACGGGGATTACGTATAAGCTGTTGCGTTAGAGGAAGACTATTTCTTCCGCTTGGCCAGCAGCAGGTTCGACTGGATCTTGCTGAAGCCATATCCAATGCGGAATTTCAGTTCCTTTACGCCCGGTTCGCCGAAGGCTTTTTTCAAATCTTTTTGCTGCAGGTAGCGAAAGCTGCCGTAGGGTTTGTCGTAGCCGCCGAACAGCTGCACGTTCCACGATCCCGGTTCGAAGAAGTGATACGGAATCCCCGAATCGTCCTGTAGAACCGTGTCGCTGCCTTCGATCACTTTCTTGTCGATGACGGAAAATTCCTTGCGGTGGGTCATGTAGGAAGTCGATTTGAAGTATGTCGAGACGCGGCCCAGGCTGTCGAAGAATTTTAGAAAAGGCAGATCGTCGTTCAAATGATCGTTGTCCAAATTTACTGAGAAGTAATAGAGCTTGTGCTTGGACTTGTCGGCGTCATTGTCGAATTGAATCTCGACGCCTTTGTTGGCAATTCTGCCTTGGGCCTTGAATTCAGCGTCGCGATCGATGACACGGCCCTGATCGTCCAGGCGCACATAGGAGTATCCGGTAACGGTGTGATGCGTGCGAACCAGGAACATCAGCAACGTCGGAAGCAGACCGTCGGCTACCTGTCCGCGGAATTGCCGGTCCATCTGCCGGGTTATGAAAAAACTGCGCGACAGAACGGACGCGATTGTTTCGCGGACCTGGCCCAATTCGGTATCAAGCGATTTGCGCGTGATCTGCTTGCGGGTGGGCAGGGTACCGGCGGGTTCCAGGCCAACCAGAACGTAAGCCGGAGCGTTGGGAAAAAAGATCTGGGCCGTCAGAATGTCCGGGCCGCCGAATGGATAGAAGAGATTGGTGCCATCGACGGGGGCGCCAGTCAGCTCCGTTTTCTGAAAGTCGGCCATTGGCGGAACCCGGCTTTCGTCGTAGCGCTTCCAGGCCCGATCCAGTTCCTTGTTGTGCGCAATCCAGCCGGGATCGCTTTCCAGGTCTTTGAACGGACTGCCTTCGGCGCCGGGCATTCCAGCCAGGAATCGACCAACATCGTCACCGCCTTTTAATGGCGCGATCCGTTCGACAGCCGCTGGAGCCGAGGCTTTGGCGGGCGTCTCCGCTCCGCTTTGGGCCGTCTGTCCACTGTGTCCACATGAAATCAGAATTCCCGCTACGGGCAGAGCGAGGGAACGTCGAAGAAGGTACGGTAACAAACTCCCATAGTACATTTGTTTGGCGCACTATAGGAAATATTTTGCATTAACGGGACTACATACCGTTAGTGCGCTTTATACATGTACTTGATGCTGGGCTTGAAGATCAGGAGGTTCGGGCCAGCCTCGCGATTTACCTTCAGACAATTTTTGTCGTACCACTCGATGACACCTTCCAGCGTTTCGCCGTCGGTTAGGACCAGGATCATCGGCGTCTTCGACTGCATCTGCTTCATGTAGTAAAAATTTTCCGCGTTGGTCTGATCCGGCGGAACGATCTTTTTGGGCGCAGCCTTCTTATTGGGCGCCGCCTGATCCTTCATTTCGTTCAGTGAGGGACGTATCAGCTTGCGGTTGGCGGACTCCACGGCGGTGCTCCTTCGTATAAAGAAAACGGATAAAAAGCGACCATCCTGTGGCTCTGTCCACAAAATAGCCAGCGTAGGATTCTTGCTAAATTATTGCTTATTAATATCATATCCAAACAAGCGCTCGCAACACTACTCAAACCCCCACGCCGCGGGGAGTTGCGGGTACAGAGCCGCGAAGTTCCAGCACCAAAGCATCCAGCGCGATCCCCTTTTGAATGTTCCGGCGCAAGAGTTCCAGCAGTTCATCCACTCTGACTACCGACTTTCGGATCCACTCGAAGGGCACTCGGGCGGCCAAGGGGCGTAAAGCCTGTTCGATGTCCCGATTGCGAATCTCCGCTGCGCCGTACTTCAATCCCACCAGATCCTGCAGCAACTGGTAAAGAATGGCCAGATAATAATCCAGCTTCTCTGTCTTGCGCGCCGAAATCCACTCCGAATGCTTCATCCACTCGGCGAAAGGCGTTCGGCCCGACGCCGCATCGAGAAACGCCACCATCGCGGCGCGGCGCCGGTCATATACTTCCAGATCCAGCGAAACGGCGACTCCGGGACTTCCCGCGGCCAGAGACAAACGGCGATCGGAATCCTGCAGTCCGCGCAAGCGAGCGAACTCCAACATTTCGTCCGGCGTCAAAGGACCCAGGTGGAATGGAACCGAGCGTGACCGTATGGTCGGCAATAGATCATACGCATTTTCAGCCGTCATGATCAGAACCAGGTGATCGGGGGGCTCTTCCAACGTTTTGAGCAGAGAATTCGCCGCTTGTTCATTCGCCCGATCAATACGGTCGATGAGGAACACGCGCCAGCGGCCTTTCGAGGGCTTCAATTGAGCCCGATCCTTCAGCAGACGCATTTGCTGAATCGCCAACTGCCGCAGCGGTCCATCGGGTGGAAACGTCATGAAATCGGGGTGCGAAGCGAACAGCAGTGGATCGTCGGCGCGTTTTTCCGAAGTCCACTTTTCACGCTCCGCCAAATATTCAACGTTATGAGGAAGGCTCATATCGTCACGCTCGATACGCTCGTCACCCTGCAGAAGCAAAGATGCGAATCTACGGGCTAAGGTCGCTTTACCCACGCCATCGGGCCCGTCGAAAAGTAAAGTCTGGGCCACGCGTTCGCCGCGGACCATATGCTGCAAGGCCTGCACCACCGCGGCGTTGCCGTAGAAATTCGGGAACATGAACGCTATTTACAGTGGTCGTCGAAGGCTTTGATCAGCAGTTGGGCGATTTGCGGAGCCTGCCGTTGCTCGATGTCGTAACGGTGGAGCATGAAGACCGGTTTACCGTCGCGAAACAGCGTCATGGACGGGGAGGACGGAGGATAGTCGGAAAGCACTTCGCGAACGCGGTCGACAGCGTCGATGTCGGCTCCCGCAAAGACAGTAGCAGTCTTGGTCGGTATTACGTTATGGCTTAGCGCATGGCCGATGGCCGGCCGGGCTTTTCCCGCCGCGCAACCACAAACGGAATTGACGATCATCAACACCGTCCCTTGGGTGGCCAACACGCGATCGACGTCTTCCGCGGTCTTGGTTTCTTCTACTCCGTACTTGGTCAGATCGCCGCGCATCGGGGCAATAAGTTGTTCTGGATATGGCATGCACTTTCATTATGGACCTATCTTGCCCGAACGGGCGAAACGGAAGTACTACGGCGGCCTTAGGGCGATAACCAATTTCGCTGGTACAAAGTACCGAGACCCATGCTTAAATAGAGAGTCGGAAACTGGTATACCCTACCAAGGTGCTTATCGGAGGTTCTTGTGAATCGCGCCCTACCTTTCTTTCTCATACCCGTATTGCTCTATCAAATGTTCTTGCCTCTACAAGCGCAAGAAGCGCCAACCAAGCTGAATATCGTGATCGTGGAAGGCGAGGGCGCGATCAACAACGTCCGGCAGCGGGTGAACCGCGAACCCATCATTCAGGTGGAAGACGAAAACCACAAGCCAGTGGCCGGAGCGGCGGTGGTGTTTCTGCTTCCCAACGATGGGGCGAGCGGAGTGTTCACCAACGGTAGCCGCACGCTGACGACGACGACCAATAACCAGGGTCAGGCCGTAGCCAGGTTCCGGCCCAACAATGTGCAGGGGAAGATGCAGATTCGGGTGACGGCATCGAAGAATGGCCAGACCACTTCCACCACCATCTCACAGGCAAATGTAGTCGCGGCTGTTACCGGGGTGGGGTTGGGCCTCTCGGCGAAATTGCTGATCATTTTGGCGATTGCCGGGGCAGGCGTGGCGGGTGGAGTGGTAGCGGCCACTCGCGGCGGCAGTAGCAATCCGACGCAGCCTACGGTTATCACTCCCGGTGCTCCGGGTGTAGGAGGTCCGCGATGAAAACGAAATTTACCTTGGCACTGGCCTTCGCCACTCTATGTGCGCTGGCCGACGAGCAGAAGATCAGCGGACCCGTCCTCGGGTTTGTCTATGATGCAAATACGCTGCGGGTGCGCCCGATTCAAGGCATCTCCGCTTCAGCTTTCGTAGGAGCGCCCCTGGATTTCGGCGTCGATTTGGCGAAGGCCGTTTTCCCCGCGAGACAGAATTACATTTTGGCGCAGCGGAGCGACACCGGCGAAGCAATCGTGCTCTCACCACAGACGGGCGCAACGCGAAAGTTAGGCGTGACGCCGGGCGCCGATCAGATAATCTTGAGCCCGCTGGGTGACTCGGCGTTGTTTTACTTCTCCGCGGCCAAGTCATTCCAGATCGTCACCGGCCTCCCCGATGCGCCGACGGTAAGCGGCGGCGCGAACCTCTCCACTTTCTCTAATCTGATCGCCGTTGCTATCAGTGACGACGGAAAAACAATCCTGGCCAGCTTCCCCGAAGGTCTGTTTACATTCGCTCCGGATGGAAGCCAGAACCGGATCAACGGGAACTCCGGCGGGTTGGCACTTGCGTTCCTGAACCACAGCCAGGATGCCGTGGTTGCGGATTCCAACGGGATCTTGTTGTTGCACGACGTCGCCGGGCAGGCGCTATGGTCCGTACTGACGACGCAGAGTATGTCCCCAATCGCGGCTGCGATCTCTTCCGACAACCAACACGCATTTATCGCCGATGCGGCGGCCGGGCTGCTAACGATCGACCTTTCCAGCGGTTCGACAGTCGCCGACGCTTGCGGATGCCTTCCGAGCGGTCTGTTTCCACTACGCGGAAGTTCGCTATTTCGCCTGACCGATTTGTCCGATAAGCCGATGACGATCTTTGATGCGGGTGGCGGGGAATCGCGCATCCTGGTTATTCCGCCGGTGGTTGAGGGAGCACAGTAATGAAGCTACGAATCCTGGCTCCTGTTTTCCTCTCGCTGACCGGCATGGCGCTGGCTCAGCCGACAATCTCTACGGTTCAACCCAGTCAGATCACGGCGGGGGCGGCTACGCAAGGTGGAGTTGTCATCGGGTCCGGCTTTTTCGCTTGTTCCTTCGTGACTTGGCAGGGTTCGTCTCTAACCAGTAATAGCCCGAACGGGAACACAGTGAATTTCACGGTCCCGGCGTCCTTTCTTACCACGCCCGGCCAAGCTACGGTCACTGTAACGAATCCGCCGGGCTGCCCCGCCCCCGGCACGTCCAGCGGTTTCATTATTAATATCGTTCCGCCGCCCACGATCGCGAATACCTCTCTGCCTCAAAGCACGGTGGGGCACAATTTTCCAACCACGACACTGACCGCAACGAATGGTACTGCGCCGTTTCAATTTTTTGCCACCAACGCGCTACCGGGGCCGAACCTGACCCTCAATACCGATACCGGGCAAATTTCCGGATCTTATAACGGAGCGCCCGGGACATTCCCGGTCACGTTCCAGGTTGTCGATACCTACGGGATCAGCGGCACCAGGACCTTGAATTTCGTATTCAACGCCGCGCCGGTAATTACCAGCCCCAACCTGCTGCCGTCGGCGATCGCCGGTGCACCGTATTCGTATACAATTCAGACCACGGGCGGCACTCAGCCGTTCACCTGGTCCTTACTCTCATCGCCCCCGCCCTTCGTTGTCGATCCGGTCACTGGTGTGATCAGCGGTACCGATAATGTGGTTGAAGCCTCAAGCATCAGCGTGCAACTCGTCGACGCTGCGAATGCATCCACAAGCAAATTCTTTACGATCAATGTGCTGGGACCCGCGATATCGAATTTGCAGCCGAGCACCCTGGCCGCTGGCTCGCCGCAATTTACGATGACGGTGAATGGATCCAATTTTGCGCCCGGTTCCGTGGTGCGCTGGAACAACGCCGGGACCACGAATCTGGCCACGACCTATGTCAATTCCTCGCAACTGACTGCCACAGTTCCGGCAAGTCTGGTCGCTACTACTGGCACCGCTGCGGTTTCCGTGCAGAACCCCGGGGGCACCACATCGGGGACTGTTCAGTTCACGATCACACCGAGCGCCGCGATTACGGTTACGAGCGTCACGCCCAACACCGCCCCCGCCGCATCGACGCCGGTGGCGATCGTCGTTAGCGGTACCAATTTCTGCACGATCAGCGGCAATACCGGGGCCGTGGCGACTTTCAACGGAACCAGCCTTCAATCCACGGTGAGCGGCAATACGGTCAACGCTCTGATACCCGCGAATCTATTGACCAACGCCGGGACGGGCGCAATCGGCGTCACCAATCCCGCAGCCTGCGCGAACTCAGGAAATTCGACTAACACCGTCCCTTTCACGGTAGTTGCGCCGACTCTCACTGCGGTTTCGCTATCGCAGATCATTGTCGGAGCCCCATCCTTTTTGGAAGGCGCAGTGGGCGCGAATTTCGTGCCAGGGTCGGTATTGCAATGGACCCGCAATGGCGTGATCACAAACCTGGCGACAACGTATCTCAGCCCTACGCAGTTGAGTGCGCAGGTTCCCTCTAGTCTGCTTACCACCGCCGGCAATGCCACTCTATCGGTCGTGAATCTTCCTGGGACTGCA
This sequence comes from Bryobacterales bacterium, assembly GCA_038239345.1. Taxonomy (GTDB): domain Bacteria; phylum Acidobacteriota; class Terriglobia; order Bryobacterales; family Bryobacteraceae; genus JBBSEX01. The sequence goes on from JBBSEX010000031.1 coordinate 21,510, forward strand.
GTGTCGGGAACTCTGCCGTTCGTGATTGTAGCGCCGTTCACCGTAACCAGTGTTGCGCCGACGTCGGTTCCCGCCGGGTCAGCCGCGACGCCGATTGTCATTGCCGGAACAGACCTTTGCGTCATCTCAGGAAATTCCGGCACCATAGGCACCTTCAATGGAACGCCGCTTCCGACAACCGTGAACGATGACGGCACGGTAAGCGCCACCATTCCAGCCAATTTGCTAACTACCGTGGGCGTAGCGGCGATCGGATTGCAAAATCCCGCCGGCTGCGATTTCCCCGGAACGGCGATAAATACGGTTCCCTTCGGCGTTAACGCGCCCAGCATCACCTCGATTTCACCAAACCAAGCCACGGTTGGCTCTCCCGGATTTCTGCTTACGGTGAACGGCGCGGACTTCGCCAGCGGAGCGACGATCAACTTCAATGGGACGGTCCTCAGCACCGCCTTCCTGAGCAGTACGCAATTGTCGGCCACCGTTACCGCGGCCCAGGTTGCGACGATAGGTACGAAGAATGTGTTTGTCCAGAATCCAGGTCCTTATAATTCTGCGAACGCAACCTTTACAGTTGCCCCGGGCGGCACGATCAGTATCCTTGATCCCTCTACGATTCCGGCCGGAAGCCCCGCCTTCGTCCTGACCGTGGACGGCACGAACCTAACAAGCGGATCTATCGTCAGATGGAACACAACTAGTCTTGCCACCACCTATATCAACGCCACGCAGCTAACGGCGATTGTTCCGTCGAATTTATTAATTACACCAGGATCAGTGAACATCGTTGTCGTTGACCCGGTCGCCGGGCCCAGCCCAGCGGCGCTCTTCCGTGTAAACCCACCCCTGATCAACTTCCCCATTCCAACATCGGCCACTGTGAACGACCCCAGCGCCGCCATAACGCTGGATGGGGCTAACTTCGTCAACGGATCGATGATCTTGTGGAACGGATCGAATACCGGAATCACCACCACATTCCTCGATCCGAATCATGTATCGACGATCGTGCCCGGAAGCTTGCTTACCACTCTTGGAACGGTGAATCTTACGGTTGAAAATCCCGGCGGATCCGTGTCCAATGCGGTTCCGTTCAACGTCGTGAGCGGAGCGACCATCACCAGCTTGAGTCCGGCATCGGCTCCGGCCGGTTCTCCCTCCATGATCTTGAGCGTGAATGGAACCGGGTTCTCGACAGGTCCCGTGCTTTGGAATGGTGCGCCCTTGCCAACCACCTTCGTCAGTTCCACCCTGCTGAGAGCGCAGGTGAGCGCAAGCCTGCTAACCACGGCGGGCCCTGCCAGTGTAAGCGTCCAGGATGGCAACGTGGGTACTCTGCCGGCGACTTTCACGGTTAATCCACCATCCCTCACCATGCCCAATCCTCCGCCGAGCGTAACTGCCGGTGGTCCAGCGTTTATGCTCATCTTGATCGGAGCGAACTTCGTTGATGGATCGCAAGCGTTTTGGAGTCCGAGCACGACCAGTTCTTCGAACAATGCAATTCCGCTCGTAACCACCTACCTTGGTCCAGGCATATTGTCCGTGGAGATTCCCGCTCAGCTGATCCAGTCTTCGGGAATCGTGTCGCTGACAGTGCGCAACCCCGGGGGTTCGACTTCAAATGGGATTACGTACAGCATTCGTTCCCTACAGATCACGTCGATTTCGCCTTCTGTTGTGGATGCCGGCGGACCGGCTTTCAATTTGACCGTGACCGGTGGGGGCTTCGGAACCGGCTATGTCGTGAACTTGAATGGAAGTGCCCTGCAAACCACCTTCGTGAGCCCGACGACTTTGACAGCCGTTGTGCCGGCGGCGCTCATCGGCGTTCCTGGAACTGCATTGGTTACCGTATCCTCCAGCCAGGCGACGTCCAATTCACTGCCGTTACAGATTACCCAGCCGGGCTTGACGATCGTCACGCAGAATCTTCCCGATGGTATCGCCGGTTCGCCTTACACAGCCGCGGTGAGTGCTATCGGCGGATTTACGCCGTATACATTCTCTGCCCGATTCTCCACCGGCAACTTCACAATCAATTCGGCGACCGGAATAATTACCGGCCGTGTGACGCAACCTACGTCGGTGGCTGTCAGCGTAACGGTGACCGACCAATCCGGCGGCTTCGCATCGCGCTCCTATCGTTTCGACATGCTGCCTCCCGCGCTGACGATTGTCACGCAAGCTTTGACGCCGGGATCCGTCGGTAAGCTGTATCAACAATCCATTCAGGTAGTGGGCGGAATACAGCCGTATGCATTCAACATCGCAACAGGCCCACTGCCAGGCGGGATCACACTGAATCCGCAGACCGGTGTCTTATCGGGAACTCCCAGCGCGACCGGAACGTTCAGCGTGACGCTACAGGTGACTGATCAGAACGGCGCGGTAACCAGCAAGCAGTATGTCTTGACGATCGGCGCCGGCAACGGCCAACTGACGATATCGCCGGCGTCTTTACCCGGCGGTTCAGTAGGGACGGTCTACGCGCAAACCCTGACAGCGACTGGGGGCACGGGACCCTACACGTTCCAACAGTTATCGTCGTCTAACTCCGCTCCCGGGTTGACAATCACTCCGGCGGGCGTGGTTACCGGCACTCCGGCAACGCCCGGAACTTTTTCCTTAAACGTCCAGGCAACCGATTCCAAGGGCGCTAGCGGCACCCAGTCCTACACGATCGTGATCGCCGCGGCAAGCTTAGCTATTACGACCCAATCTTTAGCCGACGGCTCCATCGGTGTCGCCTACTCTCAGACTATAACCGCGATTGGGGGCTCAACTCCATACGCGTTCGCAGTAACCAGTGGAGCTTTACCGGCGGGGTTGACTCTGGCGTCGAATGGGGCAATTTCCGGCACGCCCACCGCGGCGGGGCCGTTCGCCTTCACCGTCCAAGTAACGGACTCCAGCGGAAAGACCGCGACCAAAGCTTTCACGATTAACGTCGCAGCCGCCTTAACCATCGTCACGACCTCATTGCCCAACGGAAGCGTGGGTAAGACTTATACGGCGCAGATCGAAGTCGCTGGCGGAACGGGGCCATACGCGTTCGGAGCGAGTGGAAATCTGCCCGATGGCGTGACGCTTGATCCGGCCAGCGGCAAGTTGACAGGCGTCCCCTCCAAGCCAGGGACCTTCTCGTTCACGGCCACGGTGACCGATGCGCGGCAACACACGGCATCGCAAAAGTACACGATCGTTATTGCCTCGTCCGTTTTGGTGACCACGACGTCGCTACCGAACGGCGTTGCCGGCACTCCTTACTCGGCGACGCTCACAGCCAGCGGCGGTACACCTGGTTATACCTTCGTCGTATCTGGCTTGCCGGCCGGATTGTCGGCGAATAGCGCGGGAGCAATAACCGGTACGCCTACGGTTACGGGAACGTTCGCTGTCGGCGTTACGGTGACTGATAGCCAGCAAGGTTCGTCCACCGTGCAAATTCCGTTGACGCTCACATTGCCGCAATTGCCTCCGGTGGCGATCACAGGCCCGCAGGATACCGCGGCGCCGAACCAGCAGGCAAAGCTGACGGTGACCATCGCTACGCCTTTCCCCGTGGATGTGAAGGGTACGGTGACGTTGACGTTCGTATCGGCGGTGGGCGGCGACGATCAGATGGTGCGTTTTAGTTCCACCGGTACGCGCACGGCTACCTTTACGATTCCCGCCGGCAGCACGGTGGCGATATTCGACAAGGGCGACACGGCAGTGATTACCGGCACGGTAGCCGGGACCATTACGCTGACCACTACTTTCACCACCACGACCGGAACGGATGTAACGCCTTCACCCGTACCGACGCGGGTAATTCAAATCGCGAAACTGCCGCCGGTAGTTACGGCGGTGGTTGTGAACCGCAATGCTACTGGATTTGAAGTCTTAATCACGGGATTCTCAACGACACGGGAAATCACCCAAGGTCAATTCCATTTCACCGGAACGAATCTCCAGGCCTCCGATTTCACGCTGCAGTTGGCTCCGGCATTCACGACGTGGTATCAAAGCGCGGCATCGAACGCTTTCGGAAGCCAGTTCACACTATCGCTGCCGTTCACGGTAACGGGCAACAGCTCTTCCATCACGGGTGTGACGGTGACTCTGACAAATAGTCAGGGAACCTCACAACCCGGTAGCGCCACTTTTTAGCTGCGGTTGCTATCAATCGGGGTACCAGCTAAACTTGGATCTTCGGGGCGTGGCTCAGCTTGGTAGAGCGCCTGGTTCGGGACCAGGAGGCCGGAGGTTCGAATCCTCTCGCCCCGACCATTTCATCCCCTTCAGTCCAAAGCTTTTACCGCCCTCCGGGCGTTTGCTGGAGGAGGAGCCGTTTTCGTCACTATGGTGGAAACTATGGCTACCCCGACCCTCGTGGGCCCGTTCCATCGCAGAGCGCACGGTCTCCGCTTGCGGGTGAACATACCGCTTTGTGGTCGAAAAGTCGCTGTGCCCCGCTAAATAAGCCAAAGTGTAAGGGTCCATGTACGCTGCCCAACGTGTGAGGCAAGTGTGACGCAGGGTATAGAGATTGAAAGGCTCCAATTTCGCCACGGCGATGGCTCGTCGGTGCTGCTTTCTTAGACTGGACTTCTCAATATGGCCGGTGCGTGTGGGGGCCGGAAAGACCCACTCATCCGACAACGTGCCGCGCCTCATCGAAAGTAATGCGGCGGCTCGTTGAGTTAACGGTATGCGCCTGCGGGCGTTCTCAGTCTTCCCGAACGGAATGTGAAGGACGTCCTCTCGGACGTGCTGCCACCGAAGCCGGAACGATTCCTCCGGCCTGAGACCACAATCAAGCAAGATCGTGGTTACATCCCGAAGCAGAAATGGATCGCTGGGCTCTTCGGGGATCTCCCCGCGCATCTGGGCGCGGATACCGTCCAAAGCACGAGCATGAGCTGCCAAAATGCTTTCACCGACAGAGGCCGTTGCGTTGAGGTATTTGGTCTCTTCTTCCGCCGACAGCACGCGGTCGCACTGGTTTTCTCCGGGAAGCATTTGTATTCGTAAGCCAGGCTTATCGAGAAGCCCCCATTCGAAAGCAAGGCGCAGCATTCGCCGCAAGACCTCCAACTCGCGGTTGATGCTACTCACTTTGAGCTTGGCCTTTCTCCGCTTGCTGATGAAGCCGGTGACCTGCGCGGTGGTTAACAAATCAAGGGAGGATGTCGCGATGGGTTCAAAAGCAAGCAGACTCTTGACGCCGTTTCGGTAGTATTCAAGCGTCTTGGGCTTATTGGGGAAACGGGAATCGACGAAGGGAAGGAAGTGCGTCTCAACGAAGTCTTTCAAAGCAGGAATTGGCTTTTTCTCGCGAATGCCAACCTCACCCTTTGCGAGGGTAGCTTTGTGGGCAGCTTCCATCTGTTCGGCCACCCGTTTAACCGTTTGCTTTGTAGATTCTCTGATCCGCTTGCCACTCCAGATGAACTGATACCACCAGTTTTTCGAATCTTTTTGTTTGTATACGGCCATTGGGAACCCTTTAACCAAGTGCGACGGCACTCATCGGGCCGACGAATAATGCAGACTTAAGCCTTCATTATCGCGATCTGAACGCGTTGAATGGTTACTGCTGCCAGTCGGAAGCGAGGTGACCCACGACTCCAGATCCTCGGGGCGGTAGCGGACACACGCACCTACTTTGACGAAGACCGGGCCACGCTTTTCAAGCCTCCATCGACGCACGGAAGCAAGGCTCACCTTCAGCCTTGCGGCCACATCTGTTTCGGTCAGAAGGTTCAGCATAGACTTTACTCCTCAGGAAGCCGCTTTGGCGTTCCGTTGACCATCCCGTTTACTACGTTTGCCTGCCCATTCGGGCGGCGGTCCTGGCATCGCCAGCGGTTCTGAAAACGACGCTCAGCCGCTTCGAGGCGGTCGAGTGCGTCAAGGAGTTGCATGGCCGCTTCCTTAAGTTCGTCACGGTGCTCGTTGGTCGACTCAGTGGCCTTGATAGCAAAACGAATTCGGTCGATGGCCACCCGCGCTTGGTAAGCCATCTCGAATTCTCCGGGCGAAGGCCGCAACTGAGCGTCGGCTTCGATCATCGCAACGAATTCCTTCAATACTTCCGATTTCATCATTGGGTCTCCATTACTTTCCCTGTCCGCGCGGCTGCGAGTTTTCCGTCTGACGAGCGGGCCAGCGCGACACAAGATTCGCAGCACCGAATCCCACAAAGAGTGAGATTGCCAGCACGAGCAGGAGCGATTGCTCCGTTTCGGAGATCGTTCTGCCGAAGCCTACGTATCGATTGCCAGTGCAGTACGTCAGTGCCAATGCCGCAGTTGCGGCGCTGCTGGAGAGCATACCGACGCGAACAACTTTTGAGACTTTTCGCGGAACCCGCATTCTGCTCTCGTCTATTCTCTCTGCCATACACTCCTCTGCCGTAGTTCCTTCTCCCCCGCCGGGAGTGGTTGAGGATCGGCCTGCATTGGCTGATAGGGCGCTTCGAAGAGGATGTCTCGATTTACCCGAACCGTGAACTTGTAACCAACAGGCACCTTGATCGTAGGCTGCACGTTGAGATTCCGGCGCGTAATCTGTGAACCAGTCTGGCTCAAGTCTCTTCCGACCGCACCAGAGGCCGCTTCGCCCGGACTGGGATATGCAAGAACGCTCTGGTTGCGTCGCTGCGAAATCTCAAAGGCTGCGGTAAACAAGCTCGTCAGCGCCGAAAACCCGATGATCCGCGCGTAATGTCTGTCTACCTTGTCCCGCAAACCAGCGTTACCGTGGGAGTCGAGACCGACCATACCGCTCAGATCGATGGAAGACGCATCCGGAAAAATAATTCGATTCCAGGCGACCTGAACGCCGTCTTGCCCGTAGGCGACTCGAGAATCATACTTGCCCACCAGACGTGATCCCTGAGGAATTAGGAGATATCGTCCCGTGGCTGTGTCGTAGACACTGGCCATTACGAGAGCCTTAAGTTCGCCGGGCAGATCAGAATTCAGGTTCTGTTCGAGTACTGCGGGAATCTCCCACCCTGCTTTGATCTCGAACAGTGAAAGCGGAGCCGTGCGTGCCACTGTGAGGTAATCGTCACGTTGACGTGTTCGCGCCGCCTTTAAGAAAGCCTCCTTACGAGTCTGCATGTTCTGGCCCTCATATTCACTTTCAGCCGCCGGCGAACGGCTGTCGCCATCTATGGCAGAAGCTTCAGCCGTGCGACTGCCCACTGCCCTGGTCAGGGCGGCGACCTGTGCGAGGTCATTGGGGCCGGACCGCCCAGGGGGAACCGGGGCCGCGAAATCCGATGTACTCGACGAGGCCCGGATGTTGGTCGGCGCGAGTCGAGCTTCCTGTTCGCGAGCGTAGGCGGCTGTAAGGCGCTTCTCCTCGGCTGTGGCTTCGTGGAGTGCAATAGGAGGAGGAGAAACTTGAACGTGAGCCGGGGCTTGCCGCACAACGACTCTTTCTTGTGGCAAGCCGTCACAAGGCTGCCCAGTCTGCGGATTGAACCGATATAGCTGTCCTGTCTGTGGGTTCGAACCGCAGGCGCCCGCCGCCTTTTCCTTCTCCTGAATGGAAGTGGGCGGAGCTTGCAACTCTGTCAGACCTTTGCGCGCAAAAGGAGCCGTACCATCAGGAATATTCTTGCTGAATTCGCCGCCCGCCTGGGTCGCGGGGACTACGTTCTTTGGGAGGCCCGCATCGCGAGCAGCAGTTTGCGCTCGTTGTGTACGGCGATAGCCGCCATACGCAAACGCAAAGAGAAGACCGACGACAACAAACACTATGGCCATCCCAGCCCGCCTACTGATGCGAACTACTTTCCGTGGCTCAGGATGTAAATCGAGCCCGTCTGGAGATTCCGTACCACGGACCTCACTCTGGATCGGATTCACTTCTTCCGTCTGTGGGTGCTTATCCTCTGGGTTGGACACGGCTAATCTCCACTTTCTGAGCTTTCTTACCTGCACCGAGCACGAGGTTTGCGCGATCGAAGAGACGGTCCACGATATAGGTTTGATCACGGACCCGGTAGTTCGTCATCTCCCCTTTTCCGTCATTGCCTAATACGACAAGCACCGGTGCCTCGCGGTTTCCGATGTCGGACGGCATCTGGATGTAGGTTTTGGCTCCGTCGTCGAACACCCTAACCGGTCGGATGTGTTCATCTCCGCCTTTGACTGAATAGGCGAAGTTGATCTTTTCCACGGCAAGCGCTGCGGGCGTGACCTCACTCGCGTGTTTGTCTTGCATCGCCTGAGCTTTCTGCTCTGCCATTTGCTGCTGCCACTTGCGGTTGCTGTCACCATCCGGGTATGCGAAGGCGACTCGGGCAACGTAGTCTTCGGATTTCGAGATCAGGCGGAGATAGTACGCGCGCCGGTCCGTCGTAATCAGTAGATTAGTATCCAAACCCGGTGTCTGCGGCTTTAGAACTATGACTGCGGTTGCCTGCTCGCCCATTCCGTAGAGTGCCGGGGAAATATTCCACCGAACCGAATCGCCGATTTGTGGCTCCCCAACAATCTTTTCGCCTGCCTGGAGTTCAACCATACAGACGCGAAGGGGCGCGCAGACAACGGTCGGAAGACCTGCGCCGAAGGAATACAGGACGCGGCCATCGCTCCCCGCAGCAGGCGAGTTCTTCTCGCCACGCCAACGTTCACTCACGCGCAGCGCTTCCAGGGCCGTGGAATTCAGGGGAACATCGCCATTGAGCCTGAAGTCCTTCGGGATACCTTCGATGGCTCCTGACCCTGAGGGAACCGGCTTTGCAGGCATGGCGAATTGTGGTTTCACAGAGCCCGGCTCTCCGACCGCATCATCGGAATTCAGAGCATTAATTTGAGCTCCGAAGTCATACTGCTGCAAAAACGGCGGAGTGCTTTGGGGAGGCTGGCTCTTCGCAGTTCCAGACGGTTCTCGATGAACCTCCAAAGCGGAAGATTTACCGGCCTTGCCCGTCTGCGATGACGTTTGCTGCCCAAACAGCATGGCGGCAATATTGAACAGAATTGCGGCTTTGATGATTTGCACGTTATTTCTCCTGGAAAACTCTTGCCCAACTCGCATTTGTTACGTACAGGCCAACAGGATTGACACGGGCCTGCCGCTCATCTCGCGGCGGGTTGATAACGACTGCAAACGATCCCTTCCAGCGTTCGGCTGACTTGACCGCACCGTACAGGTCGCGGGTCGTTTCCGTCCACTCGACTTCATAAGACCGGTCACTGGTTGGCAGGACGGAAGTGACTTCCACCGATACGGTCTCCGTTTGCGCACGCTTCGCAGGTGGATCAGCTCTATAGAAATCACTGATGAATGTTTGCGCAGCACTTCCGTTCGCGATTGCCGCATACACTCTGTCAATTGCCTTGCGCTGAGATACTCCGTCCGTAGTCACGAGGCGTAGATTCTCAACCCACGTGAAGATGCTCGCCCGTTTCAGCCGATCATCGGTTCCAGACGCTTGTTCGGCAATACCGGAAGCGACTGGCCTGCTGAGGCTGTCTACAAGCACGACGAACGGGACTACATGGGATCGCACCGAAAGCCATACGACTCCCGATGTGGCGAGCAAAGCGATAAGAGCCGAGAGCGTGGCCATGGTACGCCAGTTCTTCGCTCGTGTTATTTGATCGCCGTAGCGCTCGTCCCACTCGCGCCGCGCCGCCAGGTAAGGGTTGTACTCACTCAGCGGGACATCTGTTCGTTTCTCTTTTTGCATCAATGTGAAATTCATAGTTCCTCTTCCTCCTACTCGTGGTGATCAATCGGCATGCGTGGTGGTGTTGCATGGGGAGCCGCGTCCGATGGTAAAGCGGGCAAGCGCCGACGAAGACGCTGAATTCCTTCCGCGACACTTCCCGTGCGCCGTTGGTTTCGCTCGGGTGCGGATGGGTGGGACGGCGGAGGTTCCGGTTGGCTGCTGGCTGAAGACGCCGCCGAAGGCTGACTTGCCGAAGACGATCCCTCAGAGTGCATGCCGTTTGAACTCGGGGAGAATCCCCGTGTTGGCGTTTCAGATTCGAATCCGGAACCCGCCAGAGGCTCGCCACCGATTGACGCAAGAGATGCGGGGTTTGAAGTGCCCATTGGGGGGTCAGGTTGACGACGTACCCCGCCGGTCGAACCCGTAGCGCTGGTGCCCGGTGAGGGCGGCGGAACAGAACCGCCGGCCGCGCTTCCGGCACCGGAAGCGGCATTCACACCCGCCACGCTGCTCGGTACTCCGCTTGAGCCTGAATTTCCTGCCGCTGCTGCCGATCCTGTTCCGGCAAGAGCTGATGTGCCGCCAGCCACCGCGCCTAGTGCTGATGTTCCCGCAGACGCCACCGCAACCCCGGCGCTTGCGACCATCACGCCTGTGGAGATCAGATCACCGCCAGTCAGGGCAGGCGCACCGCCAAGCACCGCGGCAAATAGTTTGGGAATCTGCCAGCACAGCATCATGAAGATTAGGGCAGCACCCATGACATCGAAGGCGGTCATGCTGGGATGTGCCGACGTACCAACACCCTGTGCCTCAGCCAACCAGCCGTTGCCGAGCCCCAGACCGGCGGAAATCAGACAGTAGAGAAGGACAATTTTGACCCCGATCGCCACCGCCAAACCGATGTAACGTTCCACATAAGGGGCTGTCCAGCGGCTTCCGCCAAACCCCAAAAACAAGAACCCGACGGAGATGATGAGGTAGCTCTCGACGAACGTGACGAGAAAGTTGATCGTGATTACGATGTACGAAACGACGATGAGCAGAGCGGCGAAGGCAAGCGCGAGCGACGAGCCGGGGTTCGTGAAAAATGCGGAACTGCTGGCTGCATCAAGGAGCGCTCCCGCGATCGCAATGCCTTGCATGAAGACATCGCCTGGGTTTAAGGGTCCCGCCAGTCCCGCAGCGCCGGCACCAATCTGGGTGAAGCTATCGATGATTGCCGGAATCCAACTTCGACCGTTGATCAGCAGGGCGTAGAACGCTCCGATCCACATGATTTTTCGAACCAGCGCGGAGGTCCACGACTGAAGGTCGCTTTTTTCCAACAGCATGACGGCGGCACTCCAGGCGAACTCAATCACGGCCAAAATCCCGAACAGCGCATTTGCATATACCCAAACGTTTGTGGTCCACGTAATTCGCTGGTTGCGGAACTGAGTCATGATGTCGCCCGGTACGGTCGTGTTGAAGGGCGCCTGCGCGAAGATGGCCTGCGCAAACAGCAAGGCGATCACGACCGTCAGAAGATTGGGACGGTGCGACAACTTCCAACTCCGAATTGTTTGAAACCGATTAGACACACGTCTCCTGTCAGGCCTCCAAGGAGGCACCCTCGCGCCCTACTGCTGAATGTCTATTTGCCCGGCCAGTATGTCTGGCCGGAATTTTTCACGGGACCAGACCGAAAAAACGCCAACTCCCGTGCCGTGTTACAGAGGCGACCCTCTGTTGTCTCCGACCAACCCGCCGTTGACCTCTCTCGAACGGGCTTGCACCTGTCGTTTACCTGGTACGCAAGATCCTTGTGCTTCCCGAGCCATTCCGTGATTCCAGCGTTAGATACTTTGGACAAGTCTCCGGAACCCGCAGCCTCGACCGTTTGAACGATCTCGCTCCTCGGCTCTCGCGCGCAGGCTGCTAATCCAATCAAGATCACCACGCACCCGATCATGTTGCACAGATTCATGCCACTGCCACCTCATTACTATTTACCTCCCCGGCCAATACGTAACGCCACTGTTGCTCACTGGCCCTGTCGAGAAAAACCATTCGGTGGCCGCTTCGTTTGCGGCTTGCTGCTGAATCATTGCCGCCTGGTAGGCCTGCTTACTAGACATGTCCGCCAGCATGAGTTCACGCAGCTTCATCAACTGCTGAACCTGCTGTTCGGCAACCTGCCCCATCAGGTTCAAAGCCTGCATCCGCCCGTCGGCGCTTCTCGACATGGCCTGGAGGGAATTGATTACGGCCTGTTCGCTTTGAAGTTGCTGGCCCTGCAAACCGGCTGCTCGTAGCGTTCCAAGCGTCGTATCCAGCGAGGTCTGGGACCAGCTCTTGTAGTTCGCGTAATACGCCGTCGGCGTGGTTCGGTAGCCGGGGAACGTGATTCGGAACTGTTGGTCCAGATTACCCAGCGAGTAGGCGAGCGCCCGTCCTCCCTGCACAATTTGGGCAAGGGCGTTGAGGTCTGCCTGAATAGGGCCGAACACCTGGTTTGGAATATTCTTCACGTTGCGCAGCATGTCGGCATACATGTTCAGCTCGTTAACGAGTTGTTGCCCTTGCCGGAGGTAGCCCATGATGAGTTGCGCGTGATTGAGAAGCTGCGTTATCTCCGTTGCGAACGCGCCACCCTGAGCAGGCTCAGGGTTTCGAATTCCAACGCACGCCAACACGACCGCCGTGATTACGAATTTGCGCATA
>JBBSEX010000032.1:0-31773 GCA_038239345.1 Bryobacterales bacterium
GCTCATTGCCTGTACCATCGTTGTGCCCTCCTGTTGGGGATTCGGCGACCGAACGGCCCGGCTAACGACGGTTCGTCGCTGGAACAATTATAGGAGGGCTTGTTTTTCTGCTCAATTCCTGTTTAGGACAAGAGTGATCTTCAATGACCGATTGTACGCTGACTTCCGATAAGCCGCCGCTTATCGGAAGTTAGAAAACAAGAGAGGCTTATCGAATGCCAGGAGCTGCGCTCGGCGGCCCGTACTGGCCCGGACAGAGTCTGCAAGCACGGATGTCTCCCCAAGAACCTCCGCCATCATGGCCGCGTTGGCGGGGAGAGTCCAGACATCGCCTTCTTTCCACTCCTGTGGTGTCCCATTGATGACTCCGCCTTTGCGTATTCCAGAGGATTGTCGTATGAGCTTTCAGCCGGTTACGTGCTAAACCGGGAGCAACCAGAAAGAAGCACTTATTTAAAAGCCGCGATCGTCTTCAGCGCGATGGCCTTCCCCACCGTGGCGCCGCCGGTCGCATCGAAGATCCAATGCACGCCAAGGTAGATCCGGCTAATCTTGTTTTGTTCGATCGCTTCCTCTAACGTGAAGGTCTGTTGCCATATTGGACGAAAAATGCCCTCGTTATCGGTGGTAATGCCGTTGAATTCATCGGACACGAACTTGCAATCGATCTGGGCGGGCGTCTTTTTGACCAAGCCTGCGAAGGTCTCAAAGCAGGCGGTGCCGAAGGTCGCGTGCCCCGACGGATACGCCGGAAAGTTGGGAGTAAAGTTGTCGCCGGTCGCACCCGCGGCGGGCCCACCAAATGGATTACTTCCGGGGGCACCGAATGGGAGCCAAAATGAATCCCCCTGATGGTGGCGAAGAGAATTCCCATCGCCTTTTCCAGTTGGACCCCAACCGCCGTCAGCCTCCCGTATGGCCGTAATCGGACGCCAGTAGTCGTAAACGTATTTCCAGTACCAGGCGGCAATTCCCGCATCGGCCATTGCGGCATTCACCGCGGCCAGAACATTGAGTTGGTCCTTAGGCAGGAGCCCCTTGAATTCATTTGTGGCAACAACCACCTGATTGTAAAGACGCGGCGGAGTCCCGAGCTTATTGGAACCATCGTATCCCCAGAAGATTCCGACAGCGGCGCGTTGCCTAAACGCGGCATTGCGGTGTGAGATATCGTCTCGTCCGTTCACAAACACGTCATCGTAAGCATCCGCATATTCCTGGGTCGTAAGTTCCGGGGGTGGGCCCAGCGGCGCATCGGTAGCCACGTTGGACAAGACGAAGGGAGTGACTTGGCCCCAGGTGCGTCCGAGAGCAGTCTTTTTGCTAACTGGGTCCGCGCGATAATGGCCAGGCTCTTTGCTGTGCATCGAATCTGTTTGCGCGAGACCCGATCCGTCGCCCTGCCGGCTCGCAATCCATTTATCCGCGACGTCGGCGCCGTAGGTCACAGCGGTTGGGTTGGCGTCGGCGGTTAGCGCGTCCGTCTGATCGGCGATGAAGGCGCTGAAATCCGGGTACAAAACCGAGGCCGCGCGCATTCCAGCGCCAACAGCAGCCGATTGGCCAGTGGCATCGTCGGTGCCCAGTCCCGCAGGGGGATTTGGCAGACCGGCCAACTTTGCGGGATACACGGAAGTCACCTTTGCATATGCATCGCGTGCAGCCAAATGAATGAGGGCCAGGGCGCGGGCTGTCTTGGTCGGTCCGCCATTCGATGGCGAGTGGTTGTCGCTGAAGTCTTTCGCGACCAGATCGAGGGTCAGTTTGTTCAAGCTGATGATGCTCATTGTTTCTCCTTGTCACGGAATAGTGCAGACTATAAGGCAATCGTTACAGACGTTCGCACAGATGGTAAACATCGCGCAGCAAGTCGGTCACCGCACCGTCGAATGCGTGTGCTGAGTTATTGCTTCAATTGATTAACGCGCGAAGAGTTTGGAAAAGAGGCCAAAAATAACCAGAGCTGGAAGCTTGCTCATAGCTTTGCATTGTTCTCCTGCGCATGAGCAAAAGAGATGAAGCGGGTCGCGTAACTCTCCAATCGGTTTTGCCGTTGAAAATTTTCTACCGCCCCTGCACGATCGTCCCTTTCGCCAGAATCGATCCGCCGTTACCCAGCAACACGACTCCTCCCATCAGCGGATCGCCGGTTAACGATCCAATGCAATTGGCATTGCCGCCGGTTTCCGCGCATGGAATCACTTCGTTGCCGACGGTCGTGGTGATCACCAGCTCCGTGGGGGCGTCCGTCACTTTCTGCACGTAGATCTGAACGTTCATGGTTCTGCCCTGAAGCGTGAAGTTGACGGTGCCGTAAGTGCCGAGCGTCGCCTGGCTGCGCGCCGGAGTGGGTTGCGTGGGCGTCGGATCGTTGAAAACCAGAATGCCGGGCCTGCCGGTATCCAGGCCGGAGGGATCCGACGGATATTGCCGCACCGGAATGTAGATGTTGTTGTGAATCGGGTCCACCGCAAGATTCGTTCCCGCGCGGCCGGAGCACTCCGCGCCCACGAGCGTCCCCTTGCTCGCACCGGTCGCGGACTGCGCCTGGAAAACGCCCAGAATAGGGAAAACGGTTCCCGTGTTTGTGGACGCGCATTTCCCGCCATCGTTGCCATTACCTCCCGAACCCGAGTACCAGCGCCGATTGGCGGAATTGAAAGCGATCACATCGTCCGTCGTCACCTGCGGAAAACGCGCCAGTATCGACCCATCCGTTAGATTCATCAACGCCAGGCCCGCGACGTTGTTGCAGCCCACCAGCATCGTGTTCGTCACCGGATCGATCCAGTTGCCGTTACCCGAGCAATTGGCTATCGGGTAAGTCGCGACCAGAGCGCCCGTGCCGGCCGATCCGGCGTTGGGGTCGAACACCAGCACGCCTACGCTCGGGATGGTGAGGTAAATGAGACCGTCGACCGGGTTGAACCGCGGCTGCTCCGCGCTGCCCGGAATGGAAATCGAAGCCACCACCGTGTTGGCGTTATCGCCCGTAAGATCGATGCCCGTAAGGAAAAAAGGCGCGGTCGTGTTGCCGATATAAACGCGCTGATGGATCGGATCGTAGTCGAGCTCGTCGACCGCCGTTGGCCCCTTCACCGCAGCCGGTTGCGAACCCGGCAAATCGAGATCGTAAATGTACGTCATGGTCGCACGATCCGTCACCACGAGTTTTTGCAGATCCGGAACGACGAGTACGCCGCTGGGGCACGAACCCGTGCAGTTGGGCACCGGTACCGAGCCCAGGACGTTTTGGGTTTTCGTGTCGATCGCGAGTACGGAATGATTCACGCGGTCGGCGTAATAGAGCACCGATGTCGCCGGGTTGAACGAGCTCAGATCCGTGGCTTCCTGATTGGGGCCGCTGGTGGCCCAGTTCGGGACGGGAATGAGCCCCAGATTTCGCAAACCGGCGGTGGGGGTCGCGACCTGACACACGGCGCTCCCCATCGACAACGATGCGAATGCCAGAATTTTGCCGAAGTTTTTCATCACGTACCTTCTCCTTTACAATTCTTTACAAGTGACCGGGGACGATACTATCACACATTGGGAGATCGCAGAAGCGTCGCGTGTCGCGGATTTAAGGCGGATTTTGCCACGCAACTACACCGGTATCGAATTTTGCCACGGAACTACACCCTTCTGCACCGTTCCACGGAGCTACACCAACCTGCCCGTTGAGGGGAACCGCCTATACGGTGTAGGCCCGTGGAAGCCAAGTGTAGGCGCGTGGAAATGCGGTGTAGGTCTGAGGAAATAAAGTGTAGGTGCGTGGAAGCCGTGGTGTAGGTACGTGGTAGAAACGGTGTAGGTACGTGGAAATTTTAATGGCCTAACTTAATGAATCCAATGGTTTTACAAAATGCCATAGGTTTTCATAGTTTGTTTCATAGTATTCTACAGCAACATCACGCAATGAGGCACCCGCCCACTATGGCCGAAAGACGCACCGAAGCCCAAAAAAGCCTGATTCCTGTTGTTGTTGAGGAACACCAGGTCGACCTCGTCCGAGTCGAAAAGAGCCTGCATGCGCTCGGCTTCTTCGCTTCCACCGCGAATCGCGAGATTTCGCGCACCGTCATCCAGATCTTCCGCCGTCCCGACGGCCAGCGCATCCAAGCCAAAGCCGTCATCGAAGGCATTCCCAGCCTCGGATTACCTACTACCGCAGACCGCGATAAGTACATGGCTTTTATGAAGATAGCCCTCGATCAGCGCGAGTTGCAGGGGCAGCTTTCGAACCCCGTCCGGTTCAACGGCACGGATATGATCAAGCTCCTGCGCCTCTGCAAAGGCGGCTTCCACTACGACGAAATCAACGACTGGTGCAAGCGCATGGTGGCCACTACCATCATGTCCGAATCCTCGATTTTCCTCGCCGATCGCCGCCAGTACGCCAGCGACACGTTCCACGTCTTCGACCGCGTGGTGCTGGTGGGCGAAGAGTTAACCGACGGCACGCGGAGCGAATTCTACCAGGTTTACCTGTCGCAATGGCAACTCGCAAACCTGAATCAGGGCTACATGCTGCCGCTCGATTTCAACGCTTACTTGAAACTACACCGCGATATTGCCAAGGCCCTGTTCGGGCATCTGAGCGTCTGGTTCTACGCGAGCCGGGGCCAATCCATCGAAAAGAAATACTCGGACCTGTGCCAGCTCCTGCATATTCGCGCGTACCCGCATCTTTCGAAAGCGCTCTCCGTGCTGGAGCCGTCGCTGCGCGAACTGACCGAGATCGGCTACCTTTCCGACTGGGAGCTGACGAAAACCAGCGGGGGCGGGGAATTTAAGCTGGCGCTTTCGCCCGGCAATCGGCTGCTCTCGCTGCCGAATTTCGCCAACGCGGTGAACCCGGAGGCGCGGGCGGCGCTGGAGGCGAGTTTGCCGAGCTGGGTGAGCGAGCTGGTGCAGCGCGGCGTTACGGAGCGCAAGGCGAGGCAACTGGCGCTGGATATTCCGGACAATCAGCGCGTGATGGACCAGATCGAATACGCCGAGCACCTGATCGCGCAGGACCGCAAAGGGCGCGGCAAGATATCGAACCCGGCGGGGTTTTTCATCTGGGCGATCGAGCAGAACCTGTACGTACCCGGCGATTTCGAGACGTCGGAAAAGCGGCGGCGGGAGGAGTTGCGGAACGAGGCGGAGAACGCGCAGCGGGCGCGCCAGTACGAGCTGCAGGCGGAGTACGACGAGTTCTGCCACGAGCGCGTGCGGGAGAAGCTGGAGGCCGATTATCCGGGCGCAAAACTGGAAGCCGCGATTAAAGAGCAGATGAAGGCGATCAAGCGGGAGCAGCCGGAATGGTTTGGAAAAGTACCGGAGGGAGTGAGGAGAGAGGCGGGGATGAGTAGATTAAGGGCGGCGGTGAGGGAGGGGCTGGATTTGCCGGGACTGGAGAGGTGGAAGAAGCAGAATGTGCAGAGGCGGATGTTTTGAGGGGGGATTGCCATGGAGCTACACCTTCATTCATTCACCAGCGGGCGAGCGTATTTGCGACAAGCGTGCCAAACTGATCTGGATTGCGGAACGCAAGTTCCCGCAATTCGTTTTCGGCAAAACGACTACCGCTCTCGCGATAAATCTGATCGAGCATCTGATACCCGATAGATTTCACTCCATCGCTTTCGGCGTGGACCAGAGTAGCCGCTTCTAGGACCGAACCAAACGGTCAAGGCGGGTACCACGGTTACGCTGGACGGCAGCGGCTCGATGAACCCCGGCGGCGTCGGAACGGTGACGTATAGTTGGACGTTTGCGTCGCGTCTGCCTGGAACGAAGACCACGCTGAGTAGCAGCACGAGCGTGACGGTTACGGCATTTAAGCGTTCCGGCAGCGCTCTGCACCCAGCATTCCATCAGCGCGAGCGGGAACAGCCGAAGACGGGTGCCGCTGAATCGATAAAGGTGCGGTACCGTGTAAATTTAGGGCCGATACGGCCCATAGATGTTAAACTTTCTGTGGGCCTTCGAGGCCCTCATGAACGTCATCCTTCAATTATGAATGTCAAACGCACCCATATTGTGATTCCCGAGCACCTGGCGAATCAGATCGACACGGTTGTCGGTAAGCGCGGTCGCAGCATGTTTCTGGTGCAGGCCGCCGAAAAGGAGCTCATGCGCCTGCGACAACTCAAAGCCCTGGAGAACACTGCAGGCGCGTGGAAAGACGAAGACCATCCGGAGCTCAAAGAGGGAGCGGCGAAGTGGGTAGAAAAGATGCGCCGGGAGGATGAAAAGCGTTTCAAAAAAGTAACGGCCCGCTGATTGAATGCCTACATTCCTGCTTGACACGAGTGTCATCATCGACGCCATCAACGGCAAGCGCAATCGAGACCGAATACTCAAGGAACTCGTGCAACAAGGTCATCTGCTGGCCTGCTGCTGCATCAACATCACGGAAGTTTACGCGGGCATGAGACCCCACGAGGAAGCCCGGACCGAGGAACTCCTGCAGAGCCTGCAACAGTATCCCGTCATCTGGCCGATAGCCCGAATTGCCGGACTGCTGAAGCGCGATTTCGCTTGTAAAGGAATCACCCTGGCTACGACGGACGTGACGATTGCCGCAGTCGCTCTTCATCACCAACTCACGCTGATTACCGACAATCTCAAACATTACCCGATGAAGAATTTGAATATTCACCCGCTGCCTGGATGACCCAGACCCCCTCTAAAGCAGCCGGATCAGGCCAAATTGCACAAATCGGCAAACTCCGATTCCGCCCGCCTCCCGCTGCCGGTACCAGGCTATCGCCGTGTCATGGTGAGGATGGGTCCGAACTATAACGGATAGCAGGAAGTTGAGATCAGCCAAACATGGCTTCATCGATTTCGCGCGTTACAAGGGATGCGCATGCGCATCCTCCCGTCTCACAACCCAGGCTGGATCAATGGTTTTGAGACTTTGATTTCGAGATAGGTATTGCAATAGCTTTTGTGCCGCTTTGCAAGCCGGGACCAACCGCCAGCCATCAGTCTTGAAAACGGAGGTTCTTGAGAACGACCATTTTGGTTTGCATCCCGTTCGCCCGTTTTTGCACTTTAGACTTGCGGCAACGGACGCACTACAAAGATTTGGGGAGGCCGAGAGCTTGAACGACCAGCGCTGTTGTCCGAGCTGAACACGAGAGTTCGATCATGGTCGATGAACCCTAACCGCGGCTGGCCGGCGACAACCGGTCCAAAGTAACGCGCCTTGCATAGATAGGACTCCTTGCCGGTCTCCCGGTTCATCAGCCACAGACTTCCTCCTGGTTCCTGATCGAAACGCGTGGCCACGGCAATCCGGCGACTGTCGTTCGAGTAGCAGCCATAGAACACTCCGGGCTTACCATTGTGACCGAATGTGCCAGTCTCACGCGGCGAGATCGTCGGCAACAGCCTGCCACCGGCGTCAGCGATCGGCCATTCCATCCAGGGGCCGTTCATAGACCCGGCCAGAATGCGTCCATCCGCGCTCCATGTGGCGTGGATTGATTTCTTATAGTCAGTGACGCTCCGGCTCCTGGGATGCGTCAGCGACAGATCAATCACCCAGTTGTCTTTTCCGTTCCGGCGGTAGTACAGCAAGTGCGGGAACATGGGATTGAGCCGGATGCGGTGAAACGACGTGTCCTCGTCGCCGCGTTCCGGGAAATCGGTTAGATCCGTGAGAGGCGCAACCAAGGGGCCGTTCGCGCCGCTCGGCGACATGCCGTCATCATAAACGAGATACGCCTTCTCATCGACGGAGAAAGCGCATAAGTATTTTCCGGCCTGCTGATCCCAGGTGGGAGGCGAAGTCTTCACCTTGTTGGTTAGCCCCGCCGACGTTCTCAAGCGCGTGATCCGAATCTCTTCCACGACGCGGCTGTTGCCGACCCGGAAGCCGTAGAGATCCCAGCCACTGTCGGCTTCATCATTGCGCCGGGTATAAGTCACCAGCTTTCCATCCCGGCTCATATCCACTCGAACCGTGGAACTGGTCGCGGGAATACGCGTGACCAGCAGGCGCGGGTCCGATCCATCAAGGCGGCTTGAGACAACACCCCAGGTCGCACCCTCCGGATACCCGGAGGCCTTGTTAGGCTTCTCTTTCTTCGCTGTTTTCCCTTCGGGAACGCTGACGATGGTGTTGTAAAGGAGGCGCTCGATCAAGGGCGCGTAACAAGGAATATCGTAGTAGGAAAGCTGGTTGCCGAGCGGGGAATCCGTGATTTGCGTTACCTGGACGCCGTCTGCGGCTTCGAAAAGGCGAGATACGTCCTGGCTACGCTGCGGATAGTCCGTGCTCCGGCCGGCGGCGAGGATGGGAACGGACACCATACCGCCCGCGCACACTGCTAACCAGTCTCGTCTGGAAAGGCGCTCTCTCAAAAAGTGCACGAACCAATTGTCTCCTGTTTTTCCATCGTCAGAACTTGCGTATCCTTTATTTGGACGAATTTGAACGTCGGCGGTTAGCGTACAAAATTCCCGGAATGGTCTTGGCTGGCCTACAAGGCGCATATCGGCGCGGGGCCATCGACAACGGGCGGATCGCCCCGCAACTTGTTTGGGACGGCCAGCCGTTGTTCCACGGCCGAAACAAAGAATTGCTTCAGGGATACACCCGCTTCGTTAGCCCGCTGCCGA
This sequence comes from Bryobacterales bacterium, assembly GCA_038239345.1. Classification (GTDB taxonomy): domain Bacteria; phylum Acidobacteriota; class Terriglobia; order Bryobacterales; family Bryobacteraceae; genus JBBSEX01. The sequence goes on from JBBSEX010000032.1 coordinate 8,623, forward strand.
GCCTGTTTGAGCAGTTGATCGGGAAGTTCCACGGTAGTCACATAGGGGTCGCCTCACGAAACGGAATTTAAAGTACGCTAAGGCGATGCAAACCTGACGACCTTCCGAAAAATGATGCAAAGCAACCGTCTTCGAATAACTAGACGTCCGCGAGGAGGGCGTCAATCTCCTCTAGCGGCAAGAGCTGATTAGGCCGGTAAACCAGTGCCCAGTCACCGGCCTCTTCGGTCATCAGAAACGGACCAAACCGAGCGGGTCCAAAACTCTCCTCTTGCCCCCGAACAGCCACTACTGTTTGCGATCTACGACCCTTACCGGAACCTAATGTGCAATCGAACAAAAGCAGTTCTTTGCCGCTCTGGTCCCCCGCAACAGCATTCGTGATCGAAGTAGCCCGGCTTACCGACGTTTTTATAAACGGGAAGCTTTTGGGCAGAGCCGCACCTATGTATGTGTAGCCTTTGCTCTGCGCATACTGCCGAATCTGTTTTGCCCGTTTCCACTTTTGCACCAAAATCCAAACGATGAAGCAGGCGAGGCCGCCGAAGGCAATAAATTCGAACGCCGACCCTGGTCCATCTGGACTGGCAGACGAGACCGGTCCAGCAAGGATCATCTGGCCGGCTCCTGCGACAGGGCGCGCCAGAGCGTATGACGGCTGACTTCCAGTTCTTCGGCGACCTGAACTTTGGTGTACTCCCCAGAACGTAAGAGTGCGCGCGCCTTCTTCAGATCCGATTCACCCAATGCTTTGGGTCTACCGCCGACCCGTCCCCGCCGGCGTGCAGCTTTGAGACCAGCGTTGACCCTCTGGCGCAATATGTCGCGTTCAAACTCCGCCAGGGCGGCGAAGATATGAAAGGTCAACTTGCCACTCGGCGTCGTAGTGTTGATGTTTTCCGTAATGGAATGCAGCTCGACGCCACGCTCGTTGAGGAGGACTGTCGTATCGATGAGCTGCCGGAGCGACCGCGCCAGGCGATCAAGCTTCCAGACAATGACAACGTCACCCTTGCGGGCACTGTCGAGGAGCTTCATCAGTTCCTGCCGTTCGGCCTTGGCCCCGGACGCTTTCTCCTGGTAGACGCGGGCGCACTTCGCGTGCTTGAGGGCATCCATTTGCAAATGGGTTTCTTGAGCGTCGGTCGAGACGCGGGCGTAGCCGATTTTCATGGTGCAAAAACCAAAAGCATAGGTTCATTATGCACCTTATCTTTTGCACCATAGTTCTGCAACTGTTTTTCGGGGTTTTCGGATGTCTCCGGGCCGCGCCATGGCCGAGGTGCAAAAACAAAGGTTATTGCACCTTGTTTTTCGTCGCGGAATAGCTATAGGCTGGGCCATGCCCCGCCGCTCCATTCTGTCCGCCGCTGAACGCGACGGCCTGTTCGCCCCGCCGGACACGCAGGATGGGCTCATACGCCACTACACACTGAGCGAGTCCGACCTTGCGGTCATCAACCAGCACAGGGGCGGCGCAAACCGCCTTGGCTTTGCCGTCCAGCTTTGCTACATGCGTTATCCCGGTGTGATCCTGGACACGGACAAAGCGCCGTTTTCCCCACTGCTAAAATTGGCGGCATCGCAGCTCAGGGTTACTGAAGAATGCTGGGCCGATTATGGCCGCCGCGCCGAAACTCGCCGCGAGCACATGCTCGAACTGCAATTGGTCTTCGGATTTCGTCCATTCGCTGCGCGGCACTACCGCGAAGCGGGTCATAGTCTGGACGATCTGGCCGCTCAAACCGACAAGGGAATCGTCCTGGCGACGGCTCTGGTCCAGAACCTCCGCAGCCAGTCGATCCTTCTGCCGTCCATCAACGTCATCGAACGGATTTGCGCCGAAGCCATCACGCGAGGCACGCGGCGCATTAACACGTTGTTGACCGAGTCCTTGACCGACCCGCATAGACAGCAACTGGACGGCCTATTGAACCCACGCGAGAGCAGCAACGTCAGCGCCATAGCTTGGCTGCGGCAATCGCCCGGCGCGCCGTCAGCCAGACACGTGCTGGAACATATCGAAAGACTCAATGCTATGGAGGCGCTGATGTTGCCCGATGGCATTGAGCGCCAGATACACCAGAACCGGCTGTTGAAACTTGCCCGCGAAGGCGGGCAAATGACCGCTCAGCACTTGCGCGATCTGGAAACCACGCGTCGGTACGCCACGCTCGTCGCCGTTGTGCTGGAAGCCAAGGCTACAGTCATAGATGAAATTGTCGATCTGCATGACCGGATCATCGGCGCGCTGTTCAACCGCGCCAAGCACAGTCACGAGCAGCAATTCCAGCAGTCCGGCAAAGCCATTAATGAGAAGGTGCGACTGTACTGGAGGATCGGACACGCCTTGCTGGAAGCCAAGCAAGCCGGTTCTGATCCGTTTACGGCGATCGAATCCGTCATCCCGTGGGATGCGTTTACGCAAAGCGTGGAGGAAGCGCAAAAGCTGTCCCAACCGGAAGACTTCGACTATCTGCACAGGATCGGCGACCGCTATTCGCAAATCCGGCGTTACGCCCCCGCTCTCCTGGAAGCCCTGCGACTGAAAGCCACGCCCGCCGCGCAAGACATTCTCAAGGCCGTGGAAACCCTCAAGGCGTTGAACGCCGACAATGCGCGCAAGGTGCCCAAGGAAGCACCCACTAGCTTCGTCAAGAAACGTTGGGAAAGCCTGGTCTTCACCGATGACGGCGTGGACCGCCGGTTCTATGAGCTCTGCACATTGGCGGAATTGAAGAACGCCCTGCGCTCCGGGGATATTTGGGTGCAAGGCTCGCGCCAGTTTAAAGACTTCGAAGAATACCTTTTGCCCGCCGAGAAGTTTGCTTCGCTCCGGCAGTCCAAAGCTTTGCAGTTGGCGGTCGTCACTGATTGCGAACCGTACCTGCGTGATCGGTTGCTAGCGATGGAACAGCAGTTGGAAACTGTCAACCGGCTGGCCAAGGCCGACGCGTTGCCGGATGCGGTCATCACTAACTCCGGCCTGAAAATCACACCGCTGACGAATTCTGTGCCAGACGCCGCGGACGCCCTGATGCAGAAAGCCTATGCTCTGCTGCCGCATCTCAAAATCACGGAACTGTTGATGGAGGTGGACGAATGGACTGGCTTCACGGAGCGTTTCACCCACATCAAGAGCGGCGATGCGGCTGGCGACAAGACGCTGTTGCTGACAACGATCCTAGCCGACGCCATCAATCTCGGGTTGACAAAAATGGCGGAGTCCTGTCCTGGCACGACCTACGCCAAATTGTCCTGGTTGCAGGCATGGCACATCCGCGATGAAACCTATTCGGCGGCCCTGGCCGATCTGGTCAACGCGCAGTTCCGGCATCCTTTCGCAGGCAACTGGGGAGAAGGAAACACCTCGTCGTCAGACGGGCAACGGTTCAAGGCTGGCGGCCATGCTGAAGGGGGCGGCAACATCAATCCAAAATATGGCAGCGACCCCGGCGTCCTCTTCTACACGCATGTTTCCGATCAGTACGCGCCGTTCCATACGAAGGTGATCAATGTCGGCGTCCGCGATGCAACTTATGTGCTCGACGGCCTTCTGTACCATGAATCCGATCTTCGCATTGAGGAGCATTACACCGATACGGCGGGTTTTACAGATCACGTATTCGCCCTGATGCATCTGCTGGGGTTTCGCTTTGCGCCGCGCATCCGCGACCTGGCCGACAAGCGCCTATTCGTCCCAGCGAAACAAACCGATTATCCGGCTCTGGCCGCACTCATCGGCGGCTCAATCAACGTCAAACACATCCGCGCTCATTGGGATGAAATCCTGCGCCTGGCCACGTCCATTCGGCAAGGGACGGTCACCGCCTCTCTAATGTTGCGAAAGCTCGGCAGTTATCCGCGCCAAAACGGGTTGGCGGTAGCCCTGCGGGAACTGGGCCGGATCGAGCGGAGCCTGTTCACTTTGGATTGGCTGCAAAATGTTGACCTGCGCCGCCGCGTCCATGCCGGACTAAATAAGGGCGAGGCCCGAAACGCGCTGGCCAGGGCGGTATTCTTCAACCGGCTCGGCGAGATGCGCGACCGCAGCTTTGAAAACCAGCGCTATCGCGCCTCTGGCCTTAATCTGGTGACCGCCGCTATCGTCCTGTGGAACACCGTCTATCTGGAACGGGCCATACAGGCGGTCAAGGATAGTGGCGAGCCAGTCGATGAAAATCTCTTGCAACACCTGTCGCCCCTCGGCTGGGAGCATATCAACCTGACCGGCGATTATGTCTGGAGGCAGGATCTGAGGATTCAAAAGGGAAAATTCAGGCCGCTGAGGCCCTTCGCCCAGCATTAGCGTACTTTAAATTCCGTATCGTGAGGCGACCCCTGACAAAACCCTTCATTCGCTACGCTACATCGACGATAAAGACATGCGCCGGGGTACCCTGACGCAGCTCAATCGGACTGAAGGCCGACACAGCGTCGCACGCGTCGTTTTCAGCGGTAAACGGGGCGAACTGCGCCAGCGCTATCGCGAAGGGCAGGAGGATCAACTCGGCGCGCTCGGGCTCGTCGTCAATATGATTGTGCTCTGGAATACCATTTACACGGAGGCAATCCTGGAGCAACTCAGAAAGGAAGGGTATCCAGCAAACGAAGAGGATAAGGCGCGCCTCTCACCCCTGATCCACGCGCACATAAACACGCAGGGGCGGCATTCGTTCATGATGCCGGAGGCTGTGGTGAAGGGGGAACTGCGCCCGCTGCGAAACCCGGACGATGATCCGGACTAACCCAATTCCTGCCCTCTGTCCATGTCATAGTGGCAAAACACACCTGTCCGCTCGCCATATCGCTCGCTTAACCCGGTTTTCCGTCCAATTGCTACTCAGACCCCTTTGTCGCCCTTTGAAACCATCTTCCGGATTTCAGCCTGCTGCTGGGGAGCCAGCTTCGGGCGACGTCCGCCGATGCGCCCCTCTTCGCGGGCGGCATCCAGCCCGACCTTGGTTCGTTCCTTGAGCATCGCCCTTTCGAACTCAGCGAACGCCCCGACCATCTGCATCATCATTCGGCCTGTCGGTGTAGTCGTGTCGATGGCTTCGGTCAGGCGGCGGAATCCCGCTCCTGCTTCCCCGAGCCGTTCCATAATCGTGAGTACGTTGCGGAGCGACCGAGACAGCCGGTCGAGTTTCCAGACCACGAGCACATCGCCTTTGCGAAGTTGGTCGAGCAGCCTATGAAGTTCAGGCCGGTCCTAGCGTCCACCGGACGCCTTCTCCCGATAGATCCGTTCGCACCCAGCGGTCTTGAGCGCTGCCACTTGGACGGCTGTGTCCTGATCGTCGGTCGAGACTCTGGCGTAGCCAATCTGCATTGCTCAAATGTATCGCCAATCGAATTGATAACGCACTACCTTCGCGACGTTGAGTTTCCTAAATTTAACGGTAGGGATTCGCCTGTACCTTCCGTCCATTTTTCCATCATTTCAATGAACGTTGAGACGCGTTGATCCCGCTGCCCGTCCCGATGCAAGTAGACGGTGTTCCAAAGGACGATGGCGCGCCGGTGAGCAGGGTTAGGCTGCTGGAGCGGTAACGCTGTTGCTCGAAGCTGTGGTCGCGGATTTAGCTCCCTTTTCATCGTCCGCGCTGATGTTGGAGTGCCCGAAAAGGCGGCTCGTGTGCATTGGCGACAGCAGTTGACCGACCAGCGTCGTGGGCATCGGCGTCTGGATCCCATAGTCCGCCGGAAAATGCCCCGGCAGATGGAGCGTGCCGAACATCCAGTCGATCCATGGAAAAGTTGCGGCGTAATTATGGTCGATATGGTCGGTCCGGCTGTGATGCCAATGATGGAACGCCGGCAGCGCCACCAGCCACTCGAGCGGCCCAAAGCGCCAACGCACATTGGCATGGAGAAAGAAACCCAGGAAGGTGCCGATCACCGTGATCGCGATCGGGAGCAGGCTGCCCGCCGGCCCGGCGCCCCCAAGCCCCAGGATATACAGCGGCACCAGCCCGGACATTCGCATCACCACCATGTCGATCGGATGGGCGCGGCCGTTGACTAGAAAGTCGATGTGTTCGGCGCTGTGGTGAATCGCGTGGAACCGCCACAGGAACCGGATTTCATGGCTAAGCCGATGACCCCAATAGGAACCGATGTCCGCGATGATCAGCCCAGCGGAAATGCCGAGCCACAGCGGCAGCCCGTGCACGCTGTCATGGAAGCCGGACGGCAAGACCTTTTGCACCAGCGCTGCCAGCACCGCCAGCGGCAGGCTCATCAACGCCGCCGGCACCAAGCTGCTAAGGAAGTAATATGCCAGATCATTGCCGATCTGCGGCCGCAGGAATTTCGACGGCCGTTGCGCGAACAGCCGTTCCAGAGGCACAAAAATGGCGACCAGCAGCACCAGCCAGATGCACAGCCGGAAGACATCCACGGCAAAGCCGGCGATCTGAAGAGGCAAACTCGCAAGCAAGGTCATCAGCGTATCCCGCAGGCAAGGAAAATCCCGTGCGCGGGAAGCCGCGCTCGGGATTTTCCACCCATCCAAACCGCTCAGTCAACGGCTGTCTTGCGGCGGCGATGCGCGAAAAACAACAGGCCACAGCCGGTGATCACTAGTCCCCAACTCGCTGGTTCAGGAACCACATTCAGCGAAATGCCGTCTAGGTTTATGCTGGGGGGAAGGCCACTCGGAGTCCCAGAAGCCAGAAAGGTCAGCACGTTGGGTGTGGTCCCTAAGCCATTGTAGGTGAAGTTCACGGTCTTGGTAAACCAACCTGAAAACCCGCCCGCCGGGAGACTTGTTGAACTTGGGGAGAATAATAAGTTCGAGCCCAGACTGACGCTCAGAGATTCTGTCGTTGGACCAAATTGATCGTTACGTTGAACGGCTGCCCAACTGAAGGTTAGCGCATATTGCTGACCTAGCACCAAAGCAACCAAAGGATTGGTACCGACGGGAATCGTTTGGCTGATAGCTGCCGGGAAACTAGGATCACCATCGAGATTAACAAAGTGACCTGTGCCGTCCGGGTTCGTACACGAGTTGCCGCCAACAAATCCCAATAGAACCGTGCAGGAATTATACGACGCCGGCATATATGCGGGTAGTGGGCCGGCAACAACGCCGTAGTCATAAACAGCATTAAACCCGGCACCCGCGACACCGTGAACAGACCAATTTGGGATGGTAAGGTTTTGACCTGAAGCTTGGGACAAATTAACGCCATCTGAAGTGCCAACTGTTTCCAAGCTGCCATTCAAGATGACGCTGGCTTTCGCGGCACTGCCCAAGCTTACTGCGACTGCAAGACCCAGAACTAGAGATTTGTTGCTCATACAATTAGTCCTCCTTGGCTTTCCACGTGATTATACACCCAAGCACCTCCACTTTGCTGGCTTCTTGACTTTCCCCATCCCGGAACACACCTACCTTACCGGCGACTACCTGTGGTGGTCCCGCTCGGTCCCGCCGATGGGCCGATTCCGGCTCGTTGTTCTCAATGTGGGGTTGGAGCAGCCGAAACCGCTCCATCGCCAGCCTTCGTGCCTCTTCCGACAGACCCGCCAAGTCGTCCATACTCAAAGAGTATGGGACCCCCTCTTTATCCCTCGTCCATCCGGTTTTACCTAGCTCGCTATCGTGATTTCGACTGGGAGCGTAACCTCAGCTCTCTTGCTGTCTTGCGGTTCGTTCCAGCAGACGACCAGATGCCGCCCGCAGTCCGGGCACCTGATCTCCACCGGCTGCTCAACGCAGAACTGGTGCCCCCACAGGCAGAGGAACTCATACACCGATCGCAGCCGCATGGCTGCGCTCCCGCGCCTCCGAAGCCGGGTAGTGGACCCGGAATTCAAAGCGATCTTTGGCTTGGTCGTACCCCTCCACTTCGACCAGCTCCGAGACGATCCGGCGACCGTTGCGCCGTTCGATATGAAGCAGTACGTTAACGGAATCCGCGATGCCGCTCCGGATGGCCTGAAAAGGAAGCTGGACATCGGACTGAAGGATGCAACTCGCAAGACGAGTGATCGACTGCGCGGCATTATTCGCGTGAATCGTTGCCAAGGTCCCGGAATGGCCCGTGTTGAGCGCCTGGAGCAAATCGAAAGCCTCGGCGCCGCGCACTTCGCCCACCAAGATGCGGTCGGGCCGGTGCCGCAAAGTGGCTTTGACCAGATCGCGAATTGTAATCGCAGGGGAGCCGGGCTGTTCGCGGCGCGCTTCAAACCGGACCAGATTTGGTTGTTCGAGATGCAGCTCGGCAGTGTCCTCTATCACCACAATCCGGTCGTGTGGATCAATGAACGACGCAAGCGCGTTCAGCATCGTCGTCTTCCCGGTTGAGGTACCGCCGCTCACAAGAATGTTCTTGCGATCCGCGATCGCGGCACGGAGCAGATCGAGAACTGCGGGTGTGAGCGTGCCGATCCGCAGCAGCTCCTCTACCGTGAAGAGCTTGGCCGCGAACTTTCGAATAGTCAGCGTCGTCCCGCCGATGCTGCAGGGCGGAAAGATGGCGGCCACGCGCGAGCCGTCCGGCAGACGGGAGTCGAGTAACGGTCGCTCATCGCTGATCTCGTCACCCAGGCGCCGGGCGATGTTTTTGACTGCGATCTGAAGCGTCTTTTCTTCCATGGTGACGCCGGGAACTGCCTCCAACTGCCCGCGGCGCTCGATGAACACGCGGGCACTCCCGTTCACCATGATTTCAGAGATGTCCTGATCGAGAATCAAATGCTCGATGGGACGGAGGAATGGAAGGATAACTTCAAAGCTCATCGGTGCGCCTCCGCTCTGGATACGGGCTCCTGAACGAACTGTCCTGAAGGAGTCTCCCGCCAGGTCGTCAAGTGATTGCCAAGCGAACATTCGCCAGGCCACAACCCCTTGATGGATTGCCGGACGGCGCTCACGGCCATGATGCCGGCGAATATGGCTATTCCCGCTGCCATAATCCGCGCGGGCGTCCTCGCCACGTCCTCACGCCTCATCATGATTGCCAGAACCCCGCTCAGGATTGCGATCGCAATTGCCCAAATGCTCCAGTGAAAGATTGCTCTGGGGTCCATGTCAGATGAGTCCTTTTTTGAGTTGCTCGAAATAGTTGAGGTTCGGGTCAAGATAGTACGGCTTCAGATAACAAAACGTGGGGGGCAGCGGATTTACGCCGTCATAGGCCAGCACGATTGATTCAGCGTTCTTCAATTCGCTGAAAATCTTCGGCTCGAATACAAAGTCGCGCTGGAGGTTGTAGCTCTTGCTGGTGCTGACGCTCGAACGGTGCGCCGTCGTCCGCCCGGAGAACAGACTCACTTTCGCGTCATGCCCGTTTTCCGAAATGCTGTAGTTCAGCTTGAACTGCTCCTCTTTGCCGCACAGCTCGGAGGCCGTCTTCGTGCTGAAATCATCCGACAGCGCGAGGAAGATTTTTGTCCGAAACGTCTGGAGCAATGTTCTCCAGGACTCCCCGGTCAACGTGGAACGTAGCGAGCTGACGCTCTGGGTCGCCACAACGGCAATGCACTTGGCCTGTCGCGAGAGGGCGAAGAACTTTTCGTCGCCGGTCGGATCGCTTTCGCCCACGGTCGCAAATGCCTGGTACTCATCGCAGAGGAACATTACGGGCCGGAAGTATCTGTCCTTGTGCTTCTCCATCTCTGGAATCCGCCCGATCATGGCCCGCTGGAAATCCTGCTTCATGAGGGTGCCGATGGTCTTCGCAAGACCCGGATTCGCGGCGACGGGGAAGTTCAGCGCTACAACTTTGCCGGATTCGATCAGGTCCGCAAACTTCGGAAACGGTTTGCCATACATGCCGTCCTGGTTTGCGCCTCCTGTGTCGTAGGTCTCCTTCGGCGGGCAGAACGTATACTTCACCGACGGGTTGTCGTCGAACAGAGACAGGAACACCGAGATGCCTTCCACGATGGAGGTACGGAGCTTCGGCTCGATCTTCATCCAGTCGTGATGGAACCAGCGTTTGACGGCCGCAAACTGCGCCTGTTTCCGTGTGTCGCCCGACACCTTGCCGCCGCTTTTTGAAAGCAGGTCATATTTGATCTTCTTCCCGTTCAGGTATTGCTCCAGCTCCTCCGACTGTTTCGCCTTCATCGAGTGCGCCTCGTCGTCCTGCTCCCAGACGAAACGGTCCAGATCGCGATTCGCCAGATACGTATCCACATCGATTAGGACGAAGTGGGTGCTCATCATCTCCTCGCCTTTCTGAATCTTCTCGGCAAGCAACGCCTGGTTGATGGCGCACTCGTACACGTCAAACAGCGTCACGTAATCCCAGAGCGTCTTGTGGAGCAGAATGATGAACTTGACTAGGTTCGTATAGGCCTGTTGCCAGAACGGTTCTTTCCCCTTGCCGAACAGGTTATTCAGCAGACTCGCAATGCCGTAGGCCAGCGCGTATGCTTCCAGGTCGTTGTGCAGTGGGTTGTAACGGTACTCGGAGTCGAGCGCGATCTCCAGGTAATCCTCCTCGCGTCCGTACTCTTTCAGCAGGTCTCGGAGCTTGTAGCAGAAGTCGCCTTTGACTTCGAGCATCATCCCCGCAGCCCGGCGTTTCGGATCGTGCGCGGCGTAGCCAAGGATCTGTTCGGCGAAGGGGTACATGCAGCAGCTCGTTTTGCCGCTGCCGATGGCGCCGAACACGGCGATCCCCGTATACAGCCCCCGCTCCGGGAGAGCGAGCCATTGCGGCGTCTCGGCAGGTTCCCGTTTCTTCGGCTCATGGACCTCGCCGACAACTACGAAGAGCTGGTCGCGCGAGGCCGGCTTTGGGTATAGCGGAAGCTTGGCCAGATGCTTTTTCCGCTCCTGCTTCATGACGAAGATGTAGGCGAATGAGAACAGCAGCGAAAAGGCGATATACGGCGTCGTGAACAGCATGGCCGTGTAGGTCCACCGGAAACCCTGAAAGATCCCTGGCCGCTGAGCGTGGATGAACTCTAGGAGGCTGTTATCCGCCGGAAACGGACAGCGGAAGAATAGGGTCATCCCAATGGTCGATGCCAATAGGAAACTGATGAACAACCGGTTCTCAACGGCTTTTCTCAAGGTGGACCTCCACGAAGCTCCCAAACTTGTCCTAAGAAACCGCCGCGGACGCTACCGCTTCCGGCATCCGGCGCCGGGAGCTCTTCGGGGCGCCATCAGCCTTCGCTTCGGCCCGGCGCTCGTTGCGCCAGCTCAGGAATGCTCTGTCCTTGCGGAAAGCCTTGCGCAGGACCTCGGTGATGATATATCCGTGCGGGCTTTCCAGGAACTCGGAATACTCGCGGAGAGTCTGAGCGACCTCAGCATCGAGGCGAACTTCGATCTTCTCGTCATTCTGCTTTTTTTGAGGTTGGATAAACGTCTTCATCTGTCTCCTTTGATCTAAGCGGCAGACGGCAGTTCCCTGCCCGCGCCGCGAAACTGAATACCACTCGGCAGAGCGGATCAATCCGGGGTTCAGTCGGGGGCGACCCCCGCAGCGACGGCAGGAGCGAGGACAAGGCTTTGGCGGCAATCGCCGCCTAAAGCCGGGGTCGCTCCCGACTGAACCCCGACCCCGGCAACCGCCACAAAGCGGGTGCCGGGCACCACTAAACTCCGTGCACAGCGCCACTTTACAATCCACAGGAGGCAGAAGAGAGAGCAGAAATCTACCCAGAAGGTTCGATGTGCGGCTACCTTCTGCCATTAGCCCTCCCGCCTCCCGAAATTGCCGTGGTGTAAATTCCCGAAGAGCTCGTATCTGAACCTCAATTCGTGGCCCAGAAACGCTCGCGCTCCACTCGGCCTTTCAGTGCTCTGCGGAGCTAGTTTTTGGAGGATTGCGCGATCGCCGCCGGTCTTCCACACTTCAAAGAGACCGTCGTATTTCCCGCTTTCGAACGCATCGCGATCTTCACGAAACTGGATCAATTTCGGTTGCGTAAAGCGCTTGAAATCCTTCTTCTCGTAAGCATCGCGGTCTTCGAAATAACTGAGGAGCCGGGTGATGAGGGGATCAATCGGAGGGCAGCCTCCACCGTTCAGGATCATTCGCACGAACGCTCGTCTTGCCGGTTCAAACTGTTCCGGGAAGCAGGCTACATAGACAACGCGGAAGACGCTGATTCGGACAAATAAAGCACGGTACTGCTGAAGGTAGTTTTCAAAGCGGGAGGTGCCGTGTTGCCCCTCGTCGATGTAGCAAAACTGAACTATCGGTATCGGGCTGTGATCATCCCCAGAGAGAAAGATTGGGTACTTATCCACGAAGTAACGATCCGTCGTGACTTTCCGGTCTTCGGAAACATAGCGCTTCCGTGGAAGATCCTGAGGATCGATTTGGGCACCGGAGAAGTACTCGACCTTTTCGCGTTCCGTTCCAAGAAAAGAGACATTCGGATGCTGGATTACAAAATCGAGGGCCATCAAACGGCTTTTGATCGTTAACACCTCATGGGCACGCCGATTGCGATTATCCGGTTCGCCAAGAGCCTCAAAAAAGGGTTTCGAGCACAGGTTGTACAGAGTTCGATTGTGCCGGAGTACCTGTGCTTTCGCGTGCCCGTATTTGACGACTTTCTCCGCCAAAGCAACATCGGCCCAACCGAACGCTTTGCCCACAAAAGCAAGAAATTGCCGGCGGACAAAGTATCCACTGTGGAGCGCGGCCAGGCAAAGGAACTCTGCCTCCCGGTCCGTGTATCCGAGTGTTTTTAGGTTGCTGATGCGTTCCTGATTCGTCACAACTTTTGCCTATATGGAGATCAACCCGGCCACGATCTCCGGGTCCTGAAGCGCGGGGCTTCCTACGGCACTGTCAGGCGCGTAAATCTTCAAACCGGCCGCGTGTTTCGCCTGCACCTGGGAGTTTTTGTAATCGCCCGTCGCCAGCTCCAGATCGACCTTATCCATTTCCTGATCGCGCGTTTCGTATTCAATTCGGAGGTCTGGAAACACAACTCGCCCCGACACAACTTTGAGGCCGTGTTGCTCCGCAATCTCCTCCTTTCTGGCTGCGTAATCCGGGTCGGATGGGTTCTTCTCTTTGTTCAGCTCGGAGAACACTTCTTTCTTCAGTTCGAAATCCAAAACAACACGCTTGATCGATCCGCCGTCGCGCTCGATCCGGGCTTCTTCCGCCTGATACATACGGTAGATCCCGACATCATGTTTCACCTCGGCGGGCTTCACAAAACCCGCGTGGTATTGCTGCTGCGGGGCGTTTCCCGGCTTCTCTTTCTCTGCCTTTCGGAGCTGATTCCGGCCCTGCTGAGTGAGCACGAGAACTTTGTATTCCTGCCCCGATTTGGAATGCTGGACGGTGCGCCGTTCAGCCATTCCGCGATTAGACAGAGCGCGGATGTCCTGCTGGAAGTGATTGAAGTTTCCGCCGTACCGATGCTGGATAAGGTCCTCCGCTTTTACGGTGCGGAATCTACCGACCTCAGCCATTAAGGCTTTCTGGTCTGGGCTCAATCCACTGTCGCGATCACGGGTCCGGTTCTCAGGACGCTCCGACGATTCCTGACTCCGACCACGAGTGGCATTGTAGGGGTCGGGCCGTTGAAAGCCCGCGTTTTCAAGTGCGCGCCGAAGAGTCGAACCATCGCGACCGGTGTCGAATTGTACGCCTTTCCGTTGCTGAAGCCCCTGCGCCGTATACTCACGTCCGATGCTCGATCCTTTGATCGTTCTGCCCTGAAACCGATACGACATGCCATTCAATCTTCCGCTCGACTGAATGCTTGGAATGGCCGCAACACCTTGCTTTTCGAGCCGCTCGATAAAGTGCGACATCGTGGGCTTATCGCTCGCCGCCTGATCAATTACGGTCGCCAACCCCACAACGGAATCGGCGCTGCCACGGCTACCAGAGATGCGGCCGCTCTTCTCGCGGCGCTCATCGTCTGACGCGCTCGATCCGCTGCCGCCCGCTCTGCCCTGTGACAGTGTCATGCGGCTTTGTTGTTGCTCTTCCCGCACGCGTTGGCTGTCTTCGCGATCAATGGAACGGCTCATAATTCTATTCCGTCAGGCGTTCGGAAAGCTCTTCGGAAATGCTCGATCCGGTGCGCAGCTGTTTCTCGACGTGGGCGAGTTTCCGTCCGGTATCCCGCAGGAACAGTTTGCGGTTCAGCACCAGAATCCCTGCAAAGAGATTCAGGAAAGCCATCAGGCAAAACCAGCCGATTGTCGCGCCGTAGCGATGCAGGATGAATGTGCGATACGGAGCGAGAAATGTCAGTTCACCCATCAGGTAAAAACCACAAGCGAGGGAGAGAATGGAAGCGACAAAGATCGAGCTGGCGATCACGGCTTGAGCTCCTGGAACGATTGATCGTCGCGGAAATAGGTGATCGTCAGGCCAAGGGGATTCACCGGGATCATGTTGTTTGACACGGTGTCTTTGAAGACGAACTGGAAGCTGGCCACGTACCTTTCGCGGCGGATCTCGGTCCGGTCCCGGCCGGACAAATAGCGCTTTTCAAAATCCACCGTGGCGCGGAAGGGGGGTGTTCGCAGGTCCTGCAGCACGATGTTTTGGACGTTGACTTCAATCTCCTCGTTCGCCGTCACAATGAAGGTCTCCAGTTCCTTCGTCTTGCGGTTTTGTTCCATGCGCGCGGCCGCCAGTCGGGAATCGAGGAAGAACAAAGAGCGCGCGAAATCGTCACGAACCGTGGCGCGGTTTCGGCTGTAATAGTCGTGAACAAACTGCGTCAGGAAGTACTTGATTTCGGGGGCCTGCGGCTTGTATTCCACGCTTGTGTACTCGACCGCTTCGGCGCGGCCGTATTCGTTGATTCGGAGCACAATCGGCTTAAAGTTTTTAAAGGCCGCGAGGGTCTTAAAATTCAGGACCAGCGCGCCAACGAGCAGAAAAGAGAGGCACAGAACCGTTACCTTGAGGTATGTGTTGGTGACGAGGGCGGAGCCAAACTGCTCCATATACAGTCGCTTCGCATCATTGAAATCCTTTGCCGGCGGTGGCAGGAGTTGAGTAGGACTCGCCATCAGATCGTTACCTCCACCAGCCGATCCCTGGAAGTGCATGATCACCGGATCGGCCTGAAAAAATTGAAGAGACCAGACTGGGAACCTTGAGAATCCCCCATATGAATGCGACGGTCATCAGGATGAGCTGCAGGAAGAGTCCGGCAATATTCGCCGCGTTATATGGGGGCTGGTGAACGCGAAAGAAGTTAAGCATCAGCTCGCCATATACATATACGAACGCATTTCCAATGACTGGATAAAACGCGTACTGCATGAGCGCCTTGAACCATCCCCAGAACAACCACTCCATGTGGGGGACAATGAAAAACGGTATAAAAATGGGGCCGACCAGGACGCAGATGGCGACAGCAACAAAACCGAACGAAATGACGGCAAGAATTGCAGCTTGAGCAAACGAAAGAACGAACACAATGGCGTAATAACGAACGACTTGTGTCACATCAAGAATCGATGGACCGCTCGGCGATTCAAGCTTTTCATATACTTCTGCCAGCTTCTTGCCGACATCCTCATTACTGTTGGCTTCAATCTGACCAGCGAGATTTGCGCCTTGATCCGTGATTAGTCTATGGAAGCTAATCCCGATTCCAGGTAAAGGAGACTGATAATAGACCAGCATCGCGTAAGCAAATGCAATGCTCATAAGCAGACCTGCGAACTTATCGAATCGCACGGCCGCGCCGGAAGCGCTTCCCAGAGCGATTTGGATTCCGGTCCAAGAGATTAAGATGGCGACAAATCCCTTGAAAAGATTGAAGCCAAGCGACACAAAAATATCCGAGTGCGTTGTGAGGAGGTCCGTAGTCGCCTGTGTTACCCAGACGTAGTAGCTGTCATTGCCCATGCGTTGTTGCTCCTGCTTAAGGCAGCCTGTATGTGGTTAGGACGGTGGTCGTCCCCGATAGATGTTGGTCATCTATGGCGGGCGCCATTTGCCTTAAGGCGATGTCAGTGTTGATGCTCTGCGCCTGGGCGTCACGGCGAGATTTTGCTTCAACCATCTGGTGATCCAGAACCGATGCCAGGAGCTTGTTCGTGTCCTGGCTATTGCGGACAGTGATGATTCCGGCAGCGTTAATCTTGTTCAGAACACCGACCTCGGTGTTCAGCGAATCGGAGTCAGAGAGAGAATCGCTTTCGAGAGTATCTATCGCGTTTTCAACCGTTGCCGAATTACCGCGGACCTTCCCGAGCTGATCTAGCGCGTTCACGGTCACGCCGTCCGACAGTTCAACGGTCGCGTAGTTCCTCCCGATCTGATCCTGCTGAGATGCATCGATTGATGCCCAAACGTTCGCGTATGTATTGATCGGGGTGACAGCTTTGTTGTAGCCGCTCAGCGCCCCGCTTCCAGAATTCAGAGCGCCAACCCAGCCCCCGGTCGTGCCATAGGTATTGGTCGCGCTTGGAAATCTCCATGGTGTGAGGAGCGCCTTCCACCGGCTCTTCGAAGTGATCATTTTGGCGTTTGTCACCATCTGGTTGTACTGATTGGTGACCATGTTGTAGGTCTTCACAAGTTGGGTGTATTCCTGTTCCAGTTGCGTGAGCTGCGAGACGAGCTCACCATAGCTGGTCGGGTCGAACACGATATCGCCAATCCCGAAGATGGCGAAAGCGGGGACGATGGTTAATCCTCCGCACACCATGCCAATGACAAGTCGGTTTTTCATTTGTGTGTAGGCTCCTGCTGCTTATTTTTGGGGCGCTCAGATTTATCGTGGATACCTGCCGGTTTGTGCCCGGTTTCAGGAAGGCGATAGGTCTTGAGCACGTCAGTTGTTCCTTCCAGATGCTGGGTATTTGGGTCTTTTTCACCTGGCTTGGGTTTTACGCTCTGGGTCTGGCTAGTTGAAGAACAGCCCGCGAGCGTTAGAAATCCGAGGAGAGTTGCTGCTGTTATGACACGTTTCATCAGCGCGTCCTCCGAATCTGCTCGTGTGTTTTTGTTACTGCGGGCGGTGGGTCGTTGTGAGGTCGAAGCACTTCAACTATGAGACCCAGGAGTATTGGGATCGTAAAGAGGCAGAAGAGCAAGACGATGATCAATCGACCCGCTCTGAACGTGTTTGTTATAGGTTGCAAGTCCCGTCGTAAACTGCGCAATTGGTCAGACATCAAAAAGGGCTCCTTTAGTGGCGATGGGTGTTTGCGTTTCCCCGGCGAAATAGGATGGCCGTCGCCGTGATGCCTACCAGAATGATGAGGAACTGGACGACTTCACGGAGGGTCCTCCCTGTGACCAGTTCCTCGGCCAGGTTGGAGCAGGCAAACATCGCTAATCCGATCGTAAGCAACCCGATCGCCTGATTGCGAGTACTGTTGGTGACGAGGTGAATAAGCGTTTTCATTGGCTTTTTCCTTCACAGATTGCCCGGCAGCCGGTGTCGGTCATAGGCGGGCAGCAGCATATCGTCGGTGAGGTAAACTTTCACCCGGTGTCCCTCACGGATGACAAACGTCGGTAGAATGTTCAGGTACCGGTCAAGAATTCGGAGCGACGATTGCGACAGGCTGGTGGCCACGCCCTGGCGGTACAGATCGACTCCGCTGGTGTTAGCTCCATAGCTTGCGCCCGCCTGCTCGATGCCGGCAATCGCTCCGATGGCCAGGCTGATGCCGAAGATCTGCATGTAATGGTGATTCACCTGATCGCGGAGGCCGGTCTCGCCGATCTGATTCAAGCCCTGGAACTGGTCGAGGCTCAACGAATAGCCATCCGGCATAATGAGGCGGTGAAAGAATACGGCGAGGCGCTGTTGCCCGAGGCTGTTCACCGTCTGAACCTCTCCCAGTACCCGGCTGCCCTGCGGAATGAGGAGTTGCTGGTGGTCATGCGAATACACGTTGGTCGTAACCATCACGTTGACCGGCCCGCTAAAACTGCCGTTTAGCCGATTCGTGAGCACGGTTTCGAGGATCGTCCCTTCAAAAACGCGATACTTCTTCCCGTCCGCTTGCTGCAGTGCGGGATCATCGGCCTGCTCCTTGCGCTTTTGTTTGAGGGGCTCAATGGCGTCGCCGGTGTCCGATGGTCCGGCATTTTCAGCGGAGGCCTGCTGGGGGAGAGCGGCCGTGTTTTGCTGTGTGGCCGATTGGACCGGGTTCGAATTCGGTTGCCGGAGTGCGGCCAATTGAGCGCTGATGGATTGCAGGGTCGATGCCGCGGACTGATCTTGGCCCCCGGTCCCCTGCGCCGTGGCTTGGTCCCTTCGCAGGCTGAACGCGACATTCGAGCTGAACAGACTGTTGTACTCTCGCTTTTTTCGCTCCGCTTCAAACGCGATCCGCTGCGCTTCTTCCGGTGAAATCTCGTGATTGTTATACCCAGGCTGGACCTGTTGATACGGGTTTGGTTGGTCGGCGATGGGCATTTGAGCGTTCGCCGCTGCGTTCTGCGCGTCCAGCTTCGCCTGATCCAACCGCTGCCGTTCCAGCGCGAGTTTGCGGGCCTCTTCATCAACCATGGCCCTGTATTGGTCAATCTGCCGGGAACTCGGCGGGTTAGCGGCCTGCTGCGCCGCGTTCACCGGCTTCGCCTTCGGCTTGGGAGCGCCCGAGTTCGAGAACGCAATCACCAGTATCATCACTACGGCGATGGTCACAATCACCCACGTCTGCGCGTTCTTCGGCATCAGGCCCGGTGCCTTCGGGGCCTTGTTCTGGACCTCGGGTACCGCGTTCGAAGCGAAACTCTGTTCCTGTTCGGCCATGGTTGCTCCTGGAATCCCTACTCCTGCCGCGAGAAGGGCAGTTTCTGTTTACCGACCGTGAGATAACCGCTGTCGAGGATCTTGTCTACAACATAGGTGCCGCTCTTGAACTGGAAGTTGATGAGGTTCGGTTTACCGTCTTTGATCTCATACACAGCGGGTGTTTCTTCCGGGTTCGCCTGGATGTAGGTGAATTTGTCGTCGTGGAAAATGGCGCTGACCTGAAACGGCTTCTTATCGCGATCAAAGTGGTAGGTGAACTTCATCTTCGCCGGATAATCGTTTCGGAACGAGCTCGTCTGGCTCTCGATGGCGGACTGCGCGGTTTGTCGCGCTTCGCGGGCCTGCGTTCTCGCAATCTCGGCCTGCTGGCGATAATCTTCGAGTTGCTGGGCGGGCACAAACTTCGGTGGCCCATTCAGTGCGGAGATCATGCTCTCGTCGCGCGGCTCGACGAAGAGTTTTAGATCGGGTTGCGCATCGGACACTTCCGTTAGCACGAAGGAGTACACATTCCCATTGGCGGTGACGAGGTTCAGGTTCGTCCGGCCTCCCGCTTTCGCCGGTTTGACGTAAGCAAAGTTCTGCGCGCCGTTGACGATCCAGTACTCCTTATCTCCGCAAACGAAATCCATGATCTGCTCGCTTTTCGGAAGCACAATCAACGTTGTGAACCGGACTCGCGCGCGCACGGGAACGACATCCCGCTCTCCGTACTGCACTACTCGCGCGGCGCTGGCCGGATCAATCATCGACGGCGGATCTTGTCTGGGAGATTCTGTGGGGGGCTCGCGCCGCGCTTTGGCTTTCGTTTCTACGGACGGCGGCGGTGTTGCCGGCGTGGGTGGAACCGTGTCCGCAGCAAACATCGAACCACAGCAGAACAGCGAGAGAGAAAAGAAAAAGGCGTTAGTTTTCATATGGTCCTTTCGAATTCTGGGATTCCGGCGTGCGAGCCGTTGGCGGTGCAACAGCAGCGGTACCGAGTGGCTGTACCCTGCCCTGCTGGACAGCCGACTGATCCTCCAGATCCACGGCTCGCTGTTGACCTGAGAGGAAGTCGAGCGCACGCTCGAACCCAAGCCGCTCAAACGCCTGGCGCTTCTTCTCGTTGTCGTATGGCGAGTTCGTGTAAATCCAATAATCTTTACTCGCCACGTTCAACTGAACGACTTTGGCCAGGTCCGGCCGCTTGATGAGCAACTGCCGCTTCGGCGTGAGAGTAGCGATCAGGTTCGCCTCGGTGTCGTTGAGGTGAAAGAGTTCTTTATACTGGCGCTTATCCATCCGGGGGTTAGCCAGGAAGATGAGGGTGCCGCAGCTCTCGGCCACAATCTGGAGCATTTCGTTGCGAGTGAGATCGGCGCTCGACTGCGTCGCGAGAATCATGGCGGCGTTGCGTTTCCGCCAAGTCTTCATCGCTTCGATGATGTAATCCTTTACGGTCGGATTACGGAAAAACCGCCAGGCTTCATCCAGCAGAAAGATTTTGAATGTTGTGGCCAGTGCCGGGTCGTAAATACTGGCGTTGGCGCGGTGCAGGATGTAGAAGAGCAACGGTTCGAGGATCTGCGGAAATTTGTCGAGGCCCTCGAAGTCGAACGTTTGGAAGTTGGCAAAGGTGAGGTTGTCCTCGACGTTATCGAACAAGTTGCCGTACTGGCCGCCCTGCGCCCACCGGCGCAAATGCGCTTCGAGATGCTTCGGCAGAATGTTTAGCAACGTGATGAGACGGCGCTGGGCACGGTCGATGTGGTACATGCTGGCGATCTGCGTGTACAGCTCGCGTTCGTCCTGGTCGCTCATCTTGAAAGTGCCTGAGGACTCGATCAGAACCTTGACGAACGAGAACAGAAAATGCAGGTTCTCCTCGGAGGGTGGCAAGCTGAACGGGTTAATCGTGAACGAGCGGCGCTCGATGCCGATCGGCATGTAGCTGCCGCCAAAAAGCTCGGTGAGCATTTTATAGGAACCGCCCAGGTCGAAGATGACGGTGCGCGGGTTATATTTCTGAGCGTGAGTGAGCAGGAAATTGCAGGTGAACGATTTCCCCGTCCCGGTCATGCCGAGCATCAGCGTGTGCGGGATGTCTTGGTAATGAAGATTCAGGTAATACGGGGTGTTCTGGTTCGTCTCAAAAGCCGCCAAGTATTCTGCATTCAGGTGTTTATTCCACGGCTCTCCCGATTGGGGCGCAAACAGGAACGACAAATCCGCGTAATTATTGTTGAGCAGGTACATGTAGCGCAGGTTGTAGCGGTGGTTGGCCGGCAATGCCGCCAGAAACGCGTTAAGCAGGTTGTACCGTTCCTCGAACAGAATCGCGTCCTGTGAGGAGAAGACCTTGAACGCCTCCGCGACGGATTTATCCAGCCGCTTTTTGTCCCGGTCGTAAAGGATGACCGTAAACGAGAACTGGCCGAAGTAGTTGCTCTTCAACTCCATCTCCGTCAGGCAACTGCCCAGCTCGGCAACCATCGCGCTGGCTGAGTCGTCAATCAATATCTGGTCCGGCGTCGGCGGCTGATTGTTGAGGTTGATTTGACTCAGGATGCTAGTCTTCGAGTTGTGGAAGTGGCGGCGCTTGCTCTGGATCAGCTTGCGCATCTCGAAGTTCTCAATCCGCTTAAACTCGCTCGTAATGATGCACTCCGACGGCAATTCCTGCAGGTGTTTCAGCATGTTCGGATGAGTTTTTGAAGGCGGCTCTTTCAGCGTGAGCACCTTGACGTAGTAGTCATCCAGGCGCAAGAATCCGCGGTGGCACTCGATCTGGGAATCGCTCACAAAGTAATCGAGGAACGTGTTGTGCTCAAACGGAACCGCGTCGGCTTTGTAGTGCGTGAAGTTGAGGAGACGGCGGAAGAAGCGGAATGCGTCAGCCTTCTCGGCAAGCTCGACCGGCACATAATCCCGGAGCTGGATCAGGAAGCTGTTGACCTTATTCACGAGCACCTGGTGCCCGCGGTTGATGAATTCCTCGATGAGGAGGACCGCCTTGCTCGTTGAGAACATGGCTGCAATTCCAGCGGCTGGCTGCTTCGCGATCAGCTTCAACTTCTCGGCGAGATTGAGGCTGTAGCGGGAGCCTTCATAAAGGACAACAAAATAGACATCGAGTGAGTACAGCTCGTCCGCCTTGCTTTCGAGGTAGGCCACACGGCTCGTGACAGCTTGGCGCACAATGGGATTTTCATAATCGGCACTGCGGGGAATGCTCGCGTTATCGCGCTTGATGACGTACTGATAAACACGGAAGGACGGATCGAAGGAGCGCACGCACGCTTCGAACCGGCGGGTGATGTCATTAAGATCGAAGTTGTCCAGGCACTCGTAGTCGCGGCCCTGTACTTTCAGAACGACACCGACTTCCCCGCTTTTGGTGAGGAACACGTGATCGTCTATGAAGCCGAACAGGTTTACGAGCGCATTGACCGCGCCGGAATCCTGGTAATCCTTAACGATTCGCGACAGCTTGATCATTCGATATGCGCTCCACTGGATAGAAATCCCGCTTGAGCGGGTCGTACTGCGGCTTGAACCTGGAAGAGTTCATCAGGATGCGCAGAATTTGGGGGTCCGTCTTGCTCGCGTGCCGGGCAAAGAGGTACAGCATGGCGAACATGAGCAATGCCCCGAGGACGCTCGAAAAGCAGGTGAAGGTGGCGGCCCCCATAACCATCGCCACGAAGAACAGACGTCTCTCGACGCCCCATACTGTGAGGGGCTTGTTGATGGATTTGTAGACCGGATTCGACGTTGGTTCAGTCACGTTGACCGCCTCCCTTCACCCTTCCCCGCCCTACCCGAACATCCAGGTAAGGAAATTGGCGGCACCGAGCGCCATTCCCAGACCGAAAATGATCCCGGCGAATACCTTCTTCGAAGCGCCCTCGCTGTAGGCGAACATGAGTCCGCCGATGACGATGGCCACTAGTGCAAGGCCTTTCGCGATGGGACCGGTAAAACTGGTCTGAAGATTGTTTACGGCCTGCTCCCAAGGGGACTGGGCAAAGACCGGTGAAGCGACCGCCATCGCAAACGTCAGGGCGATGAGCTGCCGCAGGCTGCGGGTTTTGATCCGGCGCGTGACCGGACCACTCTGCGTTGGAACATTCTGATTCATTCAACCTCTCCAATGGAATCCCTGCTTGCACTTTATGTGCGTACATTATGCTAGGCTTCAGTAAAGACGGATGTGCCGATAGTGAATCTCACCTCCTTTTCTCCGCTAGACTTTAGGGTTGCCTTCGAAGAAAGCCGTCAACACAAAACAGAGCGATGGCGGTCGCAAAGGCGCGAAAAAGCGCTGGGCCGATATTTCTCCGCAGGAACGGAGCGAGCTGATGCGCGCGGCTGCCCGAGCACGTTGGGGACCCCCAAAAAAGACCGCTGCAAAGAACCCACTGGCATCGGGATTGGCAAAGATACGCTGGGACAAGTTAACCCCCGAACAGCGCA
>JBBSEX010000033.1:0-31408 GCA_038239345.1 Bryobacterales bacterium
CGATGAGCCGTCCGGGTAGATAACGCGGTCCCAGATCACTTGTACGCCATCCTGGCCGTAGCCGATGCGCGAATTGTAGACGCCAACCAGGCGCGAGCCTGCGGGATCAGCAGGTAGCGCCCCGACGCGGTGTCGTACACGTTTGAGCACACCAGCGCCTTCAATTCTCCCGGCAGATCGGAACTATCGCCCTCGAGCGGCGCGAACGCAGCATCAGGAATTCCATCCGTGAGTAGGGCTGGCGTCGTGCCCAATAGCGCGTTGCCGCACTGGATCTTACTCTCAAGAAAAGACAAGGGCTTGCCCGGTTCGAGAGCTTCCATCCATAAGTTGACTTTGCAGAGCTCGACGGCCATGGGGTTGATGTCCACACCGTAGATACAGTGCCCGATCACATCGCGCAACGCCGTTCTGACCGCTTCCGGTGAGGGTTCCTCATCCCCGGTGCGCGCCGTGGCTAGCCGCTTGGCGATGCGATGGGCGGCGGCGATGAGGAAGTGGCCACTGCCGCAGGCGGGGTCCACTACTTTGAGCGCGAGGATCGCCTTTTCGGGTTCTGGTTTTCGCGCCGCGTCGTTGAGTACAGGTTCGAGCGCCGAATCCAGCAGGCAATCAATCAGACTTGTGGGGGTGTAGTAGGAGCCAGTGGTCTTTCGCTCATGGCCGCTGGCTACGCTGAGTTCAAACGACGCGGCATCAAGGTTCACGCGCGGATGTAGCTCAAGCAGAGATTCGTAGACGCTGCCCAATTCCTCCGCACCCAGATTCTTGTAGTCAACCGGTCGCCTGATTCCGTTCGAGACGGTCACCGCAAGCGCGCGTGTCGCCTCGGAGAGTTCGAAGTTGGAGATATCACAGTGCTCCAAGTCCGGCAGGGCCTTATCCGAAAATAGAAAGCTCCCCAACGCCGGAAGCGCCAACTCACGGCAGCCGGAGTCCATGCCCAATTTGCCCATGATCAAGCGGAGTGAGGCAAACAAATCGGTATGCCTTGTTCCGGTCCGGCGCTCCGCCAAGCGGCGGAGGTGGCTGGTCGAGTAATAGGTGAGGTACCGCTCCCTTGCGGCGGCATGCGCTTCCCCAGGAACGAGCAGCAATCCGCGGTCCTCAGCAGAGAAAAGGAATAGAAGGCGGTAGACGAGGCGAAGCAACTGCCGGTAGTAATCTTGAGGATCGAGTGCGCCGGATCGAAGGTCCTCGCGTAGTTTGCGGTTTGGCTGGCAACTGAGGAATCCGCGGCCCAGGGCAGTAATAGCCTGCTCCACTCCACGCCGGAGTTGATCTAACGCCCGGACGCCACGTTCTTTGGACGCTTGCGACCACTTCTCCAGCCAGCAGTCCTTCGAGGTTTCAGCCTCCACACGCGATTGGTGGCAGAGAAGCCAAAGGAGTACGAAGTCGGCGTAGTTTTCGCCGAGCATCATCGCCTCGATGTCGAATTCCACGTAGGCTTGGCGGGTCAAGCTTGCGTTGTCCCGAAGCACCCGGAGGCTCAAACCATTAGTGACGAAACCCCATAGATGCTCCTGTGAACGGTTTAACGCTTCTTGCAGGAGGCTGTGCGGGCTGCTGCGGGTTGTTGTTGTCGTGCGCTGCTGTGATCGGTCAAGGTCCACACGGCAACCGATTAGATGAATGGGCGTGCGATTCCAACCGTGAGAAATCGCGTAGGACTTGCCGTCGGCTTCTATGGGCTTTGCCAAGAGAAGTCGGCCATAGCCGAGTTCCTGGAACAGAGGTTGCAGCCAACGCTCGCGAGTGAGTGAAGTTCCGGATTCCGCATCCGGGAGCTTTGCTGCGGCTGCCCGAAACGAAACCCACGCGCCGAGCAGGCGGTTCCACGAGCGACTGGTCGCTTCGTTTAGTTTTTCGCTCTTGGGAAGGTGATAGTCGTCTGGCTTCAGCCCCTCCAGTTCGCGATCGCCTGAAACGATTCGTTGGAGGAGATCCGGCGGGAGGATTGCGCCCTCCGCTCGAATCGTGAGAAACAGTTCGCGACTCTTCGATGCCATCGCTAGAGCGCTCCCTTTACGGCTTCAGAGAGCGCGGGGAGGTAAACGTAAACACCGAGGACATCGGGCGGAAGCTGCGGTTCCACGCGGTGGCGGACGCCCTGAAGACGAGCTGCGGTCCGAACGCGTGTATGGGCGGCAAGCAGTTCTTCTCCCCGTTCGCGGGCGACCTCATTGAGGCGTGGCGTTAGGAGGTCGAAATCCAGATTTACCTTGCGGATGAATTCGGCCGCCTGGTCAGGCTGAATGTTCGCATCCGGTGTGGTGGCGAGGAGCGCCTCGGCGCTATTCCGATCGAGCCATGTTGGATTGGCTGGAGAACCTTCGAAGGCGACGGTCATGCAATCTTCCGCGAGGAGCGGGTGCTCTTCAGTGCCCTGACGCGTAATGATGTGGTAGCGCAGCCGAAGCAACAGGACCGTTGTCCGGCGAGAAATGGCCCGGGTTCGGATGGTGCCACAGCGGCGAGCCACACCATTTAGTTGTGAATCAAGCGCTGTGTCCAAAAGGAAGCTGGCTAACCCTTCGACAATTGGATGAGTGCGGGTAAGTAGAAGCTCACCAGCCTTGGTGGGCGGCTCAAATCGAACCAGCAGGTGGCGGTCCGTCGTCAAGGCGTCCCGCAAACCGCGTGGGATTTCCGCAAGATCGACTTTGACGACGCCGTTCTGAGCTACGACTGCTCCGTGAGCCAGAAGCGCTTCCTTTGTGAACGTGGAAACGTCAATTCCAGATCCGATGGCTTTGCGAACTTCGGCCAACTCACGTTCGACTTCGGCGACACTTGTGCTCAGCCCCTCTTGCGAGAACATTGTCCGCGAACGCTTCTCGCGGTCTGCGCTCATGTCCCATTTGGCAAACAGGTCATTCTTGGCCGGACGGAAGTAGTCCTCAAAGTCCAAGTACAACTGTTCGGCAGTGCCTGGCTTGCTGCGGAGAAGCAATCCTTCAAAGACGGCTTCGACGATCTTTTCCGTATCCACGGGTATCGGAACTGAGATCCCAAGGGAACTACGGATCTTCTTGTGCTTTCGGAGGAGCACATCTAGGACGATTCCGTCGATCTGATTATCGAGGCCGTAGTAGGTGATGACGCGGACCTTGGGGCTCGGCTGGCCATAGCGGTCGACGCGACCCTCACGCTGTTCGTGGCGGGTCGGGTTCCAACTGAGGTCATAGTGGATGACCGCATCGAAGTCGCGTTGGAGATTGATGCCTTCTGAAAGGCAATCGGTCGCCACCAGGACATGCTTTGGCGTTTCAGAAAGTTCGCCAATACGCGCTTCCCGCTCTGTGGGTGCGAGTTCACTCGTGATGGCCGCCACGGCGACCTCCTTTGGAAGATCGTGGCGCAGAGCCGTCGCTACATATTCCGCCGTTGCAATGAACCGACAGAAAACGATGGGACGGAATCCTTCTTTTAATAGCGCCGCAACCAATGTTGCAGCGGTCTGAAGCTTGTTATCCTTCTTCCCCTGAAGTGCTTCGGCCTGGCGGGCCATATCCAGCAGGCGTCGCCGAAGCCGGGCGTCGTCGCCTTCGTCAAGTTCGGCATCGCCCCCTGGGGTAATGTCCGCTGATTCTGTGGCTACGTCATCCAACAGATCAAGCACGGTGCGCCGCCCCAGGTCATCGGCCTCTTCCACGGTGTCTGTGGCGGCTGTAGCGGCGCGGGTTCTGAGCGTTGCTGCTGCTGCGGCAGGGCTCGAAGCAAGCGCACGCAACAATGCAAGGGCCGACCACCACTGGACGCGTTGTCTATGGCGAGTCTCACCTTTCTCGGAAACGGTTTCCCTCGCGTACTCCAGTACTCTCGCGAAAAGGCGACGGTAGTCGTCGTGGAGTTTGTAACCCTGTTCAGCTTCTTCACGATCTGGGAAAGGCGTGTCCGCCTTAAGAAAGTGCCGGATATCTGCTCGCCGCCGCTGTACGAGATGCGATGCCAATTTACGACGCACCGATTCGTTCTGCTTACCCGTGAGATCTTCCGGCAGGTTTGTGAATCCGGAATCCAATAGCCCGAGGAGCGACCGAAAAGACTGTTCGTTCCCAGAGTGGGGAGTTGCCGTCACCAAAATGATGTGACGCGCCCTTTCTGACGAGGCGAGTCCCTTTACGAGTTCGTGACGCTGGTGCCTTCCCGCGCCGCCCTCCCCGCTGTATGCGCAGGTATGGGCTTCGTCGACAATCACCATCTCCGGGCACGCGCGAAGGAAATCAAGGCGGCGGCGGTCACTCTTGATGAAGTCTGTAGAGACCACGACAAAGGGATAGATGTCGAAGAGGGATTCGCCGACCCGGCAGTGCCTCTCAAGGCGAGCCGCTGTTCCGGCTAGAACAAGCTCGGCTTCGATGTGGAACTTATCGCGAAGCTCGGCTTGCCATTGCTCCGCTAGTTGCGGCGGGCAGAGGACCGCTATTCTTCGAATTTCACCGCGATCCAAGAGCTCGCGCGCGATAAGACACGCTTCGACGGTCTTGCCGATACCGACATCATCGGCAATCAATAGTCGAACCGGATCGAGCTTGAGCGCCATGAGCAACGGCACAAGTTGGTAAGGTCTAGGCTCGATGCCGAGCCGGGCAAAAGATCGGAATGGACCCGCACTCGCGCGGAATCCCAGGCGAACCGCATCCCGCAACAGGCGGCAGGATCGGTGATCCCCAAGTCGCGAAGGATCCGGCAGCGCAAACGTCGCCGGCTCTACATTTTCAAGCGGCAGGTAGATGCCAGCGACTTCCTCGTCGGTTCCGCCCAACGGGCGAAGGACCAACAGGGAGTCTTCCGATTCCGGCAATACAACCCATTCGCGACCGCGCGCTTTGACGAGCGAACCAATCGCAAACGTCAAGAGATTCTCCCAAACACGTTAGGATATCGAGCTACGATCTCTGTCCAGTTGTCTTCGTGACCGAAGCGTATCACCGTGAAGCCGAGGTCCTCCATACATTCTGTCTGAATCCGATCGCGTTGCTGGCGATCGGCGAACTGGTGCGGTGGGCCATCTACGTAGATCGCCGTGAGCGAATCTTCGTATAAGAAGTCAGGTCGCGTCTTGCACGCTTCGACGAGGGGCTGTGCCTTGGAAGGCAATCGGAGATGACCTTCTTCTAAGAAGCGAATCCACCGGCGCTCCAATTCGCTTTCAGCGAGATTGGAAAGTTGCGCTAGGTGGTCTTTTCTAGGTTGATGTGCAGGTGATGCGCTGACGCTGGCACCCGAGAGCGTAAGCAAAAGGTCTCGAATTCGCTGACGATCAAGCAATTTGTGATCGCCTTGATTGCCATAGCTCATTAAGCAGTCGTAACAGGCCGCCTCGCAATCTTCCTTGGCCCTTGGAGCGCGCCGCAGGTCGTCACCAGTCTTGGGATTAAAATGGCAGATATCGAGGGCCTTCGCAGCGATTTCCTGAATTGCCTGTGTGTCGTCCAAGATGCTTCGCAGCACACCAGCCCCGCCTTCTGCGGATTCATAGAAGAGCAGGACTCGTCTATTTTTCGAATCTGGTAGCGGCTCGACGGCAAGCTCGTTGTCTTCCAACTGATACTTGATCTGGATCGCAGACTTGAGCGCGGCCGCGAGTGAGGCCATGACAACGTCGGACATGCTGGACGTAGGTTCCAATACCAGGCAGTTCCTGCGGTCCTCGACGAAAGGAATCACTCTGGTTACTCGGGCAGAGAGTGGATCGCCTGGGTCGTCATCGTTAGCCATGTCATTTGTGGCCCAATAGCCGCGTTCCGTGTCGAGCAGGAAGCCATGCAGATTTCGCTGCTTTCGGCGTCGCCACCCAAGGTTGATTCGCCAAATTGTCGCCGCCGATCCATAGTCGAGGCGTGCCAGAACCTCACCGTTTCGCTCAATACTTGCGACCCGATGAGTCGGGCGACCGGCGCTCTCGGTGAATCGTACAGCTGTCCGTAGTTCGAAGCCTTGCCGCAAGCGTTCTTCCTCATCCGAATTGATTCGGTCGGTACGCTTCGTCGTGACATTCTGAAGCCTGAACAACGATGCCATCGGCTGACCTAGCGGGTTCTTACAGCGCTCACAGAGATCGACGCCGTCTCCTGCCGAGACAGGGTGCAAATAGCCGCAGGCCTCGCACTGTTTTGCGCGACGCGTGGCAAGTTCCTGGTTTTCCCCGACAGGAAGAATGACACGATTGATGCGATAGCGAGAACCTTCGTGGTAAACGACCGCTCGCGGCCCGAACTCCGAAATAGCGAGAAAGCGTGGGCGCGACAGATACTCTTCTCTATTCTTTGTTTGGCGACGACCAGGGACGAATGCAGAAAGCGGTAGGCGCGGGAAACTGTATCCCGGTAGGAATCCTTCGCTCGCGAAGTAACGATAGCTATAGAAGTCAGACTGGATCACGTTGTCCGCTTCACTCAGGAGGCGGACTTGATCTTCCGCCTCGCGGCGTAGGCGTTCAGCCTGCCGCTTTTCCTCGATGCTGCGGGTGGCGTCCAGAATGATTTTGCTCTGTAAACGCGCCTGGGTGTGGGCCGCCATGTACAGGTCCTTCCACCGTCTGCAGGCTTCCACAAAATTAAGACGGATCTGAGAAAACGTTGTATCGAGCCAGCGGTCAAGATCCCCATCAGCGAATCCAAGTTCGCTTTCGCAGTCCGCAAGAACGGACTTGCAACGCGATTTGGCTCTCGCTTGCGCCGACTCCGAGTTGAGCGCGTCTTCGACGCTCGGCAGAAGTTCCAGGCTGGGATCATCACCGGCGAGGTCGAGAATGTCTTTCAGCGTCCGCCCCAAATGAAGGCGCGCCTCGGACAGCCAGATTGCATGGACATGTGCCCGGACCAAATCCTCATTTGAGAGATCCAACCGAGGAGGCGTTACTGACCCAGCAACCATAAGGCTGGGCCGTTTGAAGAAGTACTGATCATGGGAACTGCCAGTAGAACAATACGAAACGACGATGGCAGGCTGCCCGCTTCTACCCGCGCGGCCACTGCGCTGGGCATAGTTGGCCGGTGTAGGCGGAATGTTTCGAAGGTTGACAGCGTTGAGTTCCCGGATGTCTACGCCCAACTCCATCGTCGGGCTACAAAAAAGCAAGGGCAGTTTCCCTTCGGCAAACCGCAACTCCCGGTCAATTCGAAGATCGATGGGGACCTGTGCGGTGTGCTCCCGTGCCTCTAGGCCGAGTGCCGTCTGGGCCACTTCACGGTAGAACTTGACGAAAAACGGGTTCGTACGACCACCGTCGATGGGCATGTGTGGAACGCGGATCGGGTCGTGAGAGGCTTTGGAACCGTCGCCGGCAACCCACAGAAGTGCTGAGGCCGACAATTGATATCCTGCAACCTCGTCTGGATTCCGAGGCTCTACCATTTGCTTCACGATGCCAGCAACCCGCAACTTCTCCAATACTTGTCGAATTACAGGTTCCGTATCGGCGAGGGAAAGGTTCGGGAAGCCGGGAAATGTAGTGCCGCGACGAAGAAACTGTCCGAATCCGCTGCGAGCGGACATGTACAGGTTCCCACCATAGTCATCATGATCACCTCCCGAAGGCCTTGGGAACAAGATTGCGGCATGCTCAAGCTGCTCACTCTCGTCTACAGCCCAAGGCTCACGAAGGTGCTGGCTGCTTTGCTGTCGAATCCGCTCCTGGTAGCCTGAGTCGAGGAAATCGACTTGAATGGCCAACTCCCGTCGCATGTGATCGAGAAGCGCCTTTGCGATGCGTTGGCGCGTGTCCGGACTCGCGCTCGCGAGAGCGGGATGGCAGTCGCCCCAATCAGGTTCCGACTGACAAAGGTCGTCAAGCGACTGGTAGTGAATTTCCAGGAGTCCGCACTGCTCCAGGTTGGGCAGTGTGATGCGCCATCCGCGCTTCAGATCTCTGTAGAGCCTGTATCCGAGCACAGTCCTGAAGGCGCTCTGCGTATCCTTGAGAGCCTGAAATCTGACAGCGGGGTCCTTAGCATAAAGATCCAATGGGAGATCAAGCGCTTTAAAAACCTTTTCGGGCAACTCATCATGTGAGATTCCCGCAGTACCAACGGTTGCCGCAGCTTTGTACAAGGCCGCACGCAAAAGGCCTACTTCGACAAAATCATTAAAGTGGCCGGCCTGCAAAGAAGCGTCCTGGCGATTGTCGGTAAAACTCAGCAGTTTTCGTGCTCGGTCGTGGAGAGACGCCTCGTTCTTGAGGCCTCGAATGACGGATAGGCTGAGAATCGTTGTCGCTGTGGAGCGACCTTCGGAGCTCAGTGAAGATAGTTTCGCAAAGTCAGATTTTTGGCGCCCCCCGTAAGCTACGCCGCAGCTCAGGCAGAATCTGAATGGGCTGGTTAAGAACGTGGCCTCGACGCCCTCCATCACTTCGGCACCGTCCGAACCGACTCGCACGATCTCCGGTACGTTCTTCCTTTGGCTACTCTTTACTCGACGGGTACCGCGATGTTCTTCGACCCAATCTTCGGGGATCCGGTCAACGATCTCCTCAGCAGAAGATGGCCACCGATTCGAAGTGCTGATGTAAAGGTAACCGGGAACAATTTCGTCGGTTCCCTCCTGATCTTGTGCTTCACGCGGCTCAAAGATTCGCTTGCCCGGGCTTGATGAATTCGAGGCTCGCACGCAGTAGTACTCTTGGCCGCACTCACGACAAAAAACCAGCGGCAGAAGGATTCGATCTCGATCTCCCGGAACGAACTGCTGCCCATGCACCGTGACATGCCGTTTGCTCTCTTCCTCCGGGGTCGCATAGACGGTGTCGCCTTTGCTGATGAACTGATGTAGCCGAAAGGCAAAAGGCGGGAAACCGTTCTCCGGGTTTCGGCCTACAGAGTAAGAACGGAGCAATTGGTCTTGAAGGGATTGAGCACAGCGATCTGCGGACAGCCCGGTTTCTTTGGCCAATAGCTCAGCGGCCCCATCGGGGCCCACTAAGCTTCGCGGCACTGCCCTGATGCGCCGGCCGGTACTTTCCTCGACATCAAGCCCGAGACGGTGTTCAATCCAACTTGATAGAGGATCTGCTATGAACTCTTGGTAGCCGGTTGTCGGCTCTGCCTCGGCCATTACGCGTTGACGCAACGTCTTCAGGAATGCAGGATCACCCAGTGGTAGGGGTGCGGTTGCGGGCTGCAGAGTTTCCCCGATGACATGCTCGGGACGGACAGCGGCACCAAAGAACTTGCTGGCTATCGACGATACTTCTTTCCGCTGACGATCAAAGTTTCCGCCGCCCGCCATGGTTGCGGACGTTCCAACGTACTGCAGAGACTCGCTCGAAACGCGATTCCGTAATCGACGAATCAGCAGGGCTACGTCGGCACCTTGCCGACCGCGGTACGTGTGAAGTTCGTCCATGACAAGAAACCTAAGACCACGGGCAGCTTCGACAAGTTGACGCTCGTCCGGACGCGTGAGAATCAACTCAGCCATCACGTAGTTTGTGATGAGAATGTCCGGCGGATTGGCGATGATTGCCTTGCGCTGTTCGTCCTTCTCCTGACCTGTGTACTGAGCGAAACGCACTGGAGGCCGATCTTCTGGATAACCGTAGTGCAGGAACTTCTTCAACTCACCAAATTGGCTATTTGCGAGCGCGTTCATCGGATAGACAATGAGCGCCTGGATTCCTCCACCGGAACCGCGCCGCAGCACCTGATTCACGATTGGCACAATATAGGACAGGCTTTTGCCGGAAGCGGTTCCGGTCGTCAACACGTAGTTGTGATTCTGGACGGCATAGCGTATGGCCTCTGATTGATGTCGGTAGAGGTTTAGCGGCTTGCCGGAATTGTTGCTGCCCGGCTCCTTGTCCTTCCTGAAGATCCTGGAGCATTCCTCATGCAACACACCCTCGCGAACAAGACCATCAATCGAATCACCCGGCTCAAACGCGGGATTCAACTGTATAAGGGGATCAGGCCACAACAGGCCTGAATTCAGTTCTGAGTAAACACAGCTCGCGATGTGGCCATCACGTATATTTATGAAGCTCCGAACGTACTGGGAGTAGTCGTCAACGAGTTGTCGCCTGATTTCGAATGCGTCCATTGCCTCAATATCTCCTCGAACCAGCACGCGCCGTGGCTGCTCAGCCTGGGCCGAACTCTGTATGGTTCACGAACTCTCTATTCTATTGCGTTGGAAGGCGTTAAGGCGACTGAAAGACCCACGCGTGCAGAGCTGACGCACCTCTCGTACTCTCGTGAGCCGGTGCCGTCAAGTTTCGCCCGGCTGCTTATGCGTACCGCTACCTGACTATGGCTGTACAAGTTCAAGCAGGTTGTCCACGCATCGCTTACTCCGGCACCTGTGACGAAGTGAGCGGCAGGGTGGGTTCGGTGCCATTTTCATCGGCTCAGGCATCCTTGGGCGCCAGCACGAAGGCCAGTCGGGCCAATCCGGGGTCTCGCGGGAGTTCAGCCATTTTGGAGGTGATCGGCACCTCACACTTCTTCATAGCGTCTCGACGAAAAGCTCGGCCTGCACTTATGTGGCGGTTCAGTAGCGGGGTCCGCCCTGCCCCTGCCCAAATCAGTGGTTCCCAAATTCAATTCAAATCACATCCAGGACGTGGCCAGCAATGGCGACTCAAGAAACTCGCTCTTCGCGCGACAACCTACCCACGGTCGAGTGGTTCGCGCCACTCATGGCCGATACCGCGCCGGCAGACCACGGCAACAATGGAACCCCACCGGGGCGCGGCGTTGTCCTGGACCCGAGCGTGGATCTCGCCAAGAAATCCGTCTGCATCAGACTGCCTGTCCACCATGGGCGACACCCGCAAGGTCTTCAACCTCTCTCAGATCGAGGCGGATGCCGACAAGGACCTGCTGCACGTGTCTAAACATCTGCTGGATTCGGCGGAGTTGAAGGTGATCGGGCGCTTCGACGGCGAGATCAGGCGATTCCTCTACGACATCTGCCTGCCCTTCGAAATCGGTATTCACCTGCTACCTGGCGCCGCGCTCGAAGTCGCAGAGGATCGCTTGCCGAAAGTCGCACCATGTCTCAAGAGCATCGAAGACGCCACCGAAATGCGCCGCCGCATCTTCACGGCATTTGAGAATGCGGAACTCGAAAGCGCCTCGGGGAACTCACCATGGCTGACCTTCGTCATTGTCGGCGGCGGGCCGACCGGCGTCGAACTCGCCGGTGCCCTCAGTGAGATCGCCCGCAAGACTCTCAAGGATGACTTCCGCTCCATCCGCCCCGATCAGGCTCAGCTGATCCTGGTCGATAAGGCCCCACGTCTCCTGCCGACATTTTCCGAGAACCTAGCGGGCAAAGCCGAACGGGCTCTTCTTCAACTCGGAGTCCGCGTCCGCTGCGGCGTGAACCGGAATGAGCCTCAACTTCCCGATACGCCTTCGGTTGTCCTTTTGGTACTCGATTGTTCTGGCGCTCTGTCTTTTGGCCTTTGGAGCGACCGTATGGCTTGGTCTACGGCAGAGCTTGATCGCGGCGCGGCAAGCAGAGCTTCAGGATCGCATCGGTAGCTTAAGTGCAGTCTTGCAGCACCTCGAAGAGCCGCCCGCGCAGGGGGCTGACAGCATCGCCGAAGAGGTCTCTGAGTTTAGCAAGGCATTGCCCGTGGGATTTTCTATCCGATTGATTGATGCCTCTAACGCGGTGATCTATCAATCGGAATCGTTCGGTACCGTCCGGAGCCTTGAGGCCGAGGAGTCCGCAAGAGCTGGGACCCGAGTCGTTCAGGTCAAGATGTACCTATCGCTGGAACCCGTCGACGAAACTCTCCAAAGGCTCAACCGCATTCTATTACTGTCGATGCCGCTGGTGCTTCTGGTCGCTTCATTTGGAGGTTACTGGCTCAGTAAGCGTGTACTCGCCCCGGTTCACGAAATGGCGATGGCCGCAGGCTCCATTGATCTGACGGACTTATCCATGCGCCTTCCCGTTCCTATTCCCAATGACGAACTGCGTCTTCTCGCTGGGAGGTGGAATGAGATGCTGGATCGGCTTCAAAGCGGCGTCGAGCGGATACAGCGCTTCACCTCAGACGCCTCACACGACTTACGGACACCTCTCGCTACGATCCGAGCCTCGGCCGAAATCGCCTTGCGAAGAAATCGGGAACCGGAATCGTACAAGGACACGCTAGAGCGGATTCTTCACCAAACGGACCGGGCGACCAATCTAGTGGAGGGATTACTGACGCTGGCGCGTGGGGACAGCGGCCATTTTGACATGGTCTTCAGCAAGGTGGATCTCGGCGCACTGGTCCGAGCTAGTTGCGACAGCCTGCGCCCGCTGGCACAGGCGAAGATCCTGGAGTTCGGGCTGACCTCGCCTGTCAAGGGCGGAGTAAAACTAGACCGGTGTGGCGGAGAAAAAGTAGACCACTTCACGGGCGGGAGGGTTTTGGTTTGAGGGATTTGCGGGGACGGCTGGAGCATAGGCCTGCGACCCGCTTTGCGGGGCGCGTTTAGGCCGAAGCGGAAGCCGTCTTCGTAAATCGGCTGGGAGTGGGAGTTGAGGGCGGCTAAGAACGAGACTTGGCGGGCCGCTTCTGCTTGCTGTCCTTGAGCCGGTAACTGTCGCCGTTCATTTCCAGAATGTGGACGTGGTGAGTGAGCCGGTCCAGCAGTGCTCCCGTCAGCCGCTCGGATCCGAAGGCCTCGGTCCATTCGTTGAAGGGCAAGTTGCTGGTGACCAGCGTGGCGGTGCGCTCATAGCGGCGGCTGAAGACTTCGAACAGCAGTTCGGCCCCGGTCTTGGACAGCGGCACGAAGCCCAGCTCGTCGATGATCAGCAACTCGAAGCTGGAGAGCAATTTCTGAAAGCGCATCAGACGGCGTTCGTCTTTGGCTTCGATCAGCTCATGCGCCAGCGACGCCGCGGTGGTGAAGCGGACGCGGAAGCCCTTCTGGCAAGCGGCTAAGCCTAGTGCCAGCGCGATATGTGTTTTTCCGGTGCCCGAGTTTCCTAGCGCCAGAATGTTTTCCTTCCGCTCGATGAACTCCGAACGGGCCAGTTCCAGCACCAGCGACTTGTTTAAGGATGGGATTGCCAGGAAGTCAAAGGTGTCCAGGCTCTTGACCACATCAAACTTCGCTTGGCGGATGCGGCGCTCGGTGGCGCGCCGTTCCCGGTCGAGCAGTTCCAACTCGGTCAGTCGCAGCAGATAGCGCGGAAAGTCGACGCCCTCGGCGGCGCATTGCTGCGCGACCTTGTCGTACTCGCGTAGGAACGTCGGCAGTCGCAGGGTTTTTAGATGGTGTTCGAGCAGGACCTGCGGCGTGTCCATATTAATGGGCTCCCTGGCTCAGCCCTTCCGGAGTAAGCAAGGCGAGGTAGTCGGCGGCTGCGGTGGTGGTCACGTGCGCCGCCGGCAGGTGCGGATAGTTCTCCAGGTCCAGCCGCGCCGGTCGCCGCTCGATGCGGCACAGCAGTAGATGCTTGACGGCATCGAAGGAAATCGTGCCCATGCGCAAGGCATCGTCGATCGCCAACGTTACTTCGTGGAGCGCGAATGTCTCCAGCAATCGCAGTGTCTGTACGAACTCGCGCTTACCCTTCTTACCCAGCCGCGCTTCCATCAAACGCCGCATCTGCGCGAAGCCTTCCGGCAGAACCCAGCCAGCCAGTGGCCTGGCCTGGTCCAGCGCATTCGTCTTCTGCTCCAGCAGCGCCAGGTAGTGCAACGGATTGAAGATCATGTCTTCGCGTTCGTAGCTGCGCACGTGGCGCGCGATCACCTCGCTCGCCGCGCAGATCACCACTTCGTGCACGAACCCTTTCACCAGCACCTCGCGGTGTCCCCAGCACACCGGCACCGAGTAATCGTTGGCTCGATAGCGCACCAGCGACATCGAGGTCACTCGCGTCGAGTGCTTATCGCAGGCTTCATACGGCGCCGCTGGCAAAGGAAGCAACAGCTCCTGGTCTTTGGCGAATCGCTGGCCGATGCTTTCCTTGTGCCCACGCAGGATTCGCTCGCGCCGCTTCTGGCACTCGGCCAACAAATGCGCGTTGAACTCCTCCCAGGTGGCGTAGCGCGGAATCGGCACCATGAAGTTCCTCCGTGCATAGCCCACCAGCCCTTCCACCTTCCCCTTGTCGTTGCCCTTGCCCGGACGCCCGAACTTCTCCGCGAACAGATAATGGCTCTGCAACTCAGTGAACGCCCGCGTTTTGGTGCGCGTGCCATCGCCCAGAATCCGCGCCACCGCCAGCTTGGTGTTGTCGTACAGGATCGTGCGTGGAACTCCGCCGAAGTAAGCGAAAGCGCGGTTGTGGCCTTCGAGAAATGCTTCCGTTGTCTCGGCCGGAAACGCCATCACGAAGCAATCGTCGGACTGCGGCAGGTCCATCGCCAGGTAGTGCGCCTTGCGCTCGATGCCGCCGATTACCACCTGCGCTTCCCCAAAGTCAGCCTGCGCGTCGCCCGGAGGATGAATCAGCGGTACGAACATCTCGCGCTGGCTCAGCTTGCGGAGCCGCACGTAGTCCTTCACGATCGTGTAGCCGCCGAGGTATCTATGCTCGTCGCGCAACCGCTCAAAGATCCGTTTGGCTGTGTGACGCTGCTTTTTGCCCAGCGTCTTATCGTCTTGGAGGATCTGATCGATGGCCCCGACCCAAGCGTCCAGCTTCGGCCGCCGCGCAGGCTGCTGCCGCCGGTAACCCGGCGGCACCGAGTAGCGCAGCATCTTTCGCACCGTCTCGCGTGCCAGCCCAAACTGCCGGGCCGCCTCGCGTTCGCTCATCTTGTCGACGACGATGGCTCGTCGGACCCGCGCATACAGCTCCACTGTGTACACCTCTCCGGTGTTCCACAAAACACATCTCTATGGGAATGTTCGATGGAACCAGTCTTCTGGCGGTCTAGTCTTGCTCCGCCAGCAACACCGCTCATGCGGCGCTTACTGGTCTATTTTGCATCCGGCGCTTATACCATCCGTATTTCCACGGACATCGCGATCCGGTGCGTGCCGTCGATTGGACACTGGGGGCCTGGCAGCGTTTGGCTCGGCACATCCCACTTAAGCCGATCTTGTTCAAGGAGGTTGGCCTCTCAACGGCAACCTCGACCGAGGGGAGTGAAGAGTTCCAGCGCGAGTACTACGAGGGGCTCTTGAAAACCACTGATGTGCAGTTCTCGTTTTTCGAAGGGTTCGACGCCATCTTCAAGCAAGGGGACGTGGAGAAGAACTGGGGTATTTTCCGGTTCGACCGAACACCGAAACCCGCGGGGCTGATGCTGACCATCGGGCAACCCTGCGTCAGCCCCCTACCTAGAGTGTGGTGCGAGCCGACGACTAGGCTCGCGAGCGTTCGCGAATAATCGAAGGAGATATACATGCGCTTCACAGCTACGGTTAGATTGCTTCTGACCCTTTCCGCTGCGGCGGCGGGAACCTCGCAACTGTTCGCCCAAGGGGCTTGCGACCGGCAGATCTTTGGGGGGAACCGCCTCTCCGAGGGGTTCGACCTGGGAGTCAATACCTCCGGTGGCAAGACTATTGGGTTTCGCCAGACGGGGACGCCCTGAGAATGGCCTATCCATCTGGCCAAGCGTGGGGCGCGGTATTCATCACGGTTGGCCGTCCCCAGAATCCACCGCGGCCTTCGGTGGATCTCTCTGCCTGTGCGACCCTCCTGGTCGAGATTCGGGGGACTCCCGGAACAACCCTTGAAATCGGCGTCAAGGACAAAGATCAACCCGACGATGGTAATGAGCAGAAAGTCATTCTCCCTGTTTTCAATGGGTATCGGACTTACGCTATTCCACTTTCGATGTTTAGCCGAGCCAAACTCCAGCAGATCTACATCCCAACTGAATTCGTCTTTGGCGGTCCGGGCGACCAGACTGTTTGGTTCCGCTCCATAAGATACTCCTCCGCTCCGGCCCCGATCTCCAGCCAGGTGCTCAACGGTGCTTCGTTTCTCCCTGGGGCGGGGCCGGGTATGTGGGTCAGCATCAAGGGGCAGAATCTGTCTACTTCCTCGCGGGCGTGGGAGGATCGCGACTTCCAAGGGTCGAGGCTCCCTACGGCGCTCGACGGGGTGCGGGTGAACGTGAATGATCGTGATATGGCGGTCGCCTACGTGAGCCCAACTCAAATCAACGCGATGTTCTTCCATGACATCCCAACGGGCCCATCCGTCTATGTCAGCGTTACGAGTTCCTTGGGCACGAGTGTTCCGATCCGGGTGGCGATTCCGCCGACGTTCCCGGCGTTTTTCACGTTGTCGCCCCGGGACGGCCGTTATATCGCGGCTGTGCACCTGGATGGGGTGATAGTGGGCCCCCAGGGATTGTACGGGCCCAATTTCACGACACGTCCGGCAAAGCCCGGGGACACGATCCTTGTCTTTGGCACTGGCTTTGGGCCGACGAGTCCGCTCCCCGTTGCTGGGGAAATCGTTCCGGCGCCGCTATCGCTTCCGAGTGCTGCAAGTCTTTCGGTCCGCGTGGGGGGTCCACGCTGGCCGCCCTTAGCTTTGCAGGTCTGGTCGGGCCTGGGCTTTATCAATTCAATCTGACCGTTCCTAACGTCACGGACGGAGATCAGAGGCTGTTCGTCGATCTGGGGGGCGTCGGGATGCAGCAGGAAGCGTATCTAACGGTGCAGCGATAGCCGTCTGCATCTCTTGGGTGTCGGGTCGACACTGTTAGCAGTCGTGAGCCGCATTGGCGGTCTAGTTCCCGCCGCAAATTGACGACACTCTGAAAGCGACGAGTCGAGCTGCTTACTAGGTTTGGGTTCGTTGTCCTTCGCTTTGCCTAATTCGCAGGCGGGCTTCTCCTGCTCCCGCCCTGGATATCAGCACGCGTGCGAACGAACCGAAGATTCTCCAACCGACAAGAGAGAGTGAACAGAGGCGTCGGGCCAACAGGAGGTCATCAATGCGAATCTGCGCGATGCCGTCGAAGCGAACCGAGTAGCCCAGGGTTGGCGGATTCTCTTCCGGGAAGGGCGGCAAGTAAAGATCGCGTCGGCTCCGAAAGCTCAACAGTTGGTGGAGGGTGGATTTCAGAGCGTCTCCGTCACCGACGATGGGATGGACGCTGAGCAGAGACGCATACTCACGCCTCCCGGGAACGAGATCACAGGTCGAATTCAGCACGGCAAACAGGGGCGTGCCGGTCACTCGTTCACCGAAGAAGTAGGCAGACTCGGTTGTAATCACATCGCCCTGAAGAACGAAGAACCTGTCTTCGTCCGCGGCAATCCTGCCGTCCGCCAACGCATCTTCATACGTGATCGGCTCCAAACAAATGCTGCCCGGTTGGGCGAACGCAATCTGTCGTTGCGCGGTCTTCTTAAAGCGTTCGCTGACTGCGGACTCGATCACGTTGACCGCCTCGTCGGAGTGCGAGATGGCCGATAACCGGCTCTCAAGTTCAGCGAAGAACTGCTCGTAATCATCCCGTTGCGCCGGCTGATTAGCCAGACTCAACGCTTTGCCACCCGCTTTTGAAGTTCAACAGGATCGGTGATGACTTCATCGTCTTCCGGTACTAAGGGTGGGGGGGCAAGGGGCTCTACCTGCTTCGTGCTTAGAAAGCCAGCAGAATACTGTGCTGCTAGATGCAGCAACAGCTCGACGGCGGAGTCCGATTCCGGGTGATCCCGCATAACCTTGACGGCTCGCATGATCGTGCCTAGACCAACCTTCAGGCGGTCGGCTTCAGTTGCCATCCCTACTAGACACTGGAAGTCCTCGTCTCGAACAAGTCGAAAGATTCCGGCCTTCGTGCGCAGGGTTCCCACTTGGCCCGCCGCCAAAGCTTCCAAGCCGGGCGAACCGGCAATACGGAATTGTTCAAAGGATGCCCACTCCGGCCCTGGGTGGAGAGTAGGGTGCGCGCGTTCAGGAGTTGGATACGGGAGTTGCAGAGTAGCCATGGCAAACCTCACTGGAATAGTAGCACAGAACCAACGAAAATACAACGAAAT
Source organism: Bryobacterales bacterium (assembly GCA_038239345.1). Lineage (GTDB taxonomy): Bacteria > Acidobacteriota > Terriglobia > Bryobacterales > Bryobacteraceae > JBBSEX01. Next base: position 17,925 of record JBBSEX010000033.1, read on the forward strand.
AACAACGGTGGCGTATCCTCCTGTCCGAATCAGGTTGCTGTCACTGCAGAACGTTGGTCGCGACCCAGCACTTGGCAAGAGGACGGTTCCATGCTGTCCGTTTTTATGTTCCATTGGCGCGCTCAGGCGAGTTAAGTCACATGTATTCATGGGAATGAAGTTACAGCGGTAGAACCTGGCTTCTCAAGCAGAAGCAATTTCTGCTCTTCCCCTAAACTGATGAATCTGTTATGCTTAGTGGGTCCAGACGAGCGGGAGTAATTCAGTTGGTAGAATGCCAGCTTCCTGCTGGCGTTTTTGTTTCCAAGCACTTGTGACCATGCTGTCCTGTTTGCTGTCCATCGCGAATCATGGTATTCGGATGGCAGCATGGCTCGTGTCAACATCGTCAAGCGCATTAAGAGCGACGGCCGCTGGGTCATGCGCTCGGTTCCCAAGAAGCCGAATGGTGAATGGGATTGGAAGACTCTCCCCGAAGGCCGCTACTACGTCGAGTGGTATGACGAGGGCGCGCGACGCCGGGAGCAGGCTGGTTCGACCGTCGCACAAGCGCTCGAAGTTCAGCGGCGCAAAAAACACCAGATCGACGGGCTTCAATTGGGGCTCGTTTCCACGCGCAAACTCGCGCCACCTCCTCCGGTGCCGATCGATACGGGCCGCGCTTTGCGCGTGTTGATCAACCGGTACCTCGATCAGGTCGATACCCTGAAGAAGCCGAACACGTATCGAAAGTACGCGGCGGTTCTCGACAGATTCGCGGACTACTTCAAGGACCGGCAGTTCGAAAGCGTCTCCACTGATGAGCTGAACGACTTCGTGGTGCATCTCAAGAAGAGTGGCATGGAGGCGAACACGGTCCTGCACAACGTCGTGATCATCGCGCAGTTCTTCAAGCGGAGCGGTCGCGGCGGCATCATGCGTCAACTGCATCTGCCCGAGCGCACCACTTCGTTGCCAGTGGCTTACACGGATGAGGAGTTGGAGAAGTTCTTCGTGGCCTGCGATGACTTCCATCGTGCGCTCTACTCGACGTTTCTGATGACGGGATTCCGCGAGCAGGAAGTGATGTTGTTCCGCCTGCTCCTGACAGGCCTCGATGATTCTGCCGTCACCGAAGATGCTCCATTGCCAACAGAGGCAAAGCCAAACGTTGAGCGTCCATCCATTCGGCCAGACGTTCTTGCGCAGATGATCAGCGATTATGAGGATGAACTTGCGCAACTGGCTGAAAAGCCCGATGCTCTCGATGCGCAGGAAACCGCAATCGAGGAGCAGCTCGATGAGTTGCAAGCATCTCTGGCCACTATGGAAGGTCGGCTTTCGCAGACCAGTCAACAGCGGAAAGAGGTTTACGACCGCTACGGCAGACTAACGGCGCGAAACAACGAAATCACCGAGTTGCACGAGCGTTTCCGGCTACTGGACGCCCAGTATACGAATGACATCAAAAGGCTCGGAGCTATAGAGGAGTCTGGACAATTCTTCGTTCTGCGCGATCCGATGGCATGCCCGCTTTGCGGCGCTCAGCCTCAAGGTCAAAACCACGATGCAGCCTGCGACGGAAACGTCGCAGCCGTTACCCAGGCCGCTGCGGCGGAGACCGCTAAAATACGCCTGCTGCAATCTGAACTGCACGGCACGATAGCAGCGCTCACGACGGAACAGGTCGAGGTCGTTACCGAACGGAAGTCCGTCGAACGGGAATGGCGGAAATACCAGCAACAGATCGAGACTGCTCTTTCACCCGATTTTTCGGAAGCCCGGAAGAAACACGCCGCACTCGTAGAGAAGCGCTCTCAAGTGCAGCAAGCCATCGTCATCTACAAGCGCATTCAGAACCTGAAAAGGCGTCTGGATGAGCCGAAACCCACGGCGGCGCCAGAGAAACCAATCGAGAAAGAAGACGCGCCGGACGTCGAGCAATATATACCAAAGACGGCCTTGGGTGCGTTCTCGAAAATAGTCGAACAGATTCTTAACGAGTGGCACTTCCCCGATGCCACGAACGTATATTTTGATGAAGGAAAGCGCGATGTCGTCATTGGTGACAGATCGCGCGGGAGCCGAGGCGCGGGTCTTTGTGCCATCACCTACTCTGCGTTTACGCTTGCGCTATTCGAGTACTGCCGCTCGCGCAAAATGCCACATCCCGGCTTCGTAATTCTGGACTCGCCCCTGATCGCCTACAAAGAACCGAAGATTGAAGATGAAGGAATTGCAGGCACGGACCTGAAACCTCGCTTCTACGAATATCTCGAAAGCTTCGTGGGAGAAGAGCAGATTTTCATCGTAGATAACACGGACCCGCCCGCTGCTTTCATTCCCAAGGCGACACATTTCACGAAGAACCCAAAGATACCGCGCTATGGGCTGTTTCCGGACCTGAAAAAGCCCGCGAAGCCGTAGGTTTTGCGAAGACGATGAAACTCAGTGACCGCACTATCGAGAACTTGGCAAAGGTGGTCACGGGAGATGCGCAGCGTTTTCCCTATCGCACCGGATCTGAACTAACAAAATTTTTCAAACGTTGCGGCCTGTCATTTGTTCACGATGGAACCACCCGCGCAACGTGGACCTCAGAGCGGCTCGCGGAGCTAAATCTGGGTTCAGCCCAGTCCGCTGATCTGCCATCTGCCGATCTATGCCGCGTCATCACAGAACTGTTCGATCCTGACGATTATGAAGATCACAACGATGATAGGGCAGACAGCAAGGGTTTGGTCAGCATGGAAGAGTATGCCGCCATCGACGAATCGCTACCAGCACTCAACAGAATCATCGCTCGACACGGTCTTGTAGCCTATCTCGACGAGTCGGGCCAATGCCACCTGAGAAGCACTGGAACCGGTGTCAGCACTGCCAACCTGACCCAACAGACCCGCCCCCTTTCCGCCGAGGAGATCGTTCAACGCCAGAAACTGGCCGCGTTCCTCAACACCGCGAGCGAAGATGGTTTCATCGAAAAGGTCTTAGTTCCACTGTTCCAGCGTCTCGGTTTCCGACGCGTCAGTTTGACCGGCCACAAAGACAAATCGCTTGAGTTCGGCAAAGACCTGTGGATGAAGTACCAACTTCCCACCAGTCATTGGCTATATTTCTGTGCGCAGGTAAAGAAGGGCAAGATCGATTCCAACAATGCCAGCGGCAGCAAGAACGTGTCCAACGTCCTCACACAGGCTCGGATGGCGATTGAACATCCTATCTTCGATTCGGAAACAAACCGGAACGTGTTGCTCGATCATCTATTCCTTATATCGGCAGGAGAGATTACCAAAGCGGCTCGCTCCTGGCTTGTTACGCAACTCGATCAGAGCCAGCGTCGCCATATCATCTTCATGGACCGCGACGAATTTCTTGACCAGTCCGCGCGCATCCTGATCGATCTACGCCTTGCCGAGGAGCCTCCCTCGACGACCGACGATAACCTTCCCTTCTGAACCGCGATATGTCGCCCAGTGTGTAGCTTGACGGCCGATCAGTTGACGAGAAACGCGCAACTCGCTGATCTGCTCGCCGGCCTGAACAGCAATGAAAGCCCCTGCCGCCAAAGCAAACACAAACGAGAACCAGCCCATCTTCTTCTACCTCAAACCTCAGGGCACGTTTTTCGCAGCGCCGTTGATATTGTCGGAACCCTGTATCCAAATCCCTGCCACTTCCGACGTCTTGAGTCTGCCCGCCAAACCTGAAAGAAATCTGAATGCCATGCCGAGTACAGCTGCTCGAAATGACGTCAAGTCACGGCGGGAGAGGGTGACCTTAGCACGCCAGCGTTAAATCCGCATCAGGAACACGGCCCAGCCACCATCCCACCAGGCCAATCAAAGCGCAGGCTACTCCAAAGACTGTAAACGTTGATGGGACACCCAGCAGCGTACCCGCCCAGCCTGCCGCCGGATACGTGATCAACCAGCATGCGTGTGTGAGCGCGAAATGCACCGCATAGGCTTTTCCGCGCTCCGCCTCGGACGTATGCTCAGCCAGCAAAGTCATCGATGGGATTGCAATTAGAGCCTGCCCGGCTCCATTCCCGATCCACATAACAATGAACAGCCATAACGGCGGCACAAACATACCGGGCAAAAGTACGGCCGTCAAGAGAACGGGTCCCAGCAGGAGCGCGCGAGCACTCCATTTGTGTCGCAAAGCGTGGAGTTCCACGTCACTATGAGAGCCTTTTTCAAACCGCCCGCTCCATTGGTTCAACAGCATCGTCATCAATGACGAGCCGGCGCCCACCGCCGCCATGGTAAGAGCAAATGTCAGTTCAGTTTCGCCGAGTTGCTTTCGTACATAGACTACAGTCAGCACGATTGCGGCTGCGCCCGCCGTGGCTTCCGCGAAGCTCAGCAATAGAGCCTGTCGAAGGGCGGGCACGCGGAACAGAATGCGAACGCCCGTCGTGATCTCGCCCAGAAACGATGAAACCGAGAATCGCGCGTGAACTCCCGCCACGAACGGAATGGCTACGGAGGCAACCAGGGCCGCGGAAATAAAATATGTGAACGCGTCGAACCAGAAGACCCATTGGATACCCAGCCAGGCGACCAATAGTCCCGCAAGTGCCGGACTGGCGACGGATTCCACGTCTGACGCGACGCGCGAGAGCGATAACGCCTTTACATAATGCTCCTTTCCCGCTATCGAGGGGATGGTCGCCTCAAATACAGGAGTGAAAAACGCGGTCAATGCATTAATGCCAAACACCATCGCGTATACCTGCCAGGTGGTGGTGATGAAAGGGAAAAGTGAAAGCAGGGCAAAGCGTCCCAGGTCGGCGGCAATCAGAATGTATTTCCGATTCATGAAGTCCGCCATGATGCCGGCCGGCTGCGAAAACAAAAGAAATGCGAGGATGCGAAGCATCAGGGCCTGGCCTATCACCACCGCTCCCGCCCCACTGCCAGCCAGTTTGAAAACGAACAGAGTCAAGCCGATGGTGGTTACTCCACTGCCGAGCAGTGAAACAATCTGTGCGGCGAAAAGTGAGACGAAGTTCCGATTTCGCCAGAGCGATGTGTCACTCACGCAGCTTCTGCCTGCTTGGGGCTGAACCAGGGGAAAAGGACCGGGATCAAGTAAAGGGTCAGCAGCGTTGAGGTAATCAGACCGCCGATCACGACCGTGGCGAGGGGCCTTTGGACTTCCGCACCAGTGGCGGTTGACACTGCCATAGGGATGAAGCCGAGACTGGCTACCAGCGCGGTGATGAGCACCGGACGCAGCCGGTCCGTTGCGCCCTCGCGAACCGCGGACACCATATCTTTTCCATGCTGTCGCAACGAGTTAATGTGACTTACCAGCACGATTCCATTCAGCACGGCAACTCCGAACAGGGCGATGAATCCAATGGACGCCGACAGATTCAGGTTCAGACCGCGAAGCCACAAGGCAGCAATTCCGCCTACCAACGCGAACGGTACATTCAGCAGGATCAGGCTTGCCTGTTTTGCGGAATGAAAAGTCGCGAAGAGCAAGGCGAAGATAATCCCGATTGAGACCGGCAGCACGATCATCAGCCGCCGGTTTGCGCGCGACTGGTTCGCGAACTGCCCTCCCCATTCCACCTCATAACCGGAGGGCAGCTTCAAACTTGCATTCACCTTGGCCTGTGCATCTTTTACGAAGGTCCCCAAGTCTGTCCCGCGGACGTTTGTCTGGATCGCGACTCTGCGCTCGGTATTCTCTCGCGAGATGACCTCCGGCCCACGGACCGTCCGCACCTGCGCCACCTGATCCAAGGTGACGACCTCGCCGCCCGGAGCGCGAAGCACCAACCGGGACAGTGCTTCTGGATCGTTCCTCAACTTAGGCGGTAGTTGTACTGAGATAGGAAATCTGGCGCGACCCTGAATCATCTCCGAAACCTGCTTTCCACCAATCAATGTCTCGACCAGTTCCTGGACATCGGAAACATTGAGGCCATAGCGCGCCAGAGCGCCACGGTCGAGATCGACCTGCAGTTCAGCCACACCGGACGTTACCTCCATCTGCGGTTCCGCCGCTCCGGGAACAGAAGAGATAATGGCGAGCGTTTTCCTGCCGAGATCTTCCAGTACATTCAGGTCTTCTCCGAATATCTTTACTGCAACGTCGCCGCGTATGCCGGTTACGGTTTCGTCCATGCGCATCTCCATCGGCTGCGTCATCGAATAACTCACGCCGGGAACCTTCTTGAGAGATGTGGCCAGCGCTTCAATCAATTCCTGCTTGTTCTTGCAGCACTTCCATTGATCCTTTGGCGCCAACTGAAGATAGGAGTCGGATTCGTAGATACCCATGGACTCGGTGGCAACGTCGGGACGCCCGAGTTTCGTCACCACGCCAGTGACTTCGGAGAAGTTGCGAATGGCCTTCGCAACCTCTCGGCTTACGTTTACCGAGTCCGTAAGAGCGATGCCCGGAAGCTTGCGGGAAGTGATTAGGATGGACCCTTCGTCAAGTTTCGGCATGAATTCCGTGCCGATGAACTTCAACGAGAATAGTGAGCCGGAAACGATGACCAGCGCCGAGGCGAGCAGTATCCACCGGTAGCGCAATGCTCCGCCCAGACTTCTGTTATAAGCGCTCTGCATTCGCCCGAATATGCGTTCGCTGATGTTGTTGCGGCCCTCCGTTCTCGGCTTCAAGAAGTAACTGGATAACACAGGCACTACGGTTATGGCCAAGATCAGCGAGCCCAGGAGCGCGGAGCAAACCGTAATCGCCATTGGCCGGAACATACGGCCTTCCAGGCCCTGCAGCGTGAAGACAGGCAGATAAACCGCAATGATGATCGCGACGCCGAACAGGATGGGACGCGAAACTTCGGCTGACGCACGTCGGACCGTCTCCAGAACTCCGGCCTCTCGCTGGCGCTCCAGTTGATGCACGGAATTCTCGATCATCACCACCGATCCATCGACGATCATTCCGAAATCGATTGCACCGAGGCTCATCAGATTGGCGGAAACTCCAAACGCCGCCATACCGATAAACCCAAACAGCATGGAAAGCGGAATCATTGCGGCAACGATAAGCGCGGCGCGGAGATCGCCCAGGAATAGGAGGAGAACCACCGTTACCAGCAGGCCTGCCTCCAACAGATTGCGGCGCACCGTATGGATGGTGCCGTTAATGATTTCCGATTGATCGTAGAATGGTCGCAACTGCAAGCCGGGCGGAAGATGGAGAGAAGCGAGCCGCGTCTTGATTCGTTCAATTACGGACCGGCCGTTTTCGCCTTTGAGGGTAATCAGGGTTGCGGAGACAGCCTCACGGCCTTCCCGAAGAGTGGCGCCGTAACGCAGGACGGGCACCTCCGTTATCTTCGCGACATCGCGCAATAGGACGGACGTTCCTTCGTGCGCCACGACGACAATTCGCTCAAGATCTTCCGGGGACTTGATGCGGCCCAGTCCCCGCACCGTGTATTGTTCTTCGGCATGTTCGATATAACCACCGCCGAAGTTCGCGTTGTTGGCGGCGGTACGCGCCACCAGATCGTGAACCGTCACACCATAGCGGCGAAGGGCTTCCGGATCAATCTCAATGGCGTACTGCTTCGTCTGACCTCCCCACGCATTCACCTCGCTCACACCGGGAACACTGCGCAAGGCAAAACGAAGATTCCAGTCCTGAAATGTTTTCACATCCATGAGCGACTGGTTCGGATTCTCAAGGGTGTACTGAAACACTTCTCCGAACGCCGTGGCCATAGGTCCCAGGCCAGGTTGTACTTTCTGCGGGAGTCTTTCGCGAACATCCTGCAAGCGTTCCGAAACAAGCTGACGTGCGAGATATTGATCCAGGGAATCTTCAAAAACAAGCGTGATCATGGAGAGACCCAGCGTTGACATGGACCGAACCGTTTCCAACCGGGGCATGCCGGCGAGCGCGCTTTCTATGGGAAACGTGACCAGTTCATCCACTTCACTCGAGGACATCGAGGGACATTCGGTGACCACAAGAACCTGGTTGTTCGTCAGATCGGGAAAGGCATCGATCGGCAGATTGAGAATCACGAATACGCCGGCGACAATAAGTGCGGCCAGGCCGCCCAGCACCAGCCATCGGTTGTCGAGACAGGAATCGATGATGCGTTTCAGCATGGGTCAGTTCTCCTCCAGAGTGCTCTTCAGCAGTTCGGACTTCAGCACAAAGCTTCCTTTCACGACCACCGAATCCTGCATCGTGAGACCCTCCAGAATCTCGACTTCCCCGCCGTCGCGTTGTCCCGTCCGGACCGCGCGGCTTTGAAACTCGGTGGCGGACCGGCGGACAAATACAGCGGGTACTCCATTGATTTCCTGAACCGCCGCTTCCGGTACGAACAGCGCCGCCCGGTGCTCCGCCTGCTCGAACGCGGCGGTGGCGTACATCTCCGGTTTCAGCATTCCTTGGGGATTCGGAATTGCGACCCGCACCTGGAGAGTGCGGGTTTCGGGATCAAGTTTTTCTCCGAGCTTCAGGATGCGCCCCATGAAATCGCGGCCGGGGTAAGCGCGCACCTGCACGCGAGCGGATTGGCCGGGCCGTATCTTCGAAAGGTCCACCTCGTTGACGGCGGCGATCATCCAGATGGAAGAGGTATCGGCAACGGACAGCACCTCGTCGCCGGTATTCAGGACGCTTCCCTCCGTCGCCTTGCGTTCGAAGACGACACCGGAAGCGGGCGCGAAGATGGGAATCCCTTCCTCGGCATTTCCCCCTGCGCCCGGCAGTGTTTTCGCAGTCTCTTCCATGACTGCCACGTGAAGGATATCGGTCAGATGAGTCTGTTCCATGACGACCTGCGCCTGAGCTTTTTCAATCCCAGCCTCCGTGTTGCTCAGTTCGGCCTCAGCGTTCTCCACATCCTGGCGGGAACCCGCCCGCAGTTCCAGAAGCCTGCGGGCACGGTCGCGTCGCCGCACCGCAAACGCTTGCGCTGCTTTTGCGCGGTTGAGCTCCGTGGTTGCCTGCTGATATGCTGCGCGGGCTTCGTGCTCATCGTGGCTATGGATGCGACCTACTATCTGACCTCGGCGGACAGAATCGCCCAACCTGACCGGCAGAGCGGAAACTCTTCCGCTGGCCACCGCACCCACATGCCAGATGCGATCCTCATTCAGAGCGAGTTGGCCCTGTGCGCTTACCTTTTCAGACACGGTCTTTGTGCGCACTGCTTCAACCACGATGTGAACTCTGCGCTGCTGCGATTCATCAAGGGCAAGCACTCCCGCTTCGCGTGGTTGCTTGGCGGGAGCTTGCGCCGTAGCAGGAGCGGCGCTCTCCTTCTTCGCGGCGGGCTTGTCACCCGACCCGCACGATACAAGCAGCAAGGCGATTCCAACCAATGCGGTTCGTCTCATTTATTCATTCCCCTGAGCGATAGACAATGCGGAGGCGCTCTGTCGTAAATCGAGAAGAGCGCGTGTGTAGGCCGAACGCGTGTCGAGGCGGGCACGCTCCGCATCCAGCATCCGCAAAATGTCCAAACCGCCTTCACGGTACGCAGCCTCGGCGATTCGGTACACCTCGTCCGCGCGGTCGCGCATAGGCGCGAGCCTGGTGGTTAAGAGTTTTTGCCTGGCCTCGTACTCGCTCCTGGCCGCCTCCACCTCCGACCGGATCAGGGCCTGTGTCGCGGCCAGTTGCGATTCGGCTACGCGGATTTCCGCCGATGCAGCCTCAATCTGCCCCTGATTCTTGTTACGGACCGGGAGCGGGATCTGAACCGCGGCATAGAGGGTGTCGAAACCCGCCGTGCGCTTATAGCCGAGGAAGGCGTCCGGATCAACCTTCGCATTCGCCTGCTGCAGCCGAAGGTTTGCCTTTGCCTGCAGGATAGCTTCGCGGGCGAGCACTATCTGCTGCCGTCGTTCGAAAACCTGATCGAGAGGAAGCATTTCCATCGTTACGACGGTCTCCACGGGATCGGCGAAAATCACCGGCGGGAACTCCGAACTTCCCATTTCACGGAAGAGCGCAATCCGCGCACGTTCCGCATCCTGCGCAGCCGTGGTGGCGGAGAGAATGAGACGGTCACGTTCCACCTCAATGCGGAGCAGATCGATTTCGGCGGAAGCGCCCTCGCGGACACGGTCGCGGTGATATTGGACCACGCGCTCGAAGCGGGAAGCCTCCTCATTTAGAAAATCGCGTTGCTGCGCGGCACCGGACGCAGCCCAGTACGCGGCGCTCACACGACCGGTGATCTGCTGGCGCTGCAGTTGCGCTTCGACTTCGCTGCGTTTGACAACTTCTTCCGCCAATTGCTGGCGTTTTTGTCGCTTACCTCCTGTTTCAAAGGTCTGACCGATGTACGCATAGCTGTCGGCATCACGCGGATAGGAAAACGCCGGCGTGCCGCCAAATCGAGTGTTCTCCGACTGCAGAACCAGGCGTGGATTGAGACCTGTTCCCGCTTGCCGCAAGAGTCCTCTGGCCGCATCGACGCGAGCTGACGCGACAGCAATCTGTGAGTTTGAACGTAGTGCCTGAGTCACTGCATCCGCAAGCGTCAGGCGCATTTGCGCGCACAACGCCGGGGAAAACAGCAGAACCGTTATACAATTCCGCGCAGAAAAATGCATGTCTTGCCTCTTTAGATTGAAAAATGGAGAAAACGCCCGAGCGGGCGAACGGGGAGGCGATCAGGCAGGAGGAGCGCGCGGATTGGTCGTGCCCGGAGGAGGCGGGCCATGAGCTCTGGGCCGGATCGAAATCGGCTGCCAAGAAGCCAACTCGGGCGGCGGCAACAGGAGAGTCGCAGACACCAAGGAAGCAAAAACGGTCACCTGCGAGCATCTTGGCGATGTCAGCCAATTGTGAAAAACGGCGTCGTCATCGGGATCTATGTCGGTGAAGGCGGGCGTTGGCACTTCGGACGTTTTTACATGGCCGAAATGCGTGTGGAAGAGAGTTGCCGGGTGAGTTTGGGTGCTGTCATGGTCGTGAGTATGGAAGTTGCTCGCTTGCAGGGATGCAAGCGAGAGGGCAATAGCCATCAGCCACGATAGACCGCTTCTCACTTCCGTAATTCTACCGTGCGGGCGATTGGCGAAGGGCGGGGACGATACGAAGCTCGAGAGCCAGCCAGTTTGTATCTTCGTCGCCGAATGCATCAATGACGACGGTCTGGCCTATCTTCAGGTGTGACACGGCCGCAATTTCTGATCGCCTTTGATCACAGTCTCTTTCGCGATCCGTAAGCCTCGCGCCGAGACTCCGAATGCAGAACGACAGGAGCGCCGGGTGTGAGCAGGTCGAGTGGCGACTATGGCCGATACTATGGCTACCCCCTGCAGCTACCGGTTAATACAGGTTGCTATCTCCCGAGCTTTCAGGACCGGTAACCTAAACAAAAGCAATAACATAGGACAACCCTGAGCAACGGGTAGTAGTTAAGCTAACTCTCTGATTCTCCGTCGTCACCTGGTTCGGGACCAGGAGGTCGGAGGTTCGAATCCTCCCGCCCCGACCAATATCCCTTTCATTATCATAGGCGGCTTGGGTATCGTCCCCAACTTGAGTCGCGGCCTCGAGGTAACGGTTCTCTTCGTCCTCGCTCAGGACACGCTCCCGGCGATTTTCACCGCGCAACATCTCCACTTTGGGTAGTGCCCGTTCTACCTTGCTCCACTCCACTGCCAGCTTGAACATTCGGCGCAGGACTTCCAACTGCCGGTTAATGCTGGCGATCGCTAATCCGGCTTTGCGTTGCTTGGTAACGAAACTCGCGATGTGCTCGTGTCTGATGGCATCGAGCCGGCAGTTCGCTAAGGCGGGATGCGCGTTCAGGTTCTTCAGACCGTTTCGATAATATTCGAGGGTTTTAGCTTTGTTCTGGCTGCGGGCCTCGATAAACGGAACGAAGTCCCGCTGCCCAAATTCCGCCAGTGTCGGCGCCGCAACGCGATCCCGAATTCCCACCTCCCCTTTCGCGAGTGAAGTTTTGTGCGCTGCCTCAATCTGTTCGGCTACTCGTTTGTTCGTTTGCTTGGAGCTCGGATGGCGAGGGTCGCTGCTGCAACTGGCCGGCGGCCGCGTAGCTGCCAAGGGTGATCATTGCGAAGCTGGATCGCCTGACCCGAAGCGTGAAGGATCTTTGTACTCCGCTCGAACGATTCAACCGCCACGGCGTGACGCTGGTATCGGTCGCGGAGAGCCTGGATACGGGCTCGGCAGCGGGACGGTTGGTACTGAATATCATGACCGCCGTGAGCCAGTGGGAGCGGGAAGCGATCGGCGAACGGACGCGCGACGCGATGAGCCATAAGCGCGGTAACGGAGAACGAGTAGGTAACATCGCCTTCGGCTACCGGCTCGGTCCTGACGGCAAGCATTTGGAGCCAGACGAGAGCGAACAGGCGGTTGTCAGCGAGATCCGCCAGCTTCGAAATAGTGGTCATTCCCTGCGCCGCATTGCAACGCAGCTTAATACTCGCGAATTGCGTACCCGTCGCGGATCCGAGTGGCGAATGGAGCATATCGCGCGTATCGTGCGCCAGGACGCGTCGACCGTCGCAAGAGGATAAAACCTTCACCCACCACCCTCCGACGCAACCTGCTGCCGTTTCCGCCTCAGCAATCACCATTCGATACCGTTTCTGTTTAAAACAATCGCCACTCGTTCTGATTTATTGAGCCCACGAATACCGTTCCGACTCCCGGCTTGCGATACGCGTCTCACGCTCGATAACTGGCGCTACTGGTAGCCCAAGAGCGTGACGTGACCGGTCCGTGACGTCACTTAGTCCGGCTAATCAAACTGATTCCAGCTCATAAACAAAGCAACGCCGCCCGAGTCTCGCGACCAGGACGGCGTTTTTAGCAGGCTTCGCGCCTATTTCGCGATCTTGTAGAAGCGCTCGCCAGCTGCGTTCTTGGCGGACTCGATCTTCTCTCCGTGCTTACTTCCCAAGATGCTGACGAATCCGCGCACCGTGTGCGCTTGCCAGCCCGTCGCTTCCATGATCTCGGCCAGCGTCGCCCCCTTCGCCCGTTTCATAAGCATGAGAACTTCCGCTCGTTTGTTGGTACGTTCCGACGCGGGCGTCTTCGTCTTCTTCGCAGCTTTGGCAGGTTTCGTGGCCGTGCGCTCTTTCTTTGCTGCGATCGGCTCGGCCGCTTCGAGCGCTGGTGCTTCGTTCTCCGCATTAAGTATCTGGATCGCATCCCAAATCCGCTTAACGGCGGTCTGGCGATTGGTGAACTTCTTCACCGGCCTGAATGTGTCGAAGGGCGTCACGCCCGCAAAGCTATTCCAGACTTCGACGAGTCGGGATGCTGGCCACTCAGCGCTGATCTTCGCGAGTTCCTTCAGCGAGGCGAATGTTTCTAGACTAGCGGCGTCGGCAGGAACGTCGGCGTGCGCGGTGATGTTGATTTCGGTATTCTGATCTGGCCCAGTTCGGCGGTTTGATTTGGCCCACCCCTGACGAACGGGTACTCTGATTCGGGCATAGCCCGAACGGAGGGGACTCGTTGGACTGGAGAGCGAAAGTGGAGTTATTCGAACA
>JBBSEX010000034.1:0-30555 GCA_038239345.1 Bryobacterales bacterium
CATGCCCGAGCCCACCTGCGCGGGCGCGCCGGTTTCGGCCTTCAGCGGTCGCGAGTTTGCCGTGATCCTTCCGTTATCCAACGCCTTTTCTCAAGTGGATCGTTATCACCAGGCAGCCGAACATATCCGTGTGACAATGTTTGCAGAAATGAGCATATCAGAGTGCGGTAGGCCGCTGGGCGGGCCGCTGGACGCCATTCGGCACTCTGCAAATCTGCGCCTTGTGCGTTTATGTACGCGGAGACCAACATGCCGACCCTCGATGAGTTTGATCTGCTGACACTCACCGAAGTTGCCAGTATTCTTCACTGTTCGAAGGCACGCGTCTGCAAAGCGTTTGCCGGGCAGGTGCATTGTTTTGGGCACATTCGTGTCCCGAGCCCAGAGGGTCCCGGGGAGAGCCTACGCCGCATGCTCCAGTGGCTTCATCTCGATTATTCAGGAGGATGGCGCGACCCATTTTAGAAAGCTGGAGGACTTCCCTGTGCTGAAATTGGTCCACAGCCTCGCGATCGACACCGCAACGCACCGGCTCTATGTTCCCGAGGAGCAAGAAGACGGCAAGCCAGTATCACGAATCGTAATTTATGAACCTCGGAACGCCTCTTCCGGTCCTGCGCCTTTAAGATGAAAACTATACTGCTGCTGATGCTTGGCATCGCTGCCGTGAAGGCGGAGGATACAGTGCCTCTCGTTTTTAAGACTGCGGTTAGCCTCCCGAATGTGGAAGGGCGCATCGATCATCTCTCGGCGGATCTCGCCAGCCACCGGATCTTCCTGTCAGCGCTCGGAAATCATTCACTTGAAATTATTGACGCGCAGTCCTTGCGGTCGCTCAAAAGTGTTGCTGGTTTCAACGAACCGCAAGGTGTCCTCTTTGACAAAGACTCAAAACGGCTGTTTGTAGCTTCCGCAGGCGACGGGACCGTGAAGATTCTTGACTCTGCAACGATGCGGACGATCCAGATTCTCAGGCTGGGAGACGACGCTGACAATGTTCGTTACGACGCGAAGCGCGGCAATATTGTTGTCGGATTCGGCTCCGGCGCACTCGCATTTCTGAAAGCTGACGGAACCAGGAATGGCGACATCGTTCTTAGCGGTCACCAAGAGTCTTTTCAATTGGAGAAGGAAGGCCATCGGGTATTCGTAAACGTGCCCGACAAACAGGAGATCGCGGTTATCGACCTTGATGGGAAATCTGTTGTCGATCGCTGGAAGGGATGGAGCGCACAGCGGAACTTCCCAATGGCGCTTGACGAAAAAAACCACCGCCTCTTCGCGGGTTTTCGGACCCCGGCTCAAATTCTGGTCGTAGACACGAATACAGGCAAGATGACCGCTTCTGCCGACATCGTTGGTGACACAGACGATATTTTTTACGACGCCGCGAGAGAACGCCTTTACGTCATCGGCGGAGAGGGGTTCGTCGATGTTCTGGACGTCAAAGATTCAGCTCGAATGAAGCGCCTTGCGCGTATTGAGGTTGCGCCGGGTGCGCGCACCGGTCTGTTCGTTCCGGAGTGGAACCAATTCTTTGTTGCCGTCCCGAAACGTGGGGGTCGGCCCGCCGAGGTCCGGGTATTCAATGTGCAGGGAGGAATGTGAATTCCCGCCCACAAGTGATCCTCATCGCGGCGTTGCTGTTCGTCCGCGTGAGTTTTTGCCCGACGGGCGCGTTGCGGGAAATCGTTTCCGCCCTCGAACGACAACTACCCTCGCACATGACGGTAGCCGTCACTTATGCAAATTCACACGGGCAACATCAGTTTCGATCGAACGATATCAACCCGCCGTTGCCCGGCACCTGGAACCCTCTGGTCGCTGGGAGGTGCCCATACCCTTATCCGAGCCGCGGCCCTATCTTTCTCATGGAGTCGTCGGGCGTCTGTAACCAAAATCAGCTCATCACAAACGTCACAGCGAAGGTCAACAAAAAGATCTCCCTCTTCGGGTATTACGTCTACAATCGTGCCCTCAGTAATACCGATGGCCTTTCAACGTTCCCATACAGTCTCTCCGACGAATACGGACCGGCTACCAGCGATATTCGGCATCGCGTGTCGTTTGGGGGACCATCGGGCCTCACTCAGGAAAGCGAACACAAGCTGAGTACCATCTGAGTACCATTCCCACGGTATTGTGGTGAACGGGTCCGAGGAATGCGCCCCCCAGCAGCCAATCCGCAAGCAGCTTCGCTCCAGCAGATCGAGAGACCGAGAAGTCCTTTGAGCGGGTCGCTCGAGATGCT
Source organism: Bryobacterales bacterium (assembly GCA_038239345.1). Lineage (GTDB taxonomy): Bacteria > Acidobacteriota > Terriglobia > Bryobacterales > Bryobacteraceae > JBBSEX01. The sequence continues at coordinate 2,252 of JBBSEX010000034.1, forward strand.
GCCGTATTGATTCAGGAAGAATCCGGGTACAGATACTCAACTATGCAAGGTTACAACGAGCTTCGCAGCGGTGCCGCTTGGCTCGATGTCTCAGGGCGTGGCGAGGTTCGGGTAGGCGGCGAGGACCGGGCACGGTTCCTGCATGCAATGACCACAAATCATATCCAGCAACTCAAGCCGGGAACAGGGTGCTACGCGTTCTTCTTAACGGCGCAAGGGCGAATACTGGCCGATGTGAACGTGTTGTGCCGACAGGATTCGTTCCTGCTCGATACGGAGCCTGAAACAAAGCAGAAACTTCTGGAGCACCTCGAAAAGTTCATCATTGGGGACGATGCAACGGTGGAAGACTTCACGCCCGCACTTGCCACGATCGCCATCGAAGGACCGAAATCCCCGGACGTCATTACTGAAGCAGGATTTCCAGTGCCCGGGATCTACTATGGCGACAACCTGGACTCAGAGGCGGGTCTGGTGGCCAGACTGAGTGTCACGGGAAGCACAGGCTTTTTCGTCATCGTTCCAACGGCGGAGAAGGATGCGGCCTTAAGTAAAATCCAAGCGGCGGGTGCCGCGGCTGCGGATAAAGAGGCATTCAACATCGTGCGTCTGGAACACGGCAAGCCACGCTATGGCGAAGACATTAGCGATCGTTACCTCGCTCAGGAAGCGGATCAAGAGCAAGCCTTGAACTTCCATAAAGGTTGCTACCTCGGCCAGGAGATTGTCGAACGACTCCGATCTCGCGGACTGATCAGTCGCGTTCTGACCGCACTCGAAATTGAGGGACAAACACCGCCCGAACCCCGGACTAAACTAAGAGTCGGCGACGCGCCCGCCGCAGAGATCACCTCTGCTGCCTATTCTCCGGCTTTGGGAAGGGTGGTTGCACTGGGCTACGTGCGTGTGGAATACGCCAAGCCCGGGACGGAGTTTACGACTGAAGATTTACGCGCTCGGGTGCGAATGCCACATGCCTCATAGGTAGCAGTTTGGTCACCGATTCGCCGGCGCATGCCTTCGCCATGCTCTCCCTAGTGTTGATGTTACGTTTTTCCCAAGTGGTGAGAGCTAATTGTTCCGTGGCAACAGCCGGCCTTGTCTACAACGGGCAGACTCGTCGCTTGGTGTGTGTCAAGTTTGCGCCGGGCGTCTTCCAGGGATTCATCCAGGCCGCAGCAGGAGGACGCAGGCCGCATGATCTCTTCAACCGGAACTTCCGAGGCCCTCCGATCATCGGCCGCTACGCTGTGACACATGTCACGCTCGGTCACGACGCCCACCACCCGACGGCTCTGTTTGTCCTCCACAACGGGCGTGCACCCGCATCCCGTCTTGCGCATCGCCAGCGCAGCATGTTGTGCCGTCTCGCGCGGCGTGCAGCACGACTCCGTCTGAACCGGTTCCATCTTGTCTTTACAACAACTCATTTGAGTTTCTCCTTGGCACCCGTTTTTCGCTCTGGTGCAGCCTAAGTGTTAGCACCTCTACCTCCATATGCGAACGCCGAATACGAGACGGGGAGCATGTACGGGCTCGCCTGACTGACGTGCATACTCCGCGGTGTTCCCAAATTTTCCGGAGTAGGTGAAACCGATGTAGGGCGCGAATTTTCTCGAGAATTCGTAGCGCAGCCTGAGGCCGCTGTCGAGATCGGAGAGGCCCGATCCAAGCCCTCGTGCACGGTCGTCCTTATTATAGAAATTCATCTCGAGCTGCGGCTGCAGAATCAGGCGCTGAGTAATCAGCATGTTGTAAGATCCTGCCACGCGCGCCGCCATGTGTCCGCCATCCCGGAAGTACAGAGTCGGCTCAAAGTCAAAGTAATAGGGAGCGAGCCCTTCGATTCCGACTGCGCCCCATGTGCGCCGCGGACCAGAGTCCAGATCCACGCGAACACCGGCCTGCCAATCGAAGTAGCGAAGACGAGGAATTGGGCGGTCGTATAGCGCTTCCGTATCCCCGTCACCAACTCGACCCCGCGAGACGGTCCCTTCGGATTTTATCCAGAGCTTGTTCCGGTCTGTTCCAAGCCAACCCTGACCGTCCCACCGAAACGCGGTGTCCGGGCCGCTGGTGCGACCCTCGAGCTGATCGAAGATCACCCTGCTGAGAATGCGATTGTCGTTAATCGGCGAAGGCCAGTCCGACGGAACGGGCTTCGACGGATCTGTACCTGTGTCCGATTGACTCTGGGCATAAAGGGGCCATGTGGAGAGTGCCGCGATGGCGAGGAAAGAAAGAATCGAACAAGCGGTCAGCTTCACGAGACGATTACCGTCCGGAACATGCCAGCCTCCATGTGATACAGCAGATGGCAATGGTAAGCCCAGCGGCCCGGGGTATCGGCACTGACGAGATAACTAACTCGTTCGCCCGGCTTAACAATGAGCGTATGTTTGTACGGCAGATAGTCGCCGTGTCCGTTCTCCAGTTCACTCCACAAGCCGTGCAGGTGTATCGGGTGTTCCATCATCGTGTCGTTGACCAGGATAATGCGCACGCGTTCACCGAGCGCCATGTGCAGCGGCTCCGCGCTGGAGAACTTCTGGCCGTCGAAACCCCAGACGTACCGCTCCATGTTGCCGGACAGGTGAAGTTCGATGTCGCGGCTAGGCGGGCGGCCATCTACGCCGCGGTATAGCGCTTTCAAATCAGCGTAGGTGAGAACGCGGCGGCCATTTCCGTTAAGACCGTCGCCAGGCTTATCCAGGCGGGAAGTGGGGTGCATGGCCACGTTGTTGACTGTTGGGCCCATGTGCAGCGGCATATGAGTTTTAGGCTCGGCCGGCGGGTGAGGCGGCGCATAACCGGAGGGCGGGACCAGCCGGCCGGTTGAGGGGCCGGGCTGGGGGAACGGGGTTGCTCCAAATGCGCTTGAACCCGCTGCGGCATCCGCTGCTTTCGGCATCGGCATCGACATCATCTGGTGATCTCCGCCGCGGCCTTTGCCATTCATCACAACCATTCCGGCCATTTCGCCCATTCCGGAAGCTTTGTTCATGGCGCCCATTTTTCCCATGCCCGCCATCCCCATATCCGTCATGGTGCGCATCGGTGTCGGATCGGAAGCGGGAACAGGTGCGGTCATGCCAAGCCGGGGCGCGATGGTTCCCCGCGCAAACCCGTCGCGAGCCTCGGGTTCCACAAACAGGGTGTATGCGGCATCCCCCTTGGGTTCGACAATTATGTCGTAAGTCTCGGCAACACCCATACGGAACTCATCCACCGTAACCGGCTGCACGGGATTGCCGTCTGCGGCCACAACGGTCATCTGCAAACCTGGAATGCGGATATCGAAGAAAGTCATGGAAGATGCGTTGACAAACCTTAGGCGAATTCGCTGCCCCGGCTCGAAAAGTGCCGTCCAATTTTCAGCGGGAGGTTTCCCGTTGATCAGGTAGGTATAGGTAGACCCAGTGACGTCCGAAATATCGGTGGGGGTCATGTTCATGCGTCCCCACATCAAGCGATTGGAGACGGTCGACGCGAGACCTTTGGTCTTCACATCATTGAAAAATGTGGCGGCAGTGCGTTTTTGAAAATTATAGTAATCGCTTTGCTTCTTCAAGTTCCCAAAAACGATTTCTGGATTCTGATCGGTCCAGTCGGACAAAACTACGGCGTAGTCGCGGTCGAACTCGATCGGGTCCTTTTCATGCGGCTCAATGATGAGGCTCCCGTACAAGCCGGTCTGCTCCTGAAAACGGCTATGGCTGTGGTACCAATAACTGCCGTTTTGGCGTACCGGAATTTTATAGACGAAGGTTTCGCCCGGGAGAATGCCGCGAAAACTCAGACCCGGCACACCATCCATTCCAGCAGGTGAACGAACGCCGTGCCAATGAATGGAGGTGGCTTCCGGGAGCCGATTGGTTACCGAGAGTGTCACGGTATCGCCCTCTCTCCATTTGAGGATCGGGCCCGGAACCAGTCCGTTGACAGAGGTCGCTCGCGAATTTTTTCCGGTAAAGTTTACTGGAGTCGAATCAATCACGAGGTGGAAGGTGTCGCCAGTGAGTACTGCTGGCTGAGCAGGCATCCGCGCCAGCAAGGTGCCCGCAAAACGGGACACTGCCGCGAGTGCAGCCGTGCCTTGCACAAAGCGGCGGCGGCTCCATATGGATGGAACGTTAAAATTGGGGAGGTCTGAGTTGGACATAGTTTCTGCGTTCGCAATCGTGGACAAATTTTCTTTCCCTACGCAGCACCTTTACATTCCAGAGACGCAATGCAATGTCAGAGAGCGGCGTATGAACTTTGGCTGAAGTAGATTACTGAAGACCGCGCAAGCCGATCACTCAGTACTTCGCTCAGAATCTTTAAACGTTTTGGGCACTTGCGGGCCCATTGATGGCCACCTCCAATCACCCGCTGAACCGATACGCGCGTTGGTGGGGCTATTCAACCTGAATAACAAGCATTAAACCTCCCCCGCCGTGTTCTTCCACATTATTGTTCGCCGTGTGATGCGGAATATGGCAGTGAATCAGCCATTTGCCTGGTTTGCGAGCAGGCCATATCACGTCATATCGCTGTCCAGGCCCAATGTTCACAGTGTCGGCGAGGAAGCGGGCCGACTCTGGAATCGTTTCGCCGTCTCGCGCGACAACCGTGAACGGTCCACCGTGTATGTGCATGGGGTGGACAAAATTGTTGTTCGTCCCGATGAACCTTACCTTCAGCGTTTCACCAACCTTCATCCGGATGGTGTCAGTGGAGGGGTATGCCTTGCCGTTGATCGTGAAGTAGTTTGCCAGCCCCCCTTCCATGAACATTGCCGGATACGTCAATCCCTCGCGCTTCAACCACTCCTGAAGCTGAATCACGTATTCGTGGTCCGCCTTCACCTCTTTCGCCGGATCAGCCGGGTCAATGACGATGGCGCCGTAAAGCCCAAGCGACTGCTGCCGGTCTGGCGCATAGTGCGGGTGGTAAAAATACGTGCCCGCCTGCACAGCGGTGAACTCGTAATTGTATGTCCCTCCCGGCTGAATAGGCTTTTGCGTAATGTCTCCAGGGCCGTCCATCTGATTCGGAACGATCAAGCCATGCCAATGTACTGTGGTCGCTTCGGGAAGCCGGTTGTGAACTACGATCCGGACGTGATCGCCTTGGCGGAAATGCAGGCGCGGTCCGGGAATCTGCTGATTGTATGCATAGGCGTCCACGGCGACATTCGGAAGAATGTGCCACCGGATCACGGATGCCTCCAGGTAAAAAATTTTGACTCCATTCTCCTCGATGGGCGACAGGGATCGATCACCGCGTTCAGTCACTGCAAAATCTCCGCTATGGAGCGCAGGATCGACAAAAGACATGTCGCGCATAGCCGCGGCAGGGGTGTCGCGATCCACGATCATCCCCTTTGGCATCACCAGACCTCCCACATCGCGTGCGCTCAGCGACATATTGACGAAATTGGCGGGCGAAATCATTCCTATCGCCAAAAGACACATCGAGAACATCGCGACGGCGGCCTTCTGCGGCAACGTTATCTTTTGAGCATCGTCGGGATTTGGGTCTCCCGCATGTTTGCCGTCGCCGCTCTTGGCTGGATCACCGTGTTCCATGGCTTTGTGCGAATCGTCGGTGGGGGAGTCTGACGCAAACTTTGTTCCCGGCTTCCTCTCCGTCATCAATCCATGCTTGATCCCCTTCGAAACCATCCACACGTTTACCGGGTAGGCCATGATAAATCCAGCCGTTACCCCCAGGGACATGATTCCCCAAAACAGCAACTGCGTCGGTTCCATGGCTCGCATGTCCCTCCCCATCATCAGAAGGCTCATCACCGGCGCCATGGCGGCCATCATAAAGTTCATACTGATGAACTCAGGCAGAAACGACCTCTTCACGTTCTCCCAATAGGTTCCGCCCATCATGTTCTTCATGAACAGCGATTGGAAGATAAACAGACCGAATGAGAAGCCGGCGAGGTATTCGACGATGAGGTCAATCTTCATCGGCAAACCAAGCGATGCTGTGATTACTGCAGCCGATATGATCCCGGTCGCGTCGCCTGCAATGCAATGGATCGTGCTTCCTACGCCTTGCTTCCACAAGGGCTGGATAAAGGCCTCGTGAGTTCCGGGCTTAGGCTCTTTGTCTGCGAGGACATACAAGAGAAGTCCCAGTGGCCCCATGTAAAGCGTGACAAGAATGAATCCCCACTGCATCACGGTCGGCTCCGGATTGTTGCGAAACTGATCGAAGGCAACGTAAATGGTCGAGCCTGCGGCTAACACGAACCAGACAAGAAGGAAGTAGTCGATTGGCTGAATAAGCATATTGAGGCCGATAACAACGTTTAGTTACAGAACTACCTTCCGCAGGCGCAGAGCGTTCGCAATCACTGAAACTGAACTAAATGTCATCGCGGCACTTGCAATCATCGGGCTCAGCAGAATTCCGAAGAAGGGGTAAAGAATTCCGGCCGCCACAGGCACACCCAGTACGTTGTACAAAAACGCAAATAGAAGGTTCTGCCGAATGTTCTGCATCGTGGCGCGACTCAGCCGGAGGGCGCGGACTATCCCGCGAAGGTCGCCCTTAACCAGCGTGACGCCCGCGCTCTCCATCGCCACATCGGTGCCCGTCCCCATGGCTATACCTACCTGAGCCTGTGCCAACGCTGGTGCATCGTTCACGCCGTCTCCCGCCATCGCAACGATCCGACCTTCCGCTTGCAGCTTCTTTACTGCCTCGCTTTTCTGATCGGGCAGAACGTCCGCCTGAATCTGATCGATCCCAACTTGCCCCGCTACCGCTTCCGCAGTCTGGCGATTGTCCCCAGTGATCATGACGATTTTGATCTTCGCGGCGTGCAGCATGCGGATCGCTTCGGCTGTAGATTGCTTGATCGGATCGGAGACTCCGATCAGCCCGGCTGCCTTGTCATCAACAGCGATGAAGACCACCGTCTCGCCTCTGGAGCGTAGATCGCCGAGCTTGGCTTCCAGCGGGGCTGAGGGAATTGACTGTTCCTCAAACAATTTCGCGTTACCGGCAATCACCTTGTGACCGTCCACCGTGCCGGTTATGCCTTTGCCTGTAATCGACTGAAATCCGCTCACTGAGGCGAGGGTGATTCCCTTTGCCACTGCGCCACTCACGATGGAAGATGCTAAAGGATGTTCACTTGCTTTCTCAAGGCTCGCGGCAAGGCGAAGCAGTTCATCTTCCGATTGACCGTCAATGCACAATACTGTTGCCAACCGGGGTTTCCCTTCAGTAAGAGTTCCGGTCTTATCGACTACGAGCGTGTCTACTTTCTGTAAAGTCTCCAGGGCTTCGGCGTTGCGAATCAGCACGCCCGCGCTTGCGCCCCGGCCAGTGCCGACCATAATCGACATGGGTGTCGCAAGCCCCAACGCGCATGGACATGCAATAATGAGCACCGCGACGGCGTTCACGAGCGCGTGAGCGAAGCGTGGCTCCGGGCCATAAACGGCCCATAGCGCAAAGGTGATTACGGCCACACCGATCACAACCGGCACAAAATATGAAGCGACAACATCTGCGATCCGCTGTATCGGAGCTCGCGTCCGCTGCGCCTCGCCCACAAGGCGGACTATGTGGGCAAGCACCGTATCAGCGCCGATGCGCTCCGCTTTCATGACGAAGCCCCCAGTACCGTTTACCGTTCCGCCTGTAACCTTGGCTCCTGCGCTTTTCTCCACGGGGATCGGTTCGCCGGTAATCATCGATTCATCTACCGAACTGCTCCCTTCGACCACCACTCCGTCAACCGGAACGCTTTCTCCAGGGCGAACACGCAGCCGGAAACCAATGGCGACTTGATCGAGCGGTATATCTTCCTCCGCACCGCTGTCCCTGAGAACGCGGGCGTTCCTGGGCGCCAGTCCGAGAAGTGAACGTAATGCGCTGCTTGTTTGGCTCCGCGCGCGCAACTCCAGCACCTGGCCCAGCAGCACTAATGTCACAATAACGGCGGCAGGTTCGAAGTAGATGGCAACCTCGCCGCCAGCCCCCCGGAATGAAGGCGGGAAGATGTTCGGTGCAAACGTGGCGATAACACTGTAGACGTAGGCGGTTCCGGCACCCATTGCGATGAGCGTGAACATGTTCAAGCTCCGATGAATCAACGATGCCCAGCCGCGTGCGAATAGCGGCCATCCTGCCCACAGAACCACCGGGGTCGCGAGAGCGAACTCGATCCACGTTACCAGCCGGTTCCCAATCAGATGCTGGACCAGCATGCCAGGCAGGAAATCACCGATCATCAGCAGCAATATAGGAACACTGAGAATCAACGCCGTCCAAAACCGCCGCGTCATGTCAGTTAGTTCCGGATTTTCGGCGTCTTTGGTGACCGTTCGCGGTTCAAGAGCCATGCCGCAAATTGGGCACGCTCCCGGTGCGTCGCGCACAATTTCCGGATGCATGGGACACGTGTATTCCGTATGGGCTACAGGAGGTGCTATGGTCAGCGGTTCAAGAGCCATCCCGCACTTTGGGCATGGACCGGGCGCTCTTGTCAGAATCTCGGGGTGCATTGGACACGTGAATTCGGAACCAGGTGCGGTCCGATCATTGGCGGGTGATGCCGCGATTCCCTCTTCTGCAACCTTGACGTATTTCTCGGGTGTTGCCTGAAACTTGGTGAGACACGATTTGCCACAAAACCAGTAAGGATTGCCTCGATATTCAGTCGTTCCCGCAGCCGTTTGTGGCTTCACGGCCATTCCGCAAACGGGATCTACGATGATCCCGTCAGGCCGAAGCACGTCGATGGCACCTTGAGTCATATACCCTCCACCCCTATAGTAACAGATACCCCCGTACCCTATTACGCAACGAGGACACGGAGTTCGGGTTCCGCCCTGTGTCCGCGTTGCGAAACTCTTATTCCTGCAGATATTGAGCAGGATTCTGATCGAACTTCTGTTTGCAGCCTGCCGAACAAAAGTAATATTTTGTGCCGGCATGCTCGCTGGTACCTGCCGCATGGGCTGGATCGACATCCATGCCACAAACCGGGTCCTTATTCATAGCGTTCACCTCCTTTCAGAATGACGTTCACGCAATTCCTTCAGGAAATGCGCACGACTGTAGGCATACCGCCAAAGCCGCTTGAGAAATTGCTTGCCTGATGGTTAGCGATGTGGCAATGGAACGACCACACCCCTGGATTTCGTGCGGTAATGAGAATGTCCTGCGTTCGGCCCGGCCCGGAGGCTCCCGCCATGAAAGTGGCGAGGCCAAGCGCCAGTCGGCTAAAACCGTGTTGCGTCGGCTCGTTTTCATCTGCACTGTATATCGATTTCATTCCTTCTGCTCCATTCATTCGGGTGGACGCCGGTTGGTTTCCCTCATATCGCAATCAGGATTGAACCGAAGCACTGCAGTGACTACTTCGCAGGAGCGATCTTCGATACCATGATCGTCTTCCCATCGGAAGCCAAGTCTCCCGTGAGACGAACCGGTTTCCCGTCCGGATTCTTCAGGCCCGTGAGAGCTTGGTTTGCAATCTCATAGACTTTGCCTTCAGCCACGAAGGCGTATTTCGCGCCACCCTTCGCACAAGCCGCTATGCACTCTTTTGGATTGTTGCCCATGTCTCCCATCCCGGCATGGCTGGCGCCGCACATGCTGTCGGTGATTTGTCCTGTCCATGTTTTCTGCGCGGCAAATCCCGGCAGTGATAACAGAGCCGTTATAAGTACTACTTTCATCTGCATGATTTCTCCTCTTTCTGTTTTCGAGCTCGTTAGTCCTTGTGCTCAGCGTGGGCTGGCGCTGCGGTCGTACTCGCGCCCCACTTTACGCTCACAGCGACCAGCTTCTTTTCGGTGCTCTCTTTAGCATTGATGGCTACTCGTTCGCCCTTCTTCAGATCTTTGAGAGCTGCTTTTTCATCGCTGTGCGTATACGCAGTGGACGCGTCAACAATGACGGTCACACTTGTGTGTTTCACCGTTTCGACCGTGATGGAACTTTCGGATACGGCGGTTACAGTGCCAAGCACGTGCTCGATGCCATTGTGGGCGTAGGCGATAGCGGACCCCATCACGAGGGCGACTAACGCGAGTAGTGTTGTTCTTCTGTGATTCATATGGTTCTCCTTTAGTGTTTGTGGTGCTGCGACGTTTCCGCTGGATTCTGACCGTTCAGAAACTGTTCTTCCTCTTTTTCTTGCTCTCGATCCTCGGGGCCTTTTGGATTCAACTTCTTCATTTCCGACATTTCACGGGCAGAGATCCGCGGAAGGTGCCGGATGAAATGCACCAGCTTCCATGAATCCTTCGCTCCAGCCTCCGTGCCGCCCCAAGCCGGCATTCCGCTCAGGCGAATGCCGTTCTCGATGATGTAGAAGAGTTCACCGTCCGTGAGCTGCTGAGTTTGATCCTTCCTCATATCCGGGGCATGAGGATACATTTGCGTGCCCATTTCGATCTGCCCGCTACCGTCGTTGCCATGACAAACCGCGCAGTGATCTGCCCAATGGGCCATAGCTTCATCGAGAACCTCTTTCGAATTGGCCATGGGATTTAGCTTCTGCTTCGCCCCTGCTGGCATCGCCAGCGCTCGGGCTGTCCGGGCAGCAGTAACTTCGAGAGCGGACGGTGCAACTCGCGCACTGAATCCATTCGCACCGAACTTCAGAAAAAGTAGCCCGCAGACTCCAGCAATGATGATTACCGAAAACGCCCCAACCGCTATCAACAGTAGAGTCCGCATCGAATAACTCCCTGTCTACTGCGCTGCGCCTTGCGGAGCGGAAGCGCCGATACCCAGCTGATTGCCGGTCGTACTCACCTGCCCAACGCCGCCCGAGCCCATCGGCATTGAGAGGCCATCCATTAATCCAAACCCCCGAATGCCAAGGGAACTTTGCCACGCGCTTTCGAGCGCCTGGACGTAGTCGACTTCAAGTTGGAAAAGAGTGCGTTGAGAGATCAGCGCCTGCGGATACGCGGCGGCCATGTTTTGATAGTTGGTTCGGTAAAGCTGGTAGGCCTGTTCGGCACGGGGAAGCATCTCGGTCTTGTATTGTTGAACGGTGGCTCGGGCGGCATCGTACTCGCGGAATAGACCTGCGAGATCCCGGCCAATCTGAAGTTTCAGGCGGGCAACTTCCTGTCTTGCACTTTCTATTTCGCCTTTCGCGGCGGCGATATTGCCTTGATTCCGGTTGAAGATCGGCAACTGGACGCCGATTTGAACGCCGCCGTTCAGTCCTACCGGCTTGCGCGTAGTCTCCAGCGGTTCGTAATTCTGTGACAAGTTTCCATAGAGCTGCAGATCAGGAATAGGCGCTCTCTTCGCTTGTGCCAGCGAGGCTTCCGCTCTTTCCACGCCTTGATCGGCGAGCTTTACTTCCGGACTTTCCCGTAACGTCGTAGCCAGCCACTGGTCGTAGCTGAGATCCGGTATAGCCTCCAGATCCCCTTGCAGGAGCGCCAGGGGGAGATCGGGTTTACCGACAACGGCGGCTAAAGTTCTCCACGAGGAGCGGAGGTTTTGCTGAGCGATCCGAAGGCTCACGTTGGCCTGTTGCTGTTCCACCTCGGCTTGAAGAACATCAGGACGATCGGCCTGGCCTACATTTGCGAGCTGATGGGAGGTCTGCGTAGCATCCGTTGCAAGTTTGGCAAGATTCTGCCGGACTTCGACGAGCCGTTGCGCCGCGAGGACCTCATAGAAAAGCATACGGACGTTGTTAACAATCCGAAGCCGCTGAAGTGCGCCGGCAGTTTGCGACTGTTGCGCCAGAAGTTCGGCGACGCGTCGGGCGGCCCGCAGCTTTCCTCCGGTGACGATTGTTTGACTGACAAATCCGCCCTGCTTTCCGCCACCGAAGTACCCACCTCGAATTTCGTCTCCGTAGTAACCAACCGTTGGATTTGGGTATAGCCCTGCTTGTCGCGCAAGTCCGGCTGAAACCCGCAAGTTCGCCTCGGCTTGGGCGATCGTCGGATTATTCGCCAGAGCAATCCGCTCAAGTTCCTCCATATTCATACCGGCCTTGGTGGAATCCTGGGAAGCGGCTGCCGCCGTGGAAGGCATGATCTGCAAGTCGTAAAGTGTCATCTCGCCCTCGTGCATCTTCGCGGTGATATGGTCGCCGGCCTTCACGCGCGCGAACACCTCCTCGTCGGCAACGGAATAGTTCATCGTCATCGCTCCCATTCCGCCAGGGATCGGCTCGTTGGCGATGCTGAGCTTTTTCGCGCTGGTGTCCACGTCTTTCACGGTGCCCCGCAACGTGTACGTCTTTCCATCGTTTTGCTGCCCCTTTACGATTGGGCTAAGCAGCTCGGTGAACGCGACGACCGTAAGCAGAAATGAGATACTCCGAGTCATCGAGCACCGTTCCCTTTCTGCTGAGCCTTTAGCGCGAGAATCTTCTGGTACTGCTCCGGGGGAAGCACACGAACAAGCGTCATCATGCCGCCCACAAAACCACTCCAGCCAGGGGGAAGACCGTAAGCTTCGGGTTTCTCCACCTCCTTGTCCATGGCCATCATTGGACCTTCCATAAATGCGTCCTGTGGGAAGAGCGGTACCTTGTTTGCATCGCCTGGAAGCTCCGGCATTTTCATGCCGCTCATTCCCTGCATGCTGCCGTGGTCCATTCCGGCCATTTTCGAGTGGTCCATGCCGGGCATGTTCGCCATCGCTTTGTCTGCTTCACTTTGTGAAAGCGGACCGTTAGAGCGGGGCATATCGGTCGTTGAGCCAACCCCAAGGCCGCGCCCCAAACTCGGGCCACGATTCTCAGATGTTGCATTTCCGTCGCGCAACATTCCCATGCCGTCTTCCATGCTTGCCCCGGCTTGCATGCCGCGGCCGAGGCGGGTCATCGGGCCGACGTTCGAAGACATCTGGTTCATCATGTGGTGGGGGAGATGGCAATGCAGCATCCAGTCCCCCTGTCGGTCCGCAACGAATTCGATGTCCTTAGCCTGGGCAACACCAACCAGCACGGTGTTGCCGCGTGTCCACGCGGATTCCTGTTGCCGAGCGGCTTCCCTCCCGGTTTCCCAGAACGTAAACCCGTGAAGATGGATTGGGTGGTGATCCATACCCATGTTGATGAGCCGTATTCGGACTCGGTCGCCCTGGCGGATGATGAGCGGCGTCGAGGCGGGACCGGCTTTACCGTTAAATGTAAGCCAGTTAAACTCCATGTTCATGCTGTTTGGAATCGAGCTGTTTGGAAGTACCGCGTACTCCTGCAGCGCGATTAGATAATCCTTGTCCACATGAGGTGCATACGCAGTCTTGGGATGAATGATGAATCCGCCAAGCATCCCGACCATCTCTTGCATCGCCATATGCGGGTGATAAAAAAATGTGCCGTTCTGGTGAAGAGGGAACTCGTATACGAATCGCTCCCCAGGCATAACCGGCTTTTGGCCGATGCCGGGAACCCCATCCATCTCGATGGGAAGTTCAAGCCCATGCCAGTGGATTCCTGTGGGCTCCGGCAGGTGATTCTCGAAGACAATCCGCACCCGATCGCCCTCGGTTGCCTGAATCGTAGGTCCCGGCGCGCTCCCGTTGAATCCCCAAAGATCAAATGTTCTGCCCGGAACTATAACCTGTTTGACCGGCTCGGCGACAAGGTTAAAAACCTTCACGCCGTTGTCGGTAGTGAAGGGAAGGTCGCCCACGTCCAGAGTTGTAACCGGAACTGGCAGCCCGCCGCGTACCGCGCTTTCTCCCGACTGAACCCTTATGGTCGCCGTTGGCTGGGGAGCCGCTGTATGCTGCATATCCATCTGCCCCATTGCGCCATTCTGAGGTCCTTTCTGCTGTGCTGAAAGAAGACGCGTTCCGGCGAACAGTCCTGCCGATAGTGAAGAAAGTTTAGAAAAGAAAACCCGTCGATTATTCATAGAAGCCCCTAACGTCGAAACGTTCAAAACTGCGCGCCCGAGATGGCGCTACGCTTGCGCAGCAAAGCCGACCACTCGCGTGAGTCTTAAGGAATTCGAGACGAAGCTGGGGCTAGATACGGAGAATGGCGAAAGCAGGAATATCGGGGATGCCGGAGGAATCCACGAAAACGGAAGGAGCGTAGCGCCGAACGGGCAGATATTGATCCAAAGAAACTGGCGTCGGCCCGTCGAAAGGTTGGACCACGTCCGAGTGTTGGATCGGACTAGCCGCAACTATATCGCCTGCGGTCACAACTGGGATCGGACACGGTTGTTGTTGCTGAGGTAGTTCTTTCCCTTTCGGGGCGGGAGAGTTCTCAGCAGGGCAGCAGGCGTGTGCGCCGCTACGCGAAGGAACGATGTGCGCCTGATGCGGGGCGTTCCCCGTCACCCCTTGCATCGAGCAGGACAGTGCGCACTGGGCGTTAACGGCGGAAGCCATTACGGCAACGATCGCGAGAAACTGTCCGGCCAGCCTAAACATCCTGCTCCTATCCTACCGCGAGTAGCGCGAGAACAATTCGACCAATTCGGTGTACATGGCCTCAGACTCAGCAGGCTGTGCCTTTTGAAGTGTCGTTGTCACACAGTGGCGTAGGTGATTTCGGAGCAACGCTTGCCCGACGCCGCGCAAGGCTTGGTGGACAGATGAAATCTGGACCAGAATGTCAGCGCAGTACCGTTCATCTTCAACCATTTGTTGCAGCCCACGGATCTGGCCCTCGATGCGCCTCAAGCGCTTAAGGTTCGAAGCCTTGATGTCGGGCTCGACCTCAACCGCCTTGCGTCCCAACCTTTTCTCTGATGACCCAGCCACCGCTTTATTATACCCCCGACCCCTATGCCTTCATGAGAGGCAGATCGGACTGGTTGCACAGTCATCAAGTCACCTGGCCCGCGACGACACCGACTAGGCCGTTCACTCACCTCTGCCGCCAGTACCGTAAATCTTGCTCCATGCGAACTCGTAAGCGGCTTCCGGAAGATCTTCCTTAAGTTCGAGAACATACGTCTCCCGATTCGTGGTCACTCGAAATCGGAAAGAGTCGGGCCGCCCGATTGTTTCGATATCGCGATAAATCCACGTCCGCGAGTCCGCGGGCTTGTCGCTCACGAACTGAATCGCGGACTCGCCGATCTCAAGGATTCCACTGGCCCCGTTCAACGCGCGGCGATGATACGCCGCGACCTTGAATTGAGAGCTTTGCGTATAATGCCCCACCACCGGACGATGCACGTGTTCCGTTAGAAACCGCGCCAGGTCCTCCACCGGTGCATCTGGTTGGGCCCGAAACTTATATTCGCGGCGCTCGGTCGGCTTCCACTTCGAAACTTGATAGGTTTCAAATCGAAGCGCTCGTGGGTCTGCAAGATCCGCTTCACGCAAATCGCGGAGTGAAATCATTATTCGGGTCTTACCGTCGCGAGATTGAAATGCAACACCCTGGGAATCGATATGCAGAGTTCCCGGCTCGTCTCTAGGAATTCTCAGCCGCGAGACCTCCAGATTGAAAACGTCCTGGCCCTGCGCAATGACAAGCGTCCCGTACAGCATCGAAAAAGCCAAAACTCTCATCAACGTCATTCGACCTCCCTGGCCAGCTTGCGAATTTCGAATCCCTTCCAGATTTCGTACACGACCGGGTAAACCAGCAGTTCCAGCAGGAACGAAGTGAAAATGCCGCCGACCATCGGGGCGGCGATACGCCGCATCACGTCGGAACCTGCTCCGTGAGACCACATGATTGGAACAAGCCCGAGAAACATCACGGCAACTGTCATTACCTTGGGTCGCAGACGCTTCACCGCGCCCTCTTCGATTGCGGCCCGCAGGTCGTTCATGTTTCGCATCTGGCCCGCCCGCTTCCGTTCGTCGTAGGCAAGTTCCAGATAGAGCATCATGAACACGCCGGTTTCCGCGTCAACACCGAGCAGTGCGATCAATCCGACCCATACAGCGACGCTCATGTTATAGCCGAGAAGATAGAGCAACCAGATTGCGCCCACAGCAGAGAACGGAACTGCAAGCAGGATGATCAGAGTCTTGGCAAACGATCCTGTATTGAAGAACAAGAGTAGAAAGACGATCAGCAGAGTGATTGGCACCACGACCCGCAGGCGTTCCGTGGCACGTTGCAGATATTCGAATTGACCGCTCCAGATGAGCTGGTATCCGGGTGGCAGATGAACACCTTGCGCTACGGCGCGCTGTGCCGCATTCACGTAGGTTCCCAGATCCACGGTGGTATCCACGTAGACGAATCCCGCCAGGAACCCCTCTTCGTTTTTAATCATCGGAGCACCGCTGCGCACCGTGAGATCCGCCAGCTCGGAAATCGGAACCTGAGCCCCGTCCGGCGTCGGAACCATAACCCGGCTTAGCTTCGATAAGTCGTTGCGGAAGTCGCGCGCGTACCGCACGTTGACCGGATAACGTTCTCGCCCTTCGACGGTCGTCGTGACATTCTGGCCACCCACGGCCGACTCGATGATCTCGTTTACTTGAGCAACACTCAGGTTGTACCGGGCAGCTTCTGCCCGCTTTACCTGAAAGTCGATGTAGGATCCGCCCGTAACGCGCTCGAAAAAGGCGCTGCGCGTTCCGGAAACGCCTTGCAATACGTGCTCAACCTGCAGGCCGATTTCCTGGATCGTCTCCAGCTTTGGCCCCAACACCTTCACGCCGACGGGCGTGCGGATTCCGGTGGTGATCATGTCGATGCGCGTCCGGATCGGGAATAGCCAGGCGTTCGCGAATGACGGGATCTGTACCGCGCGATCAAGCTGCTCGATCAACGCTTCCCAACCGATCGGCTGGTCTTCAGGCCAAAATCTTGCCAGTCGCGGCTTCGCCCATCCTGGGGCCCAGCTCGAATACCATCGGTCTCCGTGCACCTTCGGCCACTCACTTTCGGGCTTGACCAACACCGTTGTCTCCACCATGCTCAGCGGCGCCGGATCGGTCGCGCTATTGGACTTCCCGATCTTCCCGTACACGCTTTGGATCTCTGGAAACTGGTGGAGGAGTTTGTCCTGAATCTGGAGATACTTGCTCGCTTCCGTAATCCCGATGCCGGGCAGCGTGATCGGCATGTAGAGGATCGAGCCTTCGTTTAGCGGTGGCATGAATTCAGATCCTAGGCGTTGATAAACGGGGATCGTGATCAAAACGACGATGACCGCCGCAACGATGACGACCCATCTGAGCTTCAGCACTATACGCACGATCGGGTGATAAATGCGCATCAGAGGCCGGCTGATCGGGTGATTTTCCTCGCTATGAAACTTCCCAACCAGCACCGCGTTGGCAATCCAGGATGCCCACCGCGGACGGAAACGGAATTCGCGGGTCTTCATGATGAGCAGTCTGATAGCGGGGTCCAGTGTGATTGCCAGAACGGCTGCGATCATCATCGAGAATGTTTTCGTGAACGCAAGCGGCTTGAAAAGACGCCCTTCCTGGTACTGGAGCGCGAAGATCGGCGTGAAGGAGACCGCGATGACAAGCAGGGAGAAAAAGCTCGGTCCGCCGACTTCCTTCACCGCTTCGATGATCACCTGCGCGGCCGAACCGGGGCGTCCTCCGGCCTCCCAGTGCTCCAGCTTCTTATGCGTTTGTTCGACCACGACGATAGCCGCGTCCACCATCGCCCCGATGGCGATGGCAATGCCTCCAAGCGACATGATGTTCGCGGTCAGACCTGTTGCCTGCATGGGGATGAAGGACAGAATGACCGCAATCGGGATGGTGACAATTGGGATGATTGCGCTCGGAACATGCCACAGGAAAATCAGAATAACGATGCTGACGATGATCAGTTCTTCGATCAATGTGTGGCGTAGCGTGTCGATGGAGCGGTCAATCAGATCCGACCGGTCGTATGTGGTTACAACCTCGACGCCTTTAGGCAGGCTCGACTTCAGTCCAGCCAGTTTAGACTTCACGTTCTCGATGACGTTACGGACGTTTTGCCCGTAACGAACGATTACTGTTCCGCCTGTCACCTCACCCTCTCCATTTAGCTCGGTGACTCCACGGCGCATTTCGGGTCCGAGTTCTACGCGTGCAACATCCCGGATGCGAATCGGTGTACCGTTGTTGCCCGTTGCAATGGATAGGTCCTGAATATCGGCAAGGGACTGAATATAACCTCGCCCGCGGACCACATATTCCTTACCGGTCATTTCAAGACTGCGCGCGCCCACCTCGTTATTGCCATTGCGGACTGCGTCCATCACTTGTGTGAGCGGCACTTTATATGCGAGCAGACGATTTGGATCGACGTTGATCTGGTACTGCTTAACAAATCCGCCGACGGTCGCCACCTCCGCAACTCCCGGCACGCTTTCCAGCCAGTAACGCAGGTACCAGTCGTTGAAGGAGCGCATTTGCTGGAGATTATTCTGCCCGGTTTTATCCACCAGCGCATACTGAAATGCCCAACCGACTCCGGTGGCGTCCGGGCCTAATTTGGGTGAGACACCTTCCGGAAGTTGGCCGCTCAGCTTGCTCATGTATTCGAGCACGCGCGTGCGGCCCCAGTAGATATCGGTGCCTTCCTCGAAGATCACGTAGACGTAGGAAAAGCCGTAGTCCGAACTGCCACGGACAACGCTGACGTGGGGTGCCGAGAGCATTGCAGAGATGATCGGGTATGTGATCTGGTCTTCAATCAGGTCCGGACTGCGGCCCGGCCACTCCGTATAGATAATCACTTGCGGATCGGAGAGATCCGGGATCGCATCGAGAGGGATCTGCCGCATCGACCAGACTCCATAAAGTGTTAGGCAGCTGGTTAAGACAACGATCAGTACGCGGTTTTGTGCGGAGAACTCGATGATACGGTTGATCATGATTGCTTTATCACTGTCCTATCGCGCGGTGATGCTAGTCTGAGCAACACCCACAACGTTCCCGTTCCTTCGCACGGTTACGGTGGTCTGCCATGTCCAGGCCATCAGAAACTCAATTTGCCCGGTATAGACACCGTTCCCCGACTCGGTGAGCGTTGCCTTCGAACTCATCGGAGCCATACTGCCCATCTGCGGCATTAACAGGCCAACATCGACTTGCGCGCCGGTGACCGGTTTCCCTGCCGCATCCTTCACGAGCAGGCGGATCGAGTTCATTCCGGTTTTCGCGGTTTTGGGGCCGAGTACGTCAACAGAAATCGACTGGCTCTCAGTGCCTCCTTTTGGGGCTTGCGAAGGAGTACCCATTCCTGCGAAGGCTCCTTTTAGACGGCTTTCCGAGTCGATCAGGAAATTGGCGCCTGTTACCACTCGTTCGCCCGGTTTCAGGCCTTCCTGTATGCCGACCTTGTCTCCGGAATCGGCGCTGACCTTTACCTGCCGCGGTTGGACATAGCCGTTACCCTTGTCAATAAAAACGTACTGTTCGGTGCCGGTATTCATTACTGCGTCCTGCGGAACCAGCAACTGACGCCCAATCGAAACGGCCATACTGATGTTGGTGAACATCTCGGGCTTGAGTAAGAGACCAGGATTCGGAAAATCCATACGCAATTGGACCGTGCGGCTCTTCGGATCGAGAAACGGATAAATGAATTCGACACGTCCCCGAAGTTTCCGGCCGCCGCCTGAGTACGGAAGCTCGATTTCCGCGGCTTGTCCTACGCGAATGAAAGGAATATCCGTTTCATAGAGTTCGCCGAGGACCCAGACCCGCGAAAGGTCCACGATTGTGAAGAGGTCCTTGGAGGGATCGACAAACGTGCCGTGGTGGTAAGCCGCACGCTCCGTCACAACGCCTGATATCGGAGAGTAAACCGCGATGGCGCGCTTCACCTTTCCTTCTGTCTCCAGGTCTTGAATCTCCCGTTCCGTGACATCCCAAAGGCGGAGGCGTTCGCGCGCGGCGGCGATGAGGTTTTCCGCGCCCTGAGCGGCGGATGCGACGGTGCTATCGCGTAGCAAAGATCGGGATCTTAGGGCGAGTAAGAAATCCTGCTCGGTGGCGACGAGGTCCGGGCTGTAGATGGTAAAAAGCGGATCGCCCGCACGAACTGACTTGCCGATGGAGTCTGCAAAGACCTGTTCAATGTAGCCGGAGACCTTGCTGTGAATGTGCGTCACTTTCGTCTCGTCGTAGCTCACTTTCCCTACGATTCGGATGTCTTTCGTGAGGGTACCCATCTCAGCCGCAACTGAGCGCATCCCGATCAGTTGCTGTTTCTCTGGTGCGACGAAGATCGCGCCATCCTGACTCGCGTTGGACGGGCCAGCGGCGGGAGTGGTCGGCGGTGTCGCCATGCCGGCCATCCCTTTAGAATCCATCTTGTCGGTGGCCGCCGCCGTTCCCGGCTTGTCCAGCTTTACCAGTTTCATGCTGCAGATCGGGCAGCTTCCCGGCTTATCGGAGTGATAGTCCTTGTGCATCGGGCAGTAGTACACGTCCTTAGCCGTGGCGGCCGCACCGGTCGTCATTTGATGGGTGGTTTGCCGCCGGACAGCAAGCCAAACGAGCGTGATGACTGCTACGCCCAACAGCCCCACAAGCGCGATTGTTCGCAGACGATTCCGATTCACTGAGATGCCTCCCCGAAGGAAACGAGTTGTTTGCCCACGATCGGCTCCAGACGCGCTATGGCTTGTTCGTGCCGCGCGGCTTCGTCGTAATACTGGCGCTCCAGGGTGATCAGGCTGGTAAGGTTCGTCACCAGATTCAGAAAATCTGTGCTTCCCACTTCGTAAGCCGCCGAGGCGGCGTCCACGGTCAACTGCGCTTGCGGGAGCAGGGTCGTCTTGTACAACTTCAGAATGCGCTCACTGCTCTGGATCGAGAGGAATTGATCTTTCACCTGGAAGATTGCCTGCTGCTGCGCAGACCGGTAATTCTGCTTGGCTTCAGCAAGTCGGGAGTAAGATTCTTCGAGTGCGTAGCGCTGCTTTCGTGCATAGTAAATAGGAATCTTGACCTGCACTGTAGCCATGTAATAGTCCGGGAAATTCGATCCGGTATGCTGCCATTGCAAGTTCACACCGAAGTCTGGACGGAAGTCTTTCAGCCCTCGGTTGATTCCTACTGCGCTGGCGTCCACCATCTTCTGTTCCGCTCGCACGCGCGGGGAGTCAGTTGCGGCCTTTAGCAACGCTTCGAGTGACAGCGACAGAGTGCTTGGCTGGATATCATTAGGCGTTCGCAAGGCGACGCTCGGCAGCGCCACCAGGGAAGCGATTTCCGCTTCAGCTCGTTGCCGCTTCTCGTCCAGCATGGCGAATTGCTGCTCAACGCTGGAAACTTCAAGCTGCGCTTTAAGAACGTCCTGCTGGAGTCCCTTACCTACCGTGTACCTGTTTCTTGCGATCTCTTCGAACCGGCTGAGGAGGTCGCGATCCTTACGCGTGAGTTCAATTGCTTTCTGAACGGCAAGCCATTCGAACCAAGCTACTTTCAGGCGCGCGGCTGCACCCAGAACGACCGATCGGTAATTCTGCTGCTCGCTCTCCGCTTCACGTTTGGCTTGTTCAGACGCGAGCGCGAGTTTTCCCGGAAAAGGAATATCTTGAGCCACGCCGAAGCCTTGGTAGGCGAAATTGCTGCCGTTCAGTCCCGAATACGGGTGACCGACCCCAAAATTTGTGTAACTCACTGTCGGCTCCGGCAATGTGCCCGCCTGAGACGGCTTCTTCGTCGCGGCTTCGAAGCGCGCACGCGCAGCCTGAATCTCGGGATTGTTCCGCATCAGGGAATCCAGCAAATCCTGCGGGCCCCACGTCTTCTCTTGTCCATGCAAGCCCGCGAGGGTGAACGCGAGCACGCAGAATCCATTCCTGCATTTTGCAGGCATATTACGACCTCCTAGAGTCCCAACTCAGAATTCAAAAAGATGGAATTGCTGACGGTGCGCGAAGACGCACCTTCACTGGAGGTTTAGATCAGAAGTGGGAGATTGAGGCGGAGATCGGGAGGCGAACCGGGCGGCTGGTGAATCTCAGTGGAAAGAGCCGTTATCGACATTTGCAATGTGGCGTCCGGGATTTCCGCAGCCACTACGTCGAGGACAGGAACAAAATGGTCGACAGCTTGTGCAGTGACATTCTGATTGCTGCCGGGAACTGTACCTTTACAGCAGGGGTCGGGATTCGATGGCGAGCACTTGCCCTTTTTGCAGCAATCCGCCGCTTTCTGATCGAACTTGCCGACGGAGAAGCAGTCGAGCGGCCGCACGAGCAGCAGAACTGCGAGTAGAGTGACGGCGATGTGAACGCCACGATGCATTCTGTTTCACCATACCAGACTGTTTACTGAATGTGCTTCGAACTTCTCAATTCGGATGCGCTTGCAAATCTTCAAGGTCGGCTGCAGCCCACATCTGTAGTTCTCGATTCAGCATGAGCGCCGGCGGTACGGAGATAATGAATACGTGAAGGAAAGAATCAAAGTCGCGTTTGCGGCAAGTGCAAGTACGGCCCTGTTGCTGTTTCTCGCAGTTGGTGTATCTTCTGAGGCCGGTCCACTTCCGGTGCCTGTCGTTAAGACAATCCGCGTACCGGGCGGAGGCATTCAACCACAGGTTGCAACTGATCCCCGCGGAAGGGTCCACGTCATTTATTTCACCGGAGATGCCTCTCACGGAGATCTCTTCTACGTTCATTCAGAGGATGGCGGCAGCACGTTTTCCCCTCCGATCCGCGTAAACAGCCAGGAAGGGAGCGCGATCGCCGCTGGCAACATCCGCGGTGCGCGAATCGCGATCGGACGAAACGGCAGAATCCATGTCGCTTGGAACGGTTCCGGCATCGCTGAACCGAGAACATCCGACGGCCGAGCTCCAATGCTGTATTCGCACCTGGATGACGCAGGGAATTCTTTTGAGGCACAGCGCAGCCTCATACACACTGCTTCCGGCATCGACGGGGGCGGCGCGCTTGCCGCTGACGGGCAAGGGAACGTTTTCGTCTTCTGGCACGCTCCGATTCAGGGTGGCAAAGACGAAGCCGATCGCCGTATCTGGCTCGCCCGCTCTACGGATGACGGAAAGACGTTTGCCGCCGAGAAGATCGCCTTCGATAAACCCACCGGCGTATGTGGATGCTGCGGAATGAGTGCTTTTGCAGATGCGCGAGGATCGGTGTTTGCTCTCTTTCGTTCAGCAACCGAAATCGTGAACAGGGATATGTACCTCTTGAATTCGAGCGATCACGGCCAGAGTTTTCGGGGAACGAACCTCTCCAAATGGAACGTGGGTGCCTGTGTCATGAGCAGCGAGGCATTCGCCGAGGGTCCCGCCGGTGTCTTCGCCGCATGGGAGACCGAAAAACAAATAATGTACACCCGGATCGATGCCAAGACCGGAACGGCAGCCTCGCCTTTGGGAGCGCCTGGGTCCGGGGTCAACCGCAAATATCCTGCTCTAGCAATTAACAAGGACGGCTTCGCCCTATTGGGCTGGGCCGAGGGGATGGGGTGGAAAAAGGGTGGCACGTCGTCATGGCAGGTCCTCGATCAGTTGGGCAAGCCAGTCGGAGACACTGGCCACGCTGACGGCGTTCCGATCTGGGGTCTGGTCGCAGCGTTCGCAGCCCCGGATGGAAGCTTTCGCATCATTTACTAGTAGCCACCCTCACCGTCGAGTAACTTGGCGATAGCATCTGGAGTCGGCAGGTCGTCACTGAGTTCTTCCGGAACCGCTGAGAGGACGCGATACGTTCCGACTCCGATGGGCTTCGAAGATTCTCTAAGTGCATACTCCACGATGGTCCGGTCCTTCGACTTGCAGATCAGTATGCCAATCGACGGATGCTCGTCCTTTAGGCGAACTTTGTCATCCAGAACTGCCAGGTAGAACTGGACTTTGCCGATGTGTTCGGGCTGGAACTCTCCGATTTTTAGCTCCACGGCAACGAGCGAACGGAGACGTCGGTGAAAAAGCAGTAGATCGATGAAGTACTCACGCCCGCTCACCTCGACACGATACTGACTTCCAATAAACGAGAACATGCCTCCCATCTCCAAAAGGAATGGTTCGACTTTGGCCAGAATGGCATTTTCCATCTGCCGCTCGCTGTGCTCGTCCGCCAACTCCAGGAAGTCGAAGGTATACTCGTCCTTGACGGCGAGTTTCGCTTGTGAGCGGAGCGCCTCCGGAACAGTCGCTTCGAAGTTCGTTTGGTTAAGAAGCGTCTTCTGGTACGTCCGGTTCTCTACCTGATGGGTGAGAACGTTCTTCGTCCAGCCGAATTGGGCCGTGCGACGAATGTAGAATTCGCGCTCATCGGAATCCTTACAACGTTCAAAAATGACAAGATTCTTCGTCCAGCTAATTTCTCGCACCAGCGGTGCGAGTTTTTCGTCCCCGCAGTACGCTTCGTAGAAGTTTTTGATTCGCCACAGGTTAGCGGCTGAGAATCCGGTCACGCCGGGGAAGTCTTTACGCAAGTCCGCAGCCAGAGTTTCCACCACTCGCCGTCCCCAGGTTTCACCTTGTTGCTTCTGGACGATGAGCTGTCCGATATCCCAGTACAGTTCGATCAACTCGCGGTTTACGGAGCGGAGAGCCGCTAATTGAGCAGAACGAATCCGTTCTTTGATCTCGCCGAGCAGTGACAGGTATGAAGCCTGCGGCAGTTCAACTTCATTCATTTGAGTCTCTGTTCCTTTCGATTCTGCACGCGCATCCGATTACCGTCCACGTCCGATGCACTCTTCCAGGGTTGCAACGCCACGTTGCATTCTAACGGTCAATTTTTCTCCAACTGCGACCCTGCCGACCGAACCATTCAGTTGAATAACTACGAAACTGTTCGCCGCAGTGGCAATCGCAACCTGCGAGTCGAGTTTGGCAACTGCACGCCCCCTCACGCACCCGGTGTCCGGCGGGTTGCGCTCCGTAATGGCCATGTCTTTCAGAGATCCCCCCGATTCACGCATATACGACGCAGCGACTTGGTCGATACCAGGCGATTCCCGTTCATTCGCACCATCCGGGTCGGCTTCTATCGCCTGTTGATCACCCTTGTCGAGATCCAGCATCTGCGTGAGATCGGCCTGCCGTGCCAGCAGATCCTGGAGCCTCGCCTCGTGCTCAAAGGGGCGGTCGCTCTGGGATTGGTAATCGGTCAGTTCCTTCTCCAATACAGAAACCCGGGTTCGTTGCTCGGTCGCCAGGCGATCAAGATTGCGGAGGGTGTGCTCAATGCTTTGGAGGGTGCCCATCGGACTCGCACCGTTGAAATTTGCGGAGTACATCGCGTTCCCACGCACGAAGACCTCCGGCAGACGCTCGTCCTGCTCTGTTAGGCCAAGAGAGGAGCCCCGCCCTTTGCTGAGGAGTTCAAACCCGCGGAATGTGGCCCGTGGCTGAAGCGTGTGGTCGTCACGCCACGAAAGAATCACTCCCGAGAGCGCGTTGGCAGCTTCCTCCCGAGCTCCCTTTCCTGAGAACAACCGGTTTCCGACTTTCATTTCAAAATGTTCGGATTCGTTTGCCTCTCGCATCGCGAGATCCCCCTCGATCTTGGCCGCGTATTCTTTAGCTTCGCCGATCTGACGCGGCAGGTCGCGGACTTCCCACTTGATTCGCCGCTGCTGGCTTACATGCACGGCGCGCAACTGGTCGAGCTTTCGGATTTCGGTATCGATCCTGATCTTCTCGACGACAGCCGGGTTTCCAGACGCAATGGCCTTTATCTCCGCGTACGTGAGCGCATTCGTCTCCAGGTCTTCAGCAGAGCGCACGGAAGTTTGGCCGCGCATCACCTGATGAATAAAGCGCGCCTTTGTCTCCAGCGTTTGCCACATGTACGCATCGAAGGAGCCTTCGGTCACGTACCTGTAGATCTGGACCTGCGGGTTCTCGTTTCCTTGACGAAGAATTCTGCCCTCCCTTTGCTCGATATCGCGTGGGCGCCAAGGTGCGTCGAGATGATGAAGCGCAATCAGCCGGCGCTGAACATTCGTGCCGGCGCCCATTTTTTCGGTGGAGCCCAGTAAGATCCGTACGCGCCCGGCGTTAACGGATTCAAACAACGCCTTCTTTGCCGAATCAGTCTGTGCGTCGTGGATGAATGAGATCTCGGAACCCGGCACGCCCGCCTTCATGAGCTTTGAACGCACATCGTCGTAAACGTTGAATCGCTCGGGGTTTGGCGTGGAGAGGTCGCTGAAGACAAGCTGCGTCGAGCGCGATGCTCTCGTTTCTCCCCAGAGTCGCGCAATATGTTCGACTGCCCGATCAACCTTCGAGACAGGTGCGGGCTGCGCTTCCGGAAGAACGAGACGAAGATCGAGTGCCGCCTTTCTCCCTTCGCCAGTGATCTTTAGCATGTTGTCTACTGACGGATCAACCCGCGAGGTTCGAAGTTTTTCTGCTCGGTCAGTGAGCGTGCGGATGAAGGCTTTCAATTCTGGCGTCGGGGGTGCGGATTCTATGGTCGGGCGACCGTTCGCGAGTTCCGGACGAGGAAGGTCGAGCATGTCTGCCGTTTGCACGTCGGCTACGCAACGAAACATCTGTAGCAACTCAGGGAGATTGATGAACTTGGCGAAGCGGGTGTTCATCCGGTATCCCGCCCCGTCCGGTGCCAGTTCGAGTGAAGTGACGGCCTCCGCAAAGTTTGCCGCCCACGAGTCGAAGTGATTAACATTTCGCTCTTCGAGCATTTGCGGCGCGAGATACCGCAGCATTGTGTACATCTCCGCTAGACTGTTCGAAATCGGGGTGCCCGTGGCGAATACGGTCCCTCTACCGCCTTGCTGCTCCTGCAGATAACGTGTCTTGAGGAACATGTCAAAGGCTCGATTGCTGTCCGAGTTGGGCATTCCGGCAATTCGGCTCATTTTGCTCGAATACGCCAGGTTCTTGTAGAGGTCCGCCTCATCCACGAATAGTTGATCGACGCCGAGTTCTTCGAACGTAAGCGTGCGATCTTTGGAGTCGCGGTCCGCCCGCTTCTTGAGCCGGACAACCAATCGCTTCTTCGCCTTTTCCAGTTCTTTGACCACGCGTCGGTTGTCATCTTTCGAGGTTTTGGCAGAGCTAATTTCCGTATCCAGTTCAGCCACCTGCTTCTCAACGAAACGATTGAAGTACGTATCTGAGACTGGCAGGAACTCGAACGATCGATGAGAGACGATAACCGCGTCATAGTTTCCGGTGGCGATTCGCGCCATAGCCTCCTGGCGCTTCCCCGTTGAGAAATGTTCCTTACCGGCCACGTACAACTGAGCTTGGGGGTAGAGCTTCAGAAACTCCGCGCCCCACTGGTCAACGAGGTGATTGGGAACCACAAACATGGGCTTTTTCGCCAGGTCCAGTCGTCTGAGTTCCATCGCCGCAGCCGCCATCGTCCAGGTCTTGCCAGCGCCCACGACGTGCGCGAGCAACGGGCTACCACCTTCGAGAATTCTCCACACTGCATTCTTCTGATGCGGGGCCAGGTCGCCATCCCGGAGTGAAGTTCGGTTCATCCCGGTCAGTGTGAGGTGTGAACCATCGAATTCACGCAGACGAATGTTATTGAACCGATAATTGTAATCGTGCGCCAGTCGTGAGGCGCGATCTTTGTCCTCCCAGACCCAGTCCCGAAATCGGTCCTTAAGCTGTTGTTGTTTTTCGCGGGCTGCAATGGTTTCGGGCTGGTTGACGATGCGGTTACCGTCAGCGTCTTCATCGTACGCGGTGGGGGTACGCCCGTTGAGTGCCTGTTCCACGAGTTCAGAAGCCCTGAAGCGCGTCGTTCCATGTACCGTCGTGTTATTCACAACGTACTTAGCTCCGGGTTCGGCTTCGACTATCCACGTCGCTATCGATTCGGCAAAACCCACTTTGATGCTTTCGCGCGGTACTTCAAGCAACTCGACGAGATACTGCCGAATGTCCGAAGTGGGAATCCATGGGGAACCCAGCCGTGCTTCTATGTCAGTGGGCTCCAAATCGGGCGGTTGAACGGAGCGTAGTGCATCGCCGTTGCGCTTGTATCGAGGATCAAGTTGCGCTGCGGCTTCTGCGAGCAGGAACTTCTCACGAACATTTCCACTGAGATATCTATCGGCGGTTTCCCACCGCCCGCCATCCGGGTTCTGATAAACCAACGAACCGAGTTCACTCTGCATTTCGAGAGATGAACGGCCGGTCAACATCTCCATTCGCGGCCAATCGATCTGACCGGTCTCGTTCAGCGACACAAGCAGCGCTTCCGATGCGGTTTCGGTCTTTTCAACTGGTCTGTACCGATCCAACGTTCGCCGGAAGAAGACTGCCGTCTTCGCAACGGTTCCAGTCCGGGAGTCTTGATCTTCCAGCGACAGAAGAAGCGGCTGGTCCGGATCGTCCGCGAACGCTCGAAGATTCTCCTTTGAACTCAGCGGGCCATAGCGCGATACAAACAGGTCATATCTTGCGTTGAGTTCCGTGCGGGCTTTCTGAACCG
>JBBSEX010000035.1:0-28679 GCA_038239345.1 Bryobacterales bacterium
CATTCCCACCGCTTCGACGACTGCTCCTTATATAAAGGACAAAACCCGGTGAGGCAAAAACCGCCTCACCAAAGAATCAACAACTTAGGGTGGGCCAAAATAAACCGCCGAAGTGGGCCAGTTTCACTTGCCAAACGCAAGGGTTCTGTTTCGTCAGTGCCAAAAGCTCAGGCCCGCAGGGAATTGGACGAGATTCTTAGTCCAATTAACAGCCGGGCTGATGCTCCTTCTGCAACCAAAAAGTGGGGTGAGTTCGTGAACAATACCTACCTCCCCTTCTATCGAAGAAAATGGAAACGCTCGTCAGCAAACACCAACGAAGACCGGCTGCGAGTTCACCTTGAGCCGATATATGGAGAGCAGACTCTCGGAAGTTTCAACCGAGAGGAACTCCAGACAATGCTCGACGAAAAGGCCCAAAGCGGGTTTTCCTACAGCGTCGTTGCCCACCTAAGATGGGACCTTCGGCAAATTCTTCGAATGGCCGTTTCAGAAGGCCATATTCTGAGAAATCCAGCGGAGCTTCTCTTTATTCCACGAGAAGCAAAGCGCCCAGAGCACACGGCCATGAGCCGAGAGGAGGTACTGAAATGCTTTTTAGTCCTTGAACAACGAGAAAGGTTGATCGTGAAGTTTGCCGTTCTTGCCGGGCTTCGCCCAGGAGAAATTTTAGCCCTGAAGTGGGGCCGTCTCTCCGGGACGCACGTCGACATTCAGCAGCGAGTCTACCGTGGGGAAATCGACTCGCCAAAGACGTCGAACTCTGTGCGAAAGGCGGCGCTCTCTGCCGGCCTGATGGCTGAGATTGAACTTTGGCGCGATGTTTCTTTGGACCCTAGCCAAGACGCTTGGGTGTTTCCTTCCGAATCCGGAAAAACTCCGCTTGGACGTGACAACGTCTGGCGGAGACGAATCGGCCCGCAGCTAAAGAATGCCGGTCTTGGTTGGGTGGACTTCCACGTGATGCGTCGTACACATTCGACCTTGATGAACGAGATCCACGACGATCCCAAACTTGTGGCTGACCAGCTCGGACACACTGTCGACGTGAATCAAAACGTCTACACGCGCGCGTCCATCGCGAGGCGGAAGACAGCGGTAGACGCGCTAGAAAACGCCCTTTTAGTAACTTAAAAGGGTTATTTGGAGCATTTTGGAGCAGGCCTTGAGATCAGGCGACGCTAAACAGTTGATTCTATGGAGCGGGAGACGGGGTTCGAACCCGCGACGTCCAGCTTGGGAAACTAGTCGTGGATTGTAAATAAAGAACATATGCGTCCATGGCGGTAAATACTGAACATAGAAAACCGTGCTGTTTCAGCGTATTTTGCTTTTGCCCCTCTTAACGCATTAATCGCAGTAACGAGAAGGGTCCTGCTTTAGCTTCCGATTTACCCACCTGAAAGCCTCGCCTTGAGGACTCGTCGGGCCGCCCCGGCGACGTTACGCGAGGTGAGTCATTGAAAAGTACATTACAAGCGGCTGCTCCACGAGTAGGGGCACACCAACACCACGGTTTCCAATCCGCCGGGTCGATCCTCCGCACGATGCCGGGCGACCTGGTGGTTTCCAAACAGCAACTGCGGCGGGCGGAGGCGATCGCTTGCGTCCGCCTGAAACGGCAGGAGGCGAATCAGAATCTCGGCTTTGCTTCGCGGCCCTTCGTGCTCTGCGGATTGCCGATCAAGAAACCGGGCGACGGACAATTGCTCCACGAACGGCGCAACGGCCAGTTTTCGCTTCAGGTGACGGGCCATCCAGCATATGGCCTTCCGTGGGGGCAGGACCGCCTCATTCCCATCTTCCTTGCCACCCTGGCTATCCGCCAGCAGAGCCAGACGATTCAGTTCCGCAGTGCGGCGGAAATGCTTGATTCCTTCGGCATGCAACAAGGCGGAACGCAGTACCGACGACTGATCGCCGCATTCCAACGGATCTTCGGCGCGACGATTTTCTTTGGGACCGACACGCAGCGGGAACGAGCCGCCGTCATCCACCGTTGTCGGTTCAACTTCATGAGCGAAGCGCGCATCTGGTATTCGCGTGATGCCGATCAGGACACCCTGCCGGGCGGGTTCCAGAACCAAATTGTTCTCAGCCATGAGTTCTTCAACGAGATCATGAGCCATCCAATCCCGACGGACATGGAGGCAGCAAAGGCGCTGTCCTGTTCGCCGGCGGCTCTCGATTTGTTCATGTGGCTCTCGTACCGCTGCTTCGTGGCGAAGGGGCGCGAACGGGTCCCTCTGTTCGGAGACTTTGGGCTGGTCAACCAACTCGGCAGCTCGGATTATGCGAGGCCCCGGAAGTTCCGCGAACGGCTCGAAGGCTGGCTGGACCTGGTCCGGTCCATGTGGCCGGAGTGTCCGGCCGTAATGGATACGGCGGGCACCGGCCTCTTGGTCGATCGGGCAAGTGCCGTTCTGCCTTCGGGAGGCATCAATGTTCGATAGACGACCGCCACGCATTTGGCCTGTGACCTTGCAGCAAATCGAGGCCACGGTATCGGGCCCACCTCGGCCCGGGAAGGGTGCCGGGAAACAGGCAGGGCGAATGCTTCAGCCGACAGATCTCCATGTACCTCGCCAAGCATGTCGGCGGATGGAGTACGCCGCAAATCGGCCGATTCTACAATCCTTCTTTCGCTCGCGCGTCGCAGACGTCCTGGATACGACCAACCAGGAGTCCTCTCAGTTCTTCGTCCATAATTCAATTCCCTCTCTTTCTGTTCGTTCCCTAGGCTTTCCTTTGTTTGGGCTGGTCCCTTTTTCTCTAGTGGTGCTTCTGGAGGTGGCCTTCGACCACCGTTAGCTCGACCCTGGTCTGCTCGACGATCGCCACGGTGCACACGATGCAGAAGATAGGGTGGTGCACGAACCCGCTCTTCATCTTGGGGATCTTGAAGCAGCTCTCGCCCTTCACGACCGTCCCCTCGCAGCGGTCGCACGGCGTGGCCATCCCGCATGTATGTGGTTCTGGCGTGCCTGTGGAGATCGCGAGGAGCGAGGGCGTCTTACCCTTTCTTGCCACCGAGCACCCCCTTGTACCGGCGTGTGAGGACGTTCAGGATGCTTTCGAGCTCATTGGTCGCCGTCTCGAACTGCTCGGTGCTCCACTGCGGCCGGGGCTGCGGGAACTTGGCCTTGAGCTCCTTGTTGATGAGCGTGACGCCCGCGATGAAGTTGTTCGTCGCCGCGACACCGGCATTTACGAGCTCGCGTCCCGCGCGGTTGATGCCGAGCCGGTTCATGAGGAGGTTCGCGGCACGGTTCACCTGGTCGTTCAACCCCTTCTTGCGGGTCTCCCACTCGCGTTGTGGGAGTACCTGGTAGGGGGCGGCTGCCTTCGTGGTGGTGCGCGTGCTTGCCTTTGCGAGGACGATCGCGTCCGCCTGCTCGGGGTCGAGGCCGAGGGATTCGAGCTTCTCCCGGAGCTCCTTGATGATGTCCTCTTGTTCTGCGGACGTGAACTGTTCCTCGATCATGGTGTCCACGATCTCGTAGTTCACCACGGCTTGCTCGTTGAGTCGCATGCGTCTCGTGCCGCCCGCGACCTCCGCTGGGGGCTCAGGTTCCTTGCCGCCGATGACTTCCTCCCAGAACTTCTGATCGTCGCTCTCGAACAGCTTGAACTCGCGGAGTCGCTCGTCTAGGTTCATGCCGGCATGCGTGACAACGTGACCGTAATTGTCGGGGTGGCCGGGGCTGTTCTGGACGATCACTCGAAGGATGCGCCCGACGAACTGGATGTAAGGCGCCAGCGTGCGGAAGGGGCGGAAGATCGCCGCGACACTCAGCTTGGGGTGGTCGAACCCTTCCCCGAGCATCTGGACCTGGACGATGCAGTCGAGCTCGCCGCTCGTCAGGCGACGCTTGACGTCGACTTTCTTGTCTTCGTCCATTTCGCTGTAGATCAGGTCTGCCTTGAACCCACGCGCCTCGTAGAGCGCCACGATCTTTTTGGCGTGGTTGACGGTGCACGCGACCGCGATCAACTGGTGAGCGGTCCCGGTCTCGCGGAGCTGTTCGAGCCGCTGGAGGCTGTTGTCTACGATCGTCTGGTTGCACGGCTCGCTCAACGCGATCCCGCGGCTGAACCAGTCCTTCTCCTTCATCGCGAGCACCTCGTCCAGCGTGTAGATCCTGGTCTCGCCCTTCGCCGTGAACTCCAGCTCGCTCGGCGCGGCATACGACGCGGTGATCCGCTTGATGTACCCCTTGAACGTGGCCTTCTTGAACGGATACCGGTAGATCAGATCGCCCTGGATCTCCTGCGCGTCACCACGGAATGGCGTCGCGGTCATGTTGATCACCCGCGCGTCCTTAAAGTGCTCGTGCACCTTCTGCCAGCTCGCGGCCGGGGAGTGGTGCGCCTCGTCAACAATGATCATGTCGAAGAAGTCCCTCGGGAACTGCTGCAGCCACTTCTCGGGGTTCGTCGCGAGCTGTTGGACGTTCGTGATGACGAAGTGGGACTTCTCGCACACGGACAGATTGCCGGTGTCGAGGGTGGTCGCGAATGGCCCACCGATCATGGCTTCTTCCGTGAGGATGTTCCGTTTCCTCCAGAAGCACTTTTGCTTGTTCGTCACGTCGAGGGACTCGAAGATGCCGTCCTTGATCGTGAGGTTCGGCGCGATCACCAACACCCGCCCTTTCGCGATCCCAAAGGGCGCGATCGCGGCGATCCCGGACTTCCCGCACCCGACGGGAATCTGGATGATCGCGGGGTTCTTCCCGTTCTTGAAGTACTCGTAGAGCGCCTTGTACGCCTCGACCTGGGGCTCGCGGAGCTGGAGGTTTTCCTCGATGTGCGCGGGGGTCTTAAGGAAGAACTGATCCACGGGGATGTTCGATCGTACCCACGCGTCAAGGTCGCGCTTACTAAACAGCCATTTGCTGCCGACCTTGCTGGACGGGACGGTTCCTTCCCGCGCGAGGTCGTACAGCGCAGTTTTCCCAAGTTGGAGGTACCGCGCGGTCTCCTCGATCGTCATCCATTCTTCGTCAGGCATGGGCACTACTCCTGCCAAATAGTATCAGACGCTGCCATATGATGCAAGCTTGACCATCGAACCTGCGGACGGATGGGCCCTCTGCCCGCTTTTGCGTTTCCGCTGGAAGGACCGCGGGAAAACTGGCGGCCCTCTATCTTGTCGGAGGAACAATCTCGATCTCGGTCACGTTGTTGACCGAAACGTGCGCTTTGCAATAGGCTCCGAAGGCATTCAGTAACTCGTGAACCACATTCAGGCAATGCCTAATGAAGACTTCCGTCATATACACGATGAACGGATGGTCTCCGTGTGAGGCGAATGAGAACCAGTCTTGCCAGTTTTCATCTTTGATGCGCTTCGTAAAATTGGCACATTCCTTCAGCGGCCACTCTGAAGCCACCGTGGAACATCTTGTTGCGATAGCTGAAGAGCGCCTCCAACATGTTGTGAAAGCCGGATGGTAAATGCGCCGTGAGACCAACCGCTTCGGCCAGTTGCTTGATTCCGGGAACGAGCTTTTTTCCCTTCTTCCCGTTGTTGGCGTTGTAGAAAAGGTGGCAGTCCCAGAAATCGTCGGCCTTTGCCATGCCGGAACGCGCGTGACCTGGTGGGATTACATCCATCCCAAAATATTCCTTTCGTATGCCCTGAAAGGCCTGGAAAAACATGGATTCGTAGAACGGCGCCAGCATCCCCAGCGCTGCCATGCTGTGCGCCGCGCCCTGGTAAGTCGAGTCGTGCAGGAGATCAACCCATTCGTCCACCGCCTGTTGGTTCCGCCAGCCGGACGTTTTCCGTGCGTATTCGTCAACTTCCTTTATTTGGCGTTCGGTCTCAGTGTCCGCTTGATCGTTGCGGCGAAGCAACGCAGAAATCGCGATGAGCTGGGCCTCGTAGTCAAGGTCCGGTAGGATTGCACAAGCACTATCGCGGTCGCTCATCTCAAAGTGGCTGAGGCCGCTGTCTTGTAAGATCATGTCGTACATTTCCTGCGACAGCTTCACCTGTTCGGGCATTCTACATTCATATCTCAAAGCGGGCATCACCGTGCCATCGCCGAGCTTAAGCATGAGCCTCCTTATTTGGCGTTGGCGGAAACCCATTCCGTGCCCTGTGCCGGGCGAGGTGCCCGCGGTGGGCGTCGGTTAACTTCAGTTGGACGGCGGCTTCGACGTTCAGTTGCTCAGCGGCTGCGGGAGTTAGGGCCGGTGAAGACAGCACGTTGCCTTCATCGTTGAAGCTGACGAGGCCGGCGTCGAAGGCGGCGTCCCAGAGGGCGGATAGCAGCAGGCCGTTATGGACGTCGAGGCGCAGGGCGTCAGTTTCGCATTCGGCCCACGGCACGATGTGCGAGGCGCGGAGCAGCGCTGGGTCCGTAATTCCTGTCAGCGGGCAACGGGCGTCCCAGTATTTCAACAGGGCTTGGCGGAAGATGTCCTGGCCGACGCGTTGCACGACGAGTCGCTCGGCTTCCGTGGTGCGCGGGATGGATTTCGTCTTCCCAAGGAACTCTTTCAGTGGGCCGTCCGGCAGGCTGACGCCAAGGCGGTAGGTCCGGTCGAGGGCGCCGTGGAGTTCGTCCATAGCGTGGAACGAATATGCGGTTCCGCTGGGTGTGCTGCTGCCGGTGGCGGATGACGTGATCGGCGCAAGTCCGAGTTCCGTGGCGACAGCGGCGACGCCGACCACCAGGAACCAAGGTCCGTCCTTCGAGCCTGCGGCCAGCCAGATGTCGCCCTGCGCGGTGGTGGAGCGGTAGTGAAACCAACCGGAGTCCAGGCCCAATTCGATGCGAAAGCCGTTGTCGAAGGCGGCCTTCCGCAGTTCGGTGCGGACGACGAAGGATGGCGGGTTTTCGATCATTTCAAGTCGCCCGCTTCCATTCGATCCCAGGCTTCCAGCACCAATCGGCGGGTGCGGTATTCGCCGAACTTTCTCATCTCGTTGTACTTGAGGCCACGAAATGTTTCCGACGGATAGATTTCTCCCATCACCTCGCCGGGATCGAGGACATAACGAAGTTCATCGCGCGTTAGGCCGTAGGAGCGGGCGTACCAGGCGTCAAGTTCAGCACGGAGTTGAGCGCGGCGGTCTTCATTCCAGGAGAATGGCGGTCCATCGTACTCGAGATCGCGGGCGAAAGTGGCCATAGAATGACTGACGTAGACGAGCTCCAGAACTCTTTTCCGAACCCATATAGCATCTTGGGGGCTGTAGCTGTCTGGCTCCAAGATCGGCATTTGCTTCATAGCGACGTACTTCAAATGAGTGCCGCCCACCTTTTGCCTCGCTACATAGTCGAGGACTAACGAACTAAGATTGGCAATTAAGCAGCTAGTGCTCTGAACGTAACGAGGGGCAGGAAACATCAACAGAACGGTGTCACCGCTGCCCTGCATAGGAAAGCAGGTCGCGATGGTCGTACGTTCATTCGTGGCGTTCGTGATATCGCGCCATCCGATCAGCCACTGGTGGTTCCAGCCGCGTTCTGCAAGCCTGCCACGTACTGCGGCTTCGTCCATCCAATAGCGCGGCGTAGGCTCGAAAGTTGGGTCGGATCTTTCCTGCGGAGAGAGGTCGCGAGTGTCCCCTTGTTCGTAAGTGCACCACCGATGGTCGAACTGGTGAACCATCTTGGCTTCGAGGAGCGGCACTCGGCCTGGCCCGGACTCCATGTGGAAAAGCCCGCTGTCGTTGGCCATGTCAAACATGCGCATGAACGAGAGGCCCCAGAGGTTGCCGCCATCCTTTCCGTCCTCGATCAAAACCGGTACGCGGCCGTGGATCTTCGCGGTCAGGTCGGCGTCGTAGCGAGTTCGGAAGATCGGTGCAGTTCGCGTGTTGGGGTTTATGCGGGCGATATCGGCCTCACGAAGGGTGTAGTGACGCCTTGGATCAGCAAAGTCAGCGATAGTCCGTGAGAAGAAGCTGAATGGAATATCTAGCGGGCCAACACCAGCCCCTCCTAGAGTCACCAGCGAGAACTTGAATCTTGCGTGGCCGATTCTATCGAAGTAGCCCATGCCCGTTTGGAAATCGTGGAGGCTCACTAGACGTCGCTCTCTCACCATCGCACCAAAAAATGGAGCGGTTGTGGCGTCAGTCGCGATTCCGGTTGGGATTATTATTCCAGCTCGTCCAGCGCGATTCACGACGCTGCCGAAGAGCTCTGCAAAGAGCGCATATGTATTAATGTCGCCCTGCGCGGTCAAAGGAAATCGGGCGGAGTCGCGGGCAAAGATGGATGCCGCCTCGGTCGTGCGTTTTGCCTGTTCGAACTCGCCGAATAGGCGATGATCTCGCGAACCCTCGGGTGCATCTTTCAGTCTCGCGATCATCTTGCCACGAGCACTGGCCGTGGGTGCCGTAGCGATCTCAGGTTCCCGTGAGGCAAAGAATTCTTGTTCTTGAAGTTTTATCCGTTCCCAGGGCGGATTGCCAAGGACAACTTGAAAACCGCCCGCCGCCATCACATCGGGAAATTCGAGTGGCCAGTGAAACACTCGCGCCTTGTCTGTGACCTCACGAACTACCCCGACAAGGGGCCCATAGACCTGTCCGCCCGAAAGGGTCCGCCAGACGTGGTCCGTGGTTGGTACCAACGCTGATCCGGAATCGCTAGGCGCATCTTTCTTCGACAGCAAAAACGCAGCGATGTAGAGATCGGCGGCGACGCGCCAACTCCAGAGCTGACGTTCGGACTTGGCGGCTGCAAGCCTTTGCTTCTTTTCGGCGATTTCGCTTGTGCTGTCTTCCGGCAGGTTCCGAACAGCTCGCAGCGATGCAGCCAAGGGCGGCGCTGCTGGTAGTGCGCTTTTGCCGCCAGTGAAGTCGAAGGTGCCCTGTCCGGCGTCTCGCTCTGTCTTGTTGCGGCGGTCGAAATATTTAGCCGCGTCCTTGTCGTCGCCTGAGAGAGGCTTGTAGGCGGCGTCCGGGATTCCCTGACGAAGGACTTCCAGGTCGAAGACACCGAGGAGCGAGTCGCCGCAGAGGATGCTGGCATCGAGGAATCCGAGCGGCTTGCCGGGTTCGACGGTTTCAATCCACAAGGCGACCTTGGTGAGTTCGACAGCCATGGGATTGCGGTCGACGCCATGGATGCAAGACCGCACGACATCGCGGAGGGCATGGCGGTAGTCTTGGGCGGACGCGACGCCTCCGGTCCGTGCGCGGGCGATGCGGGCGGCAATCCGTCGGGCGGCGGCCAATAGGAAGTGGCCGGAGCCGCAAGCGGGGTCGATGACGGTGACGCCGAGGAGTCCTTGGACCTTGTCGTTGGACTCTGACTCGACTCGATCGAGGACCGGGTCCAAGGCGCTATCGAGTAGTGTCTGGACCAGGCTATCGGGCGTGTAATAGCTGCCCGTGGTCTTGCGCTGGTTGCCCTTAGTCTCGTCGCCCTCGGCGAAGCTGATGCCGCGGCCTTCATCCACAAGGATCGGCGTGAGTTCGAGGAGGCTTTCGTAGACGGAGCCGAGTTCTTCGGTTTCCATGTCCCGCCAGTTGACGGGGACGAGGCTCGCGTCGTCTTTGAGCCAGGCCAAGCGGTAGACGGCTTCCATGAGTGCGCGGTTAGACAGGCGCGCGCTTTCAAGATCGGGAATGACGTTGTCAAACAGGCCGCCGAGAGCGGGGAGCGCGAGCTTCGCCTGCCCCTGGGCGAGTCCGGCGAAGGTGATGAGCAGGCCTTCCCAACGGTCGTAGTGCTGGTCCCAGGCGGTGCGGCGGACGGCGCGTTCGCGCAGAGTGCTGAGCGAATATCCTTCGGCGTAGAGCTTCGCGGCGCTCGGCGAAGCGTCGGGCGGATGGAGTAAGCCGCGATCTTCGGCCACCAGCAGAAAAATAAGCCGATAGATCAGGCGAAGCAGTTGGCCGAAGAAGTCGGGCAATGGGAGTTCGCCGCTGGTCACACGCTTGCGGAGGCTGCTGTTTTCTGGATGCGCGAGGAATCCATTGCCGAATGCGAGGAGTGCGGTTTCCACGCCGTCACGAAGGCGGTCCCGTGCGACTAAGCCTTCGCTAGCCCCGGCCTCGCGCCAGCGTTCGAGGGCGCAGTCTGTCACGGGTGTTCCTG
Organism: Bryobacterales bacterium; assembly: GCA_038239345.1. GTDB lineage: Bacteria > Acidobacteriota > Terriglobia > Bryobacterales > Bryobacteraceae > JBBSEX01. Next base: position 10,071 of record JBBSEX010000035.1, read on the forward strand.
GCGCGCCGAAGCGTGTGGCATGGAAGAGCTGCCAGACAGCGGCGAAGTCGGCGAAGTTCTCGCTTTCGAAGATCTCGCGGAGGTTCACCTCGACGAAGGCCGGCCGGGTGAGGCTGGCGTTGTCGCGCATCAGCCGAAGCTGGTCGCCGTTTGTGCAAAAGCCCCAAAGGGCCTGATCGCTTTGATTGAGCCAATCCTGCAAGGAGGAGGCAGCGGATCGCCTGCGGCCGACTTCTGTTCCATGGGATGCGGAGAGGTAGGCGCTGGCGCGGTCCAGGTCGTCAGATGGAGGAACGATGACCACGGGAACGCGGCCCTTCTTTGCTTCAATCGTAACGGGTTGACCATCGTGGCAACGCGCTTCGACGTCTGTGAAACCAAGCACCTGGCTGAGTAGCCCGTCCATTAGAGAGACTGCCGCACCGACCGAGGGAGTGGAGCTCGCGGCGAAGTCTTTGAAGAGGGCGGCACCGATCCGGAAATACCGGGCGATCTCGTCGCGTAGCGTGAGCCCTTTGGGGACAGCGTAATCGGCCTCGGTCTGATTCCCAGCGGCTCGCGCGGCTATGCGTGCGAGCATCGCCGACGAAATGAGACCGCCTTCTAACGTGATGGTATCGAATACGACCGAAGAAGAACGCCGGGCCCTTGAAGCCTTAGCGTTGGTTGAATGCTTGGCGGCAGTCTTCTTCGCTGGTGTCTTCTTTTGGGCCACTAGATGCCCCCCGGAATCAATGCGAAGACACCCATCACGTCAGCGGGCAAGACTGGCTCAACCGTCACGCGCGGGACATTGATCCCAGCTGCGCGGACACGGCCATGGTCTTCTGCAAGAGATGCGGCTCGTTCTTGGGCATAAGCCGCGATTGGGCCGTCGAGCAATGCCGATACTCGATTGCGAGCTTGGTCCACCATACGGTCGCGGGCTACGTCAGCGAGATTGCCGCTGGCATTTGTCTCCAGCAGGCTCCACGCGGCTGCACCGGTGGCGCACGGCGATTCGGAGGTTCCTTCGAAAGCTATTGCGGCGGACTCCTCCACGAGTAACAATCTTTCCTTGCGTCCGCGAATCACCAGCTTGAAGCGCAGGCGAAGAAGAGCGAGTGTCGTGATGGTTTTGACGGCCGGGGTAAGCCATGCACCGGCTCGACCGATTGGCGGGATGGGACTGGAGCTGGGATCAAGGGCGGCTTCGAGCAGCGCTTCGGCGAGGGTGGACGGTAGCGGATGACTTCGGACAACGACCTCCGCGTTGTGCGGGGCCGGTTCCTCGAAGCCAAGCCGGATGGAACCATCGAGGCCACGGGCGGCTAGGCGTTCTCTGAGTGTCGCGGGCAGTGCGCTCAAGTGCGCTTGCGGTACGATTCCACTCAAATCCAAGGGAACGTCCAGCCGGCTCAGGGCGCGTTCCACGAAGCGGCGAACCTCGGCCGGTCCACCGAGTAGTTCCCGCCACCTACGCCATTCGGGTGCGACTTCCTCTGGCTTGATTGCGTTCTGGGCGAATCGAGCACGAGAGCGGCTTTCGCCTTCCTGCGCATCGCGCCAACGGGTCTCCATGTTTCGGGCATCCTGGTCGAAACCGAAATCCAGACTTAACTGTGGCGACTTGCCCTTGCGCAAAAGCACCGCATTCATGAGCGCGCCGGTGACGGCTCCGCGCTCCTCCGGTAGTGGGACCGTGACGCCCGTTGCTTTTCGGATGGCAGCGGCTTTGCGCAAAATGACGTCGAGCACGGCTCCATCGATTGCGCTGTCTGGGGAATAGAGCAGAACCGAACGAACGATGGGCGACGACTGACCGAAGCGGTCCACTCGACCTTCGCGCTGTTGGTGGCGCGTTGGATTCCACGAGAGGTCGTAATGAATGACGGCGTCGAAGAGAGTCTGGAGGTTGATGCCTTCCGAGAGGCAATCGGTGGCGACGAGCAGCCGCTGCGTCGCGGAGCCCATATCGTCGACGCGGGCGCGACGTTCGTCGGAGGGAAGCGCTCCGGTAACCGCCTCCACCCGGAGGTGTGGGAAAATCTTGCGCAGTCCTTCTGCCACGTGCTCGGCGGTGGCGATGAAGCGACAGAACACGACGGGATTGGCTCCCTCGGCGATCAGTGGCTTGAGAATGTCAACAACTGCGGATAGCTTCGGGTCCTTGCTCTTGACTAATTTGTCGGCCTGGGCGATCAGCTTCTCGAGCGCATCGTCCTTGGCGAGACCAGAGGCGGGCTCAACATCGATAGACTCGGCTTCGTCATCGTCGAAGACCTGTTCCCCAAGCTTGTCCAGATCCCCGGAAAGCCGATTGCGGAGGGCGCTGGCGGCTGCTGCGGGGGACGATCCAACGCAGCGCATCAGGGCGAGTGTTCCCCAGAAGGCAAGGCGTCGCCGGTGCTGATCCTCACCGGAGGTGGACACTACGCTAAGGCAATAGTCGAGCACTGCCTCATGGAACGCGAGATGGGCAGAATCGAGCGGGTACGGCTGCTCCTTCGTATCATGGCGTGGGAACGAACGGTCTTCGCCCCAATCTTTGCCTGTGATATCGACGCGTTGCCGTTGAACGAAATGTCGCGCTAGGCGAACCCGCGAATCTTCATCGTCGAGTGCGCCCAAGGAGAAACCGGGATCGAGGAGACCGAGCAACCGGTCAAAGGCTGCTTCATCTCCGCTGTGTGGAGTGGCGGTGAGGAGAATGAGGTGGCGCTCCTGATCCTCAGAAAGTCGTTTGAGAAGCTCGAACCGCTGCTGCCTGCCTTGATGCGCACCGACGCACGCGTGTGCCTCGTCGACAACAATGGTCTTGGGACAGGATCGTGCGAAGCTGTCGCGCCGCTTGTCTGCTTTGATGTAGTCCAAGCTCACGACTGTGAAAGGATGCGCGTCGAAGAGCGTTTGCGACGCCGGTAGCCCCCGCTCCAGGCGGGCCGCAGTCGCCGCGGTGACAGCCACGGCGTCGATGTCAAACTTCGTCTTAAGTTCGGTGGTCCACTGCTCGACCAGGTGAGGAGGACAGAGCACTGCGATCCGATCAACCTCGCCGCGATCGAGCAACTCCCGGATGATCAGGCCGGCCTCGATGGTTTTACCGATACCAACGTCGTCCGCAATCATGAGCCGCACGGTTGGGAGGCGAAGCGCCATCAACAAAGGAACCAACTGGTAGGCGCGCGGCTCGAACCCCAGCCTTGCTGCCGATCGGAATGGGCCTGCGCCTCTTCTCAGTGACAGACGAAGCGCGTCCGCCAGAATTCGCGCAGCGTCCTGAGTTGCCAGCACCTTTGAGTCGGGTAATCCAAAGCGCGCCAGCCGAACGGGATCGCGCTCTAGTTCTGGACGCAGGTACTGGATGTCCGCCTCAGCTCCGGATAGCGGTCGAAGGCAAAGCCAATCGACCTCTGGGGACGGCATGGCCACCCATTCCCGCCCACGTGCAAAGACGAGGTCCCCTGGTGCGAACTGAGTAGTCATTATTGGACTCCCAGCAACCGCACGAGTTCGGCCGGCGGTTCACTGGAATTGTTCTCAATGTGAACAACGGAAAAACCAAGAGCCTCCAGAGCGGACTGCTGTTCCGCTGTGGGTGCGATTTCCGATGCCACGACTAGATGGGAGCGCCACACCAGGGGGAACGACGCGTCGCCGACTAGTAAGGGATTCGGATCGGGTTCTGGCACGCGTCCGCCGTTGACTCGGGCGTTCAGACTATCTGTGGCGCTGGTCTGTTTGGCAACAGTGGGGATGACGCTGGCGCCTGCGAGGCGAAGCAGAGTCTCCAGAAGTTCCGGGTCTGTGCGGTCAATCTGTTCGTGGTCTGGTTGGTTGTAGTAGGACAGAAGGCAACGATAGCAGCCCTTGACGCACTGTGCATTATGATCTTCGGTTAGCTTCGAGGGATCGCCCGTGCTGATGGCAAAATCGAGATTCTGGAAGTGCATTAGGCCAAGAGCGGATTTAGCAACGTCGGCGAGTCGTTTCGGTTCTGATACCAGGCGCGTCAATACTCCAGCCCCACCCTCTGTTGCTTCAAACGCGAGAATAGCTTTCCGATTATCCCGGTTCGGCACCGGCTCGGTGAGCGTTTCACCTTCTTCCAACTGGAATACGGTTTCGAGTCCGCGTGTGAACGCATGCTGAAGGGTGGTAGTAGTCACCATGGATCGAGGTTCTACCGCCAATCTGAGAAGCGCCGCGTTCTTATTGTCTTCGACGATTGGGACGATCCGCTGTGCGGCAGCACTGTCAGGTGGCGCCTGATCCGCGTCGCCGTCGTTCGCGCCTTCCTCGGGGCTACCGACCCAACGGCCGGAAGCCGGTTCGATTCCGAAACCTAGGAGACTCTTTTCTTTCCGGCGGCGGAGCCCCTTATTGATCCTGCTTATCGTAGCGCCGGGCGCGTAGTCGATCCGCAAAATTGGCCCGTGTTCGTCCTGCGCAATAGCAGAGGTCACATCAAATCGCCCGTCGCGACGTGGCCAGGAGAATACTGTTTGAATCTCGAAGCCCTGCCGTTGTCTGTCTTCGTCGTTGGCGGTGATCCGTTCGGCTGGTTTGGTTTCGACATTGTCGATTCGAACGATATTTCGTATCGGGCTGACGCCGCCCATGTTGGCGTTGCAAACGTGACAACGTTCGGGCTCGGCATCATGGGCTGCGCCGCATTGCTCACAGACAAAAAGGGTTTTGGTGGCCAAGCGTCCGCCATCCGCATTACGTTGCTCAGGGGAAAGCTTGGCCTTGTGGACGCGGAACGCGCGGCCCTCATGATAGATGAGACTTCGCGGCCCAAACTCGGCGATTGCCAGGAACCGCGCACGCTGTAGGTAGGCGGCTTTGGGCCCTCCCGCGCCGAGGGCGGGAACATATGCGTAGATTGGTAAACGTGGGAAGTTGTATCCGGGCAGGAAGCCTTCTGTTGCCAAATAGCGGTAGGTGTAGAAATCCGATCCCCCGGTGGATCGGCCCTTTTCGAGCAAAGCGAGTTGCTCATTGGCCTGCGCTTGTGCCAGTTTCGCGTCCCGGCGTTCGCCGCTGCTGAGTCCGTGCATTTCGGACTTGCGATTGGCCTCCATCAACTGTGCATGGGCACTCAGATAGAGTTGCCGCCAACGTTCGAACGCAGACGAGAATCGGCCAGGCGCGGCGGCTGAAACGGCGCTCACGAACGCGTCGCGATCCGCGGCCCACGGAGCGTTCTCGATGTTGAGCTCGGCGCTCACACTCTCGAGGATTCGGAGCATCGTCACGATTGCACGCTTGACGAGGTCGCCCGCGGAGAGATTGGTTTCGATTTCTTGCCGAATGGGCAAGTGGGCGATGCTCAGGTCAAGAACGTGCGGGATATCCTCTTTTAGGTTCTGGCCGGATTCGGCGAGCCATACCGCGTGAAGATGAGATTCGATTAGATCGCGATTCGCCAGCTCCAGAGCGGGTGGCCTGACGATCCCGCTCACCATCTCCTGCGGTTTGCCAAAATAGTGCTGGTCGTGAGGACTCTGCGCGGCACAGTAGGTTACTACGAGGGCTGCTTGACCGGACCGTCCGGCCCGGCCAGAGCGCTGTGCGTAATTGGCGGGTGTTGGTGGAACATTGCGAAGGTAGACCGCATTCAGGGCTGAAATATCGACGCCCAGCTCCATCGTCGGCGAACAAAATAGCGTCGGAAGGAAGACGTTTGGCTCGCCTTCTTCTCGCAGTTTTTCCTTGTCGCGTTCCAGCTTTTCACGGTCCTCGGCCCCCCAGCGGAAACGCCATTCGCGCCATTCGCGGCGTTCCTGTTCGACCTGTGCCGTGTGTTCGCGGCTTTCGAGACCGAACAGTCCTTCTCCCCCCTGGGCGAGGGACTCAGCGAGCGTTTCGTAGAGATTGACGAAGTAGCTATTGGTGGGCTTCGCGTCGTCCCGTCCCGTGCCTTCGAACAATCGGATCGCGTTCGCTTCCAGCCGCCAGCCACTAACGTCGAATGCTGTTGGAACTTGGCGAACGAGTTGGTAGTTCTTCGCGATCTCCAAGAGAGAGTTCACAACCTCCAGATAGGATTTCGCGGAGAGGCGCGCTCCCCAGATCTCACTGCGATTCAGTTGCTTTGCCAGTCTGCTGCGAGGTCCGCCACGAACGATGAGCGGTTCGCCTCGCAAGTGGACATCTTCGCGGCGCGGCGCTTCGATCATGAGGGCTGCGGCTATCCGCGGATCTTCTTGTTGGGCGATGGACCATGGATGCCGAAGTGTCTGCCTTGCCGCGGTAGCGATGATGTCGATCATGGCCGGGTCCAACGCGTCGGCCGTGACTGCCAGTCCTCGCCGAAGCGCATCCAACAGGATCAGAAGGGCCTGTCGGCGTTTTTCCGGAGACAGGCTCAGTACTTCCGGGACAGCACGAAAGAAGGCTTCCGGATCGGCGACGAGTTCATCCAGTCCAACGTATTCCGCTCGAATCAGTCCCAATTCCTCGAGGCTCGGATTCGTGAACCTCCAACCGCGACGCTGGTCGGCCCAAACACGATGAGCAAGAACGCGAGCGAGGGCGCGTTCAGCTTCAATCAATCCAACTCCAACCACCTCGGGACGAGATAACCACTCGGCCCGCCGCGCTTTATTGACGGAAGTGAAACCGAGTGCCGATTGTAGACGCCTTCCGAACTCGTCGTCGCCGAGACCGCTTGCTCCAGCTGCACGGACAGCCGTAAGGGTTGCTGCTCGGAAGAGCGAAACAAACAAGAAATCATTGAAGTGCCCTGCTTGGAGAGCCGCATCCTGGCGGTTGTCCGTGAACCCCAGAAGCTTTCGCTTATCAGCCTGAACGTTGTTGGCTGGTCGATTCATCCATCGGAGTGCGCTTGACACCAGCAGTGTGGTGGCCGAACTCCTACCCTCAGCAGAAAGGCCGGCGAGCTTATTGATCTCGCGAGCTTGCCCTGATGGTTGATCCTTGCAGTTTGGGCAGAACCTGAACTTTCCCGGAAGAAACAGGGAGTTCTTGCCGCCGGGCTCAACTTTGCCTGTGGCGCCGACCGTAATTCGTTGGGGCGCGAGAGACCGCTTGTCTGACCTCAGCCGCCTGACACCGCCAGGGCCAATATCGGTCCATTCTTCGGGGAAATCTTCTGCTTCGGCCGAGAATCTGTAATCCGGATCGTTGTCCGGTTCGGGCATAAGGTATCCCGCTTCCTCGTCCGAATCATCATCTTCAATCGGGGTCTCGTCAATTGCTCGAGGAAGCACTTGGCGCGTGTTGTCTCTATCTGAGAGCAGCACCGGATGGAACTCTTGCCCACAGGTTCGGCAGAAGAACGTGGGATAGAGGCGCGAGTCTGGATCGGCTGGATCGAATCGTTGGCCTTCTAGCGTAACCCGACGCTGTCCGGAACCCTTGAGGGTTGCGTAGACGAAGCCCGCACCGGAAATGAACCGGTGGAGCTTAAACGCCAAGAAGGCCCGCTCACCCTTCCCGCCTCGGTCTACGGCCGGTTTGCTCATCAACGTCAGCATGTTCTGAAGTTGCAGCCGGCACCGCGGTTCATCGCGGTCAGCGTCCTTCGCCAGCTTGCTGGCTGCTTCGCGTATGGTGATCGGGTCGCGGCGGCTTAGCCGTTGCCCGTCTCGGAGTCCGACCTGAAGCTCGATCCAGATCGCCAGAGGATGCGAACGGAGAGAATCATCGCCAAGTGAGCTCGGAATCTCTGAGTCGACTGCTGACGCCAGGTCTTTCCGAGAAGCCTTTGCGTCCACATCGGTGGCTCTTTCAAGGCTTTCGTCGATGATGGCATCTGGTGTGACTCTCACTCCGAAGAGACGAGTCGCAACCTTCGCCACTGCAGCCGCGCGAGTTTGGTCCTCGCCTTCATTCGCCATAGTCGCCGACGTGCCAATGCAGATTGGCACTTTGTTTCTACAGAGACGATCGCGGACGCGGCGAACGAGCATCGCCACGTCGGCCCCTTGTCGTCCACGATAGGTGTGGAGCTCGTCGAGCACGAGGAAATCGAGCCCTTCCGCATTGCCGATCACCGCCTGGTCCCGCTCACTCTGTCGGGTCATGAGCAGTTCGAGCATCATGAAGTTCGTGAGGAGGATATCGGGCTTTGACTTCTTGACGTCATCCCGCTTGGTGTCGTCGTCTTGCCCCGTATAACGAGCAAACGTGGGTCGCAACGTTTCCGGAAGGTCAGACTGCTCTACGAATTTCTGGAGTTCCTGCATCTGGCTGTTCGCCAGCGCATTCATCGGGTACACGATGATCGCCCGAGTACGCGGTTTGTCGCCAGCCGCTCGCGCTCGCACGGCGGCATCGATGATCGGGATGAAGAAACAGAGGGACTTTCCAGAACCCGTCCCCGTCGTTACTACGAAACTATTGCCTTTGGAGGCTTTGGCGACAGCCTGCGCCTGATGCCGGTACAAAGTGATCGGAGAACCACCAACGCGAAAGATCTTCGCCGTGTCTGGATGCAAGAATCCCTCTTCCACCAACGTCTGGACGCTGGCGTCGCGTTCATAGTGGGGATTGATGCTAATCAGCGGCTCGGGCCAAAAGCGCCCCGATGCGTAAAGAGCATCGACCTGCGTTCGGATATCGTCAGCCCGAATTTGCGTAAATGATCTCGCAAATCGCTCGTAGTCTCCGATGATCGATTGATCCAAGTCAAAAACGTTCACGCATCCTCCAACACTTCGTGCCACCGAGGGCTTACATTTCCCTGTGCAGTTTAGATCGCTTCATCGGAATCGGAATGATGGACGGAGCGAAGTCTGTTTACCCTGCCCGACACCCTCCGACTCAGGCTGCTTTTAACAGCCGTCCGCCGCTTGTGGGATCATGGGCTTCCCAACTCGTCTTCTTGAGCGGTTGCGTTAATCTCGGCCTCCAGGTTCCTTAATTCATCAAGAATGTCTCGAAATTTGGGAGGTGCGCCGAACAGCATGACTTGCATCTCTTCGTAGTCCTGTGCGAGGTCCGCCACGTGCGAAGGTGTCGTCGGGAGTAGTTTCAACGAGCCCGGAACCGCGAGATCGTACCGAGCCCAGGCGGACGGATAGAACCGCTGCTTGAACGCAACTACATCCAGCAAGAGCTTTGGATCGGCAAGTGCCGATGCCCTGACGCGACTCACAGCGAGCTTGTAGAGATCGTAGTAGTGTCGCGAATAACGTTGCGGGATTAGGGCTTTCCGGTGCGCCTCCTGGTGAAGAATTGTCGCTTTCTCCCAGAAGGTCCGTTCGGCCGCGATTGCCACAACTTCGCAGGCCGGGTTTTCGAATGCCTCGGGCACGACGTCGAAGGCGTAGGGCCGGATTACATGCGTAGCAGAGGGAACCCACGAGGCAAGCGGGCCAATTTCGAGGCGGACTTCGGGGCGGATATAGGTTTCCGCAAAAGCCGCAGGATACCGGATATTGACACTATGCGGATCATCTGGATCGACGGTGGCCGCTAGCCCGAGGTTTTCCTGGCGCAGAAGATCTTCCAGTTCCGGGCAAAGCGTCTTGGCGATGTAGTCCGCCGCGAGACGGTTTATTTCTTTGTTGAATTGATCCTGTTTACTCTTTGAAGCGAAGTCTTGCATCGGGTCCCTGAGCCCGTCGCCGAAGCCAATAACCTCCCAATCGAGGACCAGATCAATGTCCTCGGAAAAACGTTCGATCAGACCGTGTGCCTTGGAAAGAGATGTGCCGCCCTTGAAGACCACGGATTTTCCGAACCGCGATTTCTGGAAGAGAACTTTCAGTGCGACGCAGACCCAGAAGTCTTTCTCGATGATTGTCGGCCTGATCCCAAGGCGAGCCGCCGCCTCGCTGAAGATGTCGCGCCGATGCTCCGCCGGCCGCCGGGCGAGTTTATCCATTCGCACCCTCTTTGGCTATTTCCTGAACAGCGGCGTAGACCCAGCCGGTCGCCGTTTTCGTATCCAGGAGTATCCGCTGTCGCAGGGCCGAATCGAACTGCCTGCGGATCTGTGTAATGACTGTGGGTGTGATGCGATCTTCGCCAAGTGATTTCAGTGCATGCACGATGAGGCGACTTTCCGGCAACTTGAACCCAGCCTCCTTGAGGGCTGTGTGTTCGAAGTCGAGCTTGGTCCGGCCCACAGTGTAGGAGCGATCCGGCCCATCGGAAAGGTAGACCGCGCGCGCGGGAACCTGCGTCGACAGACCAAGGAGGTTCTGAGCCGTGGCTCCGTTTGGCTGGATACGCCAAGCGAATTTGCGAGCGAGCGCTTGAGCGATCTTGTCGATATCCGGGCTAGTTGGGCCTCCCAACGCCTCACTATGGCGGGGGTAATCGTAGATGCCGCGGATGACCCTTCGAATGACGCCTTCGTGCTCCCGCCGATGCAGCGCGGAATCGATCGTGGAGCGAGCTCCCAGATCGGCAAAATCCGCCTGGGAGAAGGCCCACCCCCTCCCATTGCCATAGATTCTGCTAAGTATCTTTTGCTCAATGGCTTGTTGCATTCCGATGCATCTGCCCCTGCAAGAAAAAATACCACATTTTTCTTGCAAGACAAAGGGGCCGACGAGCAGGACAGGCCTCATCCTGTGCTCCAATGCATACGCGGACTGAGCAGCAAGCCCCGGGATCGCGTCTTTCGAGGCAACTAGCGCCAGTCCGCGTTTAGCTTCCGTTATTAAAGATGTCAGATTGTCGTATTGAGCGAAACCTGCCAGGGGGATTGGAGATTCGGGCGCATCGGGCCCACGAGGCAACCATGTCTAGCGAATTGCGCAACCGGTGGAACGTGTTGCATATCGTGTCGGCCGATTTCTACTTCGCGACCCAACGCGCTTGATTCGACGATGATGAAGCGGTTTGCCGCCGTCGACACCGCGATATGCGCGTCGTCTCTCGCGACGGCCCGACCGACTACTGAACCTGAGGCCGGCGGCGTCCGCTGAAGGATCGGCATCTCGCGAATAGCGATACCCGCTGCTCGCATGTAGTTCTCCGCCATTTTCGCCACTGCGCCCGAACCAGGCAAAGCCGTCCCCGCGCCTTTTTCAAGATCCAACTCTTCGTTGATTTCCGGGACGGGCTCCACGCCCTGTTGATCCCCCTTGTCGAGGTCCAACTGGGAATTCAGTTCAGATTGGCGCACGAGCAGATGCTTAAGCCGCTCCTCATGATCGAACGGGCGGTCGGCCTGTGCCTGGTAATCTACAAGCTGCTTCTCGGCGCGGACTTCGCGGCCTTGCTGCTCCGATGCCAACTTGTCCAGGTTCCTTAGCGTGTGCTCGATGCTCTGGACCGTCCCGACCGGATTCGTGGAGTTCAGGTTCGCAGAATACATGGCTCGGCCGCGGACAAACAACTCCGGCACACGCTCGTCCTCCGGAAGAAGGCCGAATCCGCTGTTCTTGCCTTTGCTCAGAATCTCAAAGCCCCGAAACCGTGCCCGCGGCTGCATAGTTTGATCGTCACGCCACGAGAGAATCGTGAACGTCAGCGCTTTGGCTGCTTCCTCGCGTGCCCCCTTGCCGGAGAAAACCCGATTGCCGACCGTCATGCTGAACTCAGCCGTGTCGCTGCTGTTCCTTAGCCCGATGTCTGCTTCTATTTCGGCCAGGTGCTGCTTCGTTTCCGCGATGTGCCGGGGCAGGTCGCGGATCTCCCATCGGATGTGGCGCTGCTGGTTTGCATGGACAGCACGCAATTGATCGAGCTTGCGGATCTCCGTATCGACCTTGATCTTTTCAACGACGGCAGGGTTGCCGGACGCGATCGCCTTGATCTCGGCATACGTGAGAGCGCCACTGTCCAGATCTTCTGCTGCCCGCACTGATGTTTCACCGCGCATCACCTGATGGATAAAGCGGGCCTTAGTTTCGAGCGTTTGCCACATGTACGCATCGAAGGACCCTTCCGTCACATAGCGGTAGATCTGCACATCCTTGTTGGTGTTGCCCTGTCGCAGTATTCGCCCTTCGCGCTGCTCGATGTCGCGCGGGCGCCACGGTGCGTCGAGGTGATGGAGGGCCACCAGGCGTCGCTGGACGTTGGTGCCGGCGCCCATCTTTTCGGTGGAGCCGAGGAGTATCCGAACTCGACCCGCATTCACACCATCGAACAGCAGTTTCTTGGCAGTGTCGGTTTCCGCGTCATGGATGAAAGCAATTTCTCTCGGTGGAATGCCTGCGGCCACCAGCTTTGAGCGGATGTCCCCGTAAACGTTGAACCGTTCGGGATCGGGCGTAGACAAATCGCTGAAGACCAGTTGTGTCGAACTCTGGTTCCGCGTGTCGTTCCAGATTTTAAGTATTCGCGAGACCGCACGATCAACCTTGGTGTCCTGTGGCTGCTCGAGGTCTGGCAGGACCAGGCGCATGTCCAATGCAGCTTTCCGCCCCTCGCCTGTGATCTTGAGCATGTTGTCCACCGAGGGGTCGACGCGCTCCTTCTTCAGTTTCTCGGCGCGTTCCGTCAAGGTTCGGATGAACGCCTTCAGTTCCGGACTGGCTGGCGCAGCCACTACGGTCGGTCGACCGTTCTCCAGTTCGGGTCGCGGAAGCTTCAGCATGTCCGCAGTCTGCACGTCGGCAACCGTGCGGAACATAGTGAGCAACTCCGGAAGGTTGATGAACTTCGCAAACCGCGTGTGCATTCGATACCCAGATCCATCCGGCGCGAGCTCCAGCGATGTGACGGCTTCGGCGAAGTTCGCTGCCCACGGATCGAAGTGATTGACGCCGCGTTCCGACAGCATGTCCGGCGCAAGATACCGCTGCATCGTATACATCTCAGCAAGGGTGTTCGAAATGGGCGTGCCGGTGGCGAACACCACGCCGCGCCCATCATTCCGTTCCTGGAGATATCGAGCCTTCAAGAACATGTCGAATGCGCGATTGCTGTCGGAGTTGGGCAGACCAGCAATCCGGTTCATCTTCGTGGTGTACGCGAGGTTCTTGTACAGATCGGCTTCATCCACGAAAAGCTGATCGATGCCGAGTTCCTCAAAGGTCAGGGTGCGGTCTTTGGATTCCCGGTCGGCGCGCTTCTTCAGGCGGACGGTGAGGCGCTTCTTGGCTTTTTCCAGCTCCTTCACGATGCGGCGGTTGTCGTCTTTCGATTCCTTGGCTTGTCCGATCTCCTCGTCCAGTTCAGCCACCTGCTTTTGGACAAAGCGGTTGAAGTATTCGTCCGAAACAGGAAGGAACTCGAACGAGCGATGGGAGACGATGACGGCATCGTAGTTGCCCGTCGCGATTCGCGCCATTGCCTGCTGCCGGTTTTCTGCCGCGAAGTGTTCCTTACCCGCGATGAACAACCGGGCCTGCGGATACAGCTTCAGAAACTCCGCTCCCCACTGATCCACGAGGTGATTCGGCACAACGAACATCGGCTTCTTGGCCAGTTCCAAACGGCGGAGTTCCATGGCTGCCGCCGTCATGGTCCAGGTTTTTCCGGCACCTACGACATGCGCCAACAACGGGCTTCCACCCTGAAGAATCCGCCAAACAGCGTTCTTCTGATGAGGCGCGAGATCGCCGTCGCGAAGCGAGGTGCGCACCATTCCCGGCAAGGTGAGATGCGAGCCGTCGAAGTCTCGGAGCCGGATATTGTTGAAGCGGAAATTATAATCATCGGCCAAACGCTTGGCCCGGCTGGGATCTTCCCAGACCCACTCACCGAAGCGATCCTTCAACTGCTGCTGCTTTTCGCGTGCGGCGATCGTCTCGGGTTGATTAACGGTCCGATTGCCTTCCGGGTCCTCGTCATAGGCGGTCGGTGTGCGCCCGTTCAGGGACTGCTCAACCAGATCGGATGCGCGGAAGCGAGCGGTGCCGTGTGTAGTGGTGTTGCTGACGGTGTACTTCGCCGCGTAATCCAACTCCAGCGTCCAGGTCGCAATGGACTCCGCGTGGCCGACCTTTACGTTAACGGGCGCAACGTCCAGCAACTCGGCCACAAAGTCGCGGATGTCCGATCTGGGAATCCAAGATGAGCCGAGGCGGGCTTCGATTTCTCCGGGTTCCAGATCTGGCGGTTGAACCGCCAACAGTGCTTCAACGTTCCTTTGGTAAGCCGGATCAAGACGAGCCGAAGCCTCCGCGACTACAAGCTTCGCCCGAACGTTGCCGCTGAGATATCGGTCGGCAGGTTCCCATGCGCCGCCCTCAGGGTTTCGGTAGGCCAGAGAGCCCAATTCATCTTGCAAATCGTATGCGGCTTTGCCGGTTAACGCCTCCATTCGCGGCCAATTGATCTGGCCGGTTTCATTGAGGGATACGAGCAGCGATTCCGCAGCGGTTTCAACCTGCTCAACCGGCCGATAGCGTTCGAGCGTTCGACGGTCGAAGATTGCAGTTTTCGTCGCCGACTTGTTTTCTGGGTTAAACTCCTCCAGCGACAACAAGAGCGGTTGGTCGGGATCGGCACCGAATGCGCGGACGTTCTGTGTGGCGTTGAGCGGGCCGAACCGCGAAACGAAGAGATCATAGGAGCGGTTTAGATGGCGGCGCGCGGCGGTGATCGCTTCTTCTGGCGCTTCCGCAAGCTGGGTTCGAAAGACCTCACGCACCGCGTCACGGACCTGAAGCATGCCGCGAATCCTCGCGGACGTTGTTGCTGGCAGGGCGAGCGGCTTGAACTCGTTGCCTCGACGAACGACGATCTGTCCTTCGCGATCGGCGAGCCCACCTTCTTTGACGGCCCCCACTTCTGGAATCTGAGCTTCACCGACACCAAGGGCGGGTGTCTGCCTCTCGGCACTGGTATAGATCGCCGCCGGGAGACGCGAGATAGCGTTCGCTAAAATCTCAGGTTCCAAGCTTCCGATCAGGGCCGGAGCCGCGCCATACTGTGCGGATTCGAGTCCCATGCGGCCAAGCATCATTTCCGGATGCCGGATGAAATACTCGTTGATTTGAAGTGTGCCGTCTGGAGTGTCGATCGGAGCCAGCTCCGTCCATCTTTCTCCATCCTGCTGTTTTCCGGCCGACCGCTTCTGGAGGAACAAGATATCAGTGGTCACGTCCGTTCCGGCGTTGGCCCTGAACGCGGTGTTAGGCAAACGAAGCGCGCCGAGCAGTACTGCCCCGTCCGCAAGATGGCAGCGAACGGTTGAGTCCTGTTTGTCCATCGTGTACCGGCTGGTGATCAGCGCGATAAGGCCACCAGGTCGCACTACATCGAGAGACCTGGCAAGGAAATAGTCGTGGATGCCGCGAGTTAATTGCGGGGTCCGGCGATAGGCCGGGTCGAAAACGGGATAGTTGCCGAACGGAATGTTTCCGACCGCTGCGTCGAAGAAGTCCTTTGGGAGTCCAGTATCTTCGAGAGCCTTGCCGTGAACATTGGAGTCCGGATAGAGCCTCGCGGCGATACGCGCGGTAATCGAATCAAGCTCTACTCCGGTGCGTCGCGTACCGGGATATAACCCCTCTGGCATTAGCCCGAAGAAGTGCCCCACACCCATTGAGGGTTCGAGTACGTGACCACCAGGCTGGAAGCCAAATCGCTCCATTGCCTTCCAAATCGCATGAATGACCTCGGGAGACGTGTAGTGCGCGTTCGGCGTCGAGGCACGCGCCGACGCATATTCCTCCGCGCCGAGCACTTCTCGCAGTTCCTGGGCAATTCCTTTTCAGTCTCGCGATGGTTGAAGCTCAAATGCGCCGGGCATCGCACCCCAACCCGTGTACTTAACGAGAACGGCTTTCTCTTCTGCCGTTGCGAATCGGTCTTCATCCTCGATCTTCTTGAGGGTGCGAATTGCGGCGAGATTTGCCTGTGCTTTTTCTCTTAGGCTGCCCTCGCCGATTTGGTCGGCGCTTGTTATGCGGTAATCGCGGGTAAGGGTTGCCTGGGGTCTAGCGTCGCGGGATCGAACGATAGTTGGGGCCGATCCTCCTCGTCCGGAAGGAAAGCCCACTCCCTCGTCGCCAACTCCCAGGCGATCTGATATTCCATCTTCCGCACCACCGCGAGTTCGTAGAGCAGATTGCCCGTCAACTCCTGCGCTGCGAAGATCGCCTGCTGGAGTTGGTTCCGGGCCGTTAGCATCCCGACCATCTTGGGCCGGTACTTGGTCCAGTGTTCCAGAATCTGGTGTCCGAGTGGTGTCAGGTCGTCCGTCTCTTGCATTGGTCGACTCCTCTACAAGGTTATCAACGGGAAATGCATCTGGCATCTCCGAGAAAAGGCTGAGTTGCGTGAACTCGTTGGGTTGGGTGGGAATGCTGGGACGTGACTGCGACATTCATCATTCCAGGGTTTAAGAGTTAACGGCCAACAGGTAAGGAACGCCAAATAGGCGAGCCCAGGCTCGCACTGCGCTTGCCTGATAGCGGGGAATCGGTGTTCCATCAAACCAAAACGTATTGCTGATCCCGACGAGAACCGTAGGGTGCTGCAGCATCGAAGCGAGGATTGGGTACGTGAGAATCTGTTCGTAACAAATCAAGACGGCCACGCGCTGCCCGTCTATTTTGACCACTCCCGTCCCGGCGAGGCGAAGTGGAACGCCGTTGTTGCTGAGAGGTTGCCACATCCCGATAGGCACTGGCACGCGTTGGTAGAAAGTAGATGATTCTGCACCCAGGACCAACAATGTGTTGTCGTATGCCGCTGGACGTTTGCTGATCGGGTCGTCTGGCCTGCGCTCGAATGGCACGGCCTGCGGCGACGGCGTGTCGTTCGCTTGAAGCACCTGAATGGCGGCGGTAAAGTCGTACGACTTGACGAGATCCACATCGTTGCGTCCGGTGGTCGAACTCCCGCGCGGAAGACCTGCGCCAATCGCAAGTGTCAGCCCACGAGCGCGGCAAGTGAGGAGAGTTTGCCCCCAGAATGCCTTCGTGGCATCCGTCCAGACCGGAACCACAAATTCCGGAAAAATGACGACCCGCGCGTGAGAAGCGGCGATGTCTTCCTGTATCCACTGCGCAGCCGAGAAATCCTGGAATGGGCGAGAGAGGTCGCCGAAATTAGTGTTTACCGCCTCCCATCTGGCTGGGGCCGCCAGCGGTCCGGCGATGAACGCATGAGCATAGATTCCCATTGTGACCACTGCCGTAACCGCAGTACCGAGCCCGATGCGGGCCGAGCTCGCTCCTGAATAGCCGAGTGCGAGGACAATACCTGGAAGCAAGGCCGTCGCTGCCAAACCAAACCAGCCAGTGCCCGGAAACAAATAGCCCGCGCTGACCAGAGGTGAAATGAAGCCAATTAGGCCAAGAGGCGGAACGATGCCCGCGAGGCTGGCCATCAAGACTCGCCACCAGTATTGGGAGTGCCGGTGAGACGTCCACGCCAACGTCCAGGGCACGGACAACAGAATCGACGAGCCGGACCAGATTAGGATCGCGATCAAGAGGGGCGATGAGTGCCCCAGGTAACGCTGTAATCCGGGGACCATCGGCCAAAGGCCGGCGGAGTAGTATGCCGAAGCATTCCTGAAAGCAGATCGCCGCGATCCGCCCGTCAGGCACGCCATGGGCATGGCGAATGCCGCCGCAAGCCCCGCTGGATGCCCGGTCGAAATCGCAAGGCCGATAGCGACCGAAGAACAAAAGGAAAGTCCATCAGCAAGACGTTCTTTCATAGGGTAAGCAAGGGTTTGAGCCGATTGCGAATGATCTCGGTGGGAATCGGTCCGAAATAGCGGCTGTCGAAGCTCCAGGCGTTGTAGGTTGACGCTACCCAGACGAAGCCAGCGGAGACCCGATATTGCCCGCCCGTCCACGGCGTCATCGGTCTACCCTTGCTGTCAATCGCCTTCGGTGCCGTGTTGGAGAGCAGCACTCCGTTCACGGCGAGTCCGCGCTGAGAGATCTCGACGATGTCTCCCGCGCTTGCGATTACCGGTTTCATGAGCGGGCTACCGCCGTCCGGGCAGTTTCCGGCTGATCGATACCCTCGGCCCGCCATGAAGCTGCCGTACGGTTCCGGGGGACAAAACTCGACCAGTCGTGCTCCTTTGTCGGATGTTTCCGTGTAGAAGCCCAACGGCAACGATGGGGAGGAGTTGATTCTAACGCCTGCCGCTCCTAACAAGAAGAATGGTGCCGCGAACGCGACCATGGCGATTCCTGTCAAGCGCTTGCTCGCGACGAGGTCTCCGCGCAGCACACGGTCAAACAGGCCAGCTACCGTCATGATGGGTCACCTCTGATTCCGTAGCCATGGTCGCTGCGGGGACTTCCCGCTCTAACCGGGTGTTTGCGATTACGGGGCAGCTCTTCACGTGAACCTCATGAACTGTCCGTGTTACCCCATCGGTCGGAGTAAACTTTCGCTGCTGTAGAGAACCTTCCACGTGAATGTTCTCGCCCTGTTCGTAGGTCATCGCCACGTCGGCAATGTCGTTGTAAAACACAAGGCTGTGCCAGTTTGTGTGCGATACAGGTGTGCCGTCACGACCGGCAAAGCGATACGTCTCGCCGAGGCGAACGTTCGCCACTTTGGTGCCGGATGCAGAAAGCGAAGTTCCGGCTTCGTGGCCAGGTAGCCCGCAAGTTCGATTCGATTCGTTTGCATATGTAATTAGTACCTTCCTGTGGCCGTTGTGGCCAATTGATGGTTCCCTACTGTCCGGCCAACGGATGGTTCCGAGCCGAGCGAACCGGGTTGCATTCCATGACTGCGGGAGGTAGGACTCCAGCAGCCAACTTGAGTTCG
>JBBSEX010000036.1:0-28677 GCA_038239345.1 Bryobacterales bacterium
CGACGAGTGGAACTGTCCCTAGTTCTTTTGTCTCAGGTGAGGGGTGCAGTTCACACCTCAACTACCTAATTCTACCTGTTTCGCCGCGTTGGTAGCCGTAAGTCATTGAAAACCATCCGTCGTGTCGCAATGAAAGTGAATTGGAGTGGATTTCGCCACCGATTCGAGCGTTTCCCACGACTTGTCGAGCCTTGCCGAACTAAAGATTTTGAGGCCCGGAAGCATTTGAGGGAATGATGTTTTTGGCCTAATTAATCATGAGTTTGCGAACTTCGAGGCAATCGCCGTGAACGTGGGCGGCAGTTATGAATAAATTTGGGGGATAATAATCCCTTTGAATTCATAGGGATGCTTATTTCTAAAAGGTAGCAGAGGTGTCTGACTCCCATTTCAAGCATTTGACTCCCATTTCAAGCATTTCATGATGCCACACTAGGCCTGGGATAGGACTCTGACGCCTCCAAAACAAATACACTAAATAATGCTTTGGATCATTAAGAATGATGAAGTTGCGGATATTTTTGACGATCCCAGGCAGCAGCTACGGAACAAGAGCCCGCGTGGTAGCCAAGTGCATGGAGGGTTACCACCGTGATTTCATTGCGATACAGAACAGGACCGCTCTCTGAATAGTGGCAGAGGTGTCTGACTCCCATTCAAAGACCCTCGTAGCACTTCCGCGTCTCATTACACTCGTAATCATCGGCGACCTTACCATCAGGACCCAGGCACCGCTGCGTATTCTGACACCAGAACAGCCGATCGCCGCTATGGGGAATGGTCGGATCCCACTCGGCCTGGATATAGAGTCCCTTCCAACGAAGATTCAGGCAGCGATCGTCGTCCAACTGAGCGGTTCCTGCTTGTTCCATCGTTCAGCTTTTCCCGGCAGCGGCCAACAAAGCCCGCTTCACCGAGACTTTGGCTAACTGCACCTTGTACCCGTTATCGCTGAGCGGAGTGGCGCCCGTCACGGCAGCGGCACCCACTTGCTCGGCCACTTCTTCCGTAATCGCCTTTCCAATCAGCAGCGCTTCGGCATTCGACACTCGCCACGGGATAGGCGCTACATGTCCAAGAACAATCCGCGCCGCCGAGACGTTCGAACCACTCATCGTTAACGATACCGATGCGGTCGTCAGCGGCCAGTCGATGGCATCGCGATGGCGAACTTCGTAAGTCGCGCTCTTCGCTCCCCGCGCGGCCGGAATCTCGATCGCACTGACAATCTCATTCGGCTGAAGGGCAATCTCCCGAACGTCGGCGCTCTGTGGGGCGACAAAAAACTTCTCCGCCATCACCGTGCGTTTACCGGACGCCGAAACAAGTGTCATCGAAGCTCCCAGCGCGATCAACGCCGGACCCAGGCTCGATGCGCTCACGAAATACGCAGGACCGCCGCCAAAAATCGCATGATAACGATTTTCGCCGCCCGGCACCAGGCTCTTGCCGTCTTTCATACCAAGCAGCCCGAAGCCGTTACGGTAATACCAGCATCGTGGCCGTTGGCAGATATCGCCGCCCACCGTACCCATATTGCGGATCTGCGGACTGGCGACACCTAATGCAGCCATCGTCAGAGCAGGATAATCCGCTCGGATCAGCGGATTGGTGGCCAATTCGTCCAGGGTCGTTGTCGCACCAATCATAATCCCGCTATCGGTCTTGCGAACACCGCCGAGTTCTTGAATGTTCTTGATGTTCACCACGCGTTTCGGCGAAGCAACATAGTCTTTCATCAGGCTGATCAGGTCCGTCCCGCCAGCCAGTACTTCCGCCTCGCCCCATTTCGCTCCCAGAAGCGAAGTGGCTTCCTTCAGCGTGTTAGGACTCGCGTATTCGAAGGCTTCCATTACGCATTTCTCCTGTTCTCAAGAGCAGCCAGCACACGATTCGGAGTTAACGGCACCATCGGCACGCGGACGCCGATCGCATTGGCGACAGCATTGGCGATCGCCGCCACTCCGCTAATTGCCGGCGGCTCGCCAAGCCCGATAATTCCTCGCTTGTCATTTTCCGGGGTTATGTCCAAGTGCACCAGGATTTCGCCGATATCGGAAATCCCAGAGAGCTTATAGAATTCCATGTCGGCGTTCAAAACTTTACCCACCTGCTGATCGACAATCCGTTCTTCCATCAGCGCGGCGCAAGTGCTCATGATGCAGGCGCCTAACACTTGACTCTCCGCCGTTTTGGGATTCACGATCAAGCCGCAATCCTGGACGGCGACCATGCGGTTCATCCGCACCACGCCGGTTTCAATGTCAACCGAAACATCGGCCATCTGTACGCCGCTTGCGCCCTGGTTGATCAACCCTTCCTTCGGAGCGTTGCGGCCCACGTTTACGCCCAGTTCAGAAATCGTATTCACGCCGAGTTTCCGGCAGGCCATGGCCCAGGTGACACTCTTCGAAGAATCGCCCTTCACTTGAATGCGCCCCTCAACCGCCTCCAGTTGATCGGGCGTGGAACCGATCGACGGCGCCACGATTTCAAACAACTTATCGAGCGCGTTTACCGATGCTTTGCGCGTCGAAACAGAAACTCCGCCGACGGTAGTGGATCCCCCTGATGAGCCTGACACAGGCAATGCCGAGTCCCCAATATTGACCTTGATGGCATCGACCGGCAACCCCAGGGTTTCGGCGGCGATCATCGCAATAATCGTTCGCGTTCCCGTTCCCAGATCCTGACTGGCGAGCGACATCTGGACGCTGCCGTCGGGATGAATCTCCGCTCGGCATTGGCTATCGTGACCCAAGCCGCCCCATGTGGCCACTCCAATTCCCAGCCCGCGCTTAATAGTTCCCTTGGTGGAGTCGCCCCGTACATGCCCGAACTTCCCCCACTCGATCAACTCGCCGGCTTTCTCCAACTGGCTTTTGTATACCGCCGGCCGGTTAGTTAGCTCGACATTTTTAAGGAAGAACGCTAGCGAATCCATTTTCAATTTCGCCGCGAGGTCTTCAAAAGCGGAGCAAGTCAGATAGGAAATCTGCGGATGATTCGGCGCGCGCCACGCCCGGGCGCCACCTGTATTCAAGCTCACCGCCGTGTGGTTAATGCGCCGATTTTCCACCTTGCGAAAAACATAGGGGAAAAGATCCGCGTTCAGACCGCCGCCCGCCATCCCCCCGCTAGCCCATGTTTCCGATTGCCACGCTGTAATGGAACCATCTTTCTTCGCGGCCACTTTAATCTTGCCGAAGACCGAAGGACGGTTCCCGCCGATCATCAATTCCGTGCTCCGCTCCAGGAAAAGCTTTACCGGTTTGCCGCCGCTTGCCTTGGACAATCGCGCGCATTCCGAGCCCCATACATCCGCTGGAAACTTGCTCCCGAAACCGCCACCCATGTAGTCCATATGGACGTGAATATCGGTGACAGGAATTTTCAGGCTGCGAGCCAGATCGCCGCCGATTGTGCTCACGCTCTGTGTCGACGGCCAAAATTCCAGTTTCTCGCCCCAGGCGATCGTCTGTCCGTGAGGCTCCAGACAGCAGTGGCTGATTACCGGGATAGCGTAAAATCCTTCCGATACGGCGTCGGCATCCTGGAAGGCTTTGTCGGGATCGCCAGTAACTTGCTCGCCCGCGGGCTTCGCTCGATTTCCCGTTTTCGCCAGGTTATCTTCGCGCACAAAATGCGGCAGCATTTCGTATTCGATCTTGATTTTACGCACCGCGTCGCGAGCGATCTCTTCACTACTGGCCGCGGCAACCGCGATCTCCATGCCTTCCCACTGCACTTCTTCGCCGGCCTTCGTGATAACGCGAACGGCGGTGACTCCAGGCAAACGCTCCGCCTCGCTGATATCGATACTCTTGATCCGGGCATGGGCATACGGGGAAGTCAGCAGCACTGCGTACAACAACCCGGGCGGTTTAATATCGGAGTTGTATTTCGCTTTCCCGCTCGCCTTTACGATTCCATCCAAGCGTGTGTAGGACTTTCCCATCACTCGCCGTTGTTCCATCGGCGGCCAATTGTAATTAGGCATTGTGCCCTCCGTTCAGATTCTTGGCGGCTTCCAGAACGGCCTTGCGAATACCCACATAGGTACCGCAGCGGCAGAGATTTCCACCCAAGCCATGCTTCACCTGCTCATAGGTTGGATTCGGGTTCCGGTCAAGAAAGCCCTTGGACGCCATCACGAACCCCGGAGTGCAATATCCACACTGTTGCGCGTCATGATCGACGAACGCCGCAACAATCGGATGCGTTTTATTGCCGCTGGACAGGCTCTCAATCGTCTGGATGTCTTTGCCTTGGGCGTCGATTGCCAGCACAGTGCAGCCGTACACCACTTTTCCATTCATCATTACCGTGCAAGCGCCGCACGTTCCGCGATCGCAAACTCTCTTCGCGCCGGTAAGTTCCAACTGGTGGCGTAAGGTATCAAGCAGCGTGGATCTAGGTTCGACCGTAATCTTTACCGCTTTCCCATTGATCTTCAGAACGATGGGAACCAGGCCAGGGCCGGCCACTGCAATGGAAGGTTCGGCATCCGCCTCAGTCTCAGCCAGAACCCCGGTGGAAAGGACTCCAGTACCTACACCCATTCCCTGCAAAAATCCACGCCGCGAAAAGGCAGCTTTGGATTTCGGTTTCTTGTCGTGATCGGAGGACTTCACGGACACCATCCTTTCCTGAAACAGACGAGCGGACTTGCCGGACGTTTGGAATCGATGGGATGACTATATCAGATGGGGATGACGGCGGATAGAAGTATTAGCGGCTTCGATGAAATTCAAAGGTTAACGGAGCTAACTCACCGCCACCGGGGGTCGACGGCAACGCGGAGATTACGTAGGTATCACCTTCGCGAAGCTTTGCCGAATCGAGTCGCAGCGTTACCGAGTCTCCCGCTGGCCGGACATCCACTTTGGAATCGATAAGAGCGCCGGAAGCGTCGGCGAGCCTGAACTGGTAGCTAGGAGCGGGAGTAGCGGCGGCGATGTCGAACCGCACGTCGAACATCCGGGCGCCTCGCTCTACAGTCAATTGCCGATCCGTTCCGCGCGAGGGGGGTTTCAAGGCAAACTCGGGTACGGATTGGAAAGCCGTTACCTGCGAGATTTCCGTTTTCAGGCCCGGCACAACCACCAGATATTGATAGCCGGCTAGGAATGCGAAAGCGACCGTGGCAAACGTGGGGATGAGCGAGGACGGGCGATCCCAGCCGCTGGTAAGTCCAAGCACGACGTTCAGCCACCCACTCGATTTTTTAGTCCGTTCACCCAGTACCGCGCGGGCATTGTCCGAAAACATTGCGGCTGTCCGCAGTTCCTCGGAACAAACGTGACAATCGAAATAGTGTTCTTCGAACGCGTCCTTCAGCGAAGGAGTTAGTTCGCCGAGCATATACTGCTCGACGGCCTGAATCTCGATGGCTTCTATGTGATCCAACTTAATTCATACCCTCATCATTAAAGTGTAGGCAGCCCGTTGAACGTATCATTTTTTTAAGCTTATGCCGAATTAGTTTTTGTTAAGACCGCGCGAAAACGCGATTTCGCTCGATGGAGGAGTACCCGCAGATAGTCCCGGTCCACTTGAAACAGCTTGCACACTTCGTCTTTGTCTTTTTCTTCCAGAAATACTAGGCGCAATAACTCGCGATCTTTTTCCGGCATATCGTCCAGGATGCGCCGCACTTGTGCCTTTCGTTCGCCGGTGACGTAGGCCTGGTCTGGAGTGACTCCGGAATCTACCGGCTCGGCCGCATCTTCGGGAATCTGCTGATAACGGCCTTCCTGGCGGAATAGCTCCAGCAGCACATTATTGCAAACGGCATTTACATATCTGCCAAGTCTATCGGGATGTTCAATGCTGCCGCTGTTTCGGCGCAAATTCCGTAGAACGCGAAGAAACGTGTCTTGCCGAACGTCCTCTATCAATTGCGGGGAACGCAGACGGGTGCGCAGCTTGATGCTAAGGATTTCACCGAAATACGCACAGAAGTGCTGCTCGATGGCGGAATCGCCTTCAGCTAGCCGGCGAACGTATTCTTCGTTGAATTGATGAGCGTCCACTCGTCCTTTTCGGATTTCGTTCCAACAGTATAGCAGCGGACACCAGAAGAGTCCGGCGTTTCCACGGCTCGCTGCCAGTGCGCGGGCATTCGAATCCAGCCATTAACTGGAAGGTGGATTTAGAATATTTTTCACCTCTGGAATATCCATATCCCGTTTCGTGATTACACGCACTGGTAAGGGCATCTCTTTGGGAGGCGTCTTGCCCTGCAATTTATCGGTGAGGCTACGCACCGCCTCATAACCAATGCGATGCGGATCCTGCACCAACATCACGTCGATGGTGCCATCTCGCAACGCCGCCACATGCATATCGCTAGTGTCGAACGTCACCAGGCGAATCTTCCCCGATAGGCCTCGAGCCTGCACTGCCTGAATCGCTCCGATGGAGTTGGGCTCGGCGGAAGCGAACATTCCATCCAGGTCGGGGTGGGCCGTAAGAATGTTTTCAGCGGCCGCCCTGGATTTGGAACGGTCGGCCATTCCATACTGCCGGGCCACGATCTGGATTTGGGGAAACTCCTTGGCGATTGTCGCCTCGAAGGCGATTTCCCGATCGACCGTCGATTGTCCACCCGGCTTGTGCATCAACAGAGCTACTTTGCCTTTGCCGTGCAGCAGTTTTGCCATTTCGCGCGCCGCGGTTACGCCCGCCCCTCGATTGTCGGTGGCGACGAACGTCACGTAATCCTGAAAGTTCAATCCTGAATCGAAAACCGAGATAGGGATTCCCGCCGCCGCCGCGCGCTTCACCGGTGCGACCAAAGCCGTTTCGTCCGTCGCTGAAATGGCGATCGCGTCCACATGGCGAGCGACCATTGCATCCACAATCTGGATTTGCCGCGCATAATCCGTCTCATCCTGCGGACCGTTCCAGACGATGTCCACCCCCGCTTCCCGGGCGGCATCGGTAACGCCCGCGTGAACGGACATAAAGAAGAGATGAGCGGTAGCTTTCGGGACAACGCCGATCACCTTACGGCGATTCTGCTGGCACGACGTCAGCAAAACAAGGCTGAGGATCAAGAGGATACGCACGGAGGAATACTATCACTCCTCCGTGCGGAACCGCGCGCTTCTCAACCTAGCGAAGAACTACGGCGTAATCGTCAACGGTACTGACGGACTGCAAGTCTGGCTGCCGGGATTGACAGCACTCGCTCCGCAGACCGAAACCGTGGTGGTCCCCGTAGGAATATCCGACGGCACCAGGAGATTCACTTGCTGGACCCCCGGCAATCCCGGAGCGGGGCCTCCGTAATAAGGTACTGCAATGAACCGGTCGCCGATCCGTCCGGTAATCCCACCCGTGGCGGGGAGGCCGGTAGCAAAAATCTGAATTACGCTGCCAACTTTGGCCGGAACACTTGAACTATTAACGGAATTGTCCTGATTTAAGATCGCTCCCGGGAAAATGCCCGGGAAATACGGCGCGAGGGCGATTGTAAACGCGGTACTGGGGACGCCATCCACCGTAACGATGACATTGGCCGCTGTCTTAGTGCCGAGTTCGATCGGCACCAGAAGATTGATCTGCGAGTCGCCCGAGTAGAGCTGTTTCCCTGGCAAGCCGTCAAATGTTACCAGTACCACTTTGCCGGAAAGCTTCGTTCCCCAAATGGTGGCCAGCGATCCTGGCACCACCGGTCCGGGCCCGATACCGGCTGCATTGGTGACCGCGGTGACGATTGGGCCAACTGGCGGGGGCGCCTCAGCCGGGGTAACGACAAACGTGACGGGAATAGTTCTTGCCCCAACCGCGGGACCGGCATCGATTGTCAGGGTAGCTTGATAAGTGCCTGGGGCCAGGTTATTCGGCAGGAAGTCGACACGGGCCGTGCCGTTGTTAACACCAGAGGAAGGATTAATTCGCAAATAGCCCGATCCACTGATATAAGCCACCGTGATATTCCAGCGCAAGACACCACCGGCTCCGTTTGTAATCGGAATATATCGAACCTGAAAATTTCCGTTCGAAGGAGCCGTGGCCTGCAGAGGAGTTAAATCGGCGATTATTTTCGGGAAGTAGTTCGCGCTGCAGTCGCCAACAACATTACAGTCGGTGCCAGGCGTGGACACTATAAAACGGGGAATGGGCGCTGTGATCGATGGCGCAATGACATCCGAGACAGGCGCAAGATTTACCGCTTCGTCGGTCTGCGCGGCCGTGCCTCCTGGGGCGAGTCCAAGGAATGTCGGAAACTGCGCGCTTTCCTGCAGCGTAGGATTTGAATCCACCACTTCATAGACGACGTAAGCGCTCCCGCCGCTAAGCGAAAGTTCGCTTACCGAATCGAACGCAATCGCCGCCCCCGATGCCGGCGGGATAAAAATCGGGGTACCTCCGGCTCCGTTGCTATCGGCGCCTTGCACTCTCGACAAAAGTAGCTGGGTGCTACCGGGCTTGTACAAACCGCCCGATGGTGTCACGCCAAGATCACCACCGGCGGTAGGTTGCGAAGCGCTGGATCCGGCAACCACATCGGGTACAAACAGCCGTGCTCCGGCGGGGAACCCAGAGTAAGTGGCGATAATTCGAAGTCCTGAATCCGCCCGAAAGTTACTGAATGGAGATCCTTTCGGGGCGAACGCGCTGGCAAACCCTTCTGTCACACGGGTGGTCGTGAATACCGTACCGGCGGCCAGCAAGTTCGTAAAGGAAAAAGAATCGGGCAGCGGCGACCCCTGCGTGGAGCAGAAAATCTTACCCGAGAACATGTCCAGCAAGGTGACCTGCGGCACTCCCACGATGAAGTGATTATTGGTAATGGAAAGCAGGCTGCCGGCGTTGAAGGCAAGGTCGGCGAAAACCAACGCGCCAGGTTTCAATTGCGTAACGCTGGCGGCCCCGCGCACATTCAGAATCCGCAGCGTAGCGGAACCGGTTGGAGACAGATTGAACATCACGCCATTAAAAACAAGGCCCGTGTTCTGGGTGGATGCGACAACGGGCAGCTGAACTTGGCCACTGCCAAGATCCAGGGCTAGGAGAACGTCCGGCACAGAATTATTGCTCAAAATTCGATTAGTAATAGGCACCGAGAGGAAAATGCTCAGGTTCCCGGAAATCGACGCTCCGGGCTGGCCGCCGTTACAGGTTAGAACAATGTCGCCGACACGTTCGGTGATGCCTTCGCCGCGAATTACCGGCGGGTTGGCAGTCGCCTGGCAGATCAGAATCGTATTGCTCTGGGCGAAGAGCGTGGAAGAAAGGAAGAAAAGGAAGGTAAGGAAAGACTTCGACATGAATAGCGACCCCTTATGTCACCTAACAGGGTAGCGCACTTCCGGCGCCTGAGCACCCGCCCTTGGTGGTGGTGCGTGGCGGCCTTATGCGACGGCCGCTCGCGCGGAAGCTTCCTGCGCGAAAATGTAAAGTCCGAACATGGGCGTAGTCTCGCCGCGGCCCCAGCGATGAACTTTCCATTGCGCTCGCAAATGCCGCACTTCCGGATGTGCCGAAAGAGTAAGCAGCATGGAATACGTCCCGCAATAAAACTTTTGTGGAAAAACCAGGAGAGGAGCCGAACCCCAGGCCTCGCCGTCAGTACTGCCCCAAATCGAGAGGTTCAGACTTTCCTGCTCAATGATCCGGGTAATGCCAAGGGTGATTAGAATCGGGCTGCGGGGCGCGATATCGATATCCAGGACGGGCGAGGCGCCGTCTTGCTGAGTGACGCTCTCGGGAAGCAAAAAATTTGATAGCATACGACCTCCTGACGCGGGAAGCACCATGTCTGATGCTTTCCAGTCACAACAGTTTCAGTCGATTTTCCGCCTCTTTTAGCGTCTCATATTTCTTACAAAAACAAAATCTAATTAATTGATACCCATCCTTGGCGTCGGCGAAAAAGCTAGATCCGGGAACGGCCGCCACTCCGGCTTTCGCAATCAAATGCCGGACAAAAGAGACATCGTCGGGAAAACCAAAGCTGGAAATATCGCACATGATGTAATAGGCGCCGCTGGGCTTGAAAGGCCGAAAACCGGTTCGTTCCAGAATGTCCATCATAGTGTCCCGCCGGGCCACGTACTTAGCCGCTAGGTCGTCATAATATTCTGCGGGCAAAGCTAAAGCGACGGCCCCCGCCTGTTGTAGCGGAGCGGCCGCGCCGACGGTCAAAAAATCGTGAACTTTGCGGATGGAATCGGTAAGGTCGGGGCTCGCCAGTACCCACCCCACGCGCCACCCGGTAACCGAATACGTCTTGCTCATGCTGTTGACTAAAATTGCCTGCTCCCGCATTCCGGGCAGGCTCATCACCGGAACATGTTGCGCGCCGTCATACAAGATGTGTTCGTAGATTTCGTCCGTAATGCAAATCACATCGAATTCCAGACAAAGGCTGGCGATAAACGTTAATTCTTCGCGGGTAAATACGCGGCCGGTTGGGTTGTTCGGCGAGTTTAGGATGATCGCCTTGGTGCGCGAGGAGAAAGCACGGCGAAGTTCGTCACGATCGAACGACCAATCCGGTGGCCGCAGCGAAACCAGCTTTCGCAGCGCGCCGCAGAGCAGCGTATCGGGCCAATAGTTCTCGTAATAGGGCTCGAAAATAATCACTTCGTCGCCCGGATTCGTGACCGCCAGCAGCGACGCGATCATGCCTTCGGTTGCTCCGCAGCAAACCGTGATCTCGCGTTCTGGATCGATGTCCAGGCCGTACCATTTCTGATATTTGGCGGCGATGGCGTCGCGAAACGATTTAGCGCCCCAGGTAATGGCGTATTGATTGATGTCGCTTGCGATCGCATCTTGCGCCGCCTGCTTAAGAACTTCTGGCGCACCAAAATCGGGGAAGCCCTGGGCCAGATTCACCGCCCCGTGGGCATGAGCTAAACGCGTCATCTCGCGGATTACGGACTCGGTAAAGCGGCTGGTTTTCTCACTGCGAAACCGCGGCCGAACCGCACCCAGCCGCGCCGGACCAAGGGGAATTCTTTCCGCGGGAGTAGCCATCGCTCGATGGTAGCAAGGCAGGAGTGCCAAATAGACCGCCGCCGGGGGGCTTGACAAGCGACACGTTCCGCATAGAATATGTTGTAAATATCTTATGCAGATATGCGAGCATACCCGCACTGAAATCATGGCCCGGAGAGACGGCGTGGATTACGTCCGTTGCCTGGATTGCGATCAGGTTTTTGAGGCTGAAGATCTGGAAGCCGTGCCCGTCGCTCATGACGACGACGAAGATCAGGCGTAGTTCAAACATTCAAAAACGCCCTCCTGAAACCCCGCCTGTGCGATCCTGAGTGAGAACTACCGAAGGAGTTTTGTCTGGTTCAGGGTTCCCTTTCCAACAGCATTCGCATCGTATCCATTGGCGGCGGAACTGGCCTCTCTTCCCTGCTCCACGGTTTGAAACATTACGTTCCCGAAGTTGAGATCACAGCCATTGTGACCGTGACTGACGATGGCGGCAGCTCAGGGCGGTTGCGCCGTGATTTCGACGTGCTGCCACCCGGCGATATTCGCAACTGCATGGTAGCTTTATCGGAGGATGAAGCGCTATTGTCCCGCCTATTCCAATATCGATTCTCTGGTGGGCGCGGTTTGAAGGGCCATAGCTTCGGTAATCTGTTCCTGACCGCGCTAACGCATCTGACGGGCGATTTCGCCCAGGCCATCAAGCTGTCGAGCGAGGTGCTGACAAGCCTTGGTCGCATCTATCCGTCGACGGCGGCTAACGTATGGCTCGAGGCCACTCTGGAGAACGGAAAGAAGGTCACTGGCGAGAGCAAAATCAGCAAGAGTCGTTCGCGGATAAAACGCGTATGTCTTCATCCGCCGCAATGCGCCCCACTGCCGGAGACACTGGAGGCGATCGCGAACGCCGATCTGATCACCCTCGGTCCGGGCTCGCTGTTCACAAGCGTTGTGCCGAATTTGTTAGTGGATGGAATCCCCGAAGCCATCGAGAAATCCCGCGCCGTGAAAGCCTACTTTGTAAACCTGATGTGGCAGCCGGGCGAGACCATCGAGTTCCATGCGTCCGATCATGTAAAAGCTCTATATGAACATGCCGGCCGCGAATTTCTGGATTACGCGGTGGTGAATACAAAATTAATTGGCGACGATCTGCTGGAACGGTATCGCGCCACGCGCTCCATGCAGGTGTTGAACGACTCGGATACGTTACGCGCCATGGGCCTTAGTGTCCTAGGCGCGGAACTTCTGGAAGAATCGGATAGAGTCCGGCACGATCCGAAGGTGACCGCGGCCATCGCGGTGGATTTGGCAAGAAAAGGTAGGAAGATCAGATGAATCTCAGTGTAGTCATACTAGCGGCGGGCCTTGGCACGCGGATGAAATCCAAACGAGCGAAGGTACTCCATCGGGCCGGTGGTTTGACCTTGATTGAACAAGTGGTGGCCACCGCCAAACAGCTCCAGCCGGAAAGGATCGTGGCCGTAGTTGGCCATCAAGCCGAGCAGGTGGAAGCCGCGCTTGAGGGTTCCGGCGTGGAGTTCGCCCACCAAGCGGAACAGAAGGGTACCGCCGATGCGCTGCTTTCCAGCCGCGATCTGCTGGCCAATCAAGGCGGCTTGGTTCTGGTGCTGTACGGCGACGTTCCGCTGCTTTCAGCCGGCACCCTACAACACCTGATCGAGAGCCAGAAAAAAAACGGCCCGGCGGCCACTATCCTGACGACGGAACTGGAAGACCCCACCGGTTACGGCCGGATCATCGCCGATGCCTTGGGCAACGTCCAGGCGATCGTTGAGCAGAAAGCAGGCACGCTGGACCAACTGGCGCTCTGCCGGGTTAATTCGGGCATCTATTGTTTTCAAAGCGAGCTGCTTTGGCAATATCTCGCCGAGATCAGCCCCCATCCTGCCTCAGGCGAGTATTACCTCACCGACGTCGTTGAGGTCCTCCACCGAGCGGGACATACAGTGCGGGCGCTCGATATGGAGGAGTGGAGTGAGTTGCTGGGGATCAACACACGGCTGGAGCTGGCCGCTTGCGACCGTGTTTTTCGCGACCGCAAAGTTCGCGAGATGATGCTTGCCGGAGTGACTATCGAAAAGCCCGAAACGGTGACGATTGACAACGGCGTAGAGATTGGGGAAGACACGCTCATCGAGCCCTTTGCCCAGTTACTGGGTAAAACAAAGATCGGGAAAGATTGCCGCATCGGAGCGTCATCCATCATTCAGGATTCAGAGTTGGCCGATGGCGTGGACGTCGGACCATTTACAATGATCGCCGCATCTCGAGCCGACGCCGGAGCTCATCTAGGCCCTTATGCCCGGATTCGCATGAATACCCACATCGAACGCGACGCCTTCGTCGGCAACTTTGTGGAATTGAAAAAGACTCGCCTGGGTGCGGGAGCAAAGGCCCAGCATCTGGCCTACCTGGGCGATGCCGACATTGGCGAAAAGGTGAACATCGGCGCAGGCACCATCACTTGCAACTACGACGGGCATGAAAAGCATGCCACTAAGATCGGAGCCGGAGCGTTTGTCGGGAGCAACTCTACTCTGGTGGCGCCGGTGGAGGTGGGTGAAGGTAGCTATATCGGCGCCGCTTCGATTATCACGAAGCATGTTCCAGCGGATTCCCTGGCTGTCGGCCGTGCCCACCAGGTTGTGAAAGAGGGTTGGGCGGCGACACGCCGCGAACAGCGGAAAGCCTCGCCAAAGCCTTAGCGCAGTTGCAGGAAGCCGCCGGAGATCAGACTTTTCAGGAACGTTTGGAAACCGCCGGCGGGCGTGTCGGCGGACAGAACTTCGTTCGCTTTGCACCACTCGAAGAGCTCTTCCGCTGTACGCGTGCCGTCGCATTGTTCCAGCAGCAGGGTCATCCCCGGTTGAATCTCGATCTCCATCTCAAACGGATATTGCGTGCGCAATCCATAGGATTCCGGTCGCAGCTCGCCCTCTTTCCAGCGATGGATGGTGTGTAGGGCGGCACTTGGCGAAACCAGTAGACGGCGGGACATCAGATCGACGCTCGCGGCGTTCGATTCCCAGGCCAGAGCCCATTCGATTTCCGCGCTGGTGGATCTCGGCCCCATCGGGCGGCGCATCGTGAATGGCGGCCGCGCATCCAGATGACGTTGGATGACGATAGTGCAATACACGAAGTGGCGGACCTTCTCGCGAATGAAAAGCTCATTCCACTCCGCCATCTCCTGGCCCCCGCCGTGTTTGCGAATGACGGCTTGCATGGCGATATCGCGGGTATCGAAAATCTTGCGCTGCAGCACGGTGACATCGAATTCTTCGTGTCCAGCGCCCAGCCATCCGCGCACCCGCTCCTCAAATGGTTGCCCTTCCAACTCCGCTCCCGCCGTCATCGCGTAGAGCCGTCCGCCAGGCCGCAGATGGCGCGGCAGCCCGGCGACAATGCGCTTGGTGACGCTCTCACCGAATTGCCCGCCATCGGAGAAGATGGGCGCTGGCTTCAGCGTCGGCATGTACGGCGGATGGGCGACGATCCGGTCGAAAGTTTGGGCTCCGGCGGGTTCGAAGAGATCGCCCGTGCCCATCTCAATGTTGGGGAAGCCGTTCAGATCGCGATTGAAGGCCACGAAGCGCATCGCCCGGGCGCCGATATCGCAGGAAAAAACGTGCTTCGATCCTGCTTGCGCCGATAACAAGCCCACGATTCCCGTGCCCGCTCCCAGATCGAGAAAACGCTCGCAAGCTGTGTTCGGAATCGCCTCCAGAACCAGGCGCGTGTTGGTGGTTAGCGCTGGATAAACGAAATCGTCGAAGCCGGAAAAATGGGATTGATCGGGATTGGACCAACGGTCGGAGGCAATAAACAATCCTAATATCGGGTGCAGCGTTACCGTCGAGTGGACCTGATCGCCAGTGCCAGCTAGAAATCCAAGATCGTGGAAGACAGGCGGTAACCAACGCTCCACCACTGCCCGGTCAACCGCCGGACCGATAAGAAATAGCCGGATCAGCAGATCAAGAGCGTCCCCAATTGAGTGCTGGATGATGGCTTCACGGTCTAGCGTTAAGAATTGATCCAGACGCTGGATACCGGCCCGGGCGCATACTGATGAGTCGTCAAAAGCGGACTGCCGGAGAAAATGGCGCAACTCCGAAAACTGCTCGGCGGTACCGCTGTGTAAAGGAAAGGCTGGAGCGTCCAACCGCTTTAGGTTCCGACGTGAAGACCCTTGTGGATGGCGTACAGCGCCAATTCCAAACGGTCGGAAACGCCTAGCTTATCGAAAATGTTATGCAGATGGTTCTTTACCGTCTGCTCACTGATAAACATCTTTTCGGCCATTTCCTTATTCTTATAGCCTTGCGCGACCAGGGCGACAATCTCGCGTTCGCGCTGGCTTAACGGCGAGCGTTCCCGATTACGTCCATTGCCTGGCGACGACAGATCGCCGGCCGCCGAAAATTGACGCATAACCGCCGCCGTCGTATGCGAATCCAGCCAAATTTCGCCGGCATGGACTTTGCGAATACTCTTCACGATCAGTTCCGGCGCAGTCTGCTTCAGAACGATTCCCGAACACCCCAGCTTCATCGCCTGGACGAATTCGTTCTTGTCCTCTGAGGCCGTGAGAACGATGACGCGCGTTTTCTTCTTCGATTGCTGCAGCGCCTGCAGCGCGGACAATCCGTCGAGGTTGGGCATCCGCAAATCTAACAACAGCACATCGGGCTCTAAAGCTTGAACGACATCCAGGACTTCCCTGCCATCGGAGGCTTCTCCGACGACTTCCAGATCGTCCTCCAGGCTGAGTAATTTTCGCAGACCGTCACGCACGATAGGGTGATCGTCGGCGATTACAACTCGAATCTTGACTATGGACGGCGATCCAGAGTCCTCTGGCGTGTTATTGACGGGCGTGATGCTGTCACTCATAAATATAAACCTACAGCTGTAAGGATCGTCCCGATTCTAGATGGTTCTAGTACTGGTCGCAAGTTACGTTCCCCCTAAACTGGCTTTAGATTCACCTTAGTAATGGAATAAGGCTTCCCGCTTTCCGTATTACAGTCTAGCAAAGCTCGCGATAAGCGTCGGCAGCGGGCTAAAATAGGCCATCCGAATAGACGCCGATAGCGATCTTATAAAATGCCGACGAACTTCGCCAGAGGATAATTAGCCGGAATATGGAATCGATCTATTATGTGATGAGTTTTCTGTGCCACCGGACCTGTCCTCATTGTTACGAAGATCGGTTTCGTCCTTACTACGGAGAAGAACTGCAACGGGTAGTCGGCGAAGCACGGAGCAATTTCACCCGTGTCATCGGTAACCTGCCCGAACGGATGACGTTTCTGGATCTGCTGGATCCCGATGAGCAAGGTTACTTCCCGGAGAAGCGTGGACGGATTATCCTAGCCGGCGGCGAGATCATGCTTGAGCCGGTGAGGGAGAGTGTCCTTTATCCGGGTCTTGATCTGCTGCACGAAAAATATCGCGGCAAAGGCGGCGTCCAGTTAATTGTTCAGACTACCGGCGATACCCTGACGGAGCGCATGATCACGGAGTTGCTGGAGCATCATGTTCACGTGATCTCGGTCTCCGGAATCGACGCGTTTCACGTTGGTTTAGAAACGCAGGCGGCGCGCGACAAACTTGTTGCGAAGCTCACCGCGATGTTTGAGAAACAAGGAATGCAACATTTCTCGCCGCAACCCAACCGGATTCGCGACGAACAAGCGGATTCGCGCTACTTCAGCTTCTTCGGAGCGGCGCCCGATTCCTGGATCGGCAAACTATGGCCCCGCGGCAGAGCCCAAATGAACGAGCTCTCGACGGCGGGAATTGTTGACAACTATTGCAATGGATGGTCGGGTGGGTTGAATTTTCTGGAGCAGAAGTATAGTGGATCGGAAGTGGCGATTGAGCCGAACGGCAACGTGTATCCCTGCTGCATGAAGACCGGAAAGGCCATCGGAAACCTGCTCGAAGAAAAACTCGACGACGTGCTGGCGCGCCTTGCCGGTAATTCAGTCTATGAGGCGATCTCCATGGGACATCCGGAACGGATGGGAATCCAGCACGGGTGGAGCGTGGAGAAATTTCTGGCGAAGTCGCGAACGACTTTGCCGTCGGGTCGCATCTACCAGAATCTATGTCTCGGTTGCGATGCCTTTCACGCCGAAGTCTTGACACAGCCGCCGTTGGTCACCATTCGGTAACCGGCCCCGTATCGCGTCCGCGATCTTGCTATGATGTCGATCACGGTTCGCGCCCATGAAAATTCTACAGATCACCGCCGGCGCGGCGGGTATGTATAGCGGCAGTTGCCTCCGGGATAACGCATTAGCTAGCGAATTGTCGGCCCAGGGGCATGACGTCACTCTGCTACCGCTCTTTACACCGACGTTGAGCGATGAGGAAAACGTTAGTCTGGACAAGGTTTTCTTTGGCGGGATCAGTGTTTATCTGGAGCAGCGTTCACACCTTTTTCGGAATGCACCGGGCTTTTTAGACCGCATCTGGGATTCGCGTTACGTCTTGAAAACAGCATCGCGCCGGTTGATCTCAACCAAGCCCGAGTTTCTTGGCGCCACCACCGTTTCCCTGTTGCAAGGCGAGTCGGGGTATCAGCAGAAGGAGTTCGTAAAGCTGATTCGCTGGTTGAAAGAGCAGCCGCTTCCGGACGTAATCAGCTTGCCGAGTTCCTTGCTGATCGGTTTGGCCGGACCGTTGCAGAGAGCTCTCAATCGCCCTGTCTGTTGCACCCTACAAGGCGAAGACTTATTTCTTCAAAATCTTCCGGAGCTATATCGGCATCAGGCCCTGGAACTGATTCGCGGACAGATAGACGATGTCGATACGTTCGTCGCCGTGAGCGACTACTACGCCGGATTTATGAGCCGCTATCTGGCTATTCCCCGCGACCGGATCGAGGTAGCGCCGTTAGGCATTCGTTTCGACGGCCATAGCCCGCGAATCGACAAACCCGAGCACTTCACGATCGGCTATTTTGGCCGGATAGCGCCCGAGAAGGGATTGCATCTGCTGGCCCAGGCATACCGCCTTTTGCGCGAAAATACGGGCCTGCCAATGTGTTGTCTCGCCGTGGCCGGCTATCTGCCTCCAGAGCATAAATCATACTTAGCCGGCATCCAGAAGAAGATGAAGGATTGGGGTCTGGGTCAGGAATTCCTGTATCACGGAATGCTCGACCGCGAGCAGAAGATCAAGTTTCTGCGCGACCTCAGTGTGTTCTCCATGCCCACCGTTTACCCCGAGCCGAAGGGACTGCCGGTGCTGGAGGCGATGGCGAATGGCGTTCCCGTCGTGCAGCCAAGCCACGGCGCATTTCCCGAGATGTTGAAGAAAACATCCGGCGGCTTACTGGTGGACCCCGGTGAGCCCTCGAGTCTGGCTCGCGGATTGTTATCGGTGCTTCGCGATCCGGCGTTCGCCGAAGAACTCAGCAACAACGCCTCGGCTGGCGTTCGAAAATATTATAGCCTCGCCAATATGGCCGAAAAGACTGTGGCGGCGTATGAAGCCGCGATGTCGGCCCCGGCATGATCCCTCTACACGAGCCCACATGCTGAGCGAAGGACAGCTTGCGCCACACTTCGAATTAGCGGATCTAAACGGCGCGGTTCACACGCTGGCATCCTTACTTGCCGATGGTCCGGTTATAATCGTCCTCTTCAAAGTCAGCTGCCCGGTTTGCCAGTTAGCCCTGCCGTTCCTCGATCGCCTCGGCCGTGACGGTACCGTGCGCGTGGTTCCGGTCTCCCAGGATGACGCGGATACAACGCGGCAGTTTAATAGACTCTTACATATTCATTTACCCATGCTCGTTGACCCCGAGCCCTACAGGGTGAGCGACGCATTCGGCATCGAGAGTGTGCCGTCAATTTTTCTCATTGAGCCCGACGGCCATATTGCCAAGGCCTTCACAGGATTTTCAAAGGTCGATTTTGAAGATTTGGGCCGCCGCGGGGACATCGCGCCTCTTTTCAGGCCCGACGAGAATGTGCCCGCCTGGAAAGCCGGTTGAGGCTCGAAAAATTAAGCTTCCGGTGGAAGCTGCGATAATCTAGATACAGACATGGCAAAGTTAACGGAAGTTTTCGAAGGCGCGGCGGCGATCGCCAAGGGAATGGGCGTCACCTTCAAAGAGATGCTGAATCCCACGCTGACGGAAGACTACCCCGAAGCACCACCTAAATTTCAGGAACGGTTTCGCGGCGCGCATGAATTGCAGCGCGATGAGAACGGCCTGGAGAAGTGCGTCGCCTGTTTCCTCTGCGCGGCGGCCTGCCCATCGGATTGCATCTATATCGAAGCGGCGGAGAATACGGATCAGGCTCGCATCAGCGGCGGAGAACGATACGCCAAAGTCTACAATATCGATTACAATCGCTGCATCTTCTGCGGCTACTGCGTCGAAGCTTGTCCCACCGATGCGATTACGCACGGCCATGGCTTCGAGTTGGCGAGTTATAACACGTCCACTCTGGTTTATCGCAAAGAGAACATGTTAGTGCCGCTTCCCGCCGGCGCCCACTTTCCGCTGAAGACGCGGGAAGAAAACGGCCCCGCCGGCCATTAATCCTGGTCTATTGCAGGTTGTATTCGCTCTTGATGGCCAAAATATTCTTTTGCGCCTGATCGGTGTAGGAACTGCGAAACGCGATGCATTGCTCAGTAAACTTCAGCGCGTCGAAGATGCGATTTTTCTCACCCGGAACCTCCGCCAGCCGATAGTTGACGTATCCCAGGTGATATAAAGCGGCCGCCATCATCTGGTCGTTGCTGCGCAGATACGGCAAGGCCGAACGCAAGTACCGGTCAGCTTGCGAAAAGCGATTGTTACTGCTCGACAACATGCCGGCAGCGTAGTAAGACTGCCGCAGATAATTTGCTTTCTTGCTCTGCCATTCCTCTTCGCTAAGCTTTTCCGGTCTTTCTTTACTACTCAACACCTCGATCGTGCGGTTGGTGTAGAACAGCACTTTTTCCAGATTTCCGGTGCGAAAATAGTGGTCCACCAAATTGGCGAGGATGTCTTCGTTCTTCGGATCTTTCGCCGCCGCTTGCTCAAGTAGTGAGATGTTCCCCGACTTCTTATATTGGTCGAGTTCAGTATGAACCACGCTCTTGGCGTATTTTGGATTGCGCTTTTCCAGACCACTTAAAAACTCGGCCTTCTTCTTAGGGTCAGTGATCTGGTTGGCGGCTTGAAAGAGCGCGAATTCGGCGTACGCTTGCACTTGTTTGGCGTACTCGGACTGCTTCTTCCATTCCGGGCCATCGATGCCGGCGGGCGGCGTGTCGCCAGTCGATTTGGCGGTGAGATCCAAAATCAGATTCGCCCAGCGAACCTGCTGCTCAATATTCTTCTTGGCTTCAACGGCATGGAGACAATTCTGAGCGGCGTCCAAATCGGAAGGGTCGGCCGCGTACAACTTCTCGGAGACGATCTGCAGCTTATCCCAGTCTTTCGCCTCGAAGTAAACTGGCGACAGTTCCTCATAGGCCCAAAGGATCGATTCACTCTTGGGATATTCAGCAACCAGACGCTCCGTAAGACTCACCCGGCGACTACTGTCGCGCTCTTGCTGGATCTGCTGTAACAACAGTCCTTCGCGTGTTTCCGGATCGACGTTAGGCCGGTAACGCTGTGCCGACACTGAAGCTGCCACCATTAGAAAAACGATGACAGGAGCAGAGAACTGCCTCAATGAAGCCTCCTGTTTACCAAAGATGAGCTGTATCTAGATACTTCGGATTAAGCACGGCAAAACTTTAATTCCTCCTACCGTATAGCATGGTACAATCGCACGGTTGCCCCACTTCCACGTGATTGTAAAGGACATACAGGCTTGCTGCGCCGTCCCTGACGATGGTCGAACTATGCCCTCGACTACCCTGCTGTAGCGCTATTCCGAGGAGAGTGATGATTCTACCGAACACGTATACCGCCGCGCTTCTGCTTACAATCCTGACCATGATCTGCTGGGGGTCCTGGGCAAATACCCAGAAGCTGACGGGCAAGTGGCGCTTCGAGCTGTTCTACTACGATTTCGCATTTGGCCTGCTGCTCTGCGCGATTCTGGGCGCGGTCACCTTCGGATCGATGAACACCAGCGAGCTTTCGGTTCTGGATAACTTCAGCATCGCCGGTTATCGCAAGATGGCTTACGGCTTAGCGGCGGGCGTGGTCTTTAATCTTGCCAATATGTTGCTGGTTGCGGCGATTTCCGTGGCTGGAATGTCGGTCGCTTTCCCGATCAGTATCGGGCTTGCCCTGGTGATCGGCGTTTGCTGGAATTATCTACTGAACCAGCAAGGCAATCCGCTGTTTCTGTTCGCAGGGGTAGGGATCATTTTAGTGGCGATCGTCGTCAACGCCCTCGCTTACCAGCTCTTCAGTAAGGAGCGCGGGAAAGTAGTGGAGCCCGCGCCTGTCCTGAAAGCGGGTCGCTCCAGGCCGAAGGAGGCGCGCAAGCCTGCGGGATTTACAACCGGGCTCGTGGTCAGCCTGATCAGCGGCGTCTTAATGGGTTCGTTTTATCCGCTGGTGGAAATCAGCAAGGATTCTGAAATTGGCTTGGCTCCGTATACGGCGATTCTTCTGTTTGGTATCGGAGTCTTCCTTTCCACGCTTTTCTTCGGGCTGTTCTTTCTGAATTTTCCCATCTCCGGTGAGCCGGTGGACATCATCGGCTATTTCAAGGGTACCCGCAGGCAGCACCTGTTAGGGATGGCCGGTGGAGCAATTTGGTGCATCGGCGCCACGGCAAATTTCGCCGCGGCAAGCGCACCGCCACAGGTTCATGTCGGTCCCGCGGTCAGTTACGCGATGGGCCAGGGCGCCACGCTGATCAGCGCGCTATGGGGAATTTTTGTATGGAAGGAATTCGACGGCGCCAGCCCCAGGGTACGAACAATGCTCGGCGCGATGTTGGCGCTATTTGTCGTCGGCCTGGTACTGGTCTCCATCGCGCCCTTGCGCTAGATACTACAGCGGCGGGGGCGCCGGAATCTCACGAGTGCCTTCATCCAAACCGTAAATCCGAATCACCTGTTTTTCGGGAGCCTTCTCGGCCGGCTTGACCCTGGCTTCCATCGTGATGGGAGTGGCGGCAACGGTTACGTTTTCCGTTCCCTTACCGTGATTGACAACGATTGTGCCACCCGGAAGCACGGCCGGATCGACCAAAGCGATCGCCGGGGAGGCGGAATCTTTCATTGATAGTTCCAGCCGCACCATCGTGTTGTCGGTAGTAACGGTAACCGCGCCACCGCGTGAAGCGAATGCCGCGAACTGCGTGCGAAGCGTGTCCGCGCTCTTCTCGGCGTCGCCTGAGGAATACGTCGTCATCATGGCGTGCGCTTCCAGCCCATGACGAATGCTGAACGACGCCTGCATCGCCGCGACATCGGCGCGCACGCCGTCCAAGGGCAGAAATTCATTTACGAAAGCATCGGCCCCGCGGGCGGATATCAGCCAGAAATCGCTCGATTCCGTAAGACGCGATCCATTAGCGAGCAAGGGATTGTAGGTGGGTTCCTGCGTCGATTGCCCACGTTCGATCGCCGCGTGCAGCGCGTTGCGGCCGCCAAAGAGAATTACCCGATCGGTTACGACGGCCAGCCCTAGAATATCGTCGCGAGAGGTAAGAAACGTTTCCACGGTGCGGTATCGCTCGGCCTTTAAACCAGCCTGCGCGGCTTTCTTCCGCAGCATGCCAAGATCGAACTCGCCGGTGACGATTACCAGCGGCGGGCCAGGGTCGGACGTAGCCAGAACGTAAACGGCTCCGCTTAGAAAATCCAATGCCGGCAGCGGAAAAGGGCCGGGCTTGGTGAACTGCAAACCAACCGCGTCGGCGTAACCGGATTTACCAACTTCGCGCCAGTCGACTCCGATAAGGCGCTTCGCGTCAGGGTCAGTGTATTTCCACGAACTGGGATAATAATCCGCCCATCCGGCAACGGCGGCCAGGGCGAAGATAGCCGAAAAGCGCAGAAGGCACATCTGTCTTGATGGTAGAGGAAATCAGCGCCTGCTGTTTCGGGCCATCGCGATCCAGACCCTATTTCATCCCCTCGATTTCCTGGGCCCCATATTCCACCGGCTCTTTCTGAAGCTTGGCGGCGGTATTCTCCACGGCATGCATCAGGCGCAGTGTGTTGCCGCCGTATATCTTGCGAATATCGGCGGCACTATAGCCTTTCTCCAGCAGGGCGCGTGTCAGGTTGGGCCATTTCGAAGCGTCTTCCAATCCGATAGGCACGCAAGTGACGCCATCGAAATCGCTGCCCAGCCCAACGGAATCGACGCCGGCAATTTTCACGACGTGATCGATATGTTCAACAACGTCGTCGAGCGTTGCGCGAACCGCATTCTTTGAGGCCTCTTTGAACAGCTCGCGCCGGGCCTGCGCCAAGCCCTTGGAATCGTTCTTGAATTTTTCGGCGAGTCCACTATAGGTCTTCATCAGGTCGGGCATCGTCTTCGAGTTGGCATCTATCGATTTCTGGGACAGGAAATCGCAGTTGAAATTAATCTGGATGACGCCGCCTTTCCTGGCCATCGCCTGAATCATCTCATCGGTCATATTGCGGGGCGAATTCGCCAGAGCCCGGCAAGACGAGTGGGACGCGAAGATCGGAGCCTTACTCACTTCCAGCGCATCGTAGAAGGTCTTGTCGGCAACGTGTGAAATGTCAACGATCATGCCCAGACGATTCATCTCAAGCACGACGCGCTTTCCGAAATCGTTCAGTCCGTTGTTGGGCTTTTCGACATCGCCGGAAGAATCCGCCCAATGGTTGCTGTTGGTGTGGGTCAGGGTCATATAACGCACACCGAGCGCGTAGTAACTGCGAAGCAGGCGTAGGTTATCTTCAATCGCGTGCCCGCCTTCAATGCCCAGAAGCGCGGCGATCTTCCCCTGCTTGCGGGCCTTCACGATATCGTCCGCCGTAGTCGCGAAGAGGAAATCGTTCGGGTAGCGCTCGATAATATCGTGACGCACGGTATCGATCATTTGCAGCGTTCGATTGGCCGCGTGGTTACCCTCCGCATAATTC
The DNA here is from genome assembly GCA_038239345.1 of Bryobacterales bacterium. GTDB lineage: Bacteria > Acidobacteriota > Terriglobia > Bryobacterales > Bryobacteraceae > JBBSEX01. The sequence continues at coordinate 24,043 of JBBSEX010000036.1, forward strand.
GCCGCAACATACACGGCAAAAAATTGCGCGCCCATGCGGCCCTGTTTCATGCGCGGAATATCGGTATGACCTTCGGTCCGTGCCTTGCCGATGTCCAGACCGTCGACGGTGTCGCTGGTGACATCGTTATGCGTGTCGATCAGGATGGCCGACTTGTGAACTTCCATCACCTGAGCGTCGGTAAACTTCCTTTGGGCGTAGGCTGACCGCGACAAGACCAGGGACAAAAGGCAAATCGCCATCGTGCGCGGCCGGAAGGAACGAAAAGGCATCTCTAAAGATAGCGAATTTTGAAGCTGGTAAAATGAAAGCTGAATGAGCGAACAACAAGACTACCCTATCCCTCCCGCAACTTTCGAGTTCCTCATAATCTCATTGAAGATGCAGAGCGAAATGCAACTTGGGCTGGTTCATTTCGGCGAGGAAAAAGATCGCCCGAAGCCCGACTTTAAGGTCGCCCGCCATTCCATCGATCTTCTGGCTATGCTGCAGGAGAAGACTAAGGGAAACCTGGCGATGGATGAGCAGCGCCTACTGGACAATGCCTTAACCGAACTCCGTTTCCGCTATGTCCAGGCGATGGAGGCGAGCGGCAAGAAGACCATCGAAGAGACCCCTGTCGTTGAAACTCCCGTCGTCGAAACCCCAGTCGCCGAGACCGAGGAGCAGCACTGAGATCGATACCTTTTACGATCACGGTGCTCGGCTCAGGAACCAGCACCGGCGTTCCCACGGTGGGTTGTAACTGCGATGTTTGCACGTCTACCGACCCCCGGGACAATCGGCTGCGTCCCTCCATTCTGATCGGTTACGAAGGCAGGAACGTGTTAGTCGACACGACGCCGGACCTTCGAACACAAGCGCTCCGGGCCAAGATGCAGCGGATAGACGCCGTGCTCTTCACTCATGCCCATGCCGACCACATCATGGGCCTGGATGATGTTCGTCCGTTCAATTTCCGCCAGCGGGGAAGCATTCCCGTCTACGGTTCGCCCGATACGATGGAGAGCATTCGCGGGTCTTTCCGTTACATTTTCGATGGCCGGCCAACCGAGTCGTCCGTGCCTCGTCTGGATGTAAACACATTCAACGGTGAGCCTTTCGATTTGTTCGGATTGCAGTTCACGCCCATACCGGTGGAGCATGGGAATTATACGATCCATGGGTATCGCTTCGGCAACGCGGCGTACCTGACGGACCATAGCGAAATCCCGCAGGCATCTCTGGAGAAATTGCGCGGCCTGGATGTGTTGTTCCTGGATGCATTGCGCTATAAGCCGCATCCGACACATTCGACGGTGGAGCGATCGCTGCGCTGGGTGGAAGAGCTGGCGCCGAAGCGGGCTTTCTTCACGCACATCTGCCACGATCTTTCGCATGCCCGGGCGGAGGCCAGGTTGCCGGCTAATGTGCGGCTGGCTTTCGACGGCTTGCAGATTGAGGTCGGGTCAGACAATTGATGGAGCCCGACTTGAGAATTTTTCGTGGCTTACAGGAACTGACAAGCCCCGGGATTTTCGGCCCATGTGTCCTGACGATTGGAAACTTCGACGGGCTGCACGCCGGCCATCGGCAAATCCTGCAGAGAGTCGTGGAACGTGCCGCGCGCGAAGAGTGCGTAGCAGCGGTGCTTACATTCGACCCTCATCCGACCAAGGTGGTTGCCCCCGATCGCGCGCCAAGATTGCTCAGCACGATGGAACAACGTTGCGCGCTGATGGGGGGACTGGGGATCGAGCGGATCTTGCTGCTGCCGTTCGATTGGAACATCACCCGTTTGACGCCGGAAGAGTTTGTCTTTCAGATCCTGGTTGAGAAATTACAAGCTCGCGCCGTACTTGTCGGCGAGGGTTTTCGCTTCGGAGCCAAAGCCGCGGGGAACACGGTACTGCTGGCCGAGCTTGGCTTACGCTACGGATTTACGACCGAGATTGTCCCCGCGATAGCATTCCGTGGAAAGGTAGTATCCAGCAGCGATATTCGCCGGGCGATCGCCTCGGGAGAAGTGGCCAGGGCGGCGCGCCTCCTGAAGAGGCCATACTTTTTGGAAGGCGAAATCGTCTCCGGCCACGGCATTGGTTCCAAGCAAACGGTGCCAACGCTCAACTTGAAAACCTCCGCCGAAGTACTGCCCGCCAACGGCGTTTACATCACGCGAACACGCGATTTGGGAAGCGGCGGGCGCTGGCCCTCGATTACCAATATCGGAATTCGCCCGACGTTTGACGGAGACGCGCTGACGATTGAGACGTTCTTGCTAGGTGCACTGGAACGTTCCACGCCGTCCCAAATTCGCCTGGAATTTCTACACCGGATCAGAGACGAACGAAAATTCGACAATCCCGAGGCGCTGAAGGCGCAGATCATGCGTGATGTCAAAACAGCGCAAAAATACTTCCGTCGCACGGCTTCAAATGACTCCCGACTAGGGTCGAAACCTATCTAAAATCAGGCGGTTGTGGGGGTCCGGTTCTTGCCGGGCAGGACTACACTAACAGTGGTACCGAATCCCATGCGCCGCTTTGCTTATCATCTCGTTTTTCTGCTTACTGCCAGCTTGGCACTCGCCCAAAATCCGGCAACCACGATCAGCGTGGATGCCGCAGTCAACCGACACGCGATCAATAGCCTGATTTACGGAGTCGCCTATGGGGACGGGACAACTCTGCCCGATCTAAACTTTACGGCGAATCGCTATGGCGGTAATCCGACGACGCGCTATAACTGGCGGATCAACGCCGATAATCGAGCGGCCGACTATTTCTTTGAAAGCATCGGCTATCCAGACCCGACAGCGGGCGAACAGGGCGATTCCTTTCATGCCGCAACGAAAGGGGCGGGAGCGCAAACGCTGCTGACGATTCCGATGATCGGCTGGGTGGCCAAGCTGGGTCCGAACCGCGCGAAGCTTGCAAGCTTCCTGCAATCGAAGTATGGGCAGCAGCAAAGCACCGATCCTTACTTCCCCGATGCCGGCAATGGCGTTAGGGTGAACGGACAACTAATCACAGGGAACGACCCAAACGACGCCAGCGTGGCTTCCGATTCGACAGATCAACAAGCTTGGGTGAATCATCTTGTCGGCAAATGGGGGAAGGCGAACAACGGCGGAGTGCAATATTATCTGCTCGACAACGAAAGCAGTATCTGGTTTTCCACCCACCGCGACGTGCATCCCGTGGGGCCGACGATGGTGGAAATTCGCGATAAGATAATCGACTTTTCAGCCAAGATAAAAGCCGCGGATGCAAGCGCGCTTGTCGCCGGTCCGGAAGAGTGGGGTTGGGACGGTTATCTTTATAGCGGCTTCGATCAGCAATACGGTGCGGCGCACGGCTATACCGGCTATCCCGATCGCGCCGCGCACGGCAATCAGGATTATCTTCCATGGCTGCTCACTGCTTTGAAACCGAGCAAAGCGATCGACATCTTCAGCGTTCATTATTATCCCCAGGGCGGCGAGTTTGGCAACGATACATCGCCATCGATGCAACTGCTTCGCAACAAGTCGACGCGCTCTCTGTGGGATCCGTCCTATGTGGATCAAAGTTGGATCAACGACAAAGTCAATCTGATTCCACGCCTGCGCGGCTGGACCGATACATATTACGTCCCTGGAACTCCCATCGCACTTACCGAATACAACTGGGGAGCGGAAGGGCACATTAACGGCGCAACCACGCAGGCCGATATTTTGGGCATCATGGGCCGGGAATCGCTGGACCTGGCCACGCGCTGGACCACGCCTTCCGCATCCACTCCGACTTATAAGGCGATGAAGATGTTTCGCAACTACGACGGGAACAAGTCGACTTTCGGCGATATGAGCGTGTCGGCCACGGTTGTGAACCCGGATAATCTTTCAGCGTTTTCGGCCATCCGCACGAGTGACGGCGCACTTACGGTTATCGTGATCAATAAGGTTTTATCGGGCAATACCCCGGTATCAATCGCGCTCAATAATTTCGGCGGTAGCGGGACGTCGCAGGTGTACCAACTGACCTCGGCGAATGCCATACAGCATCTGAGCGATATCAACTATGCCGGATCAACACTGAGTGTCACGGTGCCGCCGCAGAGCATCACTCTTTATGTAATCCCGAAATCGGTTGCGGTCACGCCGTCGCTGGTGGCTCTTCCAACAAGCCTGACGTTTAGCGGTCAGGTGAATGGGGCGAATCCCTCGGCGCAGACGCTGGCGATCAGCAGTAGCGGCAGTGCGTTGAACGCGACGGTGACATCGAACGCTGTGTGGCTAAGCGTCACTCCCGGATCGGCACTGACGCCCGCCAACTTCACTGTGTCCGTAAACACGAGTGGGCTAGCGGCTGGCCCTCATAATGCCGCCCTCACTGTGAATGCTCCCGGATCGGCCAACAGCCCGTTATCGATTCCGGTGACTTTCAACGTAGCTGCGCTTCCACAACTGATTTCTTCCATTCCCAGCTTTACCTTCGCGGCGCAAGTGAATGGCGCGGCTCCCGCTTCGCAGGCGCTTGGTATCAGCAGCACGGGAGGCGCTCTGAACGTCACCGCTTCCACCACTGCGGCCTGGCTCAAGATCGCGCCATCGATCGGTACGACTCCCGCGAACTTCGCGGTGTCGGTGGTTCCCACTGGTTTAGCCGCGGGGTC
>JBBSEX010000037.1:0-28534 GCA_038239345.1 Bryobacterales bacterium
ACCGGGCCAATATTACTGTCGGGCCCACCCGCTGCGGGTCGCACCGTTGGCTTGTTGTGGCTCGGCTATAACTTGCGGCGACGGGGAATCTTTGCGGTACAGTTGCTCCCGTCCGGAGGCGTTGTTGACAATGGCGCTGTTGAGCAAATCATAAGGCTAGCAGAGGCCCGCGGCTCGTCCACGACAGTCGTACTGCTCGACCGAACAGATCGCCGCGTCGCGGATAACCTGGACAGGCACCTCCGGAGCGCAGGAAGGCGAACAATCGTTGTAGCCGCATCCGCTCCCGCAATGCGACGTCCGGCAGCATTGACGAGCGATTCAGGGGAAGAAGATGAAGAAACCTTTCGAGGTACCGACATAACGGTTGACCACCGCCTGACGGAGCAAGAAATTGGGCGCTTCCGAATCTACCTTGAAAAGAACAGCCCTTCAACTGGCACAGAATTAGTACTCCAATTACTTGCGGCCGATCCTGCTGTCTTCTCCTTGCTTTATCGACTCATTCCGGACACCCGCACCAACATACGGGGCGTTCTCGTCGAGGAATACTTGGATCTAATAGAGGGACTGGTGTCTTTTCATGCGCCGCTTCAGGAGCCAATTCGCGGTAGCAGTCTTAGCGAACAACTGGGCGCATGGCTTTCTAAACGAGACAAACCCCTATCTACACAGACCGCCACGGACCTGCCATCAGCAAATGATGCCTGGTACAGAATTGCGACTCAGCTGCCGCATCTCGTCTTATTGTTTTCGAGTCTAGATGAAGCGATTTCTCTTAACTTGCTTACCAAGCGGTTCCCGGGCCTGCTGCAGGTGTATTCCACGTTGCGGCGTCACCTAGAGCATAGCGGCCTGTTTGTGGAAGTTGACCTCGACAAGCAGAGCGACATTGGTCTCACAACCGTGAATCCTTTCGTGGCGCACCTGTTGCTTGATGCCGCTGTTCCGTCATCTTTAGCAAGACTACAGATCCTGGCAACCTTGTTGTACGAGTTTCCATGGGATGCCGAGAAAAAGCCAATGGATGCACCAGAACAAGCGCTCCTCCTTCATGTAATTCGAAGTGTAGCCCCTCCAAGCGGTGCGTTTCAGTCTGACTATCAACGAACCGAGGACCTTCGTGCGCTTGCCGAGATTTTGAAGACGCTGCGAGAAACTCATGGTGCCACGCTGCCTCAGCTGATTCTAGTTGAAGGTATAGTACTGCGGCATATTGGACGAAAGCTCGGCGACATAGAAAAACATCATGAGGCGTTAGAGTACTACAGCCGTAGCCGCTCGGTACTTGAGATGGCGCGGGAGATCCTGGCGCGCCGAAGGCCCTCTCCGGCCCGGAATTTCGAGATGTCAATGGTCCTGACTGCAATTGCTACCACAATCGGCCATAGCTTCACCGCTGAATCTAAGATGCAGGAAGTAAATGAGGACGAGTGCAAAAAATTGCTTCAGAGTGCACTGACAACTGCGAGCGAGTCTCGCGCTTACACAGAGGCATATCATCCCTTGGACACCGCGTTTTGGACGAATCGCGACTTCTTTAACTACTTGAGTGACCGTCCGCGAACCCCGGGGAACGAGGCAGAGCGGCAGAACGCACTCTTGAGTATGGCTGACGCGCTCGACAAAGCCGGAGAATTGGGAGTTCTGCCCCACGATCAGGCGGACCGACTTTCAGGTCGACTTGTCGAGCTTGATGCCCGCTTGGAAAATATCGATCAGGCGACGGAGCGTGCAGAATTAGAAGCCGCAGCAGGGCGCTTCAGTGGTGTCTGCCTTTTGGCTCGCCTCAGAGCGGTAGACCAGAAGAATAACTCAATTCCAAGCAGAGATCAAGCCGGTGCCGCCCTGGCTTATCTCGAGCAGTTCTCCCCTCGCATAATGGGTGACGATCGCGCTCTGACCTTGATGCATAGATTATGGGTGGGAGCCCACCTCGGTAATCAACAGTTAGATGAAGGCCCTCATTCCATCGGCGGCACGCCGACAGAGTGGCGCCAACTCGAAACGATCACATCAGCTCGTCGGGGCCTTGGTGGCAGTACTCGGATACCTTACGTCAATTTTTGGTTGGCCGTTGCACTCGCGCAACAAGGCGACATGCGACGTGCGCTGCAAACCTTGGAGGAGGTCCAGGCAAATTCTCTCGCTTTTAGTCACCGCCGCCTGACACCGTTGATTTACTTGGCCGATGAAAAGGGAGTGCCAACGCAGTTCGGAGCCATTGTTCGACGTCGGGATGATGACGATCTTATTACCCTTTACGTGCCAGCCGTGAGCATAGAGGTCAAGCTCTCAAAGCGTTACCAAGGACAGACGCTCATGAATTTGCAGCGCGCCGACGAGGCCACCGTGATGATCGCACTGAATTACTGGAACCCGACAGCTGTCGACCCGGCGTGGGAACACAGTCGGGTCAAGAAGGCACCGCGGGCCGACCGCCGCGTCCGATAGCTCTAGAACCGTTAACTATATGACGCCTGAGGAAGTTCGCGATGCAGTCCAGTTGTTACTCTGCGACTTCGGCTCGTTTTCACATCAGCTTGGCGGTCTGGAGTTTTACGGACATTCGCCTGAATTTTGCGACTTGCTTCAGATATGCGGGGAATTCTCATTACGTCCAGACGGCTCGGCCAAGACCGCCCGAAAGGCGTATATCTTTCTAGACGCGGCTCACGGAAAGAGCTCCCTTGCCAAGGCTATCGCGATTGAGTGCGTTGCAAATGGCACGACTGTTCAACGCCTGGACGGCACTGCCGGTTTAACCTTGAAGGAACTGAACACTCTTCAGCAGAAGACAGACGTTCTTGTAATAGTCGACGGCGTGCCAGACGCATCACCAGCTCGCACAACTCTGATCGAGCGCATTAATTCTCTAAAAGGCCGAGCAATTCTATTTGCACGACCTGATTATTTCAATGACGCGAGCTTAAAACCGGACATTCCGACGGTGAGACTGGCGCACGTCGACCAGAGGCAATTAGATAAGGTTGCTTGGCTCGTTGGACTGATCAGGGAACATTTACGAGACGACAGCGGGCAGGTGCCGCAAGGGTGTTCTGATGCCCTCCGAAAGCTACCACTGGGAGCATTTATTGCCCTGTGTGGGGTACCGCTCGGTTCAAAAGCTTCCGATTTTTCGTTCTTGGCGAAGAAGCTCGCTCAAGCCGTCGAACTGGCCGTTGGACTTGGGATGGAAGCGGCACTGACAGAGGAGGAACTGGCGACAATCTTCATTGAGTTTCACTCACAAGGCGTGGTGCAGTCAGAGCATGGATTCCGCCTCTGGGTAGAAGGAGAATCAGATTCACGTCTCTTAAAGCTCGTGTGTCGGCTGGCGCTGAGCGTTCACGCCGTCGATTTGCAAGAAGGCCTGTCCATTATTCCCCTTGGCGAAGGGCGTGACGGGGGAACCAGCAAGGCAACGGAAGTCGTGGTCAATCGACGAACTAGACGAAACAAAGATATCTTCTTGTTCGATGCGGACGAGCCGGGGCGCCACGCGCAGGCGGAATTGGACGTCCTCGACCAAGAAGTGTTGTTTCTAGATTCGAAAATTGCGTGCAGTCGCGTAGAGGTCGACGTCGAGATCGAGGATTTTGTTAACCTTGGCTGTTTAGATAGGTTTTACGCAGCCCATCCAGAGCTGCGGCCCGAAAAGGAGGTCATCCGATACAAGCCTCCAATTTCCCGCCGACTCGTGGTAAACGGCGCGGACAAGGAACTGCTCATGCAATGGCTCGAGGCGAACGCTGGTCTGGACGATCTCGAGAATCTTATGTTCATGCTCTGTGAAGTTCGCAGCCGTTTCTCGTTGCGAAATCTGTCTGCTATGAAAGATAAACAAAGCTGGAGGCGACGCTTGGTGGATGAGTTTGACCCTGACAGGCATTTTGGCAATCGATTGGCCCATTGGTTGGTTTGTCCTACAGAATAGTCCGCACCACCCTTGGGCGATTGAGAAGCGTAGCCATCCAAAAGCATCCTTCCGCTGACAGGTCTCCGCGTTCCGGAAAGTCGACAGTGGTAGACACCGAGGTAGGTCTCAACCGAAAAGGCCAGGCTTTTTCCAGCCAGCGGCAGCGCGGTTCGGCTTCGGCGTTGTCCACATATCCACAAACAGGCGAGCGCCGACTACTGGATCTGTACAGGTACATATAGGATTATGTGCCCCCAGAATGCCGACGATCCGCCCCTACAATGCCGAAAAAGGCCGTCCAGAGCGCCCCCAACTTGCCGAGGAAATGTCGGTTTTCCACTGGCGATTCTTCGGCATTCTAGGGGCAGTGTGGCAATCGCTGATTCGATTCCGCTTCATGCGCCACCGGTAGCAACGCGCCCGCAAGAAGCGCCCCCAGATTGCCGAACATCCTCGTCGATCTCTCGCCCGACCAGTCACAACGGCTTCATGTCGCGCCGTACAGAGCAGAGGAGACCATGGAGAATACGTCAAGCATCCTGACGGTGAAGGAGGTCGCAGACCTCCTCCGCTGCTCAAAAGCCCACGTCCACAACGCCATTCACGGTAAGGTCCAGGGCCTACCGAAACTGACCCATCTGACGATGGGTCGCAGGAAACTGGTCCGCCGCGATTGGCTGGAGCAGTGGCTGGAAACAAACAAAACCCGATAGTATGGCTACATGTTCAGTTTTGCCGCTTCGGACGCAGGAAAAGGAAAAACGAATGCGTCGAAAGAGATTCCAGCGGGGCTGTCTGAAGACCCGCAAGCGGAATGGAAAGAACTACTGGTATGCCCAGTCGAGGGAGGATGGAAAGCCCAAATCAAAAGAGATCGGACTCTGCTCAAAGATGGATCGCGTGAAGGCGGAAGGGATCTTAACCGAGATCCTGAAGCCGATCAACGAAGGGGCGGAGAACCCGGAGAAGATCACATGGACCTTCGCGAAGTTCTGCGAGGTCGTTTACCTTCCGGTATGCCACCGGAAGTGGAAGGCCTCAACGGACATGGTTGAGACGAACCGGTTGGAAGTCCATCTGGTTCGGCCTCTCGGAGCGAAGCTGATGCAGGAAATCACGAGGAGTGAACTGCAGGCACTTCTGGACGAACAGGCTCGGAGTTGCGGCCGGAGTATGGTCGATCATCTCCGATTCCGGCTACGGTCGGTTTTCGCGCTCGCGATGAGCGAGGGCGTCGTCGACCGGAATCCTGCTGCGGCACTCTTTACGCCGCGGCATTACCAGGAAGGGCGCAGTCGGGACGTTCTGACTCCGGACCAGGCCGCGACAATGATCGGAGCGCTGGAACTCCGAGAAATGGTGATCGTGCGGCTTGCAACGTGGGAAGGGATGCGTCCCGGTGAGATTCTAGCGCTCCAACTGGGTGATCTGGACGATGACTCGGTTTGGGTCCGGCGCCGCGTTTACAAGGGCGATATCGATGAACCAAAGACGAAGCGATCGACACGCCGGGTGGCGCTCACAATTGGAACGCTGGCCTTGCTCGATCAGTGGAAACTCCGGTTGCTCGGTTCGCCGCCGGAAACGTGGATCTTCGGCTCGGAGAAAGGAACGCCGATGAGGCGGGACAATATCTGGCGGAAGTCAATGTACCCGAAGCTGAAGCCGGTTGGACTGGAGTGGGCGACCTTCCAGGTCATGCGGCGGACGTTCGCGACTTTGTCGAAGGCGGCCGGGGTGGATGCTCATACCCGGTCGGCACAGATGGGCAACACGGTTGACGTGAATGAAAACGAATACGCGGTAGCGAGCTTCGAACAGAAGCTGGCGGGCGTTCGCAAGTTGGAATCAGTCGTCATTCAATGACGGCGCAGGGAGCACTCGAATGTTGAGGCTTTTTGAATTGAGGCTACGCGAGGAGATTTCAGGTTTGGCCGGAGGGTGCCACTAATACCCTCCAGCCGGCTCCGCGAGGTGATCGGGAGCTTAAAGCAGTAATCGCATTAACGCTGACAACATGGAACAGCCCTAAGTTATTGAAAAGATGGAGCGGGAGACGGGGTTCGAACCCGCGACGTCCAGCTTGGGAAGCTGGCATTCTACCACTGAATTACTCCCGCACTCGTTTGTTTCCTGCTATTTGAATGAAACCAAAGGCTTTCGCCCCTCGTCTCGCCAGTCTATCCTGTCTACTGATTCCACCCAAATCTACCTGGTTGGATCGCAAAACGGACAGCATAACGGACAGCATGACAGCCTGAGAAGCTGCTCCACTGAAACTCGTTCGTGCCGCTCTGGATTCCACAACCTCAATATAGCAAACGGCTGAGTGCCTGGTGATGTTAGCTACGCGAATAGTTGCGACGGAGCCGGTGCCAGCTCTACCGATGGGTTCCTTCTCACCTCAACTCGGTTGACGCGCCGCCACAATCCGCCTTATAAACAGGTGTGTGCGCCGGGTCGCTTTGGCGTTCTCCAAATGGTTGGGCGCCTGGATCGGAGATCCTCACCTATGCCCAGTTCGTTATCAGTGAAAGACGGAGCCACAGACTCGCGGGACATCTTGGAATCGCTTGCCACCTCCGAGTGCATGTTCACCGCCAAGGAATTGGCGAAGTTGCTGTCGGTCAGTCCCAAGACTCTATACAGCTACGTGTCCCGCAACCTCATCCCCCACTACAAAATTGAGACCAACGTGCGGTTCCGAGGAAAAGACATTGCGGAGTGGCTGCGCCGTCACGCGGCATGATGTTGCGTTGAGAATTTCCTTTCGAGAGGTACTCCCCCCGAACGCGGGTACCGGTGTCTTACCGAAACGCAATCGTTGGTTGGCGCATCGTAGAATCGTCAGTCCAAAACGCGAGTTGTGTAGTGGTCGTATTCGTTGACTTGGTTCTCTAGCTCGATTAGGATGCCGAAAGGCGCGCTATTTTCGGAGACTTATTCACCTATTCGGATCGCATTCATGTAGAGAAATCATAGGCGTTGTATGCCGAAGCAATCTTCACGTGCTCAGCACCCACCCTCCCCTGGGACGGCTGGGGCTGCCTCGGTTGATGAGAAGCGGAGCGTCCAGATGGACGGACGCGCCGCCGCTGAGCCGCGTGAAGATGTAGTCGTTGCGCCGGACCTCACCCAAGGCTCTCTGAACGGCCACCGGGCGGAGCCCAACGGCTCTGAATTCTGGCCGCGGGAGTTGGATCAAATCCTGACGGACGCGGCCAAGGCAGGCCAGGACGAGCGAGAATCCATCAAGCGGATCCATCAAGCCCACCCATCGTTGTCCACGACGTTGATCTGGGAGCGAATCGTCTATCTCGGATTGACCGACAGAAGTCGTCCGCCGTATCAAGAACACGAGTGGACGCCGATTGAAGACGACATCCTGCGGGCGGAGTACGGAAACGGACGCAAAGGTGCCCACTCCGCCACCAGCAAGATTTTCGCTCTGCATCCGGATTGGTCACACGACGCCGTGGCATGGCGGGCGCAAGCTCTTGGAGTTGCGAATCATCGCACAACGCCAACACGGCGCTGGAACCAACAACTTGATGAGGCTTTACGAGAACTTGCTGATTGCACTCTGGAAACGATTGCCCGACGGCTAGGACGATCACACAAGTCAGTCCTCGCACGTATACGGCACCTTGGCTTCGATGCAAGTTTCTTCGGCGGTCACAAAGCCAAGGACCTTGTACGATATCTGCGCGTCAGCGAAGCACAGGTGAATACATGGGTCCACCTCGGTTGGCTCGAGCGAAAGCACGGGAGAATCACGGATAATTCCTTCGCCAGCTTCTGCCGCAATCATGCGGAGTCCATTCCATTCGACGAGTTGACACAGGAAGCGCAGAACTGGGTCCGCTCATTGGGGTATCAAGCGCCAGTCCTTCCGGTGAATGGTCTCGCGGCGGGCAGCGACTAGCCGTCCCTAGGAGCGAACAACGAAAGCATCAGCCGCCGCGAGCCACTGCTCGAAAGCCGGCAGGCTCGGTGCAGCGGAATCGCCGGTCTCCGCACTTCCCTTAGTCCAGTAGTCAATCACTCTCTCCGACCGGAGTTCGCGACGGGCCGCAATCCGGACACGTTCTAGCCCCTGGTCACGAACTGCTTCGCCGAACGAGTGAGTATCAATCCATTGCAGGAGTTGTTCCCAGAACCATTGAGGATCAGAGCATGGGCGCGGTCGTAGCGCTACGACATGTTCCATGAACCCGTGGCACTTCGCGTCAAGCGCGGCCCGCACTACTGAGGGGACCTCGCGCGCGGCTTGGACCAATGATCGCACCCAGAATGAAAATGCTTCCCATTCGACGTACAGTTGAGCAATTGACGTGAGGGATGAAGTAGCTATGGAGCCTGCCTCGATCGCAGCTCGCCACTCCTCGAACCCCGGATAACGGGCGGGCTTTTGAGCGCGCCATTCGTCATCCATCTGGGTCCAATACTCCCAAGCGCGCTCAGATACCGGGAGCCTTCCGCAATAGTAGCGCAGAGCTTGAATCCAACCGCCGTGCGCGGCTTCTGCAAAGAAATGATGGTCGACCCATTCGTTCAAATCCAACCAAATGGATTCCGATCCTCCAGCAGTTCGGCGACTCTGAAGAAACGCGGGACAGCGTTCCTCAATCGCGGCGACAAGCCACGCAGGCAGGGCTCGCTCAGCATCGACAATAGCGCGTACCCAAAGGCTAAATGACCTCCACGAAGCCATGCGCTCACATGCGGAGGCTAGCTCGCGCCAAGGCACTTTAAGAGCCTGATCGCGCATGTCGCGGTGAAGGGCAAGGGCGCCGATTGGGGCGTCCGATTCAGGACGCGTCTCACTGGGTCCGTTCATTCCCGGAATACTTTTAACGCTCAATTCAAACCGCTGAACGCCGCGGCCTCACGAACGAACGTGGGCCGCCTGCAGCGGATCTTCACACATCTGCACTAGTGAGGTTCTAGCATAGAACGCCCCAAGATCTTATGCAAGGCAACTTCGCCAACCTGCTATTTCTGGGCCGAAATGATGGTTGCGTTGAGAATTTGCGGATGCGCGAAGGCCGGCTACATCGTGTGATTTCGAAAGGATTCCGCGCCCGCGCGAAGTCTCATTCGTACTTGTCGGCACCGCCATCACTACCTTACGATTTCCGCAGGGCTCGCATCCCTGCCTGCACGATCGTCACTCGGAGGTAACTCAAAATGCGAATCTGGAATACGAAGGAAGCTGGTCAGGTGAAGGCTTGGGCGGCAATGAATTCTGACGAGCGAACACCCCTGGAGCAACTCGCCGCCGCACTTCGGCGGACGACGAAATCGGTGCAGGACTTTCTGAGGCGAGAACTTGGACCCGGGAAACTGCCCTGGCGGGAGAGGCCTCGTTGGACCCACAACGTCGAGCGAAGCCCTGAGGCCGCTCGCAAGTTCGCACAGCGGCACCCGCCGCCCGATGAGAAGGACGAACAGGGGTTGTCCGTTTCGGACGTCGCCAGGGATCTTGGAATCTCACGGATGTCGGTTTACCGGCTAATCCAGCAGGGGATGCTGCGGCGCTTCAAAGGGCGCGTGGCGGAGTCCTCGTTTGAATCGCTGTTGCGTGACCATCCGGAGGCGGTGCCGTACCGACGCCTTAGCCGGGCGCAACAAGAGTGGCTTGTGCTGAACGGTTATCAAGATGAATCCCTTGTTGTGAAGCGTCCCAGTGTAGCCGGCCTGCTGAGGTGATGTGAACTGCCTTGAGTGGGCAAGTCTGGATGGGGTCGTGAGGCCAAGGTATTCGGATCCTGGTGAGGGCTAAGATGGGTTGCGGTTCAAATCGTTAAGCAGGAGCTATCGTCCTCAAATGCCTGAATAGGACCCTCACGTGGGTGAGTTGCCGCAGATGGGCCGGATGCTCTATGTGAGATCAGTCAATCCACGCAGCTACGGCTTAGGCCGTTGTTCGTCGCACTTGTCAGCCCGAATTTTAAGCGTTGCCTTTTCCTCGCGCAGGACTCGCACTTCGTCGGCAGCTGTTTTGTAGAGGTTCTGAAACTTTCGTTCACCCGATGACCCAGCTACCTGTTTTGCGAGCTCGCCCCGTTGAGCACTCAGATCCTGGATGGTGCTGAGTAGAACTTTTTGCTGGTCCGCCGATAGCGCGGTCAGATTTCGCAGGCTCGCCTCCGCCGCCTCGGCGCGAGACTGGGCCTTGCCGAGTTCAGTTTGAAGGGCTTCATTTGCCTTCTCCTCTGAAACATATTGTTCTCTGAGAACCTTTAAATCGGCTTCGGCATTTTTCCAATGTTCTTCATAGCTTGAAGTGAGCTTCGTATAGTAGAAGGCTAGGGCGATGATGATTAGGGCAGCTCCGCCAAGGATGTTTCCCCAAGAGAATAGTTCTGAGAAGCGTGTTCGCTGTATAGTCTTGCCTTCTTCTATGACTGGAGCCGTCTGAGAGTGCGAAGGCATCTGAAACAGTGGAGTTTTGTAAAGTTTCCAGAACCCGGCGATCAATCCAAGTTCTCTTTGGTGAGACTGATGCATTTGCTCGATGAGCCTCTCTTGAAGCTTCACGGTAACCGCCGCAGCCAATCCTGACTGCGCGGCACTTAGGCGTTCATCGCTGCCGCCGAAATGTCGATTGAGCGTTGGATCATTCAGAACTTCGGAAAGTGTGTCTCGAATTGGCTCGGAGAGCTGCGCTCTAACATTCGCGGGAATTGTGATGTCGCCCATAAAAAGCCCTCCGAAAGTCACCGCCGAAGTCCCATCGTATCAAAGCGAGCCGAGAATTAGCGCTTCCAGCGACGAGCGCGCGGTTCCGACGAAGGGCCAGAAGTTCTGTCTAGTCCTGCTCAGTCCTTTCAGGCGACCGCGAAGCAGTACTGGAGCGCGCTTCGCACCCTGGCCCGGGAAGAGCAGTCGACTGAATCGAGGACTCACCTCAACCGGCCAAATGTCGGAATTCCGGTATCAACTTGAAAGGTTGCCGAAGAGAGCTTATATCCTCTCCTCTCTGGTCGATTCGATCCGGCATCAGGTTGCCGAGCGGAGCGGTCATTTGAAGGTGCCGGACGCGGCTTGGTTCAATCGACATTAGCCTGCAGCAAGTTGCGTCAGCGGCGACGGGGTCGTCGGCGAACACAAGGCAGCCGAGATGGCGCTGGGGACCGCTAAGAGGTCCATTCCCTTCCATGGCTTCGATTCCGTCAGCGATCACGTAGTGCACTGGAATGGTTGCCGCCAGTTCCGCGATGGAGTTGTCGATGCCCTCCCAGTGGAGGACGTTCTTCGGCCAGCCGTATACGTTCCCTGGGACGCAGCCGAACAGGTTCTTGAGGCTGAGCGTTACTCCGGCCCAATGGTGGGTCTTGATCTTCGGCATCGAAATGACGACGTCGGCCGCAAGCACGCTTTCGGGCAGCCACAGTTCCTTAAAGGACGTGAAGCCACCCCGAGGCTTGACGGGATGAACCGCATCGAAGTTGAGATCGACAAAGCGGACGCGCCCGACTTCGGCAAGCTGGCGTTTCAGGCCGCTCTCCTCAACCAGCATCTCGGAATCGCGAACGTGGCCCGGACCGTCCGCGACAATTACTTCTGCCGCGCCACGACGGAACAACGAATCTGCGGTTGCGGCGATCACGCGCGGATGTGTGTTGATCGTTGCCTTCGGAGAGTATTCGACCAGATTCGATTTCAGGAGCACGCGCTTGCCTCGGACCGCTGGGGCGAGGAGGCGCATGCCGTCTTCAATCACCTGGTGGCATACATCGTAGCTGCCGCATTTGAGAATGGTGACGACCGATTTCGTCGCACGGTGAGGCAGATCCGGCCGCGGCCACAGGCGGGCACCGACGGCAGCGCCCGTGATTCCGATTACGGCACCCTCAAACATTCTTCGTCGGTTCATTGCTGCCCTCCAAAGAAAGGAAATCGCTGAGGCTCGGAGGCTATCGCTGCCAGGGCCAGCGTAACGAGTGGAATTGACGAAGTCCTTGTGAGTGCCAATCGATAGTGAAGCCGGCCTGCGACCTGTTGCGCACGCCCGTCATTCCAGACCTGGAGCGCAAGGGCTGCCCAGGCTAGGGAATACAAAGAATCCGTGGCGATCACGCGATCAGATAAATAGGACAACGATTCTGCAATGATGGGCAACTCTCGACTGACAGAGCGGCGGAGCGCGAGCAGGGCCATGGCGGTGAAGTCCGGATGCGGGTCGAGCGGGACTCCGAACACCTCGGAGTTGCCGGCGTTCCAACCGCCTTGCGGACAAGCGCGATCCAAGAGCATTGCTTCAGCGGTGGCGATGCGCGCCGAGTCGCGATGCCACGCGCGATGAGCAAGAATCACCATCGCTGTCGGCGCGACCCAACTCACTGTGCCTTCGACCCACGGCCATCCGGTCTTGTTCGTGTCGAAGCGAACCTGCCGATCGAAGTAGTGGAACTTCCACTTCCACAGCCAGTGATTCTCGACACCTGCCATCGAGTCGAGCCATGTGAACGCGCGCGAGACTGCAGCTGGCATGTGAGTGTCGGTCGCGACTGACCTCAACGCCATCAACGCAAGTGCGGTGTGGAAGCAGTTTTCCGGACCAGGATCTGCGCCGAATGACCAGGCGCCCGAGCGACGTTGCGATTGGAGTATGTTTTCGGGCCGCCGGACCCGTTCCCGGCACGCCATCATCTGGAGCGATCGCGATTCCGTGTCCCCAGCCTCCGTGAGACATAGATAGTCGATGATGGCGTCGACGGAGGGCACAGGATATTTTAACCGCGAAGATGGCTGAACTACGATCTTTCGGCTAAAGCGCCGCGCGATGTCCTTCTCAAGTCAGGAAGCGCGCGATGACCGCCTGTACAGGCGATGATTCCTCGCGCGATGTCCCACTTGCTCACCTTCGCGGGATGTCGCGTGTGCACCGTGCGCAATTTTGGCGGGATGTCCGCCTTGTCTAACTTTGCGGGATGTCCGTTGCGTACAGGCGCGATTCTTGCGCGATGTCCATCGTGTTCAGATTCACGGAATGTCCCCGTGTGTACAGCCCAACATTCTTGCGCGATGTCCTGCTGTCCAATTGTGCGCGATGTCCGCGGTGCGCACTTCTTATTTAAGAGCGTGATGTCCGGGCGGTCTGACGGAAGGCGACGCGTCGCATCAGTCACTACTTGCCGCCCTGGTACATCACCAGTGGATTTGCGCTGGCTCGAATTAACCATACGCTGATCGTGGATGACATTCAATACCCAAGATGACGTCGCCCGTGGATTGCGTGAGGCCGGCTACGCTACTGACCCTGTCCTGGTGCAGATCATGTGGCTCGCGACGCGGATGCAGAAACCGATTCTGCTTGAGGGTCCGCCGGGCACGGGCAAGACATACCTCGCGCAAGCACTTGCCGCAGCCGCTCAGACGGACCTTATTCGGCTGCAATGCTTTGAAGGGATCACGGAGAGGCAGGCGATCGGCTCCTTCGATGAAGCATTGCAGCGTCTGTATCTCGAAACCCAAGTGCACGTCGTTGATCGCGAATGGGACAAGCTGCGTTCGAGCCTTCATACGTTGGATTTCTTCACACACGGTCCCCTGCTACAGGCAGTATTACAGCCTAAGCCCATCGTCTTGCTGATCGACGAGCTCGACAAGGTGGACCAGAAGTTCGAGGCGCTGCTGCTGGAGATTCTATCGGACTGGCAGATCACGATACCAAAGCTTGGGACGGTGAAGGCCAAGACGATCCCCTTTGTGGTCATGACTTCGAACCAGGAACGCCGGCTCGGCGATCCGCTCCGAAGGCGCAGCCTATACAAGCGTATCGAGCACCCGGATGTTCGAAAAGAAGTTGAGATCCTCGATATCCGGACGGTCGATGCGCCGATGGAACTGAAGGCCCAGGCCGTCGGATTAGCGCAGGCTTTGCGCGGCTACAATCTGGTGAAGCCGCCATCGATCGATGAGATTGTTCAGTTCGTTCGCGCCCTGCAACTGCTCGGCGAAGTTGAGATTCGACCGGAGATGCGCGACGTCCTGATGCCATTCCTCGCGAAAACGGAAGAGGACGTGAAGCGGCTGCTGTTGAAAGACGGATTCAGGAGTCTGGTGGCGACGGCGTTGAAGTACCGGGATGAGGCGTTGGCGGCGATGCGCGTCAAGGACGGAGAGGCAGCTTGAAGACGCTGCTCACCTTCGCGCTTGTCAGTGGTCTCGGTCTGGCCCAGTCGCCGGAAGTACGCCGGTGGGCCGACCACTGGGCCACCGAGTTTGGAGTTGAGCGGGAGCTGGTATACGCGGTCATCGAGGTGGAATCCGCCGGAAATCCTAGCGCGATATCGAGCGCCGGCGCGGTCGGTGTGATGCAACTGATGCCCGCGACTGCGGCTGTTTTCCGAGTGAGGAACCGATTCGACGTTGAGGACAATGTTCGAGCTGGCGTCGCCTACCTCGCCCGATTGCGGGATGCTTGCGGCGGCGACCGGCGCCTGATCATGGCCAGCTACATCGCCGGTCAGAATCTGGTGCTAAGGTCTGGCCTGAATGTTGCATATTCCAAGGAAGTTCACGACTACGTTGCACGCGTCGCATACCTGTATCGCCGAAATCGTTGGGAGACGTTGCTACGAGAAGGAGCACAGACGAAATGAGACTCTTCGCATTGCTGGCAGGGGCGTCGCTGTCTTGGGCGCAGACACAGATCAAGCCGGTGGTCACCCAACGCACCGTGAATGAGCAGGTAAACGTCGTGAGGCTGGCCCCGCGCTTTACGACAGCCATCCTATTGCCAGAGGCGGTCAGCTCTGTCGTGATTGGTGATCCTTCCAATTTCCTTGCGGAGCACTCCGACAAAGAACCAGCCTTGGTGTTGGTAAAGCCGGTCACAGAAGAGATTGCCGAATCGAATCTTCTGGTGACGACTGTATCGGGTCGGCACTTGAGCTTTCTGCTCCGGAGCGAGGGCCCGACAGCGCGGCCGCCCGTGGACTTCGTCCTGAGCTACCGGCCCACAAGATCATTTCTGGTCGAGGAGAGCGGCACAGGCGCACTGGAAGTAGCGGGAACCGCGAAGATTGCACCCGTGTCACTGCCGGCGACAAAACTTGAGCCGCTGATCGAGCGGCTAAACCGGGATCCACTGGCGATGCTGCTGGAGCGGCAGCAAAGGTCCAGTCTCCCGGTGCTATACGGGACGCGAACGAAGACGCCAGATGGGAAGGGTGATCGCGTGAAGGGCGGTATCTCGGAGGTGGTTGATCAGGGCAGCCAAGTGGTCGTTCTGTTCTCAGTGGTGAATCCGCAGGCGCACGCGGTGGAAATCCTGCCTCCGCAGATTCAGTTGGCCGGCCAGGTGAAGAAAGGATTCCCCGTCAAGCATGGTCGTTGGGGCACCAGCGAGCAACTCGCGGTCACCGAGTTCCGATTGGCTCGACGGCGAATTGGTCCGGGTGAGCGCACGGATGGGGTTGTTGTCTTCGCGCGGCCCAGCTTCAAGCAGTCGAATGAAACGCTTTTTCTACAAATCGCGGAGAGCGGCGCGGTAGATCGGCCTGCGCTCGCTCCCATCGGATTTGGAGTTTCGGCAGTGAAGAAGGAGAGCAGTCATGGCAAGTGATCCGAGAAACGAGATTCGAACGGACGACGTCGCGCCAGAAGAGGTGTCAACGAAGCAGCCACTCGCTGCAGAACCAGCAGATGCAACCGCACAAGCTGCAGACCTGACGGAGGAGATCGAGGAGATTGGCCCAAGGAACAGACTTGAGGAATTTGCAGCAAGATTCAGGAAGCAGCCGGAATCCGCCCGCGAGCAGAAGTCTGGCGATCGACTTCGTGGTGCGGTGATTCTAGGTGCCACGGCCGTCGGTTGCCTGTTCCTGTTCTTCGGGTTGTTCACGACGACGACCGATCCATCGAAGAAGGAGCGGAAGACGCAACCGAGCTTGGGGCGAGCCGCTGGCGCCGCAACGACAGCTGAGGCCGCCAATCGGTCAACAATCCCACAGTTGAACGTGACACAGCAGCCGAACGAGGATACCGGGGAACTCACAGAAAAGGACCTATTGGGAACCATGCGGAATCGTGGGACACCGGTTCCCACCGAGAACGTGCCGAAGCCCGTCAAACCGTCCAAGCAACCAGCGCGCCCTGCGCTCAACAGCGTTGACTTCGATGACCCGGCACTTGCCGAGGCGTACCGTCGCCAAGGGTTGACGCCGCCACCGCGCCGCACCACTGAAGTGACTGATTGGAATGCGGCGATTGCCGAATACCAAGCCAGGCAAAATGGGACGAAGGCGGTGCCGCCGACGCCGGTGGCGCCAGTATCGAATACGGCTGACGCGCTCAGAAAATCGTCGTTCGTCTATGTGCGCAGCAGTCTCGGTGGTGTGCCCAGCGGCGGCGGCCTAATTCCCACCATCCAGCAACCGAAGCCCGCACCGTTGCTCGCACAAGGAACGAAGTTAGTTGCCCGGCTGCAGAATACAGTAAGTTCCGCCGCGAAGGTGCCCGTCGTCGCGGTGATTGAATACAACTACGAACGCGATGGAGAGATCATCGTTCCTGCTGGCACGAAGGCTTACGGGACATTATCCCAGGCAACACCGCAGGGCTGGGTGAGTCTTAAGTTCGACGCGCTTGAGTTTCCGGGTGGAAGGCAGGAGAAGATAAACGGTTCTGCCTTGAGCATGGAACAAGGTGTCCTAAAGGGTTTCGTGAACGGCACAAACGCGGGCAAGAAGTTCCTGACGCGCACCCTAACCGGAGTCGGCACGATTGCGGCATTCGCGGTCGGCGGTCGCGGACTGGGCGGCCAAGTCGACAATTCAGTTCTCCTGCGCGAACGCCTTTCATCGAACGTTGCAATGGGCGGCGAGCAGGAACTGGCCATGTTGGCTTATCAGCAGAATATCGTTGTGACGGTTCCAGCGAACACGCGTTTCTACCTGGTTCTGAACGAGCCGGGCGTCAACGCATCGGCGTCGCTCCCGGACACGAGCGTGCTCGCCTTCAGGTCCCCTCCGAGCACGGAAGTACAAACTGGATCCCCGTTGGCCGGGATGTCGGCGCAGGAGATGCAGGAGTTGATCTCTATCCGAAACGAAATGCGGGAGATGAACCGGCTGATCAAAGTACAAGACAGACCGGCTGTCGTGCCCCAGGAACCAGAGAAGTAGTTCTCGGGTAAATACTCAACAAAATGCGGCATTGGCCGCTTTTCAGCGCGAGCGGAATCAGATATTCTGAGGATGCCGACTGGAAGGCAAGGCTGATGCCGCAATTTGTTTTCACGGGCCCTTGGAGTTGGCTGTCCTACAAGCTGGGCTGGCTATTCGGAGCCGGTGCGACCAAAGTCGCACGCGAGGCGCGATACCTCAAGGATAAGACCCAACATTCGACTGCGCTTGAGCGGACGGCATGGCTGTATCGGTGTGTGGTTTCATGCGCGCTGGTCGGGGCAGAGTTTCTCGCCGCACGACTGTTTCTTGATTCGCGGCTGGATCATGTGCTCTCGTTGCCGATAGCGCTTGGCGTCCTATTTGTTCTTCCTCGCCCTCATGTTCGATGGCCCCTGATGGTAGCTCGGGCAACTGCGGTTGTGACACTGCTCGCCATCCTTGAGCGGGCACATGGTTGGGGAGCGAAGGCCTATCCGGACGCGGTCAAGCCGTGGGACAGCGCCTACTCGATAGGCTCCATCGCTTTGATGTTCGGCCTATGGGCCTGGGTGCTATTCGCCCTGCGGCCCCGAGGGACAGTTGCGGCTGTGGTGACAGGGGGCGCGCATACGGTTTCGAATACTGTGGTGCCCTGGTCCAATGTTCCGACAATCAGAATGCAAGATGTGGGCGGCGCGCTGAATGCGAAGACCGAAATTCTTGCAATCGCGCGAAATCGCTTCGCCAAGCAAAGGACCACCATCGTTCGGAACGGAGTTCTCCTCTACGGCCCGCAAGGCACTGGGAAGAACCTGCTGGCCGAGGCGACGGCCGGGGAGTTCGGCGTCAGCTTCTATCACGTGCGATGTCCGGAACTGGTTGGCCAAAACACCGGTTCCGGCGCGGAGCGAATCCGAGGAGTATTTGAAGGTGCTGCAGCAAATCGGCCCGTTGTGCTGTTTCTGGACGAAATCGACTCCATCGGTAGTCGGAAACAAGTACAGGGGCATGGCACGGACTCGGGCGGCGGAGGACGCGAGTACAACTCGCTGGTTACGCAATTGATGCAGTCGATCGATCAGTACAGGCAGATGGACGGCCTGCTTATCGTTGCCGCTACGAATTACCTTGATGGGCTCGAACCCACGTTGATTCGCGATGGGAGATTTGATGCGCGCGTCCGGCTCGATCTGCCGAATGAGGCGGAACGTAAGGAAATCCTCGCAGCGCAGTTGCGAACACTCCGCTGGAAGAATCATGACTTGTCCGCAATCGCGAAACGGACGCCCGGTTGGAGCCCAGCTCGACTGAAGAGCTTGGTAGACCGCGCCGCCTTGTGTGCCCAGGGAAAGGTGATTGAGGAGCGCCACCTAATTGAGGCTCTGGAGAATACGGGCGGCCGAGACCAGGATTTGCTGGAGGCTGTGGACTGGGACGATGTCGTGCTGCCCGCCGCTGTTGCGAGCGACCTGCGCACGTTGTTGGACCTAATGAAGCCCGGGCGCGCCGAGGAGCTATCATTGCCCGCGCCGACTGGTCTGATTCTTGTCGGAGCACCGGGGACCGGCAAGACAATGATCGCAAGGCTGATCGCATCTCAAGCCAAACGCAGTTTTTACGCTGTGAGCCCGAGTGACGTGCTCGGCGGCACTGTTGGTGGATCCGTGAAGCGGTTGACTGAAATCTTCCAACGCGCGAAGGACAACGCACCCTCCATCGTCTTCTTCGATGAGATGGACGGGTTGTTTCCCAAGTTGGGCGGTCAGGTGAGTCAACACGATGTCCAGTTGGTGGAGCAGGCGCTCATCGAGATCAGCGCTTTGAAGGCGGAGCACCAGATATTCCTCATCGGGACAACCAACTACATTGACCGGATCGACCCGCGGATTCTCCGAGGCGGCCGGTTCAGCGAAAAGGTCGAGATTCCGGTTCCGGACCAAACGGGCTATCAGAAACTCGTGGCCCGCTATCTCGGTAAAGCACGTCTTAGTGCTGGATTGACGATCCAGGACGTGGCAGAGCGTGTAGCAGGGATGTCGCCGGCTGATCTTGAAGCCACCATTCAATCGATGAAACGGGTCGCGATGCGCCGAATGGCGGCTGGCTCGAAGGAACTACCTCCGCTCCTGCTCGCCGATCTGGATGAGGCACTCGGCCGCGTTCAGCCCCGCTTTTAGACCTCCCACCCAACTCGTTTTGTGGTTCCGCAAATCCCGTGTATGTTTCTTGTGTGCTCGGGTTTCAACGCCTGAGCCGAATCCAAGAACGTTACGGGAGGTCTCTCATGTTGAAACTTTCAGGAACGAACCGGCAGCGGGCGGCGACCTTGCTAATGGCCGTCCTATGTCTCATCGTCTTTGCACAGGCTGTGGCAATTGCGCAGAATCTCGGCGCCGCTCCGCAGGTGAACGTGGCCGTTCAGGGTCAGACGGGTGCGCAGCCGGAAGGCGCGTTTCTCAACCTGGTCAACTGGATCGGCAACGTGATCGCACCGGTGGGCGCCGGGCTGGCTCTCGCTGGCGGCCTCATCGCGTATGTGGCTGGTCGCGGTTCGGGGCGATACGTCGTCACGGCACTGGGCTGCTTGGCGGTCTCGGGCGTCACGCGACTACTCGAATTCTGGATTGCGCAGGGCGGCGGCGGTATCTCGTAAGCACGCCGGTGATCGAACGGCGGGCTTGCCTTCGTGTGAGCCCGTCCAACCTTGTAGACGAGGAACACCATGCCCACTCTCATCTACGACATCATGCGCGTCATGTTCGCGCTCACTGGGCCCGCCGCGTTCATCTGTCTGGTGAACGCCGGTATCGCCCTACGGAAAGAGGGCGGGACTGTGTTTTGGGTGGGCGGCGGTTTTTCCCGCTGGATGCTGTGGACCGTGATTTTCCTGGCTCTGGAACCGTCATTGGTCTGGTTTCAGTTCCTGGGATTCCCGGTGTTCTTCCCGCCGGGAGCGGCCATCGGAAATGGCTGGCTATCAGGAATTGTAACGGGATTAACGACGTTCGTTACAGATTTCGTCGTGGGTAGGATGGCCCCTGTTCTCGCCGCGTTCTTTGTCATGCGCGCGGTTCTCGATACGGCCAGTGGCACTGGACCGCTGCCGTCGCTCTTAAGTGCCATGTTTTTGCTGGCCATCTCTTCGACTCATGCACTGATTGACGCCTGGACGCCGGTGGGCAATCGCTTCTCCATCGTGCTGGGCCTCGAATCGATGTGGAACTACGTGGCAAGCCGGATCTTTCCGCTCGCGGCGGGGCTGGCAATTTGCGGCGCGATTATTCAGTTTGCCTTCAACCAGCCCGGCTATCTGCGACTTGTGGCGTGCGCGGGCGGATTTCTGACGGTCAGTGCGCTGTGGCTACTGATCAACCGGATGATGTGACGGGAGAAAACTCGTGAACTTTCTGACGGGCCTTACGAACCTGACGAACTGGCTGGGCAACGTGATCATGCCGACGCTTGCGGGGCTGCTCTTCGTCGTCGCAGTCCTCAGAGCGGCAAGAAGTGCTCCGTTTCAGTACGCGATGTATGGCGGTTTCCTGTCGTTGATGGTTTCAGGACTTCTGCGCGGGATCGAGACGTTTTCGCGAGTGCGGGCGTGGAATGACCCAGACCAGGTTTGGGTGACGATGTTGGGACTGGTGAATTGGTCGGCAAATGTGTTCTTGCCCGTGTACGGGGTCCTCCAGGTGGTCATGGCCATCCTTCACTATGGCGGGGCTGGATTTCGCATCTACCCAGGGGCCCCTTGGGCGCGCCACATCATCATCGCCATGGCGAGCTTTAGCGTTTCGGGTTTGCTACGCATGGCCGAGTTCTTCGTTCAACAAGGAACGGGCGGAATCAGTTAGGGAGGATCACATGGCACTGGAAGTCACGCAGGTTCATCGCAACCTTCATCAGCGCGTCACGTGGCTGTATTTGGAGATCGAGGACATGTTTCTCGTCCTTGGGCTTGGGGTGCTGGCCAACTTCATCGGCCGTTTTCTTGGCCGCGAGATTTATGGCATTCCCCTCAGCTTTCTCCTGCTTTGGGTAGTACCGATCCTGGCAGTTCCCTGCCTGTGGCTTTTCAAGTATGGAAAGCCGCGAGGCTACCTGCGTGACCTGTTGATTTGGCAGATCAAGCCCCACATCTATTGCGGCCTGGAGCGGGACCGCGAGCTGACCAAGGAGTACCTCAAGTAATGCCGACTACGATGTCCGAACACAAAAAGGCGCTACACAAGCCGCCACTCTGCGAGTTGCTACCCATCCGGGACTACTTGGACGGCGTGGCGGTGCAGATGGACGGCAGTTTCGTCGCTGGCTACGAACTTGATGGGCTCAACTCCTACTATCACGACGATGAGGGCCGGAACCGATCCAAGCGGGCCTTTGAAGCGCTGGTCAGATCGTTGCCCGAGCGCTCCATGCGAATGCAGGTTCGCTTCGAAATCACCGAAGGAATCGGCGACGTGCGAAAGCAGTATCCGCGCCTGAACCGAAGCGAGAATCCCGTGTTGCAGGAGATCGACCGGATCAGGATGCAGCGCTGGGACGAAAACGACGAGAAGGGCTTCTACCTGCGGCATGTCCTGCACGCTTACTTCATTTGGAATCCCCGCACACACCATGAGATGGCGGAGCGATTGGAGGGGAAAAAGAGGAACTGGTTCAACCTGTCCGTGGACAAGTGCATCCAACGGGGGCAAAAGGAACATGAGGATCTGCTGGCGGAGTTCTCGTCGCTGATGGCTGGTGTCGAGCAGACGCTCGCCGCGACGGGAATGCGCACTCGGCGCATGACCGACAGCGAAATGTTTGTTGAGGCGAAGAGAAGCCTGAATCCGGTGTTTGAGGACCGCGGGCCGCTCCGGCGCGGGGAACATTCGATCGACTACCGCAGCGCGCGGGAACAGATCGTCAACACCAGCATCGAAGACGAGCAGGAAGGCTACATCCAGGTTGGAGGATTTCTGTACACGTTCGTCAGCATGAAGGACCTCCCGGACGGAACGTTTCCCGGGATTCTGCGGGAACTGATGGTGCTCGATTTTCCCGTCGTGGTGAATGCAGAGGTGACGATCCCGGACCAGACCAAGGTCATCTCCGGTTTCAAGGGTCGGATGAAGAAGATGCAGGCTGCTCAAATCGATTCCCGGGGCGGCCACATGATCAACGTGGACGCGGCTGTCGCACACTCGCAGCTCAATGACGTCTTAACGGCTGTCATCTCCTCATCGCTGAAGGTCTGCGAGTATTCGCTGGTCGTTACCATCCGCACCTCGAAACCCGTTGCGAGCCGGTCCGACCTGGAGGAAGCGCAACGGGAACTCAACCGTCGGCGCGAGCGCGTGATTCACGCTGTGGGGCGTATGAACGGAGCCCGCGCGATTCCTGAGTCACTGGCGCAACGCCGGCTTTTCCTGTCGAGCCTGCCCGGAATGGCTGGGCCGAATCAACGCGAGATGAGTGCGCTTACACTGCACGCGGCTGATCTACTTCCCATTGAGACACCTTGGCGCGGTACGGTGCAGTCGCCGCTCATCTTGCTTGAAACGCCGTACAGGCAGTTAATTCCCTTCTCTCCCTACGACTCCTCAATGGGCGACGCCAACATGCTGTTCATGGCCAAGTCCGGCGGCGGCAAGACCTTCATGGCCCAGATGTTTCTGCTCATGATGGCGCGTTCGAACCCGCTCATTTCGATCGTCGAGCGCGGCGACTCTTATCGGCCATTGGTCGAGCTGATGGGCGGCCGCGTAATTGAGGTGGATCTCGAAGGTTCCGAAACACTGAACCCGTGGGATCTGCCACCCGGCGAAATCACACCCACCAAGGACAAGATCGCGTTTCTGAAGAATCTCACCCGTCACATGATCGGCGACCTCGGGCAGGCTGACACTTCGCTGCTGGACAACATTCTCACTTCGGCAATTGCCGAGGTGTACAAACGCGCGTCGATTCGGGGGGACAATACAACGCCCACGTACTCGGACTTGAAGGACGAGCTCGGGAACTGGAATGACGAAGAACGCATCGAACACATCCGGCAACTGGCGCAACTGGCTTCCGTGTCATTGCGGCAATGGACCGGTGAGAAGGGCGTCTACTCGAAACTCTTTGACAGACACACGACGATGCGAACAGATGCAAACTGGCTTTTCTTCAACATCGAAGGGCTGAGTTCGGACCCTCGGCTCGAAACAGCGATGAGCATGCTGATCGCGCAGTCGATGTCCGAGCGATCTTCGGGACGTTCCGGTCAAGCGTCGATTACGGTCCTCGACGAATGCTGGGCGCTTCTCGATTCACCCGTCCTGGCGGATTGCGTGGTTCAGTTGTTCCGCACGGCTCGCAAACGCGGGGCCAGCGTTTGGGGGATCAGCCAGACGCTCGAAGACTTTGTCGGAACCAAGCAGAAACCGAAGGAACATGGGGCCGGCATCCTCCGCAACGCGTCCGTAAAGGTCATCGGACAGCAGCCAGGTGATGTTGCTCCGCTCATTGACCACCTGGGACTCAATGAAGTCGCGCTGAACGAGATCAAACGCTTTTCCGCACCCCACAAGGGGCGGAGTGCTGAGATTCTGCTCGTACTTGGGGAAAAGTCAGAAACAACGCAAACAGTGCGGCTCGTGCCGACCGGAGTGGACTACTGGGTAGCGACAACCTATCCGCGGGAACGAGCGTACCGTTCCTGGTATCTGAAGGACAACACGGGACGGCCGCTCATCGACCTGTACAAGGAATTGGCCGCGCGGTTCCCTCATGGCCTCGCGGATCAGGAGTTGTCGCCCGAGGAAGCGTCGGGATTGGTGCAACGAGCGAATACGAAGCGAAATGAAGTGGCCTATGTTGCGGCCAGCGTTTAGGCCACGCAGTCGAAAGGCGGACGTGACACTATGAATCCGATTCTTACGAAAGGGCTCGCCCTGCTGGTGGTTGGCATCCTCATGATCGCCATGGTTGCGCCCCAACCGGCTCTCGCACAGGGCGGATTGCTTTCAGGCATCACCGGGATTCTCAACGGACTGAATGGCGCGGCTGCTGCCTTGCAGAACTTCATTAACAACGTGATGCGCCCCATTCTGCAGAGCATTCGCACTACATCCTCAGCGGTCCAGAACATCCTTGGCACACTGCGGAGCTTCTTCGAGCAGATCGTTTGGCCTATCACGGAGATCAACCGGATTCGCGGGCTCGTGCAGCAGTTAATCTCCCAGTTTTCGGGAATTCTCAATAGTCTGTACAACCTGAACGTAGGTAGCGCGCAACTTCCAAATCCGCAGCGGCTCGAATCGATCATGCGGAACAGGAACGCGGGAGACTTGGCCTCGCTCAAAACGGCATTCACTCAGACCTATGGGCCGATTCCCTCAGCCGTCGACGCCCATCCGCAGGAGCGGGATCTGATGGATGTCGATGACGCCATGGCGATCGACCACCTCATGATGCTTAAGATGGCGGACGCGGGCGCCGACCAAACTGTCGCCGCCGCCGCGGCAATTGCGAGCCACGGACTCATCGTCGCGCCAGGAACAGCGGCCTACAGTACCGCCGCAGCGCACATTGCCACGCTTCAAAGCAATGCGCATATCCAAAAGATGATTGCCAGCGCACTGCGCCAGGAAGCCGCGCGTCTGGGACACGACACCATGACCGTCAAACGCGGTGCTGCGTTCACACGGGAATCCCGCAACAAGGCGACACAGTTGAGCCGGTAGGAGGAACGGAACCATGTCGATAGAACTGGCCACATTCATCGATTGGATCGGACGCGGATGGAAGCTGGTCGGCAGCCGGCGAATGCAGATTATTGCGGTGCTCGTGGTCATGGCGCTGCTGATACCGGCACCTGCTGACGCCCAGATTGGCTTCATCACGGGATTGATCGGTATCATTTCTAGCGGCCTCAGCGCTGTAAGCGGTGTCCTGGCCGCCGTGAACACCACCTTGCAGACTGTGATTGGCCCTCTATTGAGCAGCATCAGCAGCGTCATGTCCGCGATTCAGGGAATTACGCAAGCAATACTCGACTTCCAGCAGAACACCGTCTACCCACTAGCCGCGATCAATTCTGCTCGAGCCCTGGTGGGCCAGATCCAGGGAATATACAACTCCATTCGGGGAATCTGGAGCACAGTTGTTCTGAGCGCAACGCTCATAAATCCACAAGGTCTTGAGAACGTTATTCTTTCGAAGAACGCTGGCCAGATCGGAGCGGTCGCCGCCCGCTTCTCCGCCGTTTACACGCCGCTGCCGGCCGCCACAGAAGTACATCCATCGACTCGGGACGTGATCGACATCTCTGACGCGGCGTCCCAAGCGGCCATGAAGCGCTCGATGGCAATCGACGATATCGCGGATCGAGAACTCGCCGCCGCGGATCAGATGATGTCGGCTTTGGCGACAACTGCCCCCGGCACGGCCGAGATGATTGGCGCACAGGCTGGGGCGTGGGTTGTTCGGTCACAGGCCTACACGCAACAGGCTCTAGCCGAGATGATGCGACTCCGCGCCATCGAGTTGGCCGGACAGGGCGCGCAGTTGAAGGAAGCTGCCCGGCTCGCGCGCGAAACCAGAAACAAACTGACCCAAATGAGCCGGTAGCAGGAGTCCAATGTTCTACTACGAATCCATGTTCAACACGGCGCTAAACGGCATCATGACAGCCGGACTCATGAGCACGATATTGACGGTGGCGTACGGCATTCTCCTGGCGTCGCTGCTGTTCAGCGCGTACGAAGCATGGGCCAAGGGTGGCGACGTTAGGGCTCTTGGCGTTGCAGGTGTCAAGTACTTGGCTCTTGGGGCGCTTTTCATGAACGATGGCGCGGTGTATGAAGGCGTGTTCAGACAGATCCTCGCAGCGTTCAATCAAATGTCCCACACGATGGCGGGCCTCGGCCCGACTGACGTGTTCAACGCGTGGCGGAATGATCTGTTTGGGTATGGTGCAACCACGGGGACCTTCCTCAATCTTGTGACTGCCGGAGCGCCTGCCATTCTCAGCGCTCTACTGCTTTTAATCGCAATGATTGTCTATCCGGTGGCCTACGCGCTATTCGCGGTTTTCTACTCGCTCTATGGAACGATCCTTTTCGTTACGGGTCCGCTCGTGCTGGCGCTGATGCCTAGTTTTGGCTTGGGCTCATTGGCCCGGCGGTACGCCGTCAACGTGATGATCTTCGGTTCGTGGGGCTTGATCTACGGCATCTTCTGCCGCCTGGCAATCGCAATCAACGTGAACAGTATGGCCGCGCTCACATCCGCGAACAGCTTCGCGGGTGCTCTCGCGGGGGCATCGCAAGAAGTCCTGTTGGCCGTGGCAAGTGTCCTATTCTCAGTCTGCATTCTGCTCATCCCGATGCTGGCGAAAAGGATTGTCGAGGGCGATCTCGGAGGGTCCATGCTGACTGTTCTGGGAGCCGCGACGACGATGGCTCAATCCTTGATGTCGGTCGCTGCAGGAGCGGGTGGTGGATCAGGAAGTATGCAGGGTGCCGCCGCAGGTGGTGGCGGTGGGGCTGCTGCTGGTTCTGGGGTTGGCGTTGCCGCCGCGTCTTCTAATTCTGCGCCAACAGGGCCGTCCGCATCTGGCGGTTCGGCGGGAAGCGGTGGCCGTTCGCCGCGCGGGCCATCCGGTGGGGGCAGCGGACCCGGGAATTATCGGCCTCCCAACATTCCTCATGCGGCCGGATGGCTGGGCGGTGCCGCGGCGGCACTTGCCGTTCAAGGCGGACAGAAGGCAGTAGCTGCCGGACGGAAGATGCTTGGCGGGAACGGGCAGTCTGGCGCTTCGCCAGCGTCAGCACCCCGCGCTCAGGGGCCGGACTCGGTTGACGAATGGGTGTGACGAAGGAGGCGTATGTTTGGCAACAAGAAGAAGCAACGAAGCGAACTTCCGGAAAAGCAACAGCTCACCAAGTATTACGAGATGGACGGCGCTCTCCGCGCTTACGCGAACCGCATGGCGGTGCTCGGCATGATTTGCGGGGTGTTCGCGGTTGGCGCGCTTGGCCTCTTTGCTTACGTCCGCCTACAGCCGCCCGTCGTGATTCGTGTCGATAACGCCGGCGAAGCGACCGTGGTCGGCGGAGAAACGGTGAAGGTCGGGTCGAACGTCCTCATGGGGATGCTCAAAGTGTCGGCGAGCGGGTCGGAGAACTCCCCCGGCGAGGTTGAGGGCCGCGCCATCACGCGCAAGTTCCTTACGAACTACCTCACCTACACCCCTGCGAACGTGGAACGCCAATACGCTGAGGCGCTCAACATGATGACGCTCAACTTCCGGCAACTGACCATGAACAAGTTCCGGGAGGACGACATCCTGGGCAAGGTCAAGACGGATGCCATCACATCGAGCATCAAGATCCGGTCAATAGAGCCAGCACAAGGGATGCCCTGGACCTTTCAAGTGTTCGCCGCAAAAGAGGTACATCGTCTCAATCAGCAGCGTATCGAGTACACGGAAAAAATGGTGTGCCGCTATCAAGTGCGGCTGGTATACAACGGCCGATCCGCGATGAATCCGACAGGCCTTTACGTGGGCGAGTTCTGGGAACAACAAATGGTCGGCGAAAAGGACATCGACCTGGACCAGAAGAGCGGTCTGATTGATCGCGGCGACGAGGTGCAGAAATGACCGTCACTACCGATACAAACTGGGCTCCACTGGAATGCAAATTGAAAGGTGTCCCCGCGATCATCCGCGAGTTCATGTGGATGTACGCCGATGAGGAGACCGGCGTTGAGTATTACAAACACACCTTGACGCGGCGGTATCTGCTGCTTCGTCGCGATGGCCGATGCTTCCAGCAGGGGGCTCCGGGCCTCATAGAAGTGGACTTCGATACTGAATTGGATCGCGTGCGCGGCTTGACGAAGGAGGCGGCTTAGCCATGGCGACATCCGTGGAAGCGCTTCCTGCCGCCAAGAAGGAGAAGACATCAAAACGCTCCGGTCGGCGGTCCCGACATTCCGCAGCTGAGAACGTACGATTCTTCGTCGGCAAACCATGCCGGAACAACGAAGCGCCACAACTGGAACGGGAGGTAGCAAACGAAGCAGAAGGACTGGTCGCGGCATTCAAGACCGACGGCAGTCTGTTTCTGCTCAGGGAATATTCAGTTACGCAGAGGATCGAAGGCGGCCGCGTGACGCTCGAAAAGGAGCCAGCCGCAGCCGCCAGTCAACGGGTTTCTACCGTCAACGCAAGTTGATGTAGAAGGCACCCACGCCTCACGTGGGACTTCGCTTTTCGCGCCTTCAACAAGCGTGACGAGCAAACCTGGTTCGGGTTACACCGGCCGGGCAACACAACGGAATAGGGCGGTCTCTCAAAAGGAGGCCTGACCCGAAACAGCAGTGTTTCGGCAGCAGGCCAAATTGGGAAACCAAGCTCGTGGGGACATCCTCGCGAACGGTCTGTTGCTTCCACAACCAACCGTTTCAACAAGGAGAAACCCATGACAACCTCTACAACCGTTACGAAGACTTCCGGCCT
>JBBSEX010000038.1:0-27004 GCA_038239345.1 Bryobacterales bacterium
CTGCCCGGATTTCCGGATCGTCCAGCAGTTCCAGGCATGCTGACGCGAACTCTTCCGGGTTGTCGGCGATCCGAATGTCCGCCGGGTGATGAACATTCAGTCCTTCCGCACCGATTGCGGTTGAAACGACCGGGACCCGGGCCGCCATCGATTCATAGATTTTTATGCGTGTTTCACCTCCGATGCGTAACGGCACTATGGAAACATGCGATCCCCACAGCCACGGCCGGACGTCCGGCACGGTTCCGGTGACGTGGATCAGTGGATCCTTGGCCGCGAACGATTGGATCTCGCGGGAAGGGTTCCGGCCCACTACCGCCACCGAGCATTTCGGCCGCGACCGCCGAATCAGCGGCAGAACAGCATCCACGAACCATCGCATCCCGTCGATATTGGATAGCCAGTCCATCGACATCCACCCCGGTTGGAATGGTCGAAATGTTGGTCACGTCGAACATCCGCTGCATGGTGGACGCGTCTTCCTCGGAAACCGCAATAATGTGCCGTACTCTCCGGCATACATCACGCTCGAATACAGGGTCTGGCAAATCTCGCTATGATCGAAGGCGTCGCTTCCGCCAGCAAAATCCGAGCCCCGCAAGAGCAAGTGCCAGGAGTGTTAAAGTGCTGGGCTCTGGGACCGTTGTGGGGATTATTGCAATACCCGCCGGTCCGTTCAACCCCGAGATCAGCGAAGCATTCACCAAAACTCCTGAGTTGGTGTACTCGGATACGGTGCCGCCGAACGCATTGGTGATGTACAAGTTCGTGCCGTCGGTCGCGATGCCTAACGCGCCGTTCAGCCCGGAGATCAAGGCGGCGGTCACGGTGCCTCCCGAGGTGGTGTATTCACCCACGGTGCCGGTAGTGAAGTTGGTGACGAAGATGTTCGAGCCTAGGATGAGAATCTCCTCCGGACCGCTTAGTCCGGTAATCAGCGAAGGGTTGACCAAAACTCCCGCCGTCGTGAATTCGGAGATAAACCCCGTGCCTGGGTTGCCGCTTCCGTTGTTCAAGACAAAGATGTTCGCGCCGTTCGATGCGGCGCCATGGGCCACGTTGACGCCCGAGATGAGCGCGCTGTTTACGGTCCCACCTGCCGTGGTGTACTCGCCGATAGTGTTGGTAGGGTTCCCGTTCGCGACAAAGATGTTCGAGCCGAAGGAACTAATTTGATGCACATTGTTCAACCCTGTAATGAGCGAGGCGTTCACGGTGGTGCCCGCAGTGGTGTATTCGCCTATGATCGTGTTGGTTGGGGACCCGTTCGCGACGAACAGGTTCGAGCCAGACAGTGCAATGCTCCCTGGGCTGCTCAACCCAGAGATGAGCGAAGCGTTAACCAAAGTCCCCGAGGTGGTGTATTCACCCACGGTGCCGGTAGTGAAGTCGGTGACGAAGATGATACCCGCGCGTGCTGCGCTGCTGAAGAGTAATAATCCGAGCAGCACAGAAGTAAGCAGTCCCCAGCGTTTCATTGTTTTCTCCCATCCAAAGTAGCTGAAATCTCTAAAGCGCAGATTTGTAGTATACACCTGAGGCCTTCCATTTTGGCCAATTTTTCGGCTCTTCTCCGGCGTCACATGTGCTGGAAGTAATGAGCCTACTGGTTGTGCCGCTCCTTCGAGGAGCAGCACAACTCGGCTCGCATCTGCCGCATCCAGGCATCGGAACCCCGCTGCAAGTACCCGCCGATTGCTACCGCGCCGGTTGGCTGAGTGCCGCTCCCTCAAGAATAGATTCAAACCGGCGGACGATATTCTCCCAGCGGAAATTGGAGTCGACGAGGTCCCAGGCCGTTCTCGCCTGGGCTGCCCGGATTTCCGGATCGTCCAGCAGTTCCAGGCATGCTGACGCGAACTCTTCCGGGTTGTCGGCGATCCGAATGTCAGCCGGGTGATGAACATTCAGTCCTTCCGCACCGATAGCGGTTGAAACGACCGGCACTTGGGCCGCCATCGATTCATAGATTTTTATGCGGGTTCCACCTCCGATGCGCAACGGCACTATGGAAACATGCGATCCCCAGAGCCACGGCCGGACGTCCGGTACGGTTCCGGTGACGTGAATCAGTGGATTCTTGGCCGCGAATGATTGGACCTCGCGGGAAGGGTTCCGGCCCACTACCGCCACCGAGCATTTCGGCCGCGATCGACGAATCAGAGGCAGAACAGCATCCACGAACCATCGCATCCCGTCTATATTGGGTAGCCAGTCCATTGCTCCGAGGAAGATCAGGTCCGCAGTGACAGGCTGCGAAGAAGGCGGCTTAAAATGGTCGACATCCACCCCGGTTGGAATGGTCGAAATGTTGGTCACGCCGAACATCCGCTTCATGGTTGAGGCGTCCTCTTCAGAAACCGCAATAATGTGCCGCACACTCCGGCATACGTCACGCTCGAAAACAGCCATCCGGCGTGCCTGCAGACGCATGTACGCCTTTTCGGGTAGATTTCGCGCCTGCGCGGCATGGCGCTGCCAGATCATTGTTTCCACGTTGTGCTGAAAGAGTACGCAGTCCTGAAGGCGCGTAACATTTGGCGCCGGGGTGGGAAAATCGCAGACAATGCAGTCGTAGTTTTCAGTCGCGGTCAATTCATCCAGTTTGCGCCGCATAGCAGCCGAGCGGTAGCGAAGCACCGCCAGAGGCAATCGGAAAAAGAGTCCGGTGACGAGCTGTACGGCGAAACCATAGGATGCTCGTGGAGGAAGAAACTGTGGAATGGTGTAACAACGATCGCAGTATTCGGAGCTGCGGCGAACTCCTTCTCCGTCGGGCTCATTTGAAAAGGCAACATAGTGGATGGTGTTGCGCTCCCGCAGGCGGCGCAGCATTTCGAGCGTCCGGATTTGCCCGCCCCGAGTGGTGGGGTGAAGCAAATCGGACTTCACCCACAGGATTTTCATCGCGGGAGCGCGGGTTCTGCCAGAGCTTCCAGGCCGCTGCGCTCGCGTTTTCCCGTAATGAACAGATCTCCCCACATCTGAAAATTCAGCAGCCGCCAGATTCGATCGGTTGCGTCCTCAAAGCCGCTGCGGTGACGGTGGATGAGTGCGGAGACGGCTTCGCGATCGAGACACGCGGCCACCAGCCCGTCTGGCGCGCAAATCGCATCGAACAGCGGCTTCGCTTTTGCATCGCGGAACCAACTGGCCAGCGGAGTTGGGAAGCCCATTTTTTTACGATGAATGATACTGGCGGGAAGCAGATCGGCTACCGCCTGCTTGAAAATGTACTTGGCCGATCCGTTGTGAATCTTCAAGCGGTCCGGCACGCGCGCGGCGAACTCAACGAAAGGATGATCCAGAAACGGCACACGGCTCTCGATGGAGGTAGCCATACTCATCTGGTCCTGTTTCATCAGGAGCTCCACCAGGTAGGTCTTCTGGTCGGCGTAAAGTAACCGGTGCAGCAACGGCGTGTCCGTACGCGCTTCCCAACGATCCATGAAATGCCTGTAAGCGCCCTCAGGCACGCGCCCGAACCGGGCTTGTTCAGCCTCGGAAAATGCGCAGTAGAAGTTATCCAGATAGAGGGACTGAATGTCTTCGGAGCGCCCCAGCACAGTATGCATCACTTTACGGCGCATGTTGCCCGACAGTAAACCCGATTGTGCGATGGTAGTTCGGACCACCCCCCGTGCACGCTTTGGCAACAGCGCATAATATTTCAGCGCCTGCAGGTTCTTCAGATAAACGTTGTAACGCGCGTACCCAGCGAACAACTCATCGCTTCCTTCGCCAGTCAGCACTACTTTGACATGGTCCGCCGCTAGCCGGGAAACGAAGTATAAAGACACGGATGAGGGCCAGGCCAGAGGTTCGTCTTCATGCCAGATCAAAGAAGGCAGAGCTCCAAAAAAGTCATCCATTCCGATGACGACTTCGTGGTGCGCCGATCCGATCATTTCGGACACCTGCCGGGCGTAGTCCAGCTCGCTGAACTCACGCTCGGCATAGCCCACCGAAAACGTCTTCACGGGAGACCCGGTCATGCGCTTCATCAGGGCCGCGATCGCGCTCGAATCGACGCCGCCGCTGAGAAACATTCCGAGTGGGACGTCACTCATGAGACGCATCCGCACCGTCTCTTCCAGGCGCGCCCGACACTCCTCAATCCATTCCCGGTCATCCCGCCGTTCTTCCCGCGTGGGGGGCTTGGGCACATCCCAATACTGTTGAATGCGCAAGCGTGGCGATTCCTCCCGCGCGTCCAGCTCAAGCGTATGGCCTGGCATCAACTTGCGAATATCTTTGAAGAGAGTGTCTTCGCCGCTGCCGTATCCGAATGCCAGATATTCCGACACTTGCGCCTCATTGAGCGCCGTGGAAATTGCCGGATGGCGAAGCAGCGCTTTCATCTCGGATGCGAAAGCAAACAGGCGTCCGTTCCAGAAATAATAGAACGGCTTAATGCCCAGGCGGTCGCGGGCACAGAAGAGTGTTTGCCGCGAACGGTCCCAGATTGCGAAAGCAAACATACCGCGCAACCGGTTCACGCAGGAGGGCCCGTACTCCTCATACCCGTGGAGAATAGTTTCCGTGTCGCAGCGCGTGGCATAGCGGTGTCCGGCGGCTTCCAGGGCCGGACGCAAATCCGCGTGATTGAAAATCTCTCCGTTGTAGACGATCGCCAGACGCCGGTCTTCGTTGTACATTGGCTGAACGCCGGCGGCAACGTCAATAATGCTCAGCCGGCGGTGGCCGAGATGAGCGGCGCCCTCGTTAAAATAGCCAAATCCATCGGGACCGCGATGCCGGATCGCACCCGTCATATCCTCTATGACTGCGTCCCAGCGGTCGCTTGCCTCAAAAGTTACGAAGCCCGCAATTCCGCACATGCTAGCGGGCCAGAACCGGCGGGCCCATAAACATTCGGGGAGCCGCGGGCACCGGTGCCGGCGCGCGGCTTAGAATCTGATCCTTGGCGTGGCGTTGAAAAGCGTCTATGATTGCCGCTATAAAAGGGAACATCGGAAGATAAGCCACGCTTGAGAAGAATGCCGAGATGCAGTAGCAAATCAACACAGCGAGCAGGTAGTTTGCCAGGCGATTGAGAGAAAGGAAGTCTGGATTACGCCGGCTTTGCTGTCTGACCTGCCACAAGCAGCGAAATGAAAACCAGATGGCCGCCATATAGGCGATAAAGGCAGGGACGCCTAACTCGCTGGCCACTTGCATATAGGTGTTGTGACTTTCGTGCCAGCTCTCATGCTCATTTTTCGATTTGCTGATCTTGGCGGCTGCGGATTGGAAGGTGCCAACCCCCACGCCGAAGATCGGGTTCTTGATGGTCATTTCGATACTCTGTTGGAGAACCAAGCGGCGCGCCTCGGAAGATGCGGCAGCCGATTCTTCAAGTACGTCCTCGTTTCCACTAGCCGCCTGGGGCAAAAAAGGAAGAATGGTCCGATAGCGGGAAAGGGTGGAAGCCGGCGCGGTCATGAAAAAGATGGCGCCTCCGACCAACAGGCCGAGCGCAATCGCAACCCTCTTTATGCCGGAAGCAGAGATAAGCACCATCGCCGCATACACCGCAATAGTGATGAGGGCTGTGCGCGATCCAGTTTTCGAAATGACGCTTAATGCGACCGGAATGGCCGCCAGCATGATAAAGCGAAGGAGCCAACGGCGTCCTTTGTTGTCCTGGATATAAAACACCATGCAGGGCAGGCCGATAAGCAACAGGGTTGCCAGGTCGTTGGAATTTCCCAGCGAACCCTCCCCCACCCCAAAACGCATGGTGCTCTCTTCCAGGCCCCCGTATATTCGAGAAAGCACCAGTATGATCAGGTTAGAAAAAGCGAGAGTAAATACCAGCCTGCGCACCATGCCGATCGAATAGATGAGGGTGCAGGCCCCGACAAAAGCGAAAATAGCAGGCAGCCAGTTATGCACTAAGCTGTCAACGCTTCCGCCCTTCCAACTGCTGAAGGGTATTCCCAGAATCATCCAGGCTGTGAAGAACAGCAGGGCCTTCGCGATTTTCGACTCCAGCAGTACGAATATTCCGCCCGAAAACACGCCGCAGATAAATATCAGGCAGCGAATGGCCACCGCCAGCGATAGGGGGCCCACTTTAATGGGAACAAATTCCAGGGTGCGGCTGAACGTGCAGAATACATCCACGATCAGCAGTACCATCGCAATTTTCACCAGGCTGGAAGGCTGGATGGCTTGAATTGCCTGGTTTGGGGCAAAACTGGCTGGGGCGAAACCGGCTGGACTAATGGGGGGGGCAGCAGTGTACCTAAACCCTTGCTGGCGTAGACCTTTCAATGTCTGATTATAACCTGAACTGCCCTGAAAACCGCGTTTCATAAGCCACGGCCGGTACTGGACCTGGCGATTATAAATGAACCATTTCGGCGGATATTTAAATACCCAACAAAACGAGCAAGCCGATTATCGAGACTCAGGCTTGATCGAAACTGTCAGGCTTGGGCGAGCAGCATTAGAATGAGGAATGGTGAACTGGTTCGCATCATTACAGGTTGGCCCTTATGAGTACGCGGAAGAACAAGAAAACGACCAAATTCGATCAAGCGCAAATCGACCAGGTCGTGACTTCCCAGGCGGGTGACGACTCGGCTTGGGAGGCACCCATACGGGTCAAGCGGCCCCAGTCAGCGTCCCTATCGATTTCCGGCGATCTAGCAGCGCGCGCGGCTTCGAACGCGTCGTCCGGGAGAGAGTAGAACTGGAGGAACTCGCCTTCACGGAGGCAAAGAAGGAGCTTGCTTCCTGACGGCCAATCGGCCCCTGGATCTTGGGGTATGAGGTGCCGAGCTTGTGCACGCCGGAAGAACTGATGGGAGAAGAACAATGAAGTGGAAAGACGAGATCGTAGAAGAAGTGCGGACGGCCAGGGAGGCCTACGCCGCGCGGTTCGATTATGACCTCGCGCGCATGTTTAAGGACTTGAAGAACAAAGAACAACAGAATCCCGCCCCGCATGCGAACCTCAAGCCGTTGAAGCCGCACGAACAGCAACTATAGCGCCAGAGCCTTGGTTCAAAAACAAACCGCCTCGGGTCGCAGGGCGCACGCATCAATTACTTCCAATCCCCGGCATGAGTTGTAAGTGTGAGTCGCTACAAGATCTTTAGACCAACTGGGATCGATAGTTCTGTACACCCGTTCCTCGAAGCTGGTTTTATCTAATTTCAACACTTCGTTGAAAGCGAAGCTGAAGCCATAAGCCGGCCCGCAGTTCTGGCTGAGGCGCAGCAGTTGTTGCCCGCATTCTATCACGCGCCCGGCAGAACGAGCGTTCCGAACATCGGACGAAATGGGATTTTGGGGATGAGATCTCCAGTCACCGGTCAGCGAATCGCTGTAGAAAAGCATCCCTTTGGCTACTCCATCCCGTTCGGAAAGCGTTGTGAAAAACCACCACAGGCCGTCTTTTTGGTGCACAGTGGTATCCACCGCACTTACTCCTTTCAGAAGAACCTTTTCCGGTACCCATACATCGGGAAACTTTTCCGCGCGATACAAAACTACTTCCAGCGTGTCTGCCGACTCAGGGATCATGTAAACCTCTCCCTCATGCTCGAAAATCATGGGATAAGACAGATGAGCACCAGTATCCAGGCAAACGCGAGAGGGACCGGGCTGTGCGTCCTGCCCGATTTCCGCATAACTGATCACTCCCCGGCCAGCTTGGTATAAGTAATCTTCGAAGAATACGTAGGTCACTCCAGCGCGTTCGAAGAGAAAGGGATCC
The DNA here is from genome assembly GCA_038239345.1 of Bryobacterales bacterium. Taxonomy (GTDB): domain Bacteria; phylum Acidobacteriota; class Terriglobia; order Bryobacterales; family Bryobacteraceae; genus JBBSEX01. The sequence continues at coordinate 7,730 of JBBSEX010000038.1, forward strand.
GCCCAGTAATGGCCTTTGGGTGACTCGACAAACTTGAAACCGGACATCCTAAGATCGCCATCGGGCCGGTAGAGAGGAGTGGCCCCGGCGCGGATGGCAATGCGCCAATGCAAGACCTTTTTGTTGATACGCTTCGTTAAGACTTTCGCGAGGGCTTTGGGCGCATTCGGGGCGAGCCACCTGAGCATATCGGCATTGCCCGGCACACGATAGATCTTCCGTTTACCCTTGTAAGGAGTGTCTGGAACAGCGCGATCCCGAACGTATTCCCAGCCGTGACTGTGAAGCTCATTCAGCTTCCAGATGACGAAGTGGGCGCTATCCCAATACGGTGAATACCGGTTCTTCGATACCAGCAACGACTCGTCAGTCCGGAACAACGCTTTCGAAAGGACCAAGCCGCCATCCAGGTCGCTGGTAAGTCGCTGGAGAATCACTCCACTGATCGGATTGCCCTCCAAAACCTCCCAGAACAGCGGCGGCCCCCCGCGATAATACTCGTTGTCCCCGTGATGATAGGACCAGACACCGTAGCGGGCGCAATCGAGAATATCTCCTCGCAGAATATTGAAGCCGAAGCGCAGCAGGACATCCAACTTGCGCTGGCGGATGGCGTCGATCGCATCGGGCGGAAACCGATGGACGAAACCTTTTTTGATTGGAACAACAACGATACGATCCAGCCCTTTCAGAAGGGTCGAGCAATCCGCTACGTGAAGTGGATGATCCTGAGTCTGCTCCGCGCGCCGGCTATCCAACTTCTCGTAAAGGTCATACAGCAGCCTGCGCCGCAAGACCGGATCAACCAGCCGCCGCATCGCCGTGTGAGCAAATGAGTGCGGCCGGGTTTCCGATAGACCGGCGCCCTCGGTGTTCTCTCCGTTAAACACCAGCAGCGTCAACTCGATGAAGTTCGCATCGCGCAGGTTTTGGATGATGGCGGCAACCACTTGCTCGAGGTTTTCGCCATCCAGCATAACGCCGACGCGCAGTTTGGGCGCCGCGTCATTCGCTGCAATAGCAGACTTCAAATACAGAGAGCCAATCACGTTTCAGCCTAGAGAATGAATCGGCCTATCCAGTGCGTTTCAATACGCCAATGATGTTCGTCCGCAGTTCCTTCAGGCTTTCGCGCTCGATCAAACGCAGCCATAATAATTCGATCAGTACCAGCGGACCCAACATAACGGTGGAAGCCGATGAGCTGGTCAGAATCAGACTCTCTACTTCAAAACCGCCTTGACGGGCCATTTGCTCAATCGTAGCCGCCGTGTTCATCCGGTACATCGTTGGGAATATATCTTCTGCCCGCCGATCCTCGAGAAAGGGAATAAGCCTGTTTTTAATTACGCCCGGAATCATGGATGCAAGTCGAACCAGCGGGCTGCGGAAATTCGGGGTGTGAAACACAAATGTTCCCCCGGGCTGCAGCACTCGCCTGATTTCCGCAAGAATGGCCGCGGGCTTCTCCATATGCTCTACTACCATGTTGGCAGTCACGAAATCGAAAGTTTCCGCTGGAAACGGAAGCGCCTCTAGATTGCCCATCACTCTGGCGTGGATGGTCTGGTGCTTCAGCATGCCGGACAGATCCAGATCGATGCCCACCAGACACCTGGCTCTGGCCGCCAGTTCTGTTTCTTCGCGCAACATCCATTCGGCGAAAATCTGATGACCGCATCCGAGGTCCAGCCAGGCCGGCCGGGGGGGAAGAGCGGCCCGGATCGCTTTGTGGTATTTGAACTGCGAGGTTGCCAACGTCGGGATGAGGCGCCGTTCGACGGCCCAGTACCACTTGTAGAACCTGTCACGGATGGCGCTCAAAGTGCTTTTATTCTCTCAAGGTCCATCTATCAAGTGCGCGTCAATACGCCAAATCGGTCTTTTAAAACAGTAAATACCCGGCTGATTTTGGTGTGCTACTCTGCGGGTTTAGGATGGATACCCGCGAGGAGCGTTGGCGCCATGAGAGGCAATTCTTCGATGCTGAAGAATATCCAAGTGACCCGATCCCGAGCAATACAATAGAACGCTACGCCAGATGTGATCGGCCATTCCTGGCCGCCGAGCGCCCCTTTGCGATCATGGGCGACGTGAGAGGGAAAAGAGTTCTGGAGATCGGCTGCGGGGGCGGGGCCAACAGCGTGATCCTGGCACTGAAAGGCGCCACTGTCGTTGGCGTCGATATCTCTCCCAAGGCCATACAGGCAGCCCGCCAGTTGGCCGCCCGCCACGGCGTGGAAGACCGGGTAGACTTTCAGGCTATCCCGCTCGAATCGTACCTCGCGCTCAACCAGGGCCAACCCTTCGACGTCATTTGCGGATTTGCGGTCCTCCACCATTTGTTACCTGTCTTAGGGGAAACTCTGACGCGGTTGGCCACGGCGGCACATCCCGAAACCACGTGGGTCTTCAGCGAGCCCGTGGCGACATCTCAATGGATGCAGAACCTTCGCCTCAGGCTGCCGTTGAAGGTCGACGGCACACCAGACGAGCGGCCGCTCAATAACGCTGACCTGGCCGTGATCAGGGAGCACCTGCCCGCTATGAAAATGGATCTGTTCTGCGCAACATTGAGGTTCTGGACGCGCGCCTTCCCTGGCAGGTATGAGGATTACCCCACTCTGGTGCGCTCTCTCTACAATGCGCTGGGCAGGATCGACGCGGCGCTTCTTTCGGCGCCGATCTTTCGGCCACTGAGTTCCATCGCGGTCATTCATAGCGGCCCATTACAAGTGGCGCAATTCGCGGCCTGATCTTGGTTTCGATGCCGGCTACTCTTGGGCGAGTAGCGGAGTGATGAGGTCAATAAAGTCTCTCGGCGTGATAATCTTTGTGGTCTTGTGGTCCTTGCTGAAATGAGCAGTGTTGCCGGTGATGAGGTAGTCAGCTTCAGCAGCCTCAGCGCACTCGTAGAAACGGTTGTCAGATTCGTGATCGGAAAGTGTGAGTGTACTAGTGCTTAATTGCATAGGTTAATAATCGTATTACGGAGTTGGCTGCCTTTGACATCCCGCTTGCGCCACTTGAACGGTTTAGCGTTTTCGTTGTGATTTTGTATGAAGGCGGCGATGGCCTCGCTCAGTTCGTCCTCCCGCCGCTATTTTGAATTTGACTACCAACCAACGAATTCAGATGTTCGTATCCCCTGCCGTGCACTGGCCGAATGCGAAGAGGTGCTCCGCCGCCCGCGCCTAAAGCTTGCTGATCCGGCGCTGGTGGCAGACATTGTGCTGCTACCAGCCGGACCCTCGCCTTTGGACATCATGGCAGCGCGGGACGCGCTGGCTCTTACCAGAGATGCACGGGAGCAGCGGGGCGGGAAAAAGCCGCTGGTACGGTTTGTGCCGTCAAAGGTGCTCGCTCAGACCTCTCGGCAGGGATCTATCTAGTCGTCTTGAAGATCTTGGGGAGAAAGTGCTGCCAGCGATTGGGCAGCGGATCGCGGTGGCTGAGGCAGCGCTGCAAGGCTTGACCGTGGGGGAGTATGCGCCGGGATCAACGGCCCATGAGGAGTTTATTGAACTAACGAAAGCGGTGGAAAGGTTGCGGCCATGAAAACTGAAAAAGCTCGGCTGGCAGATCTGGCCTTCAAGATGAAGGGGTCAACAGATCAGAAACAGGAAAGAAGTAAAGCGTCTATCCGAAAAGAGGCTTTCGGAAATACGATAATAGAGGCGAACCCACCTCATGGCGAAAAGGGTGACTTCCGAAAAATCACAGTGACGCTGCCCCCGGAGGCCTACGAGCTGCTTGTGAAGGAGTAGTCGCGGCGGAAGATTGCCGGTGAGAAGGATCATCTGATTTCGTCGCTTGTACGTGAGACGGTCGTGAAGCATTTATGAGCTGAGCAGAAAATGGGTGATTCGCTCTTGCTCCGCGGAAGATGTTTCTTCCGCGGTGGAGGAATTCAGAGCAACCTTTGGGTCTGTGGTGGATCTAACCTCAGAAAGCTATGTACCATCACATTAAAAAACTCATGTACACCGTGCACATTGGGGTGCCGGACCCTAAGTTTGGAAACATGCTGTTAGAGCAGTTCGGTGGGGCTAACGGGGAGCTCGCTGCCGCAATGCAATACTCCATTCAAGGCCTCAACTGCGATGATCCGGAAAGAAAGGATCTTCTGATGGACATCGGGACAGAAGAGCTGAGCCATTTAGAAGTAGTTGGCACTTTGGCTCGCATGCATCTGAAGCCGATGAAATCCGATCGGGCGGCTGCCCATGCTGATCCTCTGATCGCCATTGCAGGAGGCGGTGGAGTTAGCCTTTACAACTCGATGGGCAGTGCGTGGACTGCAGATTATTTAAAAATATCCGGTGAACTGGATGTAGATTTGCGCAGCAACATCGCTGCAGAGGCACGAGCAAAAATCGTATATGAGCGCTTGATGAATTTCACCGATGACCAAGGTTCTCTCGATGCGCTGCAGTTCCTGATGACGCGGGAAATCACCCACATGAAGGCTTTTACAGCGGCGCTTGAAAGCATGGGCAAACCCGCCTTTTCTATTGGTTGCATTCCGCCCACTCCGGGCCTAGTGGATCAATTCTTCAATGATTCGACGGGGGTAGGAGATCGCGGCGAAAACGATGCGGAAGGCCCGTGGAACTCTGGCGGTGATTGGGTAAAAGTAAACAACCCAGCGTTTCACACATTGGAGTCCGCGTTGACCGGCGAGCGGACACCGACGGCCGGACCAGAAATTAGTGCGCGTAAAGGAAAGCGATAGGGAGTGAGATAATTCATGGCACAACTTAAAGAACTACTCGTCGAGGAATTACAGGATCTACTGCATGCGGAAGGGCAACTCGTCGCTGCACTGCCCAAAATGGCGGAAGCGGCTAATAACCCCAAGCTGAAGGAGGCGTTCGGGAAGCATTTAGTTCAGACCGAAGGCCATATCGAGCGGTTGAAGAAAGCCTTCGAACTCCTAGGAGAAAAAGCACAGCCGAAGCCCTGCAAAGCAATGATGGGCTTGGTGGAGGAGGGCAAGGAGACGATCGAGGAGGGCGGCGAAAAAGATCCCTTGATCGCCGACATTGCGTTGGTTGCTTCCGCTCAGCGAGTGGAGCATTACGAGATTGCCGGCTACGGTAATGTCCGCATTTTGGCGAGACTGATTGGAGAAATCGAAGTGGCTCACCTCCTGACCCACACTTTGGGTGAAGAAGAGGCAGCCGATCAGCTGCTGACGATGATTTCGGCGCCCATCCTACAACAGGCTGCTTTAGACGACAAGGATGTAATCGGAAAGAAAACGGGAAATCGGCCAAGCAAGAAGCCGAATTTGACTTCTGTGTAAGGCAGTATGCATGGGGCGCGCCGCTGAATTGTAGAGCCGCCATTTCCTGCAATCGGCACATCACGAATCTCAACTGTATTGAGCAGTTGGCAAGGCGATTGTGCTTCGTTTAATACGCAATCCGCTCGACCTCGATGCCGGCGTGTTTGGCGCGGCGCTGATCATCATGTGCACGTTGACTGGGGGAAGCGGTTCCCGGCTGGTGAGCTTGCCGTGCCTCATCGCTGGGAAGAGGGGAGCGGTCGGCTGAAAGTCCGGAAGCAGTCAACCACTCATCGCTCGAGGTTGTGGTGGCAGGGGAGTTCGTTAACCTTGCCGCCTTTTTCATGCAGCCGTACCCAGCCGCGACGCTTCTGGACATAGTAGTTCTTCCACCTTCATGCTCACGGCGGCGCCTACTCGGGTGAACGTGTAGCCCATGAGCGCGATCAAGGCGCGGAAAGCACCGATGTCTCTCCTTTTTTGACGCTGTGCCGGCTACTCCACTCTGGTGCGCTCTCTCTACAATGCGCTGGGCAGGATCGACGCGGCCCTTCTTTCGGCCCCCGTCTTTCGGTCGCTGAGTTCCATCGCGGTCATTCATAGCGGCCCATTACAAGTGGCGAAATTCGCGGCCTGAAACTTTTCAGGAGACTGGGCCGCAGCTTTAGTTAGCTGAACGGGATTTCAATTTCGGTGTAGCTGCCAAGTGTAACTGCGTTCACTGTGGCAGCTATACGTTCGAGGTGCAATCTTACGCGCGACCATTTCGTTGATCCGGTCAAAACAACGATGGTAATCTTTCGCCCAGCAAGGTTCTGCTGATAACGGATTCTCCTGTCGGTCGTGAGCAACAGTTCAACCGCCGCTTCTTCTGCGGCGTTTAACAAAGCTCCGTTATTCAGCTTGTCCCATCCTCTGGCCTGCGCTGTAATGATGGTGTGGGTGGGAAGCACACGGGCAAGACCGCGTGGTGTTCCATGGTCAAAGAGAATGAGCATCTACAGGCGCGGAAGGCTGCTCCGGCGTTGAGGCATTGAGGCTCTGGGCTACGAAATCAAGCACGGCTGTGATCTGTTCCCGGGTCACATCGAATTGTTCCATCACTTCCTCGACGCTCAAATCTTCAAGGTTCTCAATGACCGTCGCAACGGGCAAGCGGGTACCCCGAAACAGCCATGCGCCGCTGACCTTGCCGGGAATGCTCTCCACGGCGGGGCATTGGGACCAATCCAGAGTTGCCATTATGAAGACCCTCTTTTTATCGTAGCCTCAGCACAGAGCGGGAGCGGCATAACTTGTCTTGTGGGCGAGGTAAATCAGTAAAGTACGGTGAATAGATATAATGAGGACGGCAACCGGATTACCCTGAATGAGACTAAGCTTCAGAAGACCGACGGAATGTATTTTCGTGCCGCATAGTCCAGGTTCAAACGTACAGCATACCGGGGCACGCCGGCCGGCCGCTTGGCCCTATTAACGGACACGCATCTTCAAGTGGTGCTGCCGCCGTGCAATGCTCGCGGGTGAGCTTCGTGTGGAACACACCGAAAAATTAGGGGATGTCTCGATTGGACTACTTGCCAAAGATGAAATACCAGCCCTGCTGGAACTGCTTGCTAAGCAAAAGGTCTCGTTCGCTGGCTACGCCGGCGTTTCGATGCACAAATTGATGTGTTCGGATGCGTTGCGGCAGACGGGCGTAGTGTGCCTTGTCGTCAGGATTAAGGGAGGCTTGGCGGGATACGTGTTCGCCTTGATCGGTCCGCAAGCTTACTGGCGGAACCTGTGCTGGCGGCGGCCGGTGTTGTTCGCCCGCATTCTCCTGGCGAAGATGCGAAAAGGAGTAAATGGCGTGGCGCATCCGCCCGCCCTCCCCGAGGAACTGATGCACAGAATGCATTTAGAAGACGGTAAGGAATCGTGGAAAGATTCGAGTCCCGAGCTGGCCAAGGTTCAGTTCATCGGAGTTCGCGCGGAATGCGAGGGAATGGGGCTTGGCGGATTGCTCTACCGCGCCTGCTTCACGGAGCTGAAACGGCGGGGAGTGAAACGGGTGGACGCGCACGTGGATGCCGCCAACGTTCGAAGCCTGTGGCTGCATGTTAACACTGGGTGGACAGTGCATTATCACCACGATGCGGCATTTGCGGTGCGTTATCTCTAGCGCACTCTCCGAGATCGCCCGCCTATGATTAACGCTCGAATTCTGGACCCGTCCGAAATCCCTTGGCAAGAACTGGATGAATTTGACGACCGCACCGTTTTTCAGACGCGTGAGTGGCTCGCTTTCATTGCGGAAACCCAAGGCGCGCGGCCGGTGATCGCCGAACTCCGCTGCGGCACGGATCTGGCTGGATATTTCACGGGCCTCATTGTGAAGCGTTTGGGAGTCCGCATTCTGGGCAGTTCGTTTCCGGGCTGGACCACTCCCTACATCGCATTTAACATGGTCAACGGCGCTTCACGGCAGGAAGCGTTGGACGCCGTGGAACGGCTGGCGTTCGGCGAGCTGAAATGTCTCCACATGGAAGTTTCGGACCGGTACTTCACCCCGGAGGACGGCGCCAGCCTTGGCTTTCAGCAGAAATCTTACGATTCTTACGAAACGGACCTGCGGCAGACCGAAGACCAGATCTTCGGTGCTATGAGTAGCGCGTGCGGCCGGTGCATCCGAAAAGCACAAAAGAGCGGCGTAGTCATTCAGGAAGGCAGCGATGCAAATTTTGCGGAGGAGTATTTTGAGCAACTCCAGGATGTATTTGCCAAACAGAAGCTGGTGCCCACCTATGACAAGGAGCGGGTCAGCGCACTGATCAAGCACTTGGCGCCCACCGGCCGGCTGCTGTTATTGCGCGCTCTCGCGCCCGACGGAAAATGTATTGGAACCGGAATTTATCCGGCGTTCAATAAAGTAGCGCAGTTCTGGGGGAATGCCAGCCTGCGATCGATGCAGATCCTGCGGCCCAATGAGGCGCTGCATTGGCATGCGATGCGTTACTGGAAGGCGCGCGGAGTTCAATATTTCGATTGGGGTGGCGGCGGCACTTACAAGGAAAAGTACGGACCTTACCCGATTGCGATCCCTTGGTTCTACAAGTCGCGTTACAAAATTCTGGGCACAATGAGAGAGCAGGCGCAAAACATGAATCGGCTAAAACAGAAACTTCTGGGCCGCTGGCGCTCGCACGGTTCCGGTGGAGAAAGCTGACAGCGCTCCCACGCCATTGGCGTGGCCGGCCGGCAAACGGTTTGGTTTTACGATCTTCGACGACCCCGACTCGCAAACCTGGGAAGCCGGCCGCGAAGTCTACGCGCTACTCCGCGACCTGGGTTTTCGCACTACCAAGGGCCTGTGGCCCATGGGTCCCATCCGCACCCCCAGCGACAATGGCCTCACCTGCGCCCATCCCGGTTACTCCGACTGGATCCGCTCCCTGATTGAATCCGGTTTCGAGGCCGGTTACCACAACGCCACCTCCCATACCTGCACCCGCGAGGAGACTGCGCGGGGCTTGGATCTGTTTCGTTCGCAATTTGGCGCCTACCCGCGCACCATGGCGCAGCATTATAATTGCGACGAGAATCTCTACTGGGGTGAAGGACGGCTGAGTGGCTGGCGCCGCGCCGCCTACAACCTGTTCACCCGCTACCAAAACCATGACAGGTTCTTCGGCCATGTCGAAGGCCATCCTTACTATTGGGGTGACCTATGCCGAGATCGTATCGACTATTGCCGCAGCTTTACCTTTGAGGAAATCAATACCCGTAAAGCGTGGCCGCTGTTTCCCTATCACGATCCCGCCCGCCCTCTGGTGCGGCTCTGGTTTCCATCGAGCGAAGGCTCCAACAAGAACCGCTTTTGTAGCACCCTATCCGAAGCGAATCAGGAACGATTGGAAGAGGAAAATGGCCTGTGCATCCTGTATACCCACTTCGGTCATGGCTATTATGACGGTGCTTTAGACAAACGCTTCATCTCGCTCATGGAGCGGCTGGCAAAACGTCCTGGCTGGTTCGTTCCCGTGGGCACCGTGCTGGATTTTATGCGATCCCAGGAGGCGCCTGTTATTTTGAACGACAGTCTCCGCGCCCAACTCGAGCGGCGCTGGCTGTGGCATAAGATGTTCTACGGAACAGCCTGACTATCCTAGAGATGATGGACGTCAGCCTAGCACAAGCTAAGAATCGACTCCCTAAACTGATCCGAGCCTTCCAACAAGGGGAACAAGTCGTGATTACGCGCAACGGAAAACCTGTCGCTCAACTTGCGCCGCCTCCGCCGAAGCGTCGCAAAGTCCGATTTGATAGCATGCGTGGCCACATTCACCTCCAACAGGACTGGGACCATTCGATCACTCTCGACCAGTTTATGGCCGGGGAATTTTGAAAGGTTATCTGTTAGCACACCAGCATCGCTCTCCTGGCAGTGCATCAATCCGTACGTTTGCCGTCCCGCTCTAACCCTCTTTCCTAAAGTCAGGAATCCTGACTTCATGTATTAGCATAGCTCTATGGGCACAACTACCCGAATCCAACACAAAGGCCAAGTCACCATCCCACCCGCGTGCGCGAGCAGGCCGGCCTCTCCAAAGGCGACTTGGTGGAGTTCTCGTTTCAGCGCGGCAAAATCGTCATCACCCCTAAAGTGGTGATCGACCGCTCCGGGTTCCCGAACGCCGACGACGAATACACCCCGGAGCAGCGCCGCATCATTGACGCCCGCCTCGACAAGGCCGACGAGGACATCAAGGCCGGCCGGGTCCACGGCCCTTTCACAGCAAAAGAAGCCAGCGCCCACATCGAGCGTTTGGCCAAGGAGAGAGCAGCAGCCAAACAAGCTAAACGCCCACGTCGATGAGGATTGTCTTTACCGCTCCTGCTTCGATTGCGGCCGCTGACGCTCCGCCCGCAGTACGCAAAGCTCTTCATAAACAACTGGCCTTATTGAGCATGATCTTCGCCATCCTTCACTGCGCGCCAAGAAGTATGACGAAAGCAATGACCGCTGGCAGGCCCGCATTAACCGGGATTGGCGTTTCTATTTCACTATCGAGGGTGACGCCTACTATATCCAGGACATCACGCCACATCCGAAATAGGGCTGACCGATCTATCTTCTGTCGCGCACGATTACAAAAGAAGGCGTCATCCAGTTGGAATCCGGCATGGATCTTTCGATCACAAGCGAATGGCGGCGCAGTTCACGCCTGAGCATCCATCTGGTCTGGAAGGTTTCGTTCGTAACCAGCCGGTTGCGCACCTGTTTGCCGGTCACATGATAGATCAAGCCGGAAATCAGGACCCTCACAGCATTCACCATGTGGAGGACTGCTCCGGAAAGCAGCGCTCGCCATATTTCATTAATGTAAAAACCCGCGTGATGGATCTTCAGCAACAGAACCCCATCCGTAGAAAGAACTCGAGCCATTTCGCCGATCGCCCTGGAATTATCCGTATAAGGAAGCGCCAGACGGGAAATTACGACATCGAAACAACCGGAACCAAAGGGCAGGAATTCGGCTGCGCTTCGCAAAAAACCAACTCCCGATGCGAGCCCTTCACGTCCGAACAATTCCCGTCCTAGCGAGCCCACCTCCGGGGCTACATCCATCCCCACGCCCAGAGCGCCTTGCCTGACGAAGGGCAGTAATTCTTGGCCGGCTCCGCACCCAATGTCCAGTACTCGCGATACCGATCCACGCGCGGCGCTCAGCGAAGCCTGGGCACGTTCGGTGTCTTTTGCGAACATGTCCCATTCGACACGTAAATACCGATCATATTCCTGATCCATTGATTAGATTGCGGGGTCTTTCTCACTATAACGGTCCTCGATAGGCCGGCCGCCCTTTTGCAGCACCCTTGCTGCAAAGTTGTCTTACAGCCTGTTGTTGGACAAAGACAAGGAAAGCTAACGTGCAGATTTCTGAAACGAAGCGCGTTTAGGGATGGTGCAACAACTTACCCTCAGGGTCTGATAACCTCTACCGCTGGCCTTGAACCATTCCAACACGTCGTGATCGACACGAATATTGATATGGTCCTTCGGAGCCGGAACACCCATGACGGCCTGCGTCCAATCGGGTTCTCCACGAATGTCTTCTACATCGGCCGTATCGACACTTCGAGTTTCTTGCCGGTCACTGCACTGGCTTTGCGCCAATCCGTCCGATCCTCGCCTCGTGCAATTGTGGCTTTGATCTGTTTAGCCGTATAGCGCACGATATCGCTTTTGTTCCGCATCTCTGGCTCTCCCACAATTCGTATCGTTCCATCTCGCCACATCCATATGACGGCGAAGAATTTTCCTTCTATGAGCGCGATACTCAAAAACCGCTCTTCGTCGGCTTCGAATCCTTGAATGAGAACTTGCTTGCCCGGCATTTGCCTGTGAAGCGAAGCCGGTTACGGCCTTTTACTCTCTGCCTCTGAGAATTGCAGCCGGCGAGATTATCCGCGCGAATGAATTCCCAGATCTCGTCAAGGTCAGCTCGGGCTTCCGGATGGAAGTCGTATCCGGTCATGAACCGGGCTGTGAACGACGCGCGGCGGCGCTCTTTTCGCGGAAGTAAGCTTCAACCTCGTCGCCGGGGATGGGCTTCACCCTGCCGCTTTTGAGGTCGTCATAGCGGCTGTTGAGCATTTCCCGTGTTTGAAGCAACTCGTCCACATACCCCGCCATTGCGTCCTCAACGAGGTCGTCGGTAGCGCGTCCGGTCTGCGCGGAAAGGTCTTTGAGGTTCTTTTCCGTCTCGGGTGTGAATTGAACTTCCACACCTTCCAAGCTACGGGAACCCAGGCCATGAAGCAAGCGCGGCTTTCGGCTTGCACCGTGGCTGATCACTCACCCTTTATGGAACGTGGGTGGGGTCACAATTAATCTGAACCTCCGCTGCTTCGCGGGCATCGATCTCAAGATTGGGCGCATTCAAACCCGGAGTATGCGGGCAAAATGAATTTCTACTTGTCCGCGATCGGCGTATATTGGCTGAGCTAAGTTAATCTGAAGATTAGGTGGACCATGACCGTAATCGAACTCCCAGATGATCAGGCGGCGGCGCTTAAAGCGAAAGCCGCGGCCCAAGGCCTGACCCTCAAGGGCTGGCTCGGCAAGCTGGCCGGGGAGGAAACGCGCGTAGGGGCGCGGAAAGATGTGGAACGCGAACACTCGGGCTTCGATGCAGAGAAAGCACGTCAGGCCGGGGCGCGGATTCGCGAACTCCGCAAGGGCGTAAGGCTTGATCTCCGGGGCATGTCGATCCGCGAGCTCGCGCATCTCGGGCATAAATATTGAAATCAGCATTCGTTCTGGATGTGTCGGCCAGCATGCCTTGGTGCTGCGAAGATGAGACCACGCCGGCATCAGAGGAAATGTTCGAATGGGCGTTGCGGGGCAGTGAACTTCATGTTCCTGCCTTATGGCTTTGGGAAATCGTGAATGTTGTAGGTGTGACTATGAGGCGTAATCGGGTTACCGCCGATAGCGCACGAGATTTTCTCGCCCAGCTTGCGGCACTGAATTTCCGCATTGCTTCCCCGCCATCGGTGGCCGATCTCCCCAGGCTTCAAGCTTTGGCCGACCGCTACACTCTAACGGCTTACGATGCGGCGTACCTGGATTTGGCCCTGAGTCTATCGTTACCGCTTGCAACGCGGGATGGTGATCTTCGCAAAGCGGCGGACGCCGAGGGACTTGAACTGCTGGGAAGGTAACGCATTTACCGCCACAGCTCTCGGAGCGGCAGAGCGATTCGGCGCTTCCTTCTTTTCACCGCGTTCATGCGCAGCCTGCGCACAATGATCCCGGAGTCGATTGCATCATGAAGGCTTTCGCCGAGGCTTGGCCTGAGGAGCCAATTTTGCAACAGCTTTGCAAAATTGCCGTGGGGCCACAATGTCAGACTTCTCGATTTTGTGAAGAACCCCGCAGAGCGCCTCTGGTACATACAGCAAACAGTTCAGAACGGCTGGAGTCGAAACGTTCTCGTCATGCAGATCGAAACCGGCCTGTATCGACGTCAGGGAAAGGCACTGACCAATTTTGCAGCGACCCTTCCGGCCCCGCAGTCCGACCTGGCCCAGCAGCTTCTCAAAGATCCATACAACTTTGATTTCCTGACCCTCTCCAGCAAAGCTCATGAAAAAGACCTTGAGGGCGGTCTCCTGGAGCACATTCGGAAGTTTCTCCTGGAGCTCGGCGTCGGCTTCTCTTTTGTCGGCAGTCAATACCCCCTGGAAGTGAGCGGCGAAGATTTCAAGATCGATCTCCTGTTCTATCATTTGAAACTCCGGTGCTTCGTGGTCATCGATCTCAAGATGGGCGTGTTCAAACCGGAGTATGCGGGCAAAATGAATTTCTACCTGCCGCGATCGACGATCTGCTGCGCCATCCGGACGACCAGCCGAGCATCGGCTTGGTGCTCTGCAAAGGGAAGAACCGAATCGTTGCCGAGTACGCGCTTCGCGATATGTCGAAGCCACTTGGCATTGCCGAATTCCGCCACCTTGAAGCCCTGCCCGCGAATTTGAAAGGCACTCTGCCGACGATTGAAGAATTGGAAGCGGAACTTGGAAAAAGAGAAAAGGAGAACGGGGAAACTTAGGGCGAATAACACGCGGCAATGCAGCCGGCCTGCTATTAAAACAGATTCAGCCTTTTACGGAGTGGTTATTGAGGATTTTCGTCTGCCCATTACAGTTCAAGATCAGAGATCCACGATGGGGAAGGGAAATACCCGCCAAACGGGGACTGTATTCACGTTTAGGTACTTTTTCATACCGCTCGTTACAGTTTGACCAGGGCATGATTTGGGATGAGCACGGAGGCGAAAGCCCATTCCAAACAGGCCGACAACTGGTAAGTGAGCTGCCCTTCGAAACATGGAACGTCGATTGTGTACCGCTCAAAAAAGCTTCTTCTGAGCAGAAGTGTAGAGGATGGTTCAGAAGGCGTCAAATCAAGCGGTCCAACGGCGTTGGCTGTGCGAAAAGGAGAGGGGAACGGATAGCCGAACACAAAAGGACGTTATGTTGGGCTATTCGCACGGGCTGTCCGCGTGTCATCTTCACGGCTAAATGGCACCTTTCAACTATCGACGAAATAAGCCCTTTCGTCGACTGTAGAGGGCGCAGCTTGGAACAGAATCATTTCTGTTCTGGTTTACACTGTTCACGAATTTAGTCCCCTTGGTATGTGGCCGCCATGATTTGGATGATTGGGTAATCAATCTTTAATTTCTTCAACACCTGACCTTGCCATGAAGGTCCACACTTTCCTCCGATATCCGCATCACCGGCATCGTCAAGGAGCCCGTTAGGCACAATGCTTTGGAACAGAAAACACCATAGGAGAATGCGTCTCCATGGTGTGCTTTGTCAGTGTCCTTTCCGCTGGCCGGATTCCCAAATGTGCAGGCGGCCTTCCAATTGCCATTGTTGTCAGGCCCCGCAGGGCAGCGGTACCATCTGTGATCGCCTTGATTGAGCCATACTTGCACTGTTTCCCCGGGAGAGGGTGGTGGTTGAACCGCTAGTATCACATCCTGACGACCGGGCCCGGACGCAGGTACCGGAAGTTCAGATACGAGCCTGATTCGCTGTGTTGATGGTGGTAGTGTGTTGACTTGCTGTAGTGCATTGGCCTTCCAGCCTAAGCCGAAGCATGTCACCGCAATCGTGAGCATAGCTGCAAAAGCAGTGATGGGCTTGTGCCACATTTCCATGATCGAGTTCTTCGGAGGAACAAGAGGATCTTGCGGCGCAGGTTTTTGGGGCATTATCACATCGTAGAACGTTTTTGAACAGTTCCTCGACTTTTGTCAGGACCAGTTAAATCGTTTGACAGCGATGAAGTACGCGCGGCGGTTGTGCTCATTGCGAATCCGGCCCGAAGAAAAATGGCGGAAGAGAATTTCCGTCTGCCCATTACAGTTGAGCAGCAGAGTTCACGGGCGAGAGGGGAATAGGTCTAAAAACATGACGCATGATGAATTTGAAGTGCTCTGGCTGGACGCATTGCGCGTGGATGCCGACGACACGGTTAATCTGCTCGGCAATCCAAGAACACATGAACGGGAAAGGCGAACTTGCGCTGCCTTTTTGCGATGTGCGGGGATCGAGTTCACGCCTGACCAAGTGATTGCCAGCACGACAGAGCCGCCTGATGTCCTCTTTGGCTTGGTCCTCTTTGGCTTGGTCCTCTTTGGCTTGGTCCTCTTTGGCTTGGTCCTCTTTGGCTTGGTCCTCTTTGGCTTGGCCCGCTTTGAAATCGCGATCGTGCTGCCGCAGCAGCGCAAAATGCAAGATGAATGGGCAGCTACTGCGAAACGACGGGCACGTGCACAGAACATCAAGGACCTGATTGAACCGTACCACCCTCCCGAAACCCTTACTCGTCAACAGGTAGTAGACCTAATCATGCCGATGGCAGACAAAAAGGCGCGGAAGTACAGCGCAAGGGGCGTGCCGTGCGCCGAACTGGATTTATTGCTGTACGTAAACCAGAACCTGGCTTTGAATGCTGGTAGCCCTAATCCACCCTGCACCGCACTGGTGTGCCAGGGATGGCGGTCTGTGTCGCTCCTGATCCCGCCGCACAGTTACGTCGTATTGGCCGACAATGCGGCACCAGAGTTCATCTTCAGGAGCGCTGAGAAGCCAACAGCAGCATGGACGCGTCCGGGGCAGATCGGCATGTTCGACATCTAGCGGCGAGCTTGAGGCGCTTTTGCAACAGACATTTGAAAACCCGCCATTGGTGTGGGTCGCTTTACTGCTCAAAATGACTGTTCTGAGCAGAAGCCTGAGCCCCGCCACTACGCAATCCAAACATTTCCACTCTTCCGCGCATCACAATTCTCAACTGTATTGAGCAGTCACTAATTCCATACTCCAATTAACAATCCCCTCCCGCCAGTTCACCCGTCGCCGCCGTCCACCCGCGCCAACTCATCCATAATAGGGTCAGGATGGTCCCCCCACTCACCACTCACGCCGAGGAAGTCTCGTCGGGACAACGCTTCGAATTTGGCCGGAATTGGGCCAGATTTCTGGAGACTTTGGACGACCAGCGCATCGAACGTGCGGAGGGGTCTCTCAGGAATATGTTGGAGATGAACCACCTCACTGGACTTGATTTTCTCGACGCCGGCTCGGGCAGCGGGCTCTTCAGTCTGGCCGCACGGCGGCTGGGAGCTCGCGTTTATTCCTTCGATTACGATCCCAATTCCGTGAATTGCACCGCGGAATTGCGGCGCCGTTACTTTGCAAATGACAACCTGTGGCGCGTGGAGGCGGGTTCCGTACTCGACGCCGATTACCTCGCGCGCCTCGGCCAGTTTGACATCGTTTACTCCTGGGGAGTTCTCCACCACACCGGCGAAATGTGGCAGGCGCTCGCCAACGTTGCGCCGCTGGTCCGTCCGGGCGGCCAGTTGTTTGTCGCTATCTATAACGATCAGGGCAAAATCAGTCATCGCTGGACCGTCGTGAAACGAATGTACAACCAATTTCCCCCTGCTCTTCGGTTTCTGGTTTTATGGCCGGCGTTTCTGAGCCTGTGGTGGAGACGTCTGCTGAAAGATCTTCTTACCGGACAGCCCACCAGATCTTTCAAAACCTACCGTGGCTTTCGGGGAATGTCGCCATGGCACGATGTGGTCGACTGGGTGGGCGGATATCCTTTCGAGGTCGCGCGTCCGGAACAGATCTTCGACTTTTATCGCAACCTGGGTTTTACTCTCCAACGTTTGCGGACTGAAGGCGGCAGCCTCGGTTGTAACGAATTTGTATTCCGCCGTACATTTCAGAGCACCCACGACCGCACTCAGGAGGTTGGCATATGAGATTCTACACTCTTTTTTGCATGCTTGGCCCGCTTGCTTTTCAATCGGCGGCCCAATCGGTGGTCCCGGTTAAGCCGAGCTTCTCTGACGTGGTGACATGGGAGTCTCTCGGCGACTTGACCCCATCCGTGAATAGTGGCGCCATCGCTGTGCAAGCCGGGCGCGTCCGGTTCGGCACGGAGGTATGCACTAACCTCACGTCGGTCTCCACAGTGTCGATAACTTCGGGGGCCGCAGCCGGCATTGCGAAACTTTATGTGAGTGATTCGTGCGCCATTGTCCTGGAATATCCGAACACGCTAAAACTAACCCTGGAGCTCAAGAACATAACCGCCGCGGCGGTAGATTCCCCATCAGTTCCTGTTACGGCGCTGTATCTCGCCGACGTCAATATCGATGACAGGGGCTTCGCCTCCGTAACCGATAAGCGGTCCATTTTAGTGGCGTTCTCCGCCATGGCTGGTTCCGGCATCGTTATCGATTGCACCGCCGGACCCTGTCTGTTCTCGATCGATCCAGCGGTGGTAACGACGCTGGGTGGAACCGATGCAGCAACAGGGGTGATAGACAATCGAAGAGCCGCTCAGACGTTCCCGTCCCGGGTGGCGGCATCCGATCCACCCACCTGCATCATCGCGCAGCAATACTTCAATACCACCGCCAATGTGCGGAAAGATTGTACCGCCCCCAACATCTGGACCACGCCAGGAGCTTCGGGAAATTCGGGCGTCGCGCTCTACCAGAAGATCGATTCGCAGGCTGGTTTCACCACTGCGGTCTCGAGCGCCACTCCCCAGGTAGTAAGCACTTCGATACCCTCTATCGGGGCCGGCCAGTGTGTTCAGTGGAGTTGGACCGGCTGGGCGAGTGCCCCTGGACTGAAGGTGGCTGTTGCATACGGCACTGCCTCTTTATCAATACCAGGCGATCCCGGCAATGGCGCCACCATCACCGGAACTATATGTAATAACCGTGCCGCGCAAAACGCACAGACGCTGAGCGCCTCTTCCAGCCCTGGCATGGCTTTGCAGCATGCGGCTGTCAACGTAAATGCCGCAACTGCTCAAAACCTCACGCTCACGATGACGGGAGAGACCTCGGTCACAACCCAGCTGTGGACCGTATCGCAGGTTAACTGATCCGTTCACGGCGAGAATGTCGGCCGGTCAACTATAATTGTTCCACTCCCAGTTATTCCTAGGATTGTTGAGACTTTCTACAACGTGAGTCAACCTTGGTATCCAGGCCGCCGAAGGTGAGCCGGGTAAGCTGGAACAAACTGTTGTAGTCGCGCGTCTCCATTCCCATGTTAGTCGTCATCCGCCGCAGTTCGCCCGCTACCCCGTACTGCACGTTACTCACCAGCGCTGTGCTGTTCTGCGTCAGCCCGGTCGCCTGCCCCAGCGCATCGTAAGAGGTAACATAAGTCGGCCCCGCGATAGGCCGTGGATTAAAAGCGCTAGGCGAATTCCCATCTCCCTGATCGTACGTCGTCGGATACGTAACCGAGTTCATCCTGCCCTCATTATCGTATCCGTACGCCGCATCGATGTCCGCGCTCAGACGCGCCCCCGTCCATACCGTTCGCCCTACCCGCAGCCGCTTGCCCGCCGGAGCGCCCGGGCGCATATAACTGAACATGTCCGTAAACGTGTCCCCGTTCGCGCGGCTATACTGCACCGCCGTCAGCCGCCCCCAGGCATTCTGCGAGTAACTGCCGTCATACGGATTCGTATCGTAACTATAGGTCCGCAACGTCACTCCGTTGTTCGTCACCGTGAGAAGCCGCTTGTAAGGATCGTAGCCGTAAACCAGCGCCCCTTTGGTCGCCAGCGTCCCGTCGGCGTTGTACGAATAGTTCACCGTCCCAGTCTCCGGATTTGTCGCGCTCAGCAAATACGCTCCTGGCGGATTCCCGTAATTAAAGCTCCGCGTCTGGGTAGCACTCCCTCGCGGCATCGATACCGACGTCAAGTGATTCAACACATCGTAGCCATAATACGTGTAGAAATACCCACCCGCCGGATTCGGTTCCGTCACATTCGACAGGTTCCCAAACGCATCCATCGCAAATGTTTTCGAATGGTTAGCCGGGTCCGTCACCGTCACCGTGTTATTCAGGTAAGCATAAGTCGTCGCGCTCCC
>JBBSEX010000039.1:0-25547 GCA_038239345.1 Bryobacterales bacterium
CAGACGGAAGATCGGAGCATGGCGGGAGGAATACAATACAGAACGGCCCCATAGCAGTTTGGGCTACCGGACGCCAAATGAGTTTGCCGAACAATTGAAATC
Organism: Bryobacterales bacterium; assembly: GCA_038239345.1. GTDB lineage: Bacteria > Acidobacteriota > Terriglobia > Bryobacterales > Bryobacteraceae > JBBSEX01. Next base: position 103 of record JBBSEX010000039.1, read on the forward strand.
CTCAGTTATCGCTGGCTGAGAAAATCGAGGCATGTCAGTTAAAGTCTGCGGATTACTGATTGATACCCATCCGCTCGGATCTGCCGTCAGAAACGGCCACTACCCGGCCCATAACATCGCTGATCCGCATAATCCAATCCTGTAATAGAATCCCGCGTATACGTTGCAAACTTTTCCGTATCGTTCCCCAGCGGGTTAGTCAACCGCTCTTCACCATCCGAATAATATTTATTGAAGGACCCCAGTCGATCCGAGGTTACGAGAATTCCAGCGCGGCATCAGTCTAAATCCGGGATACGCGACAGGTCATCATTGGTACGCCTGGTATTTGACGGCATTGGGGCGAAACAGCGAAGCCATCACCGAGATGAAGAAGGCCGAAAGCCTCGATCTCCTATCTCTCATCATCGGGGCCGATCTGGCGGAAGAACTCCTCATCGCGCATCGGTATGACGAAGCCATACAGGAAAGCCAGAAGATCATCAGGATGGATCCCCGATTTGCTGTTGCTCACTACGAATTAGGCCAGGCATTTATTCAGAAGCATATGTATAGCGATGCCATCGCAGAGCTCCAGAAGGCGGTTCAGGAAAAAAAGCCGAAGCTGTAAAGATGCTTGGGCAACTGAAGAAACGTTCGAATCATGGCTTTTCTAATGCTCCCGGAATCGCGCTAGTGTACGCCGGGCTAGATCAGAAAGATGAGGCGATGGCTTCGTTGGAGCGCGCCTACAACGAGCGGTTTAATCCTACGGTATTATTCCGGCCGGCCTTCGATAGTCTGCGCCCGGATCCGCGGTTCCAAAACTTGATGCATCAAATTGGTCTATCGCGGTAACCCCCTAGTCCTTCTCGGCGAAGAAACACCCGACCAGCGTGACCAGCACAGAAGTTCGCCCTGCCGTGTTGGTCTCGCACTGCGACTCCGCGCCTTCCTAAGTGTGATGCACTGTTAGAAGATGATCAGGAATTTAAGCCGAATGGAGCGACTGCGATCAGGCGGCCCGAATGCCCGGTTCGTGTTGATCACGGGATTCGGCGGCCTTTTGCTTTTGATGACCTTTGCCGGACTCGATACCCTCCATGTGTTCCGAGACGTCGAACTTCATAACAACGAGATTCGTAACGGCTTTCTCGTTCGCACTCGCCTTCTGAATCAAATTCGCGCCGATCTCTACGTGTCTGGAACCTATGTAAGGGACTACCTACTGGAACCCGATCCGCAACTTGCCGCCAAGCATCAACAGCATCTCGGTCAAGCGCGAAAAGACATGGACGCGGCCTTTTCGCAGTATGCACAGCTACGAGATCCCGCTGAGGCAGTGGCATTTGACAGCCTTCAACGCGAATTGAACGATTACTGGTCGTTGCTGCAGCCGGTGACTCGCTGGACTCCAGAACAGCGACAGTCGCAAGGATATATTTTTCTCCGCGATCAGGTATTCCCAAGGCGCACTGCGATGCTCGGCATCTCCGACCAGATAGCGCGCGTCAACGAGGGTCAACTCAGCGCAGCCGGAGCGCAGACAGCAGCGCTATTCTCCAGCTTTGTAATCCGTCTGGGATTGACATTGTCGATCAGTCTGGCGTTGGGTGTGTTGCTGGCACTCTTCAGCACAAGAAGGGTACTCCGGCTTGAACGAGAATCCGGCATCCGATTTCAGGAGATTGCCACTGCCAGGGAACAACTGAAAGACTTGTCGGCTAAGCTTCTGGCCGCTCAGGAAGTGGAACGCCGCTCGATCGCCCGCGAACTGCATGACGAGGTAGGTCAGGCGCTCTCGGGACTACATGTCGGGTTAAGCAACCTTTCCGCATCCCTGCCGGCGCCCCTGTCAGTGGAGACGGAGCGACAGATGGACACGTTGCGCGGCCTCGCGGAGGCGACGATGGGCGTGGTCCGCAACATCACTTTACTTCTCCGGCCTTCTATGTTGGACGATCTTGGTCTTGTGCCCGCGCTGCAATGGCAGGGCCGGGAGGTGTCCAAACGCATGGGTCTACAGGTGAAGGTTGCGGCGCAGGGCGTGTCCGACGATCTGCCTGAAGACTATAAGACATGTGTTTACAGGGTGGTTCAGGAGGCATTAAACAACTGTGTGCGCCACGCTGGTGCTGATTCGGCGCACGTTACGCTAAGGCAGGATGTGAACCGGCTTCTGCTTTCGATTGAGGACGACGGAAGGGGCTTTCAGCCGGAACTGGAACGCGGCCTTGGACTGCTGGGAATGGAGGAGCGAGTGACGCATTTGCGAGGAACGTTTGAAATCAAGTCAGCAGCGGGACAAGGAACTCTGATTGCGATTGCGCTTCCCCTGGATGGAACGGCGCATGCCTGAACCGATCCGAATAATCCTTGCCGACGACCATACCATTGTCCGCGGAGGCCTGCGTATGTTGCTGGAGCGTGAGCCAGGGTTCTCAGTGGTCGGCGAAGCGGCTGACGGTCGCGAGGCAATTGAGCTGGCGGGTTCAAAAGTGCCCGACGTGGCGGTCCTGGATATCGCGATGCCCAATCTGAACGGAATCGAGGCTGCCCGGCAAATCGCCGCCCGTTACCCGACAGTCCGCATCATTGTTCTGAGCATGCACTCCGATGAAGGCTATGTTCTTCGTGCCCTGAAGGCAGGCGCACGCGGGTACTTGCTGAAGGATGCTCCGGAAACAGATTTGATCGCGGCCGTTCGTGCAGTTCATCAGCAGAAAGCATACTTCAGTCCGGCGATCAGTAAGATGCTGGTTGAAGATTACGTTCGGCAACTGCGGGAAAGGGATGCCGAGGACTCCTACGAACTACTCACCGGCCGCGAGCGCGAGGTACTGCAATTACTAGCGGAGGGCCGCTCCAATAAAGAAGTGGCGGTGCGTTTGAGTCTGAGCCTGTATACAGTGGAAACGCATCGCGGAAACATATTGCAAAAGCTCAACTTGCATGGCACGCCGGAGCTGATTCTTTACGCCGTTCGGAAAGGCGTGATCAGTTAGAACGCCCGGTCTATTGCATTGTGGTTGAGTACCAGTAAGCGTGCAGGACCGCTCGCCGAATTTGCTCCAGCCGGAGGGGCTTTACCAGAACATCGTGTCCGCCGTGTTCCACCACTCTTTCCCATAATCCGTCCCACACTTCTTGCGATGCGAGCAAGATTCGCGCGGGACCGGCGCGAGCGGCCAGATCGGGAATAGCGCTTTCCCATTCCACTCCAGGCACGTTTCCATCGAGTACGACGGCGGCATATGTCGGACCTGCATGCAAAGATTCAATTGCCTGCGCCACGCTATCGCAAAACTTCACGTTCCATAACTCGGCGTCGGCACATTCACGCAGGCGTTCTCTCTCGACGGAGTCTGGCTGGATGATCGCGAGCACGTTAACCACGCGCGAGTCCCGACGCTTAACCGCATTCCGCGTCAACGTAACATTCCTATCTGGTACTGCACGAGCGAGCGTTGCATCTGGTATTCATAGCGAGCGCTTGCGTTCGCAATTTGCGCCGATGTGAGGTTAAGTTGCGCTTGGCTTAATTCAATGATTGAGCTAAGCCCCAAATCGTAGCGGCGCTGCGCGAGGTCGAGCGCTAGCTGAGCTTGCGAGAGCAACTGCCCCGCGAGGCCGACGCGCTCAAACGCGGTGGATGCATCGAGATATGCCACTCGAACATCGCGGAGAATCCGATTCGCTGCGTCGTTGACATTTTCAGCCGCAGCTTTGGCTCGCAACTCCGCCTCAGAGCGGCGAGCCTTGAATAAGCCACCATTGAACACCGGAATATTCACATTGATTCCGATCGCGCCGTACCGCTCCGGAACCGCATCTTGCCCGGCTGGAACAAAGCCAGCAGCTCCAAGCACTCCGATGGTGGGGAAAGCCAACGCGCGCTCGGCTTGGGTGAATGTGCGTGCAGCACTCTCTTCCAGGCGGAGACGGGCGAGTTCCGGGCGATTTTGAACTGCTTCCAAGAGCAGCCCTTGCACCGTAGCGGGCAGAGGATCGGCGGGCATCGGTTCATCGGCCAGGGTGAAGGCGGTTTGTCCAGGGATGCCCATCGCGGTGGCCAGATCGGCCTCGCCTGCGGCAACACCATTTTGGGCGTCGGCGAGCAGGAGCTTCGCTTCATTCAGGTTCACGCGGGCGAAGCTCAGGTCCAGTTCCGACTTCAATTGTGCCTGAGCCAGAGCACCCACCTGATCGGCGACCAACTGCCGGGCGGTGACGGTTTGCTGCGCCACCGTCAGTACTGCACGCGCGCGCAAGACGCCAAAGTAAGCGCGTACGGTTGCGAGTAGCACCTGTGCCTTGGCTGTTTCGGAAGCTTGATCCTGTGCTTCCGCGCGGAAGCGGGCGGACTGCACCAGGTTACTGGTTCTGCCAAAATCGGTGATCATCTGGCTGAGGGACAAGCCGGAACCGATCCGGCTGTAGACTACAGGATTGTTCAAACCGCCCGCGGCCAGCCGGCTGCCCGAGTCCGCCCGTACACCTGTGAGACTTCCTGACAGGACGGGTTGAAAGGCGGATCGATATTCCGTGGGCACCTGGTAGGCTGCCGCCGCCTCAAACTTGGCGGAGGAGATCCGGGGATTGTTTTGCAGAGCCAGTTTCTCGGCTTCAGCCAGAGTCAGTTGTTGCGTCTGATTCTGGGCAAGGCATGAGCTGGCGCTAATCAGAAGGGCATATCGTAAGAGCCGCATGCTAAAGGGTGTGCCTGTCGTACACCAGAACATAAGCCGCCGGGACCAGAAGAACAGTGAAGGCAACCGAAACAGCCAGCCCTCCGAGAATCGCGCGGGCCAACGGCGCGTAACTTTCACTGCCCTCACCTAGCTTGAGTGCCATCGGCATGAGTCCGATAATCGTTGCCAGAGAAGTCATAAGAACGGGACGAAGCCTTACCCGGCAGGCCATTACTGCGGCTTCGCGGACCGCCATTCCCTCGCTCCGCAAATGCCGGGTGAACTCGACGATCAGAATGCTGTTCGAAACCGCGATGCCGACGAGCATCACAATCCCCATCAGCGACATCACGTTCAGCGTTGTACCCGTGCTCCAGAGAGTTAGCAGAACACCAGTGATCCCCGGCGGTACGGCGAGCAAAATAATGAACGGGTCAACGAACGATTTAAACTGAGCGACAAGGATTAGATACAGCAGAACAACGGCCAGGCAAAGGCCAAGTCCGAAACTCTTGAACGAAGCGCGCATGCCCTGGACCATGCCGCGAAGTTCCACCTTCAGACCAGCCGGCACCTTCGTCCTTGCGACGATCGCATCGATTGCAGTAGCGATTCTACCGAGATCCTCGCCGAGAGGCCGGACGTAGATGTCCATCGTTCGCCGCAGTTGATAATGGTCTAGCTCCGTCGGCGACTTTATCCTTGTAATCGTGCTCACGGTGTCCAATCGGGTCGGCAGAGCGCTACCCGTTGCTCGTAGAGGGATTGCCCGGAAGTCACCCAGGCTCTTGATCTGGCGTTCGGGATATTGCACGGTCAGCATGTAGTCGTTACCCGACTTCGGATCTATCCAGAAGCTTGGGGCGATCATCTGGTTGCTGGTCAAGGCGGTGATCACATTGCCCACCACCTCGCGCTGACTCAGTCCTAATTGCGCGGCGCGCGTACGATCAATATCGAGCTGAAGCGCTGGATAATCGATATCCTGCGGAATATAAACGTCCGCGACTCCCGGTATCTTGCGAATATCAGCCGCGAGCCTGACTGCGGTTGCATACGATGCCTGAAGATTCGAACCGGCAACCTGTACGTCAATCGGCGCCGGCAGGCCAAGGTTTAACACCGCGTCCACAAGCCCACCCGATTGCAGGAAGACGCTCAGTTCCGGCATGTCATGCGCCAGCCGATCTTTCACAAGTGCCATATATTCGTAACTGCCGGTCTTGTGTCCGTCCCGCAGGCTCGCCTGGACAAAGGCGGTGTGCATGGCCGAGTTTGATGTGTAGATCGCCGAGAAGTCTGGAGTGGCACCGATGTTCGACACAATCATGCGGAGTTCAGCGGGAGGCACAACCTGCCGGATTATGGCTTCCACTTTTGCCACTTCGCCTTCGGTAAGAGCAAGGCGCGTGCCCGTGGGTGCTTTCAGATTGATGACGAATTGGCCCGGATCAGTTCGGGGAAAGAAGGAGAGGCCGAGCAAAGGGTACAGCGCCAAACTTACTGCAAACAGCACAAAGAAGATTCCGAGCGTCAAGCCGGGCTTGCGCAATGAGGGCAGAAGGATTCGATCATAGAGTTTGAGAAAGCCTTCGAATTTATTGTTGAACCAGATGTTGAAGCGCTCGCCCGGTCCTTGTTTCCGTCGCGCCAAGTCGCTATGCAGCGGGATTTCCTCTGAAACGGTGCCATGATGATGCGGGGCTTTAATGAAGCGAGCGCAAAACAAGGGCACGACCGTGAGGGCGACGACGTAAGAGGCGAACAGGGAGATGCCGACTGTCAGAGCCAGTGCCGTAAAAAGAAACTTGCTGACGCCGTAGAGAAACGTCACGGGGAAGAACACCACGACAGTGGTGAGTGTGGCGGCAAGTACGGGCAACGCCACCTCACGACCGCCTTTCTCCGCTGCTTCCTCCGGGCTAGCGCCCAGTTCCATATGACGGTAAATATTCTCGAGAACTACGACCGAGTTATCGATCAACCGTGAGAACGCAAGAGCCAGGCCACCCAGCACCATGCTGTTAATGGAACTGCCGCCCAAGCTCAATACCAGAAATGTAGCGAGCGCGGAAAGTGGGATCGAGAAGAACACCGCCACCGTGGCTCGTAAACTCCCGAGGAAAATCAAAATCATGATCGAGGTCAAAAACAGCCCGATGGCGCCTTCATCGAGCAACGTCTCGATGGCTGTTTTGACGAAGCGCGATTGATCGAAGACTACGTTGCTGACCAGTTGCGTAGGCACGTCAAAAAGATCCTTGACGGCACTCTTCACCCCGTCGACCACGGCGATTGTGTTCGTATCGCCTCCCTGTTTCAGCACCGGCAGGTAAACGGAACGCTGGCCGTCGACGCGAACTATATTGGTCTGAATCTGCTGAGCGTCTTTGGCTTCGCCGATGTCAGCGACGCGCACCGGGTCCATGCCCGCAGTCTTGAGGGGAAGCTGCGAGATTTCACCCACGTCCCGCAGTTGGCTGTTGGTGTAGATGCTGTAATCGAGCTGCCCAATTTGCACGTCGCCGGAGGGCAGGATCAGATTCGAATCGTTCACCGCGCGAACCACGTCCATCAGGCTGAGTTGGTGCGCCTCCAGCTTATAGGGATCGGCATAGACCATAATCTGCCGGTACTTGCCGCCAAATGGCTGCGGGACACTCGCGCCGGGCACACTGGCAATCTGATTTCGGACGGCGTACTGCGCCAGATCGCGCAGCTTCGTTTCCGTGAGCCCTTCGCCCTTGAACGTCACCAGGCAGACCGGCAGACTGGATGCATCGAACTTGAGAACCACTGGCGGCAGCGTCCCGGGAGGAAGACGCCGCAGATTCGCCATCGCAAGATTTGAAATGGTTGTCACGGCGGAATCTGCATTCAGGCCAGGCTGGAAGTAAACCTTGATTAGGCTGACGCCGGGCAATGACCGCGATTCGATATGTTCGATACCGCTCGCCAGCGTAAAGAAGCGTTCGAAACGGCTTGTGATGTCTGCTTCAATTTGCTCGGGAGGCATGCCTGAATAAAACGTTGCGACAACCACAACCGGGATATTTATTGACGGGAACATGTCCACCGGCATCCGCACCATGCTCGAAATACCGATCACCGCGATAATCAGGCAGATGACCACAATCAGATAAGGTGCTTTGATTGCGAAGCGAGACATTTAACGCCCACCCGCTTCGTTCATTGCCGTGATCTTAGGCTGAACTTTTTGACCAGGCTGCAGAGCGGCACGATTTCCAACCACTACAAGTTCACCCTCGGAAAGGCCTGACAAAACCTCGATCCGATCCGCCGTCTCCATCCCAAGGCTTAGTTTCTTCCGCTGAATCCGTCCGTCCGCCTGAACTGCAAGAACTGTTCCGGTCTTTCCATCCTGATCGACGGCGGCAACAGGCACGGCAATGACGGACTGTTGGTGAGCGGTAGTCAGGCTGACTTCTGCATACATTCCAGGCAGAAGCAGCCCAGTAGTGTTCGGAACGTCAACCTCCGTATCCATAGTCCGCGTCGAGGTCTGCAGCTTATCTGTGAACCTCGCAACCTTGCCCTCGAACGTTCGGTTGAGTGTGGGCACTCGAACCTCTACGGCTTGACCCAGTTTCACGGTGGGCACGGCGGACTCAGGAACAGGAAGTATCAGCCTAAGAAGATTGTTCTGCGAGAGCCTGACAAGCGGCATGGCCTGAGTCTGCGACGCGGTACCGGCCTGAATCAACGAGCCTGTGTCGGCATAACGCTTCGTGATCACGCCTGCGAACGGCGCTGTGACCTGGGTATATCGGTTCATTGTGTCGGCGCGAGATTGGTCGGCCTTGTTGACGGAGACCTGCTGCAGCGCGGCGTTCAGGTTCGATTTGGCGCCGGCAACGTTTGCTTCTGAAACAAGATCCTTGCTCTGCGCATCGTCGATCTCCTGGCGGGCGATCAGGCCAGGACGCTCCTTCGCCACGTCGGAGAGACGCGTCCAGGTGAGATGCGTCATCTGGTGCGCAGATTCCGCGCGCCTGACTTCGTCTCTTGCCCGGGCTACTTCCGCATCACTACGGTCCACCGAGAAGCCGGCCTTGCGAATGTCGTCGCCCAGTTCAGGGGATTCAAGCGCGGCGAGCAGTTGCCCCTCGCGCACGTGGTCTCCCACGTCTACATAGATCTTTTTCACATATCCCGACACCTTCGCCATTACCTCTATTTCCTGGAAAGGGCGGAACTCAGCCGTTAAAACCAACTCGCGAGAGAGACTCTCGCGCGAGGCGCGCGCGACTGCTACCACTACGGGCGCGGATGCCTGCGAGGCGGCCCCAGTTTCTCCGCCGTGCGCCCCACCACATGATGAGGCAGCCAGCGCCACCGCGACTAGAAGCAGGAGAGACACGGATCGTGGAAGGCGCATGAAGATGACTCCCAGTTTCGTGCAAAAGCACTGAGACAGCCATCCCCTCTAGTGAGTAGTAAACCGATTGTCAGTGGGTAGATAATCCCACGGGCCCGCGTAGAAGTCGATCCAGCCCGAGTTGAACCCGGCCAAAATCCTACTGAGCGCTTGAACGCTCGAGTGAACGCCGCCTTGTCGGAATATCCGACAGACAATCCGATGTCGGCGACGGTTTTTTCGGACGTTAACAGGAGCTTTTTCGCCAACTCGATTCGTTGCTCGATGCGCCAATGGTGGGGCGGATGGCCAACGGTCTGTTTGAAGGCCCGGACAAAGTGGCTTGTGGACATTTCACAATGACGAGCCACGGCATGGAGTGCCGCCCCACTTTCGACGTTAGCCAGGAGCATCTCGGTTGCCCGGCGTGTTTGCCATGGCGCCAGACCTCCGCGCACACAACCTGTATCGGCGCGGCCGACCCCGTACGCCCGGACAAGGTGGGACAGCAGAGCTCGCAATGCATACTTGATAAACGTGCTGGAGCCGCCTTCCGGCTCTTGCGTAGTCTTCAGAATCAAAATGCCCAGTTGATGTATTACAGGGTCAATTGCCCCATTGGGGCAGGCGAGACCACCGATGGCGCGCTCACCATCGCTGTTTGCAAATGCCCGGACGGCTTCATGCGGAACATAAAAATGAAGACTGTCAAACGCCGTGGATTGAAACTTGATCGCACCCATCCCAAGGTCAATGACAGTAATTCCACCGCGCTCGTATCTGCCCGATTTCACGATCGTCTTCCCAGAAAACCATCGCTCGGAAACGACGCCGCTCAGATGGAGCACGACGATAAAGGCCGGCTGCGAAGGAATGAATTGGGCTGGCGTTTGCAGATCCCGCTCACTCCGCAATCTCATCACCACGACCTGCGTTCTCTCTCCCACGGTCATCGCGATCAGGGGGGAAATCCAAGCGAAGGGTGTGCCGCCATTCGTATCCCGGATGCACAATCGCTCGCAACTATGCACTGACGAATACCAATCGTAACGTCTCGATCAAACAGCATTCTCATAGGCGATCGATGCCAATTCCGGTTAATGGCCCACCCCCGGCGGTGCCGGCGGGAGCGCGAGGGTACCTACTCTCGAGGGTACAGTTACTTTGCCCGAAGCGAATCCCTTGAATTGGGATGTTTCCGTAACGTATTCGAGTGAGTGCGATGACGGCCCAATCTCAAAACGCGCATTTCGCCGCAATATGCACAAACCGAGCAAAATCGGCAAAGAAGAAATACCCGTTGGTAATTAAACTCGATTTCGTGACGAACGAGCGTGACGAATACAAGCGATGTGACAGGGCAAGAAACCTATGAAGACTTCAGCTCGCTTTCTGACTCTATTTCTTCCTCATCCCCTTTTACTTGTGAGGCCCAGCCGCCCGAAGCTTCCCCTGTTCCGGCGGTTCATGCCACTAAAATCCTGGCTATTGGCAGGTTCAACGCCCCTCCCACACCGGAACAACTAAAGATGTTCTCCCTCCGTGTGTACGTGGCGGGCAAGATCGACCAGTGGTTTTCCCCGCAGGATGGCAATGGGTTGGTATTAATACTCAACTTATCTTCGGTGGAGGAGGCTAGCGCAATGCTCGATGCCGGCCCTCCCGGACAACCGAAGTTAATGTCCTTTGAACTGATCCCAATCAGCCCGCTGATTCCTCTGACTCGGCTCTTGCCCCAACCGGCAAAGCCTGCGAAGTAAATTGCGTACTGCCTAATAGAAGGAGAAAACATGGAAAGCGCGAAGATTCTCGTGACGGGAGCCACAGGGGCAACCGGCGGAAGTGCGATCACAAAACTGCTGGAGTTCAAGATACCCGTACGGGCTCTGGTCCATAAGAAAGATGCCCGGTCAGAGCAGCTGCGAGCTTTGGGCGTTGAAATTGTCCAGGGTGACCTATCCGATTTTGAGGCGGTCAGTGAAGCCTTAAAGGGAATCACCGGAGCCTATTTCGTCTATCCGGTTCAGGTGCCGGGAATTTTGGAGGCCACCGCCTTTTTCGCCCAGGCCGCCATCGAACAAGGAGTTAGCGCGATCGTGAACATGTCGCAGATTTCGGCCCGTCGGACTGCGAAGAGTCACGCATCGCAGAATCATTGGATTGCCGAGCGCCTGCTGGATCGCTCCGGAATTCCGGTTACTCATCTGCGGCCGACCTTTTTCGCCGAATGGGTGATGTATCTGTCACGGGCCATCAGGGATAAAAACATTCTCCCTCTGGCATTTGGCGATGCTCGCTACGCGCCGATATTGGGAGAAGATCTGGGCCGGGTCATTGCCGCGATTCTGAAGAACCCCGTGGAGCACTCGGGCAAGATTTATCCGCTCTATGGCTCCAAGGAATTGAGTCAGTACGAAGTTGTCGGAATGCTCACGCAGGTTCTGGGGAAAAACATTACTTACGTTTCGATGGAGATCGTGGCCTTCCAGGAAATGTTGAAGGAATGGGATTTACCCCCCACTTCCAGCAGCATATGGGGAACGTTGCCCAGGATTGCCGCAATGGAATCTTTTCGGGAACGAATGATCTGGTGGAACAACTCAGCGGACAGAAGCCACTCGGGCCGATGGATTACGTCGTCAAGAACAAGGCGTTATTCAGCCAAAGCGCGGCCGCTCGCGGATAAGCTGATTTCCAGAAGAGAAATACTTCGGCATCGTGCCAATCGAGTAAGCAAAATGAAACGTAAAGTACTGATCACCGGAGCGACCGGAGACACGGGCCGCGCCGCCGTTAAGGAATCGATTCAGCGAGGGCTCGCTGTACGCGCGATGGTGCATCACAAGGATGATCGATCGGCGGCGCTGGGAAAACTGGGGGCCGAGGTCGTGGTGGGCGACCTCCAGAAGATCGATGAAATCCGCCACGCCATGGAAGGCACGGATGCGGCTTACCTGGTCTACCCGATCCAACCCGGGCTCATCGATGCGACGGTCTATTTCGCCCAGGCCGCGAAAGAAGCGGGCGTTTCGGCGATCGTCAATCTGTCTCAACGATCGGCCAGTCGAACTTCGTCCAGCCATTCGTGTCGAGACACCTGGATCGCCGAGCAGGTCCTCAATTAGTCGGGCCTGCCGGTCACTCATCTTCGTCCCACATACTTCCTCGAATGGCTGCTTTACCCGTGGCAGCTTCCCCTGTTCCTGGAGAAAGGAATACTTCGCCTGCCGGTCGGTAACGGACGACATGCGGCTATTGGTTCCGAGGACCAGGGACGCGTTATCGCCGCGATTCTGCAAAGCCTAAAGGCGCATGCAGGCCAAACCTACCCGCTCTTCGGACCGGTAGAAATGGACCACGATCAAATGGCGGTAGAACTCACCAAAGCACTGGGCCGTAGGATCGTTTTCCAGAACTTGTCGATCGAAGAATATTGCAAGTCCTTAGAGACTATGGGCGTGCCGCCGTAAATCATCCAACACCTCGGCGGCGCCATGGACGATTATCAGCATGGCGTAATGTCGGGAATGAACGACAACGTTGAAAGGTTGACGGGTCAAAAGCCGATGAGCGTTGGCGAGTTCGCTCTCGCTCACCGGGATCAATTGAACCCGAAAATGAGCATACCGGCATAGGGTCGGAACGGTTTTTTTAGCATCTGTTATTACGGAGAAAAGAATACGAAAGTAATGGCAATTGGAACACTGAAACCTCTTTCGCAGGAACAGCGGCAACGATATCTGCCGAACGAAGTACCCGCTACGCTGCAACTCTATCTCGACGGCAAGATAGAGCAATTCTGGCTGCGTGACAAAGAGGAAGGGGTTATCTTTCTAATGAACGTGGATTCGGTGGACGAAGCCGGCCGCCTTCTAAAAGCGCTACCGCTCGGCCAAGCCAATCTACTGACTTTCGAGCTGATGCCGGTGGGACCACTGCTGCCGCTAGGGATGTTGATTAAACCGAAATAGCAACGATTGGGCAGCGCTTTTTATACTGCAACGGTTTCGGCCGTTTCCATCTCGAATGTGAGATTCACGGATCGCTTTCCAACTGGCCGTGTCCGGTGCCGGACTCCGCGAGGAATTGTTAGTAATTGGCCAGGATGAAGCTCCAGCGATCCGCTCTCAAATTCGATTGCGAGTTGTCCCTCAATGACTAGAAATGTTTCGTCGGAATTGGGATGAAAATGCCAATGATAGGGTTCTGTCATAGTGGCAATCCGAATCACATGGTCATTGGTAGTAGTAAGCGGATGATTGTCGTATCCGAACTGAGTGGAAGACTCAGCCTCTAGCGTGATGATCTCTGGAAGGTGGCTGCTCATTCTTAGTCCTCGCATTGGATTTATTGGCCCAGGAGATAGATATATTTGGCGGAGGCTACCAGCACCTTGCCGCCTTCGATGACGAGGGGCGGGGTCAGGAGCGGGTCCGGGGCGCGGAAGGATGCGTGGCGCTGGCCGTCATGGTCAAACGTGATGAGTTCAGGGCCGTCGGAGACGACAAGGTGGTTATCGGGAGTTACGACGGCTCCGTTAAAGGAAGCTTGGGCGCGGCGGGCCCAGATGACTTCTCCCATGGAGCTTACGGCGGTGACAACGTCCTTCGATAGCAGGTACACGGTGTGGTCATAACCGACGATGGGCGGAGCGATCAGGGTGTCGGCCGGGCGATCGAGAAGGAGGCGGATCAAGCGGCCTCCGTTGGCGCGCATCACCCACAAAGCCGAACGATGCGCGGCGTCCTTCTCCCCGACGGCGAGGTAGATAGCGCCCAGTTCGTCAAGGCTCATGCGAAACGGGAGGAATTCCCCTTGCAGGTCCGTCCGGACCTTGAGAGCCCAGTCGAAAAGATAAATGTGATCTTCGAAAGCAACCAGGATCGCCCCTTCCGGAGAGGCGGCGACCATATGCTGCGCCTTACGGATGAGATTCGCCTGATCCATGCTGGGCGCCATTCCGAAGGCATCCGCGGCTTCGGGTTGGTTAAGCTGAAGAATCTCCAGCGTAGACAACTCCGGTACGGATTCGTGAGGATCCACCATGGCCTCAAGGCTGGCGACGAAGATTTGTGCCCCGCGGCGAGTGAACCATTCCCGTTCATACCCATAGCCGCGGAGTAGAGAAACCGTGTAGGTGATCTTTCCCGTATTCAGATCGAATGCGGCGAGAACACCGGTCTGAGGTTCCGCTCCATAGGCAACCATCGCGGGTGGGTAAAGAACGAGCTGCCCGATTGATCCAGTTATCTTCTGTATTGGTTCCAGGTCGCTCGAAAATACCTGAGCTGCGATACCCTGCAGGACAACGCGGTTTCCCGCGCTCATGATGAAAGCCGGGCCAAAGCCTGGTTCCAAGGCCGTTTCGTGCTGTGATGTGAGAGTTCCGGCGGGCAGCGAAAATCCCACGCGGGAATTCATCCTGTCATTCACGAAGAGCCGGAGGGCGTCGCCTGGGACGACTGGAGCCGTCGCGGACAGCGAGGGCACAACGGGCTGAATCTTTCTCGGATTGGTGGCGAGGGGTACAGGCGCTCCAGAGTGTAATTCTGTAAATCCGCTATCGGCCATCTTTTTCTCCTTCGCGCTGGTTTGTGCGGATCGCGTTTGCCCGGCTGCCGGCCAGGAAGTTAAATACCCGACTACAAGCAGCGGCAGAATGGCTATGCCGCGCTTCCCCGTGAGATTCCGCCAGATCAAGCACATGTTGCCGTTCCACTATCGTCAGATCGCAAACAATCGTCTGTCACAAGCGCGTCATAGTAGGACTGAGCGTGGAACCGATGCTCTTCACGATCGGAATGTAGGCGTTCGCGGCCATATAGTCGGTAGCGCCCGCCGTGCCGAGTCCAATCCGCTTTAGCGCCTCCACCACTACCTTATCGGCACAGCCGTTGATCGCCGTGGTCCATTCCGGCTCGGTCGGCGGAGGGGTGTCAACCGGAAATTCGATGTTATAGTCCCAGCGATCGCTAACTGCATCTTCTGACCCGGCAAATTCTGGATCGATATTAAAATTGAGGTGCGCGCTAGTGGTTGCGGTCTCCGACAAGCGCATAGTGAAGTGCACGTAGCATTTGGCAAAACTGCGCGACGGTCCCAGATCAAACTGGGCAAAGACTTTGTTGTTGAGTGCACCCTCAAACCTGGAGACCAGTCTTTTGGCAAATGCCTCACGGCGCGTTTTGTGCGCGACCTCCGCGAGAAATCCCGAGAACGTCAAGCCGACATTCAGGAGGATCAGCAGGATCCCGTCCACCGGAGCGCCATCAGAGGCATTCGGCAATACCTGCGTCGTGAAAATTTCCTTACCGCACTGGTATAGGTAGGAGTCGTAGATTACGTCGGCTGGCGAGTGGTAGCGCGTATAAGCGCGCATCGGCCAGTAATTGAAAGCCCGGCCTGGATGGGAACTTCCATTCTGATAATGAGGCAGGCAGTAGTTACTTTCCGCCCCGTGTTCTATCTTGAAGTCCACGCCCATATCGGCAATATTGTTTTTTAGCCACTCGGTCAACGTCCAGAACGATCTGGGGCGGACCGCTCGATTGCCTACCATCATGGCCGAGGCGGCCGGCCGATCCAGGTTGAACGGAGCGCCGGGAATGTGGTTGGAACCCCAGGCCTTTTCTCCATAAGCGCTGGCGTTGCTTGGATACTCGTCGGGCTGTCCGTGCGCGTGACCCGTTTCGTGGGCTCCGGCAAATCCTCTGGTGGTGTTCGCGAGGCCGGCATCGCCGCGTAGCTGCCCCGTACCCGCTCCGGCGTTCATGGAGCTGGTTTTACTTTCCTCAACCGTTTTGATTTTGAAATGACACCAATTCGACTTTAGCGACGCCGCACCGACTTCGTAGGCTTGGACGAACGTTCTCATCTTGATCTTGAAGGTGGTTGCGCCTGCTTTCGGATATAGCCACGTCTGCTCTGAATTCACGCCATCGTTGCCGCTCCAACGGCTGCCGCAATCGGCCAAAAAATTGGAGCGCCAGGTCTTGCGGGCATCGTCACCCGCGCCGATGTTGCTGGCCTCAGCGTCGAAATCGAAGGTGAATCGCTGAAACCGCAGCAGAACCGATTTCTCCAGCGTTCCATCAAACTCGCAGCAGCGAATCAAAGCCAGATCGGAGCGTCCGTTCGTGAAGGTGTTGTCGCCGACTCCGATTTGGGTTGTCCACTCATCGTAGAAATTGCTTCCGGCGCGCGGCATTCCTTTGGTGACGAATTCGCTCCCGTAAAAGGGTTGAATCGTATAGTAAGGATGCTTCGTGTCGTCCTTCACAAGTGACGGGCTGGGCTTATTGGCTCCGGCGGCAGCACCTACGCCTGCCGCGGTCGCGTCCACCCAGGCGACGCCGGCACGGGCGCCGGTGGGCAACTTAGGCTTCGCGCTATCGAATTTCGTGCGCTTGTGAAATACGTCATACAGGTTGCCCTTCGCTGCCACAAGGCGAATCCACCCGCTGTAGTCGGCGACATAGTTCGCGGGCAGTTTGATGCGGCTGTAATAGGGCATTTTATTTGCCTTATCGTGGCGGTATATTCCTTCCGGTGAATGCCACACCTCTTCGGACGGCCCTTGCGGCTTTTTCGGAAGATCCGCACGCCGGTCCGCGGCCTTATCGGCAGGAGTGCGCGCCCCCGCTGGTTTCTTGGCAACAGCAGGAACTACCGGCGGAGCTCCTGTCGGCGGCGTGGGTGGACCGGCAGGATCTGCCGCTGCAGTGGGTTCGGCAGTGGACCAGGAGTCGCCCTCAAATGTGTTGCGGAAGATAGCTACCCGGTCGTTCGGATCGGCCTCGACTTCTGTCTCTTCCCAACGCCATTCGATCGGCTTCAGATCCTTGTCGGTAAGAACTATATCATCCAGCGAGAAAATCAGCGGGATTGCCTGGGTAGTTTGTCTGCGCGCCATTTCTTCGTAGTATTCCTGCTCTTTCTCTTTCTTTGAGAAGCGGCAGAAATACTGCATGGAGCGCCATTCTTCGGGCAAATCGTAATAGCGCAAGCGGTCGACGATGGGCTTATAGTCCGTGTCGGTATCTTTCAATTCCTTCCATTCCCGCTTGTCTTTCTCGGTGGATTTCAGGAAGCGATGTTTCT
Source organism: Bryobacterales bacterium (assembly GCA_038239345.1). Lineage (GTDB taxonomy): Bacteria > Acidobacteriota > Terriglobia > Bryobacterales > Bryobacteraceae > JBBSEX01. The sequence goes on from JBBSEX010000039.1 coordinate 17,251, forward strand.
CATCGGTCTTGAAACGCAGCACCGATTTCTGATTGGGATTGGCGTTTTCCTTATTGGCGTCGTCGGTCCGAATGATCCACGGAAGAACCTGTACGAGTTTAGTAGTGTCCTTGTCTTTCGTTACCGCCCAGTTGGCTAAAGTCGTGAGTTTATCGATGGCCGGATTCTCATCGGCGGTGACGTCTGTCTCGTAGCCCTCCAGGAACACCGGCAGGGAGGTGATGGGTTCCTTGTTGTGATCGCTGATGCCAAAGTAGCGATCGAAATATTCGAACTTGATGTACTGCCAGTGCGGATCCAGAGTACAGACGGCGGGGCTGCCATCTTCGCCGACGATGGTGCCCAGCATCTCAAGCCGCTCAAACTTGTTTTCGATGTTGGTAAAGGTGGGGGCTTGGTTGACGTCCCAATCGGAATTCTTCATCGTCCACTTCGTTTTGGGGAACATGAAGACGCGCTTCTTGTCGTCGTAGATTTTCTTCTGAAGATCGTTGTCCTTGGTGAACGGAGCGTCCTCTTCCACCAGTTTCGGTTTGTCTACAGTGTCGGTGTCATAAGCTTCCACCATCACGAACGGTCTTTTCGGCTGCTCGAATTTTACTTCGAACCACTTCTTGGAACGCTTCACTTCGATGTAGTTCTTGCCGCCAGGACCATCCAGCATGATGCCATCGTCGCCAATGACGGCCTCGATCTTTTCGGTGCCGGTCATGAAGAGCTGGAGCTTCATGTCCTTGGGGAAGACGCGCACCTTGTCGGCGAAGTTTTCGTCCGGATCCTGAAACTGGAACTTCAGGTAAATGCGGATCATGGGCGTTACTTTGAATTCCAGAAGCTTAGTGTCACCACCGGCTAAAGCCTGCGACTGCGTGGGACCGGGCGCTTCGATCTTGTAAGTGATGGCGTCTTGTCCGGCGAAGCTGATGGTGACTTTATAGGTGCCGGGAGCTACCTCGGTGCTCTGATATTCATCGGTCAGGGTAGAAACACCACGGGAGACTTCGGCGTCCGAGGCGTCCTGAATCAGAATGTTCGCATTGGGGATAAGCCGCGTGGGCACATCGATGTCAGTGACCTTCACCTGCAGCGTCGCCTTCAACATGCAGGGGAGCGTAGTTTGCGCGGCGGCAGGTGGTGGGACCTGGTTCTTAAATTTCGTTTTCGGCGCGGCGGGATCGGGCGGCGGCGGCGCAGGGGGTGCTTCCGGGCTGATAGCAACGACGTGAGGTGGTGGAGCTTCGGGTGCTTTTTGGAACCCAACCGGAATGGCGTCAGGTTGGGCAGCGACCGGGTCAGGCACGGCTACGACGGGTTGGTCAACGGCGGGCTCGGCCACAGCTTCTTTAACCGGGTCGACCACGACAGGGTCGGGTTTAGATGCGGGCGCGGGCTTTTTGTCCGCCAACCCGACGGCGTCGGCTACTTTATCGACGATAGCCGAGATCCACGCGGGAGCCTTCCAGCCACTATCCTGCTTGGCGGGCGGAGGCGTTGGCCCTAAGGCGGCTTGCTGCGCCGCTCCGTGCGGAGCCCCGTCGGTTTTCTTACCTGCCACTGATGGAATGCCCCCGGTATAAGTTTGTTATCACGACCGCGTTCCTAAGGATTGAGCAATATGTTCGCCGGCGGCTTGAAACAAGCGGCGTCCCCTGATTGTTCCAGCGGACAGCTTGGGATCGTGCAAGGTTTTGGAAATCCACGAATAGAGTGGATCCTGATGCATGCCGGAGCCGACCATAAACATCAGTCCGGTGTAAGAGAGAATGCCCTGATTGTCCTCAATGCCGTATTGCCGCGATTCTTTTATCCCGGCTTGAATGAGGGTGCGCGTCACGGCCTCACCCTGATAGGCGTACTTTTCGGGGAAGAATTTTTCCAGGACGCCGCAAAGGTTTCCTTCGAACTCGCCACCCCGCGGAGGAGCGGTACTTAGATCGTATTTCTTCACACGAACCATCGCGCGGATAAGGTGTCCGTTAGCGGGGCCGGCGATGAGATCGATGTATTTCATGGCGGCGGCGAAGAAGACATGCATCGAGCCGACGCGCTCGGCAAGGGTGGATTCGCCGCCGGCTTCCCAATTCCAGGGCAGCTGGGGATCGCGGTGGAAGTCGACACCGAGCATGAACATCAGGGACAGGAAGTAAGCGATTTCGCGCTCCAGGGGGAAACCCTGCTGCGTGGAGAGCTCGATTGCGGATTGCACAAGTTTCAAGACTTCTGCCCGGCCGATAAGGTTGCACTCATCGGGATAAAACTGAAAGCCGTGTTGTACGAGCTCGCTTTCAAACTGCAGTCGAGGCTGACGGCCGAGGGCGGACATTTGCTCGCGTCGAATTAACAGCATCACGCAACGCCCAACCGGTATACGTGCTGGCGGCCACAGACCAATACTGAGCCATCGTCCATGAGCACGGGCGCGGCGCCCAGTAAGGACTCGTCGGCAAAGCGGAAAAGAATGCCGCGCTGCCCTTCCCGATCAAAGGCGGCGACTTCATTGGCATCGCTAACGATCAAGGTGTCGTCGGCGGAGACGGTGGCCGCGGTGGGGTTTCCCTCAGTGGTTCGAGTCCACTGCAGGTTACCTGTTTGATCGACACAGAGAATTCGGTTTCCGCCCATGACGTAGGCCTGGTGACTGGAGCCTACGATGGGCGGAAGGCTGCCCCGATTGGCTGGCGGAAGAACGCGATACTGCATCGCTCGCTGGGCCTGCGGGGTGAGCAAAGACAAAAGACGCTCATCGAAGCCATCCGTGATCAGGTAGATCCAGCCATTGCCGTCCACCGTGAAGGAGACCGGAACGAAATCCCCCTGAATCAGATCGTAGGGTTGGAGGTTGGGACCTAATGCGACGATGCGATCGCGCGAGGCGACGTAGATCGAATGAGGCGTAACGGCGACGATCGCGTCCGGCATTTCCAGGGTGAGCGTAATCGGAGCCTCTGGCTCACGACCGGGAAAGGGCTCGCGAATAGACATCGATTCGAGGAACGCGGTTTCCACACCGGCGGGATCCGTACGGCGACCGGAGACGATGAGCGAATCACTGCAGCGGCCGAGGTGAAGCGCGTGGACACCGTTCGACTTCAGGGAAACCTCACGTGTGAGGCGGCCATTCACCAAGTCGTGGAAGTGTATTAATCCAGACGAATCAAGAGTAATGAACCGGCGCGAGAGGCCGTCAAAGTGAATCGCCGTGGGTCCCGTTTTACGCTCAGCGACGGTCAGTCCATCCAGCCCGAGAATCTTCCAGCCGGATGCACTGGTTACCAGGAAGCGATCAGCGGCAGCGAAGAACTGTGTGGGCTTGAAGAACTCCCTGAGGTCATAACGTTGCAGTATGACCAATTCGGCAGCTAACGCTGGGCCAGACTGCGGCGCTGCCTGGTCGGGTTTGCGCTGTTTAGGCGATGTCGGCGAAATCGCTTTCACTGGCAAAGAAGTACTCCAACTTATGCCAGTGGGCGGTGCCGCGTCGCGAACGTCGGAAAACACTATATCCCCTCCGGTAATAAGTGTGATCTTCCTTCCGAAGACCCCCCATTATGTCATACGTAACCGGCCACGTTCGAGCGCCCCATTTACTGCATGCTAGGATAGATCTCGCCTGGAGGGCAGCGCACCGAAATGCTGCAGATTCGCCGCACCCAGATTCACATCCTTCAAGAGAACTTACTGGATCGATTCATCGACGATACCGTCAATCATCTCCTGACACATTTTCCCGATCCGTGCGCTTCGGCATTTACCGGTCGCGACGCAGTCCGGGCTTTCGTGTCACGCGGCATGGATAAGGCTTCGAGCTGGAACGTGAACAGCGCGGAGGCAGTCATGGCGCTGCTTGAGCTCTGGCTCCAGTTTGGTGAAAATTTTGAGCGCAGCCCCCTAAGGCTTTGGACCATGAACATACTGGCCCATCCCGAGTTGCCTGGCGTCGCTAAAGTCGACGTAATTCGAGACCGTCACCTTCAACTCACGGGTGGCTGTGTCATGGTCAAGTACTAACTTCTCTGATCGATTCCTATGCCCTATTGTGTAAACTGCGGTAAGCCTCTCAAGTGTACTTGTGATAAGCCCCAACAACCCATTGGGCAGACCGCGATCGATTGTCCAAAGTTGGCCAAAGGTAGGCTTTGGATTCATGTCACCGATGACCTTGGTGTGAATATTCCAGGTGTACCGGTGAGCGGAAAAATCGAACAGCCCACCGGTGGTAGCGGCATGGCCAAGTTTGAAGATTTGGAGCCCGGCTCATACACCGCGGCTATGAAGCCGTCCCCGGCGAACCTGAAACTCTATGACGTCATCAAAGGGACCGAACTCAGTAAACCCGTCCAGGTTAAGGCTGGCGTTCTGGCCTATGTGCTGTTCGATCTCGTCCGCAAAGCAAAGTTGAAGGTCCGGTTTGTAGTGAAGTCCGGGACGGGTCTGGCGACGGAATCGCCGCTCGATGCAGTGGGCATTCCTGTTCAGGCGGTATATACCGGCGATGGCGCGCAGCCGAAAGAGGAATCCCGTACGTCGGCGGGCAGTATCGCGGATTTTGGAGTTGTTTCAGCCGGCAAATACAAATTGACGCCCACCTTTACGGGCCTAAGCAAAGACGATTACGACCATGTCGACGACCCGCAAGAAGTGGAACTCCAGCCGGGCGACGACGCGCCAGTTGTATTCGAGGTAAAACGCAAGGCCAAGCTGACGGTGAAATTTGTGTTGAAGGCTTGCGGTCCGAAATTCCTCGACGATCTGCCGTTCAAGACCACCGCCATCCCTGTAAAGGCCACCCCAAAGGACAAGGGTTCAACGGACAACAAGACCACCGTGGAAGACCAGGCGGTGCTCAAGTTGACGCCGGCAAGCTACGCGGTAACGCCGGATTATTCCGTGCTAGGCACGATGTTCGAGTGGAAGCCTGAGCCGCGCGATGTGGCTGTCGACGGGGATGATGGTGACCCGTTGGTATTCGAACTTGGCCGCAAGGCAAAGCTCAAGGTGGAGATCGTCTATGAGCACGACCCCGATCATCACCTGCGCGACACAGAAGACGGGATAGTGCCCATTAAGCTCGAGTTTCTAGGCAATGACTTCAAACCCGCCGCAACCTTGCCGGACGGGAACACCAAGGAAGGTATTGCAGAGTTTGCGGATCTCTCGCCGGGAAAGTATAAGATTACGCCCGATTTCTCCAAGCTAGACAAGTGCAAGTTCGATTACACGCCCGCGCCGTGCGAGGTAGAGGTTTTCCCCGGCGTCGATGAACCAGTGATCTTCAAGGTAGAGCCGCTCTATCAAAAGGTGCACTTCATCGGGCATACGCTGCTAGCGATTCCCACCCAGGTGTACAAGCCGCACGCGGAGGACGCCGACAAGCTGACGATTACGGAAGTCCCGGATCAAAAGCGGACGTTCGCCTATACCAGCCGACCTATGCCCGGCTTGCCATACACCGCGAAAGATTTTGCCGACCCCACCAAGGTGTCTTTCTTCGGCGGCAAGAAGCTGAGCTTTAAGAAACGGCCCGCCAGCGAGGGTGGCGCCCCTTGGACGCTGGCTGACCTGCATCCGGACTTCCGTGACACTACGAAGGTGGAATATGACGCCACTTGGAATGCTACGTTCAAGCGACGGCCGGAGACAGATACCCCTTATTGCTACGAGGAATTGAAAGGCGTCTGGAAAGGCCGCTATCACGGTTATAGGGATGATGCCGAAGACATCGACCATCGCGTGGCGTTTGTCGCCGATACCCTGGACAAGGCCTTCGCGCAAGCTGACAAGCACCCCACGGTTCTGAAGGTCTTCATGATTCCGGAATGTTTCTTTCAAGGCGTGTATGGAGCTTATCTTGTGGACGACGCTTCAAAACTGCTGACCAAGCTGCAGAAACTGGTGGCGCCGGTGAAATGGAAGGACTGGGTGTTTGTATTTGGAACCGTCAATTCGGTATTCGCGCCACTACCGCCTGCAGGCATCGGGTACAAGCGGGAAATTTACGAGATGCGAAACCACGCGCCGGTGCTTCGCGGCGGATTAGGCAAAGAGAATGGCTTTGGAGAAACTTCCACCCGCATGATCCAGAAGCTGGTGAACTCGGCGGAATTGGCCGACGAGCTGATTCCGCACCCGGATCCTGTGCGCCTCCAGGCCATCAACGAAGACGTTCAGTTCGCCGATACCGAAAACGACGACAAGGTCGGCAAAGTGCTTATGGAGATCCTGAACGATAAGGGGGAAAGCGGAGCTCCAGCCAGACTTTTCATCACCGATAACGGATTGCCAAAGGAATGGTGGCCCAGCTTAACCGAATCGCTGGAAGGTATCTTAGGCGACTGGGGTTTGACCAGGGTCACTCGCGCTATTCGCGTTGCTTGTAATGACAAAATTAACAGCCGCCCGTTAAAAGACTGGGTGTGCGTCACAATCGCTGCCGATGTTAACAAAACTAGCGAAATCGTTTCGAAAAAAGACGCTATGTTGCAAGCCGTCGGGAGTGAGTGGCAGAAACAGTATTCAGGTTTGGAGCGGGCGGAGTGGAGAACAAACACGGCAGCCCGGACAGCCGTGTTGAACAGCGTCATCAACGACAAGACCACACCCGCTACAGAATGGGGCCTCATTCTGCCGTATCAGAAGGAATACGTGCAGTCGGAGCTTGCGACCCTAAACCGCGAGTACGACGATCTCAGCGGTCAGTTGAAGGTTGTGATGCCGGCTCTCGATCTCGAGGCGGTGGAAACCGTGGCGTTCAATAAAATCGACGAAGTGCACCGGAAACTCTGCACAGAACTCAAAGAGTACGAGGACAAGCCTGCCGAACTTGTGACCGCGTTAGACGGAGCCAAGCTTAAGAAGGTCCAGGCAAAGAGCAATCCTGCCCGACTCCTCGCATGCGAGCAGGAAATCCAGGAGATCAATGACCAGATAGAGGAGCTCAGGCTAAATCCTGATAAGTATAAAGGCGAGATCGAGGAACTGAAGCTCAAGATTGCGGCTGCGGGACCCGTGGAACTCCAGGGCCAGGCGCTTGGAAAGCTTATCGAGATAAGGGCTCTTCTCCCGGTAAAGGCTCCCCCAACGGTGAACCTTTCCATCTTTCCGATCTGGAAGAAGCTTCTGGAACTGTATGACGGCGGTAAGTCGGAAATCGAGCTGAAGAAGGAGAGCCTGCATCTCGATGACTATTGTTTTGCCGGTCCGCGCAAAGCCGGCCCGTGGTTTGGGTCGTTAAGCGAGATCAAAGGCAAGGATGCCTGCAAGGTGTTGGTGTTTGGGCTTGAGATTTGTGCTGACCATGCCGCAAACCGGCTGGAGGCGATCAACACGGGTGCAGACGCGGTCAGCATCGATATTCAATTGGTGCCGTCAGCAGGCATGATGCCGCTGTACTATGCGGCGCGGCAGGGCGGATACATCTTCAATTGTGACGGCTGGAATAAGAAACCCAAAGAGGGAGGGATGTCACTGGAAGTCGAGCATGACGGCCCGAGTCCGTGCAAAGACAGCAAGGGACTCGATTTCTCTCCGACGTTTCCGCACACAGCGGTAGGTAAGCGAGAGAGCGCCGGTAAACAGGTTGGCGCCTGCTTGGTCCCTGTGGAGCATGATGTCAACGCCGGCTTGGCGAAGGTGATCTTTGAGTCTGGTGCAGGAAAACTGCACGTATACCCCCTGCAGGACTTGCCTAAGTAAATCTGCTGCTCTCGATTCATCACTCTGGTCGCGCGGCGAAGCGAGTGGTTCATGGACGAGAAGAGCGGATCGTCGAAAAAAGGACGTATGGCCAGACAAGCTCATCCCGCTCTGGCGATGCCCCGCCAACATCCGCCGTCTTTCCTCGATGCTCGCTTCCATGCCGCCATGTTCCCCTAAGAGTGGCTTGGTTTTCAGGTGGGTTGCTGACGCTTACGGTTCAGGCTTCGGCGTGTCCCGAGTGCCGTTAGCACCACACATCTCAAGCTCCAGGTTTCTCACCAGCACACTTGGCCTCGTCTCGGACCAAAGACGAACGGAAGATTGAGGTCGGTCGCGAATGGGAACATGTACGGGATCGTGGGCCTTCGAAAAACTACGTCTGCTCGCACGGTAATTTGCACAAATCCTATATCCGTCAGCTTCTGTAAATATCGCACCAGGGCTTTGCAAGTGCTCAAGGAAAGCCCGTTGGATGTCTTTGCAATACAAGGACTGACGTGCCCTCGATAATCTGGACCAGATAAAATTGAGGATTTCAGGATCGGCGCAGAAGGAAGAAGCGACGAAAAGGAGATCCGAAGATGAAAAAAGGGCGGTTCACA